>NZ_JBHVVA010000020.1:0-1047 GCF_042883805.1 Nocardia sp. NPDC058176 | reverse complement strand
CAGAAGAGCTTCGTGATCTGACGAAACAATTTAAAATCGAGTAAAAACCGAAAAAACAGCGCTATCAAAGCGCTGTTCAGTTTGTCGACAAAAGGGGTTCGGAATGGTCTCATTCCGAACCCCTTTTTAGCTTTTTATGGGATTTGAAGCTATTTAATAAAAAGACAGACCTCTTCGAGTTCATCATTTAGGCCATTTTTGGACCTTGCCACGTCCAGTTGGCCATCTTCTTCAGGTTCATGGCAGCGAAAGTAAGCATCGCCTGCATCGACAATTTTTTAAGTCCCCTTAACGTTGTCCAACGCATGCCATGCTTTTCTTTTCCATCTGCGAATACACGCTCAATGGTTTCTTTACGTTTGGCATAAATCTCTTTCACCTCTGCGTGATAGCGAAGATGGTCTGCCTCTTCTACGTATTCCTGCCAAATATGACGCGTCACCACTTTCTGGTGGTCTTTACTCTCCGTACATCTGGCTAAAAATGGGCATGTCGCACAAATCTGTTTTGGCGATTTGTACTCCCGATATCCTTCTTTATTCGTTGTCGAGTAGGCCAAGATCTCACCTGCCGGGCAAAGATAACAGTCAAAGTATTCGTCATACACATAGTCATGTTTTCGGAAAAAACCTTTTTTCGTACGTGGTCGTGTGTATGGCAAGGCAGGGGTCATCCCCTGTTCCAATAAGTAACGGGTAATCGCAGGAGTTTTGTACGCGGCATCTGCGGCGACCGCTTCAGGCTTTCCGACTCTCTCTATGACCTTTCCGACCAATGGCTCTAAAATCTGACTATCATGTGTGTTGCCAGGTGTGACCATGGTGCCAAGCACAAAACCGTTACGATCCGCGGCTGCGTGAAAAGAATAGGCGAACTGCTTCGTCCGTTCATCCTTCACATAGTAACCACTCTCTGGATCGGTGGTGCTTTCTTTGATTTCTTTCTTCGCTTCCTTCTCAAACTTGTCCGGAGGAAATGGTTTTTTTCCGTGATCTTCCCGGTCCTGGTTAATCTCTTCTTGAAGGCGTTCCTGATACGCGCGTGTCT
>NZ_JBHVVA010000019.1:0-1051 GCF_042883805.1 Nocardia sp. NPDC058176 | reverse complement strand
GCTCTAAAGAGTCTGCTTTTTTTATTTTTAAACGTGTTTAAATGCCCCTACATTCAATTTTAAGAGCTTCCCCCTATAAAAGGTCATCTTTTTTATTTGAAGCTCTCAGAAACGATTCTAAGCATCCTGAAAAGCATTCTTTATTCTCAACGAGCCTTGCAACAGTTCTTGGGCTTTGCCCAAACCCACCAACGGACGGCCGTTGGATGCCAGCATTCAATCCCCCCAACCCCCCGCATCTTCGGGGGGCTCCCTCGCCGGTTGGCGTCAAACAAACGGGTTTGTTTGAGTGCTGAAAGGGTTCGGGTGGCGCTGAGCGAGTCAACTCCTTAATCCTCCCTACGGTCCGGTTACCGTTGACTCACGCCAAAATCGCATCACTGCCTAAAAAAAAAAAAGAACCCTCACCGCCAAAAACGGTAAAAGGGTTTAGGTTCTAACAACAGCTATGAATATTATAAGCCCCTGCAGGTACATCACATCAAAGAAAGCTCAAACGCTTTTTGTATGTATTCTTCCTCTGTGATTTCTCCATGAAACCGTCTTTCTAAAAGCTTTTCCTCTTCTTCCGTCAGCACTAAACCCTCAAAGCCAAGGGTTGCTCTTACATATCTCATTCCTGTTTCAAAATCACTCATTGGCACTCCCCCATAAACTAAATACAGTCCCAACCTGATAAAAGAACGGAACAGCTTTCTTTTTAAATGGCTCTAAATAAAGGGCTTTGCCCTCACTATAGCGAACCCTTTTTACGAGGTGATACGTTATGGATATGGGAATCAAATTATCATCAAAGGACGTCGCAAAACACCTCGGTATAGAGCCAGTAACTGTCCGCAAGTATGCCAGTATGCTTGAAGAACAAGGCTACTCGTTCAATAAAGATTCGAAAGGATGGCGACTCTATACCGAGGATGACGTAAAGACTTTAGAGTATCTATGTACAATGACTAAGATCAATGGACACTCACTCGACGAAACGGTAAAGCACATAGCAAGCTTATATCGTTCTAAACTGACCATATCGGATACCGCTACATCGCTACAGGAC
>NZ_JBHVVA010000018.1:0-1165 GCF_042883805.1 Nocardia sp. NPDC058176 | reverse complement strand
AATAAGCCCTCGGCCTATTAGTACCAGTCACCTACACACATTACTGTGCTTCCAGTTCCGGCCTATCAACCCCATGGTCTGTAGGGGGCCTTAACCACTCAAGGTGGAGAGAAACCTCATCTTGGAACAGGCTTCCCGCTTAGATGCTTTCAGCGGTTATCCCTTCCGAACGTAGCCAACCAGCAGTGCTCCTGGCGGAACAACTGGCACACCAGAGGTTCGTCCGTCCCGGTCCTCTCGTACTAGGGACAGCCTTCCTCAAGTTTCTAACGCGCGCGGCGGATAGAGACCGAACTGTCTCACGACGTTCTAAACCCAGCTCGCGTGCCGCTTTAATGGGCGAACAGCCCAACCCTTGGGACCTACTCCAGCCCCAGGATGCGACGAGCCGACATCGAGGTGCCAAACCATCCCGTCGATATGGACTCTTGGGGAAGATCAGCCTGTTATCCCCGGGGTACCTTTTATCCGTTGAGCGACACCGCTTCCACTTGCCGGTGCCGGATCACTAGTCCCGACTTTCGTCCCTGCTCGACCTGTCAGTCTCACAGTCAAGCTCCCTTGTGCACTTGCACTCAACACCTGATTGCCAACCAGGCTGAGGGAACCTTTGGGCGCCTCCGTTACATTTTAGGAGGCAACCGCCCCAGTTAAACTACCCACCAGGCACTGTCCCTGAACCAGATCATGGTCCGAGGTTAGAAGTCCAATACGATCAGAGTGGTATTTCAACGACGACTCCACAAACACTAGCGTGCCCGCTTCACAGTCTCCCACCTATCCTACACAAACCGTACCGAACACCAATACCAAGCTATAGTGAAGGTCCCGGGGTCTTTTCGTCCTGCCGCGCGTAACGAGCATCTTTACTCGTAATGCAATTTCGCCGAGTCTGTGGTTGAGACAGCAGAGAAGTCGTTACGCCATTCGTGCAGGTCGGAACTTACCCGACAAGGAATTTCGCTACCTTAGGATGGTTATAGTTACCACCGCCGTTTACCGGGGCTTAAATTCTCAGCTTCGCGCCGAAGCGCTAACCGGTCCTCTTAACCTTCCGGCACCGGGCAGGCGTCAGTCCGTATACATCGTCTTACGACTTCGCACGGACCTGTGTTTTTAGTAAACAGTCGCTTCTCTCTGGTCTCTGCGACCCCACCCAGCTCAG
>NZ_JBHVVA010000017.1:0-1403 GCF_042883805.1 Nocardia sp. NPDC058176 | reverse complement strand
TGACCAGTGAGCTATTACGCACTCTTTCAAGGGTGGCTGCTTCTAAGCCAACCTCCTGGTTGTCTCTGCGACTCCACATCCTTTCCCACTTAGCGTACGCTTAGGGGCCTTAGTCGATGCTCTGGGCTGTTTCCCTCTCGACCATGGAGCTTATCCCCCACAGTCTCACTGCCGCGCTCTCACTTACCGGCATTCGGAGTTTGGCTAAGGTCAGTAACCCGGTAGGGCCCATCGCCTATCCAGTGCTCTACCTCCGGCAAGAAACACACGACGCTGCACCTAAATGCATTTCGGGGAGAACCAGCTATCACGGAGTTTGATTGGCCTTTCACCCCTAACCACAGGTCATCCCCCAGGTTTTCAACCCTGGTGGGTTCGGTCCTCCACGAAGTCTTACCTCCGCTTCAACCTGCCCATGGCTAGATCACTCCGCTTCGGGTCTTGAGCGTGCAACTCAATCGCCCTATTCGGACTCGCTTTCGCTACGGCTTCCCCACACGGGTTAACCTCGCAACACACCGCAAACTCGCAGGCTCATTCTTCAAAAGGCACGCAGTCACGAGATATGTGCAAGCACATATCCGACGCTCCCACGGCTTGTAGGCACACGGTTTCAGGTACTATTTCACTCCGCTCCCGCGGTACTTTTCACCATTCCCTCACGGTACTATCCGCTATCGGTCACCAGGGAATATTTAGGCTTAGCGGGTGGTCCCGCCAGATTCACACGGGATTTCTCGGGCCCCGTGCTACTTGGGTGTCTCTCAAACGAGCCGCTGACGTTTCGACTACGGGGGTCTTACCCTCTACGCCGGACCTTTCGCATGTCCTTCGCCTACATCAACGGTTTCTGACTCGTCTCACGGCCGGCAGACCGTAAAAGAGAGATCCCACAACCCCGCATACGCAACCCCTGCCGGGTCTCACACGCATACGGTTTGGCCTCATCCAGTTTCGCTCGCCACTACTCCCGGAATCACGGTTGTTTTCTCTTCCTGAGGGTACTGAGATGTTTCACTTCCCCTCGTTCCCTCCACATACCCTATGTGTTCAGGTATGGGTGACAGCCCATGACGACTGCCGGGTTTCCCCATTCGGAAACCCCCGGATCAAAGCCTGGTTGACGGCTCCCCGGGGACTATCGTGGCCTCCCACGTCCTTCATCGGTTCCTGGTGCCAAGGCATCCACCGTGCGCCCTTAAAAACTTGGCCACAGATGCTCGCGTCCACTGTGCAGTTCTCAAACAACGACCAACCACCCATCACCCCGGGACAACATCCCGAGTGCACTGGGGCCGGCACTGAAGGCGTCCTCACGGCCGTACCCTCAGACACCCAACAGCGTGCCCGGCCCAGTCCCGTCCGGTGATCATGCGTTCCACGCTCCGAAGAGCAGTACTAGC
>NZ_JBHVVA010000016.1:0-1749 GCF_042883805.1 Nocardia sp. NPDC058176 | reverse complement strand
GTGCGTGTGTTCTTTGAGAACTCAATAGTGTGTCGATGAATGTCAGTGCCAATAATTATTATTGGTTCCAGCCTTCGCGTACCCCCCGGTCGTGGGAGGTTGGACATTGAACAACAGCGAATCTTGATTTGCTGGTGTTCGAACTTTTGCTAGATTTTTCGGACTCTAGTTTAGATATTTCTGATTCGCTCCTTTTGGGAGTGTTTCGAGAGTCTTCAACGGAGAGTTTGATTCTGGCTCAGGACGAACGCTAGCGGCGTGCTTAACACATGCAAGTCGAGCGGTAAGGCCCTTCGGGGTACACGAGCGGCGAACGGGTGAGTAACACGTGGGTGATCTGCCTTGCACTTCGGGATAAGCCTGGGAAACTGGGTCTAATACCGGATATGACCACGGACTGCATGGTTTGTGGTGGAAAGATTTATCGGTGCGAGATGGGCCCGCGGCCTATCAGCTTGTTGGTGAGGTAACGGCTCACCAAGGCGACGACGGGTAGCCGACCTGAGAGGGTGACCGGCCACACTGGGACTGAGACACGGCCCAGACTCCTACGGGAGGCAGCAGTGGGGAATATTGCACAATGGGCGAAAGCCTGATGCAGCGACGCCGCGTGCGGGATGACGGCCTTCGGGTTGTAAACCGCTTTTGACAGGGACGAAGCGCAAGTGACTGTACCTGTAGAATAAGGACCGGCCAACTACGTGCCAGCAGCCGCGGTAATACGTAGGGTCCGAGCGTTGTCCGGAATTACTGGGCGTAAAGAGCTTGTAGGCGGTTCGTCGCGTCGTTTGTGAAAACTTGGGGCTCAACCTTAAGCTTGCAGGCGATACGGGCGGACTAGAGTACTTCAGGGGAGACTGGAATTCCTGGTGTAGCGGTGAAATGCGCAGATATCAGGAGGAACACCGGTGGCGAAGGCGGGTCTCTGGGAAGTAACTGACGCTGAGAAGCGAAAGCGTGGGTAGCAAACAGGATTAGATACCCTGGTAGTCCACGCCGTAAACGGTGGGTACTAGGTGTGGGGCTCCTTCCACGGACTCCGTGCCGTAGCTAACGCATTAAGTACCCCGCCTGGGGAGTACGGCCGCAAGGCTAAAACTCAAAGAAATTGACGGGGGCCCGCACAAGCGGCGGAGCATGTGGATTAATTCGATGCAACGCGAAGAACCTTACCTGGGTTTGACATACACCGGAAACCTGCAGAGATGTAGGCCCCCTTGTGGTCGGTGTACAGGTGGTGCATGGCTGTCGTCAGCTCGTGTCGTGAGATGTTGGGTTAAGTCCCGCAACGAGCGCAACCCTTATCTTATGTTGCCAGCGCGTAATGGCGGGGACTCGTGAGAGACTGCCGGGGTCAACTCGGAGGAAGGTGGGGACGACGTCAAGTCATCATGCCCCTTATGTCCAGGGCTTCACACATGCTACAATGGCCGGTACAGAGGGCTGCGATACCGTGAGGTGGAGCGAATCCCTTAAAGCCGGTCTCAGTTCGGATCGGGGTCTGCAACTCGACCCCGTGAAGTTGGAGTCGCTAGTAATCGCAGATCAGCAACGCTGCGGTGAATACGTTCCCGGGCCTTGTACACACCGCCCGTCACGTCATGAAAGTCGGTAACACCCGAAGCCGGTGGCCTAACCCCTTGTGGGAGGGAGCCGTCGAAGGTGGGATCGGCGATTGGGACGAAGTCGTAACAAGGTAGCCGTACCGGAAGGTGCGGCTGGATCACCTCCTTTCTAAGGAGCACATCT
>NZ_JBHVVA010000015.1:0-5733 GCF_042883805.1 Nocardia sp. NPDC058176 | reverse complement strand
GCATTGAATGTTTCAAACATTTTGGTTAAGTCCTCGATCTATTAGTATTCGTCAGCTCCGTATGTCGCCACACTTCCACCTCAGACCTATCAACCTGATCATCTTTCAGGGATCTTACTTCCTTGCGGAATGGGAAATCTCATCTTGAGGGGGGCTTCATGCTTAGATGCTTTCAGCACTTATCCCGTCCGCACATAGCTACCCAGCGATGCCCTTGGCAGAACAACTGGTACACCAGCGGTGCGTCCATCCCGGTCCTCTCGTACTAAGGACAGCTCCTCTCAAATTTCCTGCGCCCGCGACGGATAGGGACCGAACTGTCTCACGACGTTCTGAACCCAGCTCGCGTACCGCTTTAATGGGCGAACAGCCCAACCCTTGGGACCGACTACAGCCCCAGGATGCGATGAGCCGACATCGAGGTGCCAAACCTCCCCGTCGATGTGGACTCTTGGGGGAGATAAGCCTGTTATCCCCGGGGTAGCTTTTATCCGTTGAGCGATGGCCCTTCCATGCGGAACCACCGGATCACTAAGCCCGACTTTCGTCCCTGCTCGACTTGTAGGTCTCGCAGTCAAGCTCCCTTGTGCCTTTACACTCTGCGAATGATTTCCAACCATTCTGAGGGAACCTTTGGGCGCCTCCGTTACCTTTTAGGAGGCGACCGCCCCAGTCAAACTGCCCACCTGACACTGTCTCCCCGCCCGATAAGGGCGGCGGGTTAGAAGGTCAATACAGCCAGGGTAGTATCCCACCGATGCCTCCACCGAAGCTGGCGCTCCGGTTTCCAAGGCTCCTACCTATCCTGTACAAGCTGTACCAACATTCAATATCAGGCTGCAGTAAAGCTCCACGGGGTCTTTCCGTCCTGTCGCGGGTAACCTGCATCTTCACAGGTACTATAATTTCACCGAGTCTCTCGTTGAGACAGTGCCCAGATCGTTGCGCCTTTCGTGCGGGTCGGAACTTACCCGACAAGGAATTTCGCTACCTTAGGACCGTTATAGTTACGGCCGCCGTTTACTGGGGCTTCAATTCGCACCTTCGCTTACGCTAAGCGCTCCTCTTAACCTTCCAGCACCGGGCAGGCGTCAGCCCCTATACTTCGCCTTACGGCTTCGCAGAGACCTGTGTTTTTGCTAAACAGTCGCCTGGGCCTATTCACTGCGGCTCTCTCGGGCTTGCACCCTAACAGAGCACCCCTTCTCCCGAAGTTACGGGGTCATTTTGCCGAGTTCCTTAACGAGAGTTCTCTCGATCACCTTAGGATTCTCTCCTCGCCTACCTGTGTCGGTTTGCGGTACGGGCACCTCTCACCTCGCTAGAGGCTTTTCTTGGCAGTGTGGAATCAGGAACTTCGCTACTATAATTCGCTCGCCATCACAGCTCAGCCTTCACGGGAAACGGATTTGCCTATTTCCCAGCCTAACTGCTTGGACGCGGATATCCAATACCGCGCTTACCCTATCCTCCTGCGTCCCCCCATTGCTCAAATGGTGAGGAGGTGGTACAGGAATATCAACCTGTTGTCCATCGCCTACGCCTTTCGGCCTCGGCTTAGGTCCCGACTAACCCTGAGCGGACGAGCCTTCCTCAGGAAACCTTAGGCATTCGGTGGAGGGGATTCTCACCCGTCTTTCGCTACTCATACCGGCATTCTCACTTCTAAGCGCTCCACCAGTCCTTCCGGTCTGACTTCACAGCCCTTAGAACGCTCTCCTACCACTGTTCGAAGAACAGTCCGCAGCTTCGGTGATACGTTTAGCCCCGGTACATTTTCGGCGCAGAGTCACTCGACCAGTGAGCTATTACGCACTCTTTAAATGGTGGCTGCTTCTAAGCCAACATCCTGGTTGTCTAAGCAACTCCACATCCTTTTCCACTTAACGTATACTTTGGGACCTTAGCTGGCGGTCTGGGCTGTTTCCCTTTTGACTACGGATCTTATCACTCGCAGTCTGACTCCCAAGGATAAGTCATTGGCATTCGGAGTTTGACTGAATTCGGTAACCCGGTAGGGGCCCCTAGTCCAATCAGTGCTCTACCTCCAAGACTCTTACCTTGAGGCTAGCCCTAAAGCTATTTCGGAGAGAACCAGCTATCTCCAGGTTCGATTGGCATTTCACCCCTACCCACACCTCATCCCCGCACTTTTCAACGTGCGTGGGTTCGGGCCTCCATTCAGTGTTACCTGAACTTCACCCTGGACATGGGTAGATCACCTGGTTTCGGGTCTACGACCACGTACTCAATTCGCCCTATTCAGACTCGCTTTCGCTGCGGCTCCGCATCTTCTGCTTAACCTTGCACGGGATCGTAACTCGCCGGTTCATTCTACAAAAGGCACGCCATCACCCGTTAACGGGCTCTGACTACTTGTAGGCACACGGTTTCAGGATCTCTTTCACTCCCCTTCCGGGGTGCTTTTCACCTTTCCCTCACGGTACTGGTTCACTATCGGTCACTAGGGAGTATTTAGCCTTGGGAGATGGTCCTCCCGGATTCCGACGGAATTTCACGTGTTCCGCCGTACTCAGGATCCACTCAGGAGAGAACGAAGTTTTGACTACAGGGCTGTTACCTTCTATGGCGGGCCTTTCCAGACCTCTTCATCTACCTCGTTCCTTTGTAACTCCGTACAGAGTGTCCTACAACCCCAAGAGGCAAGCCTCTTGGTTTGGGCTAGTCCCGTTTCGCTCGCCGCTACTCAGGGAATCGCATTTGCTTTCTCTTCCTCCGGGTACTTAGATGTTTCAGTTCCCCGGGTCTGCCTTCTCATATCCTATGTATTCAGATATGGATACCACTCCATTACGAGTGGTGGGTTTCCCCATTCGGAAATCTCCGGATCAAAGCTTGCTTACAGCTCCCCGAAGCATATCGGTGTTCGTCCCGTCCTTCATCGGCTCCTAGTGCCAAGGCATCCACCGTGCGCCCTTTCTAACTTAACCGTTAAAAAGAATCACTACGTGATATCTTGCATTACTAATTGAATGTGAATTACTTCTGTTATCTAGTTTTCAAAGAACAACATCTCGAAGAATCGAATGATCCTTCAAAACTAAACAAGACAGGGAACGTTCTGTTTATAAGACCCAAGGTCTTATATTCCGTTAAAATCCTTAGAAAGGAGGTGATCCAGCCGCACCTTCCGATACGGCTACCTTGTTACGACTTCACCCCAATCATCTGTCCCACCTTCGGCGGCTGGCTCCTAAAAGGTTACCTCACCGACTTCGGGTGTTACAAACTCTCGTGGTGTGACGGGCGGTGTGTACAAGGCCCGGGAACGTATTCACCGCGGCATGCTGATCCGCGATTACTAGCGATTCCAGCTTCACGCAGTCGAGTTGCAGACTGCGATCCGAACTGAGAACAGATTTGTGGGATTGGCTTAACCTCGCGGTTTCGCTGCCCTTTGTTCTGTCCATTGTAGCACGTGTGTAGCCCAGGTCATAAGGGGCATGATGATTTGACGTCATCCCCACCTTCCTCCGGTTTGTCACCGGCAGTCACCTTAGAGTGCCCAACTGAATGCTGGCAACTAAGATCAAGGGTTGCGCTCGTTGCGGGACTTAACCCAACATCTCACGACACGAGCTGACGACAACCATGCACCACCTGTCACTCTGCCCCCGAAGGGGAAGCCCTATCTCTAGGGTTGTCAGAGGATGTCAAGACCTGGTAAGGTTCTTCGCGTTGCTTCGAATTAAACCACATGCTCCACCGCTTGTGCGGGCCCCCGTCAATTCCTTTGAGTTTCAGTCTTGCGACCGTACTCCCCAGGCGGAGTGCTTAATGCGTTAGCTGCAGCACTAAGGGGCGGAAACCCCCTAACACTTAGCACTCATCGTTTACGGCGTGGACTACCAGGGTATCTAATCCTGTTCGCTCCCCACGCTTTCGCTCCTCAGCGTCAGTTACAGACCAGAGAGTCGCCTTCGCCACTGGTGTTCCTCCACATCTCTACGCATTTCACCGCTACACGTGGAATTCCACTCTCCTCTTCTGCACTCAAGTTCCCCAGTTTCCAATGACCCTCCCCGGTTGAGCCGGGGGCTTTCACATCAGACTTAAGAAACCGCCTGCGAGCCCTTTACGCCCAATAATTCCGGACAACGCTTGCCACCTACGTATTACCGCGGCTGCTGGCACGTAGTTAGCCGTGGCTTTCTGGTTAGGTACCGTCAAGGTGCCGCCCTATTTGAACGGCACTTGTTCTTCCCTAACAACAGAGCTTTACGATCCGAAAACCTTCATCACTCACGCGGCGTTGCTCCGTCAGACTTTCGTCCATTGCGGAAGATTCCCTACTGCTGCCTCCCGTAGGAGTCTGGGCCGTGTCTCAGTCCCAGTGTGGCCGATCACCCTCTCAGGTCGGCTACGCATCGTTGCCTTGGTGAGCCGTTACCTCACCAACTAGCTAATGCGCCGCGGGTCCATCTGTAAGTGGTAGCCGAAGCCACCTTTTATGTCTGAACCATGCGGTTCAAACAACCATCCGGTATTAGCCCCGGTTTCCCGGAGTTATCCCAGTCTTACAGGCAGGTTACCCACGTGTTACTCACCCGTCCGCCGCTAACATCAGGGAGCAAGCTCCCATCTGTCCGCTCGACTTGCATGTATTAGGCACGCCGCCAGCGTTCGTCCTGAGCCAGGATCAAACTCTCCGATAAAGTAGTTTGACTGACTACGCACATCGCTGTGCGATTTATTTAAAACTTTGAATTAACAGGTACGTTTTGTCTTGTTTAGTTTTCAAAGATCATTATAATGGAGCGGGTGATGAGAATCGAACTCACGACATCAGCTTGGAAGGCTGAGGTTTTACCACTAAACTACACCCGCATGTTGTTTGGGGCGATTGATGGGAATCGAACCCACGAGTGCCAGAGCCACAATCTGGTGCGTTAACCACTTCGCCACAACCGCCATAATCTGAAGATGAATAAATAATATAGTGGCAGGGGCAGTAGGAATCGAACCCACACCGGAGGTTTTGGAGACCTCTGTTCTACCGTTAAACTATGCCCCTATTTATAAAATGGTGGAGGGGGGCAGATTCGAACTGCCGAACCCTGAGGGAGCGGATTTACAGTCCGCCGCGTTTAGCCACTTCGCTACCCCTCCGTATTTTTTTGAAAAAGAGTGCCGGCCAGAGGACTTGAACCCCCAACCTACTGATTACAAGTCAGTTGCTCTACCAATTGAGCTACACCGGCACGGTGGTGGAGGATGACGGGATCGAACCGCTGACCCCCTGCTTGTAAGGCAGGTGCTCTCCCAGCTGAGCTAATCCTCCATATGACCCGTACGGGATTCGAACCCGTGTTACCGCCGTGAAAGGGCGGTGTCTTAACCGCTTGACCAACGGGCCGTCTGGTTGAGAACTTATCTGGCGGAGAAGGAGGGATTTGAACCCTCGCGCCGCTTACGCGACCTACACCCTTAGCAGGGGCGCCTCTTCAGCCACTTGAGTACTTCTCCGTATGGCTCCACAGGCAGGATTCGAACCTGCGACCGATCGGTTAACAGCCGATAGCTCTACCACTGAGCTACTGTGGAAAAATCATCATGGTGGGCCTGAGTGGACTCGAACCACCGACCTCACGCTTATCAGGCGTGCGCTCTAACCAGCTGAGCTACAGGCCCATCTTAACTTATTCAAGGAACAAAGTTCCTTCAAAACTAAACAAGACAGGGAACGTTCTGTTTATAAGACCCAAGGTCTTA
>NZ_JBHVVA010000014.1:0-73272 GCF_042883805.1 Nocardia sp. NPDC058176 | reverse complement strand
CGGCGGGGGGGCTTCGGCTACTTTGCAGCCCGCGGGGGTCCCACCCCGGCGGCCCCTCGGGGCCGCGACTCGAGCGCGCCAGCGCTCCAACAAACACAGCCCGTATACCTCCCCGTGTCAGTAAAACCCCGAGTCCGCCACCTACCGCACCGACCGAACGCCTCTACCCGATCCGCCCGAGCACCAGCTCACCCGGCTTACCCGCAGGCGCCGACTCGATCACCACAGCGGCATCGAGTGCCGCAGCCGCACCCACGAACGCATCCGGCGTATCGGTGTGCAACGTCAACAACGCCTGCCCCGCCACCACCGAATCCCCCGGCTTGGCATGCATCTCGATCCCAGCCCCCGCCTGCACCTTCTCCCCCTGCCGAGCCCGACCCGCACCGAGCCGCCAAGCAGCGACACCGACACCCATCGCATCCAGCCGAGTCAGCACACCACTGGACTCGGCCCGCACGACCTCGGTGTGCCGCGCCACCGGCAGCGGCGCATCCGGGTCCCCACCCTGGGCCTGGATCATCGAACGCCAGTGATCCATGGCCCGTCCATCGGCGAGCACATCAGCGGGGTCGATGTGCAGCCCGGCCTGAGCAACCATCTCCCGAGCGAGAGTCAACGTCAGCTCGACAACATCCGCCGGTCCCCCACCCGCCAGCACCTCGACCGACTCCGCCACCTCGAGCGCATTCCCCGCAGTCCGCCCGAGCGGCGTATCCATCGCAGTGAGCAGCGCAACCGTCCGCACCCCGGCGTCGCGACCGAGTTCGACCATCGCGGTCGCGAGTTCCCGGGCACCGTCGAGCGTCTTCAGAAACGCACCGGACCCCACCTTCACATCCAGCACCAGCGCCGCAGTCCCCTCGGCGATCTTCTTGCTCATGATCGAGCTCGCGATCAACGGAATGGACTCCACCGTGCCGGTCACATCGCGCAGCGCGTAGAGCCGCTTGTCGGCGGGCGCCAGATCGGCCCCTGCCGCGCACACCACCGCCCCGATCGCCGGGTCGGACAGGATCTCGCGCATCCGAGGCACGGTGACATCGGCCTGCCACCCGGGAATCGACTCGAGTTTGTCCAGCGTGCCACCGGTATGCCCGAGCCCGCGCCCGGACAACTGCGGCACGGCCGCACCGCAGGCCGCCACCAGCGGAGCCAGCGGCAGGGTGATCTTGTCGCCCACCCCGCCGGTCGAATGCTTGTCGACGGTGGGCCGGGGCAGATCGGTGAAGTCCATCCGGCTCCCGGAGGCGATCATCGCCGCGGTCCACCGGGCGGTCTCGCGCCGGGTCATCCCCCGCCACACGATCGCCATGGCCAGCGCCGCCATCTGCTCGTCGGCCACGATCCCCCGGGTGAATCCGTCCACCACCCAGTCGATCTGCCCGTCCGACAGCTCCCCGCCGTCCCGCTTACCCGTGATGATCGATACCGCGTCCAGTGCCGTCATGCGGCCAAGTCTGGCACCGCGACGCGACTACTGCCGCCCGGCCGCCAGATCATCGGGCCCGAAGGCGTACGGGAGCAGCTCGCTGAGCGGCTTCGGACCCTCCGGATGGTCGACGAGCAGCTCGCGCCCGCCGTGTTCGAACAGCAGCTGACGACAACGCCCGCAGGGCATCAGGATTTCCCCCCGAGAATCGGTCACGGAGACCGCAATGAGACGCCCGCCACCCGAGGTGAATAAGTTACCGACGAGTACACATTCGGCACACAGAGTTACGCCGAGTGAGACATTCTCCACATTGCACCCGCTCACAATTCGCCCATCCGCACTGAGAGCCGCAGCGCCGACCGGAAACCGCGAGTACGGCGCGTAGGCGAGCCCCATAGCGTGAATTGCCTTGTCATGCAAGGTATTCCAGTCGATCTCGGACATGGCGAACCTCCACCCATTGATGCCGAATACGCCTCGGAGAAGACCTGCGCACCAGTATCCGACATCGAGAAAGGTAAACCTAACTCGCCAAGTTTGCACGCAACGCGCGGCACGCCGAATTAGTTCCGCGAAACAGAGAGGATTAGAGTTCACCGCAGATCGGTTCAGGTTCCCGGCGGCGGGCAGCGCTCAGCGCAACACAGCGCAGCCACCTGGGCAATTGCCTCTCCACGCACGCTGGCGTCGGGTCTGTGACCGGGTCCATCAACGACGTTGGAGGCACCGCACTCTATGACCACGATAGAAGCTCCGGCTCCGGCCCAGCCGAAGCGGAAGACGCTGTACCGCGGCGACCCGGGCATGTGGTCCTGGGCGCTGCACCGGATCACCGGTGTCACGATCTTCTTCTTCCTCTTCGTGCACGTGCTGGACACGGCATTGGTTCGGGTCAACCCGAACACCTATGACGAGGCCATCGAGCTGTACAAGACCCCACTGGTCGCGCTCATGGAGATGGGCCTGGTCGTCTGCGTGCTCTTCCACGCCCTCAACGGCGTCCGCGTGATCCTGGTCGACTTCTGGTCGCAGGGTCCGCGCTACCAGAAGCAGATGCTCTGGGTCGTGCTGACCATCTGGGTCCTGGTCTCCGCCGCAGGCGTCGGCCGCCAGTTCTTCTACCTGCTGACGGAGCACTGATCATGAGCGCACCCATCATCGGAAAGTCCTACGACCGCCCGGCCAGCCTGGACCTGCCCCGCTCGCCGCGCGCTCGGTCGAACAACAACTTCGAGAAGTACGCCTGGCTGTTCATGCGCTTCTCCGGCCTGCTGCTGATCGTGCTGGTGCTCGGCCACATGTTCATCATGCTGATGATCGACGGCGGCGTGAAGCGCCTGAACTTCGCGTTCGTGGCCGGCCGCTGGGCCAGCCCGTTCTGGCAGATCTGGGACCTGACGATGCTGTGGCTGGCTCAGCTGCACGGCGGCAACGGCCTGCGCACCGTCATCGATGACTACTCCCGCAACGACTCCACGCGGTTCTGGCTCAAGACCATCCTGGTCGTCTCGATGATCCTGGTCATGGGCGTTGGCACGTACGTCATCTTCACCTTCGACCCCAACATCACAGGTTAGGAACAGGCCACCTCGCATGAGTGAATCCCGTCCGATTCAGGAGCATCGCTACGACGTGGTCATCGTCGGCGCCGGTGGCGCCGGTATGCGCGCGGCGATCGAGGCCGGTCCGCGCACGCGCACCGCGGTCCTGACCAAGCTGTACCCGACCCGCAGCCACACCGGCGCGGCCCAGGGCGGCATGTGCGCCGCGCTGGCCAACGTCGAAGAAGACAACTGGGAATGGCACACCTTCGACACCGTCAAGGGTGGTGACTACCTGGTCGACCAGGACGCCGCGGAGATCATGGCCAAGGAGGCCATCGACGCGGTGATGGACCTGGAGAAGATGGGTCTGCCGTTCAACCGCACGCCCGAGGGCAAGATCGACCAGCGCCGCTTCGGTGGCCACACCCGCGATCACGGCAAGGCGCCGGTGCGTCGCGCGTGTTATGCCGCCGACCGCACCGGTCACATGATCCTGCAGACGCTCTACCAGAACTGCGTCAAGCACGACGTCGAGTTCTACAACGAGTTCTACGTGCTCGACCTGGTGATGACCGATTCCGACCGTGGCCCCGTCGCCACCGGCGTCGTCGCCTACGAGCTGTCCACCGGTGAGATCCACGTCTTCCACGCGAAGTCGATCGTGTTCGCCACCGGCGGCTCGGGCCGCATGTACAAGACCACCTCGAACGCGCACACGCTGACCGGTGACGGCATGGCGATCGTGTTCCGCAAGGGCCTGCCGCTCGAGGACATGGAGTTCCACCAGTTCCACCCGACAGGCCTCGCGGGCCTTGGCATCCTCATCTCCGAGGCGGTCCGTGGTGAGGGTGGCATCCTGCGCAACGCCTCCGGTGAGCGCTTCATGGAGCGCTATGCCCCCACCATCAAGGACCTCGCCCCGCGCGACATCGTCGCCCGCTCGATGGTGCTCGAGGTGCTCGAAGGCCGTGGCGCCGGGCCGAACAAGGACTACGTCTACATCGACGTGACCCACCTCGGCGAGGACGTGCTCGAGGAGAAGCTGCCCGACATCACCGAGTTCGCGCGCACCTACCTGGGCGTGGACCCGGTCAAGGAGCTCGTGCCGGTCATGCCGACCTGCCACTACGTGATGGGCGGTATCCCCACCCGCATCCGTGGCGAGGTGCTGCGCAACAACACCGACGTGGTCCCCGGCCTCTACGCCGCCGGTGAGTGCGCGTGCGTGTCGGTGCACGGCGCCAACCGTCTGGGCACCAACTCGCTGCTCGACATCAACGTGTTCGGCCGTCGCGCCGGTATCGCGGCCGCCGAGTACGCGCTGCGCACCGAGTTCGTCGAGATGCCGGAGGATCCGGCGCAGATGGTGCAGGACTGGCTGACGCTGATCCTGTCCGATCACGGCGACGAGCGGGTGGCCGACATCCGCACCGAGCTGCAGTACACGATGGACATGAACGCCGCCGTGTTCCGCACCGAGGACACCCTCAAGCAGGCCCTCACCGACATCCACGTGCTCAAGGAGCGCTACACCCGGATCACGGTGCAGGACAAGGGCAAGCGCTACAACAGCGACCTGCTCGAGGCCGTCGAGCTGGGCTTCCTGCTCGAGCTGGCCGAGGTCACCGTCGTCGGCGCGCTCAACCGGAAGGAATCGCGCGGCGGTCACGCTCGCGACGACTACCCGGATCGCGACGACGTGAACTTCATGCGGCACACGATGGCTTACAAGGTCGGTTCGGAACTCATCTCCGATATCCGTCTCGACTTCAAGCCGGTGGTGCAGACCCGCTACGAGCCGATGGAGCGTAAGTACTGATGACTGCTGTAGCCGAACCCATCACCCAGAAGCCCGCGCCCGTCCCCGAGGGCTCGGTCATGGTCACCGTGAAGGTGGCCCGGTTCAGCACCGAGAACGACAAGGGCGCGTACTGGGATTCGTTCCAGGTGCCGGTCCTGCCGACCGACCGCTTCCTCAACGTGCTGATCTACATCAAGTCCTACCTGGACGGCACCCTCACCTTCCGGCGCTCCTGCGCCCACGGTGTGTGCGGTTCGGACGCGATGCGGATCAACGGTGTGAACCGGCTGGCCTGCAAGGTGCTGATGAAGGACCTGCTGCCCAAGGGCGACAAGACCCTCAGCATGACCGTCGAGCCGATCCGCGGCCTGCCGGTGGAGAAGGATCTCATCGTCGACATGGAGCCGTTCTTCGACGCGTTCCGTGCCGTGAAGCCGTACCTGATGACCTCGGGCAACGAGCCGACCCGCGAGCGCATCCAGTCCCAGGCCGACCGCGCCCGCTTCGACGACACCACCAAGTGCATCCTGTGCGCCTGCTGCACCACCTCCTGCCCCGTGTACTGGAGCGACGGCAGCTACTTCGGCCCGGCCGCGATCGTGAACGCGCACCGCTTCATCTTCGACAGCCGCGACGAGGGCGCCCGCGAGCGTCTCGACATCCTCAACGATGTCGAGGGTGTGTGGCGCTGCCGCACCACCTTCAACTGCACCGACGCGTGCCCCCGTGGCATCGAGGTCACCAAGGCCATCCAGGAAGTCAAGCGGGCCCTGCTCTTCACCCGCTGACCCTCTCGGTCCACACAAAGGCCGCCTTCATCATTCGATGAAGGCGGCCTTTGTCGTGACTATTCCTGCACGAGATGGGCTTTCGCGTCGTCATAGGACCCGCCCGGTGCGGCCTCGTCGCGGGTGTAGACCACGTGCAGCACGCCCGTGCCGAAGGTCTCCGACGACAGCAGACGCAGCGGAATCGTCGTTCCCTCCGCGAACAGTCGCTGTCCTTTGCCGACCACGATCGGGTGCACCAGCAGATGCAGTTCGTCGAGCAGGCCCTCGGCCAGCAGTTGACGCACCACCGACACCGAACCGCTGATGGCGACATCCCCGCCCGGCTCGTTGCGCAGCGCGGCCGCGGCCTCGGTCAGCTCACCGTCGAGCCGCTCGGAGTTGCGCCACGGGAAGTCCCGGTCCTGGTGGGTCACCACGAGCTTTCGCGCGTCACCCAGCTTCTTCGCGAAGACGGCGTCGGGTCCGCCCTCGGCTTCCCGGTCCGGCCACGCGTCGGCGAAGCCGTCGTAGGTGACGCGGCCGAGCAGCAGGGTGTCCGCGCTGCCGAGCTGGGCGTCGACCGCGGCGCCCATGGCGTCGTCGAAGTAGGGGAAGTGCCAGTCCTGCGGGTCGGCGATCACGCCATCGAGGGACATGAACAGGCCGGCGGTGATCTTCCTCATCGGGGTTTCTCCTCTGCGAGTGGTTCGTGGGTTCGAGTGATAGGACGGGGCCGGGCCCGCGAACTCATCGCAGTGCCCCGACCGCGTCCCTCGACCGGCACCCATGGCCCGATCCCGCGCTGATCGGCCGCCGGTCCGACAGCCGTGAACTCAGCCCGCGTACCCGAAGACCGGGTAGTGATCGCTGTAGTCGGTGTAGGTGTAGGTCTTGCCGCCCGAGGTGACGCTCCAGGACGGGCTCTTCACGCGCCGCGTCTCGTTGACGTAGCCCGCGGGGACCTGGTGGCTCGCGATGGGCAGGACATAGTCGAGATGCTCCGAAACGTACTCGGGGCCGTACTGGTCGAGGCACACGGAATTGTCGCGGCAGTCCCACGAGTGCGGGTGGCCGGTGTGCCGCGGGTCGACCGCGCCGAGTTCACTCAGCATGGCCGGGTATTCGGCGCTGGCCTCGATCACGTTCATGTCGCCTGCGACGTAGACCGGCTCGGCGGTGGGGATCCGCTCCGCGGCGAGGAACGCGGCGATCTGGGCCCGCTGCTTCGCCCGCACCGCACCCGGCTGGCCGGAGCTGCACCCGTCGTCCTCGGACTGCATGTGCGTGCCGATCACGTGCACCGGACCGTTCGGCGAAGCCAGCTTCACGTAGGCGAAGCCCTTGTTGGAGAACCAGTCCGCGCCACACGCGTCCTTGTAGACGAACTGCACCTTCCGGCTGATCGGCCACTTGCTGGCGATGGCGACGCCACCGTCCTCGGGTGTGAACGAGGAGTAGGAGCCCTGGGTCGCGTCCCAGCCGGACCGGGACCGGCCGACCACCGGCGTCTGGTTCGGATGGGTCGAGCGCAGATTGTTCAGCAGCCGGTCACCACCCTCGTTGTGGAAGAGCTCCTGCAACACCACCACGTCCTGGTCGGCGAGCAGGTTCTGCTGGGTGATCAGATCCGCGCGCTGCTCCTGTCCCCAGTTCGGGTAGAGCGCCTCGGGCAGCATGAAGACGTTGTAGGACGCGATCTTCGGCGCCACGACGGGCGCCGCCCCGGCAGGCGCGACCGGAAGCACCGCGGCCGCACCACACAGGAGGGAAAGTGCCATTCGTTTGAACATGAGGCATCTTGGTCATGCGTCCACCTCGCTGGCGACAGCTTGGCGCCCTCTACATCAAACTGTTACATAGAACGTAAAGGTGTAACTCACGGTGCCACCGCTGTCAGCTATCGATAGCGCGCGGCCGCGTCGAGGACGGTGGTGCGGTAGGCGCGGCCGAACAGGATGGCATGGACCAGCAGCAGGGTGAGGTTGTGCAGGGGGATGCGGGTCTTCCAGTCGGGGTCGAGTGGGTGGATCTCGTTGTAGGCGGCGATGATTCGGTCGAAGTGGGGTGCGCCGCCGAACAGTGTCATGGTGGCGAGATCGGTTTCGCGATGGCCTCCGTGGGCGGCTGGGTCGATCAGCCAGGGCGTGTCGGCTCGCCCCCAGACGATGTTGCCGGGCCAGAGGTCGCCGTGGATGCGGGCCGGGGGTTCGGCCGGGGCCTCGATGTGGATGGATTCGACGACGGCGGCGTCGGCTGGGTCGAGAGCACCCGCGTCCACCGCGAGCCGCAGGTACGGCAGGATACGACGCTCGAGATACCAGCCCGGCCAGTCATCACCGGGCGCGTTGTCCATGGGCAGACCAGCCAGGAACCCCACCACTGGCGCACCCGAAGACTCGGCCGGCCTCGGCGGCGTTTCCCCGCCCGGCAGGATGGAAGCGCCGAAGCAGGGTGCGCCAGCACGGTGCGTCTCGGCGAGCCGGCGGCCGAAGCGTTCGGCGGCGGTTCGGGTGGGTTCGGCGTGGTCGATCCATTCCAGCAGCAGGAGGTCCTCGGTGGCCGCGTACACCTCCGGCACCGCGACGCCGTTCGCCTCGCGCAGCCAGCGCAGTCCCGCCGCTTCGGTCGCGAACAGACCGGCGGGCGCGGCGGCGGCCCGCGCTGTCGGGGCCGCCGAAATCCCGCCCGGCCAGGTCTTGAGGAACAGCTGGGTGCCGTCGTCGAGCCCGATCCGCTCGGCCACGCTGATCGAGCCGCCGCCGACCGGCGTCGTACGCAGGCGCTGATGGGTCAGGAAGGTGGGGAGCAGGTGCGGGTGCGCACGCAGGAACGGCAGGTCCACCCGGCCATCTTGCCCGCCAGCCCTGGCGACCGACGGAGAACAGGCCGCATCAGCCCCGACCGACTCAATTCTTAACAGGTATTACTAAACGCTGTTCACAAGAGGGCTCACCGTGGTTCCATGGTTTCGGAACGTGTTCTACATCACCGGCCAGGGCCGCGTGACGGACCGGAGGAGACACCCGTGATCAGCCCGAACATCCCGGCAGGATTCGATTTCACCGATCCCGATCTGCTGGCCGCCCGCTTGCCCGTCGAAGAGTTCGCCGAACTGCGCCGCACCGCGCCGGTGTGGTGGTGCGCCCAGCCGGATCGCGCCAGCGGATTCGACGACGGCGGCTACTGGGTGGTCTCGAAGCTGGCCGACATCAAGGAGATCTCGAAGAACCCCGAGGACTTCTCCTCGCACGAGAACACCGCGATCATCCGGTTCAACGAGGAGACCACCCGCGAGCAGATCGACATGCTCGGCAACATGCTCATGCTGAATCTGGATCCGCCGCAGCACACCAAGATCCGGCGCATCGTGTCGAAGGGGTTCACTCCGCGCGCGGTGGAGAATCTGCGGGCCGCGCTCACCGAGCGGGCCGAGCGGATCGTGTTCGAGGCCAAGCGGGAAGGTCGCGGGGATTTCGTCGAGCAGGTGGCCGTCGAACTGCCGTTGCAGGCGATCGCCGAACTGCTCGGGGTGCCGCAAGAAGACCGCAGGAAGATCTTCGACTGGACCAATCAGATGATCTCCTACGACGATCCGGAGTTCGAGGGCAATCACCACACCGCCACCGCCGAGGTGATGGGCTACGCCTGGAACATGGCCGAGCAGCGGCGCGGCTGTCCGGCGGCCGACATCGTCACCCAGCTGGTCAACGCCGACATCGACGGCGAGCACCTGGGCTCCGACGAGTTCGCCTTCTTCGTCATCCTGCTCGCGGTGGCGGGCAACGAGACCACCCGCAACTCGATCACCCACGGCATGAAGGCCTTCGTGGACAACCCGGAGCAGTGGGAGCTCTACAAAGAGCAGCGCCCGCGCACCGCACCGGACGAGATCGTGCGCTGGGCGACCCCGGTGACCGCGTTCCAGCGCACCGCCACCCGCGACCTCGAACTCGGCGGCCAGCAGGTCAAGAAGGGCCAGCGCGTCGGATTGTTCTACAGCTCGGCCAATTTCGACGAGACCGCCTTCACCGACCCGTTCCGCTTCGACGTGCTGCGCAACCCGAATCCGCACGTCGGCTTCGGCGGCACCGGCACCCACTACTGCGTCGGCGCCAACCTGGCCCGCCTCGAGATCGACCTGATGTTCAACGCCATCGCCGACGCGATGCCGAACCTGCGCCAGGTCGCCGACCCGGTCCGGCTGCGCACCGGATGGCTGAACGGCATCAAACGCTGGGAAGTCGAATACGCTTGAGCCCGCGGCGAATCAGGAGGGCTGGGTGACGGAGCCACAGCGGGCACGGGGGCGGGCGCCGGTGGTGTCCGACGCCGATATCCGGCGCGTCGCGCGGACACTGCTGGCCGCGCACGGCCCCGACGCGGTGACCCTGCGCGCCATCGCCCGCGAACTCGGCGTCACCGCCCCCGCCCTCTACCGCCACTACGCCTCCCACGACGACCTGCTGGAACGGCTGCGCGTCGAGTTCTGCGCCGACCTGGCCACCCACCTCGCGGCCGAACTCGACGAACTCCCCGACGACGGCGCGGTCCAGTTCCTCGCCATCTGCCGGGGCTTCCGGCGCTGGGCGCTGGCCAACCCCCGCGAGTTCACCCTGGTCTTCGCCTCCCCCACCGCCGCCCGACGCCCGGTGATCGGCCGCTTCGACGAGCCCTTCGGCCGGATCTTCCTCGCCGCCGCGGGCCGCCTGCTCGCCGGTTTCGACATCGCCACCCCACCCGGCGACACCATCCCCGCCGCCCTGCGCGCCGACCTCATCGCCTTCCAGACCGAACTGCTCGCCATGCTCTCGGACTCCGGCCAGAAGTTCCCCGCCGAAAAACTAGACCTGAGCGTCACTTACCTCATGGTCCAAACCTGGGCCCGCCTCTTCGGCCACGTCACCCTGGAAGTCTTCGGCAACTACCCCATCCCCCTGGCCGACCCCGAAATCATGTTCGACGCCATGCTCGCCGACCTCGCCCGCACCGCGGGCTTCGACCACCGCCCCGACGCGCGTGAGTAATGCCCGAGCTCAGTACCAGGGGCCGGGTGACGGCGGTGCGGTGTGGGCGTTCCGGTGGCGGCTGCGGACCCTGATGTCGTCGATCATCCAGTACGCGAACAGCAGTCCGGTGCCGGTCAGCAGCACACCGAAGGCGAGGCCGACGGCACTCAGCATGCGGTCACTGCCCTGCAACTCCGCGAAGGTCTTGCTGGAGGGCAGGCCGTACTTTTCCGTCGTCGGGCACGCGGCCGCCGCCTCCAGCACCGCACCTTGGCAGGTCGGCAGCACGCTCGAAATCAGCGCATGGAAACCACCGGCGAGGGCGAGCGACCCGAGTGCCACCGCGATCACCGCGAGCCCGACATCGGTCAGCGTCGGCCGATCGGGGATCTCGGCGGTGGGGTCCTCGGCCATGACCCGTCGCACGGTGCGTGCCGTGGCTGCCATGGCGACCACACTGCCGACGGCGACCAACGCGCCGACAGCCAGCAGCATCCGCGCCTGCGCGGCTACCTGGTCGCGCTGCGCGGCCGACAAGGGAAAGCTGTCGCTCGCGCAAACGCCAGGCCCGAAGACCCGGTGACAGGACAGGTTGGGGTCGGTGAGCAGCGCCGCCGCGTAGCCGGTGAGAGCGAGGCCGACGACCAGGAGTCCGGTACCCATCAGGCACAGCAGGAACGCGCCGAACCCCCGTCTGGCCGAAATCACGATCTGTTCCCCCTTTCCGATCGCGACTGTATCGTGCTCCGGCTAGGTGAGCGGTGGGGCGGTGGACCAGGTTTCGCCGGCGATGACGATGTGGTCGAGGTAGCGGAGGCCGACGGTGTGGGCGGCGTGGTGGAGCAGGGTGCTGGCTCGGCGGTCGTCGGGGCTGGGGTCGGGGTCGCCGGAGGGGTGGTTGTGGACGACGGCGAAGGCTCGGCCGTCGTGGCGCAGGACGGTGTTGAGGATTTCGCGGACGGGGACGGCGACGTGGTCGATCGCGCCTTCGGCGACGAACGCGCGGTGGCGCAGGCGGTTCTGGGTGTCGCAGATCAGTACGAGCAGGCGTTCGACCCGCGCACCGGCGAACAGGGGCAGCGCGACGCGGGCGATGTCGGCGGGCGCGGTGAGGCGCGGTACCGATTCGGTGGTGCGGGAGCGGGTGCCCAGGTGGAAGGCCGCGATCACGGTGGCGGCCTTCGCCGGTCCGATCCCTGCCCTGCGGGCCAGCTCCTCCGGGCGGGCGGCGGCCAGTTCGGCGAGGCCGCCGTACTCACCGAGCAGCGCGGCGGCCAGTTCCAGCGCGGACTGCCCGCGCGTGCCCTGCCCGAGCAGCAGCGCGAGCAGTTCGGCATCGGCCAGTGCGTGCGGGCCGAGCATGAGCAGGCGCTCACGCGGACGCTGCGTCAGTGGCAGATTCGCGATCGGTACCGACATCGTTCCCCCTGCGGATCGGTGCGAACGTCGATCATCGCAGCGGGCACCGACAGCTTCGCCGCGGCGGCGGTGCACGGGGTCCCGGCGAACCCCTCGCCGCCGGGACCCACCGGCCTAGCGCTCGGCCACCGCGTCCGGGACGAGCGAATCGGAGTCGGCAACGCTGCGGCGACGGACAGAGGCACAGCCGCCATCAACAGGCCGATCCGGAGTGCAGACCGAACCCGGATCAGCGGCGCCGTCTTCGCGCGCGGACTGGTCGCGACTGAAGACCGAATCGGCCATCAACCGCTCGAGGTTACGTAGCTGACGTTCGTGCACCACGATGCGGCGAAGCGCCTCGTTGACGGTGGCGTTGCTGTCGGCGGTGCCCATGATGTCGGCAGCAGCGGCCAGCAGGTGCTGATCGAGATCTATCCGCAGGGTTCGCAAACGTCCTCCTTCATACGGACGCAATCTTGCGTCATGGGCGTTGCGCGCGTCCGCCGATTCACCGCGTCGTTACCGAACCCAGCCGTTCGCAAGTCCGCACAGTGGCCGGGCCCGCGATGTCGGCGAATGGCTGGCAAGCGCGGGGAAATCGCTGGTGACCGTCGGAATCATGGGCTTGCCCGCACCCGAACTGTGCAGTTTGCGCAGTTGTGCGCGTCGTTGTTGTCGCGACGATCCAGCGGTGCTTGCCTTGAGTCATGTTCACCGAGGCACAGCTGTATTCGCCGGTGACGCGCGAGCGTGACGGCGACGTCACCGTTCACCTGAGCGAGGACCATCCCGGCGTGCACGACGAGAACTACCGCGCCCGCCGCAACGCCATCGCCGCGCTCGCGCTCGACCACGCACCCGGTGCGGCGGCCCCGCGCATCGACTACTCCGACGACGAAGAACGGGTGTGGCGGATCGCCTCGGCCGAACTGGCGCGCAAGCACGAGATCTACGCCTGCCGCGAGGTCCGCGAGGCGGCGGCCATGCTCACCCTGCCGCGTGATCACATCCCGCAACTCGACGAGGTGTCGGCGCTGCTGGCCCCGCTCACCGGCTTCAGCTACGTTCCGGCCGCCGGCCTGGTCCCGCTGCGCGAGTTCTTCGGTTCCTTCGCCGCGCGCACCTTCCATTCGACCCAGTACATCCGCCACCACTCCGCCCCGCTCTACACTCCCGAGCCGGACGCGATCCACGAGATCATCGGCCACGCCAACCAGATCGCGAGCCCCCGCTTCGCCGCGCTCTACGAAACGGTCGGCGCCGCGGTGACCCGGTTGACCACCGACACCGCGCTGAAATTCCTGGCCGACGTGTTCTGGTTCTCGCTCGAATTCGGCGTCGTCCGCGAGGACGGCGAGATCCGTTGCTACGGCGCCGGATTGCTCTCCTCCTACGGCGAGATCGACGAGTTCCGCCACGCCCGGCTACGCCCGCTCGACGTGGCGGCGATGGGCACGATCACCTACGACATCACCCACTACCAGCCCGTGCTGTTCTGCGCGGATTCGGTGGATCAGCTCGTGGACGTGCTCGGCGAATTCTTCGCGACCATGGACGACGAGACCCCGGCCAGGTTTGCCCGCGACACCGATCAGGTTCGGTAGCGGCATCGTAAACCCTTGTTACAGAACACAGTTCAGCACTCTGAACATTCTCACTTACTGAGATCCGACACGCGCGAAGCCACGGACGGCTGTTACTTTCGACCGGTTCTACGAGCTTTACGAAGGGGTCGGGTAGACCGAAAATGACTGTGGACGTGACGGATACGCAAGCGGAGAACTCGGAGCCGGAAGCCCCGCTGTGGTTGCAGGGCAGGGAGGCCGTGATCGCCGCGGCGGCGCCGACGGAATGGCGTGGCAACGTTCCCGACTACGAACTGAGCCACGAGGTGATCCCGCGCGAGCGCAGCGTCGAGCACGCGCCCGGGTCGCTGGAGGCCATCGTCGAGGATCTGGTGAAGGTCTTCGAGATGGAGGTCTCGCACAAGGGGGATCCGGCCACCTGGCTGTCGGTGGTGGCCGAGCGGTACCGGGGCCGGGTCAACGGCGGGGTGTGGCAGGACGCCGAGGAGTTCGCCCGGATCGGCAGCTACAACATCCTGATCGGTGACAATCCGTACTACGAGTCGGCGAACGAGACCTTCGAGTCCTCGCACCACATCTTCCACACCGCCTTCCCCGGCGGCTTCTTCTGGGAGGTACTCGAGGTGCTCTCCGGCCCGCCGACCGTGAGCATGCGCTGGCGGCACTGGGGCAGGTACGAGGGCGAATACAAGGGCCACCAGCCCACCGGCGAGCAGATCGAGATGTACGGCGTGACCATCGCCCGCGTCAGCGAGGATCTGCGGATCGTCGAGCTCGAGCACTTCTACGACAACAACCAGCTGCTCGGCCCGCTGGCGCACGGCTGCCCGGTGCAGCACGCGGCGAAGTAGTGCTCAGGGCGGGCCGTCGTCGAACGGCAGGCCCGCCCGCAACAGCTCCAGCGCGTGGCCGACATTGTCGGCGTTGACCGGGGTGGTCGTGGCGATCGCCAGCATCGCCCCGACCATCGCGCCCGCGGCGACCCGCACGTCGAAGTCGTCGGCGGGGCGGCCGGTGTACTCGGCGAGCAGGGCGGCGGCCAGTTCGATGCTGCGCTGGAACTCCAGGCCGACGGCCGTGCGCAGCTCCGGTACGTGATGGAGCAGGGCGCGCCGTTCCTGGTCGAAGGCCCGGTCGGCGGGCGTCATCGCCGTGAAGACGGCTTCGGTGGCGTTGCGGATGGCCGTGAGGGGGTGCTGGCCGCGGGGCTGCGCGGCCAGCGCCGCCACCATCAGCGCGTCCTGGTCGTCGGCGATGACCAGCTGTTCCTTGGTCGGGAAGTAGCGGAAGAAGGTGCTCGGCGAGACCTCGGCGGCCGCGGCGATCTGCTCCACCGTGGTCTCGGTGTAGCCCTGCTGCTGGAACAGCCGGAACGCCTCGAGCCGGATGGTCCGGCGGGTTCGCTCCTTCTTCCGCTCACGTAGCGACATCTCAACCGGCATGTACCGATTCTGCCGCATCCTCGGCCGTCGCCGGTGCGCCCGGGCGCAACGCGACCGCCACGACCACGGCGGCGAGCAGGCACAGCACCGCGCACACCCCGAGCATGGTGTCCATCCCGACGACGAAGGCGTGCTGCACCCGCGCCAGCAGCGCCGGATCCTCCGCGGTGACCGCGACGCCCGCGTTGACCCCGTCCGAGATCGGCGCCCGATTCAGGTCACCGAGATCGGCCCGGTAGCCGGTGGCGAGCACCGTCCCGAGCACCGCGACGCCGATGGTGCCACCCGCCTGCCGAAGTGCTTGCAGCAGTGCCGAACCCGAGCCGGAGCGCGCGGCGGTGAGCTCGCCCATGGCCAGGCCCATCGCGGTCGGCATGACCAGGCCCATCCCGGCGCCGAGCACCGTGGTCCACAGGGCCGTGAGTCCGTAGCCGCTCTCGACCCGGGTGAACGCGCCGAGCCCGATACCCGCGGTGAGCACGAGGAATCCGCCGGTGAGCACCACCCGCGCGCCGAGGCGAGGCAGCAGGATGTCGACCAGCCTGCTGCCGATCACCAACCCGCCGATCATCGGTAGCAGCCGCAACCCGCTGCCCAGCGCGTCCACGCCGAGCACCGCCTGGAAGTACTGCGGGACGGTGAAGAACATACCGAACATGGCGAAGCTGACCAGGATGGACAGCACTGTCCCCCAACGGAATCCGGACGCGGCGAACAAGCCGAGGTCGATCAGCGGATGCGCGGTGCGGCGCTGCCACCACAGGAACACCGCGAGCAGCGCCAGCCCGAGGCCGACCACCAGCCAGGCGAGGAGATCGTCCCAGCCGTGGTCGCCGATCCGGATGAAGCCGTAGGTCAGCCCGAGCATGCCGAGCGCGGACAGCAGTGCGCCGAGACCATCGATGCGAAAGCTCTTGTCGCCGTGCGATTCCGGCACCAGGGTGGCGACCGCGAGCGCGCCGACGATCACCAGCGGCAGATTGATCAGGAACACCGACCCCCACCAGTAGTGCTGCAGCAACCAGCCGCCGACGATCGGGCCGAGCGGCAGGCCGATGGCGGTCGAGGTGACCCAGATCGTCAGCGCGCGTTGCCGCTGCGCGGGCTCGGTGAACAGCACCGGAAGGACCGCCATCGATAACGGCATCATCGCGGCGGCGGCGATCCCGAGCACCACGCGCGCCGCGATCAGCTGATTCGCCGATCCGGCGAAGGCGCAGGCCAGCGAGGCCGCGCCGAACAGCACCAGTGCGGCGAGCAGTACCTTCTTGCGCCCGTATCGGTCGCCGAGCGCGCCCGCGGGCAGCATCAGCGCGGCCAGCGCGAGGGTGTAGGCGCTGCTGAACCATTGCAGCGCGGCGGTATTCGCGTTCAGGTCGACCGCGAGGGTCGGTAGCGCGACGACGAGCACGGTGACGTCGAGCCCGATGGTGAGCATGGCCATGGCCAACGCGCCGAGCGCCAGCCAGCGGCGGGTGTCGTCCGTCCGCATATCTCCTCCAAAGTGAGAGTTACTACTTTTTGATAGTAACTCTCATTTAGTAGAGAGTGTCAATACCTGGCGACTGCCGTGGCGACGGGCGCGCGAGGGCTCGCTACTCTCAGAGGCGATGAAGATCCGCGATCTCGGCGTGCGCGCCGCCTGTTTCCTCGGCGCCACCCTCGCCGTCGCCGCCCTCACCGGCGCTCCCGCCACCGCCGTCCCCACCACGGACACCGACAGCGGATCGAGCACGACGACCACGCCGCCGTTCACCACCCCGAACACCGACGACTGCGCGCAGCGCACCCAACCGCCGCCCCCGATCGACACCTCGGAGGTGCCGCTACCGGGCGAGCCGACCCCGACCGCGCTGCCGGTTCCGTCACCGCCCATCGGCGGGCAGCGCCTCGGCGAATGCGGTGTGGTGCTGCCCGAGGGCGCACCCCCGCTGCCCGCCGACATCTCCGCCACCGCGTGGATGGTCTCCGACCTCGACACCGGCCGCGTCCTGGCCGCCAAGGACCCGCACGGGCGCTACCGGCCCGCCAGCACCATCAAGGTCGCCCTCGCCATCGTCGCGCTGCGCAGCCTCGACCTGGACGAGGTGATCATCGGTACCCAGGCCGACGCCGACGTCGACGGCACCAGGGTCGGCATCGGCCCCGGCGGGCAGTACACCAACCGCCAGCTCCTGGAAGCGCTGATCATGGCCTCGGGCAACGACGCCGCGCACGCCATCGCCACCCAGCTCGGCGGCGACAAGGCGGCCGTGGCCAAGATGAACGAGGTGGCGAAGACGTTGCGCGCCATGGACACTCGCGCCGCCACCCCGTCCGGCCTCGACGGCCCCGGCATGAGCACCTCGGCCTACGACCTGTCGGTGCTGTTCCGCGAGGCGCTCGACATCCCGCTGTTCGCCGAGCTCATCCACACCCAGCAGGTCGACTTCCCCGGCTACCCGGCCGATCCGAAGATCCCCGACGACAAGGATCGCCCCGGCTACCCCATCGCCAACGACAATCAGCTGCTCTACAACTACGCGGGCGCGATCGGCGGCAAGACCGGGTTCACCGACGACGCCCGCCAGACCTTCGTCGCCGCCGCCGAGCGTGACGGGCACCGCCTGGTCGTCACCCTGCTCAAGGCCGATGTGCGCCCGATCCGGCCGTGGGAGCAGGCCGCCCGGCTGCTCGACTACGGTTTCGCCCTCGACACCGACGCCAGGATCGGCAAGCTGCCCGAAACCGGCAGTGCGGCAGTGCAACCCAGCGTGCCGCTGGCCTCACCGCCGCCGCGCGCCGACGGCACCCAGGCCGCGACCGAGCAGCAGCCGCACAACGGCGCGCGGGTGGCCACGCTGATCGGCGCGCCGGTACTCGTCGTGGTGTTGCTGCTGCTGGGCAGGCGGATCGCGCGGCGCGGGCGGTGAGTCAGCGGCGCTTGCCGACCAGCATCAGCGCCAGCGCCGCGACCGCGCCCGCCCCGAAGTAGGCGGCGCCCGCCCCGGTCGACATGCCGTGCTCGACCACGCGCGGCTGGATGATCACCGGATTCGGCGGCGCGATCTCGACCCGTTCGTTGTCGGACGAGGTCGCCGCCCACGCCGTGGCGAACAGCAGGATCCGGTAGGTGATGTAGGTGAACACCAGCAGGCCGATGATCGAACCGAAGGCCGCACCGGCCGGGCTCGACAGCACCGTCTGCAGGTAGAACGCGGCGATGAACTTGAAGATCTCGAAGGCGACCGCCGCCAGCGCCGCCGCCCGCGCCGCGCTGCGCAGCGAGACCGGCTCGCGGGGCAAGCGCGCGATCATCCAGGCGAACACCGCCCACGAGGCGAGCAGCCCGAGCACGATCGAGACCAGCGACAGCACCACCGAGGCGCCGGGCAGTTCATCGGCGCCGATCAGCTCGAGCAGCCGCTTGCTGATGCCGCTGGTCGCCACCGCCGACAGTCCGAGCGAGACAACGAAGGCAACGCCGAGGCCGAGCAGCGCCCCCAGATCCGACAGCTTGCTGCGCCACCACGGCTTCTCCGGACTCTGGCTCTCCCACTGCTCGGTGAGCGCGGCCCGCAGGTTCGCCATCCAGCCGAGACCGGTCCACAGGCCGACCAGCAGACCGATCAGGCCGACCGTGCCACGCGAGTCGATGGCCTGGTCGATCAGGGTGTTGATCTGCTCGCCGAAGGAACTGGGAATGTTCTCCTGGACCTTCTCCTGCAGCTCGGTGAGCAGCTGCGGCTGGCCGGCCAGGACGAAACCGGCCACCGAGAAGGCCACCATCAGCAGCGGAAACAGCGACAGCACAGTGAAATAGGTGGCACCCGCGGCGAAGAAATCGCCGCGCTGGCGCTGGAACCGCCCGCCCGCCCTGACCAGATGATCCAGCCAGGGCCTGCGCCCGATCTGCCTCTCGACAGCGGCGGAGATGTTGTCGACGACCTGCATGACACGCGCCCCTTCAGCTGAAAGCCACAGGCGCGCACCGGGTCAGCGAGCCAGGAAGCCCACCCGGTCGTACACCTGAGCCAGTGTGTTGCCGGCGATCTCGCGTGCCCGCTCCGACCCCGCGGCCAGAATCCGGTCCAGCTCGGCGGGATCCGAGAGGTACTCCTGAACCTGCTTCTGCACGGGGGTCACGAATTCGACCAGCGCGTCGGCCACCTCGGCCTTGAGATCACCGTAACCCTTGCCCGCGAAATTCTCCTCCAACGTGACGATGGGGGTCGCGGTGAGCGAGCTCAGGATCACCAGCAGGTTGCTGACGCCCGCCTTGTGCTCGGTGTCGTAGCGGATCTCGCGCTCGGTGTCGGTGACCGCCGAGCGCACCTTCTTCGCGGTGACCTTCGGATCGTCGAGCAGGTTGATCAGGCCCGCGTCGCTCGAGGCCGACTTGCTCATCTTCGCGGTCGGGTCCTGCAGGTCGTAGATCTTGGCGGTGCCCTTGACGATGTGCGGCTCGGGCACCACGAAGGTCTTCTTGAACCGGGTGTTGAAGCGCTGGGCCAGGTTTCGGGTCAGCTCGAGGTGCTGGCGCTGATCCTCGCCGACCGGCACCTGGTGCGGGCGGTAGAGCAGGATGTCGGCGGCCATCAGCACCGGGTAGGTGAACAGGCCGACGGTCGCGTTCTCGGCGCCCTGCTTGACCGACTTGTCCTTGAACTGGGTCATCCGGCTGGCCTCACCGAAACCGGTGATGCAGCTCAGAACCCAGGACAGCTCGGCGTGCTCGGGCACCTGACTCTGCACGAACAGCGTGGACTTGACCGGGTCGATGCCCAGCGCGAGCAGCTGGGCGGCCGCGGCCTTGGTGCGCGCGCGCAGCGCCTTGGGGTCCTGGCTGACGGTGATCGCGTGCATGTCGGGAATGAAGTACAGCGCGTCGTACTCGTCCTGCATCGTCACCCAGTACTGCAGCGCACCCAGGTAGTTGCCGAGGTGGAAGGAGTCACTGGTGGGCTGGATGCCCGACAGCACCCGCTGCTTGCGTTCGGCCGTCTGAGCCGGGGCAGGACTTGACATGGACCCGATCTTTCCATGCCCATCAAGCGGAATTTCGCTGCACCCAGGTGGCACCGGGCGGTTACCGGACGCCTGGCCGACCGAGTGCCTCGATCATGAAGCCGAGGGCGCGATCGGCACGAGCGCGGTCCCCGGTCATGATGAGATCGAGTTGCAGGCCGCGGACCTGCGCCAAGACGCTCGTCGCCAACGCGGCGGCATCACCGGGCGGCCACCCCTCCCTGATCAAGCGCTCTTCGACCGGAACGAGCCAGTCGTTGATGATCGACTGGACGAGTCGCCCACCGCGCTCGGGCTCTCGCCCGGTGCGCCCGACCAGTTCGAACAGCAACAGGAACTGCCGCTGTTCCCGAGGTTCGCACAGCAACCGCCACGCCGTTCGCACGAACTCCGAGGTGGATTCCGCGCCGCGAAGTTCGTCGTCGCCGATGATGCGCGCCGTGAAATCGGCGTGGATCCGGCCGAGCACCTGCAGGAGCAGCTCGTCCTTCGACGAGAAGTGCCGCAGCAGTGTCGCATGGGTGACGCCGAGCGCCTGCGCGATCGTCCGCAGGGACGCGTCCCCGATGCCGTGATCGAGCACGTATTCCGTCGCCGCGGCCAGCAATTCCGGCCGCCGGTGCTGAAACCGCAGTGTGCGCCCATCCACGCGAGGTGTGCCCATCGCGCAATCCTAACCCGCCGTCACCTCGGTAAATTTGGCGTACCAAGTGGTTGTCCTAACCAAGTGGTACTGCTAGTTTGGCAGTCATGACCGACCCCCTCTCCGCCCTGGCAGGGCTTGGCCTGTTCACCGGCGCTCCGCAGCACGACAACTTCTGCCGCCTGTGGAACCTGCTGCCGGTGGGTGCGTTGACCCCGTCGTCGACACCGCACCAGTGGCGCACCGGCGACCCGATCGAACTTCCCGACACCTACGAGTTCGCCGGCGAGCGGAAGTCGTTCGAGGAATTCTTCGTCGAGACCGACACCGCGGCACTGCTGGTCCTCGAGGACGGCGTCATCCGCCACGAGCGGTACGCGCTGACCGGCGGACCCGAGGTGCCGTGGATTTCGATGTCGGTGGCGAAGAGCTTCATCTCCACGCTGGTCGGTATCGCCGTCGCCGAGGGGCACATCACCGGCATCGACCAGCCCATCAGCGACTATGTGCCGGTCGATCCCGGCTCCGCCTACGACGGGGTCTCGATCAAGAACGTGCTGCAGATGTCGTCCGGGGCGCGGTGGAACGAGGATTACAGCGACCCGACCTCGGACATCTTCCGGCTCAACGCGGCAATGGCCGGCGTCGGCACACTCGACGACTTCGTCGCGGGCGTGGTTCGCGAGAGTGAACCGGGGACGGTCTGCCGCTACAACTCCGGTGACACCCAGGCGCTCGGCTCGCTACTGGTTCACGCCACCGGTCGTTCGATCACCGACTACATGCAGGAAAAACTGTACGAACCCCTCGGTATGACCGCACCGGGCTACTGGCTGCTCGACGCCGTCGGCATGGAGGTCGCCTTCGCCGGGCTGAACATGACCGCCCGGGATTTCGCCAAGCTCGGCGAGCTGTATCGCAACGGGGGCAGGTGGCAGGGCACCCAGATCGTCCCGGAAGCGTGGGTGCGCGCCTCCGTCGTTCCCGATGCCACGCACCTGCGACCGGGGCTGCCGATTGTCGGTACGCACCGGTTCGATTTCGGATACGGCTATCAGTGGTGGATTCCCGCAGGCGACCGTGGCGCGTTCAGCGCGATCGGCGTGTACAACCAATTCGTCCATGTCGACCCGGCGACGAAGGCGGTGATCGTCAAGCTGTCCGCCAATCGGACCTACGGAACGGCCGACGACGAATCCGCCAACCGCGAGCACGAGACCGGCGCCTTCCTGCAGGCGATCACCGACACCTTGCGGCGCTGACGGTTCCCCCTCAAGCGGAATTTCGCTGCACCCAGTTGCGCGGATCGACGCCGGGCATGCTCGGCTTGCCCGCCCTGACCATGCGCTGCTCGCGGCGGGCGAGCAGCTGGTAGGAGGGGGTGCTCGGTCCGGCCAGTGTCCCGGCGAGCACCCGGGGAGCCAGTGGCGGCGCGAGGTGCGCGGTGCGGATGCCGGTGCTGAGCGTGCGGTAGGCGAGCTCATCGGTGATCCCCCATTCCATCCCGTACAACTGCCGGATTCGCGGCGGCAGGCTGCCCTGCACCAGCAGGTACAGCGCGGTGCCGACCTGTTCGGCGGGTGGGGCGAGGCGGTAGGCCCGGCGCTGCCCGGCCAGGTAGGAGCCGACCAGGTGGGCCTCGTCGGTGAGGAACAGTTCACCCGAACTCAGGTAGTCGTCGAAGTAGTGGCGGAAGGCGGGGTAGTCGGCGGGCGCGGCCTCGCGGGGCATGCCGAACAGTTCGCCCCAGCGCACGTAGTCCTGGTAGAGGTCCTCCCGTTCGGTGGGGGTGAGTGTGCGGACCAGCTGGTCGTGCATGACCTCGGCCGAGTCGAAGGTGAAGGCCATGGTCATGAACATCAGGTGCGGATCGTGGGCCGCGTAGGCGGTGCCCGCCGGATGCTTCGGACCCGCGTCCTCGGGCAGCGCGCCGACGACCCGGCTGTGCTTGCGACGGGTGAAGGCGAGCGCCCGGTCGGCTTCGGTCTTGCTGCCGAGGAACACCGCTTCGAACAGCGCGCCGGTGGTGGCGAGGCGGGTGTAGGGCGTGTCGCGATGGGTGGTGTGCTCGGCCGTGCCGACGTAGAGCAGCGGATTCACCGCGCCGACGACCAGCGCCCGCAGGCCGTAGGTCATGCCGACCGCGCGCTTGCTCATCACCCGTCGAATCATCGAATCGTCGGCGAAATATCCGGCTTCGCCCGGTCGTGCCACCATGTCGCGCCTCCTCGTCGAGTGCATCTGGCAATAGAATCCCCCAGATTTGATAATCTGGCAAGAGTCTCTACCAGAAAGTCGGCGAGCGGAGGGCGCAGAATGGGAGCCGTGGCAGCACAACGGACCTATGGCGGAGTCTCGGCCGAGCAGCGACAGGCCCAGCGGCGCACCGCGCTACTCGACGCCGCGCTCGACATCGTCGCCGAGGACGGGCAGGCCAAGCTGACCGTCGCCGGGCTGTGCACGCGCGCCGGGCTCAACGAGCGCTACTACTACGAGAGTTTCCCGAGCCGCGATGCCGTGCTCGAGGCGCTGCTCGACCGGATCGCCGAGGAACTGGCGGCCGCCATCGCCATCGCACTGGCCTCCTCCCCCGCGCAGAGCCGCGCGCAGGCCCACGCCGCCATCAGCGCCGGGATCGCCGTGCTCACCGACGACCCGCGCAAGGCCCGCGCCGCGCTCGTGGCCAGCGTGGCCACCCCCGAACTACGGGCCCGCACGGCCCGCACGGTGAGTTCCTTCGCCCGCCTGGTCGCGGCCGAGGGCACCGACTTCTACGGGGAGGCGAGCGCGCCGGAAGCCGTGGTCGACTTCCGGGCCAACTACCTGATCGGCGGCCTGGTCCAGACCCTCACCACCTGGCTGGCCGGGGATCTCCGCCTGACCCGCGCCGAGCTGATCGACCAGACCACCGACGTGTTCGTCCTCCTGGGTGAGGACCTCGCCACCCGCTACCGCTGACCACATCGGCGGCCCGCGGACCCCCTTCGCACGGCCGAGACGAGCCGGACGCCAGGTCGCCCGGCGCAACCCCGCCGGGCCGCGCTACGACACCAGACCGCCGGGTCAGCGGCGAGTTCTCCTGCGCCGCAGAGTGATCACGACGCCGACGACGCCGAGCAGAAGCAGCGCGCCGACCGCGACGCCGACGACAACAAAGGTGCCGCCGTCATCGTCGTCGGTCGACGCACCGCCCGTCGCGGCATCGGCGCGGTGTTCGCCGGTGGGTTCGGCCGGGGCGATGCGGTAGCTGGGACCCGGTTCCGGGGTGCCGGTGACCGTGAGGTCGAGTTCGATCGGGACGGGACCGGCCACCGCGTCGTCCTTGGCGGGGGCGAGTTTCACCGCGACGTAATACCACCCGGCCGTGGCGACCGCGGCGACATCGGGCGAGGAGGATTCCCGGTTGCGGTAGCGCGCTTCGGGGGTGGCGAGCGCGGGTTCGTTCGCGGGCAGGGTGGTGGCCGTGCCGGTGTAGGTGGTGAACGCGCGGTCGAGTTCCTTGCGATGGGGGTTGTACAGGGTCGTGTCGACTATCGAGACGTGCTCGATGCCGCGCCCCGGTGTCTCGAGGTAGCGCACCCGGTAGGCCAGGCCCTGACCCCAGTCCACCTTCACCTTGTAGAAGACGAACTCGCCGCGCTGCAGGGTGTCGGTGTAGACGCCGGAGCCGCCGAGTTCGGTCGCCACGTTGAACGAGCCGCCGCCGGTCACCGGGGTGCTCGGTCCGCCCGGCTCGGCGAAGGTGACCGGTGCGGGGTTCGCGGCGGGACCGGCATCGGTGACACCGGGTTCGACGGCGACGTTCAGCTCCAGCGGCAACGACTCGGGCGCCCCGTCGGCGACACCGGACCATTCGAGGGTGAAGTGGTAGCGCCCGCCGCCCTTGCACGTGTCGGTGCCGCCTGCCTCGGTCGCGCCCTTCCACTCCTTGGCCACCGTGAGCGCGACGCCGTCGGTGGACCGGGTGGCCTGCTCGAACTCGAAGGCGTTGCAGTCCTTGCCGTCGGCGCCGAAGACCCGCAGTTGAATGCTGTTGTTGGACAGCGGGTTGTTCTCGCCGCGCGGGAAGGAGACGGTGCCGGCGAAGTACGCCGTGGCGCCGTCGGGGATCTCGACCGCGTAGTGGCGGCGCTGGCGCTGCTCGATGGTGTCGAGGTACTGCCCGGCCGCCAGCACGGGAGCGTCCTGGTAGCTCGCGGTGCCCGTGACGCTCTCGCCCGCCGAGGCGTAGTCGCGCAGGGCGGCCTTGCTTACCCTGGGCAGGACCTGTTCGAGGGCCTTGCCGTCGGCGGCGTCGGTGTAGGTGCCGCCGGTGGTCTCGGCGATGCAGGTCAGCTGGACGCGGGAGGGTTCGTCGACGCCGAAACCGATGGCGTGCACCACGATCTCCGCGCCGTTGCCGCTGAGTTCGCGGGCGACCTCACACGGATCGGGCGGCGCGCAGGTGTCGAGGCCGTCGGAGACCAGCACGATCGAGCGCGGGCCCTCGGTGGGGAGTTCGGCCGCGGCGGTGCGCAGCGCGGTGCCGATCGGGGTGTAGCCGCTGGGTGTGATCCCGTCGACGGCGGTGGTCAGCGCGGCGCGGTCGATGGTCTCCGGTGCGCGCAGCACCGACACGTCGCGACAGCCCGCGTCCTTCTCCGCGTCGGTGGAGCCGGTGCCGGTGCCGTAGACCGACAGGCCAACCTGGGCCTGTGCCGGGGCGGTGTCGACGAAACCACGCACCGCCGACTTCGCCGCGTCCATTTTGGTGCCGCCGCCGGGGTCGGCGGCCAGCATCGAACCGGAGGCGTCGAGCACCAGCATGGTCGGTGCGTAGGGGCTGTTCTCGGGTGCCGTCTGGGCGAGGGCGGGCGCGGCCAGCAGACCGAGCACCCCCACCAGACCGATGATCTTCGCGAAACGCATCACGCTGGCCGAACTCCCGTCCCGGCCCGCCGCGTCTCGACGGGCCCGGAACCGACCCTAGGGCCTGTTTCGCGGTCGTGCCCGGGAACACCGCGCCGACCGGCCTCGCGCACGCCGGATCAGGCGGACAGCCAGACCGCGTCGAAGTCGTCCGGGTCGCCCTGCAGGACCACGCGGAAGGCGACCTCGCGCTTGCCCCAGTAGGCGGCGGCGTCGCGCACGGCGGCCTCGAACCAGGCGCGTTCGGTGGGCTGTTCGGCCAGCAGGTCGGCCGCGGTGCGCACCACCGCGACGTAGCCGGGGGCGTCTCCGACGTAGTCGTCGAGGTCGCGCAGGGCCTCGTCGAAGGCGTCCTTGTTGGCGCCGAAGTAGTACGGGAACTGGAAGGCGGCGGCGAACTCGTCGAACAGTTCGGCGACGGTGCGCATCTTGGGGCCGCGCAGTTCGCGCACGCGGTAGTCGGCTGGCGCGTCGTAGCGGACGCCGCTGAACTGGGCGGCGTCGACCAGCAGGGCGCCGAGCACCGGTGGCCGACCGGTGGCCGGTGCCTCGGCGGTGGGACGAGCAAGGAACTGCGACAGCGTCATTCGCGTCGTCATCAGCGCATCCTCGTGAAGGTGTCGTAGTGGTCGCCGGTGTACCAGGCGCTGCCGTCACTGCCGGTGACGATGCGTTCGGCATCGCGAGAACGATTGCGCTGCTTGGGATTGACGTCCCATTCCTGATAGGTCACCGATTTGCCCGCCGAATCCTTCGCGGGCAACCGGCCTTCCCGGTTCATGAAGTGGATACCGCCCTTCGTCCCCGGCGCGTTCGCCGAATCCGGCCAGCGCCCCGCATCGATCTCCACGAGGGTCGTATAGGCCCGGTCCGGCACCCCACTGGCCTTGGTGACCGGCGCCGCCGACGGACTCGCGGCGGGCGGGCCGGGCTTGGGCGCGCTGGCGGAGGTCGTCTCCACGACCACGCGGGTGGTGGTCGCGGCGGTCGTGGTGTCGCTGTCGCCGCGTCCGCCGATCAAGCTGAGCCCGAGGGCGAGCACGATCAGGACGAGCCCCCCGAGCAGGCCGAGAGTCTTGCGCGAGAGATTCACCGGTACTGCACCGTGACCGGAGCGTGGTCGGACCAGCGCTGATCGTAGGCATCGGCCCGCTCGACCACCGCCTGCTTGGCCCGGGTGGTCAGCTCACCGAGCGCGAGCTGATAATCGATGCGCCAGCCCGAGTCGTTGTCGAAGGCGCGGCCGCGGTAGGACCACCAGCTGTAGGGGCCCGCCACGCCGGGGTGCAGGGCGCGCACCACGTCGACGTAGCCCGCGGCGAGCAGTTCGGCGATCCAGGCGCGCTCCTCGGGCAGGAATCCCGCGGACTTCTGGTTGCCCTTCCAGTTCTTGAGGTCCACTTCGGCGGGGGCGATGTTCCAGTCGCCACTCACCACGAACTCGCCGGTGCGCGACTTCAGGTAGGCGCCGAACTCGGCCAGGAACCGGTACTTCTCGTCCTGCTTGGGCGTGTTCGCCTCACCGGAGTGCACGTACACGCTGGCCACGGTGATGTCGTCGAAGTCGGCCTCGATGTACCGTCCCGACGCGGCGAACTCCGTGCTCCCGAAGCCGATCCGCACCGCGTCGGGCGCGCGCCGCGACAGGATGCCGACCCCGGCGCGGCCCTTCGATTCCGGCTCGGCGTGCGAGAGCACCCACCCGGCGTCGAGGGCAGGGGCCAGCGCCGCCGCGACCTGGGCGTCGGTCGCCCTGGTCTCCTGCAGGCAGACGATGTCGGCTTCGGTCGCGGCCAACCACGGCAACATGCCCTTGGTCGCCGCGGCGCGCACGCCGTTGACGTTGACGGTTGAGAGGATGATCGGCACGGTACGACCGTACAATGCAGAAAGGAATGCTCCCCCGGACACCGCCGTCCAGGAAGGGGTGAATGACGATGACGTCACGCACCGCCAAGTCCGCTGCCCCGCCCGCGCCCGTCGCGGCGCTGCACATCGGGTCCGGTGACCCGGTTCTGCTGTTGCACGGGTTCATGTTGTCGCCACACTGCTGGGAGCAGGTCGCGCACCGGATGGCGGCACACTGCGAGGTGTACGCGCCCGCGTTCGCCGGGCACTGGGGCGGGCCGAAGATCGAGGGCTGGTCGCTGGATGTGTACGCCCTGGCCGATCAGATCGAGGATCAGCTCGACGAGCTGGGCTGGCGCACCTGTCACATCGCCGGGAACTCACTCGGCGGCTGGGTCGGACTGGAGCTGGCGCGGCGCGGGCGGGCCCGCACGCTCACCACGGTCGCCGCGGCGGGCGGCTGGGCCTCGCCGTCGCTGAGCCAGGTCAGGATCGGGGCGAAGTTCGCGTCGATGATCCCGTTCGTCGAGGTCGGCAAGCGGCTCGGCGGCTTCGCGATCAACAATCTGCTGGTCCAGCAGGTGGCCGCGTTCCTGCTGGCCAAGAACACCGGGGCCGTCGCCCGCCGCGACCTGGCGACCATCATCACGGCCGTGCTGCACTGCGAGGCGATGCTCCCGCTGATCCTCGGCAGCCTGCGCGCCCCCGGCATGGACGATCTCGGCGAGCTGACGACGCCGGTGCGGATGTTGCTCGCCGAGTACGACCGGATCATCCCCAACCGTGTCTACGCCACCCGCTACCTGCGCGAACTGCCCGAATCGGCGGACCGGATCCTGATCCACGGGGTGGGGCACGTGCCGATGCTGGAGGCGCCCGACCGGATCGCCACCTTGATCGCCGAACACATCTACGCCAGCCGAGGGCACCTGCGCGCGGTGTGAGTCCGCGCGCAGGTCCGATCGGCTACTTGCCCAGCAGACCCTTGGCGATGTGGGTCACCTGGATCTCGTTGCTGCCCGCGTAGATCATCAGCGACTTGGCGTCGCGGGCCAGCTGCTCGACCCGGTACTCGCTCATGTATCCGTTGCCGCCGAACAGCTGCACCGCCTCCATCGCCACCTCGGTGGCCGCCTCGGAGCAGTACAGCTTCATCGCCGAGGCCTCGGCCAGGCTCGGCGGCTTGCCCGCGCGCCCGCGCTCGAGCACGTTGAACACCATGTTCTGCACATTGATTCGGGCGATCTCCATCTTGGCCAGCTTGAGCTGGACCAGCTGGAACCGCCCGATCTCCTGACCCCACAGCGTGCGGTTACGCGCGTAATCGACACAGAGCCGGTGACATTCGTCGATCACGCCCAGCGCCATGAACCCGACGCCGATCCGCTCGGCGGTGAAACTCGATCTGGCGCTTTCGCGTCCGTCGCCGCCGCGGTGGTCCTCGGTCTCGCCGAGCAGCCGATCCTTGCCGAGGCGGACGTTGTCGAAGAACAGTTCGCCGGTGGGCGAGGAGTGCAGGCCCATCTTCTTGAACGGTTTGCCCTGGGTGAGGCCCTCCATGCCCTTGTCGAGCACGAAGGTGAGCACCTTGCGGTCGCGCTTGTTGGCGCCGTCGCCCTCGTCGAGCTTGGCGTAGACGATCATCACGTCGGCGTTCGGGCCGTTGGTGATGAAGGTCTTCTGCCCGTTGAGGATGTAGTCCTCGCCGTCGCGTTCGACGCGAGTCTTCATGCCGCCGAACGCGTCCGAGCCCGAGTCCGGTTCGGTGATCGCCCACGAGGCCACCTTGCGCAGGGTGACGATGTCGGCGAGCCAGCGCTGCTTCTGGGCCAGGGTGCCCCGCGACATGATGGTGGTGGCCCCGAGCCCGATACTCACCCCGAGCGCCGACACCAAACCCATACAGACACCGGACAATTCACTGATCAGCACCGCCATCATCGACTGCTGATCCCCGAACGGGCTCCCCGGCTTCTTCTCCCCGCCCTCCCCCGGCCCGGCCGCTTCCTTGGCCAGCATCTTCGCGACCGCGTCCTCACCCATCGCGTCGATCCCGAACTGCGCGAACAACTTCCGCAGAACCGGATACGGCAGCATCTCCCCGCTGTCGAGCGCGTCCAGATTCGGCCTGACCTCCTTGTCGATGAACGCCCGCACAGCATCGCGGATCATCAGATCGGTCTCGGACCATTCGAACATCGTCGTTCTCCTGCTCTCCCGGCCGCCCAGCGCAACCATCCCGCGCACCGTGCGTCCCGCCGGCCTCGTCGTATTGACATCGTGCCAGTTAGTGCGCGACGACGTGGCCGGTTCAACCTTTCACGCTGCTCAGAGCAGTTTGCGGACGAGGGGGGTGGGGAGGAGGCGGAGGGCGTAGCCGAGGGGGAGCCAGGGCCAGGTGGGGACGTAGGCCTTGGGGCGGCGCTTTTCGATGGCGGCGACCATGGCGCGGACGCCGGGTTCGGTGTCGACCATGAACTTGGGCTGGTGTTTGACGCGGTCGTTCATCTCCGAGCGGATGTAGCCGGGGTAGATGACCGAGACGTCGACGCCGGGGATGGCTTCCGCGCGCAGGCCCTCGGCCAGTGCCGCTACACCCGCTTTGGTGGCGGCGTAGGTGGTGAGGGTTTTGGGCATGCCGCGCAGGCCGGAGATCGAGGAGATCATCACCAGGTGGCCGCGGCCCTGGGCGCGGAAGATGGTCAGGGCCGCTTCGGTCTGGGTGAGGGCGGCGAGGAAGTTGACCGTCGCGGTTTCGCGGTTGGCGTCGTGGCGGCCGGTGCCCAGCGGTGCGCCCTTGCCGAGTCCGGCGTTCACCACGACCCGGTCGATCGTGCCGAATTCGAGCGCGAACTCGTCGAAGACGGTGAACACCGCCGCGTCGTCGGTGACGTCGAGCTGTTTCACCGAGATGATCCGCTCCGGGTGCGCGAGGATGATCTCCGTGCGCAGCTCATCGAGCCGCTCGGTGCGCCGCGCACACAACCCCAGGTCGTAGCCCAGTGCCGCGAACTGTCGCGCCATCTCCGCGCCCAACCCGGAACTTGCCCCGGTGATGACGATGGCGCCCCGGCTCATGACCGACCACCCGGCAGCGTGACCCGCCTTGGCCCGAATTCCGTATCCATGCACTCACGCTAGCGACCCCGCCCGCCCCGTGCGACGTGTCCGGCCCGGAACGCTCGCGCTTGCCGAAAGCGTGGGACGGCCGCTTCACCTGCTCGACCTGCCGCCTCGGCACGAGGACTTCCGCAGCGAAGCGCGAGCTGCCGCGCGGTCCGAACCTCGCCTCAGCGCACCGCGACCAACCGGGCCGAGTTGGCGGATTCGTCGTCGCCTGCCTGGTTGGCGGCCAGTTCGGCGTGGACGCGGTCGTAGTAGCGGTTGATCTCGGCTTCGGTGGTTTCGGGGTCCCAGCCGAGGAGGGGGGCGGCGAGGCGGGCGATTTCGGGGGCGGCGGCCAGGCCGCGGTCGGGGACCTCGATGGAGATGCGGGTGCGGCGGGTGAGGAGGTCGTCGAGGTGCAGGGCGCCCTCGTGGGTGACGGCGTAGACGATCTCGGCGGCGAGGTAGTCCGGTGCGCCCGGAATCGGTTGGCGCAGTGCGGGATCAGCGTCGATCAGGGCGAACAGGTCGGTGACCAGCGAACCGTAGCGGCCGAGCAGGTGTTCGACCACGTCGACCGGGAGCCGGGCTTCGGCCGCGAGCGGGGCGAGATCGGCCCGCAGCTCGTGGTAGCCGGTGGCTCCGACGATCGGCAGGTCGGCGGTGGTCGAGGGCGCGATGGCGCCGCCGAGGCGCTCGGCGACGGCGTCGACCACATCGGCCGCCATCACCCGGTAGGTGGTGTACTTGCCGCCCGCGATCACGAACAGGCCGGGCGTGGGCTCGGCGACGGCGTGCTCACGGGAGAGCTTGGCCGTCTCCTTGGACGCGCCGGTCATCAGCGGGCGCAGCCCGGCATAAGTGCCGACGATGTCGGCCCTGGTCAGCGGCTCACGCAGCAGGCCGTTGACGTGGTCGAGGATGTACTGGACATCGGCGGCGGTGGCCGTCGGATGGTTCTTGTCCAGTGACCATTCGGTGTCGGTGGTGCCGATGATCCAGTGCTCGGCCCACGGGATCACGAACAGCACCGACTTCTCGGTGCGCATGATGAGCCCGGTGTGCAGGTCGAGCCGGTCGCGCGGGACCAGGATGTGCACGCCCTTGGACATGCGCACATGGAACGGGAAGTCGACGCCGGTCAGCTTGATCATGTCGTCGGTCCACACCCCGGTCGCGCTGATCACGCTGCGGGCCCGGATCGTATGCGACAGACCGGTTTCCAGGTCGAGGACGCGGGCGCCGACCACGCGATCGCCCTCGCGTTCCAGCCCGGTCACCGAGGTGCGGGTGAGCACGGTGGCGCCGTGTTCGGCGGCGGTCCTGGCGATCATCATGGTGTGGCGGGCGTCGTCGACCTGGGCGTCGTAGTAGCGGATCGCGCCGGTCATCGCGTCCGCGCGCAGGGCGGGCGCCAATTCCAGTGCGCCGGTGCGGGACAGGTGCTTGTGCATGGGGACCGCGCGGGCGCCGCCGAGGGTGTCATAGAGGGCGATGCCCGCGCCGATGTAGGCCCGTTCCCAGACGCGGTGCTGCAACGGGAACAGGAACGGCACCGGTCGCACCAGATGCGGGGCCAGCGTATTCAGCAGCAGCCCACGCTCTTTGAGCGCCTCGCGCACCAGCGCGAAGTCCAGCTGCTCGAGGTAGCGCAGGCCACCGTGGATGAGCTTGGACGAGCGGCTCGAGGTGCCTGCGGCGAAATCGCGCGCCTCGACCAGGGTGACCGACAGTCCGCGCGCGGCGGCGTCGAGCGCGGCACCGGCACCGGTGACCCCGCCACCGATCACCAGCACGTCGATCTCGTTGTCGCCGAGCGCCGCGATCGCCTGGGCGCGGTAGGTGGAGTCCAGTTGGACGGACACGACATTCTCCTTCGAAAAGTGTTGGCAGTGCTCAGATTTCGGCCCAGTCGAGGGTGCGCGAGACGGCTTTGAGCCAGCGGCGGTAGCCGTTCTCGCGCTGGGAGTCGGTCCAGGTGGGATACCAGTGGACGTCCTCGGCCCAGTTGGCCACCAATTCGTCGGTGCCACGCCAGAATCCGACGGCCAGGCCGGCGGCATAGGCGGCGCCGAGCGCGGTGGTCTCGGGCACCACCGGTCGCGAGACCGGCACGCCGAGCAGGTCGGCCTGGATCTGCATGGCCAGCTGGTTGACGGTGACTCCACCGTCGACCCGCAGCGTCGCCAGGCGCACCCCGGCATCGCGCTGCATGGCCTCGACCACGTCACGGGTCTGATAGGCGATGGATTCCAGTGTCGCCCTGGCCAAGTGGGCATTGTTGCTGTAGCGCGAGAGGCCGACGACGGCGCCACGCGCATCGGGTCGCCAGTACGGCGCGAACAGGCCGGAGAAGGCGGGCACGAAGTACACCCCGCCCGAGTCTTCGACCTGCCCGGCGAGATCCTCGATCTGGGCGGCGCCGGCGATGATGCCGAGCTGATCGCGCAGCCACTGCACGGCCGAGCCGGTCACCGCGATCGAGCCCTCCAGCGCGTAGGCGGGTTTGTCGTCACCGAACTGATAGGCCACGGTGGTGAGCAGTCCGTGCGTCGAGCGCACGATCTCGGTGCCGGTGTTGAGCATCAGGAAATTGCCGGTGCCGTAGGTGTTCTTGGCCTCGCCCGGCTCGAAACACACCTGGCCGACGCCCGCCGCCTGCTGGTCACCGAGCACGCCCGCGATGCGAACCGCGCCCTTGAACGGGCCGTCGGGATTGGTGGTGCCGAAGCCCGCCGGGTTCGACGAGGGCGCGATGGTCGGCAGCATGGCGCGCGGGATGCCGAACAGGGCGAGCAGTTCGTCGTCCCAGTCCAGCGTCTCGAGATCCATCAGCATGGTGCGCGAGGCATTGGTCGCGTCGGTGACGTGCACGCCGCCGCGAACCCCACCCGTCAGGTTCCAGATCAGCCAGCTGTCCATGGTGCCGAACAGGGCGTCGCCGCGTTCGGCGTCGGCGCGCACGCCCGTGACCTTGTCGAGGATCCAGCGCAGCTTGCCGCCGGAGAAGTACGGTGCGGGCGGCAATCCCGTTCTGGCGCGGATGAATTCGCTGTGTCCGGCGGCCTCGAGATCGGCGATGATGCGGTCGGTGCGGGTGTCCTGCCAGACGATGGCGTTGCCGTAGGGGCGGCCGGTGCGGCGGTTCCACACGACGGTGGTCTCGCGCTGGTTGGTGACGCCGACGGCGGCGAGATCGGCGGCGGTGAGCTCGGCCACGGCCAGGGCGGTCTTGACGACGGTGCGGGTACGTTCCCAGATCTCGTCGGGGTTGTGTTCGATCCAGCCCGCCTTCGGCATGATCTGCTCGTGCTCGAGCTGATGGCGCGCGACGACGGCGCCCGCGTGATCGAAGACCATGAAGCGCGTCGAGGTCGTGCCCTGATCGATCGCACCCACATACCGGTTCATCGTGGTCCTTTCGAGGGACTCGCCGTCGAGTCCGTCCACCGGGCTCGCGGTCGTGGCCGGGCCCGAGATCAACGCTAGGAACCGGACAACCCTCGCGCCACGGCCGCCGTTCGACAATGCCGAACGCTCCGGCTGATAGATTCCGGAGCGTGCCCGGGCCGATCCAGTCGATCGAACGCGCCGCCGCCGTGCTGCGGTTGCTCGCGCGCGGACCGGGGCGGATGGCGGTCGGCGAGATCGCCACCGCGTTGGGTCTGGCCAAACCGACCGCGCACGGCATCCTGCGCACCCTGCAGGGGGTCGGGTTCGTCGAACAGGACCCGGCGACGGGCAAGTACCTGCTCGGCGCGGGGCTCGGTGAGCTCGGCGCCGACCATCTCGACGTCAACGTGCTGCGCGCACGCGCCATCCACCGGGCCGACGCGCTCGCCGCGCGCGCCGGGGAGTCGGTGCGGATCGCGGTCTCGCGGCCCGAAGGGGTGACGGTGGTGCATCACGTGTTCCGGCCCGACAACACCGATCAGCTGCTCGCCCTCGGCGAAGTGCTGCCCGCCCACGCGACGGCGCTGGGGAAAGTGCTGCTGGCCTACGACGCGGCGACCGACCCCGGTGCGCTACCCGCGTTCACCCGACGCACGATCACCGACCGCGCCGGGCTCGACCGGGCGATCACCGAGGTGCGGCGGGCCGGTTGGGCAGGTGAGGTCGACGAGCACCGCTCCGGCGAAGCGGGCATCGCGGCGCCCATCCGTGCCAGAGGCGGTCTGGTGGTCGCCGCCATCGGCATCTCGGGCCCGACAGATCGGCTGTGCGACACTCGATCCCAGATCAGGTCCACCGCCGTCGACCAGGTCCGCGCTGCCGCCGCCGCCATCCACCGCGATCTCACGGTGCCGCAATGAAGCGCACAGCATCGCTGCCCGCCCTGGCAACCCGCGGACGCGGAAATTCCACCGCCACCTGGACGCCCTGCGCGAACATGGCGCCGCGCGGGGCACGACACTCTGCGGCGGTCGAGCCTGCCGCCGTGGATCGCACCGATGGGAGTCGATGCTGATGACGCAACGTTTCGTACTCGCCATCGATCAGGGGACGACGTCGACCCGCTGCATCGTGTTCGACCGGCATGCGCGGTTGGCGGGGCTGGCTCAGCGTGCACAGCGTCAGCGTTACCCCAGGTCGGGGTGGGTGGAGCAGGATGCGCTGGAGATCTGGCGGACCGTCGAGCGGATCGTGCCCGCGGCGTTGCGCGATGCCGGGATCACCGGCGAGCAGGTGGCGGCGATCGGGATCGCCAATCAGCGCGAGACCACCGTGGTGTGGGATCGGCGCACCGGGGTGCCCGTGCGACCGGCGATCGTCTGGCAGGACGTGCGCACCGAGGAGTTGGTCGACCAGTTGCGGAACGCCCCTGGTGCGCAACGCATCACGGAGCTGAGCGGACTTCCACTCGCCACCTACTTCGCCGCGCCTCGACTGCGCTGGCTGCTCGATCACATCGATGGACTGCGTGAACGCGCCGACCGGGGCGACGTGCTGTTCGGAACGATGGAGTCCTGGCTGATCTGGAACCTCACCGGCGGCCCCGACGGGGGCGCGCACGTCACCGATGTGACCAATGCCGGACGCACCCTGCTGATGAACCTGTCCACCCGCCAGTGGGACCCGGAACTGTTGCGGTTCTTCGACATTCCGCCCACGATGCTCCCCCGCATCGAACCGTCGACCGGCGATTTCGGGACCGCGCGCGCAGTGCTGCCCGGTGTCCGCATCGGCGCCGCGCTCGGCGACCAGCACGCCGCCCTGTTCGGCCAGACCTGCTTCGCGCCGGGCGAGGCCGAATGCACTTACGGCACCGGCGGATTCCTCATGATGAACACCGGCACCGAACTGGTCCGCTCCGAACACGGCCTGCTCACCACCATCGGCTACCAGGTCGGCCCGGAACCGGTATACGCCCTGGAAGGACCCATTGCCGTCACCGGCTCGCTGGTGCAGTGGCTGCGCGACATCGTCGGCCTGATCGCCACCGCCCCCGAAATCGAAACCCTCGCAAGCACTGTCGACGACAACGGCGGCTGCTACCTGGTCCCCGCCTTCTCTGGCCTCTACGCCCCGCACTGGCGCGGCGACGCCCGCGGCCTCCTCATCGGCCTGACCTCCTACGTCACCAAGGGCCACCTGGCCCGCGCCGCCCTCGAAGCCACCGCCTGGCAGACCCGCGACGTCCTCGAAGCCATGAACGCCGACGCGGGCCTGCGCGCCACCTCCCTGCGCGTGGCGGGCGGCATGGCGACCAACAACCTGCTCATGCAAACCATCGCCGACGTCCTCGACATCCCCGTGATGCGCCCCCTGGTCACCGAAACCGTCTCCCTCGGCGCCGCCTACGCCGCAGGCCTGTCCGTCGGCTTCTGGCCGGACCTCCAAGGCCTACGCCACAACTGGAAGGTCGCCGCCCAATGGCGCCCCGCCCCCGACCGCCACACCCGCGACGACGAATACGAACTCTGGCAACGAGCCGTCCACCTCAGCTTCGGCTGGGCCCGCCCAGCCGACGGCAAACCACCGAAGCCGGAATGATCACCGCGGACAGTGTCAGGTGAATATCTCGTCGACGTGATCGACGGCGGCGGCCCTGCCCAACCAGGTGTCGAGCTGGCCGGGGTCTCGGCACTCAGTGAGTTGCGTGCGTTGCGCGTCCGACACTTCGAACCCACGAACGTCGAGGACAGTGAATACCGCGCGCAATGTCACCTCCACGGCTATTGCCACGTGTCTTTCCGCGCGCGCTTCCGCGAGGCCCAGCGCATACCCTTCCGCAACCCACTTCTTCGCGATGCGCCCGCGTGGAACGTATTTGCCAGTCCGCGACGGTTCCTGCGTGCCGATCTCCTGTGGCGTCGGCATCAGCCGAAGAGCTCGCTCGCGGAAGTTGCGGTGATGGCCTGATTCAGCCATTCGCGGAGTTGGTCGTGGTCGGTGCACTCCGCGAGCTGAGCGCGCTGCGCGGCCGACAGTTCGAGCCCCCGCGCGGTCAACACGGTGAGCAGCGCATGGGCAGCTTCTTCTGTGCGGCCCTCCTCTCGACCTTCGGCCACGTACTTGGTGGCGATACGGCCGCGGTGTTCGGGAGTGCGCTCCATCAGTTCCTCCAGGCGTCGGCTTGCCGCGGTGGTCAGGGTGCCATCAACCAGCTCGAAGTACATTTTCGCATGTTCTTCGTCGGTTCTCATCAGGCCGGACAGGAACGCCGTAAGGACCTCGTCCCGCTGCGGTCCGGCACCGTGCGCCATGGCCGAGAGTACCGCGCGTTCGGGGGAACGCCTGGCCTCGTCCGGGTCGGTGACAAGGGGAAAGCGGTCGGGGCCGAGGACCTGCGGGCGGACGACCGAGCCGAAGTTGTCGAGTTCGATCGGCTGCTCGGCCCATTTGGCGACCTTGGGGCTCGGTGTCACCACGAGCAGCACCACCGGGCAGCAGAGCCGGGACCGCAGCGTCGTCAGGTACACCGGCCATTTCCACCGGCGGACATCCTTGGCATCGAGTTGCACCTCGACGCAGACACCGAGCACGGGACGATCCCGGGCGTCGTGTGTGCTCAGCGCCAGGTCACCACGGAACTCCTTGGGTCCGATATCGGTGAAATCGCAGGGTTCGGCCCTCAGGTTGGCCAAATCGGGGACGGGGACTCCGAATTCGTCGGCCAGTAGCGAGAACGCCAGGGACAACTCGTTGCGGAACAGGTCTAGCAAAGCTTCGTGAAGGTAGCTCGGCATGCGCTGCAACGTACGGTCATTCGAAGAGACTTTCGAATCGGCTACGGCGTGTTGGGAGCGGCGCGGCGGGCGGTCCAGACGGTGACGGTGAACAGGGCGACGCCGAGGACCGCGAGCATGGCGCCGACCATGGCGGGGGCGGTGTAGCCGAGACCCGCGGCGATGACCAGGCCGCCGAGCCAGGCGCCCGCGGCGTTGGCGATGTTGAGGGCGGCGTGGTTGAGGGCGGCGGCGAGGGTTTGGGCGTCGGCGGCGACGTCCATCAGGCGGGTTTGCAGGCCGGGGGCGAGGGCGGCACCGGACGCGCCGACCAGGAAGGCGCCGAGGGCGGCGGTGATCGGGTTGTGGGCGGCGAGGACGAAGCCGGCCAGGATCACCACCATGGCGATCATGGCGACGAAGATCGACCGGTCGACGCCGCGGTCGGCGAGGATGCCGCCGCCGATGTTGCCCACGATCATGCCGAGGCCGAACAGCGCGAGCACGATCGGCACCGCGCCGATGGACATGCCCGCGACATCGGTCATGGTGGTGGCGATGTAGGTGTAGACGGCGAACATGCCGCCGAACCCGATCGCGCCGACGGCGAGGGTGAGCAGCACCTGCGGGCGACGCAGCGCACCGAGTTCGGTCATCGGATTGCTGATCTTCATGCTCGTCAGATCGGGCACGTAGCGCCACAGCGCCGCCACGGTCGCCACCCCGATCACCGCGACGACCACATAGGCATTACGCCACCCGAGATGCTGACCCAGCCAGGTCGCCCCCGGTACCCCGAGCACATTCGCCACACTCAACCCGAGCATCACCGCCGCCACCGCCTTGGCCCGCTGCCCCACGGGTGCGAGCGTCGCGGCGGCAAGCGAGGCGACACCGAAATACGCGCCGTGCGGCAGACCGGACACGAACCGGGCCGCCACCAGCGTCCCGAAGGTCGGCGCGAGCACGGTGGCGGCATTGCCCACGGTGAACGCCGCCATCAACACGATCAACAGCTTCTTGCGCGGCACCCGCGCGCACAACGCGGCGATCAACGGCGCCCCGACCACCACGCCCAGCGCGTACGCCGACACCGCATGACCGGCCGAGGGCTCGGAGATGTCGAAGGCCCTCGCGATATCGGGCAGCAACCCCATGGTCACGAACTCGGTGGTACCGATCCCGAACCCGCCGAGCGCCAAGGCCAGCATCGCCGGGACATGCCAACCGGTACGTGGCGCCTCGACGGCGACGATGGAAGAACTCACGCCTCCATGCAACGACCGTTGCCCACCGTTCGCTACCCGAGAAGACCGTGAGCTACCCCACCCCGGCCCACCGCGATCACGCGCGGTCCGCTGTCGAGGACAGCCCGCCCCGCCGAATTCTGGCGACGGCGTCGCCGGTGCTCAGTTCGTGGCGGTGCTCGGGGTGGACGCGATAGTGGCAGATCAGATGGAACAGCAACGCCGGGTCGATGCGGTAGGTGGCGGCGTTGAGCCGGATCTCGCGCGCGGTGTGACCGCGCGAGCGCACCAGCCGGGTTCGGCGCACGGTGGTGAGCCGATGGGACACCACGATGACCTGGTAGTTGTTGTTGTCCGCACGCGGCCAGATGGAACCGATGTCGTCCCAACCGGTCGTCTGCTGGGCGTATCCGGCCTCCACCGCGATGCCGTCCGGGGCGAGGAGCAAGCCGTGCCGGTGCCGCAGCGCTCGCGCCGTCGTCCACGCCGCGTACCCGCCGAACACGCAGATGGCCAGCGCCAGCAGCAACACCAGGTAGTTCCACAGGTGGTGGAGCTCGGCATCCGGTTCCCACACGGTCATCCCGAGGAAGACGTAGCACGCCATCCACAGGGACCCACCGACGAGAAACGCCAGTGCCGGAAGCTGGGTCCGCCGAGGGGCGGGGACGAACAGCGCCGCACCACCCGGCGTCACGACACGGGCGATCGGCGGCAGCTTCCGCCGGCGCACCCGCCAGAACAACGGCAGCGCGAACATCATCAGCCCGAACACCATCGTGCTCGATCCCCAGAACACCACCCACAGCACGTCCGCGGCACCGATCGCGGTGACGCACCCGACCAGCGACACCCACGTCCCCAGCGCGCAGAACAGCGCGAGTGCGACAACGAGCACGTAGCGCGGCCGGTCCCGCCCGAACTCCGCGGGCCATGGCAGCAGGACCGTCTCCGATGAAGAAAGGGCGCCTGCACCGGTGGGTGCAGACGCCCTTCTTCTCACCGGCTTCGCCTCACTTGAGAGCGCGGGCCAGGTTGGCGTCCAGGGCGCCGAGGAACTCCTCGGTGCTCAGGTAGCCCTGATCCCCGCCGACGAGCAGCGCGAGATCCTTGGTCATCTGCCCACCCTCGACGGTCTTGATGACGACGTCTTCGAGCGCCTGCGCGAAGCCGATCACCTCGGGGGTGTTGTCCAGCTTGCCGCGGTGTTCCAGCCCTCGGGTCCAGGCGAAGATCGACGCGATCGGGTTGGTCGAGGTCGGCTTGCCCTGCTGGTGCTGGCGGAAGTGCCGGGTGACGGTGCCGTGCGCGGCCTCGGCCTCACAGGTGCGGCCGTCCGGGGTGAGCAGCACCGAGGTCATCAGGCCGAGCGAGCCGAAGCCCTGGGCCACGGTGTCGGACTGGACGTCGCCGTCGTAGTTCTTGCACGCCCAGACGTAGCCGCCCTCCCACTTCATGGAGGAGGCGACCATGTCGTCGATCAGGCGGTGCTCGTAGGTCAGGCCCGCCGCGTCGAACTCGGCCTTGAACTCGGCGTCGAAGACTTCCTGGAAGGTGTCCTTGAACATGCCGTCGTAGGCCTTGAGGATGGTGTTCTTGGTGGAGAGATACACCGGGTAGTTCTGCTGCAGGCCGTAGTTGAACGAGGCCCGCGCGAAGTCCACGATCGACTTCTTGAAGTTGTACATGCCCATGACGACGCCGCCGTCTTCGGGCATCTTCACGACCTCGTGCACGATCGGCTCGCTGCCGTCCTCCGGCGTGAAGGTCAGCGTGACGGTGCCCGCCTCGTAGACCTTGAAGTCGGTGGCACGGTACTGGTCGCCGAAGGCGTGACGGCCGATGATGATCGGCTTGGTCCAGCCGGGCACCAGGCGGGGCACGTTGGAGATGATGATCGGCGCGCGGAAGATGGTGCCACCCAGAATGTTTCGGATGGTGCCGTTGGGCGAGCGCCACATCTTCTTGAGGCCGAACTCCTTCACCCGATCTTCGTCCGGGGTGATGGTGGCGCACTTCACGCCGACGCCGTGCTTCTTGATGGCGTTCGCGGCGTCGACGGTGACCTGGTCGTCTGTCTTGTCGCGATACTCGATGCCGAGGTCGTAGTACTCGAGGTTCACGTCGAGATACGGATGGATCAGCTTGTCCTTGATGAACTGCCAGATGATCCGAGTCATCTCGTCGCCGTCGAGTTCTACGACGGTACCTTCAACCTTGATCTTGGACATGGATCTTCGTGTCCTCCTAGGATGGTGCCCTCATTGCACGGCCAGGCGAACACGCTTGTGAGCGGACCCCAGCTGTTCCAACAGACAACGTATATGCCCCGCGTTGTCTGCGGGACGTGTGGTGCAAACAAGACAAGCGTACTGCTGCCACCGACCTCACCGCGATGGGAGGGCCCGCTGTGCGGGACCGCGGCGGCAACACGCCGCGCGGGCCAGTGATCTTCTCGACGAAATCGGGGGAAATTTCCGCGCGGGCGAGATGTCCGGTTAACATGACGGCAAGGTCATGAGTACCAGCGCCAAGCCCCGGCTCGCTGGTCGGCAACCCTCCAGCTGCGGTGGGGTGCTCCGGGTGATGACCGGGCTCTCGAAGGTCGAGGGCAAGCGCGCATTCGAGGAGGCCACCATGTGTTGTTGTCCGTCGATCCGACCCATCTGACGAGATACCCGGCGAACAACCCCCTGGAGCACCGACATGTCCGACTCTGCCCTGCCCGAGAACTGGTCGTTCGAGACCAAGCAGGTCCACGCGGGCCAGGCCCCTGACGCAGCGACCAACGCGCGGGCCCTGCCGATCTACCAGACCACCTCCTACACCTTCCGCGACACCGACCACGCCGCCGCGCTGTTCGGTCTCGCCGAACCGGGCAACATCTACACCCGGATCATGAACCCCACCCAGGACGCGGTGGAGCAGCGCGTCGCCGCGCTCGAAGGCGGCGTCGCGGCGCTGCTGGTGGCCTCCGGCCAGGCCGCCGAGACCTTCGCGATCCTGAACCTGGCGGGCGCGGGCGACCACATCGTGTCCAGCCCGCACCTCTACGGCGGCACCTACAACCTGTTCCACTACTCGCTGCCCAAGCTCGGCATCGAGGTCTCCTTCGTGGAGGACCCCGACGACCTGGCGCAGTGGGAAGCCGCGATCCGGCCCAACACCAAGGCCTTCTACGGCGAGACCATCGCCAACCCGAGCAGCGCGGTCTTCGACATCCCCGGCATCGCCGGTGTCGCGCACGCCGCGGGCCTGCCGCTGATCGTCGACAACACCGTCGCGACCCCGTACCTGATCCAGCCGCTGGCCCACGGCGCCGACATCGTCGTGCACTCGGCCACCAAGTACCTGGGCGGCCACGGCGCCGCGGTGGCGGGCGTGATCGTCGACGGCGGCACCTTCGACTGGACCGTGCGCGACGCCGACGGCAAGCCCCGCTTCCCCGGCTTCACCGAGCCCGACCCCAGCTACCACGGCGCGGTCTTCGCCGACCTGGGCGCGCCCGCCTTCGCGCTCAAGGCCCGTGTGCAGCTGCTGCGCGACCTGGGCTCGGCGGTGTCGCCGTTCAACGCCTTCCTCATCGCCCAGGGCATCGAGACGCTGAGCCTGCGCGTCGAGCGGCACGTGGCCAATGCCGAGGTGGTCGCGAAGTTCGTCGCCGAGCAGCCGGGCGTCGACGTGGTGCACTACGCGGGCCTCGAGACCTCGCCCTGGCACGAGCGGGCCAAGCAGCTGGCGCCCAAGGGCGCGGGCGCGATCGTGGCCTTCGAGCTGGCCGGTGGCGTCGACGCGGGCAAGAAGTTCGTGGACGCGCTCAGCCTGCACAGCCATGTCGCTAACATCGGTGATGTGCGTTCCCTCGTGATTCACCCGGCGTCGACCACGCATTCGCAGTTGACGCCGGAAGAGCAGCTGGCCGCGGGCGTCAAGCCCGGCCTGGTCCGGCTCGCCGTCGGCATCGAGGGCATCGACGACATCCTGGCCGATCTGGCGGCCGGATTCGCGGCGGCGCGCACGTGACTGTGAGCACCGAATCGCCGATCGCCCGTCCCGGAACCGGAGTGGCCCTGCCGCCGCCGGACGGGCGACTCGGCGTGGTCGCCATCGGGGAGGTGGCGCTGGAGAACGGCGCCGTCGTCCCCGATGTGCGGCTGGCGGTGCAACGCTGGGGTGAGCTCTCGCCCACCCTGGACAATGTGGTGCTCGTCGAGCACGCCCTCACCGGCGACTCGCACGTCATCACCAGTGCCGACAACGACCAGCCCGGCTGGTGGGAGGGCATGATCGGCCCCGGCGCGCCGATCGACACCGACGAGTGGTGTGTGATCGCCACCAACGTGCTCGGCGGCTGCAAGGGCAGCACCGGGCCGTCCTCGATCGCGCCCGACGGCCGCCCGTGGGGTTCGCGTTTCCCCGAGCTGACCATTCGCGACCAGGTGACCGCCGAGGCACAGCTGCTCGACCTGATCGGGGTCGAGCGCCTGGCCTCGGTGGTCGGCGGCTCGATGGGCGGCATGCGGGTGCTCGAGTGGATGATCGACAAGCCGGAGCGGGTCGCGGCGGCGCTGGTACTCGCCGTCGGCGCGCGGGCCACCGCCGATCAGATCGGCACCCAGACCACCCAGATGGCCGTCATCACGGCCGACCCCGACTGGCAGGGCGGCGACTATCACGGCACCGGCCGCGCGCCGACGACCGGCATGGGCCTGGCCCGCCGCATCGCGCACCTGACCTACCGCACCGAGGGCGAACTCGACCACCGCTTCACCAATCGTCCCCAGGGCGACGAGGACCCGTGGCGGGGCGGCCGCTACGCGGTGCAGAGTTACCTCGAGCACCAGGCCGAGAAGCTGGTGAACCGCTTCGACCCGGCCACCTATGTGCTGCTCAGCGAGGCCATGAACCGCCACGACATCGGTCGCGACCGGGGTGGCGTCGCCGCCGCGCTGGCCTCGACGTCGGTGCCGTGCGTGGTGGGCGGCGTCGATTCCGATCGCCTCTACCCGCTGCACACCCAGGCCGAGCTGGCCGAGGGTCTGCCCGGCTGCGCCGGACTCGAGATCGTGCACTCGCGCGACGGGCACGACGGCTTCCTCACCGAGGCCGCCGCGGTGGCCAAGCTGCTCACCGAGACCATGCGCCTGGCGCGGGAGAACCGCTGAACCGCAGGGGTGTTCAGCGCTTGGCAGTGCCCGCCAGCAGGGTGACGATCGACCGCACGTAGTCCTGGAGCCGCTCACGCGGATACTCCTCGGGTTCGTTGACGGCCAGTCGCCCCAGCATCTCCGCGACGGTGAGCGTCGAGTTCGCCAGGAGTGCCGCGTCCATCGCCGACCAGCGCGGCAGCATCGCGATGCCCACGCGGACAAGGGATTCCGCGCGCGCGAGGATCTCGTCGCGGGAAGCGCGCAGCGCGGCACGGTATTCGTCGGGCGCGCTCGCCGGGGTGGCGAGGATGAGCCGCCAGCGGGTCGGATTCGCCAGTGCCACACCGACGAACGCTTCGACAGTGGCCAAGGCGGCCTCGATCGGATCGGTACCGGTCAGGTTCTCCGGCAGGGTGTCGGCGATCTGGGCGAGTCCGCGTTCGCTCTCGCGTTCCAGCAGCGCCTCGACCAGTTCGGCGCGGGTCTTGAACACCGTGTACAGCACGGGTTTTCCGACGCCTGCCTCCTGCGCGACCGCTTCCATGTTGAGCTCGTGCAGCTCCATCCGGCCGAGCACGGTGAACGCGGCGTCGAGCAGCTGGGCGCGACGCTCGTGCGGGGGCAGGCGCGGGGCGTAGCGACGGCGCGGCCGTTGCTCCTGCGTTGCGGTCACGCGCGCGCCTCCCTCCACTGTCCCGACGATACCGGGCCCGGATCGCGGCCCATCGCAGTAAATCCTACACAACCGTTGTATTCATTTCGATCCATTGCTACGGTTGCGTTGTATTCAACTGCGAGGTTCGCCTCAGCACTGCAAAGGAGCATGTGCCATGGCCTTCGACCCGACCACCCTGCGTCGTGACGACTACGGCTTCTTCGGACCGGATTCCCCCAGCTGGAAGGTGTGGGCGGCGCCGACCGCGCTGATCGGGTTCCAGCGCGCGGTCACCCTCGAACACTTCGACCCCTTCCTGACCGCCGCGGTCGCCGATTCCGACGGGATCTACAACAACCCGCGGACCCGCCTCGACCACACGCTGTCGTACTTCCTGCTGGTCGCGCTCGGCGACGGACGCACCGCCATCCAGGCCTCCGAACACCTGATGACCGTGCACGCCTCGATGACGGGCATCGAACCGATCAGCGGCAAGCGCTACAGCGCCAACAATCCCGATTCGCAGCTGTGGATCCACGTCACCGGCTGGCATTCGGTGCTCAAGGCCTACGAGATGTACGGGCCGGGCCCGCTGAGCCCCGCCGAAGAGGACCGGTACTGGGCCGAATGCGTGATCGCCGCCGAGCTGCAGACCTGCAAGCCCGCCGACGTCCCGCGCTCGCGTGAGGAGGTGCGCGCGTACTTCGAGCGGGTCCGCCCGCAGCTGTGCGCCTCCGAGCGCGCGGTGCGCGGCATGCACTACCTGCTGTGGACCCCGCCGAGCAAGGGTCTGCCGTTCGCGATCGGCAGCCGGCTGCTGTCCCTCGCCACGATCGCGACCCTGCCGATCTGGATGCGCGAACTCGGCCGCTTCGACCTGCCCCGGATCATCGGCCCCGGCGTCCGCCTGCCCGCCTCCGCCCTCGCCTGGTTCACCTCGCGCCGCGACAACCTGGGCCTGATCAAGGCCGCGCCGTACATCGCCCCGATGACCGGCCAGATCCTCGCCGCCCACGCCCGCTCAGGGGAACCGGCCACCGCCACCACGATCACCCCGAGCCAGGCCCGCGACCGCTACGGCGCCAAAGGCCACCGCAGCCTCTGGGACCACAAAACCGCCTAGCTCCGATCTGGACCATTGATCACCACGCTGTGGTGGCGTTCGCTTCTCGGCCGATACTCACCTGAGAGCGTGGTGATCAACCGTCCAGCAGCTCAGTTGACGCCGAGGGTGTTGATGGTGGCCGCCAGGAAGACGATGGCGCTGCCGAGGGCGGTGAGGGCGGCGACGTCGAAGGGCTTGCTGCGGACGGCGAGCAGGCCAACCTGGACGGTCGGCAGGCAGAGACGGAAAGCGGCGGCGACCAGGGCGGCGCTGCCGAAGATGAGGGCGCCGCGGCGCCAGCGATCCCACACCACGAACACGATCGCGACCACGATCAGCGCGCTCACCACGGTCATCGGCAGGTGACTGCGCAGGTACTGCTCCCCCGCGCTCAACCGCACGACCCGGTGCCTGCCGGTGGTCTCCGCCTTGTTCACGGGCCCGATTGTTCCAGATGCCGCCTGCGGGCGGGCGCACAGCCACATGGGAGAGTGATCCGCTGTGCTGCATCTGATCTTTCACAATCCTGTGATTCCCCCGAACACCGGCAACGCGATCCGTCTCGCCGCCGGTACCGGCTGTGCGCTGCATCTGATCGAGCCGCTCGGCTTCGACCTGTCCGAGTCCAAGCTGCGCCGCGCCGGCCTGGACTATCACGACCTCGCGGTGGTGACCGTGCATCCCGACCTGGCCACGGCCTGGACCGCGATCGCCCCCACCCGCGTGTTCGCCTTCACCACCCAGGCCACCACCCGCTACACCGACATCGCCTATCGCGACGGTGATGCCCTGCTGTTCGGCACCGAACCCACCGGCCTGCCCGACGAGGTGCTGGCCGACCCGGCGATCACCGACCAGGTGCGCATCCCGATGCTGCCGGGGCGGCGGTCGATGAACCTGTCGAACGCGGCGGCGGTGACGGTGTACGAGGCGTGGCGGCAGCTGGGATTTCCGGGGGCGGTGTGACCGGCTCCGGCGTATGATCTGACACGTATCGCACGTAATACGTGTCAGGTCGAAACCGATAGTGGAGGTGCTGGTGCCGTGCGGCTGAACAGCAAAGGGCAGGTGACGATTCCCGCCGAGCTACGACGAAAGTACGCCTTCGAGGAGGGTGACGAGGTCGAGGTCGTCGAGGTCGGCAACGTCCTGCAAATCGTGCGCCGCGAAGGCACCGAACGCCGGGGAAAGCGTTTGACGGGACATATGCGCGGCCGGGCGACGACCACGATGAGCACTGATGAGCTGATGGATCTGTTCCGTGGCGACTAGCGGTCGAGCATTGCGACTGGCTCCCGAGCAGCAACCTGTCACCCTGGTGGACTCCTGTGTGCTGCTCGATGTGCTCACCGATGATCCGAAGTGGGCGGACTGGTCCGACGACGCGCTGGCCGAAGCGCGGGACGCGGGGCTGACAGTCATCAACCCGATCATCTATGCCGAAGTCGCCGGTGGCTTCGACACCATCGAGGATCTGGACGCCGCGATACCCGAGTCCGAGCTGGAACGGGTTCCGTTGCCTTTCCAGGCTGGATTCGTGGCGAGCAAGGCATTCGTCGCCTACCGCCGGCGGGGCGGGGAAAAGCGCAGCCCGCTTCCTGATTTCTACATCGGCGCGCATGCGGCAGTCGCGAACTATCGGCTACTCACCCGTGATTCCGCTCGATTCCGGACGTATTTCCCACGGTTGCAGCTGATCACGCCCGACGGCGAATAGCGTGCCAGCGCTCAAGTGTCTATCTCGAAGCGTTTGAAGCGGGAGGTCGCGCCCGCGGACAGGCGCACCGACGACTTCGCGACGCCGAAGTGGGCGGCGAGTAGTTCGATGGCGGCCTTGTTGGCCTTGCCCTCCACGGCGGGGGCGCGGACGTAGAGGGTGAGGGTGCCGTCGTCGGCGACTTCGACGAGGGGGCCTTTACGGCTGTTCGGTTTGATCGTCGCCCGCACCGTCGGCACCGCTGGTTCCCTTTCCTTTCTCGGATGCCGAATGCTTTCCCGCCGCACCGGTATCCGGCTTCGGCGTGGATGCGGTAGCGCCGGCGGAACTGGTCCCGGCTGCCCCGGGAGCTGCGGTCTCGGTCGCGGCGGCGGGCGCAGCCGTCGCCGCGGGTGTCGCCGTGGCCGCGGGTGTCGCCGTGGCCGCGGGTGTCGCCGTGGCCGCGGGTGTCGCCGTGGCCGCGGGTGTCGCCGTGGCGGTGGGTGCGGTGGGTGCGGTCGGGGCAGGCTTCGCGGTCGACCCGCGACGGCGGCCGCGAACCAGGCGCACCAGGGCCCACAGGGCCGCGCCGATCACGGCGAGGAAGCCGAGCCATGGCAACGCCTTGCCGGTGAACACGACCGCGTCCTTCAGCCAGTCGACCAGCGAGTGCCAGCCGGAGACGATGCCGTCCCAGAAGTTGTCGGGGTCGCCGGGGGCGCGGTCCTCGTCGGCGGTGAGAGTGATGGTCAGGGTCGACAGGGCGACCTGATCGTCGAGGGAGCGTTTCTGTGCGGTGAGGCTGTCGAGTTCGCCCTGCCTGCTCGCCAGCGCCTCCTCGGCGGCGATCAGGTCGGCGGTGTTGGCCGCGCCCGCCATGAGCGCGCGCAACCGGTCGACCGAGGACTGCAGGGCGCGGATGCGGGCGTCGAGGTCCTGCCACTGCATGGTGACGTCGTCACGGTTGGTGCTGACCCTGGTGACGGTGCCGACCCCGCCGAGGCCGGTGATGAAGGCATCGGTCTTGTCCGCGGGCACCCGCACACTGAGCACCGCCCTGGCGTTGCGCTTGTCGGTGCCCGGCTGTTCGGTGCGGCTGTCGATCCGGCCGTCTACGGCGGTCACCTGGTCGGTGACGGTCGCGGCGGCGGCGATCGGATCGGCGGCGGAAACGTCGATCGAGCCGGTGATCACCTCTTTGCGATCCGAATTCGCCGGGGCCGGACTGTCCTTGGCCGGTGCGTTCTCCCGGAACCCCGGCGCCACCGCGGCGGCAGGCGGCGACATCGTCGGCGCCTGAGCTCCCCCACTGTCCTCGCTGTCGGCCCCGCACCCGGCCACGAACAGCAGTCCGAGCAACCCGATCATCACCACGGCAAGCTTGCGCATGCTCGCAGCGTAGTGCGCACTTCCGTTTTCGTCAGCGAGGTAGGCGCAGGCTGTTCCCGGGCAGACGTTTCAGCGGAAATCGCGGGAGCGGGCGACGATGCGCAGGTCGAGGTGGTCGAGGTGGTCGGCGAGGACGCTGGCCGCGCCCTCGGCGTTCTGGACGCGGCCGCGGATGATCAGGGCGGTCGCGCTCTGGGCCAGGCGGCGGTACCGGGTCCACAGGCCGACCGAGCAGACCACGTTGACCATGCCGGTCTCGTCTTCCAGGTTGAGGAAGGTGACTCCGGCGGCGGTGGCGGGGCGCTGGCGGTGGGTGACGGCGCCGGCGACCAGGATGCGGGCGCCGTCCTCGACGAGCAGCAGGTCGGCGGCGGGGACGACGCCGAGCGAATTCAGGTGCGCGCGCAGGAATTCGGTGGGATAGCTGTCGGGTGAGATGCCGGTGGCCCAGACATCGGCGGCGGCCAGTTCGAGCGCGGTCATGCCGGGCAGGGCTGGTGCCGCGACGGCCGGACCGGTCCCCGGCAGCAGGCTCGAGCGCTCCTGCGCCGCTGCCCCCGCCGCCCACAGTGCGGCCCGCCGGGCGGCTGCCGGTCCGACGGTGCGGGGTGCTGTGGCGCCACTGAGTTCAGCTCCGCCGGACGCGCCGTCACCCAGCAGGTCACCGCCGCATTCGACACCGAAGGATTCGGCATCGCCGAGTTCACCACCACCGGAATCAGCGCCACGCGGTTCGGCACGGCCAGACCGACCACTCCGGGGTTCGGGGACGCGGGGCTCGCCATCGGTGATCAAAGTGTTCAATGCCCCGGCGGTGGCAAGGGATTCGGTTTGGGCGACGGTGAGTTCCACGCGGCCGGTGAGGTCGAGCATGGAGGCGAAGGGGCCGTGTTCGGTGCGTTCGGCGACGATGCGGTCGGCGAGGTCGGTGCCGAGGTGGCGGACGCCGGACAGGCCGAGGCGGATCTCGGTGCCCGCGTTCTCCAGGGTGGGTTCGGCGCGGCTGGCATTGATGTCGGGGGTGTGCACTTTCACCCCGTGGCGGCGGGCGTCGGCGACCAGGGATTGCGGGGAGTAGAAGCCCATCGGCTGGGCGCGCAGCAGGCCGGCGCAGAACGCGGCGGGATGGTGCAGCTTGAACCACGCGGAGTAGAAGACGAGTGAGGCGAAGCTCTGCGAGTGGCTCTCGGGGAAGCCGAAATTGGCGAAGGCGTAGAGCTTTTCGTAGATGCGATCGGCGGTCTCGTCGGTGATTCCGTGCAGGTCACGCATGCCCTGGTAGAGCCGGTCCTTGAGCTGGGCCATCTTCTCCGGTGAGCGTTTCGAGCCCATGGCGCGGCGCAGCCGGTCGGCTTCGGCGGGGGTGAATCCGGCGAGATCGATGGCCATCTGCATCAGTTGCTCCTGGAACAGCGGGACGCCGTAGGTGCGTTCCAGGGTCTTCTTCAGCACCGGATGGTCGTAGGTGGCCTCCTCCTTTCCGTTGCGCCTGCGGATGTAGGGATGTACCGAGTTGCCCTGGATCGGTCCCGGCCGGATCAGCGCCACCTCCACCACCAGGTCGTAGAACTCGCGCGGTTTCAACCGGGGCAGCGTCGCCATCTGCGCGCGCGACTCCACCTGGAACACCCCGATCGAATCGGCGCGCGAGAGCATCTCGTAGACACCGGCTTCGGTGAGATCGAGCTCGTGCAGTTCGACCTTCTCGCCCTTGTGCTCGGCCACCAGGTCGATCATGTAGTGCAGTGCCGAGAGCATGCCGAGCCCGAGCAGATCGAACTTCACCAAACCCACTACGGCACAGTCGTCCTTGTCCCACTGCAGCACGCTGCGCCCGGCCATCCGCGCCCACTCCACCGGGCACACGTCGGCGATCGGCCGATCGCAGATCACCATGCCGCCGGAGTGGATGCCCAGATGTCTTGGCAGACCGTCGAGTTCACCGGCGAGTTCGAGGACCGCGGGCGGGATGTCGGTGCCCGTCTCGGCGGCGACACCCGACCAGCGGCTCACCTGCTTGCTCCACGCGTCCTGCTGACCCTGGGAAAAACCGAGTGCGCGTGCGGCATCGCGCACCGAGGACTTGCCACGGTAGGTGATCACGTTCGCCACCTGGGCGGCGTAGTCGCGGCCGTACTTGGTGTAGACGTGCTGGATGGCCTCCTCGCGGCGGTCGGACTCGATATCGACATCGATGTCGGGCGGGCCGTCGCGGTCGGTGGACAGGAAGCGTTCGAACAGCAGGTCGTTGCCCACCGGGTCGACATTGGTGATGCCGATGGCGTAGCAGACCGCGGAGTTGGCGGCCGAGCCGCGACCCTGGCACAGGATGTCGTTGTTCCTGCAGAATTGCACGATGTCGTGAACCACCAGGAAGTAGCCGGGGAACGTCAGCTTCTCGATCACCGCGAGTTCGTGCTCGATCTGCCGGTACGCCTGCGGGTTCCGCTCCGGCGGGCCGTAGCGTTCGGCGGCGCCGCGCATCGTGAGGTCGCGCAGCCACGAGTCCTCGTCGTGGCCGTCGGGCACGTCGAACGGGGGCAGTTCGGGGGCGATCAGGCGCAGGTCGAACGCGCACGCCCGAGCCAGCTCCACCGCGTTGCGCACCGCGTGCGGGTGCTCGGCGAACAGCTGAGCCATCTCCGCACCCGAGCGCAGGTGCGCGCCCCCGGTGGACGGCAGCCAGCCCGCCATCTCGTCGAGACTGCTGCGCGACCGGATCGCGGCCAGCGCCATGGCGCGGCGGCGCTGGGCCGGGGACGCGAAATGCGCACCGGTGGTGGCCAGTACCGGGATGCCGACACGATCGGCCACGGCGACCAGGTAGGCATTGCGCTCGTCGTCGGTGGCGATGCCGTGATGGGTGAGTTCGACGCTCACCCGATCCGCGCCGAAGCGCTCGACCAGATCCCGCAGGGCCGCTTCGGCTTTCGGCAGCCGAGTGGCGCCGTCGGCGAGATCCTGCTCGAGCGCGCCGCGCAGGTGGCCCTTCCGGCACCCGGTGAGAATGTGCCAGTGCCCGCCCGCCGCCGCGGCGAGGGTGTCCAGGTCGTAGCGCAGCACCCCCTTCTCCCCCGCCGCCATGTGCGCGGCCGAGATCTCCCGCGACAGCCGCTGATACCCCTCCTGCCCCCGCGCGAGCGCCAGCAGATGCGGACCGGCCGGATCGGGAGAACCCGTGCGCGGCATCGAATCCGGCGCACGCGCGTGCCCGGCATCCGTGCCCGACGCACCAGCGAGCTCGCCACGCGTGGCACCCCGGTGTCCGCGCCGGGCAGCGCCCTCACCCAGCACATCGAGGCCACGCACATCGCCGCCATCGGCAGCACCCTCGCCGGATCCCCGGGCGGGGCGAACAGAACGGCGCCGGGTCGCATCCCCACGACCCGGCGCCGCCTCCGCATCGGTTCCCAGTGACAGTTCGGCACCGAAAACCGTTGGCATTCCGTATTCCCTTGCCGCCTCGGCGAACCGGACGGTCCCGTAGAACCCGTTGTGATCGGTGAGCGCGAGCGCTTCGAGGCCGAGGCGTACCGCCTCTTCCACCAACTCCTCCGGCTGGCTCGCACCGTCGAGGAAACTGTAGGCCGAGTGGGCGTGTAATTCCGCGTAAGGCACGGTCGGCTCGGCGGGGCGGTCGAGCGAGCCCGCCTGGTACGCACCTCGTTTGCGCGACCAGGCCGGGCTGTCGCCGCCGTCGCCGGGATGCATTTCCTCGGCGGGGCGACGGCTCGGTTTGCCCGAGAGCACCCGTTCCAGTTCCGACCAGGTCGGCGGACCGTTGCTCCAGCCCACGCGCCCGCTCCTCTCACGACCCCCGCATCACATCCACCTTCCCCCTGCGCCAGGCGCTCAATTCGCGGGCAACCGCTCCATCGACCGCAGCTCCAGCGCCGCCTCGACGTGGCCGAGACCCGCGCGGATCACCGCGCCGTAGGCATCGTTGGCGAGCACGTCCAGATGCCCGCGCGCGATGACGAGCTGCATCCGCGCCATCTCGAAATCACCGACGCGGCGGTGACTGTCGGCCAGGTTCAGATACAGCGAGGGCAGGAAGCCGCGCAGGCCCTCGTCCAGCGGAATGCCGGGCCCGAACACCGCGGCCAGCGCCCGCTGATCCCACAGCAACGCGTCATCCGGCTGGTCCTGCACATCCGCCAGGTGGTGCGCGATCACGCAGCGATGCAACGGGTCGCCGCCTTCCCCTATGTCGTCCCAGAGCTTGGTGAGCGCTCTGCGCGCCGCTTCCGGGTCGAATCCGCCGAGCCGCACCGCGGCATAGATGTCCGCCATCCGATCGTCCGCCATGGGTTCAGTATCGCACATATGTTCGAATGTTGGCGAGAGGCATTCGAACATATTTTCGAGTTTTTCGAAGGACCTGGTTCCCGAACTTACTTTGGAGTAAGTTCATAGGGAACGAGCTGCAAAGGAGCAGTGATGTCTCAGGTTTCTCCAGCTGAACAAGGCCGTGGTGGGCGGCGGCGACGCGATCTGACCGGCAGGCATGTCGTGATCACCGGCGCGTCGTCCGGGATCGGGCGGGCCGCCGCGCTCGCGGTCGCCGACAAGGGCGCCTCGGTCTTCCTCCTCGCCCGCCGCGGTGACGAACTGGCCGCGGTGGTCACCGAGATCCTCGACGCGGGCGGTGACGCCCACGGCTACCAGTGCGATGTCACCGATTCCGAATCCGTCGAGTCGACCGTCAAGACCATCCTCGACCAGCACGGCCACGTCGACATGCTGGTCAACAACGCGGGCCGGTCCATCCGCCGCGCCATCCACCGCTCCACCGACCGCCTGCACGACTACGAGCGCACCATGGCGGTCAACTACTTCGGCGCGCTGCGCATGACCCTGGCGCTGCTACCGCAGATGCGCGAGCGCGGCTTCGGCCACATCGTCAACATCTCCTCCGCGGGCGTACAGGTCGCCACCCCGCGCTTCTCCGCCTATCTCGCCAGCAAGGCGGCGCTGGACAAGTTCACCGAGGTCGCCGCCGTCGAAACCCTCGCCGACGGTGTCACTTTCACCACCATCCACATGCCGCTGGTGCGCACTCCGATGATCACGCCCAGCGGCGACCAGGGCCCCTCCGAGTCCCCCGAGTGGGCGGCGGGCACCATCGTCCGCGCCCTCACCGAGCGCCCCAAGCGCATCGACGTCCCCCTCGGCACGATCGCCGAGTACGGCGGCATCATCACCCCCAAACTCCGCGACCGCATCCTGCACCGTTACTACCGCGCCCTCCCCGATTCCCCGGCCGCCAAGGGCGAATCGACCCCCGAGGCCGGTTCCACCCCTCAGCCCGAGCCGGCCACACCCCGCGAGCACCCCACCCCCTCCAAGGCCCGCAAGGTCACCGGCACCGCCCTTCGCCGCGCCGCCCGCTGGGTCCCCGGCACCCATTGGTGAGCCTGGACAGCTGATCATCAGGCTCTGGTGGCGGCATCGGCCGAGAGCCGCCCGCCACCAGAGCCTGATGATCTTGATGCCAGAGTTCGAGAGTGAGGTGGTGGGCGGTGATGGTGAGGTGGTTGCGGTGGTAGAGGCGGTGGGCCTCGGCAGTCCACTGCCGCGGTGCGGTGGCCGTCTCCCCGAGCGGTCAGATCGTGGCGGGATGTTCGACGGGCGACAAGTCGGGAAGTTGTTCTACGGCTGCGGGTTCCAAGTAGGTGGCCGGCTTGGGAGCGCCGTTGCAGCTGGCTTGGCGCGGGGCGGCGGCTACGGTGCGGGCGGTGACGCGCCAGCGGCGGCCGTCGCGATGGGTGACGAGGGCGGTGCCCGCGACGGTCGGGTCGGTGGTGGGGGTGGTGTCAGGGTGGACGGTGAGGTCGTCGATGGGGGTGGGTGGGAGTTGCTGGCGCACCGCCACTTCGGCCAATTGGGCGATGGGGTCGTAGCAGCCGCGGCCGCGCAGGCCGGTCAGTGAGACCTGGTCTGCTTCGGCGGCCGTGAGAGCGGCGTGGGCGGCGGGGATGTCCAGGCGGCCGTAGGTGAGGCCCGAGGGGAGCAGGACGACGGCGGGGGCGAGGCGGTGGCCGCCGGTGTGGGAGGCCTCCCAGACGCGGCCGGGGTGCTCGGCGGCCAGGGCGGCGGCGATCGGGCGGCCCAGGCGCGCGCAGCACTGGTCGCGCTTGCCGTGGGCGCAGACCAGGACCACCGGATCGTCCACGGGGGCACCGATTCCCGGGGCCGGTCCGTCGACGAGGTGCAGGTCGATGTCGAACAGTTCGCGCAGATCGGTGATCTCGAAACGCTCACACCAGGAACCCTGCGGGCGCGAGGCGGCCAGCAGGACCGTGCGGGTGCCGGTGAACTCGTTGCGGCCGGGGCGGCGGATCAGGGTCGGGCGGACGTGCGCGGCCGTGGTGCGCGCGGCCAGTTCGGCGGTGATCTCCGGGCCGAGTACCTCGTCGCCGATCACGTCGCGACCCCAGGCGCCGGGGTGCTCGATGCACAACCAGCCGGTGACGTGGGCCGCGGTGCCGAGCATCGGGAGATCGGCCGAGGCCGCGGTACACGACAGACCGTCGAATGGGGTCACGGGGCGTCTCCTTCCGCGGCGACTCGAAGCTCGAGAGTCCGATAGGCGTCCATTTCACTTTAGAACCGCGGCGGGGCCGGCCGAGTCGGTGGGTGGACGCACCAACGTGGTGCGATACCCCCTCGCCCTCGAGCGGCGTCGCGATCGCACCCCCCAGCCGACGCGGATAGCACCGCATCGACCCCGCCAGCCGAGACAGCACCCCTCGGAGCCGATCTGGACCATTGATCACCGGGCTCTGGTGGCGCGCTCTCGCGACCGATCGCTCACCCGGGAGCCTGGTGATCAACCGTCCAGCATCGGTGGTCACTCGTAGACGCCCTCGGCGTGCCAGGTGTGGGCGTCGAAGACGAGCAGGACCGCGCGGATCTCGGTGGGTTCGGCGTCGAGTTGGACCTGGGCGCGGATCGCGACGGTGGGGTGGTCGGCGGTGGACCACCAGCGGTCGGTGACCGGCCAGGGGCCCGCCCAGCCGAGTAGTGCCCACTGTTTGTGGCCCCAGCGCAGGCGGGCGGGGTCGGCGGTGAACAGGCCACGGTCGGTGACTTCGACGGGGGTGCCGTCGGCGGCGGTCAGCCCGACGGTGGGGCGTTGCAGGAGCAGCACGGTGGGGGCGGGTTCGGGGAGGCGGCCGGGCCAGGGCTGGGCCGGGTCGGCGGCGGGGGCGAGTTCGTCGCCGAGGGCGATCATGGTGACGCGTTCGGCGGGGCCGCGACCGCCGCTGAGCACCCCGATGCGGACCGCTTCGCCGCCGAGCAGGCCCTGCACCCGGACCAGGACGCGCCGGGCGCGTTCGGCCTCCTCGCCCTCACCACCCCACAGGCCGAGCTGGAGCGCACCCGCGGCGACCACCTCGACCGGTTCCAGGCGCAGCGCGACGATCGGGGCGGTGGGGCGGTCGCGGTGGGTGAGCCAGCCGTCGAGTTGCCAGCGGACGCGGTCGGCGGTGTCGGGCGCGGTGAGCGGGCGGGCGCAGCGCCAGATCCTGGTGAGCTCCTCCCCCGCCTCGGTGCGGGCCGAGATCGCGAGCCGGGTGCAGGACGCCCCCGCCGCCGACAGGACCGCGTGCAGCCGGGTGGACAGCTGCCTGCCCGCGAAGGCGGCGGCGTCGACGCGGTCGATGGGCGGATCGCAGTCCAGTTCGACGGTCAGCTCCGGCGCGGGTGGCCGGGCCGAGGGCGGTCGTTCCGGTAGTGCCCGGGCGATGCGGTGCGCGAGCACGGCGTCGGCACCGAACCGCGACGCCACCTCGGCGGGTGACAGGCGCGCGAAATCGCCGATGCGGCGTAAACCCAAGCGGTGCAACAGGTCGACCAGTTCGGCCCGTTCCGGCGCGGCCAGGCTCGGCTCCACCGCGAGCTCCGAGACCGGGAGCGACGCGAGGTAGCGCGCCCCCTCCCCCGGTGCCACGATCGCCCCGCCCCTGGCCGCGAGCACTGCCGTCGACAGCGCGTCGGCGATCCCGATCTGCGCCTCGGCCCCCGCCACCGCGACCGCGTCGACGAGCTGCTCCGCGGCGGCCTCCTCCGACCCGAAATACCGCGCGGCACCCCGCGCCCCGAGCACGATCAGCCCGGGCCGCAACACCTCCACCCCCGGCACCGTCGCGTCGACGGCACCGACGATCGGCTCGAACAACCGCGCGTCCCGATCCGGATCATCCTGGGCGACAACCAGTTTCGGACAACACCCTTGCGCCTCCCGCCGCCGCATCCCACGCCGCACCCCCTCGGCCCGCGCGACCGCCGAACACACCACCACCCGATTCCCCCGCAACACCGCCACCGGCCGTTCCGCCCCCACCCCGGCCATCGCCCCCGCCGCGACCGCCGCCCAGTCCGGACACCACACCGCCAACACCCGATCACCGTGTGCCACAACGCCACCGCCCGACACACAACACCGCGGGCCGATCCGCCATCACGGCCGGCCCATCGCCGGACCGGGCCAGCGTTGGGCCCCCGGCGTGTTCACCCACTGCCGAAGTCTCGGGCGAGGCCGGCGGAGGCCACCCGGCAGGCACCGGGGAATCGGTGGACCGCGTCACCTCCATCGATCCGGGCCGAGCAGGGCGGTCACGAGACCGCCTCGTGTAATGCGGGCATCTCGGCGACACGGACGGTTTCGCGGGTCTGCCATTCGGTGCGGCCGGGGCGGGCGCACAGGTCGATGTGGCCGTGGCGGGGTGGGCCCGCCTTGGCGCTGACGCGCACGTCGAGGCAGACCGAGTGCAGGCGGCCGCGACCGCGACCGAGGCCGCGGTAGCCGGTGACGCGGGAGTCCAGGCGCAGCGCGGGGTTGGTCCACTCGCCGCCGGCGACGACCAGGGTGGCGCCGCGATTGCGGGCGCGGGCGGCCAGGACGCGGCAGCGGGCGGGCGGCACGGCGAGGCCGCCGAGGCCGAGGACAACCAGGTCGAGGCCGTCGAGCAGGACCGCGGCGACCTCGGCGGGGTCGGGGCCGGGGTCGGCGATCACGGCCAGCCGGGACAGCTGGGCACCCATTTCGGCGGCGGCCAGCAAACCGAGCCGGGGCAGGCCGATGACCGCGGCGTGGCCGCCGTGCGCGGTCACCTCGGCGAGCAGGCCGGTGAGCAGCGAATGCGCGCCGGAGTAGGCGATCACCGCGCCCTTGGGCAGTCCACCGTCGGGCAGCAGGTCGGCCAGTGGCGCGGGAACCGGCAGCATGTCGCGACGAAGTCGCTGCTCACGAGGTATTCGACCGGATACGGACGCACCGCGCCCCGGTATCGCGGCCATCCGCCTGCGCAGCTCGTCGAGCGTGCCCTGATCGGGCGACAACGCATCCGAACCCATCAACACCACCTACTTCCACGATGGACCCGCGAGCGGCGAACCGCTCCACGCCGGAACAACCAGCACCGTTCCAGCTATCGATCGTATTCGAATATACGTTCGAATGCGACCAGGGTGACATCCACCCCCACCTCGTGTCCACAGCGGGGCGCCCTTATACCCGGGCGCGGGGATACCGGCCAGTCAGCGGCATGTTCGACTACCCTCGCACCCGTGACCGAACGTGCTCGTCCCCATATCGGCCCCGACTACCTGGTCGCGGGCCGCTACCGCCTGCAGTCGAAACTGGGCGGCGGTGGCATGGGTGCGGTCTGGCTCGCGACCGACCGGCTGCTGAACCGGGAAGTCGCGATCAAGCAGGTGCTGTCCACCGCGGGACTGAGCGAGGCCGAGGCCGAGGCGCTGCGCAGCAGCATCGTGCACGAGGGCCGGGTGGCCGCCAAGCTCTCGCACGAGCACGCCATCGCCGTCTACGACGTGGTGATCGAGGCGGGCGAGCCCTGGCTGATCATGGAGTACTTACCCTCGCGCAGCGTGGCGCGGGCGCTCGCGCTGGTCGACACGCTGCCCGCGATCGAGGTGGCCCAGATCGGCGCCCAGGTGGCCGACGCACTCGCCGCCGCGCACGCCGCGGGCATCGTGCACCGCGACATCAAGCCGGGCAACATCCTCGTCACCGACCGCGGTCCCGAGGTGGGCAAGGCCAAGCTCAGCGACTTCGGCATCTCGCGCGGCGCGGGCGACGCCCACGGCGACGACCCGGAGGGCACGATCACCGGCACCGCCGCCTACCTGCCGCCCGAGGTCGCGCGCGGCGCGCAGCCCACCGAGGCCAGCGACGTGTTCTCCCTCGGCGCCACCCTCTACACCGCGCTCGAGGGCCAGCCGCCGTTCGGGTTCGACGACGGCGAGAACGATGTCGTCACCAGGGCCGCGATGGGCCGGATCATCCCGCCCAGCCGCAGCGGCATCCTCACCCAGCCGCTGCTGCACATGCTCGAGCCCGCGCCCCAGCGTCGGCCGACCATGGCCGAGGCGCGCGACGAGATCCTCACCGCCGCTTTCGGTCCCGGCACCGGCGCCTACATCCTCGGTCTGCCCCTGCGCACCGAGGACGGCACCATCCCCGCCTGGGCGGCCCGTAACTCCGCCAGCGGCCTGCGCAGCCCGCATTCCGCACCCCTGCCGCGCCCGCAGCGCACCGCACCGGTGGCGGCGGCGCCCACCGCGGCCCCGCGCACCGGCAGCTTCATCGACAATCTGCCCAACGGGGCGCCGCTGGCCATCGGCGCGGGTGTGCTGATCGGGCTGGTCATCCTGATCGCGATCATCATCGCGGTCATGTGATCTGACCGGCCAGTTCGACAGGTGCTGAACGTTTCCTGGGCGGTCGCAATCGGACCCTCCGAGGTGTGCGTGCACGGCCGCGACGCCGGCTTGTCCCGGCGCTCAGTCGATTCGGCGGTTGTGCGCCCAGCGGGTGAGGGCATTGCGATTGGACTGCTGGGTCTTGCGCAGCACGTTGGAGGCGTGGGTCTCCACCGTCTTCACCGAGATGAACAGTGACTCGGCAATCTCGCGATAGGTGTAGCCACGCGCAAGCAGGCGAAGGACTTCCAGTTCGCGCGGGGTGAGCGAGTCCAGTTCCGGGTCGAGTGGGGGTTCGGGGACCGGGGAGCGGCCGGTGAACGAGTCGAGGACGAAACCCGCGAGGCGGGGGCTGAACACCGCGTCACCGCCCGCCACCCGGCGGATGCCGTCGGCCAGTTCGGCGCCGGAGATGGTCTTGGTGACGTACCCGCGCGCGCCCGCCCTGATCACCGCGATCACGTCCTCGGCGGCGTCGGACACGCTCAGCGCCAAGCACACCGGGCCCGCCCCGATCCGCGACAGCACCGCGACCCCGCCGCCGTCGGGCATGTGCACATCGAGCAGCACCACATCCGGTCGCGCGGCATCGATGCCGGCCACGGCCTCGGCCACCGCGCCCGCCTCACCGACGACCTCCATATCGGTCTCCCGGCTCAACTCCGCCCGCACCCCCGACCGGAACACCGCGTGATCGTCGACCAGAAACACCCGAACACTCACTGACAACTCTCCTCATCCAACCCGCGCGATCGACTCGCTGTCATCGGTACCACAGTGCCGTGTCCGGACGTGGACATCGGCGCGACTTCCGTGCCGAGGCACCCTCAGCGGTTCCCCGCTTCCGAGCGCTCCTCCGAATCGACAGCGGGCGCGTCCTGCTCGGCGAGCGCATCTTGCGCGGCGGGCGCGTCCCGGTCGGCCGGCGCGTCCCGGTCGGCAGACGCATCCCGCTCGGCAGACGCATCCTGCTCATCGGGAGTGTCGGCGACGACGCCGGAATCGGTGCGCGGCATCACGATGCGAACCTCGGTGCCACGGCCGATCGTGGAGTCGATCTCGGCGGTGCCCCCGCGGCGCTCGATGCGGGCGCGAATCGATTTCGCCAGCCCGCGGCGATCCTCGGGAACCGTCGAGACATCGAACCCGGCGCCGCGGTCGCGGACGAAGATGCTCACCTGGTGGGCCTCGGCCTCGGCGAACAGGTCGATCTCGGGGACGCCCGCGTGCTTGGCCGCGTTGACCAGCGCTTCACGGCTGGCGCCGAGCAGCGCGGTGAAGTGTTCCTTGGGCAGGCCGTCGCCGGTGTCACCGGGGTCCATCGCGACATCGCCGACGGTGACCGGGGTGACCTTCACGCCGTGCTGATCCTCCACCTCGCCCGCGATGGTGCGCAGCGCGGCGGCCAGGCTCGAATGGGCGGGGGCGGTGTCGTCGAAGAGCCACTTGCGCAGTTCGCGTTCCTGGCTGCGGGCCAGCCGCAGGACCTCCTGCGGGTCCTCGGCCTGGCGCTGGATCAGCGCGAGGGTCTGCAGCACCGAATCGTGCAGGTGCGAGGCGATCTCCTCGCGTTCCTCGTTGCGGATGCGGGCGCCGCGTTCGGCATTGAGCGCGCGGACCATGCGCAGCCACAGCGGGACCGTCAGCAGACCGGCGCCGACCAGGGTGACCGCGACGGCGATCAGGGCCGAACCGAGCGAGCTGAGGTCGATCCTGGCCAGCACCACCACGCCGAGCCCGAACACGATCAGCGTCGCCCCGGCCACGATGCGCGACCAGGTCACCACCGAGGGTCGCGCGGGCAGCCCGAACAGGGCGCGTGGACCCGGTGCGGCGACGTCGTACTCCCGCCACACCAGCGCGGCACCGACCGCGATCACCACGATCGGGGCGATCACGTTCGCGGCGGTCCCCTGGAACAACCACCCCACCGTGACCGTGAGACCGAGCCCGAGCAGGGCCAGGCCGATCGCCTGCCTGCGCTCGTCACCGGTGGGCTTGGCCGCGTCCGCGCCGCCGGGGGTGAAGATCCACAGCAGGCTGTAGGCCACCAGGCCCGCACCGACCAGCACCGACAGCAGCACGAACGCCATCCGCACCTTGAACACGTCGACACCGAGGTGATCGGCCAATCCGCCCGCGACACCACCGATCACGCGACCACCGGTCCGGCGAACCATCCGCGGTGTCTCGGGCAGCGGCGCGCCGGCCGGCTCTGGACCTGGCGCGGGCATCATCCCCGGCCGATACCCGCGCGGCACCCCGTAACCCGCGCCGGCACCCGGATACCCCGGAAACTGCCCGTATCCCGGTGTGGGCGGCCGGAACTGCTGCGCCGCGACCATCGGCTGCGGCCCGTAGAAGGCCTGCCTGGCACCGAACGCGGCCCCCGCGGCGAGCCGCTGCGCCCGATTGCGCGCCCGCTGACCACCCGCGAACCGCGGATCCATCGCGGCCCCCGGCCCACCGTTCCCGGCGAACGGCGGTGCGACGGGAGGCGGAGTTCCATACGCGGCATTGCCGGACGAACCGCGACGGCCCGCAGGGTCGGCATGGGACGGAGAACCGGCCGCACCGGTCGACGCGCGACCGGGAAAGGCGGCGTCACGGGCGCCCGAAGCAGGAGCGGCGTTGTTCCCAGGGGCGACGCCGGGCCCGTCGGGGGTCGGCGACCCCTGGGCTGCGGTGCTGGCGGGAGCAGACGGATCCATCCTTCGATACTGACACGGCCGACCGGGCGCCGACATCAGGAAAGTCCCTGATCTCACCCCGAGGTTCCCTGATCTGTCCGGTCCGGACAGAAACCCGACCCGACCTGCGCTTTCCGATTTTCCGCACGACCCGGCGCCGACGCACCGCAGCGCCGGACCGGAAAACCGGCCGCACCGCCCTCACCTGGACTTTTCCACCTGCACCGCCACAGTCCGCCCGCCGGGGAAGTGGCCGAATTCCTACGTTGATGTCAGGCCGGAACATCGGCCACCACGTCAGGGGAGGAAAAGTTGAAAATCATCGTCACCGCGCTCGGCACCGCCGCTCTCGCACTCGGCACGATCGGGGTAACACCGACGGCTTCGGCCGCACCGATGGCACCGCACGAGCAGACCTATCACGGCCCAGGGGGTTTCGAGCTCACCATCGGCCACACCGATCAGTCCTACCGGCAGGTCCCCGCACTCAACGCGATGCCGACCAACCGGGAGGTGTTCCTCGACAACACCGTGTACGCCACCGCCCCGCCGGGCGCGACCGGGGAACTCGAGTCCGGCTATCTCGTCGCCTGCGCGGTGGACCTGACCCTGTCGGTCGGGCTCGACGGTGGCATCTCTGTCGGCGCGGGGACCTCGATCGGGTTCGGCTCGTCCGGCCCCGACATGTCCGCCGACATCGGCCCTTCCCTCTCGGCGGGCATCTCGCTGAATCTCTCGCTCGCGCCGGGGGAGATCAAGAAGATCGAGGTCGGGACCAAGTCGCTGGGACCGGACACCACCTACCTGGTGAACCGCGACTTCCACCTCATGGTCGGCGACTGCGCCGGGCCGCTCAACATCTACTCCTGGGCCACCGTCACCGCCGACACCGTGGCGGTGAGCGCGAAGAACTCGGTGTTCGGCGACACGATGTTCCTCTGACGACCGATCGGGACCCGTCCATTGGCCGGGTCCCGATCACCCAAATATCATTCCCCTCGGTCGTTTTCATCGAACGGGGGGATCCTTGCACGTCGAGGATGGGGAAAAGCTTTCGCCGCGAGCTGTTTTCGCGCGACGATTCGCCGAACTGTATGCGCTGGCGGGCAATCCGACACTGCGTCGCGTCGCCACAGCCACCGAGCGGCGGATGCGCGGCACCGGCACGAGCACAGCGTCACCACAGCGGATCAGCGACTGGAAGGCCGGGCGCAACGTCCCCGCCCGGTTCGAATCACTGCTGCCGGTGATCCTCACCCTCGTCGAACTCGCCGAGAAGGCCCAGCGCACGGTGCCCCGCGGACTCGCCGACCCGCACGCCTGGCAGCAGAGGTGGCAGGCCTCGGTCACCTGGACCGCCGACAGCGAGGAGGAATCCGCCTGCCCCTACCCCGGTCTGCGCGCCTATCGCACCGAGGAGCGCGCGCTGTTCTTCGGGCGTGACCGGGTCACCGCCGAATTCGCCGCGCTGGTCACCGACGCGAGCGGCATCGTCATCCTCATCGGAGCCTCCGGCGCCGGTAAGTCGTCATTGCTCGCCGCGGGACTGGTGCCCACGCTGGACCGGCCGACGACCACCATCACACCAGGTACGCACCCCGGCGCCCGGCTCACCGACGCCATGGCCGCCGGGAGCCGCGTGCTGGTCGTCGACCAGTTCGAGGAACTGTTCACGCTGTGCACCGACGACGCCGACCGCGACGAATTCCTCACCACCCTGGCGAACCTGGCCACGCGGACCGAGGAACCACTGACCGTGGTGCTGGCGCTGCGCGCCGACTTCTACGAACGCTGCCTGCATTACGCGGTGCTCCAGGACGCCCTCCAGCACCGCGGCTACCTGCTCGGACCGATGCGGATGGACGAGGTGTCGCGGGCGCTGACCGGACCGCTCGCCGCCACCGGCCTCACCCTCGAACCGGGCCTGGAAGAACTGGTCATCGCCGAACTGCGCGGGCTCGACGGTCACCCGGAGACCGCCGGCTACGACCCCGGCGCGCTGCCGTTGCTCTCACATGTGATGGCCGCGACCTGGCAGCAGCGCGAAGGCCGCCGACTGACCGTCGGCGGGTACCGCAAGGCCGGTGGCGTGGCGGGCTCGGTCGCCGCGACCGCCGAACTGGCCTGGGGCGAACTCACCGACGCCCAGCAGCATGCCGCGCGGGAACTGCTCGGCGCCCTGGTCACCGTGGGGCGGGACTCCCGCGACACCCGCCGCACCGTCGGCCGGGCCGAGCTGGTGGCGCGCGGCGGCGATCCGGCCGCCGCGACCGAGGTGCTCGAAGTGCTCGCCGCCACCCGGCTGATCGCGCTGGACGCGGACTCGGTGCAGTTGTCCCACGAGATCGTCCTCACCGCGTGGCCACGCCTGCGCGGGTGGATCGACACCGACCGGGTCGGATACCTGGTCCGGCAGCGGCTGGAGAGCGACGCCGCGGAATGGACGGCGACGGACCGCGATTCCGCGCTGCTCTACCGCGGCACCCGGCTCGACAGCGCGAACGAACACGCCGATCGCACCAGCCCCCTGGTGCGCGAATTCCTCGACGCCTCCGGTCGCTCGGCGCGGCGGGGCGCGCGGTGGCGGGTCGGGGCGGGGGTGGTGGTCGTCGCGCTGCTGGCCACCGGCCTCGTCGCCGTCGACCGCGGCAGACTCGCCGACCAGCGCGCCGCCGACCGCGACTATGCCGAATTGGTGGCGGCGGCCCAGCGGACCAGGGCCGGTGATCCGTCGCTGTCGGCGCAGTTGTCGCTGGCGGCGTATCGGATGCGGCCCGACGAAGCGACGCGCACCCAGCTGCTGAACACGCAGGAGCTGCCGTTGGCCGTCACGGTGCCCGCGCACGAGCAGGGCGTCAGAACACTCGCCGACCGGCCTGCCGACAACCTGCTCGTCTCCCTCGACTACCTGGGCAACACCGTATTCTGGAACATCGAAGATCCCGCGCGACCACGCCGCCTCGATACCGACCTCGGTGTCCGCACCACTCGCTTCGTCTTCGTCCCGGGTGGCACCGACGCGATCACCGACGGCCCGGCGGGTATCCAGCGGTGGGACCTCGCCCGGCCGGAGTCCCCCGTGCTCCTGCACACCTTCGGAACCGGCCTACGACAGGTGATCGCGGTCAGCCCGGATGGGGATCAGCTCGCCGAGGTGTACTCGTCGGAACTGACTCTCTGGCGGATCGGTGACCGGTCGCGGCCCACGCGTGCGGCCGTCATCCAGCTGCCCGGCGACAACCAGCAGCGGCACATCGAGTTCGGTCCCGACGGCGATCTGCTCGCCGTCGGGCACGCCAACTTCGATGAGAACGAGCCCGACACCGTGCAGCTGTGGGATGTCCGCGACCCTGATCGTCCTCGCCCGAGCGGCGCGGCGATCACGATCGGGCGCGGCGAGACCCTCCGAACGCTCGCGTTCAGCCCGGACGGCACCACGCTGGCGACGGGTATCTCCGGGTCGAGCGATCTCACCGTCGCGACGTCGAGCCGAGTCGACCTCTGGCAGATCACCGACCCGCGCGCCCCGCGCCGATTCGGCGCGCCGATTCGAGTCGACAACGACGTGCTGAACTCGATCACGTTCCACGAGGGCGGGCAGGTACTGGCCACCGGTTCCTACGGGGCGGCGAGACTGTGGAACATCACCGACCCGGCCCTTCCGGTACAAGCCGGACCCGACCTGTCGGTGAGCTCCGGGCCTTGTCCGCAGAACCCGTTCGCCCCCTGCCAGGGTGGGCCGCTGTCGATGGTGTTCCGCACCGGCGAACCGATGCTGGCGACCGGCGGCGACGATGGCGCCCTGCGTATCTGGACGATGCCGCGCTCGATGCTCGACAAGGTTTCCGGCGTCGACGGGCCGCCGGTGTTCGACCGAACAGGACACCGGATGGCGATGCTGCACGCCCAGGGTGCCGTCACGGTGTGGGACACGAGCGAGCCCGCTCGCCCGGTCCGGCTGAGCACCGTTCCCGGTTCGCGCGGACGCTCGGATCCGGCATTGAGCCCCGATGGACGTACGCTGTCGATCCACGACGGCCCGGGCAACCAGCGCATCGTCTTCGATCTCGACAATCCGCGCGATCCACGTCCGCTGACTTCCTGGCCCACCGGAACCGCGCGCCGATCGGTGGTCGAGGGCAACCGGATGCTGCTGGTCGAGGAGTCCTCGGCACAGATGTGGGACGTCACCGACCGGACCGCGCCCACCCCACTCGGGCGAGCGATCACCGCAAACGCCGCGATGGCGTACACCCACGAATTCAGTGCCGACGGCACCCGGGTCGAGGTGCGGCTCCTCGATGAGAATCGCTCCGCGCGGCAGATCTGGAATCTCGACGACCCACGCGACCCACGCTCGATCACCGAAACCGATGTCGACCCGGTGCTGGCCATCCAACCGTCGCTGTTCCTGGCCGACAACCGGACACTGGCCGTCGCTCAGTCCAACTACCTCGAGCTGTGGGACCCGGGTGTGTCCGACCCGTCGACTTCGTCGACGAACAAGATCCACACCGAGATCGCCCCGATCATGGCGATCTCCACCGCGCGCGACGGTGCCGCCCTGGCCGTCACCAGCGACGACGGCACGACCGCGCTCTGGGACGTGCGTGATCCGCGCGCACCACGCAGGCTCAGCGGGTCGATCGGTCCCGCCGACGGACAACCGCGCCATGCGGTCCTGCATCCCGGCGGGGAGCACCTCGTCGTCATCACCTACGACGGCCACCTCGGTGTCTGGGATCTCGACCCCGACCGGGTCGCCGACCAGATCTGCGCGGCCACCGGCGACCTGCTGACCGAGCCCGTCTGGCGCCGCCAGCTCCCCAACCTGCCCTACCGTCCACCCTGCGCCTGACCCGCGAACCCGGGAAATTATCAGGGTTACCCCCGATGTGCGGAAGGGCTGGTCCGGCCCACCATGGAAGGCATGAGCAGCAGAACGAGCTTTGCCGACCAGGTTCAGCAGATGTGGCACACGCGGCCGGTCCGGCTGCCGCGACAGGGGCCGATCGCCGGTGTCGCCGCGGGGTTCGGGCTGCGGTACGGCATCGATCCGGTGCTGTTGCGGGTGGCGTTCGTGGTGTCGACCATCTTCGGTGGCGCGGGCATCGTGCTGTATCTGCTGGCCTGGCTGGTGCTGAGTTCGGCGGGTGACGAGGCCTCGGCGGCCGAGGCGCTGACCGGCAACGGACGCAGCTCGCAGTCGCAGACCAAGACGATCGTGCTGATCGTGGCACTGGCCATCGCGGTCTCGACCATGGGGCCGATCGGGATGGGGCTCGGCGGATCGGGCGTGATCAGCATGGGCCTGATGCTGGGCGGCTGGTGGATGCTCTACCTGCGTCATCCCGAGCTGCCGACGGGCTTCGACGCCTACCGCCACAACGCGGTCGGCGCCACCGGCTATCCCGGCGCGGGCTACCCGACCGGGGCTCCCGTGAGCGGGTACTCCTACACCCCCGAGCCGCCGACCGGGATGTACACCCCGTACACCAAGCTCCCCGACGCCTACGTTCCCGATCCGGCAACGAATGTACCGCCGCGCGCGGAGAACCGTACGGACACAGCGGAATCTACTCCGCTGCTGCGGGTGGATGCCACGGAGACGGTTGTCCTGCACAAAGATGTCGACGACACCGGCACCACCGAGGTGATTCCGGTTGCCACGCCGGAAGGCACGGCCGACCTCAACTGGGCGGCGACCGAATCGCGTTCTCCAGCCCCGGAATCGACCGATACCTCGGGTTCGGCCACCGGCACGGTCGAGCCCGTCGCGGCGGAAGCCACCCCGGACACACCCTCCACCGATGCGACAGCAGCGGATTCGGCGACCTCGGCGCCCAGCGACGTTCGCCTGGTGGATGATTCCACCTCGACCGACGAACCCGCCGCCATCGACCTCGGCAAGCACGACGCGGAATCGTCGACCCCGACCGAACCCGCCGCGCCGACCACCGGCACCACGCCGCGAACCACCGGCGCGACCGACGACGCACTGTCGGCCGAAACCCCGTCGCCCACCGCGAACCTGCGCAAGGAACCCACCACTCCCACACCGGGTTTCCCCCGCACCCGCGCCCAGGTCCCGCACGGCTGGGATCCCCTCGCCGTCGCACCGCTGGCCTGGGAGCTGCCCGAAGCCGCACCCCAGTACGCGGCGGTCGTCGCACCGCCGCCGAAGAAGCCACGCTCCCGGCTCACCCCGGTGACCATCGGGTTGGCGATCCTGGCCGCCGCGGTGGCCGGTGCGGTGGCCGCCTCGGGCGCGGAGTGGATGACGCCCGCGCGGATCGGCGCCTTCGCGCTGGCCGTGGTCGGACTCGGCCTCATCGCCGGGGCGTTCCTGCGGCGCGGATACGGCCTGCTGGTGCTCACCGCGCCGCTGGCCGGGTTCGTGATGCTGGCCTCGCTGATCGGGCCGATCGACTTCGAGGGCAACGCCATGGGCGAACGCACCTGGGCACCGACCTCGGTCGCCGAACTACAGCCGAACTACACGATGACCATGGGCTCGGCCACCCTCGACCTGCGGGAGATGCCGCTCACCGAGCCCCGCGCCGTCCAGGTGTCGGTGAACATGGGCGAAGCCATTGTCCTACTGCCGGAAGGAATGCGGGTGAACACGACCTGTGATGTCAGGGCGGGCGACGCCACGAACTGCAAAGAAGGACTGACCGGCCCCGACACCCCCGACGCACCGGTCCTCGACCTGCGGGTCGTGGTGCGCATGGGCAGCGTGGAGGTGACCCGTGGCTGAGAACGAGAGCGTCGAAACCCGGCGCCGCCCCGCCTTCTCGCTCCTGCTCACCGGCATCCTCGCCCTGGCCCTGAGCGCCTGGGCCCTGCTCGGCGCACCCACCCCCGACGAGGGCGGCATCCTGCCCATCGGCTGGGCCGTGGTGATCACCGCCATCGTCATCGGCCTGGTGCTCACCCTCTCGTCCGGCCGCAAACGACACTGATCGAGGAACACCGAGACACAGCTATGGCCCGTCACAGTGACGGGCCATAGCTGTTGAAGGACAACGACAATGGACGACAACACCACCGCCCGACAGCCCGCCACCCCCGTGGCCAAGGTTCTGCCCCCGGCGGCGCACCGTCCGAACACCGGCGGCGGCTTCCTCCTCGGCAGGCTCCTGCTCACCCAGGCGACGCCGCCGCGCCGGCCGGCCTAGCTCATTCCCATTCGATGGTGCCCGGCGGCTTGCTCGTCACGTCGAGCACGACCCGGTTGACCTCGGCCACCTCGTTGGTGATCCGGGTGGAGATCCGCTCGAGCACGTCGTAGGGCAGGCGGGTCCAGTCGGCGGTCATCGCGTCCTCGCTGGAGACCGGGCGCAGCACGATCGGGTGACCGTAGGTGCGGCCGTCGCCCTGCACGCCGACCGAGCGCACGTCGGCCAGCAGCACGACCGGGCACTGCCAGATCTGCTTGTCGAGACCGGCGGCGGTGAGTTCCTCGCGGGCGATGGCGTCGGCCTGGCGCAGCAGGTCGAGGCGGTCGGCGGTCACCTCGCCGACGATGCGGATCGCCAGACCGGGGCCGGGGAAGGGCTGGCGGGCAACGATTTCCTCGGGCAGGCCGAGTTCGCGCCCGACCGCGCGGACCTCGTCCTTGAACAGCAGGCGCAGCGGCTCGACCAGGTCGAACTCGAGGTCGTCGGGCAGGCCGCCGACATTGTGATGGCTCTTGATGTTCGCGGTGCCGGTACCGCCGCCGGACTCGACCACGTCCGGGTAGAGCGTGCCCTGCACCAGGAACTCGACCTTCGGGGCGGCGCCGGCGGCCGCGCCCTCCTCGAGCACGATGCCCGCGACCGCGTCCTCGAAGGAGCGGATGAACTCGCGGCCGATGATCTTGCGCTTCTCCTCGGGATCGGAGACGCCCTTCAGCTCACCGAGGAACTTGTCCACCGCGTCGACGGTCACCAGCTTGGCGCCGGTCGCGGCGACGAAGTCCTGCTGGACCTGCTCGCGCTCGCCCGCCCGCAGCAGCCCGTGGTCGACGAACACACAGGTGAGCCGGTCCCCGATCGCGCGCTGCACCAGGGCGGCCGCGACCGCGGAGTCGACACCACCGGAGAGCCCACAGATGGCGTGGCCGTCCCCGATCTGCGCGCGCACGTCCTCGATCAGCGCCTCGGCGATATTGGCCGGGGTCCACTGCGCGGGAATGCCCGCCAGCTCGTGCAGGAAGCGGCTGAGCACCTGCTGGCCGTGCGGGGAGTGCAGCACCTCGGGGTGGTACTGGACACCGGCCAGGCGGCGCGCGCGATCCTCGAACGCGGCGACCGGGGCGCCCGCGGTGGTGCCGGTGACCTCGAAGCCCGCGGGGGCGTCGGTCACGGCGTCACCGTGGCTCATCCAGACCGGCTGGATCGTGGGCAGGCCGCCGTGCAGCACGCCGCCGTCGATGTTGAGTTCGGTGCGACCGTACTCGCGGGTGCCGGTGTGCGCGACGGTGCCGCCGAGCGCCTGCGCCATGGCCTGGAAGCCGTAGCAGATGCCGAACACCGGGACGTCGAGCTCGAACAGTCGCGCGTCGAGCTGCGGGGCGCCTTCGGCGTACACGCTGGACGGGCCGCCGGACAGGATCACCGCGAGCGGCTGCTTGTCGGCGATCTCCTCCACCGTCATGGTGTGCGGAATGACCTCGGAGAACACTCTGGCCTCGCGCACCCGGCGGGCGATCAGCTGGGCGTACTGCGCGCCGAAGTCGACGACGAGGACCGGTCTCTGAGTTTCTGCCACCGGATCAGTTTAGTGACGACGTACGAACGGCGAGCAGCGGGCGTCCTCGCACCGTGACGCGCCGTGGTGACCGAGCACGACGCGCCCGCATTCCTTGCGCGTCGCACGGTGGGGCTGGTTATCCTCGTGCACGTGCCATTCGCCCGCGCGATCGATGCCGACATCTACTACGAGGACAGCGGTGGCACGGGGCCGGTGGTGTTGCTCGCCCACGAATTCTTCATGGACCACACCATGTTCGCCTCCCAGCGGGCCGCCCTCGCCCCCGAGTTCCGGATCGTGGCGTGGGACGCGCGCGGGCACGGCCGCACCAGGGATCAGCGGTTGCCGTTCACCTACTGGACCGCCGCGCGCGACGCGCTGACCGTCCTCGACAGCATCGGCGCCGAACGCGCCATCGTCGGCGGGACCGCGCAGGGCGGCTTCACCGCGCTGCGCACCGCGCTGGTCGCGCCCGAACGCGTTGCCGCGCTGATCCTGATCAGCACCGAGGCGCACGGACCGACCCGCGAGCAGTCCACCGCCACCCAGCGGTTCCTCGACGAGTGGCACGACCGCGGCTCCCGCGAGGAAGCCGCAGGCCGGCTGGCCGACTGGCTGATCGGCGACGACGTCCTCTACCGCGACATCTGGACCCGCCGCTGGGTCGGCGACGCGCACAACGGCCTCGACGCGGCCGTGGGCTGCCTGCTCGGCCGCGACTCGGTGCTGGACCGGCTGCGCGAGATCACCTGTCCCGCGCTGATCATCCACGCCACCCACAGCGGCATCGCGGGCAATCGGGCGCGCACGCTGGCCGACGGGCTCACCGCCTCGACCTATCTGGAGATCGACGGCGCCCGGCTCGCGGTCACCATGACCCACCCCGAGCCGGTCAACACCGCGATCGCGCGGTTCCTGCGCGATCGGGTGTCACTGGCGCACGTGCGTTAGCGGACGGTCAGCCCGACCTTCTGGAATTCCTTGAGGTCGGAGTAGCCCGCCTTGGCCATCGACCGGCGCAGGCCGCCGACCAGGTTCAGCGAGCCGAACGGGTCGTCGGAGGGGCCGTAGAGCACGCGCTCGAGGCTCGGGCGGGCGACCGCGCCGTCGGCGCCGTCGAGCCAGGACTCGTCGACCGGCAGGAACGAACCGCGCGGCACCGAGGGGTGCGCGGCGGCCGAGGGCCAGTACCAGCCGTGGCCGGGGGCCTCGGCCGAGACCGACAGCGGCACACCGAGCATGACCGCGTCGGCACCACAGGCGATGGCCTTGGCCAGCTGGCCCGAGGTGGCCACGTCGCCGTCGGCGATCACGTGCACGTAGCGGCCGCCGGTCTCGTCGAGGTAGTCGCGGCGCGCGGCGGCGGCGTCGGCGATGGCGGTGGCCATCGGCACCCCGATGCCGAGCACCTCGCCGGTGGTGGTGGCGCCCGGGTAGGAGCCGTAGCCGACGATGACGCCCGCCGCGCCGGTGCGCATCAGGTGCAGCGCGGTGCGGTGATCGCTCACGCCACCGGCCACGACCGGCACGTCCAGCTCGGCGATGAAGGTCTTGAGGTTCAGCGGCTCGCCGTCACCGACGTGCTCGGCGGAGATGATGGTGCCCTGCACGACCAGCAGGTCGACCCCGGCCTGCACCAGCGCGGGGGTCAGGGCGCGCGCGTTCTGCGGGCTCACCCGGACGGCGGTAGTCACACCGGCGGCCCGCACCTGCGCGACCGCGGCGGCGAGCAGATCGGGCTGCATGGGCGCGGCGTGCAGTTCCTGCAGCAGCGCGATGGCCCGTTCGTAACCCCCCTTGTCGACCAGATCGATCAGCTGGTCGACCTTGGCCTGCACGTCGGCGTGCCGCGCCCACAGGCCCTCGCCGTTGATGACACCGAGGCCGCCGAGGCGACCCAGCTCGATGGCGAACTCCGGGGAGACGAGCGCGTCGGTGGGATGCGCGAGCACCGGGATCTCGAAACGGTAGGCGTCGAGCTGCCAGGCCAGCGAGACCTGCTTCGACGAGCGGGTCCGCCGCGAGGGAACGATGTCGACGTCGTCCAGCTCGTAGGTCCGCCGGGCGACCCGCCCCATACCGATCTCGACCATGTCACGCACAGTTGCTCCTGTGTTGTTGGAGCGCTGGCGCGCTCGAGTTCGCGGCCCCGGAGGGGCCGCCGGTCAGGCACCGCGGCTTGCTCCTCCGTCGCCTACGCCGCGG
>NZ_JBHVVA010000013.1:0-84702 GCF_042883805.1 Nocardia sp. NPDC058176 | reverse complement strand
CCGCCGACCTCGAAGGTCGGCGGGGCCGCCGCTTGTCTCGGAGAACTCAGTAGCGGTAGTGGTCGGGCTTGTACGGGCCTTCCACATCCACACCGATGTACTCGGCCTGATCCTTGGACAGCTTGGTCAGCGTGCCACCCAGGGCCTCGACGTGGATCTTGGCGACCTTCTCGTCGAGATGCTTGGGCAGCCGGTAGACCTCGTTGTCGTACTCCTCGGGCTTGGTCCACAGCTCGATCTGAGCGATGACCTGGTTGGAGAAGCTGTTCGACATCACGAACGACGGGTGACCGGTCGCGTTGCCCAGGTTGAGCAGACGACCCTCCGACAACACGATGATCGCCTTGCCCGAATCGAAGGTCCACTCGTCGACCTGCGGCTTGATGTTGATCCGGGTCGCGCCCGAACGCTCCAAGCCGGCCATGTCGATCTCGTTGTCGAAGTGACCGATGTTGCCCAGGATCGCGTGATCCTTCATCGCCTTCATGTGCTCGAGGGTGATGATGTCCTTGTTGCCGGTCGAGGTGATCACGATGTCGGCATCGCCGATCGCCTGCTCGACGGTGACCACGTCGTAGCCGTCCATCAGCGCCTGCAAGGCGTTGATCGGGTCGATCTCGGTGACCTGCACGCGCGCGCCCTGGCCCGCGAGGGACTCCGCACAACCCTTGCCGACATCGCCGTAACCCGCGATCAGCACCTTCTTGCCGCCGATGAGCACATCGGTGCCACGGTTGATGCCGTCGATGAGGGAGTGGCGGGTGCCGTACTTGTTGTCGAACTTCGACTTGGTGACCGAGTCGTTGACGTTGATCGCCGGGAACACCAGCTCCCCCGCGGCCGCGAACTGGTACAGCCGCAGCACACCGGTGGTGGTCTCCTCGGTGACGCCCTTGACCGATTCCGCGATCGCCGACCACTTGGTCTTGTCGGTCTCGAACCGCTCGCGCAGCAGGTTCAAGAACACCGTGTACTCGGCGGAGTGGTCGTCCTCGTCGGGCGGGATGACCCCGGCCTTCTCGAACTGCGCGCCACGCAGCACGAGCATGGTGGCATCGCCACCGTCGTCGAGGATCATGTTGGCCGGTTCGCCGGGCCAGGTGAGCATCTGCTCGGCGGCCCACCAGTACTCCTCGAGCGTCTCGCCCTTCCAGGCGAAGACCGGGGTGCCCTTGGGCTCCTCGACGGTGCCGTGCGGGCCGACGACGATCGCGGCGGCGGCGTGGTCCTGGGTGGAGAAGATGTTGCACGAGGCCCAGCGCACCTGCGCGCCGAGGGCGACGAGCGTTTCGATCAGGACGGCGGTCTGCACCGTCATGTGCAGCGATCCGGAGATGCGCGCGCCCTGCAGGGGCTGCACATCGTGGTATTCGCGGCGCAGAGCCATCAGGCCGGGCATCTCGTGCTCGGCGAGGCGGATCTCCTTGCGGCCGAATTCGGCCAGCGAGAGATCTGCCACCTTGTAATCGATGCCGTTGCGGACGTCAGCGGTGAGCTCGGTGCGCGCGGGAAGTTCTGAGGTCGTCATCAGCCTCTCCTGGTAGTCAGTACCGAGGCAAGGCTACCGCCTGTGGGCGCGCTCGTTCCCCGGTCCTTCGAGGCCGCGGTCAGGCCGCGGCGCGGTATCGGGCCAGCAAACGTCGTTGCTTGCGCGGTGCGACGTTGGCCAGGGTCAGGTCACCGCCGTAGTGGGCGGCGACTCTGGGGTCCATCACCGCTCGCCACAGCGGCGGGACGGCGGCCAGCAGGATCATGGTGGCGTAGCCGGCGGGCAGCTGCGGTGCTTCCTCGGTGCTGCGCAGGGTCTGGTAGCGGCGGCCGGGGTTGGCGTGGTGGTCGCTGTGGCGCTGCAGGTGGAACAGGAAGATGTTGGTGACCAGGCGGTCGGAGTTCCAGCTGTCGCGCGGGGAGCAGCGGGCCCAGCGGCCGTTGGGCTTGCGCTCGCGCAGCAGGCCGTAGTGCTCGACGTAGTTCACCGTCTCGAGCAGCGCGGCGCCGATCGCGGCCTGCAGGATCAGCCACGGCAGGATCGCGACGCCGAAGGCGAGCATCAGCGAACCGAACAGCACCACCGTCATCGCCCACGCCTGCAGGATGTTGTTGCGCGGGCTCCACCAGCCACGACCCTGCCTGGACAGGCGGGCGCGCTCGAGTTCCAGCGCGGAGCGGAAGCCGCCGAAGACGCTGCGCGGCAAGAACTCCCACAGCGACTCGCCGAGCCGGGCACTGGCCGGATCCTCGGGCGTGGCGACCCGGGCGTGGTGGCCGCGATTGTGCTCGACGAAGAAGTGACCGTAGCCGGACTGGGCCAGCGCCACCTTCGACAGCAATTTCTCAGCACGCTCGACGCGGTGTCCCAATTCGTGGGCGGCGTTGATGCCGATGCCGCTGACGAACCCGACGGTGGCGGCGAGGCCGAGCTTGTCGAGGAAGGCGAGCTCCTCGCCCGCCCACATGTAGCAGGCGATGGTCAGGCCGATGAGCTGGACCGGCAGGAACAGGTAGGTGCACCAGCGGTAGTACCGGTCGGCGGAGAGCGCCTCGTAATCCTCGTCGCGGGGATTGTTGCCGTCCTCACCGACGATCCAGTCCAGGACGGGGATGGCGATCAGCACGATGACCGGGCCGATCCACCAGAACACTTCGGCACCGGTGCGGTACACGAGCTGGGAAGGCAACAGCGCAGACGCCGGAGCGATCAACCCTAGAGCCCAGAGATACCGTTTGGGATCACGAAAACCCCCCGGTTTGCCAACCGTTTGCACACCCGCTCCGCTGTAAAAAGACCAATCGCCGACCGATGTGAATACTGACAGACCGCGGACGCGTTACACAGCGGCAGATCCGCAAACGTGGTGATGGTTACACCACGGCGAATCAGAGCCATTCAGCGCGCCGAGTGACTAGCCTCACTCGAGGTCGTGCGGATTCCGCGTTCCTGCACGATCGCTTCGACGTACGGGCTGAGCAGGGCGCTCATCTCCGCGGGTGCGTCGCGCTCGGGCACCGGCGGATTGGGGATGTAGCTCAGGGCGATGCGCACCAGGGCGTGGGCGAACACGTCGGCCTCGGCGGCGGTCGCGTCCACCCAGCTGTGCTGGACCACATCGGCCAGCCGCGCGGTGGCGTGCTCGAGCAACGGTCCCGCGTCGAGGGTGATCAGGCGCAGCAGGTCCGGCTTCATCTCCCCGGCCAGCAGCGAGCGCACCAGCGGGTCGGCCGCGGCGGCGAGGAAGAAGCCGGACATGCCGACCCGGATGGCGGCGCGGGCATCGCCGACATTGGCGTCGAGCGCCTCGCGCACATGGTCGACGAGTTCGTCGGCCAGGCGCAGCGCGTAGGCCTGGGAAAGGCCGGAGCGAGAGCCGAACTCGTTGTAGAGCGTCTGCCTGCTCACTCCGGCCCGCGCCGCGACGTCACCGAGGGTGATCTTGGACCAATCCCGCTCGGTGAGCAGTTCGCGCATCCCGTCCAGGACCGAGGTGCGCAACAACTCGCGCGCGGCCTCCTGGTACGGGATGCGCGCCCCCGTGCGCGGCGCGATACTCACGAACGTTCGATCTCGACCATGAAGAAGTCGGACTTGGCGGCACCGCAGTCCGGGCAGCTCCAGTCGTCGGGAATGTCGTCCCAGCGGGTGCCGGGGGCGATGCCGTCATCGGGCCAGCCCTCGGCCTCGTCGTATTCGAAACCGCACTGAATACATTGGTAGAGCTTGTATTCGGTCACTGGGAAACTCCTGCCGCCTCGAAGTCGATCTTTTCCCGCACACCGCAGTCCGGACAACACCAGTCGTCGGGCACCGCCGCCCACAGTGTGCCTGCCGGAAATCCCTCGCGCGGGGCTCCTCGCGTTTCGTCGTAGACATAATCACAGACCGGACACTTGTACGAACTCACGGCCTGACCTCCGTCCCGTACCGCGCCAACAGCTTCTCCCGGCGCTTGGGTTCGATGTTGGCGCGGGTGATGTCGCCGTCGTAGTGGGCGAGCACGCGCTTGTCCATCACCCTGCGCCAGATCGGCGGGAAGTAGGCGATCAGGATCAGGCTCGCGTAGCCGCTGGGCAGCTCGGGAGCCCCGTCCCAGCTGCGCAGGGTCTGGTAGCGCCGCGTGGGGTACGCGTGATGATCGCTGTGGCGCTGCAGGTGGTACAGGAAGATGTTGGTGACGATGTGGTCGCTGTTCCAGCTGTGCTCGGGCGCAGGCCGCTCGTAGCGGCCGGACTTGGTCTTCTGCCGCACCAGGCCGTAGTGCTCGAGGTAGTTCACCGACTCCAACAGGCTGAAACCGATGATCGCCTGCAGGATCAGATACGGCAGCACCTCGATGCCGAACACGGCGATCAGGCCCAGCCACAGCACCACCGACATGGCCCAGGCGTTGAGCACGTCGTTGCGCAGCGTCCACGGGCTCTTGTCCAGGCGGGCCAGTCGTTCCTTCTCCAGATGCCAGGCCGAGCGGAAGCTGCCCCACACGGTGCGCGGCCAGAAGGCCCAGAAGGTCTCGCCGATGCGGGCGCTGGCCGCGTCCTCCGGGGTGGCCACGCGAACGTGGTGGCCGCGATTGTGCTCGATGTAGAAATGGCCGTAGAACGTCTGGGCCAGCGCGATGCGCGCGAGCCAGCGTTCCATGTCGACCTTCTTGTGGCCGAGTTCGTGCGCGGTGTTGATGCCGATGCCGCCGATCATGCCGACGCTGATCGCGATGCCGATCTTGTCGACCAGGCTCGCCCCGCCGGAGAAGCCGAGCCAGTGCAGGTTCGGCGCGGTGATGATGTAGCAGGCGAAGATCAGCGAGGCGTACTGGAACGGCAGGTACAGGTAGGTGAGGTAGCGGTAGTACCGGTCGTTCTCCAGGTACTCCATCACCTCGTCCGGCGGATTGTTGCCGTCGGGACCGAAGAACAGGTCGGCCAGCGGAATCACCACGTAGACCAGCACCGGGCCCAGCCAGAACGGCACGTGCGCGAGGGTGTGCCAGCCGAGCTGGTTCAGACCCCAGATCAGCGGGATCGCGATCGTGAACAGGCCGGTCGGGGCGAACAGGCCCCACAGCCACAGATAACGCTTGGAATCACGCCACGGCGGGGGCGCCACCCGCTGTTCGGACGTATTGGCATCGGTCGACATCGTCGTCTCCATCCTGAGGCACATCTCACACCTGTGATGTGCGTAACTCTCTGTCACAGACGATAGGTCCCGATTTGTCCGTCGTCTAGACAAATTGGGAAATTTGTAAAGCCGCAACGGGGAGATAACGAAACGGCGACCGTGCCCCACCTGGGCACGGTCGCCGTGAGCGCAGGTCAAAGACCTGTTTCGGGGCTTTACACGTGTAACGCCACGTCGGCGCCCGGCGGTAGCCCGGCCACCGGCCACCACCGCAGATCGGTCGATTCGGCGCTGCGGACCGGCACCGCGTTCGGGGGCGCCACCAGCTCGAACAGCAGGTCCAGGTGCCGCGTCGGTACGCCGAGCGAGCAGGTGATCGGATGGGCCTGGGCGCCGTAGAGGCCGGAGGTCAGGCGCAGGTCGGGGATGCCCGATTCCTCGACGGCTTCGCGCAGCGCGGCATCGGCGATGGTCTCGTCGCCGGGTTCACAGTGGCCGCCGAGCTGGATCCAGCGACCGACCCGTGGGTGCAGGGTGAGCAGCACCTCGCTGCGGTCGTGCGAGAACACGATCGCCGAGGCGGTGATGTGGCCGGGGGCGTGCTCGCGCAGGCAGCCGCGCGGGGCGGAGCCGAGGAAGGCCAGCATCGCTTCGCGCAGTGAGCGTTCCGCGGTGTCCTCGGGTTTCCAGTCGGTGAGCAGTTCGGTCGCCGAGGCGTGCAGCGACTCGGCGCTCACCGAAGCACCTCCGCCGGGTGACCGGTCGCGCCGACGGCGGGCGCCACCGCGATCACGGTGACCGGAAGCGAGCCGGTCGGCCGGTTCACAGCTCGACCAGACCCGCGCCGGGCGCGCCGACCGTGCGCGGCGCGGGTTCCTCGAGCGGATGGCCGATCGCGATGGCGCCCAACGGCATCCAGTCGTCGTCGAGGCCGAGCACGTCGCGCGTCACCTCGGGAGCGAAGATCGTCGAGCCGATCCAGCAGCTGCCGAGACCGTCGGCGGCCAGCGCCACCAGCAGCCCCTGCACCGCCGCGCCGACCGCCACGGTGAACATGGTCTGCTCGGCGGCCTGGCGGCGCGCGTCGGGATAGTCGTGGGCGCCGTCGGGAACGCAGAACGGGATGATCATCTCCGGCGCGTCGAACAGGATGCGCCCGCGCGCGATTCGGCGCTCCACCTGTTCGGGGTCGCGGCCGTCCGCGGTCAGATCGGCGCGCCACTGTTCGGCCATGGCGGTGAGCAACTGGGCGCGCAGCGTCTTCTTGCGCACCCAGACGAAGCGCACCGGCCGGGTGTGATGCGGTGCGGGCGCGGTGAGGCCGGCGGCGACGGCGGCCCTGATCCGCTCCGGGTCCACCGGCTCGCCGGAGAAGGCGCGCACCGAACGACGCAGTGGCACAGCCTCTTTGCGACCCTTCTCGATCGCCTCGGCGGTGCCGAGCCAGAACAGGTCGTCGATCCCGCCGCGCAGCAGCGCCGCCGCGGTCGACCCGTCGTCGTCGGTCGCCAGCCCGCGGACCACGGCCACCGGCACACCGCCGAGCTTGCCCTTGACCAGATCGGCGGCGGCGGCGAGTTCGTCGGCCACGGCCACCTGGGTGACGAACAGCTCGTTGCCCTGCCCGTCGACCGCGCCCGCGTAGTCGTGCAGCACGCGCAGCCCGGCCGAGCCGATGGCCGCGTCGATCTGGCCGTTGCGCCAGGCCCGGCCCATGGTGTCGGTGATGACCACGGCCACCTCGACCCCCAGCCGCTGCGCCAGCGCGGTGCGCAGGGCCTTGGCGCTGCCGTCGGGATCGGTGGGCAGCAGCACCAATTCGCCCTCGGCCACATTGGAGCCGTCGACGCCGGAGGCGGCCTGCACGATGCCCAGCCGGTTCTCGGTGATGAGGGTGCGGCCCTTGCGCGCCAGTACCCGCACCGCCTCGTCGTCGACCAGCTTGCGCCGGGCGGTGTCGCGCTCGTCGGGATCGGTCGGCGCGGCCACGATGCGCCCCTCGGCCTTGGACACGATCTTGCTGGTGACCACGACGACATCGCCGTCGGCCAGCCAAGGCGCCTGTGCGGCAAGGTGTTCGGCGAGATCGTCGCCGGGACGGAACTCCGGCAGACCGGTGACCGGCAGGATCCGCAGTTCGGCGGCGGCGTGGTCGGGCAGCACGCTCATGCCTTCACTCCCGCCAGTTCCAGTGCGGCGCGGGCCATTTCACCCGTGGCCTCGGGATCGGTCATGAGCAGCGGGACGCTGCGCACCTCGACGCCGGGCACCTCGGCGGTGTCGGTGGAGTGCACCAGCCAGCCGTCGAGGATGCCGGTGGCCGAGCGGGCGCCGTAGTGCCTGCCGATCGCCTCGGCGGTGGACTCGACGCCGATCACCGACAGGCACTCATCGGCCATGCCGCGCAACGGCTTTCCGTCGATCACCGGCGAGAGGCCGATCACCTTGGCGTCGGTGGTGCGCAGCGCGCCCCTGATCCCCGGGACGGCGAGGATCGCGCCGATGCTCACCACGGGGTTCGACGGGGCGAGCAACACCGCGTCAGCGGAGGCTATGATTTCGGTCACATTCGGCGCGGGGGAGGCTTGTTCGGCGCCGATCGAGGCAAATCCGTGGGTCGGGAGCGCCGCGCGGTACCGCACCCACCACTCCTGGAAGTGGATCGCGCGACGTTCGCCAGCATTGTCGGGATCGCTGACCACCACGTGGGTTTCGCAGCGATCGTCGGTCGCCGGGATCAGCTTCACGCCCGGCTGCCACCGATTGCACAGCGCCTCGGTGACCGCCGACAGCGGGTATCCGGCGTTGAGCATCTCGGTGCGGATGAGGTGGGTGGCGATGTCGCGATCGCCCAGGCCGAACCAATCGGGCTGGGCGTTGTATTTCGCCAGCTCCTCTTTCGCGTGCCAGGTCTCGTTCGCGTGGCCCCAGCCCCGCTCGGTGTCGATGCCGCCACCGAGGGTGTACATGCAGGTGTCGAGGTCGGGACAGATCCGGAGACCGTGCATCCAGACGTCGTCACCGACGTTGACGATCGCGGAGATGTCGGCGTCGGGCAGCAGCTGCCGGACGCCCTGGAGGAACCGGGCACCGCCCACGCCGCCGACCAGAACGGCGATCTTGGGCTCGCGCGCCGCGTGTTGTGCAGTCACAGGTTCACAGCCTATGCGGTGACCGTTACCACCCCGCGTCCCGGCGAACTTCGGCAAAGTAGCTGGTCATTTGCCACAGCAGATAACAAGATCAACACGAAAGGCGGGTGCGGAGTGTAACGGAAGGGTGACGGCGGGTTGACCACCGGCAAGTGCGGCGTGTCTAATCACAGACATGTCATTCCGGTCACCGCGAAAAGGCATGACGCGGGGGCGTTTGCGAGCGGGTGTTGGCTCGCCGGAAGGCAGGCTCGGGGAAGCCCGCGAGACTACGTCGCGGTGTTGGGCCGTCGGGGTTCGTGTTGGTCCGACGGAAAGAATCATTCTGCGCTAACACATAAGTGAGGAGGCGGAACGATGACCGATGACATGGTCTCGCCGACCGATTCCACAGCAGGCGCAGCTCACGCTGTCTGCGCTGAAACGAGCTGGCCGGAACCGGACGTGGTAAGCGAAGTCGCGGCCCCCCGGCTGAGTCTGGTCGTGACGGGCTTCGACGAGATGTTCGAGTCCATCGAGGAACAGTGGCAGGAGCGCGCTCTGTGCGCTCAGACAGACCCCGAGGCGTTCTTCCCCGAGAAGGGCGGCTCGACTCGTGAGGCGAAGCGAATCTGCTTGGGCTGTGAAGTACGCGATCAGTGCCTGGAATACGCACTGGCGCATGATGAACGTTTCGGCATCTGGGGCGGTCTCTCGGAACGAGAGCGTCGCAGGCTGAAGCGCGGAATCGGTTAAGTGACTGTTCGAAAGTAGACTCTCCAGGCCTGGCCCGGAGCCACGCAGGCGCAGTACGTCGGTGTCTCCGGGCGAACGCCCTTTTCAGACGGTGCAGGCGAGAGAGCGGAGAAGTCCCATGGCCCGATCCCGGCGTCATCCCCCGGCACCCACCGCACGCTCGGTGACCCGCCGCGGCCGAGGTGTTCGTGGCCCCATGCTCCCGCCGACGGTGCCCGCGTGGCGCACCAGGGGGCAGAAATTCGACCGGCTGGTGCTCGAGGCCTTCGCACCGCTGGACACCCGCTGGCACGACCGGCTCACCAAACTCGACATCGCCGTCGACGACGTGCCGAAAATCCGTCCGCTGCATCCCGATTCGGTCACCTGGCCGGACGAGGTCGTCGCCGACGGGCCGGTGCCGCTGTCGCGACTGATTCCCGCCGGGGTCGATTCCCGCGGCGCGGCCACCAGGGCCAGGGTGGTGCTGTTCCGCAAGCCGCTGGAATTGCGCGCCGCCGATCCCGACGATCTGGTGGAACTGCTGCGCGAAGTGCTCGTGCAACAGATCGCGACCTATCTCGGCGTCGATCCGGACCTGATCGATCCCGAACCCGATTAGGGGCGTGTCCGTATCCACATTTACCGGCCGGAGGGTTAATCTCGACGTCGTGATCCCCATGCGTCGTTGCTGCCGACCCGGCTGCAAGAACCCGGCTGTAGCGACGCTGACGTATGTGTACTCCGACTCGACCGCCGTCGTCGGACCACTGGCCACCGTCGCCGAACCGCATTCCTGGGATCTGTGCGAAACCCACGCCTGCCGCATCACCGCCCCCAAGGGCTGGGAACTGGTGCGCCACGAAGGCGGTTTCTCCTCCAGCACACCCGACGACGACGATCTGACCGCCCTGGCCGAAGCCGTCCGCGAGGCGGGCCTGCGCCGCCGCCCCGCCGACCCGGACCAGCCCGGCTACCGCGACTCCGCTCCCCCTGCCCCGCGCACCACCCGCACCGGCCGCCGCGGCCACCTACGCGTGCTCCCCGACCCGTAAACGACCAGGTCGCGACCCGTGGAACCAGGATCACACTCCGGGCCGCTAGGGTACTGGGTTATGACGACTGTCGCGCGCTCCAGCGAACTCGTGAACGCCGTGATCAAGGCCTATGACGTCCGCGGTGTGGTGGGCGAACAGATCGACGCGGCGTTCGTCGAAGACGTCGGTGCCTCCTTCGCCCGGTTGATGCGCGCCGAAGGCGCCACCCGGGTCGTGATCGGGCACGACATGCGCGAGTCCTCCCCCGAACTGTCGCTGGCCTTCGCCGAGGGCGTGCGGGAGCAGGGCCTCGATGTGGTGCACATCGGCCTGGCCTCCACCGATCAGCTCTACTTCGCCTCCGGCCGGCTCGGCTGCCCCGGCGCCATGTTCACCGCCAGCCACAACCCGGCCCGCTACAACGGCATCAAGCTGTGCCGGGCCAACGCGCTGCCGGTCGGCCAGGACACCGGGCTGGCCACCATCGCCGCCGAGGTCGTCGACGGGGTGCCCGCCTTCGACGGCGCACCGGGCACCGCGACCACGACCGACCTGCTCGCCGACTACGCGAGCTTCCTGCGCGAGCTGGTCCACCTCGACGAGATCCGCCCGCTGACCATCGCGGTCGACGCGGGCAACGGCATGGGCGGCCACACGGTGCCCGCCGTGCTCGGCACCCTCGGCCCGATCACGATCGTGCCGCTGTACTTCGAACTCGACGGCTCGTTCCCCAACCACGAGGCCAATCCGCTGGACCCGAAGAACCTCGTCGACCTGCAGGCGCTGGTCCGTTCCAGCGGCGCCGACATCGGCCTGGCCTTCGACGGCGACGCCGACCGCTGCTTCGTCGTCGACGAGCGCGGCGAGCCGGTCTCGCCCTCCGCGATCACGGCGCTGGTGGCCCAGCGCGAGCTGGCCAAGGAGCCGGGCGCGACCGTCATCCACAACCTGATCACCTCGCGCGCGGTGCCCGAACTGGTCGAGGAGCTGGGCGGCAAGCCGGTGCGCACCCGGGTCGGGCACTCGTTCATCAAGCAGGAGATGGCCTCGACCGGCGCGGTGTTCGGTGGCGAGCACTCCGCGCACTATTACTTCCGCGACTTCTGGGGTGCCGACTCGGGCATGCTGGCCGCGCTGCACGTGCTGGCCGCCCTCGGTGAGGGTCAGCGCCCGGTCTCGGAGCTGATGGCCGCCTACGACGTCTACGCGGCCTCCGGCGAGATCAACTCGACCGTCGCCGACGCCGCCGAGCGCACCGCGGCCGTGCTCGCCGCCTTCGCCGACCGCACCGAGTCGGTGGACCGGCTCGACGGCGTCACCGTCGACCTCGGCGACCACGCCTGGTTCAACCTGCGCGCCTCCAATACCGAACCGCTGCTTCGTCTCAACGTCGAGGCCGGATCGCAGGCCGAAGTAAACGCACTCGTGACCGAGATCCTGGGCATCGTCCGCGCCTGACTGGGAAAATGAAACCAGTACAGGTGCGATCACATGTCCCGGACCCGACGTCGGACCAAGCACGCGGCTCTGTTCGATTCCGAGATCACGGGCATCGGCCGCGTCTGGCTGGAATAGTGGAATCACAGACCTTGTATTCGCCGACGGCTCGGCGCACGACACAGCGCGATGAGGGGAGGTGGAATCGGCGATGATCGCTGGAACACCGGTATTCGACCTCGACGATGCCGCGTCGCTGGAGGCAGCCGACACCGGCGGCGCCTTACGCTCGGCCGCGTCCGGCGGCGCCCAGGTACGGGCGACGGCGGCCGCGGTGGCGGAGACCTCGCTCATCGAACGGCTCGCCGAACTGCGGCCACGCAGCCTGGTGCTGGTCACCGGCTCGGGCCGGGCGACACGCGCGGCCGGACTTCTCGTCGCCACCCTGGGTGATCGGGCCGGACTGCCGATCGTGCCGGTCAGCTCGCTGCCGCCCTGGGTCGGCCCGCTGGACGTGGTGCTGGTCGCCGGGGACGACGCGGGCGATCCGCGCCTGATCGATGCCGTCGATCGCGCGATCCGCCGCAGCGCCGAAGTCGTGATCGCGGCGCCGAACGAGGGCCCGCTGCGCGCGGTCGCCGCCGGTCGCGCGATCGTGCTCGAACCGCGGGTGCCCGTCCTCGACCACAACCGGCTGCTGCGCTTCCTCGCCGTCGGCATCGCCGTGCTGCGCGGCATCGACGCCCAGCGCAGCGGACCCGCCACCCCCGACCTGACCGCGCTGGCCGACATGCTCGACGCCGAGGCGCTGCGCGACGGCCCGCACAACGAGGTCTTCCACAACCCGGCCAAGACCCTGGCCGCGCGGATGCACGGGGTCGGCGTGGTGCTGGCCGGTGACTCCCCGGCCGCGGTCGAACTGGCCGGGCACGGCACCGAGGTGCTGTTGCAGTCGGCGGGCAGGCTGGCCTCGGCCGCCGATCTGGCCGACGCGGTCGCCGCGGTCGGTCGCCTGAGCGCGGCCGCCGGTGGCAGCGCGCCGGGTTTCGATCCGCTGTTCCACGACGAGGAACTCGACGGTCCGGCCCCGGTCGACCGGGTGCGGGTGCTCGCCCTGAGCGTGCACCCCGACCAGGCCGCCGCCCGGCGCAAGCTGGCGGTGTTCGAGGGCGCGGGCGGCGGACTGGTCGACGCGGACCTGGTGCACGCCGATGTCGACGTCCTGCGATCCCAGCTCGACGAGCCGGGCTCGGCACCGACCACCGAGAGCGCGACCGCCAGCTCCGCCGCGGGGGGCGGCCACGGCAGCGAGCTCGAGCAGTTGGCCGTGCTGGCCGTGCGCCTCGACATGGCCGCGGCCTATCTCCGACTGACCGGTGCGCGCGGCGCGGCCGCGCCCGAACCGGATCGATACCACGACGGGGGACGCTACTAGTGCAGGAACTCGTTGGTGCGCTGCGTTCTTACGCATGGGGATCGCGCACCGCGCTCGCTCAGCTGTGCGGCAGGCCGGTGCCCTCGGCCCATCCCGAGGCCGAACTCTGGTTCGGGGCGCACCCGGCCGATCCCGCGCACGTCAAGGCCGACGACGGCACCCGCTCGTTGCTCGCGGTGCTCAGCGCCGATCCGGTCCGCGAACTCGGCCCCGTCGCCGCGGCCTTCGGTGACCGGCTGCCGTTCCTGCTCAAGATCCTGGCCGCCGAGGAACCGCTGTCGCTGCAAGCCCACCCCAGTTCGGCGCAGGCACGGGCCGGTTTCGAGCGGGAGAACCGCACCGGGGTGCCGCTGGACTCGCCCCTGCGCAACTACCGCGACGACAGCCACAAGCCGGAGCTGGTCGTCGCGCTGGAGCGGTTCGAGGCGCTCGCCGGGTTCCGCGATCCGCACCGCACCGTCGAGCTGCTGCGCGCGCTGAACATCCCCGGCCTCAACGTCTACGCCGAACTGCTTGCCGCCCAGCCCGATTCGGCGGGCCTGCGGACCCTGTTCACCACCTGGATCACGCTGCCGCCCGCCGCGCTGTCGGCGCTGCTGCCCACCGTGCTCGAAGGATGTGTGCGCTACCTGTCCGGGAAGGGCGCGCGCGAGTTCACCGCCGAGGCCCGCACCGCGCTCGAACTGGCCGAGGTCTACCCCGGCGACGCGGGCGTGCTCGCCGCGCTGCTGCTCAACCGGCTGACCCTCGAACCCGGGCAGGCGCTGTTCCTGGCGGCCGGGAATCTGCACGCCTACCTGCGCGGGGTCGGCGTGGAGATCATGGCCAACTCCGACAACGTGCTGCGCGGCGGGCTCACCCCCAAGCACGTCGACGTGCCGGAACTGCTGCGGGTGCTCGACTTCGAGCCCATCGACCTGCCGGTGATCGAACCCGAGCCGGGCCGCGACGGCGGCGTCCGGTATCGCACGCCCGCACCGGAATTCGCGCTGTGCCGGTTCGACCTCGCCGCCGGCGCCGAACCCGTCGTGCTGGCCGATGCCGGGCCCGGCATCGTGCTGTGCACCGAGGGCACGATCGAGCTGTTCCAGAACGGGCGCGCGCTCACCGTCGAACGCGGCAGCGCGGCCTGGATCTCCGCGGCCGACACCGATATCCGCGCCCGCGCGGTCCGTGGATCCGCGCAGCTGTTCAGCGCCTGCGTCGGCGATCAGCACTGACCTGCGCGAACTTTCGCATCGCCCGGCCTAGGCTGTTGCGGCACGAGTGTGTCCCAGTGGAGCAGAAGGGCGGGCCGAGATGTCGGCTGGTGGTGGCAAGAAGGCGATCATCGCCGCGTTGACGGCCAACGCGGGGATCGCGGTGTCGAAGTTCGTCGGTGCGGCGATCACCGGATCGGCCTCGATGCTGGCCGAGGCGGTGCACTCGGTCGCCGACACCGCCAACCAGGGTCTGCTGCTGCTCGGGCAGCGCGCCGCCGCCAAGGACGCCGACGAGCTGCACCAGTTCGGGTACGGGCGCAATCGCTACTTCTATTCCTTCGTCGTCGCGCTGGTGCTGTTCACCCTCGGTTCGGTGTACGCGATCTACGAGGGCATCCACAAGATCCGCCATCCCGAAGAGCTGAGCATGCCGATCGTGGCGATCATCATCCTCGGCATCGCGATCGGCCTGGAGACGTTCAGCTTCCTGACCGCCGCCCGCGAATCCCGCCCGCTCAAGGGCGATGCGAGCTGGTGGCGGTTCATCCGCAACTCGCGCAGCCCGGAGCTGCCGGTGGTGCTGCTCGAGGACACCGGCGCGCTGATCGGCCTGATGTTCGCCTTCACCGCGATCGGGCTGACCATGATCACCGGCGACCCCGTCTACGACGGCATCGGCACCCTGGCCATCGGCCTGCTGCTCGGCGTGATCGCGGTCGTGCTGATCGTGGAGATGAAGAGCCTGCTCATCGGCGAGAGTGCCACTGCGGAGCAGGATCGCGCGATTCGCGAGAACCTGACCGACGGCACCCGGATCACCTCGGTGATCCACCTCAAGTCCGAATACATCGGCCCGGAGGAGATGCTGGTCGCGGCCAAGGTCGCGATCGCGCCGAACCTCGACATCGCCGAGATCGCGGAAGCCATCGACGCCGCGGAGATCCGGGTGCGGACCGCTGTCCCGACCGCGCGATTGATCTACCTCGAGCCGGACCTGTACCGAACAGTGACATAGCGGCTGGCGCCGCGGTTCTCGGCCCTGTTCCCCGACTCTTCCCTCCCTCCGGGCACTCCTTCGTCGCACCCTCCACTCAGTCCAGAGCCGGGCGGGCCGAGAACGGTGCAGGCGACACGATGCGCGGGTCGACTGCGGGCCCGATCCTGGCGGTAGCGTCCCCGGGTATGGCCGCCGAAGGTGGAGACAGCAGGATCGCGATCCTCGCCGCGCTCGGGGCGAACGCGGGCATCATGGTCGCGAAGTTCATCGGCGCGTTCATCACCGGTTCGTCGTCGATGCTGGCCGAGGCGGTGCACTCGGTGGCCGACACCGGTAACGAGGCGCTGCTGCTGGTCGGGCGCAAGGGCGCCGAGCACCGGCCGGACACGCTGCATCCGTTCGGGTACTCGCGCAATCGCTACTTCTACTCCTTCGTCGTGGCGCTGGTGCTGTTCACGATGGGCTGCCTGTTCGCGGTGAACGAGGCGATCCACAAGATCCGTTTCCCCGAGGAGATCTCCTCCCCCGCGGTCGCCTTCGCCATCCTCGGGGTGTCGATGGTGCTGGAGGCGGCCAGTTTTCGCACCGCGCGCAAGCAGTCGGCGCCGCTGAAGGGCAAGCATTCCTGGTGGCATTTCATCCGCAACACCCGTAATCCCGAACTGCCGGTGGTGCTGCTCGAGGACGCGGGCGCGCTCACCGGCCTGGTGTTCGCGCTCGGCGGCGTGAGCCTGACGGTGCTCACCGGCAACGCGGTCTGGGACGGCATCGGCACCCTGCTCATCGGCCTGCTGCTCGGAGTGAACGCCATCGTGCTGATCATCGAGACCAAGAGCCTGCTGATCGGCGAGGGCGCGACGGCCAAGGAGGACACCGCGATTCGCGCCGCCCTGCTCACCGACCCCCGCATCGTGCGCGTGATCCGCATCCAGACCCAGTACCTCGGCCCCGAGGACCTGCTGGTCAACGCGAAGATCGCGATGCGCCCCGGCCTCGACATCGCCGAGGTCGGCGAGGCCATCGACGCCGCCGACGCCCGCATCCGCGCCGCCGCCCCCAACTCCTGCACGGTCTACCTCGAACCGGACGTGGTGCGGGACAACGCCACCTAGTGGTAGGCGGGCGCGGCGCCGCGCAGGAGGTCCAGTGGGTCGGTGACGATGCCGAAGCGGGTGCGCAGGACGTGGTGGGCGGCGTGCAGGCCGGGCATGCCGTGCACGCCGGGGCCGGGTGGGGTCGAGGACGAGCACAGGTAGGTGCCGGGAATCGGGGTGGCGTAGGGATTCCAGCGGGCCAGCGGGCGGAAGGCGGTCTGGCGCAGGGTCATCGCGCCCGCGGAGATGTCGCCGCCGATGTAGTTGGCATTGTGGTTCGGCATGAAGGCCGCGGGCGTCACGTGTTTCGCGAGGATCAGGTCGCGGAAGCCGGGGGCGAAGCGTTCGACCTGGGCGATCACCGCCTCGCTGATGTCGCGGTCGGAACCGTTGGGCACGTGGGCGTAGGTGTAGAAGGTGTGCTTGCCCTCGGGCGCTCGCGTCGTGTCGACGACGCCCGGCTGGATGGCGAGCACATACGGCCGCTCGGCGAATTCGCCCGCGGCGACCCGACGTTCGGCGGCCATCGCTTCCTCGCGGCTGCCGATCAGGTGCAGGGTGCCGGCGAGGTCGCTGCCGGGCGCGGTCCACGGCACCGGACCCGACAGCGCGAAATCGACCTTGCAGGCGGCCCCGCCGTAGCGGAATCGGCCGAGGCCATTGCGGTAGCGCTCGGGCAGCCGGTCGCCGGCGATGCGCAGGAGTTCGGCGGGTGAGGTGTCGAACAGGACGGCGCGGGCGGTGGCGAGTTCGGCGAAATCGTCGACGCGATGCCCGGTGACCACCTCGCCACCGAGGCGTTCGAGCTCGGCGATGAGCGCGTTCGGAATCGCCTGGCTCCCCCCGCGCGGGATCACCCAGCCGCCCGCGTGCGCGAGGGTGCCGAGCAGCAGGGCCGCGCCGACGGCGGGCAGGGCGCGCGGTTGGGTGATCGCGTGGGCGGCCACGCCGGTCAGCATCGCGGGAGCGACGGGCTCGCGAAAACGGTTGTTCCACAGGGGCGATCCCTGTTCGAGCAGGCGCAGGCCGAACCGGACGGCGGTGGGCAGGGTCGGCACGCGCAGCGGCGGGCGGCGCAGATCCGACATGGCGAGGTCGACCACCGCGGGCCAGTGTTCGACCAAGGGGCCGAACAGCGCACGCCAGGTCGCGCCGTCACGGCCGAGGTCGGCGACGGTCGACTCGAGCTTGCGCCAGGCCAGTCCGGCGATCCCGCCGTCGAGCGGATGCGCGTAGGAGACTGTGGGCGTGAGCAGGTCGACGCCGTGCGCCGCCAGGTCGAAGGCCCGAAAGAACGGCGACGCCAACGCCATCGGATGCGCGCCCGCGCACACGTCGTGATGGAAGCCCGGCAGGGTGAGCTCGGCCGTGCGCGACCCGCCACCCGGCTGCTCCTGCGCCTCTAGCACCCGCACCGAGAGTCCGGCGCGCGCCGCGATCACCGCCGCGGCCAAGCCGTTCGGCCCGGACCCGACCACTACGACCTCAGCCATCCGTCGTCCCTTCGCCCTCGGCCGCCGGGGCGACCTGCGTCGTCGCCTCCAACCTACGCGGCGCGCCGAGCGCCGCCACCAGCAGTTCGATCCGCCGCCTGCGCAATTCCGGGCGCAACCGGCCGTTGCGTTCCAGGGTGGCCAAGCCGTGCAGCGCGCTCCATGCGGTTTCGGTGCGGGCGCCGAGTTCGTCGCCCTCGGCCTCGTAGCGGAACATCGCCGCGAGACCGGCGAAGGCGTCACGCAGGGCCTGGGGGGCGTCGGGGCCGAAGTTCAGGTCGGTGTCGAGCAGGAACATCGCGTCGTAGCGGGCCGGGTTCTCGGTGGCGAAGTCGAGGTAGGCGGTGGCGATGTTCTCGATGCGCTCCGCGCGGGTGGTCGCGAGCTCGGCGGCGCGGGCCAGCACCACGGCCAGATCGGCGCTGCCCTGCTCGGCGACCGCGCCGACGATGGCCGCCTTGCCCGCGAAATGGCTGTAGAGCACCGGCTGGCTGTACTCGATGCGCTCGGCCAGCTTGCGGATGGTGACCGCCTCCCAGCCCTGGGTCTCGGCCAGCTCCCGGGCCGCATCGACGATGCGCTGGCGTCGTTCGGCCCGTTCGCGTTCCTTGCGCTGCTGCGTACTCATGCTCGAAATTCTAGCAGCGCTAGACAAGTGGCAGCCCCCGCGCTATCGTTCTCGCATCACCTAGCAACGCTAGATTTCATAGCAACCTTCGGGAGTCACCGTGACCACTCAGCGCATCGCCACCGCCCTCTCGCTCATCGGCGCGCTCTTCATCATCTACGTCGGCCTGAGCTACCTCATCGCACCGGTGACCACGGCCTCCGGCTTCGGCCTGCCCGCCTGGCCCGACGGCGACGCGGCCGCATTCCTGAACCTCAAGGGCGTTCGCGACACCGTCAGCGGCCTGCTGCTCATCGCCCTACTGGCCGCCCGGCAGCGCTTCGCCCTCGGCATCGTCACGCTGGTGATCGCGCTCATCCCGCTGGGCGACATGATCACGGTCCTGAGCTGGCACGGGTCGACCGCCGCCGCATTCGGCGTGCACGGCTTCACCGCGGCCCTGGTCGCCCTGACCGGCGTGCTCCTGCTGCTCGAGCGCCGCACCGTCGCCACCGACAGGCCGACGACCATCGAGCCGAACCCCGTCACCGCCTGAGTTGACCGAGGAATTCCGAGGGCCCCGCGGTCGAACACCGCGGGGCCCTCGGCCGCCTCACCGCGCCGCGACGGTTTTCGACAACGTGACCGGTTCCTCGACCGGATGATCGTCGACCATCGTCTCCTCGTCGAAGGGCAGTTCGCGGTCGAGGACGCGACGGGCCCGGTCGGCGTCGACGGTCTTGGTCCAGGTGCCGATGAGCAGTGTGGCCACCGCATTGCCCGAGAAGTTCGTCAGCGCACGGGCTTCGGACATGAACCGGTCGATGCCGACGATCAAGCCCACGCCGTCGAGCAGTTCGGGCCGATGACTCTGCAGGCCACCGGCAAGGGTGGCCAGTCCGGCACCGGTGACGCCCGCCGCGCCCTTGGACGCGATGATCATGAACAGCAGCAACCCGATCTGCTCACCGAGGCTCAGCGGCGTGCCGAGCGCGTCGGCGATGAAGATCGAGGCCATCGTCAAATAGATGGCGGTGCCGTCGAGATTGAACGAATACCCGGTCGGCACAACGACACCCACCGTCGTGCGCTCGACGCCCGCGTGTTCCATCTTGGCGACCAGGCGCGGCAGGGCCGATTCCGAGGACGAGGTCGCCACGATCAGCAGGTACTCGCGCGCCAGATACCGGCACAGCTTGAGGATCGAGACACCCGAGACCACGCGCAGGATCACCCCGAGCACGCCGAAGACGAAGACCAGGCAGGTCAGGTAGAACGCGATCATCAGCGTGGCCAGCTGCACCACCGCCGACCAGCCGGTGCGCGCGACCACATTGGCGATGGCGCCGAACGCGCCGATCGGGGCCAGCCACAGGATCATCGACAGGATCCGGAACACCAGCTTCTGACCGAGCGCGACCGCTCGCAGGATCGGCGCGCCCGCGTCGCCCATGGCCTGCACGGCGAAGCCGACCAGCAGCGCGACGAACAGCGCCTGCAGCACGCTGCCCGCGGTCAGCGAGGACACCAGGGTGGTCGGCACGATGTCCTGGATGAAGTCCCAGGTGCCGCCCGCGCCGTGCGCCTGCTCGGCGTACTGGGCGCCCGCGCCGGTGTTGCCGATGTCGAGCCCGGAGCCGGGATCGATCAGGTTGCCGACGACAAGGCCGATGCCGAGCGCGATCGTCGACATCGCCAGGAAGTACCCGATGGCCAGCCCGCCGACCTTGCCGACGGTGGTGGCCGCGCGCACCGAACCGATCCCCAGCACGATGGTGCAGAAGATCACGGGTGCGATCATCATCTTGATCAGGTTCACGAAAAGGGTGCCCAACGGGGCCAGCGACTGACCGAACCCCGGTGCAAGTCGACCGACCAGGACGCCCGCGAGGACCGCGAAGATCACCGCGATGTACAGCCAGTGGGTATGGTCGCGTTTTCGCGGTGGAGTGGTTGTGTCCATGCCGGAGAGCATGCGCAATCACTGTGATGCCTATCACATTTGGTGCATAAGGTTCAGATTTCGGGTCGGAGGGCAACATGCGACGAGGACGACTGTCGCTCGCCGGACAGGCCTTCGTCTGGCAACTGGTGGTGCTGGCGCTGATGATCGGCACCGGGACCGTGCTCGCGGTGTACGACACCCGCCGCGACCACGATGTGGCGACCGAACTGCAGGTCCGCGACGTGGCGCTCACGGTGGCGCGGGCGCCGTCGACGCTGGCCGCGGTGAACTCCCCGTACCCCAGCGGCCTGTTGCAACCGACCACCGAACGCATCCGCGCCGACACCGGCATGGATTTCATCGTCGTGATGGCCACCGACCGCACCCGCTACACCCACACCAACCCCGACCTGATCGGCCAGCCGTTCGTCGGCAGCATCGACGAGGCGCTCGAGGGGCGCACCTTCACCGAGACCTTCACCGGCACGCTCGGGCCCTCGATCCGCGCGGTCACCCCGGTCTTCGACGGCGGCGAGGTGGTCGCGCTGGTCTCGGCCGGGGTCACCCGCGACAAGATCGGCACCCAGGTCGCCTCCCAGATCCCGCTGATCCTCGGCGTCTCGGCCGGTGGCCTCGCACTCGCCGCGCTGTCGGCGTTCCTGATCAGCCGCAGGCTGCGCCGCCAGACCCACGGCCTCGCCCCCGACGAACTGCGCGCGCTCTACGAGCACCACGACGCGGTGCTGCACTCGATACACGAGGGCCTGGTGGTGTTCGGCGCCGGTGCCGGGCCCGCGGAGGTGGTCAACGATCAGGCCCGCACCCTGCTCGACCTGCCCGACGGTCCGGTGCGCCGCACCGACCTGCCCGTCTCGCTGCAGCAGATGCGCTGGGGCGTGGTGCGCGACGAGACCCACGTGACCACCGACCGGATCCTGCTGGTCAACCAGGACGTGGTGAGCTGGGAGGGCAGGGCCATCGGCACCGTGCTCACCATCCGCGACCAGACCGAACTGCGCGCGGTGCTCGGCGAGCTCGACTCGGTGCGCAGCTTCGCCGAGTCGCTGCGCTCGCAGGCGCACGAGGCCGCCAACCGGCTGCACACCGTCGTCACGATGGTCGAGCTGGGCAGGCCCGAGGAGGCCGTGGCGTTCGCGACCGCCGAACTGAAGCTGTCCCAGGTGCTGATCGACCGGTTGCTGGCCGCCGTGGGCGACGCGGCGCTGGCCGCGCTGCTGCTGGGCAAGGTCGACCAGGCCGCCGAGCGCGGGGTGACGCTGGCCATCAGCGAGGACACCGCGCTGGACTCCACCGATCCGCTCTCGGCGCACGAAACGGTCACCCTGGTGGGCAACCTGGTCGACAATGCGATCGACGCCGCCGCCGGGACGGTCGAGAAGCGGGTGGAGGTATCGGTGCAGCACCGTGACGGCGACCTGCTGGTCCGCGTGGCCGACAGCGGCCCCGGAATGTCGGCCCAGATGTTCGGGCGCGCCGCCGAACGCGGCTACACCACCAAATCCGACCACGCCGGACTCGGCCTGGCTCTCGTACACCGCCTCGTCGATCGACACGGCGGTGTCATCACCACCACGGCCGCACCACACAGCGCGGTCATCGTTCGCATTCCGCTGAGGGAGACCCCATGATCCGCGTCCTGATCGTCGAGGACGAACCGTTGATCGCCCAGGCACACCGGGCCTACCTCGAAAGGCTCGACGGCTTCGTCACCGGCGGGCTCGCGCACAGTGGGCGCGACGCGCTCGCCAAGGCCGCGGAGGCGATCGCCGACGGGAATCCGTTCCACCTGGTGCTGATGGACATCGGGCTGCCCGACATCAGCGGGCTCGAGGTGGCCGCCGCGCTCAACGGGCTCGAACCGCGCCCCGATGTCATCGCGATCACCTCGGCCCGCGAACTGAACATGGTGCGCAGCGCGGTCGCGCACGGCGTGGTGCTCTATCTGCTCAAGCCGTTCACCTTCGCCGCGTTCCGCGAGAAGCTCGAGCGCTACCGCGATTTCGACACCGCGCTGCCCGCGGGCGAGGCGGCGCTGTCGCAGTACGACATCGACCGCGCGCTCGGCGCCCTGCGCACCGCCGATCAGCGCGCCGGTGCGCCGAAAGGCGTTGTGCAGCACACCCTCGAGGAGGTCTCGCGCGCGGTGCGCTCGGCCGAAACCGGCATCACCGCGACCGACGCCGCCGCGGTCGTCGGCGTCTCCCGCATCACCGCCTGGCGCTACCTGGAGAAACTCGCCGATGACGGATTGGCCGAGCGCCGTGCGGATTACGGTCGGGCCGGGCGCCCCAAGACCCGATACCGTTGGCGCGCAGGGGCATAGCGCTCACCCTCGGCGGGCGGCCCCGGCCAGGTCGTCTGGTGCGTCGGCCCGGGCGACCGGGCCGAGGTCGACGGGCATGTGCTCGAAACCGTGCAGGGTGAACAGGTTTCGCCGGGTGGGTTCGCCGCGCAGCCGCAGGTTCGGGTAGCGGGTGTAGAGGGCGCGCAGGGCGTGGACCGCTTCCATTCTGGCCAGGCTCGCGCCGAGGCAGGCGTGGATGCCGCTGCTGAAGCCCACGTGATCCTTGGCGTTGGGGCGGGTGATGTCGAAGCGGTGCGGGTCGGCGAAGACGGCGGGGTCGCGGTTGGCGCCGGCCAGCGACAGGATGATCGTGCTGTCCGCCGAGATCCGGACGCCGTCGATCTCGACGTCTTCGAGGGTCTGGCGGGCGGTGGTCTGCACGGGCGCCTCGAAGCGCATCGTCTCCTCCACCACGGCGGGCCAGAGGTCGGGGTCGTCCTGGGCCAGGGCGAGCTGGTCGGGATGGGCCGAGAGCGCGGCGATCGCGTTGCCGATCAGATTGACCGTGGTCTCGAAACCGGCGCCCATCAGCAGGCTCGCGCTGGCCTGCAGCTCGGGCAGGTCCAGTTCACCGGAGACGACCAGGGCGGACAGGATGTCCTCGCCCGGTTCTTCGCGGAGTTTCGCGATGTGCGCGGCCAGGTAGTCGTCCATGGACTCGATCGCGGCCAGCGCGGCGCGGTAGGTGCGCCAGGAGGTGCCGATGTCGAGCAGCGGGGTGACCCGGTCGCCCCAGCGCAGGAACAGGTCGCGGTCGGCGGCGGGGAAACCGAGCATCTCGGCGATGATCGCGATCGGCACCTGGGCCGCGTAGTCGGTGATCAGGTCCACCGAACCGTGCGCGGGCATGGCGTCGAGCAGTTCGGTGGTGACCACCTCGACCCGGTCCCGCAACCGGGAGATGGCGCGCGGGGTGAACGCCGAGGCCACCGGCTTGCGCATCCTGGTGTGCTCGGGGGGATTGATGACCAGCATCGAGGGCGGCTCCACCGGATTCGGCGGCACCCCCGCCCGCTCGGCGAGCTTGCGCCACGGCGCTGGCACGTCCTGGGTGATCGCGGGCCGCACGCCGAACCGGTTGTCGCGCAGGATGGCCCGCACCTGGGCGTGGTCGAAGGTGACCCACGACAGCGGTGTCCGGTGCACGCCACCGGACCCGCGCAGCTCGTCGATGAGCGGGTAGGGATCGTGCAGCCCCTTGGTGCCGCTGAGCAGGGTGGCGAACGGATCGCCGCGGCGCAACTGCCATCGCAGGATCGCCCGTGGCGCCCCGTGCTCGGCCGACCATCGCCACCAGTACCGCGGAATCATCGCCACCCCTTTGTGCCGCCGTGCAGGACAGATGCCTCCACGGTACGGACCGGCAGTGACATGCGACACATGCCCGAGGTGGACCGGCACCTATACCTGGGTAGGAGGGGGTGCCGAAACGCTCAGCGCCGCACGGTCACCCGTTCGGTGGCGACGCGATGGTCGACAGCACCCGGATCCGGATTGACGACCTGCACCAGCGACGCCCCCGCGTACAGCACGGCCACGTATCCATCGATCAGCTCGGTCACCGTCTCCCACGGTGTACTCGACAGCACCCGGTCGCCCGTGGAGATCCCCTGCTCAGCCGCCGATTTCCGGGCCTCGGCCAGTACCTCGCCGACCGAGAGCCCGTCGATGGCGGCGCGGAAGCCGCCGGGCCGGAACTGGTCGCCGTGCACGCGCACCGCGCTCGCGAAATCGGTGACGCCGACCGGCAGGTCGCGCACCGGCGAGCCCATGGCGTCCAGCGACAGCACGGCCACCTCGTTCACGCCGTCGGCGTCGTCGAGCCGGTCGGGGGTGACCAGCGCGAGGTCGGCGTCGGGATCGGGGGTGAGCACCACCTCGGTGCCCGCCCACCAGCAGCCCAGCAGCACCGCGGCGGTCTGCCAGTGCGCGGGCAGCAGCACCGCGACCCTGGCGCCGGGGCTGAGCGCGAACTCGTCGCGGAGCAGATTGGCGGTCTTGGCCGCCCAGTTGGCCAACGTGAGCCCGGACAGTTCGATCCTGGCGCCGGTGGCGTCGTCGTACCAGGTGACGCGTGGTCCGGCCGGGTCGCGTTCGAGGATCGGGTCGAGGAGGGCGTCGGTCAGCGTCGAATTCGGCTCACGCATGGATCAATTCACACATTTCGGTCCGTTCTGGCCTGCGTCGATCGGCGGGGCGGGCGGTACTGGCGTCGCGGTCGCCGAGGAGTTCTGCTCGAAATCGAACAGGCCGCCCGCGGCAGAGCCGGGACCAGAGTAGTCGCCGGCCAGCACCACGCTCACGGTATCCGCCGACAGCGACGAATCCGCGATCACGGTGAGACCACCGAGTGCCTTCGCCACCGCGGCGGCCTTCGGGTCGTCGGGGTCGGCGGCGAGCACCCGGCTCGAACTCACGCTGCCTCCGGTGTAGTTCCCGACCATCCCCTCGATGAAACCCTTGCTGGTCAACGCGCCGGAGACCGTGGCGGCCAGACCCGAGGTGCCGCCCGCGTTGAACACGCTCACGGTCACCGTCGACGGGTCGACCTTCGATTCCTCGGGCGCGGGTTCCTTCTTCTCGCCGACCAGCCCGGCGACGTAGTCCTTGACCGTCTTCGGGTCGACCTTGACCACCGATTCCCCCGCCGAGGTCATCGCGTTCAGATCGGCGACCGGGATGGTGTCGAATTCCACCTGGCCGCCGGACAGGTCCTTGAGCTGCTGGAGGAAGGCCAGCACGTCCCAGTCCTCGTCGAGCACGACCGTGCGCCCGACGGCCTCGCTGATCTCGCTGAGTTTGCCCGGATTGGCCAGGATCTTGGCATTGAGCAGCTGGCCGACCAGCTGGGCCATGAACACCTGCTGACGCACGATCCGGTCGATGTCACCGCGTTGCAGGCCGTGGCGCTGGCGCACGAAGCTCAGCGCCTGCTGCCCGTCGAGACGCTGCTGACCGGCCGGGAAGTCCGCGCCCGACATCCATTCGTCCACCGCGTTGTTCAGGCACACCTCGACCCCGCCGACGGCATCGGTGAGCAGGACGAAGCCGAGCAGGCTCACCTCGGCGTAGTGGTCGACGGTGACGCCGGTGAGCCCGGCCACCGATTTGATCAGCGCCTGCCTGCCCGCCTTGGTCGACTCGCGTTCGGCATCGGCCTCGGAACTGCCCTTGGCCAGCAGTTTCGAGCGTTCGGTCTCCTTGGTGGAGCCGTAGGCGGAGTTGATCTTGGCCTTGCCCTGGCCCGCGATGTCGACGTAGGAGTCGCGCGGGATGGAGATCGCGGTGGCGGAGCGGCCGTCGTTGGGCACCCGGATCAGCACGATCGTGTCGGTGTTGGTGCCCACCTCGTCGCCCGCGTGCAGCATCGCGCGTTCGGCGTTGGTCAGCGGGTTTCCGTGGGCATCGGTGCGGCTGTCGACACCGACCAGCAGGATGTCGACGGCGCCGTCGCGGCCACCGCCGAGGCCGAGGCCGCCGATGCGGTCGATGTTGGCGATCAGGTTGTCCACACTGCGCCAAGCGAATCCGGTGAGGGCCAGGACGAGGACCGCCGAGATCGCGAGCATCACCTTCGCCGGGCCGATGGCACCCACGGGCGTGCTGACCGCTGGTGGTCTTGTCGACTGTCGCACTCACGCATCCTCTCGACGAACTCCGCGCCCGGCTCCGCACTGTCCCCCGGCAAACCCCACCATCTCGAAACGCCCGGGCTCGTCCGCCGATACCGGCCAACACAGGCTAACCAACAGTTACCACAGTCGGGCCGAACCGCAGGTGTTCCGGCGTGCCAGACTGGCCGCGTGAACGCCGATTTCCCCGCCCCCGCTCGCCCGATGGTAACCGGAGCGCACGGGCTGCTGGGGCGAGAGATCCTGCGGCTGGCACCCGGGGCGCGCGGCTTCGGCCGGGCCGAGCTCGACATCACCGACCCGACCGCCGTCGCGGCGGTCGTGGAACCGGGTGCGGTGGTGATCAACTGCGCGGCCTACACCGCCGTGGACGCCGCCGAGACCGACACCGACGCCGCCTTCGCCGCCAATGCCACCGGTCCGGCCGTGCTCGCGGCCGCCTGTGCCGCGGTGGGGGCCCGGTTGATCCAGGTCTCCACCGATTACGTCTTCCCCGGTACCGGCACCACACCGTACGAACCCGACGATCCCACCGGCCCCGCCACGGTCTACGGCCAGTCCAAGCTGGCCGGTGAACGCGCTGTGCTCGAGCTCTCCCCCGCGGCCACCGTGGTGCGCACCGCCTGGGTGTACGCCGGTGTCCAGGGGGATTTCGTCGCCACCATGCGCAGGCTGGAACGCGAGCGCGACACCGTCACCGTCGTCGACGACCAGGTCGGCTCCCCCACCAGCGCCGCCGACCTGGCCGCCGCGCTGCTCGAGCTGAGCACCCGCCCCGCCACCCCGCGCGTACTGCACGCCACCAACTCCGGCACCGCGACCTGGTTCGACTTGGCCACAGCGGTTTTCACCGAACTCGGCGCCGATCCGGCCCGGGTGCTGCCCTGCGATTCCAGCGCCTTTCCCAGACCCGCACCCCGCCCGGCGTATTCGGTCCTGTCTCCCGCGGCATGGAACGCGGCCGGTCTCACCCCGCTGCGGCCATGGCGTTGCGCACTCACCGCCACACTGCGCCGCTTGTCCGACTAGGCTCCGCAGTCGTGAACGCAGCCGATGCAGCCGATTCTCTTGCCCCCACCGGCCTCGCCGTCGTCACGGTGACCTATTCGCCGGGCGAGCACCTCGAGCACTTCATCACCACCCTGGCCGACGCCACCAGCGAGAAGCCGCAGGTGATCCTGGCCGACAACGGGTCCACCGACGGTGTGCCCGAGCTGGTGGCCGAGGCGAACTCGCACGTGGAACTGCTGCACACCGGCGGCAACATCGGCTACGGCGGCGCGATCAACCGGGCCGTCGCCGAGATCGACCCCTCGATCGAGTTCGTGATCCTGGCCAACCCGGACATCCGCTGGGGCGTCGACTCCATCGACAAGATGCTCGAAGCCGCCAAGCGCTGGCCGCGCGCGGGCGCGATCGGGCCGATGGTCCGTGAACCCGACGGCAGCGTCTACCCCTCGGCCCGCCGCGTCCCCGGCCTCGCCGACGGCGCCGGACACGCCATCCTCGGCTCGATCTGGCCGAAGAACCCCTGGTCGGTGCGCTACCGCCAGGAGAACGAGGAGATCTCCGAGCGGGTGGTCGGCTGGCTGTCGGGCTCGTGCCTGCTGGTGCGCCGCGCCGCGTTCGACACCATCGACGGCTTCGACTCGCGCTACTTCATGTACATGGAGGACGTGGACTTCGGCGACCGCATGGGCAAGGCGGGCTGGCACAATGTGTTCGTCCCGGACGCCGAGGTCACCCATGCCAAGGGCCACGCCGCGGGCAAGCACCCGGAGATCATGCTGCCCGCCCACCACGCGAGCGCCTACCGGTTCCAGGCCGACCGCCATCCGCACTGGTGGCAGGCCCCGCTGCGGGGCGCGCTGCGCGCCGGACTTGCGGTTCGCTCCAGGATTGCGGTTCGATCGGCGCTGCGCGAGAAAGCGCGCACCGGAGCCTGAGCGCTCCGGGTCACTGTGAACAGGGGAAAAACTCGATGGCAGGCAACTCAGGCACCGACGCGGTCATCCTCGTCGGCGGACAGGGCACGCGGCTGCGTCCGCTCACCCTCTCGGCGCCCAAGCCGATGCTGCCGACGGCCGGGCTGCCGTTCCTGACCCACCTGTTGGCCCGCATCGCCGAGGCCGGGATCACCCACGTGGTGCTCGGCACCTCGTTCAAGGCCGAGGTCTTCGAAGAGCACTTCGGTGACGGCGCCGACCTGGGGCTCGAGCTCGAGTACGTCACCGAGACCGAACCGCTGGGCACCGGCGGCGGCATCCGCAACGTGCTGCCCAAGCTGCGCGCCGACAATGTGATGGTGTTCAACGGTGACGTGCTCGGCGGCACCGACCTGGGTGCGATCCTCGACACCCACGAGTCGACCAACGCCGATGTCACCCTGCACCTGGTCCGGGTCAGCGACCCGCGCGCCTTCGGCTGCGTGCCGACCGACGCCGACGGCCGGGTCACCGCGTTCCTGGAGAAGACCCAGGACCCGCCGACCGACCAGATCAACGCGGGCTGCTACGTGTTCCGCCGCGAGTACATCGAGAAGATCCCGTCCGGTCGCCCGGTCTCGGTCGAGCGCGAGGTCTTCCCCGCCCTGCTGGCCGAGGGCGCCCGCGTACAGGGCCACGTCGACGCCTCCTACTGGCGCGACATGGGCACCCCCGAGGACTTCGTCCGCGGCTCGGCCGACCTGGTCCGCGGCATCGCCCCCTCCCCCGCTCTGCCGGGTCAGCGCGGCGAATCGCTGGTCCACCCCGGCGCCGGCGTCGCGCCTGGCGCGCTGCTCATCGGCGGCACGGTGGTCGGCCGCGGCGCGGAAATCGGCGCGGGCGCCCGCCTGGACGGCGCGGTGATCTTCGACGGTGCCGTCGTCGAAGCGGGCGCGACCGTCGAACGCTCGATCATCGGCTTCGGCGCCCGCATCGGCCCCCGCGCCCTCGTTCGCGACGGCGTCATCGGCGACGGCGCCAACGTCGGCGCCCGCTGCGAACTGCTCCGCGGCGCACGCGTGTGGCCGGGCGTCGTCATCCCCGACGGCGGCATCCGCTTCTCCACCGACGTCTGACCTGCTCGACACGGGCCGCCGCCGAATCCTCGGTGGCGGCCCGGTCGGCCGGATGTCCGGTCAGCCGAAGCCGACGGCCTGGTCGCCCCAGGCGGTGTGCAGGTCGGCGTCGGGGTTGTCGACGACGCGGTCGATGGTGTCGATGAGCAGGGTGGTGCGGTCGGCGGGGCGGTAGTGCGGCCAGTGTTTGGAGCCGTCGAGGGCCGCGGGGACGCCGTGTTCGGCGAAGGCGAGCCAGCGGCGCTGCATGCGGCCCGAGACCGCCACCGAGGCCTTGCGGCCGCCCAGCCAGAAGGTGGGGTCGTGGTTGAGGGTGCCGAAATTGCCGAAGACATACGGCAATTCGGTGGCGTGGCCGGCGCCGACGCGGGCTGCCTTCAACATCGGGGTGGCGTAGTCGAAGCGGTACATCCAGGTCGGCGAGTGCTGGGCGTGTCCCTCGGCGACCCAGGCGGCGGGCATCCGGAACGCGGCATCGGTCGACATGGCCAGCGCGCCACGGGTTTTCGTCAGATCCGGGTAGGCGGAGGTGATCTCGGCGATCCGCTCGGGCGACATCTCCGGATGCGAGGCGGCGACATCGTTGAGCATCGCGTTCACCGCGTCGGGCGTCACCGGCATGATCGGTGAGCGCAGCACCCGGAACAGCGAGGCCTCGTCACGATTGGTGCCGATGAGCAGCGGCACCCGGTGCGAGCGGCCGCGCTGGAATCGGTCGATCGGGTAGCCGGGCAACAGATCACCGTCGACGACCGGCGCCGCGGCCAGCCGACCCGGCTCCTTGGTCGGCACCTCGTCGAGCAGCACCGCGCCGATCTCGACCAGCCGCTCGATCGGCAGCTCGAGCAGTTGCCGGGTGTCTCCGGGCCCGAGTTCGAGCAGTTCCAGATAGCGCTGGGCGACGACCGCGGCCCGCTCCTGCCCGAAAACCGTGGTGGCGGGCGGACTCTGGGTGATGGCCTTGTGGAACAGCCCGGCCGCCGCGGGCGAGGTGAGCAGCGCGGTGACGCAGCCGGCACCCGAGGACTCACCGAACAGCGTGACATTGCCCGGATCACCGCCGAACGCGGCGATGTTGTCGCGCACCCACGCCAGCGCCGCGAGCTGATCGCGCAAGCCGAGGTTGGTGGCGAACCCCGCACCGAAGGAGGACAGGTCGAGGAAGCCGAGCACCCCGATCCGGTAGTTCACCGAGACGACGACCACATCGCCCGCCTCGGCCAGCTTGCGCCCGTCGTAGATGGTCTGCGCGGCGGTGCCGAGGCAGTAGGCACCGCCGTGCAGCCACACCATCACCGGACGCGGTTCGTCGTCGCTGGGTTCCGGGCGCGGCGACCACACATTGACCCACAGACAGTCCTCACCCATCTGCAGGTCCGAGTCGACCGGCACCATGGCGCCCATGGCCTGCGGCGCGATGTCACCGAAGACGACGCATTCACGGGTGCCGTCCCAGGGCTGCGGGGGCCGGGGCGGGGCGAATCGGGCGGGGCCTGCGGCAGCGGCGGCGTAGGGCACGCTGCGCCACACGGCGACCGGCCCGTCCCAGGTACCGCTGACCGTGCCGTACTCGGTACGCGCCAGTGGTTCGGCGGTCGGTGTCCGCGTGCCGGGGTCGAGATCGGGCTGAATGCTCATCGCACACCTCCTAGCCTGCGCGACCCGACGGGTGCCTGTGTATTTGCTCCCGCGGGCCGCAGCACCTGGTGACTTCCTACGAGCGTACGTCGACCGGGGCCGGGCGCGCGTCCAACGCACCATTCCCGCAGGTAACGGTTACTCCCGGGTACAGGAGTGAAGGCCCTCCTCGGCGCGTCGCGGGGCGGTCACGATGTGGATTCGGCCACGTGCGCGCGGCCCCGCGACGGGCCAGAACCCGGCTGTCGGTGGCCACTCGAAGCTCCACGTTCGAGTGGCCACCGCCCCCGCGTCGGTTAGCTGGAAATGCGCTGTGACTCGTCGCCGACGTAGGCCGCCCACAGCCGTCGGTACGCGCCCTCGATGGCCAGCAGTTCGGTGTGGGTGCCGACCTGCACCAGTTTCCCGTCACCGACCACCGCGATCAGATCCGCGTCGGCGGCGGTGGCGAGCCGGTGTGCCACCACGATGGTGGTGCGGCCCGAGGTCAGCACGTCGACCGCGGCGCGCACCCGCGCCTCGGTGGCCAGATCCAGCGAGGCCGTCGCCTCGTCCAGGATGAGGATGTCCGGGTCGATCAGCTGCGCCCGGGCCAGCGCGAGCAACTGCCGCTGTCCGGCCGAGAGGTTGCGGCCGTGCGCGCCGATCGACTGGTAGTACCCGTGTTCGAGCGCGGCGATCATCTCGTGCGCGCCCACGGCCCGCGCCGCCCATTCGATCTCGGCGGGTTCGGCCTCGGGTTTGCCGTAGGCGATGGCCTCGCGCACGGTCTCGCCGAACAGGAACGGTTCCTGCGGGACGACGCCGAGCCGCTTGCGGTAGTCGCGCAACCGGTATCGGCGGATGTCGACCCCGTCGACGAGGACCGTGCCCTCGGTCGGGTCGTAGTACCGGGCGAGCAGCTTGACCAGCGTGGACTTGCCGGCACCGGTCTCCCCGACCAGGGCGACCTTCTGGCCGGGTTCGATGCGCAGGTCCAGCCCGTCGAGCACCGTCTTGGTCCGCGACGCGTAACCGAAACTCACCGAACGCAATTCGATCGCGCCGTCGAGTCCGGTGACCGGCAGCGGGTCGTCGGCCTCGGGAGTGTCGACGGGGGTGCGCAGCAACTCGCTGATCCGGTCGACGCCGACGACCGCCTGCTGGTAGCTGTCGAAGACCTGCGAGAGCTGCTGGATCGGGGCGAACAGCAACTCGATGTAGAGCAGAAACGCGATCAGCGTGCCCGCGGTGAGCAGGTCGTCACGCACCTGGTGCACGCCGACCGCGAGCACCGAGGCGGTGGCGATCACCGACATCAGTTCGATGCACGGGAAGAACACCGCCATCAGCACCTGCGAGCGCAGCCGCGCGTTGCGATAGGCCCAGGAGCGGCGCTCGAACTCGGTCTGGTTCACCGCTTCCCGGCGGAACGCCTGGGTGACGGTGATGTTGTCGACGTTCTCCTGCAGATAGGCGTTGACCGCGCTGACCCGTTCCCTGGCCAGGTTGTAGGCGGGCACCGACGCGCGGCGGAAGGCGACGGTGGCCACGGCGAGAATCGGCAGCAGCGCCAGCACCACCACGGCCAGCCCGGCATCGATCACCAGCAGCGCGGTGACCACGCCCGCGATGGTGACGGTGCTGGTGAGCGCGGTGGCCAGCCCGGTCTGCAGGAAGGCCGACAGACCGTCGATATCGGTGGTCATCCTGGTCATGATCCGGCCGCCGAGTTCGCGCTCGTAGTACTGCAGGCCGAGTCGTTGCAGGTGGGCGAAGGTCTTGATGCGCAGCCCGTAGAGCAGCCGCTCCCCCGCCCGCCCGGTGACGCGCACCTGGGCGACGCTGATCGCCCAGTCCACCACCACGACCACGATCGCCAGCGCGGCCGCGCCGATCACCACATCGCGCGCGCCGTCGAGCACGCCGTGGTCGATGCCGTAGCGCACCAGGAACGGGATCAGCACCTGGGCGATGGCGTCGAGGCCGACCAGGCCGAGCCCGGCCAGCAGCGGCCAGGTGAACGGGCGCAGCAGCCGGGGCAGCGAGAACGCGGTGTCGGGGGTGTGCGAGAAGGACTTGTCGACCTCGGGTTCACCCGAGACCGGGGGCAGGCGGTCGAGCAGGGCCATGACGTCACCGCTGGGCGGCGCGCTCGCCATCATGCCGCCGCCCGCGCCACCGCCACCACCGGCGGGCGCACCGGCCGAGCGGCGTGCGAACGCCTTGGCCAGGTGTTCCATGGTGCGGTCGTCGCTTTCGTCGACCTCCGGCGCCACCCACAGTTCCTCGGTGGCCTCGCGCGCGGTGTCGTGGTGCGGGTCGGCGCCGATACCGACCACTTCCGGCGGCGTGAAAAGCGCGCGGAACAGCTCACCGGAGTGCTGCAGTTCGCGCAGGGTGCCCAGTTCGGCGACCCGGCCGCCGTCGAGCACGGCCACCCGGTCGGCCAGTGCCAGCGTCGAGAGCCGGTGCGCGACAACGATGGTGGTGCGCTTGGTCAGCTCCGCGCCGATGCGCTGGTAGATCAGTTCCTCCACCTGGGCGTCGATGGCCGAGGTGGCATCGTCGAGCACCAGGATGGGCGCGTCCGTGAGCAGGGCACGGGCCAGGGCGATGCGCTGGCGCTGCCCGCCCGAAAGGCGTTGGCCGCGTTCGCCGATTGTGGTGTCGATACCCTGCGGCAGGGCGGTGACGAACTCGTCGGCGGCAGCCAGGTACAGCGCGTGCCAGACCTGTTCGTCGGTGGCCTCGGGCCTGCCGTAGGCGACATTGGCCCGGATCGAGTCGGCCATGAGGTGGGTGTCCTCGAAGACCATCGCCACCTGGGACCGCGGATCAGGCAGCTCACGCAGGTCGATGCCGCCGAATCGCACAGTGCCCGAGTCGGGTTCGAGCAGCGCGGGCAGCAACGACACCAGGATCGTCTTCCCGCTGCCCGCCCCGCCCGCAATGGCGACGGTCTCGCCGGAGTCGATCCGCAGATCGAGCCGGTCGAGAATCGGCGTGGCGTCGAAACCGAAACTGACCGCCTCGAATTCGATCGACGGCGGCTCGGCGACTTCGGTTCCGCGGTCGGCCCCCGACGCGGACTCCCGGGTCACAAGCACTTCGGCACCCCGCTCCTCGGCGTCCGGCGCCTCGATCACCTCGCGCACCCGGTCCAGCGACGCCTTGCCCTGCTGACTCACCGTGAGCAGCATCGAGAACTGGCGCACGGGCCCGACGAAGGCGCTCAGATACGTCATGAACGCGAGAAACGTGCCGAGCGTGAGCGATTGGCTCAGCGCGAGCAACCCGCCGACGATCAGGATCAGCGCCTGCCCCGCCGCGGGCACGGCCTGCACGAGCGGGGTGAACCGGCTGGTGATCCGGGCGACCCGCAACCGCGATCGGTACAGCACGCGCGCGCTGTCACTCAGCTGGTCGAGCTCGTAGCGTTCCTGCCCGAACCCCTTCACCACCCGCACACCCGCCACCGCGGCCTCGACCTGCATCGCCACCTCGGCGGCGCGCGCCTGCGCGTCCCAGTTCGCCGGGAACAGCTGACGCTGGCTGCGCCGGGTGACGATCCACAGGCCGGGCAGCACGAGCAACGCGATCAGGGTCAGCGTCGGCGACATCACCGTCATCAATGCCAGCACCGCCACCAGCAGCGCCACATTGCCCGCGATCATCGGGATGAGCTGCAGGAACATCTGGATCAGCGTGACATCGGTGATGGCCCGGCTCACCACCTGCCCGGTCCGCAACTGCGCCTGCTCACGCCCGTTGAGCCGCAGCAGCGCGGCGAACAGGTCCCGGCGCAGATCGTGCTGCACCCCGAGCGAGAGCTCCGAGGACGCGACTCGGCGCGCGAAGGACGCCCCGAACCGGGCCACGCCGAGCACGAGCAGCAGCGCCACCCACGGCATCACCGACGCCGCCGTGGCGCTGAGGGTGTCGACCACGTGCCGCACCACCAGTGGCAGCGTCGCGGTGAGCAACGCGGCCGCGAGCGCACCGGCGTAACTGATGATCACCAGCCGCCGGTGCTCGAGACAGCGGCGGGTCAGGTAGCGGATCCAGTCCGATCTCATCGGGCGGCCACGAGCGCGTCCGCCTCGTCGAACTGGTTGGCGGGCCGGGCGAGCCCGTAGTGACCACGCAGGGTGGTCTCGGTGTATTCGGTGCGGAACAGGCCGCGCTCCTGCAGGATCGGGACCACCTCGTCGACGAAGCGGTCCAGGCCCGAGGGCAGCACCGCGGGCATGATGTTGAAGCCGTCGGCCGCGCCCTGGCGGAACCAGTCCTCGATGGCGTCGGCCACCTGCACCGCGGTTCCGGCGAAGGTGCGGTGTCCGCGGCCGCCGCCGAGGCGGGCGATGAGCTCGCGCAGGGTGAGCCGTTCGCGGCGGGCCAGGTTCACGATCAGGGTGAAGCGGCTCTTGGCGCCCTCGATCTCGTCCTCGGTGGGCAGGTCCTCGGGCAGTTCGCTGTCCAGGTCGAGTTCGTCGATGGGCAGTTTGAAGCGGTCGGCGAGCTGCTTGCGCGCGTACTCGGGCGAGATCAGCCGGGCCAGTTCGGCGTCCAGGGCACGGGCCTCCTCCTCGGTGTCGCCGATGATCGGGACGATGCCGGGCAGGATCTTGATCGTCTCGGGATCGCGGCCCGCGGCGACCGTGCGCGCCTTGAGATCGGTGTAGAAGGCCTTGGCGTCCTCGAGGGTCTGCTGCGCGGTGAACACGGCCTCGGCGTAGCGGGCGGCGAAATCCTTGCCGTCCTCCGAGGAACCGGCCTGCACCAGCAGCGGATACCCCTGGGGCGAGCGCGGCAGGTTCAGCGGGCCGTCCACCCGGAAGTGCTCGCCGCGGTGCAGGATCTTGCGGACCTTGGACGCGTCGGCGTGGATGCCGAGTTCCTTGTCGGCCAGGACGGCGTCGTCGTCCCAGCTGTCCCACAGTTTCGTCGCCACGTCGACGAATTCGGCGGCCTTCTCGTAGCGCAGCCGGTGCTCGGGGGTGTCGTCGAGGCCGAAGTTGCGCGCGGCGTCGGCGCCCGCGGTGGTGACGATGTTCCAACCCGCGCGGCCGTTGCTCGCCCAGTCCACCGAGGCGAAGCGGCGGGCCAGGTTGTAGGGGTCGTTGTAGCTGGTCGAGGCGGTGGCGATGAGGCCGATCCGGCTGGTCTGCACGGCGACGGCGGTCAGGATCACCGTCGGCTCGAGCTTGCCGCTCGGCCTGCGGCCCGGATCACCCATCAGGACCGGACTGTCGGCGAAGAAGATCGAATCGAGCTTGCCGCGCTCGGCGGTCTGGGCCAGGCGCACGTAGTAGTTGATGTCGGTGTGCGCGTGCGGGTCGCTCTCGGGCAGCCGCCAGGCGGCCTCATGATGGCCGACCGACATCAGGAATGCGTTGAGGTGCAGGTGTTTCGACACTTCGTAACCTTTCAGACCGCGACCGGGGCGACGCCGAGCGCGGTGAGCAGTGTGCGACGGATGTGCTGGAATGCGGGCAGACTCGGATCGCGTTCGCCGGGCAGGTCGACCGGGATGTCCACGGTGAGACGTCCTTCGTCGAGCACGATCACCCGGTCGGCCAGCGCGACGGCCTCGTCGACGTCGTGGGTGACGAGCAGGACGGTCGGCCGGTGCCTGCGGATCAGATCGCGCAGCAGGGCGTGCATCTTGATCCGGGTGAGCGCGTCGAGCGCGCCGAAGGGTTCGTCGGCGAGCAGCAGATCGGGCTCACCGACCAGCGAGCGCGCCAGCGAAACCCGTTGCTGCTCACCACCGGAGAGCTCACCGGGCCAGGCGTTCTCGCGACCGGCCAAGCCGACCTCGGAGAGCACCTTCACCCCGGCGTCGCGGCGCGACCGCGGCTGCCCGTAGAGCACGTTGGCCAGTACCCGCTGCCAGGGCAGCAGTCGCGAATCCTGGAACACCACCGAGGTTTTCGTCGGCACGCGCAACGAGCCCTCGCCCGCCACGTCGTAGTCGAGCCCGGCCAGCGCCCGCAGCAGGGTGCTCTTGCCCGAGCCGCTGCGCCCGAGCAGGGCGACGAACTGGCCGTCCGGAATGGTCAGGTCGATCCCGTCGAGCACGGTGCGCTCACCGAACCGGCGGGTCAGCGCGCGGACCGTGACACCGCTGACCTGGGATTTCACTAGCCCGCGATCGTGCGTCGCCATGACAGCACCTTCCGCTCGAGCAGCCGGATTCCCGAATCCGACAGCAGACCGAAGATGCCGTAGACGGCGAGCCCGACCAGGATCACGTCGGCCTGTCCGTAATTCTGCGCGTTGGACATCATCTTGCCCAGGCCGTCGGTGGCATTGACCGACTCGACGACGATCAGCGCCAGCCAGGCGCCGGTGACCGAGAGCCGCAGGCCCAGGAAGAAGCCGGGCAGCGAACCGGGGATCACCACGCGGCGGATGAAGGTGGCCCGCGAAACCCCTTGCACCTCCGACAGTTCCACCAGTTTCTGATCGATCGTGGTGAGCGAGGCGTGGGTCTGGATGTACATGGTGACGATCGCCCCGAGGGTGATCAGCACGACCTTGAACAGCTCGCCGATACCCAGCCACAGGATCATCAGCGGAATCAGGCCGAGCGTCGGGATGGCGCGCTTGAGCTGCACCGGTCCGTCGACGAGTGCCTCACCGAGGCGCGACAGGCCCGAGACCAGCGCGAGCGCGGTGCCGATGACGACACCGATGACCAGGCCGAGCAGCGCCCGCTGCAGCGAGACACCCAGGTGGTTCAACAGCGGACCGTCGACCAGCAGTTCCCAGCCGGTCTGCACGACGGTCCACGGCGCGGCCAGTTTGCGCTGGTCGAGCAGTCCGGACGCGGCGCCCGCGGCCCAGGCGGCCAGCAGCAGCACCACGCCGAGCAGGCGGGCGGCCGGGATGGCCTTGCGCAGGCCGAGTCTGCGCAGGGCGCGGCGTTCGACGAAGCCGTCGTCGCGCGGGAGGGCGGCGGGTATCGCCGCGCGGGTCAGGGCGATGGTCACTGTGCCCCCTTGGTGCGGTATTCGGCGGGCACCGCTTCGGACGCGAGCTTCTCGAAGCGTCGGTCGAACAGTTCCTCGGCGTCGAACGAGTCACCGAAGAAGCCGGCATCGGTGACCAGGTCGATCGTCTCCTGCTCCCAGGTGATCGCGGCGTCCCAATTATCCGGGAAATACGGCTTTTCCACCGAGGTCAGAATGCGACGCCCATCGGCCTCGGAAACCTCCTGGTCTTTGACGTAATACGCATCGATCCATTCTTCGGGATGTTCCCAGGCCCACACTTCGCCGCGCGCCCAGAATTTCACGAATTCGGCGACCGCGGCGGCTTTGGCATCATCGCGCAGGATGGAGGTGGGCGCCCACAGGACGCTGAGCGCGTCGACGGCGGGAGTGGTCAGCGCTTTGGCGCCCTCGACGGCGTACTTGTCGAGATACTTCGTCACGGTGGGCTCACCCAGCGGGGCCACGTCGATCTGCTTGGCCTGCAGGGCGGTGAGGAACTGCGGGCTGTTGATCTCGACCAGTTCCACCTCGTCGGTGCGGATTCCGGCGTCCTTGAGCGTCCGCAGGATCACCACACCCTGTGCCTGTCCCGGCGAGAAGGCGATCTTCTTGCCCCGCAGGTCATCGAGGCTGTCGATCGCGGTGCCGGGTGCGGTGGCCAGCTTGTAGTGGGGTGACTCGCGGTATTTGACGCCGACGATCTTGGCGTCGAAGCCGGTGGCGTGCGCGTGGATCGGCGGGATACCGGCGTTGGTGGCCAGGTCGAGCGAGCCACCGCGGAAGGCCTGGATGACATCGGGACCGGCCTGCACGGCGGGCCAGGAGGTCACCGCGAACGGCAACTTCGCCAGTTCACCGGAAGCGGTCAACGCCACCTTGGCATTGTTGGCGGAGATGGTGAGCGCAACGCCGGGCGGCACCTCGGTGGGCAGGGCGGCGGTGAGAGCGGCATCGTCCCCGTCGGCGGTGGCGCAGGAAACGGCCAGCAGCGAAGCCGCCGCGGCGAGCAGTGCTATTCGTCGAATACTTTTACGCACGGTGATTTTCCGGATCTGATCGAAGGTGTGTTTCGCGGTGAATTCGAACCGCGACAACACAGCGCGTCCGACGCGCTCCGGACGACGCCGGACTGCATTTTGTTCATAACGACAACTGTCGCTTTCGACCGCCGTTCCGGTCAATATTCGACTGTCTTAAAATAACGGCGAATCAAACCGCGTCCGCAGCGATCGAGGTCAGCGGCTCGCTGAACAATTCGTGCAGCACCACACCGGCGGCCGACATGGCCAGCACCTGGCCGGGAAACGCGGTCTCGAACACCACTTCCGCGGGATCGGCGCCCATCGTTGAGTGAGCGCGCACGGCCTCGGCGTAGGCCTCGCGCACGCCGGGCACGGGGGTGAGGGCACGGTCGACCAGCACCACCGCCTCCGGGTCGATCAGGTCGATCAACGCCGCGGCGACCTCGCCCATCGCCGTGGCGCGTTCCAGGAAGAACTCCCGTTCCGGCCCGCCTGCCGCGGCGGCGGCGTCCAGTTCGGTCATGGTGGTCACCCTGCTGTGGACGCGAGCGCGGCTCAGCAGGGCGAGGTCACCGAACTCGTCGAGCGCCGGACCCGCTGTCGCGCCGAGCAGCCGGGCGATCGAACCCGCGCCGGAGCGTGGACCGTAGTGCACCCGGCCGTGCACCGCGATGGCCGCGTCGATGACATTGCCGACGAACAGCACGATCGAACTGGCGGTGCCGCGCAGGTGGCCGTAGAGCTGCTCGACGTGCGCCACGGCACGGGTGTGGCTGTCGACGCTGGTTGGCAATCCCGTTCGGGCGGCCAGATATTCGCGGACCGGGACATCGCGCCAGCGCAGGTAGGAGTGGTCGACGACCGAGCCGGTGGTGGTGTCGACGCGCCCGCCGACCGCCACCCCGAGGCCACGGATCCGCACCTCGGGCGGCACGGTCGCCGCGACCGCGATGATCCGTTCGACGGCGGTGTCGAGGATGTCGTAGGGCGCGTGGGTGCGGTGGGGCACCTTCTCGCTGTGGTGGATCACGCCCGCGATGTCGACCGCGGCGACAGTGATGTGCGCGGCGGCGATGTGCAGGGCCAGCACCACATTGCCCGCGCTGTCGAGCGCGATCGGACTGTGCGGACGGCCGACACCGGTCGGTCCCGCCGTCTCGGGCAGCTCGACGAGCAGTCCCGCGTCCAGCAGCGCCTTGCTCTGCCAGGTTACCGTCGCGGGCGAGACCCCCGCCCGTTTGGCGATGACGCTGCGCGGCGCCGAACCGAGGTCGAGCACCGCCCGCAACACCGCCCCCGCACTGTTGTTCGTCATGCGCTCACCTCGCCCGTCACCGCTGACCGACACGCTACGGAGCCCGTCGCCGGTGGCGAAGCCTTCGGCGCACCGTGATCACAAGCCCGGCGCCTACACTGTGCCGATGCCGAACTACAGCTTCCGGTGCCGTTCCTGTGGTGACACTTTCGAGGTCAACCGGCCGATGGCCCAGTCGTCGGACCCCGCCACCTGCCCCGGTGGCCACGACGACACCGTCAAACTGCTGACCACCTTCGCGACGGTCGGCCGGGGTGCGGCGCCCACACCTGCCCCCGCCCCGCGCCCGGCCGGCGGCGGTTGCTGCGGTGGCGGCGGTTGCTGCTGACACCGGCGCACTCCAGGTCAGCGAACCCGGGCGATTGCTGCTGACGCCAGCGCACCCCGGGGTCGACTAACCCGGGCGATTGCTGCTGACGCCAGCGCGCTCCAGGTCGGCGAACGTGAGCGGTTGCTGCTGACGCCGGCGCACCCCTGGTCGGCGAACGTGAGCGGTTGCTGCTGACGCCGGCGCACCCCTGGTCGGCAAACGCGGGCGGTCGCTGCTGACACCAGCGCACCCCGGGGTCAGCGGCGGTGCGCTCGCTCAGCGGGCGCGATGCTCCGTAGACGAGGCAGCAGCGCCCGAGGGGGATGCGGTTGCGGACGTCGCCGAGCGGCGGTCACCGGAGCGGCGGTCGCGAGGCGCCGACCATGGGTGGTCAATCGCGTTTGTCGGAGTGGCCCAGGTCGCGGTCGGGGGCGATGCGGTCGCGGACGCGCTGCTTGAGGACGGTGATCTCCGGGAAGCCGCCGTCGGCCTTGCGTTCCCAGAGCTGTTCGCCGTCGAGGGTGATCCGGAAGATCCCGCCCTGGCCGGGGACCAGCGCCACCTCGCCGAGTTCGGTGGCGAAGGTGGTCAGCAGTTCCTGGGCCATCCAGCTCGCGCGCAACAGCCAGCGGCATTGGGTGCAGTATTCGATCGCGATCCGGGGCACCCCCGCAGTATCCACCACCTCAGGCGCGGAACGTGCCGTCGACGTACACCCACGCCCCGTCGACCCGCGCGAAAGTACTCACCTCATGCATCGCGTCGCGCACCCCGTCGAGCTTGTAGTGCGCGATGAACTCCACAGTTCCGCTGTCGTCGAACAGCCCGCCCCGCTCGGTCGCGACGATCTCGAGAAACAACCACCGCTGCGCCGAGTCCAGCACCAAGTCCGCAGGGCGCGTCTCCGGATGCCACGACCGCAGCAGATACTCCGTATCGCCCACCACATAGGCGGTGTACCGCGACCGCATCAACCTCTCCGCCGTCGCCGCCGCCCGCTCCCCCGCCAGAATCGGCCCACAGCACTCCTCGAACGACTCCCCCCGCCGACACGGACACAACTTCACATCACCCATCCGCCCATCCTGCCTCGTCGCGGGACTGGATCGACAGCGTGGTCAGCCGAAGGGCTGGTGTGCCAAGGGGGCGAGTTCGAGCGCGCGGACTAAGTCGGTGGTCTGGTCGCGCCAGCGGCGGAGGTCGGTGACGCTGGGCGCCATCTCGTAGTCGAGGTGGTGGGCGGCACGGGACAGCGCGGCCCACAGCGCGCCCACCTGGCCCGCGGTTTCGGGACCGGCGTACACGCGAAGTGCCAAAAGTTGGGCCCGCATCGGGCAGCGCATCAGCTCCGGTGCGATCTGCGCCCACAGCTCGTCCACCGCCTGCTCCAGCGCGAGCCGCAGTATCCACGCGACCGCACGCGACCACACGCCACCGGCGTCCGAAACTCCCCCGGACAACAAATGATCCGCCGCTTCCAGCCGCTCGGCCACCGTGGGCCGCGGCGTGAACTTCGCCCGCGCCGTCCTACCACGACGACTCACGGTCGCACCGCTGCCGGGTCGTGGTCGCGCAGCCAGGTGATGAATCGTTCGGTGTCGCTGATCAATTCGCGCATGGGGCGGTTGATCGGGACGTGGGCGCCCGCGGTGGCGTCGCGCAGGACGCCGACGAGCCAGCGGCCGCCGACGGCGCTCAGGTGTTTGTTGAGGTCGTCGACGCGGGCGCCGGTGCCCATGATGGCCAGGGTGATCATGGCGCGGGTGGTGTGGGCGTTGCGGACGCGGCGTTCCACCTCGGCGTGGTCGAGGCCGAGGGCGAGCAGCTGCCTGCGCGCCTTGGCCAGCCCGGCGGCCTCGATCGCCGAGCGACAGCAGGTGGCGACCAGTTCGTCGGCGATGGCGGGCGGCAGCTGCGGGGTGCGCAGCAGGGAGCGGGCGTCGTCGAGGTAGCGGCGGACCGGATCGCCGGTGACGCGCACCTCCACCACGGACCGATCGCGGCGCTGCACCTCCAGCACCGTGGCGTCGAGCTGCATGCGGCGTACCGCCTCGGCGAGGCGCTCGTCGTGGGTGAACACCACCACCTGCCGCGAGCGGGCCACCTCGGCGAGCACCCTGGCCAGCCCGTCGACCTTCGCCGGATCCATCGCCTGCACCGGATCGTCGATCATCACGAACCGGAACGGACTGTGCGCCACCGTGGCTCGCGGCAGGAACAGCGACAGCCCCAGCGCGTGCAGCTCCCCCTGACTCATCACCCCGAGCGCGGCACCGTCCACCTCGTCGACGGTGACATCGAGCAGCACCCGCCGCGCCGTCCCCGCGTTCCCCTGCAGCCGGATCGCCCCGAGCTCCACATTGCTCTGCTGCCGCAGCGTGCTCCACACCCACCGCGCGGTCTCCTCCAACGGCCGCATCCGCTCGCCCCGGATCGTCGCCGTCGCCGACTTGAGCCAGTCGGCCGCCTTGCGCACCACCCGCAGCTCGTCGGCGTCGGCCGCCACGGCGCGCGCCGGGTCGAGCCAGGCGAGAATCCGCGGCACCAGCGGCGACCACACCGCATCGAGCCGCTCCAGTTCGCTCCGCGTATCCCGTTGCAGTGCAGCCAGTTCGGCGCTGAGCCCGGCATGGACAGCAGAGATCCGGTCCGGCAGTGTGTCGTCGAACTCGACGGCCGCCAAGGCCACCCACTCCGACCAGAGCCCCCGAACCGTTTCCCGACGCTCGGTCAGCGAATCGGACGACCCGGCGGCACGGTGCGAAGCGGCGATCCGGGCGGTGGGGTCTGCCTGGCCGTGCCGGTCACTCGCGAGTTCGGCGGGCACGGCGGTGGGGAGTGCGCGGGCGGCGGCGAGGGCCGCGTCGAACTCGGCTCGGGCGGCGCGCAATGCCGCGAGCCGACCGCCGCGGTGCGCGATTTCGAGGTCGGCGGCGGTGAGCCAGTCGGTGTCGAGGTCGCCGCGGCCGCAGACCGGGCACGCGCAGGTGCCGGCGAGAGCGACGTGTTCTCTTGCACTGGTGAGCAATTCGAGGACGCGTAAATCCGCCTCGGCGTCGGTCGTGGCGTGGCGGGTGAGGTCGGCGGTCGCGTCGGTGAGCCGATGAGCCGCCGCGGCCACTTCGGCGGCGTCGGGCAGGGTCAGGCGCAGGACGGCACGCAAGGCTTCGGGGCCGTCGGCGCCGACCACCGAACCCGCCACCGCGGCGGCCACGGCGTCGAGGTCCGGTTCCGGTGCGCGCAGCAGCTCGGCGACACGGCGAGCGCGATCGTCGTCGACATCGGCGAGCGCGGTCAGCAGGTCGAGCCGGTCCTGGCGCGAATCCTTCACGGCGCGTTCGAGTTCCAGCTTGCGCAACCGGATCTGCTCGGCGACGCCCGCGAGCTCGTCGAGACCGAGCAGGCGGTGCAGGGCGTCGAACAGGTCGCTGGGCTTTCCGTCGACGAGTGCGCCGAGTTCGCTGTAGGACAGGAACGGGCGGTACAGGTCGAGCCGCTGGCGCCGACCGGCCGCGTCGACCGGGACCGGCGGCGCGGTGCCACGGCGTTCGGTCCAGCGCGCGTCGGTCAGCTCGGCCCGCGAGTCCCAGCGGGTGGAGATCGCGAGATCGGGCTCGGCGCCGGTCGTGAGCAGCTCCACCTCGATACTGGCGAGCTCGGGCTCGTGCAGATTGCGCCACCCCTCGCGCCACGCGGTCGAGCGGCCGTCCCAGCGCCGGTTTCCACCGGTCAGCGCGAATTCGGCGGCCTCGGCGAAGCTCGATTTGCCGCTGCCATTGCGCCCGACCACCAGCGTCAGGCCAGGTCCGGGGTTCAGGCGCAGGGTGGCCTCGGCGCCGATGCCACGAAAGCCCTGCACAGTGATCGACCGCAGGAAGACCCCGGTATCACCGGAATCGATGGCGGCCGAATCACTGTCGACTTCCGTGAGCGCGGACAACACGAACTCGGCCACCCGCTCCTCCACAGCGGGGTCGGCGGCGAGCTCGCGCGCGACCACCTCGGCGATCCGATCCGAGCACACTTGCGACATCCCCCTTCACGCCCGCACCGCGGCCGTGTGCTGGCCGACGACCGGTCGATCCTGCCGGAAACGCTACCCGATCGCCGAGCGTTCGCCCAGGGGATGCGCAGGGCCCCAGCGAATCTGCCCGCGGGAGTGGAATGGCCATCGCGGTGCCGCGGCGGGCCCTCGATGTCCACCCCTCGCCCACCCCGGCGGGCAGCTCGATGAGGTGTTCACACCCGGGCTACGCTGCGTTGAGCGGCCCGGGTGGTCCGGCCGAGCCGAACAGGTCAGAATGCCAGACATCGGCGTTCACGGCAAGCCAGGGAACGTGAATCCGCCCCGGCGCCAGGGTTTTCCAGGCGTTTCGACGCCACGAGCGGCAGTTGTCGGTGGGCTGCGGTAGATATTTCGGCGACAGAGAACGGGGGAACCGATGACCGACCGACAGGCGCCGTGGACCGAGGAGCAGGTTCGTGCTCTCGCGCCGGACGCGAGCTCACTGGCTGCCACACGCAAGCTGGCCGGTCGCTGGCGTGCGACCGGTGCGGCCGCGACGGCGGTGTGGGGTCTGTGCCAGGGCAGCGGCGCCAAGCCGTATCAGACGGTCGTCGACCTGGCCGGGCCCGCGTACAAGTGCTCGTGCCCGAGCCGCAAATTTCCCTGCAAGCACGCCCTGTCGCTGCTGCTCGCCTGGTCCGGCGGTGCGGTGCCGCCGGAGGAGACACCGGCCGATTTCGCGGCGGAGTGGCTGGCCGGGCGCGCGGCGAAGGCGGCGGCTCCGCCGAAGCCCAAGACGTCGAACGCGCCGTCGCAGGCGACCGTCGAGCAACGGCGCGCCAGGGTGACGGCCGGGCTCACCGAGCTGGAGGTCTGGCTCACCGACCAGATCCGGACCGGCCTGGCCCAGACCGACCGCTCCTTCGCCGCCTACGAGACGATCGCGGCGCGCATGGTCGACGCCCAGGCGCCCCGCATCGCCGAAGCCCTGCGCCGCCTGCCCGTCGCGGTGGTGACCACCGAGCACTGGCCCGAACTGCTCCTGCGCGAGTACGCCCGCCTGCATCTGCTGGTACTGGCCCACCGCAGGCTCGACGCGCTGCCCGAACCGCTCCAAGCGGTCATCCGAACCCATGTGGGCTACCCGACGCAGGCCGAGACGGTGCTCGCCGAGCCCGCGGTGCGCGACCACTGGCTGGTGCTCGGCATGCGGGTGAGTGAAGAGGAGCGGCTGCACACCCGGCGCACCTGGCTGCGCGGGCGCCGTACCGGCCGGTGGGCCCTGTTGATCGAGCATTCCTTCGGCACACCGAATTTCACCGGCGAGGTGCCCGCACCGGGCAGCCAGGTGGACGCGGACCTGCACTACTACCCTGGCCCCGCGCCTTTGCGGGCGCACTGGGGTACGCGCCACGGTGCGCCCGAACCGTTCACGACCGTGCCCGCGAACGGCACCATCGACGCGGCACTCGAGGCCTACGCCACCGCGCTGAGCAGCGATCCCTGGTTGCGGGCCTGGCCCGCACTGCTCACCGAGGTCGTCCCGGTGCTCGACGAGCACGGCTGGCAGCTCGTCGATGCCGACGGCACCGCACTACCGCTGGCCGCCGGGGTACGGCCGTGGCGGTTGATCGCCATCGCGGGTGGTCATCCGGTGACCGTCACCGGGGATTGGCGCGCCGACGGCTTCGACCCGGTCTCGGTGTTCAGCGCTGGTGAAGTGAGCGACCTGGAGACCGAGTTCCCGACCGAGACCAGGCCGACTCCCGAACTGGCCGAACTGGTTTCGGTCGCCCTGCTCGGCACCGCACGGCGCAGCATCGACAGCGTGCACCTGCCCGCCGCGGTCGCGACCGCGGCACCACAGCATTCCAGCGAGCCCGCTGTCCGCCTGCTCGAGACCGCCGCGCTGCAGGATCTGTACCTGCGCGGCGGACGACTGCCCAGCAGTGCACCGAAACCAGAACCCGCCGCGGATGATCCCCGCCGTCTGCTGCCTCGTCCCGCCGCCGACCGGCTCGGTCGACTCCTGGCCGACAAGTCACCCTTCCTGCCCGAATGGTTCGCTGCCGCATCCCCCTTCGACTTCCGCCTGCCCGATGTGGCCTGTGTACAAGCACTGTCGGTCGCCGCCTCGGACAACACCCTGCGCCCACACCTGCTCCGCTTGGCGGGACGACGCGGCCGCTGGCTCGCGGCCCGCAACCCCGCGTGGGCCAGGCTGGTCGACGAGTTCCCCGCCGACCGCCTCGGACCGAACACCGCTGATCAGCCGGGCCCATCGAGCGGTGCGAGCGGCCTGCCGGAGGTGCCTGCCGGGGCAGAGCCCAGCGATAGCAGCGTCGAGGTAACCACGGAAACCGCGCTTACACAGGACATCTGGCTGTTCGGTACCGCTGGGGAGCGCAAGGACTGGTTCGCGCAGCGGCGCGCGACCGACCCGGCCGCCGCCCTCGCGGTACTCGATGGGGCGTGGGCCAAGGAGTCGGGCCCGATCAAGGCCGAACTACTGGCGCTCCTGGCCGACGGGCTGAACCCGGACGACGAGGCACTGCTGGAACGTGCCCTCGACGATCGACGCGGCGATGTACGGCGCACGGCGGCGGGACTGTTGGCCAGGCTGCCCGGATCGGCCTTCGGACAGCGCATGGCGGCGCTGCTGACGGCGTGGGTTCGAGTGGGCGCGGACAACTCTCTCGAAGTCGATGTGCCCGTCGAAGTCGATGCGTCCACCCGCCGCGACGGCATCACCGACGGCACCGATCAGCCGAAGATGCGCTGGAACACCGCTGATTCGACCGTGCAGACCCTGCACCAGGTGATCACCGCGGCGCCACTGTCGACCTGGACGACCGTCATGGGCGCGACACCGAGCGACACCGCGGCGGCGGCACTGTCGCTGTCACTACCCGTGCGCTACGCCAAGGCGATCGTCGACGGCTGGGTCGACGCCACCCTCGCCGAACGCGACACCGTCTGGGCCCGTGAACTGTTCGCCCACGCGACACCCACCGAGCAGGCGATCCTGCGTCGCCGCGAACTGTTCACCCTGCTCGACACCGCGGACCGGATCGACCACGTGCTCGACCTCGACGCCCACCAGCTCACCGAACTGCAAGCCATTCTGCCCGGCCTCGACCACCCCTGGCCCGAACCGGTGGCCGCCCACCTGGTGCGCCTGCTGAGCGAGCGCGCCCGCACCACCGCGCGAATGCCACACGCCAGCGCCGGTGCCTATGCCGACCGCGCCCTGCTCACCGCCGCGGGCGTCCATCTACCTTCCGCCCTGGCACCACGCATCACCGCGCTGGCCGACTCCACCGACGACCCCGCCTGGCAACAGGCCTTCCACCGACTCGCCCACGATCTCACCGACCGCGCCACCATGCTCGAGGAGCTGCGATGACCACCACCGAACCGGCAACCACCCTGCTGCGTCCCCATGCCGAACAGGCCTTCGCCGAGGAGCTGGCCGCGCTGGCTCGCGTCGACGACCGCCCGCGCCCGCCGTCCTGGAAACTGTCGCCGTGGGCGGTGGTCACCTATGTCCTCGGCGGCACGCTCGACGACGGGACCGTGATCACGCCCAAGTACGTGGGGCCGCGCAGGCTGATGGAGGTCGCCGTCGCCACGCTGGCCACCGACCGGGCGCTCCTGCTGCTCGGCGTACCCGGCACGGCCAAAACCTGGGTGTCGGAACATCTTTCGGCGGCCGTCAGCGGTGAGTCGACGCTGCTGGTGCAGGGCACCTCCGGCACCGCCGAGGAGGCCATCCGCTACGGCTGGAACTACGCGCGACTGCTCGCCGAAGGGCCGAGCGACGCGGCGCTGGTCGCCTCCCCGGTGATGACCGCCATGCGGACCGGGGCGATCGCCCGGATCGAGGAACTCACCCGCATCCCCTCCGATGTGCAGGACGCGCTGATCACCATCCTGTCCGAGAAGACCCTCCCGGTGCCCGAGCTCGGCGCGGAAGTCCAGGCGGCCAAGGGATTCAACGTGATCGCCACCGCCAACGACCGCGACCGCGGCGTGAACGACCTGTCCTCGGCGCTGCGCCGCCGCTTCAACACCGTGGTGCTGCCGCTGCCCGCCGACGAGGACTCCGAGGTCGCGATCGTCAGCCGCCGGGTCGAACAGCTCGGCGCCGCACTGGAACTGCCCACCGTGCCCGCGGCCGCCGAGGAGGTGCGCCGGGTGGTTCGAGTCTTCCGCGAGCTGCGCTCCGGGATCACCGCCGACGGCCGCACCAAGCTCAAGTCGCCCTCGGGCACGCTGTCCACCGCCGAGGCGATCTCGGTGATCACCAACGGCCTCGCCCTCTCCGCCCACTTCGGCGACGGTGTACTCCGCGCCTCCGACATCGCCGGCGCCGTCCTCGGTTCGGTCATCAAGGACCCGGTAGCCGATTCGGTCATCTGGACCGAATACCTGGAAGCCGTCGTCCGCGAACGCCCCGACTGGTCCGACTTCTACCGCGCCTGCCGCGAAATCGCGGGCTGAGCCCGATCCGACGGGGAGGACGGAACACACCGCACACATGGGGTCTTCGATGAACGAACACACACCGGCCGAAGCCAACTCGACCGAGTCGCCGGTCAGCGCGGGTACGGGTGGAGGTGACGCGGTGACGCGGGTTTTCGGCATCCGTCACCACGGTCCTGGCTCGGCACGGTCGTTGCGGCACGCACTGGAGGAGTTCCGGCCCGACGCCATCCTCATCGAAGGCCCCGCCGATGCCGATCCCCTGGTCGGATTCGTCGCCGCCGACACCATGACCCCGCCGGTCGCGCTCCTGGCCTATGTCCCGGATTCCCCGGCACGCGCGGCCTTCTGGCCGTTCGCCACCTTCTCCCCCGAGTGGCAGGCCATGCGCTACGGCGCCGAACATGCTGTCCCGGTCCGCTTCTGCGACCTCCCCGCCGCCACCGTCCTCGCCGTCGACGACGAATCCCGCGGCGACCGCACCGACCCCCTCGGCACCCTCGCCGCGGCGGCGGGCTACGACGATGCCGAGCGCTGGTGGGATGCCGTCGTCGAATCCGTCCCCGACAGCACCGCTTTCGACGCCATCACCGAAGCGATGGCCGCCCTGCGCGAGGACGCTCCCCACCCGTCCCCAACCTCCGGGTCACACCCCGGGCACCCAACAGCACCGAGCCCGACAACCCTGCCGGGCACAGTCGCGCCACCCGACAACTCGGCAGCAACGCACGACCACACGAACCAGTCCGAGCAGCCCACCGACACGGCCCCGCCGAGCAGCACACCGACACCGGGCGGGCAGCCAGCTGACACGGTCCCGCCGAGAAATACTCCGACACCGGGCGGGCAGCACGAAGCCGACGACACCGGCTCGGCGGATTCCTCGCGGGACCGGGGCGCCGACACGGGCGCGGCGCTGGTCGTCGATGACCACACGCTGCGGCGTGAGGCCCATATGCGGCAGGTGATGCGGCAGGTGCTCAAGGGCGGGGCGAAGCGGCTGGCGGTGGTGTGTGGGGCGTGGCATGCACCCGCACTGACGGGGACATTGGGTCCGGCCGCGCCGGATATGCGGCTGCTCAAGGGCTTGCCGAAGACGAAGGCGGCACTGACCTGGGTGCCGTGGACGCATTCGCGGCTGGCGGCGGGGTCGGGATACGGGGCGGGCGTCACCTCACCGGGCTGGTATCACCACCTGTTCACCGAGACCGAGCGGCCGGTGGCGCGCTGGCTGACCAAGGTCGCCGGGGTGCTGCGGGCGCACGATCTGCCGGTGTCGAGCGCGCACATCATCGAGGCCGTGCGGCTGTCCGACACCCTCGCCGCGCTGCGTGGCCGGCCGCTGGCGGGATTGTCAGAGGTCACCGAGGCCGTGCGGTCGGTGATGTGCGGCGGGGACGAGACCATGCTGCGGCTGGTGATCGACGAACTCGTCGTCGGCGAGACGCTCGGCGCGGTCCCCGAGGACACCCCGACAGTGCCGCTGGCCGCCGACCTGCGTGCCCGGAGCAAGACCCTGCGGCTCAAGCAGGAAGCGCTCGCCCGCAACGTCGACCTGGACCTGCGCAAGGATCGCGACGTCGAACGCTCGCATCTGCTGCACCGGCTGCGGCTGCTCGGCATCGACTGGGGCACGCCGACCACCGGCGAGGTCCGCAGCACCGGCACCTTCCGGGAAACCTGGACCCTGCGCTGGGAACCGGAATTCGAGGTCCGCATCGTCGAGGCCGCGGTGTGGGGGACGACGCTGCGCACCGCCGCGGAGGCGAAGATCCTCGACACCGCGAGCCGCGAGGACATCACGGTCACCGCACTCGCCCATGCGCTCGAGCTGGCTCTGCTCGCCGATCTGGGCGGCGCCACCGACGGCTTGATCACCCGGCTCGAGGACGCCGCCGCCCTCGATCACGACGTCACCCACCTGCTCGGCGCGCTCCCCGGACTGACCCGCACACTGCGCTACGGCGATGTGCGCGGCACCGACACCAAGGCGCTCGCCCATGTGGCCGACGGTCTGCTCGTGCGGATCTGCGCGGGCCTGCCCGGCGCCGTCACCGGCCTCGACACCGATGCCGCCGAGGCCCTGCGCGCCCAGATCGACGCCGCGCACACCGCCATCAGCACCCGCGACGACGAACACGCCAGCACCGAATGGCTGGCGACCCTGCAGCGCATCGCCGACCGTGACGACGTGCACGGCGCGATCGGCGGCCGCGCGGTGCGCCTGCTCTGCGACGCCGAACGCATCGACGACGCCGAGTCCGCCCGCCGCCTGGCCGCTGCCCTGTCCATCGGCAACACCCCCGCCGCCAAGGCCGCCTGGATCGACGGTTTCCTGGGCGGGCGCGGCCTGCTCCTCGTGCACGACCGAGAACTGTTGCGCCGCATCGACGACTGGCTCCGCGACCTCGCCGAGGACCAATTCGTCGCCACCCTCCCTCTGCTCCGCCGCACCTTCGGCTCCTTCGAATCCGGCGAGCGCCGTGCCATCGGCCAGGCCCTGCGCGACACCGGATCGGCACCGACCACCCCGGCCGCGCCGACCGACGTCGACCCCACCCGTGGCCAGCTCGCCCTGCGCGCCGCCACCGCCATCCTGGGAGCTGCCGGATGAACACGCCACCCACCCTTCAGCGTGATGACCAGGAGTGCACGCCATGACCGACGAAACACATTCGCGCCGTTGGCGACTGGTGCTCGGTACCGCCGCCGAGGAACAGCTCGGCGGCCTGTCCTCGGGCGCCGATCAGGCGATGGATCAGGCGCTCGCCGCGCTGTACAACACCGGAGAAGCCGGCGGGTCGACGAAAAGGTCTGGTGGACTGGGCGGTTCGGCACCTCGCGTCGCGCGCTGGCTGGGTGACATCCGCACCTACTTCCCCGCGACCGTGGTCGAGGTGATGCAGCGCGACGCCGTGCAGCGGCTCAACCTGACCCAACTGCTGCTGGAACCGGAACTGCTGGAATCGGTGGAACCCGATGTGCACCTGGTCGGCACGCTGCTCGGCCTGAACCGGGTGATGCCGGAGACCACCAAGGCGACCGCGCGGATGGTGGTCGAGAAGGTGGTGCGCGAGGTCGAGCAGCGCATCGCCGCCAAGACCGTCGCCGCCGTCTCGGGGGCGATCAACCGGGCCGCGCGCACGCACCGGCCGAAACTGCGCGACATCGATTTCAATCGCACCATCCGCAAGAACCTCGCCAACTATCTGCCCGAACACCGCACCGTGGTGCCCGAACGGCTCGTCGGCTACGGGCGCAAGGCGCAGTCGATCCAGCGCGATGTGGTGCTGGCGATCGACCAATCCGGGTCGATGGCGGCCAGCGTCGTCTACGCCTCGGTCTTCGGCGCGGTGCTCGCGTCGATGCGTTCGCTGAAGACCTCGCTGGTCGTGTTCGACACCGAGGTCGTCGACCTCACCGATCAGCTCAGCGACCCGGTCGACGTGCTGTTCGGCACCCAGCTCGGCGGCGGCACCGACATCAATCGCGCCATCGCCTACTCGCAGTCGCTGATCACCCGGCCCACCGACAGCCTGTTCGTGCTCATCTCCGATCTGTACGAGGGCGGCGTGCGCGACGAGATGCTGCGCCGGATGAACGCGATGAAGGAGGCGGGCGTGCAGGTGGTGGTGCTGCTCGCCCTGTCCGACGAGGGCGCACCCGCCTACGACCACGACAACGCCGCCGCCCTGGCAGCCCTCGGCATCCCCGCCTTCGCCTGCACCCCGGACAAGTTCCCCGACCTGCTCGCCACCGCTCTGGACCGCGGTGACATCGCCCGCTGGGCCGACACGAACGCCCCTGCGGTGTAAGGGCCGCCACCCGGTGCGGGGGCGACCGGTTCGGGCGGACTCGAGCGCGCGGCGCCGTGCGGCCAACTAGGCTGCGAACGATCGAGTTCGGTGAACGGGGTGAGGCGATGGTGCGGCAGGGGGAGGTGTTCGCCGGTTTCGTCATCGAGCGGGAACTGGGGCGCGGTGGAATGGGCGCGGTGTTCGCGGCCAGGGACCGGCGGCTGCCCCGGCTGATCGCGTTGAAGGTGATGCACCGTGATCTGTTCGCCGACGGGGAGATCCGGGCCAGGTTCGAGCGTGAGGCCGACCTGATCGCCCAGCTCGACCATCCGAACATCATCACCGTCTACGACCGTGGCGTCGACGAGGAACGGCTCTGGATCGCCATGCAGTTCGTCGACGGTATCGACGCGGCGGCGGTGCCGGTGCCCGAGGTCGGGATCGAACGGATCACCCAGATCGCCACCCAGACCGCGAGCGCCCTTGACTACGCGCACCACAAGGGCGTGCTGCACCGCGACGTGAAACCGGCCAACATCCTGCTCTCCCGCACGGCGGGCGTCGGCGCCGGTTTCGACGAACGCGTCCTGCTCACCGACTTCGGCATCGCGAAACTCCTCGACGACACCGGCGGCCTGACCCGCACCGGCCAGTTCACCGCCACCATCGCCTACGCCTCCCCCGAACAGCTCAGCAGCGCGCCGATGGACCACCGCGGCGACCAGTACTCCCTGGCCTGCACGGTCTTCCGCCTCCTCACCGGCACCGGCCCCTTCGACGCCCCCAACCCCGCCACCGTCATGCTCGGCCACCTCAACGAACCGCCACCCGCGGCGAGCACCCGCCGCACCACCCTGCCCGCCGCCGTGGACGCCGTCCTCACCAAGGCCATGGCCAAGGACCCCACCCACCGCTTCCCCACCTGCACCGACTTCGCCACCGCCCTCACCCAGGCACTACACCACCCCCGATCCGGCGCCGCACCGATCGGCGATCCCCACAGCGCCGCCCCCGCACCGACCGGCGCCCAGCCCGCCATCCAACGAGCCGTCGACACCCCGAACGAACCACATCCTGGTCGACGCCTCGACCCGACCATCCCCGCACCGACCGAGACGCCGCACGCACCCACTCCGCGCCCGGCTTCCAGCCGCGTCGATCCCACCGTGCCCCGCATCGACTCCGCCGACACGCACAGCACCGCGACAACACCGGACCGCCGATCGTCCGCCGATCCCGCACGTCCGACAGCCCAACCACCCGAACCGAACTCCGCGGCGGGCGGCAGCCACCGCACACCGCCCCGTTCGACCGACAACCGTCGAGCAAGCCCATCGCACACCGCTGACCTTCCCCGACCGGCCACACCCGAGCGCGACGCCGCAGCGGAATCATCGCCCCGCCCGCCGATGTCACCAGAGCGCAGGCCCGGCACGCGCACGCCATCGGAGGATTGGCCGATCGTCGCTCGTCGTCGTCCCCAGGACAGCGGCTCGTCGGGGACCGAGTCCGCCAGGGTCAGCCGGGACGCGATCCCGACGGCCGCGCCGGTGTGGTTGAACGCCGTGCACGGTTGCCTGGTCGGCGGGGCGATCGGCGACGCGCTCGGCGCCCCGGTGGAAGACCGGACGCTGCAACAGATTCGAGAACGGTACGGCCCAGCCGGAGTGACCGGAGCGGAGACATTGCGGATCTCGGAGGAGACCCAGCTCTCGGCGTTCACGGTGGAAGCGTTGATCCGGGGATCGGTGCGGGCCAGGGCAAAGGGCATCGGTGGCGCGACGATGGGGCTGCTGCAGCAGGGCATGCTCGTGTGGTTACGCGGGCAGGCCGTCGAGCTACCGGAGCAGCCGTTCGCGCTGCACAGCTCGCTCAGCGCGTATCCCGAATTGATCGAGCAACGAGGCGTGGCAAATTCGGTGTACACGGCCCTCCGGAAGGCCGCCGGACGGCAGGCCCCGACGAACCCGCTCGGTACCCGCGACGCGCCGATCAACAACTCCAAGGGCAGCGGTGCGGTGATGCGGGCCGCCCCGTGCGGATTCGGTTACGCCGCGGATCGTTCCGGCGCGGCCCAGGGCGCGATCTTCGAATTGGGTTGCGATGCCGCCGCACTCACTCACGGCCACCCCAGCGGCTGGCTGCCCGCGGGCACCCTGGCCGCGCTGGTCTACCAGCTGTGCCGGGGCACCGACACCGCGACCGCGCTCGACCGGGCCCGCACCGAACTCGCGAGTTATCCCGGCCACGAGGAGACTTCGGCCGCGCTGGCGGCGGCCAGCAGACTGGCCACGCGCATCGCGAGCACCGGCCGCGCCCCCACCCCGGAGGACCTGGAAACCCTCGGCGCGGGCTGGATCGGCCCGGAGGCACTGTCGATCGCCGTGTTCGCGGTCCTCGCCGCGGAAGCCCTCGGCGGCCCGCCCCACCAGATCGTGCGCACCGGCCTGCTCCTGTCGATCAACCACTCCGGTGACAGCGACGCCACGGGCGCCCTCACCGGCAGCCTCCTCGGCGCCCGCTACGGCCGCACCGCCCTCCCCCGCCGCTGGTCGAACACCGTCGACGCCCGCACGGCGCTGGAAGTGCTCGCCACCGACTACTGCACCGAATTCGGCCTCACCCCACCCCGCGACGACCACGGCCAACCACCCCGAACCTGGTTCGACCGCTACCCAGCCTGACCCCACAGACACCGGTCCAGCGCGCGACGATATTGGACCGTTGATCACCAGGCTCCCAGGTAAGTCTCGGTCGAGAAGCCAACGCCACCAGCGCCTGGTGATCAATCGTCCACATCAGATGCTCCCCAAGAGCGGTGCCCCGGCTGGTAGGCCGGGGCACCGCGGGGCCTAGAGATCAGCGATGGCCGCCAAGGGTGGTGTCCGCGCGGCACGCACACCCGGCCACACCGCCGCCAGCACACCCACCACGCCCGAGGCGATCAGCACCGACACCAGCTGGGTCCACGGGATGGTGATCTGGTCGATCCCCATGTCGCGCAGGGTGCGCAGGAAGCCGACGCCGAGGGCGATGCCGAGGATCAGGCCGATGATGGCGCCGAAGATGGCGATCAGCATGGATTCCAGGTAGATCGTGCGGCGTACCTGGGCACGCTGGGTGCCGACGGCGCGCAGCATGCCGATCTCGCGGCGGCGTTCGACCACCGACAGGGCGAGGGTGTTGATGATGCCGAGCACCGCGATCACCACGGCCAGGGCGAGCAGGCCGTAGAGGATGGCGAGCAGGGTGTTGATCTGCTGGCCCTGCGCCCCCTTGAACTCCTCGTGGTCCTGCACCTGCACCACCACGAACGGTTCGGTGGCCTTCTCCAGATCCGCTCGCATGGCGGTGAGATCGGTCCCCGGCGCGGCCTTGACCAGCACGAAGATATTGGTGCGCAGACTCTGTGGCATCAACTGCTCGTAGACGCTCGGATCCACGACCATCGGGCCGAGCAGCGGTGAATCGGCGTAGATGCCACCGACGGTGAGCTCGAGTTCCTTGCCGTCCAGACTCGTGATCGCGATCGCGTCGCCCAGCTTCCAGCCGCGGTCGGCCGCCTCGGTCTCACCGACGAGCGCGCCGCGTTCAGCGATGGTGCTCGAGCCCTCGAGCATGTTGACGTCCATGACCGGGTCGATCGGACCATCCGGGGACGTGGCGCCGAGCTGGTCGTCACCGACCTTGAAGCCGACGAACCGGATCCCGGTGACATCGCTGGCCTCGGGCACCTGCGTGCGCACCGCGTCGACCGCACCGATCGGCGCGCCGATCATCTGCGGCCCGGCGAGCACGTATTCGGCCTTCACACCCTTGTCGATGAGCACACCGACACTGGTTTTCGCCGAGGCGCCGAGGATGCCGATCGCCGAGACCAGCATCAGTCCGAGGGTGAGCGCGAAGGCGGTGGCGGCGGTGCGGCGCGGGTTGCGCACCGCGTTGTTGCGGGCCATCTGCCCGATCGCGCCGAAGGGCTTGGTGAGCACGCCGAGCACGATCACCATCGGCCGCGACAGTGCGGGCGCGGCCAGCAGCACGGCCAGGATCAGCCCGAGCGCACCGAGCCCGACGGTCACCGCCGAGCCCTTGCCCGTGCCCTGCGCACCGAGGTACACCAGCACACCACCGGCCACGGCGAGCACCGCGCCGGCGATCGTCCGCACTCGCAACGAGTCACCGGCACTGGCGAATTCGGAGCGCATGGCCTCCACCGGCGGCACCTTCGCCGCCCGGCGGGCCGGTGCGTAGGCGCTGGCCACGGTGACGATCAGCCCCACCAGCAGCGCGACGATCGCGGTCCGCGGCAGCACCGTCAGCGAACCGGTGGGCAGGCCGAGGTCGAAGGCATTGAGCGCCGCCGACAACCCGAACGCCAAGCCGATCCCCGCGACCAGCCCGAGCACACTGCCGATCACGCCGATCACGATCGCCTCACCGACCACCGAGCGACCGACCTGCTGGCGACTGGCGCCGATCGCCCGCAGCAGCGCCAGTTCGCGCAGGCGCTGGGCCACGATCATCGAGAAGGTGTTGTAGATGATGAACGTACCGACGATCAGCGCGATGGCGCCGAAGGCGAGCAGGAAGTAGTTGATGAAGGTGAGCGCCTCGGAGATCTCCTTCTTCATGTCCTCGCGGACCTCGTCCGCGTTCTGCACCTTGTAGTTGGGCAGTCCGGCGGCGAGCTGGTCGCGCAGGTCGTCGGCGGCGACGCCGGGCGCGGCGGCGATGTCAGCGTAGGCGACATGCGAGCCGTCGGTGAACAACTGGCGGCCCTGCGGTTCGGTGAACATCACCGCCAGCACGCCACCGCCGTCGGTACCGGGCAGCTCGTAGATGCCGCTCAGGGTCACGTCGAACGGTTCGCCCTTGGACGGGATCAAGACCTTCGTCTTGTCGCCGACCTGCAATCCGGCCCGTTCGGCGCCACCGGTGTTGAGCGCGATCTGCCCCGGCTCGGTCGGCGCATGACCCGCGACGAAGGTCTCCGGATCCTCGACCGACTTCTCCGGCGGCAGATACGACACACCGAAACTCGGCGCGCCGCCGGTCTGCACGGCCTTCTTGCCCTCGGGATCGAGCAGCACCACCGGACCGTTCACCGCCGGTGCGACCCGGTCGACACCCTCGGTCTTGGCGAGCGCGTCCACGATGTTGTTCGGCACGCCGAGCGAGCGCTGGTCCTTCGGACCGACCCGCACGTCGACACCCTGCGCCTGACCCTCGAAGATCCCGTCGAAGGTGCGCTGCAACGTATCGGTGAAAACGAACGACCCGGAGATGAAGGCGGTGCCCAGCACCACCGAGAGCAGGGTCAGCGCCAAACGCACCTTGTGCGCGGCGAGATTGCGCAAGGCCACCTTGCGCATCGGATTACTGCGCCCACCCGTCACCCGGCCGCCACCCCTCATCGAACCGCTTCGCGATGCTGTGTTCACTTGTTTTCCAGCGCCTTCATCCGGTCGAGGATCGAATCCTGCGTCGGATCCCGCAGCTCGTCGACAATGCGCCCGTCGGCCAGGAACACCACGCGGTCCGAATAGGCCGCAGCGCGCGGGTCGTGAGTGACGATGACCACGGTCTGGCCGAACTCGTCGACCGAGGCCCGCAGAATCGACAGCACCTCACCCGAGGAATGCGAGTCCAGGTTGCCGGTGGGCTCGTCGCCGAAGATGATCTCCGGCTTGCCCACCAGCGCGCGGGCACACGCGACGCGCTGCTGCTGACCGCCCGACAGCTCGCTGGGCCGGTGGTCGAGGCGATCACCGAGGCCGAGGCGCTTGACCACGGTGTCGAGCCATTCCTGGTCGGCCTTGCGGCCCGCGATGTCGAGCGGGAGGGTGATGTTCTCCAGCGCGGTGAGCGTCGGGACCAGGTTGAACGCCTGGAAGACGAACCCGATCCGGTCGCGGCGCAGCGCGGTCATCTGCTTGTCCGACAGACCGGTGAGAGCGGTGTCACCGATGCGGACCTCGCCCGTGCTGGCGCTGTCGAGCCCGGCCAGGCAGTGCATCAGCGTCGACTTGCCCGACCCGGAGGGGCCCATGATGGCGGTGAACTCGCCCTTGGCGAAGTCGGCCGACACCCCGTCGAGGGCTTTGACCTGCGTGTCTCCCGATCCGTACAGCTTGACCAGGTCTTGTGCGGCGGCCGCGATCTCGGTGGCGGCCGCCGCGTCGACGTCCTCGGTGCCCATGGCGTGCGAAGTCATGGTGTCCAGTCTGGCGGGCCGTGCCGACCCGCGCCATCCGGGAATCCCCCGATACCTACGTGATGACCCAGTCGAACGCTTCGGCTTTCGAGCGTGCGCCCTCAGCGGTACGGGAGCGATTGGGTTCGCCGAGCTCGGCGAGGAGTTCCTCGGTGAGGCCGACGAGGCTCGCCAGGGTGGCCGGGGTGAACCAGTCGGGGCGGGTGGCGAAGGCGATGTCCTCGGAGGCGGTGTTGCCGCTGGCGCCCGGCGCGAACGGGCAGCCGCCGAGGCCGCCGAGGGCACCGTCGACCATGCCCGCGCCCGCGGCGATGGCGGCCAGGGTGTTGGCCACGCCCATCCCCCAGGTGTCGTGACCGTGGAAGACGATGCGGCGCGGTGGTGTGGTCTCGCGCACGGCGGTGACCAGGGCGCTCACCTGGCCGGGATGGGCCTGGCCGAGGGTGTCGGCCAGGACGATGTCGGTCGCACCCTCGGTGCGGGGATCACGGGCGATGGCGAGCACCCGATGCGGGTCGACCGGGCCGTCGAACGGACAGGTGAAGCTGGTGGCCAGGCACAGCTGGATCGCACCGCCCGCTTCCTCGGCCAGCCGGATCGCCTCGGGCATCGCGGCCACCGAGGTCTCGGTGTCGCGGCCGATATTGGCCTTGTTGTGCGCGTCGGACACCGAGAAGCAGTACTGGAAATTCCGCGCACCGGCCGCGGCGGCCTTCTCGACATGGCGTGGCGTGGCCACCCAGACCCAGCACTTCGCCAGCTCGTCGGGGGTCAGTGCCGCGATCAGTTCGAGCGAGTTGGCCATCGGCGGCACCAGATCCGGGCGCGCCATCGAGCCGATCTCCAGCGCGGGCACGCCGGCGGCCAGCAGCCGCCGGACCACGTCGACCTTCTGTTCGGTCGGCAGCACCTTGCCGGTGAGCTGCAAACCGTCGCGCAGGGTCACATCGCGCAGCAGGGCGGTCATCGCCGCTCCGGCTCCTGCGCGGGCACGCACATCACTCCGCCGCACGGTTTGTCGCCCACGCTGGCCGGGGTCGGGTGCACGGTCGGACGCACATGGCCCGGCCCGCGCGGTTCCCACTTGCTGCGGACCGGCGGGCGTCGCCTGCCGTGTACTCGCCTCGTCATGATGCCTCCAGCGCGTCGATCTCGTCGTCACTCATCCCGAGCAGTCCGCCGAGCACCTCTCTGGTGTGCTCGCCGAGGTCGGGGCCGACATTGCGGATCGGCAGCGACTCGCCCCCGATCACCGGGACGATGCCGGGGAAACCCACCTGTTTGGGTTCGGCCTCGCCCACGTCGACGGGGAACGACTGGATCATATTGCGTGCGCGGTACTGCTCGTCGGCCACGATGTCGGCGGCGGTGTAGATCGGGCCGCACGGGATGGCGGCGTCGTCGAGCAATTTCAGTGCCTCGTCGCGGGTGTAGCGGATCGACCATTCCGCGATGGCGGCGTCGAGGCGCTCGCGATGGCGCCAGCGTCCGGCGTTGTCGGCCAGTTCCGGGTCGGCGGCCAGGTCGGGACGGTCGATGACCCGCATGTATCGCCCGAAGATGGCGTCGCCGTTGCCGCCGATGATGATGCTGTAGCCGTCGCTGGTCGGGTAGGCGTTGCTGGGCGCGATGCCCTCCATCCGCCCGCCGACCCGCTCCCGGTTGATGCCGTAGGCGAGGTGATCGGGGACCAGTGATTCCATCACCGACAGGATCGACTCGTTGAGCGCCACATCGATGATCCGCTCCACCTGCGGCACCGGCCCGCTGACCCGTTCCCGCTGGAACAGCGCCATGACGGTGCCGAACGCGGCGTAGATGCCCGCGATCGAGTCACCGATCGACACCCCGACCCGCACCGGCGGCCGATCCGGATCGCCGACCAGCTCACGCAGGCCACCCACCGCCTCGGCGACCGCCGCGAACCCCGGTCGCGCCGACATCGGTCCCGTCTGGCCGTAGGCGGAGATCCGGGTGATCACCAGATTCGGGTTCACCTGCTCGAGCGCCTCCGGCCCGAGCCCCCACTTCTCCAGCATCCCCGGCCGGAAATTCTCCAGCAGCACATCACAGCGCGCCACCAGATCCAGCACGATCGCCCGCCCCGCCTCGGTCCGCAGGTCGAGCACGATCGACTTCTTGTTGCGGTTGACGGTGCGATACAACATCGAGGTATCGCCCCCGTACAACCGCCAATTCCGTAACTCGTCACCCGTGCCGGGGCGTTCCACCTTGATCACCTCGGCGCCGAAGTCGCCCAGAATACGTCCGGCAGTGGGAGCGGCAACATAGTTGCCGAGTTCCAGGACGCGCACTCCGTCCAGCGGCCGAATACTCATGCGCCCAGTATGGCGGCCGAACCCCCACGCCCGACGTCCCCCCTGGTCCCCAACCCCGCACCCGCGACCCCGAGGAGCGGCGGCCACGCAGTGGCCGGTCGCGGCCGGGTCGCCGGTCAGGCGCCGTTTCGTAGGCGACGAAGGAGCAAGAAACGGCGCCTGACCGGTGGCCCCTCGGGGCCGCGACTCGAGCGCGCCAGCGCTCCAACAAACACTGTCACCCCCGACGGATAAGCTGCGCGCGTGCCCGAACTTCCCCCCGTCGCCGACCTGCTCGCCACCGCCGTGCATGCCCTCGGTGGCAAGGAACGTACCGGCCAGACCACCATGGCGAGCGCCGTCGACCACGCGATCGACACCAAGGAGCACCTAGCGGTCCAGGCGGGCACCGGCACCGGGAAGTCGCTGGCGTATCTGGTTCCGAGCCTGCGGCACGCGGTGCGCACCGGGCGCACGGTGGTGGTCTCCACCGCGACGATCGCGCTGCAACGCCAGCTCGTCGATCGCGACCTGCCGCGCCTGTCCGAGGCGCTGAGCAAGCCGCTCGGCCGCACCCCGCAGTTCGCGATCCTCAAGGGCCGCAACAACTATCTGTGCCTGAACAAGATCAACAGCGTCATCCCGGAGGACACCGGCGAGGCCGAACTGTTCGACGCGTTCGCCATCTCCCGCCTCGGCCGCGAGGTCCAGCGCCTCAACGAATGGGCCTCCGACACCGAGACCGGCGACCGCGACGAGCTCGCGCCGGGCGTCACCGACCGGGCCTGGCGGCAGGTCAGCGTGTCCTCGCGCGAATGCCTCGGCAAGAGCCGCTGCCAGTTCGGCCAGGACTGCTTCGCCGAGAAGGCGCGCACGGAGTCGGCGCAGGCCGACGTGGTGGTCACCAACCACGCGCTGCTGGCCATCGACGCGATCAGCGGGATCCAGGTGCTGCCCGAACACGATGTGGTGGTGATCGACGAGGCGCACGAACTGGTCGACCGGGTCACCGGCGTCGCCACCGCCGAACTGGCCGCCCCGGCGATCACCGCCGCCGCCCGCCGCTGCACCAAACTCATCGACGAGCGCGAGGTCGACCGGCTCGAAGGCGCCGCCGAGGGCTTCCACCAGGCGCTGGAGGAACTGCCGCCCGCCCGCTGGGACCGCCTGCCCGACGGCATCGCCCCGGTCCTGGCCCTGGTCCGCGATGCCGCGTGGAACGCGCGCACCGCGATCGCACCGCAGGGCACCGTGAAGACCCAGGACGATCCCGACAACGCCGCCGCCCGCACGATGGCCGTCGCCGCGCTCGACGACGTGCACGATGCCGCGGTCCGCGCGCTCACCGCCTTCGAGGAGCCCGACCCGGCCGCACGCCGCGATGTCATCTGGCTCGCGGCCGACGAACTGCGCGGCGTCGCCCGCCGCACCCTGCGGATGGCGCCGCTGTCGGTGGGCGGGCTGCTGCGCAGCAGACTGTTCGGCACCGCGACGGTGGTGCTCACCTCGGCGACCCTGCAGATCGGCGGTTCCTTCGACGGGCTGGCGATCACCTGGGGCCTGCCCTCCCAGTCCGGCGGCAAGGTCGACCCGGCGCTGGCCAACGGCGCCACCGCGCCCGCCGACCTGGAATCGGTGCGCTGGAGCTCACTCGATGTCGGCTCCCCGTTCGACCACGCCAAGTCCGGCATCCTCTACGTCGCCAAGCACCTGCCCGCGCCCGGCCGCGACGGTCTCTCCCCCACCTATCTCGACGAGATCGAGCAGCTCATCACCGCGGCGGGCGGCCGGACGCTCGGCCTGTTCTCCTCCATGCGCGCCGCCAAGGCCGCGACCGAGGCACTGCGCGAACGCCTCGACACCCCCGTGCTGTGCCAGGGCGACGATTCGATGGGCGCGCTGGTGCGCAAGTTCGCCGACGATCCGGCCACCTCGCTGTTCGGCACCCTCACCCTCTGGCAGGGTGTCGACGTGCCCGGCCCGTCGCTGAGTCTGGTGATCCTGGACCGCATTCCGTTCCCGCGCCCCGACGATCCGCTGCTCACCGCCCGCCAGCGCGCGGTGGAGTCGCGCGGCGGCAACGGCTTCATGAGCGTGGCCGCCAATCACGCCGCGCTGCTGCTGGCGCAGGGCACCGGCAGGCTACTGCGCAGCGTCGACGATCGCGGTGTCGTCGCCATCCTCGATTCCCGCATCGCGACCGCCCGGTACGGCAGCTACCTGCGCGCTTCGCTGCCGCCGTACTGGGAGACCACCGATCCCGAGGTGGTCGCCAAGGCGTTGCGCAGGCTCACCGCCTCGGCCTGACCCGCCGCGACCTCGCCCGCCGAGTCCTGCAATCGGCATGACCACACCGGTGAATCAACTACCGGGCGAACGCATCTCGTGAGAACGTTTGGTGATGACGCACCACGCCGATGGCGAGGTACTCGACGAATATCTGGTCAGCGCAAGATCTTTGGCCGAGTACCGCGCGATGTTCCATCTGTCCGACGACGATCTCACCGGCCGGAAAATTCTCGACTGTCCCGGCGGCGCAGCGAGTTTCGCGGCCGAGGCCAGCGCACTGGGCGCCGAGGTGACCGCGATCGACCCGATCTACGCCGCCGCCCCCGCCGAACTGGCCGCCAGGGCCACCCCCGAAACCGAACGCGCCGTGGCCTGGGCGCACAAGCACGCCGAGCGCTACCGCTGGGACTGGTACGGCGGCACCGCCGAGCACGCCGCGATCCGCCGGGGCGCGGCCGCCCGCTTCGCCGACGACGTCCGCACCACACCGCACCGCTACCTCGCGGGCGCGCTCCCCTCGCTCCCCTGTCCCGACGACGCGTTCGACCTGGCGCTCAGCTCGCACCTGCTGTTCAGCTACGCCGACCGCCTCGACGCCGACTTCCACCTGGCCGCCCTGGTGGAGTTGTCGCGGGTGACCACGGTCGAGGCCAGGGTCTACCCGCTGCTCGACTACACCGGCGCACCCCTGGACGACCTGATCGATCATCTGCGCACCGAACTGCACGACAAGGGCATCGAGACCTCGCTGTGCCGGACCGGCTATGAGTTCCACCACGGCGCCGACACCATGCTCACGCTGCACGCCGCGGCCTGAGCCCGCCCGCGCCGCGTACCGGTCCGGCCAGATCGGTACGCGGCCAGGCGGACCCGCCTTCATAGGGTTCGTCTACCAAAGGTGAGCCGCCGCCGGGCGCCGTGGCGGCGGCGTTGTAGGTTCTTAGACGTGCATACGATGCGAGCCGGTCGGTAGAACGACCGTGGCGGAGAAATCGCGACGCGCGGGCCTGCCGCGCACGACCTTGACGCTCCTGCTGCTCGTCGGTACCGCCGTCTTCGGCGTGACCCTGCTCTTCACCACCATGGATCCCTGGATGATCAACGGCGGCATCTTCGCCGGTGGCCTCGACGTGCACATCTACCGCGACGGCGGCTGGCGGGTGCTCCACGATCGCGCGCTGTATCTGGAACCGACCCACTACGGCCTGCTCTACACCTACACACCGTTCTCGGCGCTGGCCTTCCTGCCGCTGGTGCTGATTCCGTGGGCACACGTCACCACCACGTGGATGGTGATCAATCTCGTCGTGCTGTTCGGCTGCGTCGTCCAGAGCTGGCGGATGCTCGGCTACCGGGTCACCCCGGCCCTCGCCGCGGCCAGCGCCCTGCTCACGCTGGCCTGCACCTTCGCCGAGCCGGTGCGCACCACCCTCTACTACGGCCAGATCAACCTGGTGCTGATGCTGCTGGTGCTGTGGGACTTCTCGCGCGCCGAGAACAGCCGCCTGCGCGGCCTCGGCGTCGGCATCGCCGCGGGCATCAAGCTCACCCCGCTCTACTTCATCGCCCAGTACCTGGCCCAGCGGCGGTGGCGGGCGGCCTGCACCGCCGCGCTCACCTTCGTCGCCACGATCGGCCTGACCGGCCTGGTCCTGCCGCGCGACTCCTACCAGTACTGGACCTCGACGTTCTTCCAGTCCGGCCGCATCGCCCCCGACGTCCACCCGGCCAACCAGTCACTGCGCGGCGCCGTCGCCCATCTCACCCACGGCCCGGCACCCCTGTGGCTGTGGCTGCTGATCGCGATCCCGCTCACGCTGGCCGCGCTGTGGCTGGCCGCGGTCCTGGTGCGCCGCGACGAACCCCTGCTCTCGGTCACCCTCGGTGGCCTCACCGCGTGCGCGGTGTCCCCGTATTCCTGGGGCCACCACTGGGTCTGGTTCGTTCCGCTGCTGGTCTACCTGATCCACCGGGCCCAGACCCGGCAGCGCTGGTGGTTCGCCGCCGCGGCCCTCTACCTGGCCATCGGCGGCTGGACCTACACCTACACCCCCACCTGGATCAGCATCGGCACCTTCCTGCTGCCGCCGTGGTGGCCGCTGTCGGACGTGCTGATCAACATCTACGTGGTCGTCTACCTGATCACCCTGGCAGGCATCGCGATCCTGATCCGTACCGGGTCACCGCGAAAGCAACCCGCCCCGATCGCACCGATCATCATCAATCCCCCTGCCGCCGAGCCGGATTCGCGCATCACCGAACCCATCGTGGTGCCGCAGCGCCGGGGCGGGGTCGCCGACGGGGCACATCCCGACGACGACCGCCCGGCGATGGTGGACTAGCCGCAGGACCAGTCGAACACGCCCGACTCCAGGTCGAGCTGGGCATTGCCGCCGCCGAAGTTCATCCCGGAGACCTCTTCGATCTCCAGGTAGTACGGCGTGAGCCCCTCCGGCAACGCCTGCACCGGGAACGCCGTGCCACCGAGGTGTGAGCGCCCGAACAGCGGTTCGGCCCAGGAGTTCCAGCCGGAGTCGTCGGTGAGCGGATCCTGGTAGCGGGTGTCCGGATCGTATTCGACCGGCGCGATCCCGACATTCGGATCGGCGACCCGTTCGGCGAGCCAGACACCCACCGTGGGATGCACGTCGTCCCAGGCATTACAGCCCTCGTCACTCGCGGCGGGCGTGCCCGGCAGGCGGACATCGTCCGGCGGTGCCACCGGCCCACCGGCGAATTCCCGCTCGGTCAGCCAGATCAGCGCGAAGGCGCCGCCGATCTCGTCGTGCAGGATCCGCAATTGCGCGTGCAGCTTGGTGCCGACCAGATCGCGGGCGACGGGATCGTCCGAGGCGGCATCGGCGACGACCGGCTCGTTGGCATCGGCGAACTGCCCCTCACCCTGGAAGAACGCGATCGCGGGAAAGCCGGGCCCACGCCGCTGGAAATCCGCCGGCAACCGCAGGGTCAGCGCGTGCATCATCGGCAGCCCGGTGACCGGCCCGCGCGGCCAGGTCGCCGGGTCGATGGCCGGACCCTCGCTCCCGATCCACCCGGAGCGCACCGGCGCGGCGAGCGCCAGCGGTTCCCCGCCGGGCGTCTCGGCCAGCTTGTCCGCCGAATCCCCGAACCCCAGGTCATAAGCCTTCATCCCAGCTCTCCTCTTCGACGCGCGGACGATGCGTGGCGCCGCGTCGACCGGCACCGCCGATGAGGGTAATCGGTGCCGCCGACAGCCAAGGAAAAAGGCGGCGCGGTAGCCGGACTCCGGGCACCGCGCCGCCTTCGCGACGGTTGTCGACTCAGCTCACAGCACCGCTTTGAAGATCAGGGTGATGATGCCGGTGACGATGCCGAGCGCGACCGCGGCGCCGCCCCACACCAGACCCTGACGCGCCCACGGGCGCCCATGGTCCAGTGCGAGCCGTCCAGGCCCGGTGAACGCGAGGGTGATCGCGGGGATCGCGTACAGCAGGGCCAGTTCGTAGCCGCCGCTGCCGAGCAGGCCGTCGTCGAGCTTGATGTAGATCGCGTTGACCATGGTGCCGAGGATCGCGGCCGCCGCCAGCGGGGTGAACAGGCCGAGCAGCAGCGCGAGTCCGCCCACGAACTCGGTGAGACCGGCCAGCGTGCCGAACAGTTCGCCGGGGTTGTAGCCCATGTTGGCGAAGCCGGTGATGGTCGCGTCCAAGCCTTTTCCGCCGAACCACCCGAACAGTTTCTGGGCGCCGTGCACGGCGAAGAGGCCGCCGAAGACGACGCGCAGGACGAGCAGTCCGATGTCGCTGCCGAGTACCTGATCGGCGACGGTGGGAGCGGGCGGGGAAGCGGTGGTGCGGGTAGCGGTATCGGTCATCGTGTCCTCATCTGCGATTCGAAACTTGCCCATGACGAGCGAAGAGGCCGCTCCTCGCGGAGCGGCCTCTTCGCCGGTAGTTCAGACCACCGAGCCATTGCGTCTTGTGAACCTTGGCTAGGCTTGCCTAAGTATAGACACAGGATTCGCGGCCACGGTTACTCCACGAGGAAGAAGAAGTAGGCGAGGAACAGCACCATCAGCGCCCACATCACCGGGTGCACTTCCTTGGCACGGCCCCTGGCCACCATCACGATCGGGTAGAAGATCATGCCCATGGCCAGGCCGTTCGCGATGGAATAGGTCAGCGGCATCATGATCACGGTGATGAACGCGGGCACCGAATATTCCAGCCGCTGCCAGTCGATGTCACCGAGTGCTCGCGCCATCAGCACACCGACCACGATCAGCGCGGCCGAGGTCACCTCGGCCGATCCGGCGATCACCGAGAAGACCGGATAGCAGAACATCGCGAGCAGGAACCAGCCCGCCGTCGCTATCGCCGTGACGCCGGTCCGGCCACCCGCCGACACACCGGCGGTCGACTCCACGTACACGGTGGTGGTCGAGGTGCCGATGATGGCGCCCGCGGTGGTGCCGACCGCATCGGCGGCCATCGCGCTGCGCGCCCGCGGCAGCGTGCCGTCTTTCTTCAGCAGACCCGCCTGGTTCGCGACGCCGATCAGCGTGCCCGAGGCATCGAAGAAGTCGACGAACAGCATGGTGAGCACCACGATGATCATCTGTCCGGTGAAGGCGTCGGGCAGATGGATGATCGCCTGACCGAAGGTCTGATCGAGACCCTTCGGCAGTTCGGCGATCCCGGTCGGCACGCCGACCAGCCCGGTCACCATGCCCAGAATCGTGGTCGAGACGATGCCGTAGAGCACCGCGCCGTGCCAGCCGAGCACCAGGAAGACCACGGTGACGACCAGGCCGAACAGCGCGAGCAGCGTGGTGCCCTTGGTGAAGTCACCGAGGGTGACCAGGGTGGCATCGCTGTTGACGACGATGCCCGCGTTCTTCAAACCGAGGAACGCCACGAACAAGCCGATGCCCGCGCCGACCGCGAATTTCAGCTGCAGCGGAATCGCGTTGAGGATCTTCTCCCGGATCTTGGTGATCGACAGGACGAAGAACAGCACGCCCGAGATGAGGGTGCCCGACAGCGCCACCTGCCAGGGAATCCCCATGCTCAGCACCACGGTGTAGGCGAAGAACGCGTTCAGGCCCATCCCGGGCGCGAGCGCCATCGGGTAGCGCGCCCAGATGCCCATGACCAGCGTGCCGAAGACCGCGGCCACCGCCGTCGCGGTGAACACCGCCTGCATCGGGATGCCCTTGTCGCCCAGCGCGCCCTCGTCGCCGAGGATCGACGGGTTCACCGCAAGCACATACGACATGGCCAGGAACGTGACCGTGCCCGCCATCGCCTCGCGCCGGAAGGTGGACCCGCTCGACGTGACACCGAAGTATCCGTCGATGCGCCCTCGGGCGCGGGTGAGGACATCGCTGGCCATGACTCTCCAGTCCGGGGTTTCAGAGAAGAAGGATGCCCAGGAACGGTAGCGGAAAGTTCACTGAATCGAACAACCCGACCACCGTGTCAGGCCGTCCTGGTCACGCGCCTGCGACGGACACCACACCCAGCTCCGCGTCGCCCGAGAGCAGCGCGTTGTGCGGCAGCACACGAACCGTGTACCCGACCGCACCCGAGAGCGGGACCGGCGCCTGTACGGAGTACAGCTCGGCGCCGTCGTCCGCGCCGGTGTGCGTCATCTCGATGGTGGTGGTGTCGGACAGGTCGTCGGTCGGCGAGACCCGGCCGAGCACCGCCTGCACGACCACGTCCGCGGGGGTGAGGCCGCCCAGTTCGATGCGCGCGTGCAGGGCCAGCTCGGCGCCGATCACCGGGGTGTCGGGCAGCCCCGAACTGTCGACCTGCGCCACCCGCACCGACGGCCAGGCCGCGTCGACCCGGCGCCGGTACTCGGCGACCTGGCGCGCACCGGCGAAGTCGTCGCCCGCCACCCGCCCGAAGGCGGCGGCGGCCGGTCCGTAGTACTGCTCGGCGTAGTCGCGGACCATGCGCGAGGCCAGCACCTTGGGGCTGGTGGTCTGCAGGGTGTGGCGCACCATCTCGGTCCAGCGAACCGGCACCCCGTCGGCGTCGCGGTCGTAGAAGCGGGGCGCGACGGTGCGTTCGACCAGTTCGTACAGCGCCGAGGCCTCGAGATCGTCGCGGCGGTGCTCGTCGCGCACGCCGTCGGCGGTGGGGATGGCCCAGCCGTTCTCGCCGTCGTACATCTCGTCCCACCAGCCGTCGCGGATGGACAGGTTGAGCCCGCCGTTGAGCGCGGACTTCATCCCCGAGGTGCCGCAGGCCTCGAGCGGGCGCAGCGGATTGTTCAGCCACACATCGCAACCCCAGTACAGGTAGCGGGCCATCGACATGTCGTAATCGGGCAGGAAGACGATGCGATGGCGCACCTCGGGGTCGTCGGCGAAGCGCACGACCTGCTGGATGAGCGCCTTGCCGCCGTCGTCGGCGGGGTGGCTCTTGCCCGCGACCACCAGCTGCACCGGCCGCTTCGGGTCGAGCAGCAGCGCGCGCAGGCGTTCGGGGTCGCGCAGCATCAGGGTGAGGCGCTTGTAGGTCGGCACCCGGCGAGCGAAGCCGACGGTGAGCACGTCCGGGTCGAAGACGTCGTCGATCCAGCCCAGTTCGGCCTCGGCGGCGCCGCGTTGCCGCCACGAGTCGCGCAGCCTGCGCCGCACCTCGTCGATGAGCACGCCGCGCAAGGTGTTTCGCGTCGACCACAGCTGCCCGAGGTCGACATCGCTGAGCTTCTCCCAGCCGCGCGCCTCCTCGACCAGCTCGGGCCCGACGAGTTCGCGGGCCTTGTCGATCCATTCGCGCGCGGCCCAGGTCGGCGCGTGCACCCCGTTGGTGACCGAGCCGATCGGCACCTCGGCCGCGTCGAAGCCCGGCCACAGCGCGGCGAACATCTCCCGGCTGACCTCACCGTGCAGCTTCGACACGCCATTGGCGCGCTGCGCCATGCGCAGACCCATGTGCGCCATGTTGAACACCGAGGGGTCGGACTCCCGGCCGAACGCGAGAATCCGGTCGACCGAGAGCCCCGGCAGCAACGCCGATTCGGATTCACCGTGCGCGCCGCCGAAGTACCTGCGCACCAACGGCATCGGGAACCGGTCGATCCCGGCGGGCACCGGGGTGTGCGTGGTGAACACGGTCCCCGCCCGCACCGCCGCGAGCGCGGTGTCGAAATCCAGTCCGCCCGCGACGAATTCGCGAATGCGCTCGACGCCGAGGAAACCGGCGTGGCCCTCGTTCATGTGGAACACATCGGGATCGGGCAGCCCGTTGGCGCGGGTGTAGGCGCGCACCGCGCGAACGCCGCCGATGCCGGCCAGGATCTCCTGCTTGATCCGGTGATCCTGGTCGCCGCCGTAGAGCCGGTCGGTGACCGCGCGCAGTTCCGGATCGTTCTCGGCGATGTCGGAATCGAGCAGCAGCAACGGAATCCGGCCGACCTGCGCGATCCACACCCTGGCCCGCAGCACGCGACCCTCCGGCATGCCCACGTGGATCAGCACCGGCGACCCGTCGCTGGTGAGCAGCCGCAGCGGCAGGCCCTGCGGGTCCAGTGCCGGGTAGTGCTCCATCTGCCAGCCGTCGGCCGACAGTGACTGCCGGAAGTACCCCGAGCGATACAGCAGGCCGACGCCGATCAGCGGCAATCCCAGATCCGAGGCCGCCTTGAGGTGGTCACCGGCCAGGATGCCGAGACCACCGGAGTAGTTGGGCAGCACCTCGGTGACACCGAACTCCATGGAGAAGTAGGCGATCCCGGCGACCTGCGTGCCGGTCTGCTCCTGGAACCAGCGCGGCCGGGCGAGGTAGTCGCGCAGTCCCGCAGCGGCCGCGTCGACGCGCGCGAGGTACCCGGGATCGGTGGCGAGCTCGTCGAGCCGCTCGGCGGGCACCTCCCCCAGCATCCGCACCGGATCCTGACCGACCGTGCGCCACAGCTCCGGGTCGAGCTCGGCGAACAGATCCTGCGTGGGGCCGTGCCACGACCACCGCAGGTTCGTCGAGAGCTCGCCCAGCGCGGCGAGCCGCTCCGGCAGATGGGCACGGACAGTGAACCGACGAAGTGCCTTCACCCGCCGAAGACTAGCTGTTCCGCCTCCCCGCGACCATTGCGGGCCTTCCGGTAGCCCGGCCGTTGGCAGTCGGGCTCGCGTTGGGTCCGGGACAGCTGGGAGGTGGCTGGGGAGTTACCCATGTCCTCGCGTGATCAGGGAGTTGCGGCGGTACCCGGGGCGAACTGCGCGAGGAACTCGGGGCTCGGTGGGATCTCGGTGATGACGTCGATCAGGACGCCCGCGGGATCGGCGACGATGAAGTGGCGCTGACCGAAGTCCTCGCTGCGGATCTCCAGTTCGGCCGCCAGCCCACCGGCCACGACGAGGCGTTCCCATTCGGCGTCGACGTCGTCGACCTCGAAGTTCAGCAGCAGGCCCTGCACCGGCTTGCCGTATCCGGCCGGGATGGTCGGGTGGGTGGGATCGAGCAGGGCGAGCTCGTAGTCGGGAGCGCCGTCGCCGCCCGGTCGTTTCAGGCTGATGTACCAGTCCGCTTCGAACGTGATCTCGAAGCCGAACCAGGACGTGTAGAAGTCGCGCGAGGCGGGGAGGTCGGAGGTGGCGAGGACGGGGTAGAAGCCGCTCAGTTTCATGACGTTCACCTTTCACATACCGTTGGTATGTGTCGTAGAGTAGTTCACATACCACCGGTAGGTCAATGGGAGGAATCCGGATGCCATCGACAGCGCGAGCGCGGCAGCGCGAGGAGACCCGGCGCACCCTGCTGCGCGAGAGCAGGCGCCTGTTCGCCGAGAAGGGCTACGCGGCCGTCGGCCTGGCGGAGATCGTCACCGCGTCCGGCGTCACGAAAGGCGCCCTCTACCACCACTTCGACAGCAAGGCCGACCTGTTCCGCGCCGTCCTCACCGCGCTGCAGCAGGAGGTCGGCGAACAGGTGGCGACCGCCGCGGACGCCGACGCCGACGCGTGGACCCAGCTGACCACCGGATGCGCCGCCTTCCTGCGCGCCACCGCCGACCCCCTGGTCCAGCGGATCATGCTGATCGACGGCCCGTCCGTCCTCGGCTGGCACGAATGGCGAGCTCTGGACGAGGCCAATTCCGCCCGGCACCTCAACGAGGCCCTCCAGGCCCTGATCGACGCGGGCACCCTCCCGCCTCAACCGGTAGCCCCCCTCACCCGCCTGCTGTCGGGCGCGATGAACGAAGCAGCCCTCTGGCTGGCCACCACCCCCGACCCGACCGCCCTGTCCCACACCATCACGGCCCTCGACCGCCTGCTCGCCGGCCTGCGTGCCCAGTGAAGACCCCCGCTTCCGGTCGCTCGAATCCACCGCGGGCCGCATCGCGGCCCGCCCTGCCTGCCCGCGCGCTCGAGCACGCCGGTGCTCCACCCATGCAGTACGTTTGTCCAGTGACCGGCCGGATAGCCATCGACGACATCGCCCCATCCATCCCCGGCGGCCGCCCGGCCAAAGCCGCCGTCGGCGAAGTCTTCCCCGTCCGCGCCGTCGTCTGGCGCGAGGGCCACGACGCGGTAGCCGCCACCCTCGCCGTCCGCGCCCCCGGCTCCTCGCGCATCACCCGCGTCCGCATGACCCCGGACTACGAGCCCGACGTCTTCAACGCCGTCTTCACCCCCAACGTCCCCGGCATCTGGACCTTCCGCATCGAAGGCTGGAGCGACCCGATCGCCACCTGGCGCTCGGCCGTCGAGGCCAAGCTCGCGGTCGGCCAGTCCGCCGCCGATCTGGCCAATGACCTGGAGATCGGCGCCACCCTCTTCGAGAAGGCCGCCCAGGCCGTCCCGAAGAAGCAGTTCGAACGCCTCCGCGCGGCCGCGACGGCCCTGCGCGGTGACGAGCAGCTCCCGGCCCGCGTCGCCCCTGCCTTCAGCGCGGAGGTCGCCGAGATCCTGCGCGCGACCCCCCTGCGCGAGATGGTCACCCGCGGCACCCAGCATTCGGTGCTGGTCGAACGCCGCCGCGCCCTGATCGGTTCCTGGTACGAGTTCTTCCCCCGCTCGACCGGCGGCCGCGACGCCGCCGGCGACCCCGTGCACGGTACCTTCGCCACCGCGGCGAAAGAACTCCCCCGCATCGCGGGCATGGGCTTCGACGTGGTCTACCTGCCGCCGATCCACCCGGTCGGCGAGATCAACCGCAAGGGCCGCAACAACACCCTCACCACCGAGCCGGGCGATGTGGGCTCGCCGTGGGCGATCGGTTCGGCCGAGGGCGGCCACGATGCCGTCCACCCGCTCCTCGGCACCGAGCGGGACTTCGCCGAGTTCGTCACCACGGCAACGGAACTCGGCCTCGAAGTAGCTCTCGACCTGGCCCTGCAGTGCGCCCCCGACCACCCGTGGGTCGCCGCGCACCCGGAATGGTTCACCACCCTCCCCGACGGCACCATCGCCTTCGCCGAGAACCCGCCGAAGAAATACCAGGACATCTACCCGGTCAACTTCGACAACGACCCGGACGGCCTCTACGCCGAGGTCCTGCGGGTGGTCCGGCACTGGATCTCGTTGGGCGTCACCATCTTCCGCGTCGACAACCCGCACACCAAGCCCGCCGACTTCTGGGAGTGGCTGATCACCCAGCTGCGCCGCACCGATCCCGACGTGATCTTCCTGTCCGAGGCGTTCACCCGCCCGGCCCGCCTCTACGGTCTGGCCCGGCGCGGATTCAGCCAGTCCTACACGTATTTCACCTGGCGCGTGCACAAGTGGGAGCTCACCGAGTTCGGCAACGAACTGGCCGCCAAGGCCGACGAGGCCAGGCCCAACCTGTTCGTGAACACCCCCGACATCCTGCACGAGAGCCTGCAGCACGGCGGCCCCGGCATGTTCGCCATCCGCGCCGCCCTCGCGGCCACCCTCGCGCCCACCTGGGGCGTGTACTCCGGTTTCGAGCTGTTCGAGCACGAGGCGGTGCGACCGGGCAGCGAGGAATACCTCGACTCGGAGAAGTACGAACTGCGCCCCCGTGATTTCGCCGGCGCGCTGGCTCGCGGCGAATCGCTGGAGCCGTGGCTGACCAGGCTCAACGAGATCCGGCGCAATCATCCCGCGCTACAACAGTTGCGCTGCATCCACTTCCACCACGTCGACAACGACGCGCTGATCGCCTACTCCAAGTTCGACCCGGTCAGCGGTGACGCCGTCCTGGTGATCATCAACCTGAACCCGTATGCCGCCGAGCAGGGCCACATCTCACTCGACCTGCCCTCGATCGGCCGCGAGTGGCACGATCACCCGGTGGTGTTCGACGAGGTCAGCGGCGAGGAATACCACTGGGCGCAGCGCAATTTCGTCCGCCTCGACCCGGCTCGCGCCGTCGCACACATCCTCGCGCTGCCCGCGATCCCCGCCGCCGCCCGCGCCTCACTGGCCCATCGCAGGACCCTGTGATGAAACGGCGCGACCTGCTGCTCCTGGCGGCGGGCACCCACCCCGACCCGCACACCGTCCTCGGCGCGCACCCGCATGCCGACGGCACCGCGGTGCGCGTGCTGCGCCCGCACGCCGACGCGGTCTCGGTGCTGGTCGGTGACGCCGAGCATCCGCTGAAGTCGCTGGGCCACGGCGTCTTCGCCGCGACCCTGCCGTACCCGCGCATCGACGACTACCGCGTGCGCACCGCCTACCCCGGCGCCCCCACCGTGATCTCCGCCGACGGTTACCGCTTCCTGCCCACCGTCGGCGAGTTCGACCTGCACCTCATCGGCGAGGGCCGCCACACCCGGCTGTGGGAGGTGCTCGGCGCGCATCCACGCCACTACACCACCCTCGACGGCGAGGTCGACGGCACCTCGTTCGCGGTGTGGGCCCCGAATGCCCGCGGGGTCACCGTCTTCGGCGATTTCGACCACTGGGGCGGTACTTCCACGCCGATGCGCGCCCTCGGGACCTCCGGGGTGTGGGAGGTGTTCGTCCCGGGCGTCGGTCCCGGCACGCGCTACAAGTACCGGATCCACGGCGCGGACGGTCGCGTCGTGGATCACGCCGACCCGCTGGCCTTCACCGCCGAGGTCCCGCCCGCCACCGCGTCGGTGGTGGCCCGCGCCGATCACGTGTGGACCGACGGCGACTGGCTCGACCGCCGCGCCCGCACCGACGCCACCCGCTCCCCCATGAGCATCTACGAGGTGCATCTCGCGTCGTGGCGCCCCGGCCTCGGCTATCGCGAAATGGCCGAACAGCTGGCCGATTACGTGCGCACCACCGGCTTCACGCACGTGGAGCTGCTGCCGGTCGCCGAGCATCCGTTCGGCGGTTCCTGGGGCTACCAGGTCACCTCCTATTACGCGCCCACCTCCCGATTCGGCAGCCCCGACGATTTCCGCTTCCTCGTCGACCACCTGCACAACGCCGGAATCGGCGTTTTGCTGGACTGGGTCCCCGCGCACTTCCCGCGCGACGAGTGGGCCCTGGCCCGCTTCGACGGCACCCCGCTCTACGAGCACCCCGATCCGCGCCGCGGCGAGCAACTCGACTGGGGCACCTACGTTTTCGACTTCGGCCGCAACGAGGTGCGCAACTTCCTGGTCGCCAACGCGGCGTTCTGGATCGAGGAGTTCCACATCGACGGCCTGCGCGTCGACGCGGTGGCCTCCATGCTGTACCTGGACTATTCGCGCCCCGACGGCGGCTGGGAACCCAACATCTACGGCGGCAGAGAGAATCTGGAAGCCGTCGACTTCCTGCAGGAACTCAACGACACCGTGCACCGCGCGCACCCCGGTGTCGTCACCATCGCCGAGGAGTCGACCACCTGGCCCGGCGTCACCCGCGGTACCGATGTCGGCGGGCTCGGTTTCACCATGAAGTGGAACATGGGCTGGATGCACGACACCCTCGGCTACCTGGGCCGCGACCCGATCCACCGCTCCTGGCACCACAACGAGATGACCTTCTCGCTGGTCTACGCGTGGAGCGAGAACTACGTCCTGCCGATCAGTCACGACGAGGTGGTGCACGGCAAGGGCACCCTGTGGACCCGCATGCCCGGCGACGACTTCGCCAAGGCGAGCGGCGTGCGCGCCCTCCTGGCCTACATGTGGTCCCACCCCGGCAAACAACTGCTGTTCATGGGCCAGGAGTTCGGCCAGTTCCGCGAGTGGGACAACGACCGCGGCCTCGATTGGCACGAACTGGAAAACCCACTGCACCAGGGCATCTCGACCATGGTCACCGACCTCAACCACACCTACACCGCGCACCCGGCCCTGTGGAGCCAGGACACCACCCCCGGCGGGCATTCCTGGCTCGAGGCCGACGACAGCACCGCCAACGTCTTCGCCTTCCTCCGCTGGTCCACCGATGGCGCCGCCGTGGCCTGCGTCTTCAACTTCTCCGGCTCGACCCGCGAGAACTACCGCATCGGCCTGCCCCACCCCGGCCCCTGGCGCGAGATCCTCAACACCGACGCCACCGCCTACGGCGGCTCCGGCATCGGCAACCTCGGCACCGTCACCGCCGAGCAAACCCCCTGGCACGGCCAACCGGCCTCGGCAACAGTCACTCTCGCGCGCCACAGCGCCCTGTGGCTCACCTAGCGCCGGCCTTACGCGCGACGTAGTAGGTGTTGAGTGGATCGCCGTCGACGTGGCTGGTCGTCACCTCGGTGAAACCCGCGTCGGCCAGCATCGACAGCGCGCGCTGTTCGCCCCAGACCGTGCCGAGCCCATCGCCGCCCTGACCGAGCGAGACCGACATGCAGTGCATCGTCGAGATGGTGTAGAGGAAGGGGCCGAGCGGCAGGTCGATGTTCTCCTCGAGCGTGCTGGAGGCGTGGATGTCGACCATCAGGAACACACCATCGGCGCGCAGCGCTTCGGCGATGTTCGCCAGCACCCGAGCCGGATGCGCCTGATCGTGGATAGCGTCGAAAACCGTGATCAGGTCACAGGATTCGGGAGCGTGCAATTCGGCGACATCGCACACCGCGAACGTCACGTTGGTCAGCCCCATGGCCTCCGCCTCGGCGATACCCACCTCGACCGCGTCGGCGGAGAAGTCGTACCCGGTGAACCGGCTCGCCGGGAAGGCCGCGGCCATCAGATTCACGGCATGTCCACTGCCACAGGCGATATCGGCCACGTCGATGCCCGCACGCAGCCGTTCCGGCAGCCCCGGCGCCATCGGCAGGATCACGTCGAGCAGGGCGGCGTCGAAGACCTCCGCGCTCTCCTCGGCCATCAGCGCGTGGAACCGCCCGTAGTCCTCGTAGGACAGACCGCCACCGGTGCGGAATCGTTCGACGATCTTCGGCTCCACCTCGCCGAGCTGGGCGATGAACTGCATGACCCGCGCCAGATTGTCCGGCCCGGCCGCCCTGGTCAGGCTGGCCGCGTGCGCGGGCGGCAGGGTGTAGGTGGTGGTGACCGGGTCGTAGTCGACGATGCCCGCGGTGGTGACGGCGCCGAGCCATTCGCGCACATAGCGCTCGTCGAGATCGGCGGCGGCGGCGAGCCGCGCACTGGTCGCGCCGGGGACCGCCGCCATCGCGTCGAACAGGCCGACCTGATGGCCCATGCTGATCATCAACGCGGCGCTCGCGTGATCGAGCATCTCGATCATGGTGCCCGCGAAGGCTTCCACGGCGGCCGGATCGACCGCTGCCGAGTGGTCGAGTGAGGTCATGGTGTGCTCCTCGAGTCAGCTCGCGGCGGGCTGCCGCGGGTCTGTGAGGAGATACGGCGAGGCCGCCCCGGCGGTTCGGCCGGGGCGGCCTCGATACGAAGTGGGTCAGTACAGGGCGGTCGCGAGCTTGCGCCGGGCCGCGATCACGAAGGGCTCGGCCGGGTCGAACAGCTCGAACAGTTCGAGCAGGCGGGTGCGGGCCCTGGTGCGGTCGTCGCCCGCGGTGCGCTTGACGATGGCGATGATGCGGTCGAAGGCCGCCTCGGGGCGCTGTTCGAGCAGTTCCACGTCGGCGGCGTCGAGGGCGGCGTCCAGGTCGGCCGGGTCGGCGTCGGCGGTGGCGACCACGGCCGGGTCGAGCTGCTGGGCCCTGGTCAGGAAGCGCAGCTGGCGCAGGGCCGCCTTGGCTTCCTCGTTGGCCGGTTCCTCGGCCAGGATGGCCTCGTAGGCCGCCTCGGCGCCCGCGATGTCACCCTCGGACAGCGCGTCCTCGGCGGCGACGAAGCGCGGGTCCTCGACCTCGGGCTCGGGTTGGGCGCCGGCGTCGCCCTCCAGCTTGCCCGCGGTCGCGTCGAGCACCGCGTCGATCCACTGGCGCACCTGAGGCTCCGGCTGGGCGCCTTCGAAATCGGCCAGCGGCTGGCCGCCCGCCACCGCGATCACCGTCGGGATCCCCTGCACGCGCAGCGCCTGGACGATGTTCATGTTGGGTTCGGCTTCGATGGTCGCCAGGTCCCAGGAACCGCCGTCGGCGGCGTTGAGCCGCTCCAGCGTGCGGACCAGCTCGACGCTGCCCGGGCTGCGCTGCGAGTACAGCGCGACCACCACGGGCACCTGCGTCGAGCGGCGGATCACCTTGCTCTCGAAATCCGCCTCGGTGACCGTGTGGTTCCCCGGGGTGGCAGCCGCCCCGCCGGGCGCGGCGGGCGGCTGCTTCAGCGCGGACAGATCCACCGCACCGGACATGGCAGCGGCGGCGGCGGGCGAAGGACGACGGGCAGCGGGTCGAGTCACGCTCCCCAGTTTGTCACGAAGCGGCAGGCGTGGCTGCCGCGGAGCCCTTGCTCGCGTCAGCGCTCAGTTCACCGAGCTGACCGGTGCGCACCGCCCACACCTCGAACAGCACGGTGGCCAGCGGCGGAATGCTCGACAGCAGCGCCAGGACGGTGGTCTTCCAGCCCCAGCTCAGCTCGCGCGCGGTCAGCAGCGCGGTGATCACGAACAGCACGAAGATCGCACCGTGCACCGGCCCGAAGATCTTCACGCCGATCTCGTTGCCCTCGGCCGGGATGTACTTGAACGCCATACCGGTCAGCAGACCGATCCACGACAGCGCCTCGAGCACCGCGAAGAACCGAAACCGACTGGCCGTGGACCGCAAATCGAAGAAACCCATGCCGCCCATTGTGCAGCATGACCTACGACACGTCGTAGTTGGACCGGTCACACCGAAGGGCCCCGGTACGAATACCGGGGCCCTTCGGGTGTTCAGCAGGTTCAGGCAGGCACGCGGATGATCAGGGCGTCGCCCTGACCGCCGCCACCACAGAGTGCGGCAGCGCCCACGCCGCCACCGCGGCGCTTGAGCTCCAGCGCCAGGTGCAGCAGGATGCGCGCACCGGACATGCCCAGCGGGTGACCGATCGAGATCGCCCCACCGTTGACGTTGACCTTCTCCGGGTCGTAGCCCAGCTTCTTGGTCGAGGAGACACCCACGGCCGCGAACGCCTCGTTGATCTCGATCAGGTCCAGCTCGGCAGGCGTGATGCCCTCCTTCGCGCACGCGGCGAGAATGGCGTTGGCCGGCTGGTCCTGCAGCGTCGAGTCCGGACCGGCGACCTGACCGGCCGCACCGATCTCGGCGATCCACTCCAGGCCCAGCTCCTGCGCCTTGGCCTTGCTCATCACGACCACCGCGGCCGCGCCGTCGGAGATCTGCGAGGCGGTGCCCGCGGTCACGGTGCCGTCCTTGCGGAAGGCCGGACGCAGCTTGCCCAGCGACTCGACGGTGGTGTCGGCGCGAATGCCCTCGTCTTCGGTGACGTAGATCGGGTCGCCCTTGCGCTGCGGCACGGCGACCGGCACGACCTCGTCGTCGAACACGCCGTTCTTCCACGCGGCGGCGGCGCGCTGGTGCGAGGCCGCGGCCAGCGCGTCCTGCTCCTCGCGGGTCACCTTGTCCAGGTCGTTGCGCTCCTCGGTGAGCAGGCCCATCGCCTGGTCGGTGATCACGTCGTGCAGGCCGTCGTAGGCCATGTGGTCGACCAGGGTGGTGTCGCCGTACTTGAAGCCCTCACGGCTCTTGGGCAGCAGGTGCGGAGTCTGGCTCATCGACTCCATGCCACCGGCCACGATGATCTCGTGCTCACCGGCGCGGATGAGCTGGTCGGCCAGCGCGATCGCGTTGATGCCCGACAGGCAGACCTTGTTGATCAGCAGCGAAGGCACATCCAACGGGATGCCACCGGCGAGCGCGGCCTGGCGCGCGGGCAGCTGCCCGGCACCGGCCTGCAGCACCTGGCCGAGGATCACGTAGTCGACCTGCTCGGGCGCGACGCCGCCCTTCTCGAGCGCCGCCTTGATCGCCACACCGGCCAGATCCGAGGCCTTGAAGCCCTTCAGGCCGCCCAGCAGCCTGCCGACCGGGGTACGCGCACCGGACACGATGACAGAAGTCGTCACGAAAGCCTCGCATTCATAGAGTCGAACCTCGCCGCGACGCCAACGGCGGGACCGTCGGCGTCAAGGGTTGCACTCAACGGTAACCGGTATCGGCGCGTGCCCGGCACGCAGGTGCGGGCTAACTTCGTGGGGTGAGCAACGTGAACTTCATTCCCGCCGACTACGTCATCGCCGTCGACCACGTGGGCATCGCCGTGCCCGATCTGGACGCCGCCGTGGCCTGGTACACCGACAACCTCGGCATGGTCGAGACCCATCGCGAGGTCAACGAGGCCCAAGGCGTCGTCGAGGCGATGCTCTCGTGCCCCGCGGCGGCCGACCGCGCGACCGCCCTGCAGTTGCTGGCACCGCTGACCCCCGAGTCCACGATCGCCAAGTTCATCGACCGCAGCGGGCCGGGCCTGCAGCAGCTGGCCTACCGGGTCACCGACATCGAGGCGGTTTCGGGTTTCCTGCGCGATCGCGGGCTCCGTTTGCTGTACGAAGCACCTCGTCACGGCACCGCGGATTCCCGCATCAACTTCATCCATCCGAAGGATGCTGGGGGTGTGCTGGTCGAGCTCGTCGAGCCGAACCCGAATGTTACGCACTAGTAGGCGGATAGGCTCGGTAAATCTCGGCGAGATCACAATCACGGTCGAGTCTCCATAGCCTCGCTCGAGGCTGTATTTTGTGTGCCATGTCGTCACCTGAGTCCGATCGCAATCGCTTCGTTGCACTGCCCTTCACCGTTGTGCGCAAGGGTTATGCGCAAGACGAGGTGCGCAACTACTTCGACCGCTTCGACGCTGAGCTCCGCGTCACCGCCACCGACCGGGACGCTGCCGCCGCGCAGGCCCGCAATCTCGCCAGCCAGCTGGAAGACGCGCGTGACGAGATCGACGAGCTCCGCAAGGAGGTCGACCGGCTTTCCGTGCCGCCGACCACCGCCGAAGGCATGTCCGACCGCATCTCGCGCATGCTGCGCCTCGCCTCGGACGAAGCGTCCGAGGTCCGCGCGCTGGCGCAGGCCGAGGCCGCCGAGATGGTGTCGATCGCCGAGCAGCAGGCCACCGAGATGCGTGGCAAGTACGAGTCGCTGCTCGCGGAGACCAAGGAGAAGCGCGAGGCGCTCGAGATCGAGTTCGAGCAGACCCTCGCGAACGCGCGCACCGAGTCCGCCAAGATCATCGAAGCCGCCCAAGCCGATGTCGAACGCCTCGGCAAGGAGGCCGAAGCCAAGCGCAAGGCCACCCAGCAGGACTTCGAGGCCACCATGAACGATCGGCGCACCAAGCTGACCCGTGCCATGGAGGAGCTCGAGGCCACCAGTCGCGCCGAGGCCGCCCAGCGGATCAAGGACGCGACCGATGAGTCGAACCGCCTGATCAGCTCCGCCACCCAGACCTCCGAGCGCAAGATCGCACACGCGAAGGAACTGGCCGAGGAGATGCGCGTGCTGCGCGGCCGGGTACTGGCCCAGCTGCTCGGTATCCGTGGTCAGCTCGACTCGGTGCCCGCCATGCTCGCCGCGGTCAACCGCGAGAGCGAGCTGCTCGACGGCGCCCCCGAGCGCAAGTCGATCAGCAACAACAACGGCAACAACAAGTCGGTGTCGGGTTCGCGCCAGAACAAGGCCATCCCCGAGGTGGCCGACGCCGACGAGGACATCGTCGACGAAGACCGCGAAAACGCCGACATCAGCAACTGACGTCGGGCCTGCGACGACATCGTCTTCACTGGAAAACCGAAGGCCGCCTCGAATCATCGAGGCGGCCTTCGGTTTTCGCTGTGTGTTCAGGACCAGCGGCGGGTGATCCCCCTGGTGCGCCTGCCGTTCCAGCAGCCCTGGTGCCAGTGTCTTCGGTCGTCCTCGCCGCCCTCGGCCGCCCAGGCGACGATGTGGGCGACACCGGGCGCGATCTCGTGGTCGCAGCCGGGGCACCGGTAGGTCTTCACGGCCCGCGCACCGGGCACGGTTCGGACGATATAGGTCTCGTCGTCGCGCGGCCCCGCCTCGGTCCGCCCGTAGACGTCACCGAGCGGCGCCGGGCCGCTGCGGCGATCGTGGCGTGGTTTGCGTCGCGGCATGGTGGCGTTTCCTAGAACAGGCGGAAAACGTTGCTCTCCGTGCCACGCAGCTCGTCGTAATCGAGCGTGAGGCAGCGGATTCCCCGGTCCGCGGCCAAGATCTTGGCCTGCGGCTTGATCTGCTGCGCCGCGAACACCCCGGCCACCGGCGCCAGCAGCGGGTCGCGGTTGAGCAGTTCCAGATAGCGGGTGAGCTGTTCGACGCCGTCGATGTCCCCGCGCCGCTTGATCTCCACCGCCACGGTCGCGCCGTCGGCGTCGCGGCACAGCAGGTCGACCGGCCCGATCGCGGTCATGTACTCACGCCGGATCAGGGTGTATCCCTCGCCGAGTTTCGTCACGTGCTCGGCCAGCAGTTCCTGCAGATGCGCCTCGACCCCGTCCTTGACCAGACCGGGATCGATGCCGAGTTCGTGCAGCGAGTCGTGCTCGATGTCCTCGATGGTGATCCGCAGTTCCTCGCCGGCCTTGTTCGTGACCACCCACAGCGCCTTGATGCTGTCCGGCAGGCTCGTCTTGCCCTCCCGCAGCACCGCTACGCCGTCGGGGAGCTCAGCGGGCACCAGCGTGGCGATATCCCGCTCCTCCAGCCAGCACGGCGGACTCATCCAGTTCAGCGGCTTGTACGAGCCACCATCGGAATGCACCAGCACCGACCCGTCGGCCTTGATCATCAACAGCCGACGAGCCATCGGAAGGTGAGCGGTCAGCCGACCGACATAATCAACCTGGCAACGAGCAATCACAAGGCGCACCCGAACACTGTAAGCGACCCCCTCCGGCAACGACCAAACCCGCCCCGCCGAGCCGAACCTCAGCCCGTGAAGGGCACGAAACAGTAGGTGGACCCTTCCCGCTTGTCGATGAAGTGCATGGTTGTGACGGAGATGTAACTCATCTTGATGGCGATATCCGTCGACGTCGTCTCACACACCGACGTATCGGTGACGCCGGGCAGGACCCGGTCGAGCTGAGCGACGATGCTCCCGTCCACGCACCCACTCACATGCTGAAAACCGCCGATTCCGCCCGAATAGCATCGACCGACCTCGAGGTTCGGCGCCGCACACGCGTGCACCACCGTGTAGTCGCCGTCCACCCGCCCGTCGACGATCAGCAGCTTGTCCGGCGTCGAGCATTCGGCGGCGACGTCGCCGTCCGCCGCAAGCTCCGACACGACAACCTTCATCGTCGCCGCCGGATCCGAACAGTCGAGGACCACGGCCGACCAGTCGACGATCGTCTCCGTCGCCGCGGTGCACTGCCCGATCTCGGGCCGCACGAGCTCCTGTGTGTTCAACGAGAACGGATTGTCGTCGCTCGTCACATTCTTGACGATGACGAAGAGCGCGCCGGAGACGATGATTCCGACACCGACCAGACAGAGGACGATGATGAGCACCACCCGGCTACCGCTCCTGTTGGGTGGTGCCGGTGGATAGTACGGCTGCGGCGCGTAGTTCGACTGCGGCGGATAGTAATTCATGGTTCCCCCCTGGACCGGTGACGATGCGACAGGTAGACCATAAACACAAAAAGGCCCCCAGCATAAATGCTGGGGGCCTTTCGCAATGATGTTCCGGCGGTGTCCTACTCTCCCACACCCTGTCGAGTGCAGTACCATCGGCGCAGGTGGCCTTAGCTTCCGGGTTCG
>NZ_JBHVVA010000012.1:0-97532 GCF_042883805.1 Nocardia sp. NPDC058176 | reverse complement strand
CTTCGTCGCGTACGCCGCGGCGCCTAACCGGCGGCCCGGCCGCGACCGGCCACTGCGTGGCCGCCGCTCCTCGGGGTCGCGGGTGCGGGGCTGGGAGTGCGGTCATGGCGGACTTAAGTGGCGAGATGTGGCTGGGAGTGCGGCAGGTGGCCGACTTCGGGTTTGGTGTGTGGCTTGGAGCCCGGTAGGTGGCTGACTTCGGGTTTGGTGATGTGGCCGGGGGTGCGGGAGCTGGCGGGTTCAGGCGTCGGTCAGTAGGTCTGCGAGGGTGATTGCTTCGGGGAGGGTCCAGGTTGTGGCTTCGTCGGTGAGTAGTTGTGTCCATGATGGGGTGCCGGCTTGTGCTCGGGTGGTGGTGTCGGAGCGGACCTGGAGGGCGAGGGTGCCGACTCGTAGGAGGACGGGGACGTTGAGGTGGCGGGCGGCGATTGCTGTCTCGCCGGTGATGGCGGCGGCTGCGGTTTTCGACAGGCTGATCGCGCCGGCCGCGGTGTGTGCGGCGAGCAGCATTTCTGTGCGTTTGGCCGCTGCGGACGGTTCCAGGCGGGGGGTGCCGGTCGAGTTGTAGGCGGTCAGGTGGGTGTGGGTTCGGATGACGAGTTCTGTGGCCAGCATTCCGAGGCCGGGGGTGAGCAGGCCTGAGCGCAGGTTCAGGCCGTCGCCGGTGTTGGTTCCCGCGTAGGCGGCGTCGGCGAATTTGCGTAGGTCGCGGATCGGCATGTCGCCTAGCAGGGTCCAGCCGGGTAGCGGCAGGCTCATGGGGGTGACGAAGTCGGCGGCCCAGTGCTTCATCAGGAGGGCGATGGCGTGGTGCAGTTCGGGGGCCTGGGCGAACGGTAGGCCGGATCGGGTGGTCGTGACCCGGGTGACGAGTCGCTGACCGTCGTCCCACCATGTTCCCTCGAAAGTGCCGGTGCGGACCTGGTTCAGTGCGGTGAAGAAGCGGCCGATGTCGTGGCCCGCCGATCGGACGCGGTGTGCGGGGCCGCCGAATTTCGGGCCGGTGTAGTCGATGGGGAGCCGGGCTGAGTCCTTTTCCCACCGGCGCAGCAGGTCGCTGTTCTTCAACGAGCTCAGGCCTTTGAGCACGGTGGCGTCGACCCGGGTGTCGTAGAGGGCGGCGAGTGCGCCGATGAGCCCGGCGGCACCGACGACCACGAAGTCGCCGCCCTCCCACGGGTGTCGCGCCGCTGCCCGCCATGCCTCGAGCTGTGCCAGCGCGACGGGGTCAAGGATGTCGGCGATCTCGGGCTCGCCCCACGCTTCGACCTCGCGGCGTCGCTGATTGTGGGCTGTGAGTTCGTCGTAGCGGAGGCCGGTCGGCGCGTGCGCGAGGCGCTGCGTCGTCGCCTGGTCGATCGGCTCGTCCGACAGGGCCGCGGCGGCGAGGGCTTCGATGTCGTCGAGGTCGCGGGTGAGGGCGTCGAGGTTGCCGAGGAAGTCGGCGTCGACCGGTGGGGTCCGGTCGTCGGTGCTCACGCGGCTTCCTCGAGGTCGTCGGCCAGGGCGGTGACCCCTTCGGCGAGGGTCTCGGTGGTCTTCTTCTCGCCTTCGAGTTCTTCCAGTTCGGCGAGCAGGGCTTGCAGTTCCGCGTCCTCGGGGCCGGCGACGCGCTCCTTGAGCCGGTCGGCGACGGCGCGGAAGCGGGCGACGCGGTCTTCGGCCGCCACCCGCTGCTCCCGTTCCGCGTTCACCTCCGCCTGCTTGGTCTCGAGCTGCGCGCGCAGGATCTCGATGCGTTCGGCCAGGGTCGCGACGGTCCTGCCGAGGTTGGTGACCCGCTCGCGGAGGCTGACGATGACGGCCTTGGCCGCCTCCTCGTTGCCGTCGACATCGCGCAGGACGAGCTGGGTTACCACGTGGAGCCGGATGGCGTCGGCAGCGACGCGAGCGGCGGTGAACCCGGCGGCCTTACCGGCGAACGTGACCGCACCGGCCCCGGCCGCGCCGCTGAGTCCGGTGATGAGGGCGGCGCCACCGGCCATGCCGAAGCCACCGGCGGCGATCGATCCACCGCCCAGCGCGGCCATGCCCGCGGTCGTGGCGACCGCGCCCGAATAGCCGAGCACGAGTGCTCCGTACGCACCGGCGATGGCCGGTGCGGCGAGGCCGCCGGTGAGGACGCCGAGTCCGAGCCCGGCTCCGGCGAGCAGCGCGTACTTGGTCCAGGAACCCGTCTTCGACAGGGTCTTGATCGCGTCTCGATAGGCGGTTTCGACTGCGTCGAGGTCTTCGGGATGCAGTTGATCCATCGACCGATGCGCCTCGCCCAGCGTCTCGGCGCGCACACCCTTGTCCCACTTGCCCTCGACCCACGGTTCGAAGCCGTACAGGTCGATGAGCAGCAGCAGGGCGCGCGACCTCCGCGCCACCAGCGAGGACAGCTGCGGCCCAGCGGATTCGAGGACCTCGAGATCCGGCGCCGCGCCATCGGCGGCGATCTGCCGGACCGCCGCGGCGACCGCCGATGACCAGTCCTCGTCCTCGCGCTGTCCGATGGCATCGACCACGCCGGTGCGAAATACATTGCGGGCCTCGCGCTTGCCCGCGAGGTGCTTGCCCTTCGACGCGGCGATGTCGCGCTGCATCATCCGGTACTGCCATGCCGTCAGGATGAAGTCCTCATCGGCGGAGAGTTCGAGCTTCTTCTGAACCTGTGCGGCTTCCACGCGATGACATTAGCTGTCTCGCAACGATCTTCGAACGGTTCAGATCAGCTCGTCGATGATGGTGAAGTCGACGCCGTCGGCTTCGGCGAGGAAGGTGGGGCCGGTGGCCTGGTTGCCTCGGAAGCCGCGGCGGGAGGTGGGGCCGTCGAGGGTGATGCCGTCGGCCAGGCGGGCTGAGATCGTGGTGACGTCGAGGGTGCCTACGGTGTCGGCCAGGGCGCGCAGGATGTGCATCGACTCGTAGGTGGCGTTGCTGAAGGTGGTCAGGGCGGGGGCGAAGGTGCCCTGGTGTTCGCGGTAGCGATCTCGGCGGGCGCGGCCGTCGGTGAGGTGGTCGTCGACGAAGAAGCTGGATGCCACGTACAGGTTGGTGTTCGCCGACGGGCCGCCGCTGAGCAGGACGTTCTCGTCGACGGCGGGGCTGAGGCGGGGAAGGATCGGGGGCAGGCCCGCGGTGGTGAACTGGCGGTTGAAGCGGGCCGTGTCGGCGCCGACCATGAGGACCAGGACGGCGTCGGCCAGCAGCAGTACCGGATCGTGCAGGAAGGCGCGGAAATCGGTGGTGCCGAGGGGGACGTAGCGCTCGACGACGATGTCGCCGGGGGCGGGGAGGGCTCGGCGCAGGGCGCGGGCGGTCTGACGGGGCCAGATGTAGTCGTTGCCGATCACCGCCCAGCGGCGCACGCCGAGTTCGCGCGACAACCAGGCGGCGGCGGGGACGATCTGCTGGTCGGGATGTTCGCCGACCAGGAGCACACCGGGGCGTTCGTCGGACAGGCCCTCGTGGCCGGTCGCGTACAGGTAGGGGACCCGGCCGTCGGCGGCGACGGCGACCGCGCGGCGCACGGCGGAGGTGTGCCATCCGGTGATCGCGCCGACCATTCCGGTGGCCATCAGTGCCTCGACCTCGGCGGCCACCTCGTTCGGTTTCCGCCCGCCGTCGATGGTTGTCAGCCGAATTTCACGACCGAGAATTCCTGTGCCGCTGTTGATTTCATCGACGGCCAGGGAAATGGCGGCGGTGCACGACGGTGCGATGATGCCACCCGGCCCCTGGGTGGGCACGATCGAGAGAATCTCGATCGTTTCGTCCCGGCTCTCGTCGAACGTGGGCATTCTGTACCCTATCGCCTAGTGCGAGAGGTGGGAATGTCGTCGGTGTCCATCATCAGTGGTTATTCCACGCTGCACGGCGCCCTGCGCTCGGCGGAGCGTAATTGGGTCGGTCAACTCGAATCCGCGTTGACAGCGGACAATCTCACGGCGGATCACTGGGCGATTCTGTCGCAGTTGTCCACCGACGACGGGGTGACCATGTCGGAACTGGCCGCCCACGCGCGCCTGGCCCCGTCCTCGGCCACCCGCCACGCCGACCATCTCGCCGAACGCGGCCTGATCTTCCGGGTCGCGGCCACCGATGACCGCAGGCGCATCCTGATCGGCCTGAGCAGCCTCGGCGCCAAGCTGGTCGGCCGGATTCGCGCGCAGGAACAGTGCGCCGAAGAGGAGCTCCGGGGCCGGTTGGGCGCGCGCCGCTACACCGATCTGGTCGCCGCCCTGTCGGTCATCGCCGAACTCGAGGACTGAGCCCGCCGCCTCCGGCGCCTAGGATCGCCGTCATGCCGGTATCTCTGACAGCGGCCACGGCCAGCGGACTGTGTGCCTTCATCGATGCGTCACCCTCGCCGTTCCATGTGTGCGCGACGGTGGCGGCCGAACTCGACGCCAACGGTTTCACGCCCCTGACCGAGGCGCAGGCGTGGGAGCAGGCCAGTGGCAAACACTATGTGGTGCGCGGTGGTTCGCTGATCGCGTGGTCCGATATCGCGGACACGCCCGCCGAGCCGTTCCGCGTGGTCGGCGCGCACACCGACAGCCCGAATCTGCGCGTGAAGCAGCATCCCGACCTGGCGTCGGCGGGCTGGCAGCTCGTCGGGCTCGAGCCGTACGGCGGGGCGTGGCTGAACTCCTGGCTCGACCGCGAACTCGGGCTGTCGGGACGATTGAGCGTGCGCGAGGGCGCGCGGCTGAACGATGTGCTGGTCCGCATCGACGAGCCCATCCTGCGGGTGCCGCAGCTGGCCATCCACCTGTCCGAGGATCGGCGCGGGGTCACCCTGGATCCGCAGCGGCACGTGAACGCGATCTGGGGGATCGGTGACACACCGGTCTCGTTCCTCGACTTCGTCGCCGAGCGGGCCGGGGTCGCCGGTGCCGATGTGCTCGGCTGGGAACTGATGACCCACGATCTCGCCCCGAGCACCCTGGTCGGCCGCGACAACGATCTGGTCAGCGCGCCCCGCCTCGACAACCAGGGCACCTGCTACGCCGGACTGCAAGCCTTCCTGGCCGCGGTCGACGAACCGGGCACGGCGACGCCGGTGCTGGTGATGTTCGACCACGAGGAGGTCGGCAGCCAGTCCGATCGCGGCGCCCAGTCCGATCTGCTGCCCGCCGTGCTGGAACGGATCGTGCTCGCCCGCGGCGGCGGTCGCGCGGACTACCTCGCCGCGTTGGCCGGTTCGATCGTCGTCTCCGGCGACATGGCGCACGCCACGCACCCGAACTACCCCGAGCGACACGAACCCGCGCATCGCATCGAGGTCGGCGGCGGGCCGGTGCTCAAGGTCAACCAGAATCTGCGCTATGCCACCGACGCGGCGGGTGCGGGGGCTTTCGCGCTGGCGTGTGCGCAGGCGGGGGTGCCGTTGCAGCGGTATGTCCACCGCGCGGACCTGCCGTGCGGGTCGACCATCGGACCGATGACCGCCGCCCGCACCGGCATCTCGACCGTCGACGTCGGCGCACCCCAACTCGCCATGCACTCGTGCCGCGAACTCATGGGCGCCGCCGACGTCCCCGCCTACGCTGCCGCCCTCGCCGCCTTCCTGACCCCGGCCGAGGACTGAGTGCTCAGGCCGCGGCGAGTTCCGGTTCGGCCGAGGGCTTCTTGGCGGGCCGGTAGGTGACCACCGCGTACACGATGACCGCGAACGTGGCCCACACGTAACTGCTGCCCACGATCTGCTGCCACCAGGTCCAGTCGAGTTCCTTGCCCTCCGAATGCGGCAGAACCCACTGCGGGCCGACGAGGAACATGAGGGTGAACACCGCCACCATGGCGGTGAATCCGCGGGAGCGTCCGCGCACGACCAGGTCGACGGCCACGACCAGCGCGGGCGCCACCCACACCCAGTGGTGCGACCACGACACCGGCGAGACCAGCAGGATCGCGGCGGCGTTGACCAGCAGCGCCGCCACCTCGTTGCCCGCCTCGATCAGCCGGTACATCCACACCGCGGCCAGCGCCACGGTCAGCAGCGACAGCGCGATCCACAGGCCGGTCGCCAGCGACTCGTCGATGCCGAGCCGGAACAGCGTGCCCTTGATCGACTGGTTGCCCGCGAAGTACGGCGTGCCGATGCGGCCGGTGTCGGAGACGGTGTGGAACCAGTACTCGATCGAGTCGCGCGGGAACAGCAGGAACCCGACACCCACCGCGCCCGCCGCCGAGACCACCAGCGTCGCCGCGGCTTTCCAGTCCCGGCGCAGCAGGAAGTACAGCAGGTAGCCGGCCGGGATCAGCTTGATCGACACCGCGATGCCGATCAGCATCCCGCGCGGCCAGAACGGTTTGCGGACCAGCACGTCGATGACGATCACGGCCATCAGCACCAGGTTGATCTGGCCGAAGTTGAAGGTCTGGCGAACCGGCTCGAGGAACTGGGCGAAGCCGATGCCGGCGATGATCACGGTCAGCACCGTCATGCGGTCGAGCTCGGGACGCACCCGCGCCAGCACCAGCCACAGCGCGATACCGAGGCTCACCACCGAGCTGGCGAGCACGACGAGTTCGGCCACCGCCAGCGGCATCAGCGCCAGCGGTACGAAGAACGCGGCGGCCAGCGGCGGGTAGGTGAACGGCAGGCCGAGCCCGTAGACCGGGGGCATCGGGCCGTACAGGTCGCCGCCGTCGAGCCACACGCGGGCGCCGTTGCGGTATACCTGCAGGTCGATGTACCCGCTCCACCAGTGCGCGAGCACGGCGACGAGCGCCGAGACGGCGAACAACCCGATCGCGGCCGCCAACCAGCGCATCTGCCGGGCGTTCGGCGGGTGGGCCGGAGGTCCGGAAGGAGTAGTACTCGGTGCCGCGTCATGCGCGGGAACAGGCTGCGCGACCTGCTCGGCAACCCCCGGACTTTCGTTCACGGGGCCAAGACTAACGGGTGCCGACCCAGCCGAAGCGCGGGTGTGATCGGGCCAGCATTAGACTCATGACCTGAAGTTCCTCCCCGGCCGAAAGGACCCTGGTCTCCCGTGACACTGCAGGTCGACACCGTCGCCACCGCCGCAGCCACCCCGGATGCTCCGCAGCCGTACAAGGAACTCGGTCTCAAAGACGACGAGTACGCCCGCATCAAGGAGATTCTGGGCCGCCGCCCCACCGACGCCGAGCTGGCGATGTACTCGGTGATGTGGAGCGAGCACTGCTCCTACAAGTCCTCCAAGGTGCATCTGCGCTACTTCGGTGAGACCACCACCGACGAGATGAAGGCCTCGATGCTGGCCGGGATCGGCGAGAACGCCGGCGTGGTCGACATCGGCGACGGCTGGGCCGTCACCTTCAAGGTGGAGAGCCACAACCACCCGTCCTACGTGGAGCCCTACCAGGGCGCGGCCACCGGCGTCGGCGGCATCGTGCGCGACATCATGGCGATGGGCGCCCGTCCGATCGCGGTGATGGACCAGCTGCGCTTCGGCGCCGCGGATGCCCCCGACACCCGTCGCGTGGTCGACGGTGTGGTGCGCGGCGTCGGCGGTTACGGCAACTCGCTCGGCCTGCCCAATGTCGGCGGCGAGACCGTCTTCGATCCCTCCTACCAGGGCAACCCGCTGGTGAACGCGCTGTGCGCGGGCGCGATGCGCGTGGAAGACCTGCACCTGGCCTTCGCCTCGGGCAACGGCAACCGGATCATCCTGTTCGGCGCGCGCACCGGCCTCGACGGGATCGGCGGCGTCTCCGTGCTCGCCTCGGACTCCTTCTCCGGTGAGGAGACCGGCACCGGCCGCAAGAAGCTGCCCGCCGTGCAGGTCGGTGACCCGTTCACCGAGAAGGTGCTCATCGAGTGTTGCCTGGACCTGTACGCGGCCGGGCTGGTCGTCGGCATCCAGGACCTCGGCGGCGCCGGGCTGTCCTGCGCCACCTCCGAGCTGGCCGCGGCCGGTGACGGCGGCATGCACATCGACCTGACCAAGGTCCCGCTGCGCGCCAAGCACATGACCCCCGCCGAGATCCTGTCGAGCGAATCGCAGGAGCGCATGTGCGCGGTGGTCACCCCCGAGAACGTGGACGCCTTCATGGCCGTCTGCAAGAAGTGGGATGTGCTGGCCACCGACATCGGTGAGGTCACCGACGGCGATCACCTCGTCATCACCTGGCACGGCGAGACCGTGGTGGATGTGCCGCCGCGCACCGTCGCCCACGAGGGCCCGGTCTACGAGCGCCCGGTGCAGCGTCCCGATTCCCAGGACGCGCTGATCGCCGACACCACCGCGAACCTGCCCCGCCCCAAGACCGCCGACGAACTGCGCGAGACGCTGCTGACGCTGATCGCCAGCCCGCAGCTGTGCAGCCGCAAGTGGATCACCGAGCAGTACGACCGCTACGTGCGCGGCAACACCGTGCTCGCCGAGCACGCCGACGCGGGCGTCGTGCGCATCGACGAGTCCTCGGGCCGCGGTATCGCCCTTGCCACCGACGCCTCGGGCCGCTACACCAAGCTCGACCCCTACACCGGCGCGCAGCTGGCGCTGGCCGAGGCCTTCCGCAATGTCGCCACCACCGGCGCCACCCCGAAGGCCGTCACCAACTGCCTCAACTTCGGTTCGCCGGAGGACCCGGGCGTGATGTGGCAGTTCCAGCAGGCCGTGCGTGGTCTGGCGGATGGCTGTGCGGCCCTCGGCATCCCGGTGACCGGCGGCAACGTCAGCTTCTACAACCAGACCGGCAAGGACGCGATCCTGCCCACCCCGGTGGTCGGCGTGCTCGGCGTGATCGACGACGTGCACCGTCGCATCCCCACCGGCCTCGGCCTCGAGCCCGGCGAGTCGCTGATCCTGCTCGGCGAGACCCGCGACGAGCTGGACGGCTCGATCTGGTCGCAGGTCGTGCACGACCACCTCGGTGGCGTGCCGCCCAAGGTCGACTTCGCCCGCGAGCAGCTGCTCTCGGAGGTGCTCACCTCGGGTTCGCGCGACGGCATGATCTCCGCCGCGCACGACCTGTCCGAAGGTGGCCTGGCGCAGACCGTCATCGAGGCCGCGCTGGCCGGTGAAACCGGTTGCCGCATCGTGCTTCCCGAGGGTTCGGACCCGTTCGTGCAGCTGTTCTCCGAATCGGCGGGCCGGGTGCTCGTCGCGGTGCCGCGCTCGGAGGAGACCCGCTTCACCAAGATGTGCGACGCGCGCCAGCTGCCGTGGGTGCGCATCGGCGTGGTCGATCAGGGCTCGGATTCGGTCGAGGTGCAGGGCCAGTTCTCGGTGACACTCGACGAATTGCGTTCGGCGTTCGAAGGCACGCTGCCTAAGCTGTTCGGAGCGCACACCTAGTCAACGGATGAGGAGTCGAGCTTGACCATCGATGATGCGAGCTCGGCTCCCCCTCCGGCCGCCGCCGCACCTGCCCCGGCGGCCCCGACTTCCGGCAAGCTCCGCGTAATCCACCTGGTGGAGCGGTTCTTCCACCCGAACTACACCGGCCTCGTCGTGGCCACCATGTTCTTCGGCTGGTCGATGACACCCTCGCTGCTGCCGCGCGGCTGGTTCTTCCAGGGCCTGGTCAGCGGCATCAACGCCACCATCGGCTACGGCCTCGGCTGCGCGCTGGCGTGGGCCTGGCGCCGCTGGGTCTGGCCGCGAATCTCCTGGCCGGACCGGGCGAAAGAGGTCTGGGCGCAGCGGCCGAGCTGGACCACGCTCGCGGTGAAGACCGCGATCGTGACCGTGTGCCTGGTGTTCGCGATCCTGATCACCCTGCAGTCGGCACGCTGGCAGCGCGAGATCACCGATCTCATGGGCATGGAGCCGGTCTCGGAATCACTGGCGGGCTATCTGCGCACGACGCTGGTCGGCGCGGTGGTGGTGAGCCTGCTGATCTGGATCTCGCGCGCCGTGGTTCGCCTGGTCCGCACGGTGACTCGCGGACTGAACCAGTGGGTGCGCATTCCCACCTCGATCGCCCGGCCGCTCGGCATTCTCATCGTCGGCGTGGTCGCGGTGCTGCTGTTCAACGGTGTGCTGGCGAAAGCCTTTTTCACGGTGGCCAATTCGGCGTTCAGCGCGCGCAACAGTCATACCTCCGCGCACGCGATCCAGCCGACCCTGCCCGAACGTTCCGGTAGTCCGGCCTCACTCGCGGCCTGGGACACCCTCGGCTCGGAGGGCCGGTGGTTCGTCGCCAACGCGCCGACGCCGCTGGCGATCGAGCAGGTCACCGGAAAGCCTGCCCGCGAACCGATCCGGGTGTACACCGGGCTGGAATCGGCCGACGGTTTCGAGGCGCAGACCGACCTGGCCGTCGCCGAACTCGACCGCACCAAGGCCTTCGAACGCGAGGTGCTCGTGGTGATCAGCACCACCGGCACCGGCTGGGTCGACACGACCAGCGCCGAGGCTGTCGAGCTGATGTTCAACGGTGACACCGCGCTGGTGGCGACCCAGTACTCGTATCTGCCCAGCGCGCTGTCGTTCCTGTCCGACCGGGACAAGTCGATGTCGATGGGCCGCTTGCTGTTCGACAAGGTCTACGAGCGCTGGGCGGCGCTGCCCGAGGACAACCGGCCCAAACTGCTGGTCTACGGCGAGAGCCTCGGTTCGCAGGGTTCGGAGGGCGCGTTCTCCGGGCTGGCCGACATCCGCAACCGCACCGACGGCGTGCTCTGGGTCGGCCCGCCCAATTCCAACCGGCTCTGGTCGGAGTTCGTGCGCCGCCGCGATCCCGGCACCGAGGAGATCACCCCGATCTTCGCCGACGGACTGTCGGTGCGGTTCGCCGCCGATGCCGATCAGCTCGAGAAACCGTCGCCGAACTGGGCCGCACCGCGCATCGTCTACCTGCAGCACGCCTCCGACCCAGTGGTGTGGTGGTCACCGGACCTGCTGTTCAACCAGCCCGACTGGCTGCGCGAACCGCGCGGACCCGATGTGTCGCCGTCGATGTCGTGGTATCCGATCGTCACGTTCTGGCAGGTCGCGGCGGATCTGCCACGCGCGCAGACGGTTTCGGACGGTCACGGTCACAACTACGGCAACCTGGTGCCCGACGCGTGGGCCGCGGTGGCCCAACCGGCCGACTACACACCGGAATTGGCGGAGCGGATCAAGGCGTATCTGATCGAATCGATGGCCACCGAACGGCAGCTGAAGTGAGATCGGGCCTGCCACGAACCCCTCGATCGTGGCAGGCCCGGCTCCCTCACGACACCGACTTGAACGGATTGTGTTCGGCGATCAGCTGTTCCAGCCGCGCCTCGTCGATCCGCCCGATCAGTGACTGGGTCTCCTGTTGGTCGCGTACCACCTTGGCGAGGGTGAAGCAGCTGGTCACCAGGAACAGGCCCGACATCGCCAGGAACGCGCGCTGCCAGCCGTCCAACGGCAGGTAGGCGATTCCGGCGCCGGTCCCGAACAGGCTGACGGCGAACGCGATCGCGGCCTGGGCCATGTAGGCCGAGGTGTTCTTCGGCTTGGCATTGGGTGTGCTCATGGTCTCAGTGTGCGGACCTCGCGGCCGCCGCAGACGGGTACAACTACTCGAGTTCGGCTAGGTGTTATCGGTACTCGTTACGGGGATTCACGGCCCCGAACCCGTGGTTTGTCCGACCCGGCCGCCATACTGGGACGATGTCCGGAGACGGTTCGAGGGTGGCGACGCTGCGTGCGCGCGGCGGTGTCCTCGTGCGCCGCCTCGAGGATGTCATCGATCTCAACTACCCGGGCCTGCTGCTGGCGACGCTGTTCTTCGCGCTGTCGGTGACCCCGTCGCTGGTGCCCCGCGACTGGCTTTTCCAGGGCCTGATCAGCGGCATCAACGCCGCCATCGGGTACGGGCTCGGCTGTCTGCTGGAGTGGCTGTTCCGGCGGTGGGTGCGGGACCGGATCCCGATGGCCGGACCGCAGGGGCGGGTGCGGTACGCGATCAAGGCCACGCTGGTGGGGGCCTGCGCGCTCACCGCGGCGCTGATGCTGGTGCAGTCGGCGCGCTGGCAGCGCGAGATCACCTCGCTGATGGGCATGGAGGGCACGACGACCTCGGCCTACCTGCGGACCGGTCTGCTCAGTGCCGCGGTCGGGGTGGCGGTCGTCGCGGCCTACCGGACCGTGCGGGTGGCGGTGCTGGTGCTGGCCCGCCAGCTCAATCGCTGGGTGCGGGTACCGCGCGAACTCGCGCCCGCGGCCGGGCTGCTCGTGCTGGTGGTGTTCACGGTGACGATCTTCAACGGTGTCGCCTCGCGGGCGTTCTTCGCCGTCGCCAACTCCGCGTTCAGCGTGCGCAACGACCACACCTCCGAATACGCGGTGCAGCCGTCCAAGCCCGAGCGATCGGGCAGTCCCGCCTCCCTCGCCGAGTGGGATTCCCTCGGCTTCGAGGGGCGCTGGTTCGTCTCCAAAGGGCCCGGCGCCGAACAGATCGCCGCGGTGACGGGAAAACCGGCGCAGGAACCGATCCGGGCCTATGTGGGGCTCGAATCGATGGCCAGTGGGCAGACGGCGGCGCAGCTGGCCGTCGCCGAGCTGGAACGGACCAAGGCCTTCGAACGCGAGGCCATGGTGGTGGTCACCACCACCGGCACCGGGTGGGTCAACGGCATGGCCGCGGGCGCGGTGGAGTACCTCTACGGCGGCGACACGGCCATCGTCGCCACCCAGTTCTCGTATCTGCCCAGCGTGCTCTCGTTCCTGTCGGACCGGGAGAAGGCGGCCGCGGCCAGCCGGGAGCTGTTCGACGCGGTGCACCAGCGGTGGCTGGCCGAACCGGAGGGGCACCGGCCGAAGCTGTTCGTCTACGGCGAGAGCCTGGGGTCGCAAGGCTCGGAGGAGGCCTTCGAAGGGCTCGCCGATCTGCGCGAGAAGGTCGACGGCGCGCTGTGGGTCGGTCCGCCGAACTCGAATCGGTTGTGGAGCCAGTTCGTCGACCGGCGTGATCCCGGCTCACCGGAGGTGACGCCGGTGTACGCCGACGGCCTCGTCGTCCGATTCGCCGACGACGCAAGCGATCTCGGACCCGCCGACACCTGGCTGCCGCCCCGCATCGCCTACCTGCAACACCCCTCCGACCCCATCGTGTGGTGGTCGGCGGACCTGATCTTCACCCGCCCCGACTGGCTGCGCGAACCGCGCGGTTCCGATGTGTCGACCCAGATGCGCTGGGCCCCGTTCGTGACGTTCTGGCAGGTCACCGCCGACCTCACCAACGCGCAGGGCGTCGTCGACGGGCACGGGCATCGATACGGGACGCTGGTGCTCGACGGCTGGCTGGCGGTCGCCGCGCCGCCGGGGGTGAGCCCGGAGGTCGTGGAGCGGATCCGGATGTCGCTGGAGTTGTCGGAGGTCTACGAGCGGGTGGTGAAGTGAGCCGCTTCCGTAGACGGGTGCAGCATTTGAAAGGTGCTGTAGCACTGGCTATCCCGTTGCTGTGGAGCAATCGGGCGCTCCCGGCTCTCGAGCTCCCGCTGCGAGGTCGTACCGCGGCGAATGTGTTGTTCGCGGCGGGATATACGGCGGTGTTCCGTGGCCGCCCGAACTGGTTCTCGGCGAGCGGGTTTCGGTGGGGGATCGGCAGTTCGGCGGTGGTGCTCACCGGTTTCGCTGTCGCGCTGTCGATTCCGGCGCTGCGGCGGTTCCCGCTCGAGGTCGCCGAGCGGGTGCCGGAGACCTCGACGCTGGAGTGGATCGCCCTGCACATTCCGGTGGGCACGGTGCTGGCCGAGGAGGCTGTCTTCCGCGGCACTCTCGACCCGCTGCTCGACGAGTCGCTCGGGTCGTCGGCCCCCGCGATCAGCGCACTCGACTTCGGCCTGTGGCACATCCAACCCGCCAGGACCGCGGGCGAACCGGTCGCGGTGACCGTGCTGGCCACCACCATCGCCGGACTGATCTTCGGCGAACTCCGCCGCCGCTCGGGCAGCGCCACCGCGCCCGCCCTCCTGCACCTGGCGGTCAACGCCGGGGGAGCGCTCGCACCCATCGCGGCGCGGTGGATCGAGCTCAGGCGGTAGCGACGAAGCCCGCGACGGCGTCGGTGAAGGCGTCGTTGTCGTCGCCGGCCGCGGTGTGGGCGGCGGTGCCGATCTCGGCGAGGCGGGCGTGGGGCGCCAGGGCGAGGAAGGCCGCGGCGCCCTCGTCGCTGACCACGTCGGACTTGCCGCCGCGCACGAGCAGGACCGGGATGGTCAGGGCGGCCGCGGCGGCCTCCATCTCCTCGATCCGGCCCTCGGGGTTGGCGTCGACGTCGGTGATGAGGTCCGGGTCCCAGTGCCAGTACCAGCGTCCTTCGCGCTGACGCAGGTTGCGCAGCAGTCCGTCGGCACTGTCGGGACGCGGGCGGTGCGGCATGTACGCGGCGACGGCGTCCGCCACCTGGTCGAGGGTGTCGAAGCCGTCGCGGTGCCTGCCGAGGAAGTCCATCACGCGCGCCACCCCCGCGGTCTCCGAGCGCGGCACGATGTCGACCAGCACGAGCGCGCGGATCGCGGCACCGCCCGGCGTCGCGGTGGCCATCAGGCCGGTGATCCCGCCCATGCTCGCCCCGACCACCACCGCGCCGGCCTCCGCCGTCGCCCCGAGCTGGGCGAGGATGGCGTCGAGGTCGGCGACCATGGTGTCGCGGGAGTAGTCGCGCGTCGGCGACCAGTCACTGTCACCGTGCCCACGCGCGTCCACCGCGACCACCCGCATCCCCTGCGCGGCCAGCGCCCGCCCCGTCCGCTTCCACGAGTGCCGGGTCTGACCGCCACCGTGCAACATCACGACCAACTGGCCGTCGGTGGGGCCGAAGCTGTCGGCGACGAGCGTGAGTCCGTCGACACCGCGCAACCGCAGGGTCGTCGGTTCGAGGGGATCCGTGAAACTCGACATGGGATGAATGTACGACTTCTGCGATACCGGGTGGAGCGGGGTGGTCGAAGTCGGGGTCGACCCGGTTGTGACCAGCGCGGTCGCGACGAGCTGGTCGAGCGCCGTTTCGCTGTGGTGTGTGGTTCGGGAATCACGGCGTCGGGCGGCGTGGTGGGAGGGGGATGCGATCGAGGTCGTGGGCGAGGACGGCGCCGGGGAAGTCGGCCTGTTCCAGGAACAGGGGGTCGTGGGATTCGACGTATCGCTCGGAGAAATGTGTCAGGACAAGGGTTTTCACACCGCAGCTGCGTGCGACCTCGCCTGCCTGACGTGCGGTGAGGTGTCCTCGTTCGTGCGCGTGGTCGGTCTCGGAGTCGAGGAAGGTCGACTCGATGATGAGCATGTCCACGCCGTCGGCGAGCGCGAAGACGTTGTCGCACAGTCGCGTATCCATCACGAACGCCACCTTCTGCCCCGGCTTGGGCGCCGTGCACTCCGCCAGCAGCTCACCCGACAACTCCCGCACCGCCGCCCCGGAGATCCCGTGTGCCCGTAGCTGTTCGGGCAGAAACGTCCGCCCGTCCGGCTCGGCGAGGCGGTAACCGTAGGTGGGGATGCTGTGGTCGAGCGGCAGCGCGGTGATCGTGAACCCGTCGCCCGCCAGCGTCTCGCCCGCCCCGTCGACGGGATGCTCCACCAGCGAGGGTTCCCCGAAATAACTCGTCGCGTACTTCAACCGCTGCCAATACTCGGCACCGTCGGCGGGAAACACCGCGTGCACATCATGCGGAACCCCATCCCGCCCCAGCCGCTGAATGATCCCGGGCACGCCGAGCGAATGATCTCCGTGAAAATGTGTCACACACAGCCAATGCAACTCCGTCGCCGAAGCCCCCGCATGCGACATCTGCCGCTGAATCCCCTCCCCGGGATCGAACAGCACCCCCTTCCCGTCCCACCGCAGCAGATATCCGTTGTGATTGCGGCGGCGCGTGGGCACAGCTCCAGCCGTGCCCAGCACGAGGAGTTCCCGATTGGACATCGCTCCATCCTCGCGGGTTCGCCACGGTCGCGCCACGCGGTTTCGGTCAGCGGACGAACAGGCGCAGTGCCTCCTCGACGACGGCATCGCGGGTCCGGCCGTCGGGATCGGCGTCCGGGCGCAGCCAGATGGAGGCGTGGTTCAGGATGCCGTGCAGGCAGTGCAGGGCCACCGAGGGGTCGGGGCAGTCGAACTCGCCCGAGGTGACCCCGAGGTCGACGACTTCGCGGAAGATGCGGTCGTGGCGGCGGCGCATGGTCTTGATGGCCTCGCTGTGCTCGTCGGGCCACGGCGCGGGGAACGAGAAGAGTTTGCCCACTTCGGGATACAGCACGGTGAGCACGCGCAGTTGCTCGGCGATCAGGGCGCGGAGTCGATCGGTGGGCGAGCGGTCGGCCGCGGTTTCGAGGGCGGCGCCGAGGTGGAGCAGGACATCGGAGGTCAGCTTCTCCAGTGCCGCGGATACCAGCGCGTCCTTACTCGGAAAGTAGTGGTACAGCGTGGCTTTCGCGATGTCGGAGCGTTCGGCCACGTCCTCGAACCGCATGCCCTGATAGCCACTGGCGGACAGGATCCGCAGCGCGGCCTCGATCATCTCCGCCTTGCGGCGATCGCGGCGCCGCGCGGCGCGCCCTGGCGGCGCGACGGCCTCGTCCGTGGTCATCAGCCGATCATAGCCAGGTCGGTCGCTGTCTCGACCTCCCAGAAGTCTGATCGACTGGCGAGAATGAAATTCGACCCGTAGGTTGATAAACGTGACGGAGATGAACGCGCCAGCGACCAGCTACTTCCGCCGGGTCGGTCCGCACCGATTCGTGCCGACGGTCCACGCGGGCGGGGCCTGGGCTGCCGACGAGCAGCACTTCAGCCCGCTCGGCGGCCTGGTCGTGCACGAGATCCTGCGTTCGCGCGAACAGCGTCCCGGGCTCGCGATGAGCCGGATCAGCTTCGACATCCTGGGGCGGATCGGCGTCGAGGAGTTCGACATCGAGGTGCGCACCGTGCGGCCCGGTCGCACCATCGAGCTGGTCGAGGCCACGGTCACCATCGCCGGACGCGATGTGGTGAGCGCCCGCGCCTGGTTCCTGAGCACCCAGGACACCGACAGCGTGGCCGGTGGCGCACCCGATCGGCTCCCCGCGCCCGAATCACTGGACTCCTGGCCGCTCACCTCGGTCTGGCCCGGCGGCTACATCCGATCTCTCGACACCCGCCCCGTCGGCACACCCCAGCCCGGCCGCACCACCGCCTGGGTCCGCACTCCGCTCGACCTCGTCGCCGACGAACCCGTCGACCCACTGGCCGCCTTCATCGCCCTCGTCGACACCGCCAACGGCATCGCCGTCCGCCAGGAACCCACCAAGTGGATGTTCCCCAACGTCGACCTCACCATCCACCTCCACCGCACCCCCGAATCCCCCTGGACCGGCCTCGACACCACCGTCACCTTCGGCCACACCGGCCACGGCCTCACCAGCACCGTCCTCCACGACACCCGAGGCCCCGTCGGCGTAGCCCAGCAAACCCTCACCATCCGCCCACTGGACTGAGCTGTACTCGACGCGTGCGCGTGCCGGATTCGCCGCGGCCGAGTCTCAGGAGTTGGCCAGTTGGGATGCCCGTTGAAACGTCACGCCGAGTACGGCGCCGATGTCGCGGACCGGTACGCCCTCGGCAGCCAGCTGCCGAGCGGTCGCGGTCGCGACTCGCATGGCGTGCGCCTCCTGCCGGGCCGCCTCGGCACGTGCTCGAGCGACTTCGTCGGCCGCTGCTGTGACATCGGTTTCGCCCACGTGCGCGGTGACGTCGAGTTCGACGGTCGAAGGAGCGACGTCGGCAACCGTGCAGATGTAGTCCGTGGCTTCCTTGATGATGTCGGCGTAGCGCCGCGCCTGGGTCAGGCCTTCGATGTTGCCGTTGACGCCATCCAGCTGGGGGATCCGGATCATCCACCAGCGATCGTCTCGGGACACATCGATCCGGTAGGTGGTCATTGTTCCTCCGTGCATTGAGCCTGGCACTGGGCGATCGCCTTGTTGACGGTGCGGACCACGCCTGGTGACTGTGAATTGTGCCCGGAAGCCACAGTCACCGTGACAATTCTGTGTTTGCAGATCCACATGGTGTGGCTGCCTTTGCCTCGGCGGCTGGTGAATCCGGCTGCAACGAGGCGCTTCAGGGTGGTGCGCGTGGGTTCCGATGCAATCACCAATATAGTCTAGTTTATTTGACGAAAACAAGTCTAATCGAGTAGACGAATCGGGCATTCGGATGGTGGCGTTCGCGAGAGGGCGGGGTGGGTAGGGTCGATTCGTGGCTCGAGGTGTGGTGGATCCGGCGGAGGTTCGGGCAGCGGTGATCGCGGTGGGGGACTGGCTGCGTGATGCGAGTGCTCCGGCGCCGGGGCGGACGGATTTGGGGGCGGCGGTGCGGGGGACGGCGCGGGCGCTCGCGGGGAGTGCGCCGGGGCATTCGGTGGAGGTGCGGGTGCCGCCGTTCGTGGCGGTGCAGTGTGTCGCGGGGCCGCGGCACACCAGGGGGACACCGCCGAATGTGGTCGAGACGGACCCGCGGACCTGGCTGTTGCTGGCGACCGGGCTCCTGGATTTCGATGACGCGGTCGAGACCGGTGCGCTGTCGGTGTCGGGGTCGCGGGCGGGTGAGATCGCGGCCTGGCTGCCGATCGTGGCGCTGCGCGCGGCCGGGGATCCGGCCGGCGGGTAGGTCAGGCGGCGGCCTTCTTGTCGATCAGGTTCTCCCGGTGCAGGCCCTTGTAGTCGTAGTACTTGGTGATGACGACGCCGCCGACCAGGGCGAGCAGCAGGCCGAGCAGCGACATCCAGATGCCACGGCCAAGGCCCGCGGTGTAGTCGGACTCGAAGTACAGGATCGAGCGCATGCCCAGGTAGACCTGGTGCATCGGCTCGAAATCGGCCAGCCAGGCGATGTATTTCGGGGTCGCCTGGATCGGCACGGTGCCGCTCGAGGAAGGCAGGCCGAGGATGACGAAGACGGCCAGGTTGATCAGCAGGCCCGCGGTGCCGAAGGCGGCGAGTGAGGCCATACAGGTCAGGCCGACCGCGATCAGCGCCAGTACCGAGAACAGGTACAGCTGCATGGGCTGGTTGCCTTCCACACCCAAGGCCTTCGCCACGATCAGATAGAGCAGGGAGATCACGACGGCCACGATGATCATCACGCCCCACTTGATCAGCAGGGTGTGGAAGCGCGAGATCGGCGTCGGCGGATAGTGCACGTACCAGGGGCCGTACTCGGTGGGCTGGAAGCCCAGTTGCGCATCGACCATGGTGTGGATGACCATCGCGCCGACCACGCCCGCCATCAGGATCAGCAGCGCGTAGAAGAAGGCGGTCAGGCCGAGGCCCGCGCCCTGGCTCAGCGGTCGCCAGTCCTGCTCGACCACGTGGATCGGTTGGGTCAGCGTCAGCTGGGCGGCGCCGGAGATCTGCGGCTCCGGCGCGCCCTCCGGGGTCGCGGCGAGCGTGTCGCGGACCTGGGCGGTCAGTTGCTGCCCGACCTGCGCGTTCACCTCGGTCATCGCCCGCGCGCCGATGCGGGTCACGATGCCCGCGGAGTACGGGCCCATCCCGGGATTGGTCTGCACGGTGATGATCGGGCGCTCGATCTCGCCGCCGACCACGCTGCCCACCCCGAGAATGCCCAGCCGTTTGCTGAAGTCGCTGGGGATGATGATGGCGCCGTAGATCTGGGCGGTGCGCATCAGCCGCTCGGACTCGCTGATCCCGACGACCTTCAGGTCGACCTGGTCCGCGGGCATTCCCGCCACCAGCGCGTCGGCTACCTGCTTGCCGAAGTTGACCTGCTCGGTCCCGGTGCCGGTGTCGATGGTGTCACCGACGTCCTGGTTGACCAGCGCGATCGGGAAATCGTGCAGATTTCCCTCCGGATCGGAGATGTAGGCCAGATACATGACTCCGAGCAGGGACAACACGATGGAGAGGACGATGGTCGGCGCGAGCACGATCCGGACCCAGCGCCGAGGTGGAATCCGGGGTGTGTCCAACGTCGCTTCCGTCCGCGGTGCCGGATCGGAATCCTTCGGCACCGATGCGGCGTTGTTCACGGGAGACGCTGGGGAATCAGCAGGTTCGTGCGCACTGTCATCGGTGGTCACGATCGGCACGGTAACAGCTGTGACTCCGGAATTCGCGTGATCACTGCGGTCGATTGCGCCGGGTTTGCGCCGTGGTGCACGTCGAGACCCGAATCACCCGTAGAATGACGGGTGCCCCCAGCCCGCCCGAACAGGGAGCAAACGGTGACCGACGCCGATCCGACGATCGACAGCACATCCGCACTTCTGGACGAGCCCGAGAACGAGCCCCGTGAGGAGTGTGGCGTCTTCGGCGTCTGGGCTCCGGACGAGGACGTCGCCAAACTCTCCTACTACGGCCTCTACGCGCTGCAGCATCGCGGTCAGGAGGCGGCGGGCATCGCGGTCTCCGACGGCTCCCAGATCCTGGTCTTCAAGGATCTCGGCCTGGTCAGCCAGGTGTTCGACGAGCAGACCCTCGGCGCCATGCCGGGGCACATCGCCGTCGGTCACTGTCGCTACTCCACCACCGGTGGGGTGACCTGGGAGAACGCCCAGCCGATCTTCCGCACCACCGCCGTCGGCTCCGGCCTGGCCCTGGGCCACAACGGCAACCTGGTGAACACCGCCGAATTGGCCGGGCGCGCACGCGAACTCGGTCTCATCGGGGCGGGCGTGGTCAACGGCCGCCCGCAGATGACCGGCGCCACCTCCGATTCCGACATCGTCACCGCGCTGCTGGCCCACGCCGCCGCGGACTCCAGCATCGAACAGGCCGCGATGGAGTTGCTGCCCCAGCTGCGCGGCGCGTTCTGCCTGACCTTCATGGACGAGCACACCCTCTACGCCGCGCGCGACCCGCACGGCGTGCGCCCGCTGGTGCTGGGTCGGCTCGACCGCGGCTGGGTGGTCGCCTCCGAGACCGCCGCGCTCGACATCGTCGGCGCCTCGTTCGTGCGCGAGATCGAGCCGGGCGAGCTGCTCGCGATCGATGCCGACGGCGTGCGTTCGATGCGGTTCGCCAATCCCGAGCCCAAGGGCTGCGTCTTCGAGTACGTGTACCTGGCGCGTCCCGATACGACGATCGCCGGTCGCTCGGTGCACTCCACCCGCGTGGAGATCGGCCGCAAGCTGGCCAAGGAACATCCGATCGACGCCGACCTGGTGATCCCCGTGCCCGAGTCGGGGACGCCCGCCGCGGTCGGGTACGCGCAGGGTTCCGGCATTCCCTACGGCCAGGGCCTGATGAAGAACGCCTATGTGGGCCGTACCTTCATCCAGCCCAGCCAGACCATCCGTCAGCTGGGTATCCGGCTGAAGCTGAACCCGCTGCGTGAGGTGATCCGCGGCAAGCGCCTGATCGTCGTCGACGACTCCATCGTGCGCGGCAACACCCAGCGCGCGCTGATCCGCATGCTGCGCGAGTCCGGCGCGCTCGAGATCCACGTGCGCATCGCCTCACCGCCGGTGAAGTGGCCCTGCTTCTACGGCATCGACTTCGCCTCCCGCGCGGAACTGATCGCCAACGGCACCGGCTCCGACGACAGCTACGCGGACATGGTCGAGAACGTCCGCCGCTCGATCGGCGCCGACAGCCTCGGCTACATCTCCACCGACGGCATGATCGCCGCCACCGAACAACCCCGCTCCCGCCTGTGCACCGCCTGCTTCACCGGCGATTACCCGATCGCCCTGCCCCAGGAAGCCGCCATCGGCAAGAACGTCCTCGAGGGCATGCTCTCGGGCAAGCCGGAGGCGAAACTCCTCGGCGAGAACGTCAACGTGGACGCCCTGAGCCGCCCGTAACCCGATTCTCAGCGAACAGCCCCGGATCCCAGGATCCGGGGCTGTTTTTGTCGTCGTCGTGAGGCGCGCACCCCGAGGACTCGACCAGTGGGTGGTGGGTCAGGATAAACGTTTTCGGGTGGTTGGGGATATTTAGGTAATTAATTTCAGGGAGTGGGTATTTCGTAAGATTAGTTCATAACATCACGGCAATCTTTCGTTGAATTCGAAACTGGGCGGTAATGGTTCGCCTGTACGGTTCCCCGCAATATCGCTGGCTCAACGCGTTGTCGGCGCATCCGTGATCCGGGTGCCGTGGCCGCGCAGTGTTCGAGAATGGAACCTGATGTTGAAGAATCGTGCGAAACAAGTTGTCGCGGTGGGTGTTGCGGCCGTGGTCGGGGTCGCGCTGGCCGGGTGTGGCTCGGGGCGGACCGACGAGGCCGGGTCGGGGGCGGGGATCGTGGTCGGCACCACCGACAAGATCTTCTCGCTCGATCCGGCGGCGGCCTACGACAACGGGTCCCTGATGGTGGAGAACCAGATCTATTCGTATCTGCTGAATTTCGCGCCGGGCGATCCGACGCCCAAGCCCGATGCGGCCGAGAAGTGCGAGTTCACCACGTCGACCGTCTACACCTGCACGATCAAGCCTGGCCTGAAGTTCGCCAGCGGGAATCCGTTGACCGCCAAGAGCGTCAAGTTCTCCTTCGACCGGATGATCGCGATCAACGATCCGCACGGCCCCGCCTCGCTGCTGGGCAATCTCGACAAGACCGATGTGGTCGACGATCTCACCGTCGCGTTCACGCTCAAGGTCGCCGATGACCAGACCTTCCCGACGATCCTGCCCACCCAGGCCGGTCCGATCGTCGACGAGGCGGTGTTCCCGGCCGACAAGGTCGCCACCGACGACGAGGTCGTCGCGGGCAAGGGCTACTCGGGCCCGTACACGATCAGCAGCTACGACAAGAACAAGCTGGTCGAATACCGCGCCAACCCGGACTACCAGGGCATCCTCGGCACCCCGAAGAACAGCTCGGTCTCCACCAAGTACTACGCCACCTCCGACAACCTCAAGCTCGACATCCAGAACGGCGCCGTCGACGTCGGCTACCGCTCGTTCACCCCGACCGACATCGACACCCTGCGCGGCGACAGCAAGGTGAAGGTCACCGACGGCCCCGGCGGCGAGCTGCGCTACATCGTGTTCAACATGAACACCATGCCGGGCACCAGCCCCGAGCAGAAGCTGGCCGTGCGCAAGGCACTGGCGTCCTCGATCGACCGCGAGGCGCTGGCCGCCGGTGTGTACAAGGGCACCTATCAGCCCGCGTACGGCTATGTGCCGCAAGGGATGACGGGTGCGGCCGAGCCGCTCAAGGAGCTCTACGGCGCCAAGCCGGACAAGGCGAAGGCGGAGAAGTTCCTCGCCGACGCGGGTGTGGCCCTGCCGGTGACGCTGAACCTGCAGTACAACCCCGACCACTACGGCTCGAGCTCCTCGGAGGAGTACGCGGCGATCAAGTCCCAGCTCGAGGGCTCCGGGCTGTTCAAGGTGAACCTGCAGTCCACCGAGTGGGTGACCTACCAGAAGGAACGCGCCTCCGACGGCTACCCGATGTACCAGTTCGGCTGGTTCCCCGACTTCCCGGACGCCGACAACTACCTCACGCCCTTCTTCGGCCCGAACAACTTCCTGCAGTCGCACTTCGAGAATCCCGGCATCAACGCGCAGCTGACCGCCGAGACCACCGAGGCCGATCCGGCCAAGCGGGTCGAGCTGATCGAGAAGATCCAGACCGATCTGGCGCAGAACTTCCTGCCCACGCTGCCGCTGCTCTCGGGTAAGCAGGTCGCGGTGTCGACGCCGGGCCTGTCCGGCGTCGAGGACACCCTCGACGGCTCCTTCAAGTTCCGGTTCACGGTACTGAGCAAGTGAGTTACGGACCCGCCGCGTCCGGATCACCGATCCGGACGCGGCGTTTCGGACGTGCGCGTGGTGGCGGCGATTCCCGTCGGTTGGCGCTGCTGCGCTATCTGCTCGTGCGGCTGCTGCTGATCCTGCCGACCGCCTGGCTGCTGGTGACGGTGGTGTTCTTCCTGATGCGGGTGATCGGTGACCCGATCAGCGCGGCCATGGGTGGTCGGCTGACCCAGGACCAGATCGAGGTGCGCAAGGAGGCGGCCGGGCTCAATCGGCCGATCCTGACCCAGTATTGGGAGTACCTCACCGGCCTGCTGCGCGGCGATTTCGGGCGCACGCAGGACAATCAGGAGATCAGCCACGTGGTGGTCACCTATGGTGCCGCAACCGTGGAACTGGTGTTCTGGGGCCTGCTCGTCGCCTTCGCCGTCGGCGTGCCGCTGGGCAGATACGCTGCCACGCACCGTGATTCGGCGGGCGACGCGATGCTGCGCCTGTCGGCGGTGCTCGCCTACGCCGCGCCGGTGTTCTTCGTCGGCATGCTGTTGAAGCTGGTGTTCTCGGTGTGGCTGGGCTGGTTCCCGGTCGGCGGGCGGGCGAGTACCGATGTGGAGCTGGCCCTGCGCCACGTCTCGCCGAAGACGAACATCCTGCTCATCGACGCCATCCTCTATGGTGACGCCTCCTACATCCTCGATGTGCTGAAACACGCTGTGCTGCCTGCGGTTGCGCTCGGTCTGCTCACCGCGGGCATCTTCCTGCGGCTGGTGCGGGTGAACCTCATCCAGACCCTGCGCAGCGACTACGTCGAGGCGGCACGGGCGCGCGGACTCTCGGCGCGCGTGGTGACCGGACGGCACGCGGTGCGCAACGCGCTCATCCCGATCATCACCGTGATGGGCATGTGCATCGCGATGATGCTCGGCGGCGCGGTGCTCACCGAGACCACCTTCGAATGGAAGGGCCTCGGCTACCAGCTCGCCGACTATCTGCGGGCGCGCGACTTCATGGCCGTGCAGGGCATCGTGGCGTTCATCGCACTGGTGGTCGCGGTGATGAGTTTCCTCGTGGACACCGTTGTCGCGCTGATCGATCCGAGGGTGAGGTTCTGATGAGCGCACCGGCAATCAAGCGACGGCGCCTGCCCGGCGCCGGACTGTTCACGATGACCTCGGGGCTGCAACGGATCACGCTCATCGTGGGTCTGGTGCTGGTCGGCGTGTTCGTGTTCGTCGCGGTGTTCGCACCCTTCCTCGCGCCCTACGATCTGGCCCAGAACTCCGCCGACGGCGTGGCTTTCGTGCCGCAGCAGCCGCCCTCGGCCGAGCACTGGTTCGGCACCTCGGTGCGCAGCGAGGACGTGTTCTCGCGCGTGGTGTACGGCGCGCGCACCGCGCTGATGGTGATCGCGATCGCGGTGGTGCTGTCGCTGCTGATCGGGGTACCGCTGGGTCTGCTGTCGGGCTATGTCGGCCGGTGGGTCGACCGGGTGCTCGTGCTGGTGATGGACGCCGTGTACGCGTTCCCCTCGCTGCTGCTGGCCATCGTGGTCTCGATCGTGGTCGCCGGTGGTACGTCGAGCAGTCTCGGTGGCGTGCTGTCGGCGGCGATCGCGATCACGGCGGTGTATGTGCCGCAATACTTTCGGGTGGTGCGCAACGCGACGGTCGCGGTGAAGACCGAACCGTATGTGGACGCGGCCCGGGTCACCGGTGCGTCGACGACGCGAATCATGTTCCGGCACATCCTGTCCAACGTCACCGGTTCGCTGCCGGTGATCATCACCATCAACGCCGCCGACGCCATCCTCACGCTGGCCGCGCTCGGCTTCCTCGGGTTCGGCATCGAGCCGACCCAGGCCGCCGAGTGGGGCTACGACCTGAACAAGGCGCTCAACGATGTGTCCAACGGCATCTGGTGGACCTCGATCTTCCCCGGCGTTGCCATCGTGTTGGTCGTGCTCGGGATGACGCTGGTCGGCGAGAGCCTCGACGAGACGATGAACCCGCTGCTGCGCACCCGCCGCGCCGTCACCTCGGCGCCGGACAAGGAGACCGTCGATGACTGAACGCACGGCCGCGCTGTCGGTCTCGGGCCTGTCGGTCACCTTCTCGACCGACAGCGGACCGGTGAACGCCGTCCGCGATGTGTCCTACGAGGTGTTCCCCGGCGAGGTGCTGGCCATCGTCGGCGAGTCCGGGTCGGGCAAATCGGTGAGTTCGCGGACCGCCATCGGACTGCTGCCGCACACCGCCCATGTGCGCGGGCTGGTCACCCTCGGGGACCGGGCGATCACCGCGATGACCGAACGTCAGCTCACCGCCCTGCGCGGCGGCGAGGTCTCGATGGTGTTCCAGGAACCGGCCCGCGCGCTCGATCCGCTGTTCACCGTCGGATTCCAGCTCTGTGAGGCGCTGCGCGCGCACAGCGGGATGAGTCGGAAAGCGGCGCGGGCCAAGGCGATCGAGCTGCTGCGCACGGTCGGGCTGCCCGATCCGCAGCATCGGGTCGACTACTACCCGCACCAGCTCTCCGGCGGGCAGAAGCAGCGCGTGATGATCGCGATCGCCATCGCCTGCGAACCCAAGGTGATCATCGCCGACGAGCCGACCACCGCGCTCGACGTCACCGTGCAGGCCGAGATCCTGGAACTGCTGCGCGACCTGCGCGACCGGCTCGGCAGCGCCATCGTGCTGATCACCCACAACATGGGCGTCGTCGCCGACCTGGCCGACCGGGTGGTGGTGATGCGCGCGGGGGAGGTGGTCGAACAGGCGCCGGTGCACGAGCTGTTCGCCAGCCCGAAGGCCGAGTACACCCGCGCGCTGCTGGCCGCGGTCCCACATCTGGGAGCGGCGACCATCGAACGGCCCGCGATCGACCGGAGCGCGGAACCGGTGCTCGAGGTGCGCGATCTGGTCGTCACGTTTCCCGGGCCGTTCGGTCGACCGGCATTCCGCGCGGTCGACGGGGTGAGCCTGGAGATCAGGGCGGGGGAGACGCTCGGGCTGGTCGGCGAGTCCGGCTCGGGCAAGTCGACCATCGGGCGCTGCGTGGCCGCACTGCAACGCCCGAGCGCGGGGCACGTGCTCATCCGCGGCCAGGACATCGCCGAGCTGTCCCAGCGCAAGCTGCGCCCGATCCGGCGCCGGTTCGGGTTCGTGTTCCAGGACCCGGCGGGCTCGCTCAACCCGCGCCTGACCGTCGGGGAGTGTGTGGCCGAGCCGCTCGTCGTGCACGGCATCGGTGAGCGGACGGCCATCCGCGAGCGGGTCCGGCACATGCTCGACGACGTCCAGCTGCCCGCGGGCACGGAGAACCGCTATCCGCACGAACTGTCCGGCGGCCAGCGCCAGCGCGCCAGCCTGGCCAGGGCGCTGGTACTCGATCCGGACCTGCTCGTCGCCGACGAGCCGACCAGCGCGCTGGACGTCTCGGTGCAGGCGGCGGTGCTCGAACTGTTCGCCGAACTGCAGCGCGGCTGCGGCTGGGCGTGTCTGTTCATCAGCCACGACCTGGCCGTCGTCGACCAGCTCGCCGACCGGATCATGGTGCTGCGCGAGGGCACCTGCGTCGAGGAAGGCGACAACGAGCAGATCCTGCGCGACCCACGGCACGAGTACACCCGCCGCCTTGTCGCCGCCGTTCCGGTCCCCGACCCGGTCGAACAGCGCAGGCGCCGGGCCGAGATCGGCGCCACATTCGCCACCGAGCTGGAACAATGAGCTAGGAGCCGCACGACAGCTGGACAGGCGGATCACTTAGAGTTATCAGGCATCTATCCGCCGATTCGGTTTGGAGCTTTCCCCCACAATGACTGAACAGACCCCCAGCGGTGCAGGCGCTTCCTACGCCGCGGCAGGCGTGAGCATCGAAGCCGGTGACCGCGCCGTCGAATTGTTCGGACCATTGGCGAAGAAGGCCAGCCGACCCGAGGTGCAGGGCGGCATCGGCGGGTTCGCTGGTCTGTTCGCGCTCAAGGGCGGCTACCGCGAGCCCCTGCTCGCGGCCTCCACCGACGGCGTCGGCACCAAGATCGCGGTCGCGCAGGCGCTCGACAAGCACGACACCGTGGGCCTGGACCTGGTGGCCATGGTCGTCGACGACCTGGTCGTCTGTGGCGCCGAGCCGCTGTTCCTGCAGGACTACATCGCCATCGGCAAGGTCGTCCCGGAGAAGGTCGCCGAGCTGGTCTCCGGCATCGCCGAGGGCTGCATCAAGGCAGGCTGCGCGCTGCTGGGCGGCGAGACGGCCGAACACCCCGGTCTGATGGACCCCGACGACTACGACCTGTCCGCCACCGGCGTCGGTGTCGTGGAGGCCGACTCCGTGCTCGGCCCCGACCGCGTGCGCCCCGGCGACGTCGTCATCGCGATGGGCTCCTCGGGCCTGCACTCCAACGGCTACAGCCTGGCCCGCAAGGTGCTGCTCGACATCGACCGCATGTCGCTCACCGGCTACGTCGAGGAATTCGGCCGCACCCTCGGTGAGGAACTGCTCGAGCCGACCCGCATCTACGCCAAGGACTGCCTGGCGCTGATCGCCGAGACCGATGTGCGCACCTTCTCCCACGTCACCGGTGGTGGCCTCGCCGCCAACCTGGCGCGCGTGCTGCCCGCAGGCCTCGTCGCCGAGCTGGATCGTGGCACCTGGAACCCCGCGCCGGTGTTCAAGCTGATCGCCCAGCGCGGGCGGGTCGAGCGGCTCGAGATGGAGAAGACGTTCAACATGGGCGTCGGCATGGTCGCGATCGTCGCCCCCGAGGACGCCGACCGCGCGCTGGCCGTGCTCACCGCGCGCCACATCGACTGCTGGACGCTGGGCCAGGTCAAGAAGGCCGCCGACGCCGACGCACCGCGCGCGGTGTTGCTGGGCGATCACCCCAGGTTCTGACACGCCGAATCCACCACTGAGCCGGGTCGCGTTTTCGCGACCCGGCTCACGTGTCTGTGGGGTTTGCCCCGGCGCCGGTTCGGCTACCCGGTAGAGGTGGCCGGCTCGGGGAGGTCGGGGCCTCGAGGCGGCGAACACGACGAGCGTCCTGTGTGTGCACAGGACGCTCGTTCGTGTATTCGGATGTTCGCCGCACTACTCCATAGCGAGCCTGGCGACGCTGTACCGAACAACGGCTGAAGGGGGAGGCCACCCAGGCCTCCCCCTTCACCGGCGTTCGGTCAGCGGCGCCAGCTGTCGTAGTCGTCGTCCTCGTTGTTCCAACGGGACGGCGACTCGTCTGCGTCGTGCTCATCGGAAATCACTCCGCCACTCCTTGGTTGAGAGTGGAGCGGAGTGCTATCCGACAGCTCGCGCTGAAGGCTCGCGAAGTCGGTCGGCGCGGAGCTGTACTTGAGCTCACGTGCGACTTTGGTCTGCTTTGCCTTAGCCCGGCCACGGCCCATGGCTGACCCCCTCGCGTCACTGCGGGGCGGCCTGGGGTTTGTTGGCGGCCCCGTTCGAATTAATACTCTTCCTGACAGACACTTTAGCGTGTGTCAGGCAGTCGCGCTCCCAGGAGTCGGTGAAGAACTGCCGAACCGGTGCCGTTTGCCCCTACTTCGCCGAGACCGCCTGGTCTCAGAGCACCCCCGGAATCGCGCGGATCACACCGACTCTGGCATCGCCACCGAGCACGGCGGTGGCCGCGAGCTCGGTGTGCTGGTCGGTCCAGTCCACTCCGAGTCTGCGCAGAATCGCCAGCGTCAGCGGCATCCGGGCCCGGTCGTGACCGTCGTCGATCTTGTACGCGAAGGCCCTTCCGTCGGGCAGCGCACCCGCGTGCACACCGTCGGCGCCGATCTTGCAGAACAGTCCGGGAGTGCTCGACATGGCCAGCAGATCCGGGCCGCTCGTGCCCGAAATCACTCGCGGATTCGCCCGAACGGCATCGGCGATCCGGCGCGGCGCGGTGCCGGGTTCGGCCGTGGTGAACCCGGCGAAGGCGCGCGCGAGATTGATCAGCGAGACGGGCACGATCGGCAGGCCGCAGCCGTCGATGCCCAGGTCGGTCTCCGGTTCGCCGGTGACGTCGGCGATGGTGGCGAGGACCGCCTGCTGGAGCGGGTGTTCGAGGTCGAGATATCCGGTGCGCGGCCAGTCGTTGATCGCGCAGGTCGCCAGCATCGCCGCGTGTTTGCCCGAGCAGTTCATGTACAGCGGGCTGGCACCCGCGCCGGTGAGCGCGGCGGCGCGGGCGATCTCGGCGAAGGGCAGGTCGGGCGGGCAGGCCAGGTCGGCGGGGGTGAAGCCGAAACGGTCGAGCAACCTGCGGACCAGGACCAGATGGTCGGGCTCGCCGAAGTGTGAGGCGGTGGTGATGGCGAGTTCGGCGTCGTCGACCGGGTCGAAGCCGTTGCGCAGCAGGGCCAGCGCCTGCATCGGCTTGTTGGTCGAGCGGGGGAAGATCGGGCCGTGCACCTCGCCGAGCTCCAGGGTGGGTGTGCCGTCGGCGTCGAGCACGACGACCGACCCGCGGTGCACGCACTCACGGAAGCCGGAACGCACGACCTCGACCAGGTCCACACTCATGCGGTGCCCTCCCGTCGCGCCTCGGCCGCGATCACGACCTGGCCTCCACCCGGCGTCCGGCGCGGGTGTGCCGGTCGATCTGCATGCGCACGTCCGCCGAGATCGTCGGCTCCTCGGTGCGCAGTCGTTCGAGCAGCGCGGGGTCGGCGCCGGTGAACAGGTCGCGCACGGTGATGCCGTGCTCGGGGACGTACACCACGCGGACCTCGTCGCCCGCGCCGATCGTGCCCTCGGTGAGCACCCGGAAGTAGCAGCCGGTGTCGGACCGCAGGGCGAAGCGCTTGACCCACTGGCGTTCGCCGGACCACTGCTGGAAGGTCGCGCACGGGACGCGGGGCGCGCTGACCTCGAGCAGGGTGTCGCCGATCGCCCAGTGCGCGCCGAGCACGGCGTCGCTGGCGGGCAGGCCGCTCAGACGCAGGTTCTCACCGAACCAGCCCGCGGGGAGTTCGCGGTCGAGTTCGCCGGCCCAGCGAGCGGCGTCCTCCGCGGCGTAGGCGTACACGGCCTGGTCGAGGCCGCCGTGATTGACGGTGTCGCAGACGTGGTCACCGGCCAGGCCCAGCGCGCGGACCTCGACGCGACCCTCGACGGGCCGCTTGTCGATGGCACTGCGGCCCACGCGGCCGCGCACCTCGATGTCCGCGTGCACGACGCACACGGCCTCGACCCGGCCGGTGTCACCGACGCGCATGGTCGGACGGTTCATCGCCCGCGCAGCCGGTCGACGGCGGCCCGGCCCGCCTGGATGGTGTTCTCGGCGGGGATCGAGTCCGGGTCGATGGCGGCGGCCATCGTGCCGACCACCAGTTCGGTGGTCGCGGGCACCGACCGCTTCACCAGCGCCAGTGCGATCGGGCCGAGTTCGAAGTGGTCGACGACCGTGCCGAGCCTGCCGACCGTGCGGCCACCGGCGGTGACGTCGTCGCCGACCGCGGGGCGCTCGTCGGCCGAGCCGTCCAGGTGCAGCAGCACCAGATTGCGCGGCGGCTTGCCCAGGTTGTGCACCCGGGCGACGGTCTCCTGCCCGCGGTAGCACCCCTTGTCCAGGTGCACGGCGCCGCGTTCCTCGGGGCCGCCGATCCAGCGGGCCTCGTGCGGGATGGTGCGCTCGTCGGTGTCCACGCCGATCCGGGGCCGCAGATCGGCGACCCGCAGCGCCTCGAAGGCCCACATCCCCGCCGGTTCCGCGCCCGCGGCGGTGAGCTTGCTCCACCAGGCGCCGAGTTCGGCGCGCGGGATGATCAGGTCGAACGATTCCGGGCCGGGCCACGGCATCCGCCGCAGGAAACCGCCCGGCACGGCCACGGCGGCGTAGACCTCGGGGAGTTCGGTGATGCCGAGTGCGTCGAGCAGCCGGTGCGCCTGCGGGCCGAGCAGGCTCAGTACGGCGTGATCGTCGGCGGCTTCGGGCTTGGCATCGGCCCAGAAGACCATCTTCTGCAGGAACGACAACAGCTCGGGGCCGCGGTCGGCCTCGGTGTCGAGCCAGACGGTGCCGTCGAGGTCGGTGAGCACGAAGTGGTGCTGCACGCGGCCGTTGAGATCGAGGTCGAGATTCTCGGCGCTGCGGCCATCGCCCAGCGCGGTGAGATGCTGGCTGGTGATGGTGTGCAGCCAGCTCAGACGCTCGGCGCCGGTGATCCGGGCGACGCTGCGATGGGAGCGATCCACGACCGCGACCCGTTGCGCGGCGGCCTTCTGCTCGCCGAACGGATCGCCGTAATGCCAGGCGACCGCGGCGTCCGGGGAGCCCGGTGCGCCCGCGACGGCACCCGGAGTTAGGAGAACAGGACTGGGGGCGACGACCACCGACACATCAACCACTGTAGGCCGCCGCGCCGACATGTGCCGCAGGCGGGCGTCGGATTCGTGGCAGCCGTAGGCATAACGGAGCTATAACGCCTACGCTCGTCACATGGGAGAACGGGTACTTGTGACACTCGACGGCGCGCTCGCTGATGCGGACGCGCCGTTGCTTTATGCCGACGATATCGGCGCACTCCGCGGCGACGGAGTCTTCGAAACCATCTTGGTGCGCGGCGGTACGGCGACCGCGCTGGAATTTCATCTGGCCAGACTCCGGCGCTCGGCGCAAGCGCTGGAACTGCCGGAGCCCGAACTGTCGAAATGGCGCGCCGCGGTCGAACGCGCCGTCAAGGAATGGGGTGCCGACGAGGAGGGCATGCTGCGGCTGATCTACACCCGCGGCCGCGACTCCGAATTCGACGCACCGCGCTCGGAGCTGGCGCCGGAGGACCCGCAGCCCACCGCGTTCGTGCTCGTCTCCCCGGTTCCGGCGCGGGTGGCCACCGCACGCGCCGAGGGCGTGAAGGTGATGTCGCTGGCACGCGGCATCTCGGTCGACCTGGCCCAGGCCGCGCCGTGGCAGCTGCTCGGCGCGAAGACGCTGTCCTACGCGACCAACATGGCGGCGCTGCGATTCGCCCGGCGGATGGGCGCCGAGGACGTCATCTTCCACAGCACCGAACACAAGGTGCTGGAGGGGCCGCGCTCGTCGGTGGTGATCGCTCGCGGCAAGGAACTGATCACCCCGCCGGCGAAAAGCGGTGTGCTGCCGGGGGTTACTCAGCGTTCGCTGTACGCGGTCGCGGAGAAGGCGGGCTGGGAGTGCAAGTACCAGACGCTGTTCACCGCTGACCTGTTCGACTGCGACAGCATCTGGCTGCTGTCGAGCATCACGTTGGCCGCGCGGGTGAACCAGCTCGACGGTGTGCGCATGTCAGCGCCCGACAACGTGCAGGAGATCATCGATCTCGTGGACAAGGGGATCGAACGACCGGGCGCCATCGGCGACTGGTGAACCGTGCGCGGGGCACGGGTGGGCGTGCCCCTGCGGGGAATTCGAGCAAATTTCCGGCGTGTCGTGGCGGTTGTCACGCTTGTCGCCCGTACTTCTCGGCGTACGATCTACTACAAGTTGTCGTAGTAGTGGCTGGAGGGTCGGATGGACACGCTGGACGTCTCCCGGTGGCAGTTCGGGATCACGACCGTCTACCACTTCATCTTCGTCCCGCTGACCATCGGTCTGGCGCCGCTGATCGCCATGATGCAGACCGCGTGGGTGGTCACCGGTAACGAACGCTGGTACCGGCTCACCAAGTTCTTCGGGAAATTGTTCCTGATCAACTTCGCCCTCGGCGTCGCGACCGGCATCGTGCAGGAATTCCAGTTCGGCATGAACTGGAGCGAATACTCCCGCTTCATCGGCGACGTCTTCGGCGCGCCACTGGCGCTGGAAGCGCTCATCGCCTTCTTCATGGAGTCGACGTTCATCGGCCTGTGGATCTTCGGCTGGACGCGATTGCCCAAACTCGTTCACCTGGCCACGATCTGGATGGTCGCCATCGGCGTGAACGCCTCGGCCTATTTCATCGTCGCCGCGAACTCGTTCATGCAGCACCCGGTCGGCGCGCGCTACAACCCCGAGACCGGACGCGCTGAGCTGGAAAGCATTTGGGCGCTGCTCACCAACAACACGACGCTGGCGGCGTTCCCGCATGTCGTGGCGGGCGCGTTCCTGACCGCGGGCACCTTCGTCGCCGGGATCGCGGGCTGGTACATGGTGCGCAACGCGCGCAGCGGTGACGCCGCGAAACTCGACGAGGCGCGCACGATGTGGCGGCCGGTGGGGCGGGCCTCGCTGGTGGTGGTCGCGCTCTCCGGCGCCGCGCTGATCTTCACCGGCGACATCCAGGGCAAGCTGATGTTCGAACAGCAGCCGATGAAGATGGCCTCGGCGGAATCGTTGTGCCACACCGAGACCGACCCCGATTTCTCGATTCTCACGGTCGGCACGCACAACAACTGCGACAGCGTCACTCACGTGCTGAAGGTGCCCTATGTGCTGCCGTATCTCGCCAAGGGCGAGTTCTCCGGGGTGACCCTCGACGGCGTGCAGGACCTGCAGGAGACCTACAACGTGCTGTACGGGCCGGGCGACTACCGGCCGAACCTGTTCGTCACGTACTGGTCCTTCCGCGCCATGATCGGTCTGGCCGCGGGCTCGGTGCTGCTGTTGCTCGCCGGTCTGTGGGTGACGCGCGGCGGCCGGGTGCCGGATCAGCGCTGGTTCTCGTGGCTGAGCCTGCTCGCCATCCCCACCCCGTTCCTGGCCAACAGTTCGGGCTGGGTGTTCACCGAGATGGGGCGTCAGCCGTGGGCGGTGGTGCCCAATCCGACCGGGGATCCGAACATCAGGATGACGGTGCAGCAGGCCGTCTCCGATCACGCGCCCGGGACCGTGTTGTTCTCGCTGGCGGTGTTCACGCTGCTCTACGGTGCACTCGCGGTGGTGTGGTTCTACCTGATCCGGCGGTATGTCATCGCCGGACCCGACGCGCCCGCCCCGGAGCGGACCGAAGAACCCGAGGGCCCCGACGGCCCCGGCAAACCTGGCAAACCGGAAGAGCCCGTCGAACAACTGTCGTTCGCGTACTAGGAGCCTGCGATGACTCTGCAACTGTTCTGGTTCGTGCTGATCGGTGTGCTGTTCACCGGCTACTTCGTGCTCGAGGGCTTCGATTTCGGGGTGGGCATGCTCATGCCGATTCTCGGGAAGGGGTCCGACAAGCGGCGACGCGTGGTGCTCAACACCATCGGGCCGGTGTGGGACGGCAACGAGGTCTGGCTGATCACCGCCGGTGGGGCGCTGTTCGCGGCGTTTCCCGAGTGGTACGCCAGCCTGTTCTCCGGGTTCTATCTGGCGCTGCTGCTGTTGCTGGTGGCGTTGATCCTGCGGATCTGCGCCATCGAATACCGCGGCAAGATCAACGATCCCAAGTGGCGGGCCTGGTGCGATATCGGCATCGGGATCGGGTCGTGGATTCCGGCCCTGGCCTGGGGATGGGTCTTCGCGAACATGGTGCGCGGGGTGCCGCTGAACGAGAAGAAGCAGATCGTCGGGTCGGTGTGGGATCTGCTCAGTCCCTACGCGCTGCTCGGCGGGCTGGCGACCGGTGTGCTGTTCGCGCTGCACGGCGCGATCTTCCTCGTGCTCAAGACCGCAGGCGAGGTCCGCGACGACGCCCAGCGCACCGCGCACCTGCTACTGATCCCGACCGTGCTGATCGTCGGTGCGTTCGGCCTGTGGACCCAGCTCGCCTACGGCACCGGCTGGACCTGGGCCGCGCTCGGCGCCGCCGTACTCGGGCTTGTCGTCGCCGGATCGGCGAACATGGTGGGTCGCGACGGATGGGCCTTCGTCGGCACCACGCTCACCGTCATCGCCGCGACCGTGCTCATCGTCGGCTCGATGTACCCGAACGTGTTGCCCTCCACCATCGATCCCGCCTTCCACCTCACCATCGACAACGCGTCCTCGACGCCGTACACGCTGAAGGTGATGAGCTGGGCGGCCGTCATCGCCACACCCGTGGTGCTGATCTACCAGGGGTGGACCTACTGGGTGTTCCGCCAGCGCATCCGGGTCGAACAGATCCCCGCGCCCATCGGGCTGCCGCTGAGCAAGGACTGACGCGGTGGTGTCGGCGAAGGAGCGTTCGGCTGCCGGGCGGCGACCCGTCGACCCTCGCCTGTGGCGGTACGCGCGGGCCGCCCGGCCACATCTGGTGGTCGCCGTGCTGCTCGCACTGGTGATCACGATGACGATCGTGGTCATCGCGTTGATGCTCGGCCGGGTCCTCGCCGGGGTCATCACCGATCCGGACAAGCGCGAATTCGGTGTCTGGACCGCCGAACTGGTGGCGCTGGCAATCGCGGTCGCGGTGCGGGCGCTGGCCAGCTGGTGGCAGGCGCGGCTCGCGCATCGAGCCGGGAGCGTGGTGGTCGCGGAGCTGGAGAACGCGGTGCTGCGCTCCGGCGCCGAACTGACCCCGCGGGAACTCGACGCGCGCCGCACGGAGATCGCCGTGGTGGTCGGCAACGGGCTCAACGGATTACGCGGCTGGTTCACCGGCTATCTGCCCGCGCTGCTGCTGGCCTGTCTCGTGCCGCCGGTCGTGCTGGTCGTCATCGCCCTGCACGATCGGACCTCGGCACTGATCGCGGTGATCACCGTGCCGCTGATCCCGCTGTTCATGGTGCTCATCGGGCTGCTCACCCAGGGACGGGCCGAGGCCACCCTGGCCGCGACGACCCGTTTGTCCGATCAGATCCTCGACCTGTTCGCCGGCATGCCGACCCTGCGCGCACTCGGACGCGAAGGTGGCGACCGGCCGGGGATGGCCGATCAGGTGCGGGCACTGGGGGATTCGCTGCGGCGCCGGACCATGCGCGCGCTGCGCATCGCGTTCCTGTCCTCGATGGTGCTGGAAAGTCTTGCGACGCTGAGCGTCGCGTTGATCGCGGTGGCGATCGGGTTGCGGTTGGTCTACGGCGAGATGACGCTGTACGCCGGGCTCGTGGCATTGATCCTCGCGCCGGAGGTGTACTGGCCGTTGCGGCAGGTGGGGGAGAAGTTCCACGCGGCGCAGGATGGGATGGCGGCGGCGGAGAAGGCGTTCGCGGTGTTGGAACCGGCGCGTGTGGAACCTGTTGCTGCGGAGGGCGATCAGCGGCTCGCGGATGGGGCCTCGGCGGCGCGGGCCGATGTCTCGGGGGTATGGGGTGTGGTGGCCGGGGGTGGTCGGGATTCGGGTGCGTCGGACGGCCGAGGGGCCATGGTGAATCCTGGGCAGGGCGCGGGTTCTGATCTCGGTGCGGAACGCGGCGGCCAGGTGCGGGGCGCCGATGTGGTGGGGATAGGACCCGCCCATGATGCCGACTCGCGCTTGGGTGACGTTGCGTCGGCGCATAGTGGGCGCGGGGCCCGGCCTGTACTGCGAGATGTGCGCGGCGCGGCACCGATGGTGCGAGACGCCCGCAGCACTCCGCCGGTGGCGCGGGATGTGCGCGGGACCCCACTGGTGGTGCGAGGCGTGCGTATCGCGTTGCGCGGATTGACCGTGGGCGCGCGAACCGGTGCGGCGCCCGATCGGCTGACCGCTGACCTCGAGCCCGGGTTGGTGACCGTGCTGACCGGTCCCAACGGTTGTGGGAAATCGACCACGCTGCAAGCGATTCTGGGACTAATCGAGCCTGATGCGGGTGCGGTGCTGGTCGACGGTGTCGATGTGCGCGATCTCGATCAGGATGCCTGGTGGGGTCATGTCGCCTGGTTGCCGCAGCGGCCGGTCCTGGTGCCGGGGACGCTGCGCGAGAACGTGGAACTGCTCGGCGCCCGAGCGGCCGACATCGAATCGCCCGGTGCGGAACTGGTCGATCGCATCGAACAGATCAGTGCTGCAACCGGATTCGACGAAGTGCTCGGCGAACTACCTGACCGCTGGGACACCGTGGTCGGCCAGGGCGGCACCGGCCTGTCCCTCGGTCAACGCCAACGCCTGGCCCTCACCCGAGTCCTGGCCGCCCACCGCCCCGTCCTCCTGCTCGACGAACCCACCGCCCACCTCGACGCAGAGAGCGAGCACCGCGTGCTCACCACCCTCCGCACCCTCGCCGCCGAAGGCGCCACCGTCGTCGTCATCGGCCACCGCCCGACTGTCTTGGCTGCCGCCGATGTGGTCATCGAGGTCGCCGCACGATTCGACCCGGACCACGACGATCCGCCAGCCGACGAAGGCTCATCGGCGAGCGACCCGCCGAAAGCTGATTCCGGGAGCTCCGCCGGTCCCGCCTCGATAGGCGAACAGCTGACCGGGGAGCCTTCCGAGAGCGCGATCCACGGTGGTGCGGTGCGGGCGCGAAGTGGTGACGCGACCGCCCGTGGTGGTGCTGGGGTGTGGGTCTCGTGAGGGCGGCCCGGCCGGGAACGGTGGTGGGGGATGTGCGGGAGATGTGGGGACTGCTCGCGTTGTCCCCGTGGCGGGTCGCGGTGGCGATCGGGTGGGGGGTGCTGGCGCTGGGGAGTGGGCTCGCGCTGGCGGCGCTGGCGGCGTGGTTGATCGCGCGGGCCTGGCAGATGCCGCCGGTGCTGTATCTGAGCGTGGCGGTGACCGCCGTGCGGGCGCTGGGGATCTCGCGCGGGTTGTGCCGGTATCTGGAGCGGCTCGCCACCCACGATGTGGCGTTGCGGGCGATGACGTCGGCGCGGACCACCGTGTATCGCACGCTGGCGCAATCGGATATCTGGTGGTGGCAGGAGCGGGGGAACTCCGCCGTCTCGGGGGGCAACAGTGGTGCGGAGGCGTCCGCATCGGATCAGTCGGTGGCCGGGAATACCGTACGCGCGAAGGTCGATGCGGCAGAGCGGGCGGGTACCGGAAGCGGTACCGCGCGGGAACTGCGGCGTGGGGACGTGCTCGTTCGGGTGGGTGCCGATATCGATGATCTGGGGGCCGTGGTCGTCCGGGTGTTCGTGCCGGTGGCTGTCGCGGTGGTGTTGTCGCTCGCTGCGGTGGGGTTGATGGCGTGGATCTCGGTGACCGCGGCGGTGATTCTCGCCGGCGCGCTGGCGGTTTCGGGGATTCTCGCGCCGTGGTTGTCGGGGAAGGCGGCGCAGGAGGCCGAGCGGGCGGTGCGAGCCGATCGGGCTGAGTTCACCGCCGAGGCGATGACGGTGCTCGATCATGCGGCCGAACTGCGGGTCGCGGGCAGGCTCGACGCGGCACTCGCGCAGGCGGACAAGGCTTCTCGACGTGCCGTCGCCGCTGAGGATGCCGCAGCTTCACGAAGTGCCTGGGCCGCCGCGGCGACCCCACTCTCGATCGGCGTCAGCGCGTTCGGCGCCCTCCTGGTCGGCATCGCCGCCTACGGCCCCACCGGCGGACTCCCCGGCGGGATGACCCCGATGGCCCTCACCATCCTGGTCCTCGTCCCCCTCTCCGCCTTCGAAGCCGTCGGCGCGCTCCCCGCCGCCGCGACCACCCTGACCACCTCCCGCGCCGCCCTCCACCGCCTGCGCAGCGCGGCACCGGGATTGGACCGCTTCGCCGGGAACGGGCCGATGGCTGGGCGAACGTCGGGCGATCCATCAACCGCCACAGACGATCGAGCCACCCCGGATGTCGGGCACGTAGCAGCAGCCGGGCGTGCCGCGGCCGCTGGCTACACGCCAGCACCTGACGGCGCAGCCGAGAGCACGACAGCTGGTGGCATGGCCGCCGCGAGGCACGCGGCAACAGCTGGGACCGGGTGCGAGCTGACCGCGGCAGCCGGAGGCACTGCGGCGACAGCGTGCACAGCCCAGGGGATCGAACTGCCGGAGGGGCGGCGGGTGGCCGTGGTCGGACCCAGCGGAGCTGGGAAAACGACCCTGCTGATGGCGTGGGCGGGATTGTTCGGCACCCCTCGCGATGGTGTCACCTTCTTCGCCGAGGACGCGCATCTGTTCGGCACATCGATCCTGGAGAACCTACGCGTCGCCCGCGGCGACATCACCGACGCCGAAGCCGAAAATGCCCTGCGCGCAGTCGGTCTCGGCCCGTGGCTGGATACTCTCCCGAACGGCGTACACACCGGCCTCACCGCGGGCGCCGCCGCCGTCTCGGGCGGTCAGCGCCGCCGCATCCTCCTCGCCCGCGCCCTCCTCGCCCCCGCCCACACCCTCCTCCTCGACGAACCCACTGAGCACCTGCCCGCCGCCGAGGGCGAGCAACTCCTGCGCGCCCTCCTCGACGCCGACAGCGGCCTCGTCGCCCCCGACCGCATCGTCGTCGTGGTCACCCACCAACTCCCTGCTGACCACCATGCCGACACGGTTGTCACGATCGACCCCACCGGTGCGTGCCGAGTTACCCACCCCCGCGCCTCGACCACCTGACCCGGCGAGTCGACCACCATGCCCGCGGATCGCGCGGTCATCCCCGCTGAAGTACACCGGAAGAACTCGCCCAGGTCAGACCCACAATTAAATCAATTGCCGCCCTGGCCCCACCCCACTAGATTCATCAGTACACAAGAGAGGAGGTGGTCTGAAGAATGTATGTTCAACGGATGCGTGAGGTGGCTGCCCGCTAGCAGCACACCCTGCGGGATTTCCCCAGCGGTGCGCTGAGCGAATCCCAAGCAGTCACCCGACCCCCGAGCCCCCGGACGATCCAACCGGGACCGCCACGTTCCCCGGAACGTGACGACATGGCTCGGGGGTCGCTCCATGTCCGGAGGAAAACCTGCTTCTCGCGGCGGTGAGGTGCCGCTACGATGTGAGGATGAACGCAGAGCCACTGCCTGACGAGGTGGACGAGGTGGATGCGCCACCTGAGTGGTTGGCGCCTGCCGGGGGGTACACAGCCGAGAAGTTCCTTGCGATGCGCGGATTGCCGAAGCACACCGAGTTGATCGATGGGGGATTGGTCTTCGTGAGTCCGCAGCGCAAGTGGCACCGTCGGGTGATCTCGATGATTCGCGGGCAGCTGCGTTCTCAAGCGCCGGACGAATGGCGAGCGGATCGTGAGATGACAGTGCGGCTCGGATTGCGGCAGATGCCCGAACCCGATGTGTTGATCGTGAGCGCGGAAGCATTCGGCCGCGATGACCCTCAAAGCTATTACGAGGCAGCCGATGTCGCACTTGTTGTCGAGGTGGTTTCGCCGGACTCCGAGGAGCGCGACCGCGACACGAAGCCGTTCAAGTACGCCAAGGCGGGAATTCGCCATTTCTGGCGGGTCGAGCGGGGCGACGCCGATCATGTCATCGCCTATGCCTATGAGCTCGACCCGGTCACCAGCCGGTATGTGCCCGTCGGCATTTTTCATGATCGGCTGACCATCGGTGTCCCGTTTCCGATCGATCTCGATCTGACCGACCTCGAGAACTAGCGTCCGAACAGCTCAGCCGATGTAGCGCTGGAGGCGGGCGGATAGGCGGGGTTCGAGGGCGCCGTCGGGGTTGACTCGTTCTTCGACGTAGGCGAGGTCGCCGCCTTCTACGATGCCGTAGAGGCGCTTGGCGCCGCCGACGACGGAGCCGGACTGGCTGCGGATCACCACGTCGGTGGCCAGTTCCCAGGAGGACTGGGTGCGGGCGGTGCCGTAGAACAGTTCGACGATGCCGGAGCTGTGGGTGAGCAGGAATTCGAGCATCTCGGCGTCGCCGTCGGTGCCTACTCGCCAGAAGCCGCTCTCGCGCAGGTCGGGGCCGGTGTAGTTGCCCCCGGAGTCGAGTTTCCAGGTCTGCGATTGCCAGGCCAGGTAGTCGCCGCCGTCGTGGGAGACGATGATCTGCTGACCGAAGTGGTAGTCGCCCTCGGTGGGGTGGTTGCCCTCGCCCTCGCCGCGCCACACGCCGACCAGCGGCAGCAGGGCCAGCATGGCGTGGTTCAGATCCGGACCCTCGCGCAGATTCGCGGTGTCGGGGGGCAGCGGAAGATCCGGCAGGACCGAAATGTTTCGGACGCCGGTCTCTTTGGCTCGTTCGGCGGCGACGTTGACCGCCTCGTCACCGCTGCGACGCTCGGCCGGAGCGTCTGCTACTTCACTCGCTCGCTCGGCCGGATCAGAACCCTCGCTCGCGAGCCCGCTCATGACTCGGTGAACAGGCGGTAGAAGACGTAGAGGCCGAACCAGCCGATGAGGATCGACACGGCGATGAGGAGAATCTCGAAGAAGAGGACCACAGTCGAATTCTAACTACTCGGCGGATGGGATACGACAACGGCCCCGGCGGTTCCCGCACAGGAACTACCAGGGCCGTTGTGAGGTATTACTTCGCGACGGCGACGTCCACCGAGTGGATGCCGGCGCCCTCGGGGCTGACCTCGGCCGAGCCGTTGCCCGAGGCCGACAGCGCGCGCAGGGTCCACGAACCCGGCGCGGCGAAGAAGCGGAAGTCACCGGTGCCCGAGGCCACGACCTCGGCGGTGAAATCACCGTTGCCGTCGAGCAGGCGCACGAACGCGCCGCCGACCGGCTGACCATCGGTGCTCAGGACGCGGCCGGTGATGACCGTCTCCTTCTCCACATCGACGCCCGCCGGAATGGCCTGACCCTGGGTAGGTGCTGCGCACATATGAATTACTCTCCCAACTCGATAGGGGCACCGACGAGCGAACCGTACTCGGTCCAGCTGCCGTCGTAGTTCTTGACGTTCTGGTGGCCGAGCAGCTCCTGCAGCACGAACCAGGTGTGCGAGGAACGCTCACCGATGCGGCAGTAGGCGATGGTCTCCTTCTCGCCGTCCAGGCCGGCTTCCTTGTACAGCTCGGCCAGCTCGGCGTCGCTGCGGAAGGTGCCGTCCTCGTTGGCCGCCTTGCTCCACGGCACGTTGATGGCGCCGGGGATGTGGCCGGGACGCTGGCTCTGCTCCTGCGGGAGGTGCGCGGGGGCCAGGATCTTGCCGGTGAACTCGTCGGGCGAGCGCACGTCGACCAGGTTCTTGGTGCCGATGGCGGCGATGACCTCGTCGCGGAAGGCACGGATCGAGGTGTCGGGCGCCGCGGCCTTGTACTGGGTGGCCGGACGGGTCACCGCGTCACGCGAGAGCGGACGACCGTCGAGCTCCCACTTCTTGCGGCCGCCGTCGAGCAGCTTGACATCGTTGTGGCCGTACAGCTTGAAGTACCAGTAGGCGTAGGCGGCGAACCAGTTGTTGTTGCCGCCGTAGAGCACGACGGTGTCGTCGTTGCTGATGCCACGAGCCGACAGCAGGTCGGAGAACTGCTCCTGGTTCACGAAATCGCGACGAACCTGATCCTGCAGGTCGGTCTTCCAGTCCAGGCGGACGGCGCCTTCGATGTGGCCACCCTCGTAGGCGGAGGTGTCCTCGTCGACCTCGACGAAGACGACGCCGGGGGCGTTGAGGTTCTCTTCGGCCCAGTCAACGGGGACCAGGACATCGGAGCGAGCCATGTTGTTCCTTTCAGAGATGACGTGCAGGGTCAGTTCGGTGCCGGGGCGGGTTCGGTCCGGCGGAAGCGGGCCACCAGCGGGTAGATCTGGCAGCCCAGGCAGATCCCGAACGCCGCGTTCAAGAACGCCGCGAACAGGGCGAAGCCGGCGAACACCGCGCCGACGATCGAGGAGCCGAGCGCGAAGCCCAGCAGGGACAGAGCCGCGAACACGAAGCCGAGCAGCTGCGCGAAACGCAGCGGCGGCACGGGTTCGGTCTCGGTGGGCGGACCCAGCCGCGGCGCCACGAACGCCGCGTAGATCCGGCCGTAGGGGTGCTTGGCCGGGCCGCCGAGCGCGCCGATCGCGAAGACCACGGCCTGCAGGCCGATCAGGATCTCCGCGGCGAGGACGGAGAAGGCGGCGCTGACCAGCACGAGGACCAGCACGCCGGTGGTCACCCAGGCCACGAAACGTGGCCCGCGGACATCGACGCGAGGCGCGGAATCAGGGGTGTTCGGAGAAGTGGTCATGGTGCGTACTCCTGCGCTGAGATGAGTCAGTTGACTTCGGATCTACCGATTCGCCGGGGGATCGAGACGATCACTCGCGCGGCGGACATAGGTCGGCGTCAGGAATCTCGGGAGAGATGCCGACCGTTCAGCGGCACAGGCAGCAACAACCACCGAGGCGACACAGGTCAACTGTGCGGCGTCGGGTGAGCATCAGCTCGTGGTCGGATAGCACGAGAAGCAGTTTACCCGGTCTCCCAGGGAAATGGGCAAGCCCCCTCGACCAGGGGGAAAATCACACTGTCAGCGGCTCGAGCGCGGTGCGCAGATCGCCCGCCTTCGGCACGCCGGAGATGCGGAAGCGTTCCTTGCCCTCGGCGTCGAAGACGAAGGTCGTCGGCAGCGAGAGGACGTTGAGCTCGCGTGCCAGCGCGGGATCGGCGTCGATGTCGATCTCGATGTCGCGCGGGGCATTCGGGGAGCCGGACAGTTCGGCGGTGACCCCGGCGACCACGCGGCGCACCGCGTCACACGGGCCGCACCAGTCGGCCGAGAAGTGCAGCACCGCGGGGGCGGCACCGGTGACACCGGCGGCGCCGAGCAGGCGGGCGCGCTGTTCGGTCTGCGGATCGAGGGTGGCCTCGCGGACCCGGCCCTGATTACGCCGCAGCAGCAGGCCGACCGCGAGCGCGGCCAGCACGGTGACGGCGAGGATGACGACTTCGATCATGGTTGCTGCAATCGGTCCAGGTCGATGGTGACGTTGCGGCCGATGCCCTCGACGACGATGTGTCCGCCGAGCGCCGACACCTCGGTCGGCGTGACACCGAACGGCAACTCCTTGGTGTCGATGGTACGGCTGAATCGCGCGAGCACCGCTTCCCGATCGACCTCGGGGACCTCGGACTCCTTGGCCGTCGTCGCGTCGGTGGGGCCGCTGTTGCGATCGTGGTAGAAGCCGGTGGCCTGGATGCGGATCAGGTCACCGTCGAGGATCAGGTCGGCCTGTACCTGCACGGGGATCCGCTTGCTGGTGCTCGACGGGATGGCGCCCGCGGCGAGGATGCGGCCGTTCGCCGCGGTCGACAGGGTGCCGGTGAGCACCAGCGCGCCCGCCGTCGTCATGCCGGAGCCGCCGGAACCGCCGGTGCCGTCGGACTTGTCCGCGGGCCGGGTGTGCACCTGCAGATCGGGGATGCCGAAGAGCCTGCCCAGTTCGGTGGGCTCGATCCGCATGCGGGCGTCGACCCGTTCGACCTGCACGCTGCCCGCGGTGCCGTCGAGCAGCTCGCCCACCGGGGCGTGCAGGCCGTTGAGGGAGGCCTCGATGCCGATCTCGCCGGGAATGTCGGGGCGCATGCTGCGGGCCCGGATCGTCACGCCGTCGTAGCGGCCGCTCATCGCCTGTGCGGTGAACGGGAAACCGTGGAAGGTCACCTCGGGGTCGGCCGACAGCTCGGCTCCGGCCCGCAACTGCCGCGAGACGTGGTATTCGGTGTAGGCGGCGGCGCCGAAATCGATGACCACCGCCAAACCGGCCAGGCACAACAGCCCGATGATCAGCTTGCGCATGCTGAGACACTAGCGGCTGCCGCCGTGGGTCGCGGGTCGCGGGCCCCAGGTCCGGCCACCGAGGAATATTCGCAACAAAGACGCATTGTGACACCCCCATGTTGCGAGGTCATGCCTTCTTAGGGGCTAATGTTGCACACGACTTACCTGTGTTTCGGCGACGTAGCTACGCGGCTGCTGTCGTCCGCGGAGCCACGAGATAGGAGGAGAGCCCGGTGGAGCTGCTCCTACTGACCTCCGACCCCAACCCGGATTCGGTGCTGCCGTCGTTGTCGCTGCTCGCGCACAACGTCCGGCCCGCGCCGACCGAGGTGTCGTCCCTGCTGGAGGCGGGCAGCGCGGATGTCGCGCTGGTCGACGCCAGAACCGACCTGGCGGCCGCGCGCGGCCTGTGCAGGCTGCTCGGCAGCACCGGTTCCTCGGTGCCGGTCGTGGCCGTGCTGACCGAGGGCGGTCTGGTCGCGGTGAACGCGGACTGGGGCCTGGACGACATCCTGCTGCCCGGCACCGGCCCGGCCGAGCTGGACGCCCGGCTGCGGCTGCTCGTCGGCCGCAACGGCGGCGTGGCCAGCCCGGAGAACACGGGCAAGATCACCCTGGGTGAGCTGGTGATCGACGAGGGCACCTACACCGCGCGGCTGCGCGGACGCCCGCTCGACCTCACCTACAAGGAATTCGAGCTGCTCAAGTACCTCGCCCAGCACGCAGGCCGGGTGTTCACCCGCGCCCAGCTGCTGCAGGAGGTGTGGGGCTACGACTTCTTCGGCGGCACCCGCACCGTCGACGTGCACGTGCGGCGCCTGCGCGCCAAACTGGGCAGCGAGTACGAATCGCTGATCGGCACCGTGCGCAATGTGGGGTACAAGGCGGTGCGCCCGGCCAGGACGGCCGCGGCCAAGGGCGAGGTGGTGACCTTCGCCGACGACGAGACCGACGGCGAGGACGCGCCGCTGACCCCGGTCAACGGCACCGCACCCCAGCAGTAGTCGCGGCCGACGAGCGCGCGGATCGAGGAGGACGGCTGATGCCGGACGCAGCAACCCTGACCTGGACCGAGCTGGTCGAACCGGCGGCAACGGCGCAGGTCCGCGCGCTGCTCGACCGCGCCCGCGCCGCCGATGGCGTCGCACCGGTCTCCGAGCAGGCGGTGCTCTCGCTGGCCGAGGCCGACCCGTCGACCAGGCATCTGCTCGCCGAACAGGCGGGCGAGCTGGTCGGGTACGCGAATCTCGTCGCCGCGCACGAGGAACATCCCGCGATGGCCGAGGTCGCCGTCGATCCGGGTGTCAGGGGTGCCGGTGTCGGCACCGAGCTGGTCCGGACCGCGCTGGCAGAAGGTGGACCGGGTGCCCGGGTATGGGCCCACGGCGACCTGCCCGCCGCCAAGGCGCTCGCGGCGGGACTCGGCCTGGTCACGGCCAGGGAGCTGTGGCAGATGCGCCGCTCACTGGCAACCCCGGAGCTACCGGAACTGACCGTGCCCGACGGTCTGGTCCTGCGCACCTACGCCGGCCCCGCCGACGACGCCGAACTGCTGCGGGTCAACAACGCCGCCTTCTCCTGGCATCCCGAACAGGGTGGCTGGACCGAGCGCGACATCGCGGCGCGCCGCGAGGAGTCCTGGTTCGACCCGAACGGGCTCTTCCTCGCCTTCGACGCCGCCGACCCGACCCGCTTGCTGGGCTTTCACTGGACCAAGGCGCATCCCGACGCCGCACCGGCCGGCGAGGTGTACGTGGTCGGCATCGATCCGGCGGCGCAGGGTCGTGGCCTGGGCCGACTGCTGACCCTGGCCGGCCTCCGGTACCTGCGCGACACCGGATTGTCCGAGGTGTTGCTCTACACCGAGGCCGACAACAAGGCCGCGGTACACACCTACACCCGGCTGGGGTTCGCCCCGGCCCACATCGACGTGGCGTACGCGCTGCCCTGAGTGCCGGTGCGAGGCACCTCACACCCCGCGCCCGCGGCCCGGCATCGTTGAACGGTGTGCCGCTGACCGGCTACTTTCGAGTAAAACTGGGGCAAACGTCACATACACCGCCCCAATCGCGCCGGGCTGTTCATTCTCCGTTAACCCACGTCGGGCCAACTGTCAACCGGGCGACCTTACGTTACTTCTGGGCGGCACTCCTCGCCGCCTGCGCGCACGCGTCGACTCGCGCTGCGCACCACCCAACTCGCCCGGGCCGGTGAGGGACCGAGCGAGTCACCCCCAGTTTCGTCGGAGGAAAAGTGAACTTCAAGCGCACCAGTGCCCTGGTCGGCGTCTTCGCCGCGGGCGCCATGACCCTGGCCGCCTGTGGCAGCGATGACAACACCGCCAGTGGCGGCGCGGGCACCGCGGCCAACACCAGCGTCGACTGCGGTGGCAAGAAGGCGCTCAAGGCCTCGGGCGCCTCCTCGCAGAAGAACGCCGTGGAGCGCTTCGTCGCCGCCTACGAGAACAACTGCGACGGCTACACCCTGAACTACACCTCGAGCGGCTCCGGCGCGGGCATCAACGAGTTCATCGGCAGCCAGACCGATTTCGGTGGCTCCGACTCGCCGCTGAGCGAATCCAAGGGCGAGACCACCAAGGCCGCCGACCGCTGTGGCGCCCCGGCCTGGAACCTGCCGACCGTCTTCGGCCCGATCGCCATCACCTACAACATCGACGGCGTGACCGACCTGGTCCTCGATGGCCCGACCGCCGCCAAGGTGTTCAACGGCTCCGTCGCCACCTGGGACGCCCCGGAGATCAAGGCGCTCAACCCGAACGCCACGCTGCCCGCCGAGAAGATCGCCGTGATCTTCCGCTCCGACGAGTCGGGCACCACCGACAACTTCCAGCTCTACCTCGACGCGGCCTCCGACGGCGCCTGGGGCAAGGGCGGCGGCAAGTCCTTCAACGGCGGTGTCGGTGAGGGTGCCAAGGGCAACGAGGGCACCTCGGCCGCGATCGCCAGCACCAAGAACTCGATCACCTACAACGAGTGGTCCTTCGCCAAGGCGCAGAACCTGTCCATCGCGCAGATCATCACCTCCGCGGGCCCCGACGCCGTCGAGCTGACCGCCGAGTCCGCCGCCGCGGCCATCGACGGTGTGAAGGTCAAGGGCGAGGGCAACGACCTGGTCCTCGACGTCAGCTCGTTCTACAACCCGACCACCGCGGGTTCGTACCCGATCGTCATGGCCACCTACGAGGTCGTCTGCTCGAAGTACGCCGACGCCGACACCAGCAAGGCCGTCAAGGCGTTCCTGACCTCGGCCGTCACCAACGGCCAGGAAGGTCTGACCGAGGCAGGCTACGTGCCGCTGCCCGAGGCGTTCAAGACCAAGCTCACCACCGCGATCGACGCCATCTCCTGATCGCCGAGTGACTCCAAGGCCATGACCATGCACCCCGAGGTGACCGCAGCGGGCTCGTCGAATTCGACGAGCCCGCGGGCGGCCGGAGATACTGCGACTATGCCGACCGAACCGAAAACCGACAAGACCCCCGAGACGGGTCGTGGCGGCCGTCTGAACGCCGAGACGATCTTCCGGTGGCTGGCCACCGCGGCGGGTGCGACGATCGTCGCCTCCATCGCGTTGATCGCGTTGTTCCTGCTGATCCGCGCGGTCCCCTCGCTCATGGCCAACGAGGCCAACTTCTTCACCAGCACCGAATTCTCCACCGGTGACGCGGACAACCTGCGCTTCGGCATCAGGGACCTGTTCATGGTCACGGTGCTGAGCTCGGTGTTCGCGCTCATCGTCGCGGTGCCGATCGGCGTCGGCATCGCGCTGTTCCTCACCCACTACGCGCCCTCGCGCCTCGGCAAGCCGTTCACCATGCTGATCGACCTGCTGGCCGCGGTGCCCTCGATCGTGTTCGGCCTGTGGGGCTTTCTGGTGCTGGCGCCGCAGATCGCGCCGGTGCAGCAGTTCCTCAACGACAAGCTCGGCTGGTTCTTCCTGTTCGACGACGGCAACGTCTCGATCGCGGGCGGCGGCACCATCTTCACCGCGGGCGTCGTGCTGGCGGTGATGATCCTGCCGATCATCACCTCGGTGGCCCGCGAGGTGTTCGCGCTCACCCCGCGCGAGCACATCGAGGCGGCGCAGGCGCTCGGCGCGACCAAGTGGGAGGTCGTGCGGATGACCGTGCTGCCCTACGGCCGCAGCGGTGTCATCGCCGGGTCGATGCTCGGGCTCGGTCGCGCCCTCGGTGAGACCATCGCGGTCCTCGTCGTGCTGCGCACCGCGACGGTGGCGGGCGAGTGGTCGCTGTTCGACGGTGGCTACACCTTCGCGTCCAAGATCGCCTCGGCCGCCTCGGAATTCAGCTCGCCGCTGCCGACCGGCGCCTACATCGCCGCGGGCTTCGTCCTCTTCGCGCTGACCTTCGTGGTCAACGCGCTGGCCCGCCTGGCCTCCGGCGGAAAGGTGAACGGCTGATGACCAGCACAACGACCCTCGACAAGCCGGTCAAGGCGCCGACGTTCCGCGACGTCAGCACCGGCAGGCGCATTCGCAACAACATCGCCACCGGGTTGGTCACCCTCTGCTTCGCCATCGCGCTGATCCCGCTGGTGTGGGTGCTCTGGCTGGTGATCAGCAAGGGCTTCGTGGCCATCGTGTCGGCCGACTGGTGGTTCAACTCGCAGAAGGGCATCCTGCCCGAGCAGACCGGTGGCGGTGTGTACCACGCCATCTACGGCACCATCGTGCAGGCGCTGGTCGCCTCGGTGATCGCGGTGCCGCTGGGCGTGATGGCCGCGGTCTACCTGGTCGAATACGGACGCGGCCGGCTGGCCAAGGTCACCACCTTCATGGTCGACATCCTCGCCGGTGTGCCCTCGATCGTGGCCGCGCTGTTCATCTTCGCGCTGTGGATCGCCACCTTCGGCATGCCGCAGAGCTCCTTCGCGGTCTCCCTCGCGCTGGTGCTGCTGATGCTGCCCGTGGTGGTGCGCAGCACCGAGGAAATGCTCAAACTGGTGCCCGACGAGTTGCGCGAGGCCTCCTACGCGCTCGGCGTGCCCAAGTGGAAGACCATCCTGCGCATCGTGATCCCCACCGCGGCGCCCGGCATGATCAGCGGCATCCTGCTCTCGGTCGCCCGCGTGATGGGTGAGACCGCACCGGTGCTGGTGCTCGTCGGCTACAGCAAGTCGATCAACCAGAACATCTTCGACGGCAACATGGCCTCGCTGCCGCTGCTGATCTACCAGGAGCTGGCCAACCCCGAAGCCGCAGGCCGCGAACGAGTCTGGGGTGCGGCGCTCACGCTGATCCTGCTCATCGCGTTGCTGTACCTGGCCGCGGCCGGCGTCAACAAGCTGCTCACCCGGAACCGATAGAAGCGAACGGAATACTCCCATGGCCAAGCGGATCGACGTCAAAGATCTCAACATCTATTACGGCAGCTTCCATGCCGTGTCGAACGTGGAACTGACCGTGCTGCCGCGCAGTGTCACCGCCTTCATCGGTCCCTCCGGTTGCGGTAAGTCCACCGTGCTGCGTTCGCTCAACCGCATGCACGAGGTGACCCCGAACGCTCGCGTCGAGGGCGCGGTGCTGCTCGACGGCGAGGACATCTACGGCGCGGCCATCGACCCGGTGGGCGTGCGCCGCACCATCGGCATGGTGTTCCAGCGCCCGAACCCGTTCCCCACCATGTCGATCAAGGACAACGTGGTGGCCGGGCTCAAGCTGCAGGGCGTGCGCAACAAGAAGGAACTCGACGAGGTCGCCGAGCGCTCGCTCAAGGGCGCCAACCTCTGGAACGAGGTCAAGGACCGCCTCGACAAGCCGGGTGGCGGTCTGTCCGGTGGTCAGCAGCAGCGTCTGTGCATCGCCCGCGCCATCGCGGTCTCGCCCGACGTGCTGCTGATGGACGAGCCCTGTTCGGCACTCGACCCGATCTCCACCCTGGCGATCGAGGACCTGATCACCGAGCTCAAGAAAGAGTTCACGATCGTCATCGTCACCCACAACATGCAGCAGGCCGCGCGCGTGAGCGACCAGACCGGTTTCTTCAATCTCGAGGCACAGGGCAAGCCCGGCAAGCTGATCGAGATCGACGACACCGAGAAGATCTTCTCCAACCCCACCCAGCGCGCCACGGAGGACTACATCTCCGGCCGCTTCGGGTAAGAAGCTGTCCCGCCTCCCCGCGACTTCAGGCCAGACTGAGGCGCGGGGAGGTTTGCGTTGGCGGCAAGACAGCGGCTGTGGGTGGGGTCGCTCGTACCCGGTGATTACCCATGTTCGTGCGAGATCAGTGAGCGAGCAGACAAAAGGCCCGTGCAATGCACGGGCCTTTTTGTGTGTGTGCGTCAGTTCTCCAGATCTTCGTCGCCGGGCAGGACGCCGGTGACAAGGAAGATCACCCGGCGGCCGATCTCGACGGCGTGGTCGGCGAAGCGTTCGTAGTAGCGGCCGAGCAGGGTGACGTCGACCGCGGGGGCCACGCCGTACTGCCAGTCGCGGTCCATCAGGAGGGTGAACAGGTGGCGGTGGAGATCGTCCATCGCCTCGTCGTCCTGGTTGAGCTGGGCGGCGCGCTCGGGATCGCGGGTCTCGAGCACCTCCTTGGCGCCCGCGCCCATGCTCACCGCGATCCGGCCCATCTCGGCGAAGTAGCCGTTCACCGACTCGGGCAGGGCGTGGGCGGGATGGCGGCGGCGGGTCACCTTGGCGACGTGCAGGGCCAGCGCGCCCATCCGGTTCACGTCGTTGACGATCTGGATCGCGCTCACCACCTGGCGCAGGTCGCCCGCGACGGGCGCCTGGAGCGCGAGCAGCGCGAAGGCCTTCTCCTCGGCCTCGCTGATCATCACCGAGATCCGATCCTGCTCACCGATGACCTGCTCGGCCAGGGCGAGGTCGGCCTGCAGCAGCGACTGAGTGGCCTGTTCCATGGCCTGACCAGCGAGACCGGCCATCTCGCCCAGGAGGTTGGCGAGATCGGCCATTTGCTCGTTGTAGATGACACGCATGATTGCAGACCCTAGTGGGTACCCCGACCCCTGTCACCCAACGCCGGGTTAATGCCGCATGGCAGTGTCGTGGCAGCTCAGGGCGGTTGCTACTGGCAGGTGTCGTCCGCGGCGTTCATGTGCTCGAGGTCGGAGGGCAGCGCGATGGGCCCGGCGCTGTGCGGTTCGCCGATCGGCACGTTCGGCAGCGGCTCGCCGATCTCGGTCGCGGGGCGCACGACGCCGTCGAAATCGGTGCCGAGCACCACCTCGACGATGCTGCCGAGTTCGTCGGCCTGCTCCAGGCGCGCGCCACGGATGGTGCTGGCCACCGTCGCGGCCTCGGCCTCGTGACCGGCCGCGAAGCGGACCTTCGACGACTCGGAGGTTCCGCCCGCGTAATTGCCGGTGCTGTAGATCTGGAAGCCCTGGTTGCCGAGCCGGGTCGCCGCGGCGTAGGCCGCGCCCGACTGCATCGAGCCATTGGAGACGAGCAGCGACATCGTGCTCGGCGACACCGCGTACTGCGTGGGCGGCGCAGGTGCCGGGCTCGTGCTGGAGCTGGTGACCTCGGGGGCCTTGGTCTCGCCGGGCAGCGGCTGATCGTCGATGACCGCGCGGAAGATGGCCTTGATGTCGGTCTCGCGGGGGATCTCGTTGCCGTAGTTGGTGGTGCCCGCGGTGGGGATGGTCAGGAAGGTGACCGCGCCCGCGTCCATCTTCTGCAGCGAACGGCCGAGCAGCAGCAGGTCCTGCGGGGTCACTTTGTCGACGAAGGTGTGTTTGGTGAACTCCTGGATGAAGCCGTTGAGCGTGCCCGGATCGAAGAGCACCCGGCTCGACAGCGTGCTGCGCAGCAGCGAGGCGAGGAAGCGCTGCTGCCGGTTGATCCGGTCGTAGTCACTGCGTTCCTCGCCGACCACATGTCTGGCGCGCACGTAGTTGAGCGCTGTCTTGCCGTTGACCCGCTGCTTGCCCGAGGTTTCCAGCACGGTGCCGAGCACGCCGTCGATGATCGGCTTGGTCGAGCACACCTCGACATCGCCGATCTGGTCGACCATCGCCTCGAAACCGGCGAAGTCGATGCCGATGAAGTGGCCGATGTTGAGGCCCGACATCTTGCGGACGACGTCGACCAGGCATCGCGGGCCGCCGCTGGCGTACACCGCGTTGAGTTTGTCGCCGATGAACGAGGGAACCATCTGGTCGGTGTACGCGGCCTTCTCGTTGTCCCAGCCCGCACACTGCGGCCGGGTGACGTCGAGATCGCGGGGGAAGGACACGACGACCACGCGCGAGCGGTTCTTCGGAATGTGGACCAACATCACAGTGTCGGCACGCGCGCCCTCGGCGTCGTCGGTGGAACCGGCGCCCACCTCGGCATTGGCGCCCGCCCTGGTGTCGGTGCCGACGATCAGGTAGTTCTCGTCACCGAGCTGCATGTCGCCGTCGAGGACATCCTCGGTGGTGCCGTCGAGGGCCGAGACCTGGGTGAAGGCATTGCCGGTGGCGCGCAGATAACTCCAACCACCACCGGTGACGACCAGCGCCAGTACCGCGATGAAGGTGAGCGAGACCCGGCCCACCATCCGCGCCTGCTTGCGGCGGCGGCCGTCGGCGTCGGGACGCCGAGGCGGTGCGGCGGACGCGGTCTTGACCGGCTTGGCGCGCTTGGGCGGTGCGGTGGTGTCGGTGATCGCGGGCAGGATGTCGGTGACCGGATCGGGATCGTGGCCGCTGACGGGCAGCGCGGTGGTCGCGGTGCGGTCGGCGGGGGAGGGGGCCCGGCCGGCGATGTCGTCGATGACCGGGGAGGGGGCGACCTCGGGTCGCGGGGTGGGACGGGGGGCCTGCTCGCGGGCCCGGCGGCCAGCGCGGGAGCCTGCGTCCGGCTCGGGGCTCTTGGCGCGGCGGGGGCGTTTGATCCGTTCGCTGTCGACCCGGTCGACGAGGTCCTGCACGGTCAGCGGGGCGGCGTTGGGGTCCTGTGCGGAGTCCGCGTGCCGGGAACGCCGTGATCCGGTCTCCGGCTGCTCGGTGGGCTCGGCCGTCGGATAGCGCTCCCAGGGGGCGCGACCTCCGGACCGGGGCGTACGCCCGCGCCGATCGTCACCCACCAACGAACCTCACTTCTACTAGCTGCCGCAGCATGCGCGTCATCGTCCGGCTCCGACGCGAATCGGACTCGAACGATGTCCGCAATGATAACGATTCCGCCACGAGTGGCCACTCCTGTGCACAGTAGATTCGCTGACGATCTCGTTGCGACGCTCTGACCGGCACCGAAACGTCCGCCGTCGGCGAGGCGGCGGATGGCGCAGTGGACGGGCTCAGCCGCCGCTGTGCATCACATCGGCGGCGGTGGGGACGGTGTCGTCCTCCGGATCGTCGAGCCAGCCCTCGGGCAGCACGACCTTGGTCTGCGGCGAGCCCTGGCGACCGCGCGGGCCGAGGGCGTCGACGGGGAAGGGCACGGTCGGGTCGAGTTGGCCGACGAGGTCCTCGATCTGGGACAGCCGCGAGACCGTGGCGAAGCTGCGGCGCAGCTGGGAGCCCACCGGGAAGCCCATCAGGTACCAGGCCATGTGCTTGCGGATGTCGCGCATGGCCTTGTCCTCGCCGTCGTGCTCGGTGAGCAGGGTGGCGTGGCGCAGCAGGATCTCACCGACCCGGCCCAGCGTCGGCCCGTCGGGGATCGGTTCGCCGCGCAGGGCGGCGCTGAGCTCGGCGAACAGCCAGGGGCGGCCCAGGCAGCCGCGGCCGACGACGACGCCGTCGCAGCCGGTCTCGGTCATCATCCGCAGGGCGTCGTCGGCGGTGAAGATGTCACCGTTGCCGAGCACGGGGATGGTGGTGACGGCTTCCTTGAGCCGGGCGATGGCCGACCAGTCGGCCGCGCCCGAGTACAGCTGGGCCGCGGTGCGCGCGTGCAGCGCCACGGCGGCCGCGCCCTCGGCCTCGGCGATGCGGCCGGTGTCGAGGTAGGTGTGGTGGTCGTCGTCGATGCCGATGCGGAACTTGAAGGTCACCGGAACACCGGCCGGTTCGGCCGCGGACACCATCTCGCGGACGATGTTGGCGAACAGCCTGCGCTTGTAGGGCAGCGCGGAGCCGCCGCCGAGCCGGGTCACCTTGCGGACCGGGCAGCCGAGGTTGAGGTCGATGTGGTCGGCCCAGCCCTCGCCGACGATGATGCGCACCGCCTCGCCGAGGGTCTTGGGGTCGACACCGTAGAGCTGCATCGAGCGGGGGTGCTCGTCGGCGTCGAACGACATCATGTGCAGCGTCTTCTCGTTGCGCTCGACCACCGCGCGGGCGGTGATCATCTCGCAGACGTAAATGGATGTGGCGCTGCCGAACTCCCGGCACAGCTTCCGAAAGGCCTGATTGGTGATGCCCGCCATGGGTGCGAGCACGACCGGCGGATCGACCGCGTACGGCCCGATCCGCAGTGCCGTGGGAGCCTGGGGCATCGTGATGGTCACGCACACCATTGTCTCATTCGACGAGGTCGCGGCCGAAAATACCCGGGTGCGACCGGTCACACAGAGAAGAGGACGCCGCAGATGAGCGATTCGACCAGCGCACGTGGAGCGGTCGCCGCCGCGGCGACGGTGTTCGCGGCGGGCGACGCGCCGACCGGCGAGGCGTTCTACCTTCCGCCGCAACCGCTGCCCGCGGGCGAGCACGGCGCCCCGATCTGGTCGGCGCCGCTGACCGGGGTGGCCGCCCTGGTCGACGCGGGTGTGAACGAGCGCGTGCTCTATCTCTCCGAGACCGTCCACGGCGAACCGACCGCTGTTTCCGGCATCATCGCCCTGCCCAAGACCCCCGCCCCACCGACCGGCTACCCGGTGGTGAGCTGGGCGCACGGCACGCTGGGTTCGGCCGATCTGTGCGCGCCCTCGCGCGACACCGCCGACTCGCCGGCGCACCCGTTCAACGCCGACCCGCAACCGGTCCTCAACGCCCTGCTGCGCGCGGGCTACGCCGTGGTGATGACCGATTACGAGGGCCTCGGCACACCGGGTCCGCACCCGTATCTGCTCGGCGAGTCCGAAGCCCGCGGCATTCTCGACATCGTGCGGGCCGCGCGCGCCCTGCATCCGGAGATCTCGGCGCGGGTGGCGACCTTCGGCCACTCCCAGGGCGGTCAGGCCGCGCTGTTCGCCGCCCACCACGCCCCGACCTGGACGCCGGAGCTCGAATTGACCGGCGTGGTGGCCACCGCGCCGGCCAGCCAGATCGCGGCCGGGTTCGAGGCGAGTCTGCTGGCTCCGGTGACGCACGAGGGCTTCGCCTTCCATCCGCTGTTCGTCACCGGGGCGGTGAGCGCCGATCCGAGCATCGATCCGCGCGCCTTCCTCACCGACCGGGCCTACGAGCTCTATGTGCGGGACACCGAGTCGCGCTGCCGGGTGGGGTTGAGCGAGCCGGATTCGTGGGGCGGCATCAAGGGCACCGAGATCGTGCGACCCGAGGCCGTCACCGGGCCGGACTTCCGCAAGCTCGTCGAGCGGCTCGCGGCCACCCAGCCCGCGCTGGCGATCGGGGTGCCGGTGCGGATCGTGCAGGGTCTCGACGATCAGCGGGTGAACCCGGCGGGCACGACCGCGCTGGTCGACGAACTGCGGGCGATCAACGGCGCCGACCGGATCACCTACGTGACCTACCCGGAGACCGCGCCCAATCCGATCAGCCCGCACTTCGGCGTGCTGCACACCGATGCCGAACCCCTGCTGTCCTGGTTGGCCGAGCGCTTCGACGATCAGATGTGATCGATATCGCCCACTACCTGTTTCGCATGGTTACAGCATCATTGTGCGGTGGGGAATGTGAGCAACGCCGCAGCATCCGCTCGGCGGTGCGCGAACGAGGGTCCGCAGCTCAGTAACCTGTGACTGCTGGCACCGTCGCCTCCGGCGGTGCGCTGTCCCCACGTAATCGGAGAAGACCACCCATGGCCGAACCCAACGACGACGCCACCGACCTGACGAAGACCACCGCCGCACCGGCCACCGCCCAGCAGGGCACGGTCGCGGTGCGGGTCTCGTCGCTCATCGGCGGCGCCGCGATCGCGGTACTCGCGATCATCGCCATCGTGCTCGGCGTGCTGCTCGGTTCGGCCCGCGGGCAGATCTCCGACACCGAGGCGCAGGCCGCCGACAACGCGAAGGCCGAGCAGATCGCCCTCGACTACGCGGTCGGCTCGGCGACGCTGAACTACCAGGACGTCAACGCCTGGGTGGCCGAGCTCAAGGCGGGCACCTCGCCCGAGCTCTCGGCCAAGTTCGAGGCCACCGGCGCCAAGCTCGAGCAGATCATCATCCCGCTCAAGTGGACCTCCTCGGCGACCCCGATCACCGCGAAGGTTCTGTCGCAGGAGGGCGATGCCTACCAGGTGGCCGCGTTCGTCGACGTGAGCACCACCAACGCGCAGAACCCCGACGGCCTGCGCAACACGGTGACCTACAACATCACCGTCGACGCGGGCCAGGACTGGAAGATCACCGATGTCGGCAACGGTGAGGGCGCGCTGCCGATCAAGTAGCCCGCAGACGACAGCGCCGCCCACCGGAATCCGGTGGGCGGCGCTTTGTCGTCGGAACGAGGTCGTCGGAACTAGACGGAGGCCATCTCGCGCCGCTTGGCCTCGCGGGCGAGGCTGCGGTCGCGCTGCTCCTCGAACTTGAGCACGTCCTGGCCCAGCTTCTCCAGGAAGCCGGCCAGCCGCTCGCGGGTGGCCTCACCGCGGGCGGTGAAGTCGGTGCGCTCGAAGACGTTCCACTTCTTGAGCACCGGCTGCACGACCTCTTCGAGGTGCTGGCGCAGATCGTAGATGCCGTGCTTGGCCATCAGCACGCCGTTGCGGCGGAAGTTCGGCATTCCGGCGCCGGGCATCTGGAAGTTCTCCACGATCAGCGAGATGGCTTCGATCGCCTGATCGGGGGACAGGTCCAGCGCCGCGCCGCAGAGGTTGCGGTAGAAGATCATGTGCAGGTTCTCGTCGGCGGCGACGCGCTGCAGCATGCGATCGGCGATCGGGTCGTCGCAGACCTTGCCGGTGTTGCGGTGGCTGACCCGGGTGGCCAGCTCCTGGAAGGTCACGTACGCGACCGAGTGCAGGAAGCCCGCGTCGACCTCGGCGGGGGAGGCGAACCCGTTGGTCATGTGGATCATGCGCGCCTCTTCGAGCGCCACCGGATCCACGCCGCGGGTGACGACCAGGTAATCGCGCATCACGATGCCGTGCCGGTTCTCCTCGGCGGTCCAGCGACCGACCCAGGTGCCCCAGGCGCCGTCCTGGGAGAAATTCTCGGCGATCTCGCGGTGGTAGGACGGCAGATTGTCCTCGGTGAGCAGATTGGTGATCATGGCCGCCTTGGCGACCTCGTTGAGCTTGGACTGCTCGGGATCCCAATCGATGCCGCCCATGGCGGCGAAGTTACGCCCCTCGTCCCACGGGACGTAGTCGTGCGGATGCCATTCCTTGGCCAGTGACAGGTGCCGGTTGACGTTTTCTTCGGCAACCGGCTCCAACTCGGTGAGTAGTTCGAGTTGAGTCAGATCCCTTGCCATGTAAAAACCCTTCGCTGTCGTGCTTGCGGTCGTACGTCGCGATGCGGCCATACCTTACGGCACCGTAGGTGTGATGCGAAACGCAACGGAGCGGATTTCCGGCGAAGTTGAGCAACGCCACAACGTCGGAACAAGCCGCTAGGTCTTGCTGACGAGTCTAGGCGTTCGGCCCGCAGCGTAGGGACTATCGCTGCGGGCCGCGCGGTGTTAGCGGTGACGCGCGGAAACTCTCAGCGCTTGCCGCCGAGCAGGCCGCCGAGGACGCTGCCCAGCGCCCCGCCCGCGTTCTTCGACAGTGCCTCGCCGATCGCGCCGCCGATGCCGCCGCTGTTGCTGCTGCCGCCGAGCAGCCCGCCCAGCAGATCGCCGAGACCGCCCGAGGACTGCGGCTGGGCCTGCGGCGCGGGTGCGGCGGCGCCGCCACCGGTGAGCTGCTTGGCCAGGTAGGCGAGCACGATCGGGGCCAGGATCGGCAGCAGTTTGGCGACCAGGTCGTTGCCGCCGGTGCTCTCGGTGGCGCCGAGAGCGCTGATCACCGTGTTCTTCTCGTCGCCGAAGACGTTGTCGACGATCTTCGCGCCGTCGGCGACGTCCACCTGGCCCAGATCGACCGAGCCGCTGCCCTCGACGAGACCGCCGTGGTTGTCGAGCGCGCCGAGCAGGGAGGCCGCGCCCTGCGGCTGGGCCGCGTTGGCCTGCAGGCCGCCGAGCAGGGTCGGCAGCGCGGCCTGCACGGCGGTGGTGGCCGTCGCCTGATCGACGCCGAGTGAGTCGGCGATCTGGGCGATCGGCACTTGGGAGAGCAAATCATCGAAGGAAGTCATCGGCTCCACCTGATAGAGGTAATGCCCGGTGAGTGCCCGGGTCGCGCTCAGGGTAGGTGAATCGATGCGGAATCCGGGGGTTTCGGCTGCGTCTGCCGGTGGCGCGTCGCCACGTGAGGCTGGTCACGTGGCCTGCTCGGTGCCCCCTGTAGGACTCGAACCTACGACCTAGTGATTAAAAGTCACCAGCTCTACCAACTGAGCTAAAGGGGCGCGGAGGGGAGTCTAGCGGACGCCTCCCCGCCGGGCCGAATAGTGGTCTCGACCGTGGGCTGTCGCGGGGTGGGTGGACCCTGGCAGCTCCGGTAACGAAGCCGGTGGCGGCCACGATTGCCGGTAAACAGCTGGTGCCCACCGGTGTTCACGCTTCCCGTTTCGGCGTGCTATCGAATACTGTTGTATTGCAACAGCTTTCGACGAGCAGGGATGTGTGGCAGATGAGGTGGTCCGATCCGGGCGCCGGTCTCGCGACCGTTCGGCGAACCTCGGCGGCCGTCGGCGGGGGACGCGCCGGCCGGTCAACCGGGCTGTGCGAGTGGGGAATTCGTAGCCGATGTAACCATTTCGGTTGCGCCCCGTTTGCTGGATTGGATAACCGCGCCGGATGTTCGGATAGGTGCTTCATTTGCCGCATGTCGGGTCTGGAATGCGGGTACGGTGATCGCCTGGTGAATTTCGGAACAATCACCGGTGCTGCGCATTCCGACGCACCGGTGCCGAGTGCGGCGTCGCGGAATTCATCGAGAGTTCGTAGTGCCGGGGTGCTCGTGAAGGGTGCGCGAACTCTCGGCAAAGGGGTAGTCGCCGCAGGAGGAGGCGGTTCTCGCAGGGCAACCGGCCGGTGGGGTACCGGCCCAGTTGAAACCACTATTCGCGCCACCGGTCGGTCGTTGATCGATGGCGGCGAGAAGGTTCGGAGGCGTTTCGAGCATGGCACGGCAACAAGAGCGGGCGCGCCGGACACGCGCGGCGATCATCAAATCCGCGGCCGTCGAGTTCGGGAAGAGCGGATATGCCGCGGCATCGCTCAACCGGATTCTGGAGGGCTCGCGCGCGACCAAGGGGGCGATGTACTTCCACTTCGATTCCAAGGAGGATCTGGCGCGCGCGGTGCTCGAGACCGCGGTGGAGCGCTATCGCCTCTGCGCGGAACGCTGGCTGGCGCGCACCGACCTCGGTCCGCTCGACGTGCTGCACGGGATGGTCGATGAGATCGCGCTCCGGCTCGAGCACGACACCATCGTGCAGGCGGAGTACCGGCTGGTGATCGAGCCCGACTTCCATCGGGACGCGGGCAACGGCGGCGGGCGCATCGTCGGCCGGGCCACCCGCGTGCTCGCGGTGCGCGCGATCGAGCACGGCCAGCTGCGCGTCGACGCCGATCCCGACCGCTTCACCCGCACCCTGTCGGCGGCGCTGGCGGGTCAGCGCTATCTGGTCGACCCGATCGCCAACGGCTCGGCCGCGGATCTGCGCGCCCGCTTCGCCGAGGTGCTCGAGGTGATCGTGGAGGCGATGGCGACGCCGCTGTGGATCCAGAGCTTCCGCACCGACGGCTGGCGCGCCCAAGCCCAGCTCGATGACCTCGGTTTGGGTGCGTGACCAGCCGATTTGGAAGAGTGCGCACACCTGTCATAAGCTATGCGAGCTCCCAACGGAAACGTTGAAAGCCGGTCCGGAGAGATCCGGGACGAGCCCCCTTCGTCTAGCGGCCTAGGACGCCGCCCTTTCAAGGCGGTAGCGCGGGTTCGAATCCCGTAGGGGGTACAGTCTTCGGACTGTGTAGCAGTACAGCAAGGCCCTGTGGCGCAGTTGGTTAGCGCGCCGCCCTGTCACGGCGGAGGTCGCGGGTTCGAGTCCCGTCAGGGTCGCAAGTAAGCGCCGGAGCAATCCGGCGCTTCGCGTATGGCATTCAGTACGGGTGCCTGCGGCCAGGTAGCTCAGTTGGTACGAGCGTCCGCCTGAAAAGCGGAAGGTCGCCGGTTCGATCCCGGCCCTGGCCACCACAAAAAGACCAGCCTTTCGGCTGGTCTTTTCGCGTGCTGGTGCCCAGCACCCAGCAAGGCCCTGTAGCGCAGTTGGTTAGCGCGCCGCCCTGTCACGGCGGAGGTCGCGGGTTCGAGTCCCGTCAGGGTCGCACAGTGGAAGTCCCCTCACCGTTCGGTTGAGGGGGCTTTCGCGTTTCCGGGGTCAGCGGTGCTCGATGCGGGTGATGCGGTAGCGGCCGTCGACGACTTCGGCGGTGCGCATGGTCTGGTGGATCTTCTCGACGGCGGAGTCGCCGGGCCACTGCTGGTGGACGGTGACGTGCCAGATGGAGGGGTCGGCGGAGTCGCCGCGGGTGATGTGGATGCAGTACTTGACGCCGAGGGGGAAGGTCTCGATGCCGGCGGCGAGGGCGGCTTCGTCGCCGACGTGGGCGTCGTCGGTGACGTAGGTGCGGGCCTTGGCGGCGTCGCGGTCGACGTAGTAGCTGTATTCGAAGCCGAGGATGGCGCCCTGCGGGGTCGCGGTGTCGCCGCGTTCGGCGCTGATGGTGATGGAGTCGCCGCGGAACTCCTCGCAGCCGGTGAGGGCGTGGTCGGGCAGCGGGGGCGTGATGGAAGCCGTTGTGCGGGAACCGGGTACGACGGCCTGCTTCGCCTCCACGGCCTCGTCGCCGGGTCCGAGGAAGATGTTGGCGGCCAGGCCGAGCGCGACGACGAACACGAGCGCGCCGACGATGCCCTTCACCGCGGCCGCGGACTTGGTCCGGCTGTGCGGGTCGTCGTAGCGCTCGTCGTCGTAGGTCTTGCGCGGCCTGCGCGCGATCGGCCCGCCGCCGCCGAAGTCCTTGAGCCGCGGCAGCACCGGCATCTCCACGCGGTCACCGCTCTGCTCGGTGGCGGTGGCCGTGGCCCAGTCGTTCCAGTCGACATCGTCACCGCGCGTGGCCGGCTCGGCGACCGGGGTGTCGTCGTTCCAGTCGTTCCAGTCGCCGGTGAAGCCGTCGTCGTCGGGATTGCGGTAGACCGGCGGGGGAGGCGCGGGCAGCGGACGGGTCTGATTGTCGAAGGGCTCCGGTTCCGGTGGCGGCCAGACCTCCGGATTCGTGCCGATCGTCTGCGGTTCGGCCTCGCGCCGCCGCCTGCGCCGCTTGCCCTTCGGGCGGCGGCGAGACGGTGACGCGTCGTCCGGCGACGAGAAATAGGCCCCGAAGGGATTGTCCATTCCGCCGCCTTACGCGTTCGCCGGGACGACTCCCGGTTGACCGTGCCGCGGTGGTGTCGACGGCCGCTCGGTCTCCTGGTCCTGCTGCGGGCGGGCCGCGGGGGGAATCACCCCGCCCTGGACCGCGGGCGGCTGCTGCTGGGTGGGTGCCTGGAACGGCGCGCTCGGCGCCGGTTGCGGCTGTTCGACTCTCGGCGCCTGGGCGGCCGGGGCCGGATTCGCCGGGGCCGACGGGGTCGATGGGGCCGCCGGTTCCGGCTTGGGCGAGGCGCCGCCACCGGTGGTCGGGCCACCGAGTCCGGCGAAGGGTCCGCCGCCGTTGGTGGCCGGTGGCGTGGTGGTGCCGGGTGTGGTCGCGGCCGGGGCGGTCGCGCCGTTCTCCGCGCCGGTGACACCCGCGGCGAGCGTGTCGATCCCGGTGGAGGCCAGGTCGGCGCCGGTGTCGATGCCGTGCATGGCGACCTCGGCGATCTTGTCGATCAGGTGCGTGCCGAACTCGACCCCGGCGTCGATGGCGGCGGTGCCGAGGGAGACACCACCGCTGATCAGCGCCTTCTGCAGCGCGATCTGCGCGTCGGTGGCGGGATCGCCGGTGGTGGTGGTCGTGTTCAGGTTGTTGCTGTAGGTGTCGCTGCCACCCCGGCCGAGCACGTAGACCCCCGGGGCGACCTCGGTGGCGCCTGGCGGCACGGTGACGCCGTTGGTCCCGCCGAGATCGCTGGTGAGGCCCCTGGTGTCGCGGGTGTACTGGTCCATGTCGGTGCTGGCGGTGCCGACCACGCCGACGGCCTCGGAGATGGCCTCCTCGGCCAGCGCCACGATCGCGTCCAGGTTGTTGCCGTTCACCGCGGGTGCGGCGGCCTTGGCCTTGGCGCGGAAGTCGGCGATGATCGCGTCGACCTTCGCGGCCGCGCTCGCCTGGGTCGAATGTGCTTGGCCGAGCAGGGTGCTCAGCCGCTGGCCGCGATCGGCCGCCGCCGACACCTCGGTGGCGGTGCGGCGCAGGGCGGGTGTCGCGGGGGCGGCGGTCTCGGTCGACTCGAGGGCGTGCAGCCCGAGCCGGTGCGGGTCCTCGGTCGCGGTGGTCGCGTTCGACGCCGAGGTCAGCGCGGCCACGACCGTGGGATCGGGATCGGCGGAGGTGTTGGTGCCGAGCGATTTACGCAGCTCCAGCAGGGGCACCTCGAGCAGCGCGACCACCGGCGCGATCTTGGCCTCGGCCTCGGCCGGGGTGATCGTGCTCAGCGTGGTCTCGGTGACCAGTGATCGGGCCATCAGGCCACCTCGCTCTCGGCCGCGGCCAGCGCGTCCGCGACACCGGTGTCGATCCCGGTGACGTCGGCGCCGAAGCGGTTCAGGATGTCCTGGTAGGCGGTGACGAGATTGCCCGCCGTGCTCAATGTCGACGCGTGCTCGCCCGCGGCCTGCGCCCAGGCCGCGGCGAACTCGCGTCCGAGTACGCCCAGCCCCGACAGATCGACCCCGGCCGCGGTCGTCGTGTCGATGGCCGCCGTACCGAGTAGTTCCGAAACCCTTGCTGCCGCACGCTGATAAGCGTCGAGCGCTGACGGGTCGAATGACATTTCTGCCATGATGTCTTCCCCTTCACGATCGCGGGTGCCCACAATCCCGGCACGAAAAGCGTAACCATCACGGCGCGGTTGTGGGGGAGAGCAGGACTTTTCGCTGGCCAGCGGGTGTGCGGGTCGGTCGCGGCCATAGGCTTGCGCTATGTCTGCCGCCGGTGCCGCCGAGCACCCGACGCGCGGGGGTCCGCTGTGGTGACCGCCGGGTAGGGTCACTCGGGTCATGGGTTCCCTGCTGCTCGCGCTGTTCGGCTTCGCGCTGTTGGACGCGATCGACGTCCTGCTGGTGGCGATCACCACCGCCGTGGTCGCGGACAGCAGGCTGGCTCGGCGATCGCCGGTGGTCGGTGGACTCAGCCTGCTCGCGGGCGTGTTCGTGGTCTCCGTCGCCTTCGGCATCTGCACGGTGCTCGGCATCGATTTCCTGGTCCGGCTGTTCGACTTCGAGCTCACGCCCACCCTGCGCTACTGGGGTGAGCTGCTGATCGGGCTGGTGCTGCTCGGGGTCGCCGCGCTGCCGGTCGACACGACGGTGTCCACCGGTGGTCGATGGACGCGGCCGGTGCGCGAGAATCCGTGGCTGATGGGCGTGGTCGGGTTCACCCTCGGCCTGGTGAAGATGCCGACCTCGGTGCCGTATCTGGCGGCGTTGGCATTGCTGTCGGCGCAGCGGCCGCTGCCGGTGGGCTGGCCGTTGATCGTGGCCGCCTACTGCGCGATCGCCCTGTTCGTGCCGCTGCTCGTGCTCGCGCTCGCCCTGCGCAAGACCCCGCGGGCGCGCCGGGTGTATCGCCTGCTCGTGCGGGGCGTCACCCGCTACGGTCCGCCGACGATCCGGGTGCTGTTCGCGGTGTTCGGCGTCGTGCTCGTGGTGGACGCGCTGGTCCACGGCGGTGACCTGTGGTGAGTGGCCCGCCCGGCCGCTCAGGATCCCGTCAGGTGGATCGAGTACCGTCATCACGAATCGATGACGTGCCACGGCGCCCACATGGTGGGACGCCGGGCGTTACCAGGTGAGCAGGGAGGGCGACCCTTGAGGGTTACCGTTGTTGTGCCGACCTACAACGAGCGGGAAAATCTGCCGGTGGCGGTGGAGCGGCTGACGGCACTGCCGGTGTCCGATCTGCACGTGCTGGTGGTGGACGACAATTCACCCGACGGCACGGGCGAGGTGGCCGACAAGCTGGCCGCCGAGCTGCCGAACGTGGTGAGTGTCCTGCATCGCACCGAGAAGGACGGCCTCGGTCGCGCCTACATCGCGGGCATCACCCAGGCCCTCGAAGACGGCGCCGACGTGGTGATCCAGATGGACGCCGACCTCTCGCACCCGGCCGAGGTGATCCCGGCGATGCTGGACAAGCTCAGCTCCGAGGATGTCGGCGTGGTGCTCGGCTCCCGCTACGTGCCCGGTGGCTCGACCGCCGAGGAGTGGAAGTGGTACCGCAAGGCGCTCTCGGCCTGGGCCAATTTCTACGTGAACCTGATCCTGCGGCTCGGGGTGAAGGACGCGACCGCCGGTTTCAAGGCGTGGAAGGCCGACACCCTGCGCGCGATCGAGGTTGGCTCGATCCGCAGCAACGGCTACTCGTTCCAGGTGGAGATGAACTACCGCGCGATCAAGCGGGGTTACACCATCGCCGAGGTGCCGATCCGCTTCGAGGAGCGCACCGTGGGCGCCTCGAAGATGAGCCTGAAGGTGCAGCTGGAGTCGGCGCTGATGCCGTGGAAGCTGCTGTTCGGCCGCTCGGTCTAGGACGACACGACGAAGGCCCCGCCGGATGCCGGCGGGGCCTTCGGTCGTTTCCGGGGTCACTGCGCGGTGATGCTGCGCCGCACGCCCTCCAGTGCGATCACCATGATCGGGACCAGGACCACGTGCATCACCGACAGGGCGACGGTGGTGGCGGTGTCGAAGCCCGCGGACAGCGTTCCGCCGATGGTCAGGATCGACAGCACCGACCCGACGACCGCGGCCACCCGCAGCACACCGGTCCACTTGTAGGAGATCAGCACCGCGATGGTCAGTCCGATCAGCAGCGGCACGGCCGACATCAGGATCACGCCGCCGGGCGCCACGTCGGAGACGGTCTCCCCGTCGACGACGGTGAACGACCCGCCCGCGGCGGCGCCGATTCCCCAGACGATCAGATTCAGCGCGACGGCGGCGACCACGCCGCCCAGTACGGCGACGGGCCGGGTCAGCGTGGGCAGTGCACGGGCGGTGGTGGATGCGGTGATGGTGCTCATGATGTTCTCCCTCATTCGGTGGTGAGATCATCATCGAACCTAAACAATGATTTAGGTCAAGCGCTGGATTCGGTTCCGGCCCAACCTTTTCCTGAGACGCTGGTCACAGTCCCTGGTCGCCGGATATACGACAGGCCGTCGTAGCATGGCGGCGTGCGTTCACCGACGGATCACACCGCGCGCTTACGCGGCGCCGCCATCGGTGCTGCCTCCGGTGCCGTCGCCGTCCTCGCGCACGGGCTGGCCGGGGCGAACGCCGTCCCCGGCGGTTCGTCGCTGACGCTGCTGTTCGCCGCCTGCGCGCTGATCGGCGTCGTGGCCGCCGCCCTGCCGCGGGGAAACACGCCCGCGATGACCATGGCGGTGCTCGCGCTCGGCCAGGGCATCGGGCACACCGCGCTCTCGCTCGGCCATGCCCAGCACACGTACACCTACTCCGCCGCGATGCTGCTCGCCCACCTGGTGGCGATCCCGGCGGGCGCGCTCGTGATCCGGGCCGCCGAGGTGGGGTTGCGCCGGGCGATCACCAGCGTGCGGCGCTGGGCGCACGCGCTCGATGGCGTCGCGAATCCGATCGATCGTCTTGTCGCACTGCCGGTCACCGAGGAGCGCGCGGTGGCGCGGCAACTGCTCCTGCGGCCGGGGATCGGCCTGCGCGGACCGCCCCGGTGCGGTGCGCAGACGTTCCACCCCGCACCGGCCTGACCAGCACGCCGTCGAATTCCGCTGTCCCGGCGGATGATTCGCCGTGTCCACCGCCGGTCCGGGTTCCCCCACACCCGATGATCGGAGTATTCCCATGTCGCAGATCCCGCGTACCCAGCTGCGCTCACCCCGGCTCGCGCGCCGCCTCGGCGCCTCGGCCGCCCTGTCCGTGCTCGCCGTCTTCGCCACCGCGTGTTCGGACGCCGAATCCGTCGCGCCGGTCGCGGCGGGTGAGCGGGTGAGCATGAGTGATCAGTGGATCAAGGCGGCCGATTCCGGCATGTCCGCCGCCTTCGGCGAGCTGGCCAACGCCGGTGACGAGCCGGTGACCCTGGTGGCCGCCGCCAGCCCGGCCTCGGAACGGGTGGAGATCCACGAGGTGGTGCCCGACAGCACCGGCGCCAAGACCATGCGCCCCAAGGCAGGCGGCATCGTCATTCCGGCGCGCGGCGCGGTGACCCTGAAGCCCGGCGGTGAGCACCTGATGTTCATGGGTCTGACGCAGCCGCTGCGCACCGGCACCGAAACCTCGATCACGCTGACCTTCTCCGACGGCTCGAGCACCGTCGTCACCGCGCAGGTCCGCGATTTCGCGGGCGGGAACGAGAACTACGAACCCGAGAGCGCCGCGCACGGTGGCTGATCCACTACCCAGGCTCTCCCGGCGACGATTGCTCGGCGGGGGAGCCGCGGTGGCGGGTGCGGTGGGTGCCGCCGGAATCGGCTGGGGCGCCGCGGGCGCCACCCGGCTCGACAGCGACGACGGGCTCGACGTCGTCGCGTTCCACGGTGCCCATCAGGCGGGCATCGAGACCACCCCGCCCGGGCACGTCGCCTTCGTCGGATTCGATCTCGCCCCCGGCGTGGACCGCGCGGACATCGTCGGCCTGCTCCGGATCTGGACCGACGACGCGGCCCGGCTCACCACGGGTGCCCCCGCACTCGCCGACACCGAACCGGAGCTGGCGGCGCGTCCGGCCCGGCTCACCGTCACCGTCGGGTTCGGGCCCGGCCTGTTCGCGGCCGCCGGTCTGCCACAGCTGCGGCCGTCCTGGCTGCGGCCCCTGCCGGACTTCCCGATCGACCGGCTCGAACCCGCCTACACCGGCGCGGACCTGCTGCTGCAGGTGTGCGCCGAGGAGGCGACCACGGTCGCGCACGCGGTGCGGGTGCTGTGCAAGCACGTCCGCTCGCTGGTGTCCGTGCGCTGGGTGCAGCGCGGGTTCCGGGACGAGCCGAAGGGCCGGACCATGCGCAATCTGATGGGTCAGGTCGACGGCACGGTCAACATCGCGGCGGGTTCGGTCGACTTCGATCGGCTGGTGTGGGACGAGGGCGCGTCGACACCGTGGCTGGCGGGCGGCACCTCGCTGGTGCTGCGCCGCATCGCCATCGACCTCGACACCTGGGACGAGCTCGACACCGACGGTCGCGAACTGACCGTCGGGCGCCGGGTGTCTTCGGGTGCGCCGCTGACCGGCGTCGACGAGTTCGACGAACCCGACCTGACCGCGGTCGACCGCTTCGGGATCCCGGTGATCCCGCCGTCGTCGCACGTGGCGCGGGCCAGGCACACCCATGATGGGGAACGGTTCCTGCGCCGTGCGTACAACTACGACGACGCGCCGGGTCCGGGGCAGCTGTCGAACTCGGGGCTGCTGTTCGCCGCGTACCAGCGCGATATCGACGTCCAGTTCCTGCCGGTGCAGCAGCGGCTGGCGGAGGTCGACGCGCTGAACGAGTGGACGACGCCCGTCGGTTCGGCCGTCTTCGCCATCCCACCGGGCGTCGCCGGTCCGGGCGAGTACCTGGGGCAGCAGTTGTTCGAGAGCTGACCGAATCCGGCCGGGCACCGCCGCGCGCCCGGCCGGACCGGGTCGCGCATCGCCGTCGAGTGGGCTCCGTCTGGGGCATCCGACCCAGCGGCATCGCCGTCGACTGCCGGGCGGGGGAGCCCGCAGGGACCCGCGTTGCCGTGCCGGTCCGCCGCGATCCGCGTGGCTGTGCGGTCCCGTCGCGCCCCGCGCTGCCGTGGGGTTCAGTCGGGTTGTGGCCAATTCAGGATGGTGTGTTCGAACAACCGGCGCACTTCCTCGACGTGTCCGTCCAGGTCGGCCGGGTCCCACTCGCTGACGTCGATCGGCGCGAGCACCGCCACATCGACCACCCCCGAGCGCGCGATCGGCGAATCCCGCCAGGCGATCTCACCGGCATTGCGGATCACCACCGGGATCACCGGCACGCCCGCCTTGATCGCCATGTGGAAGGCGCCCTTCTTGAACGGGCCGAGGCCGGGGGTGTGCGAGCGGGTGCCCTCCGGGGCGATGCCGATGGACAGGCCGTCGCGCAGGGTGGAGACCACCGGTGCGAGCGCGGCTTTGGCGCTGGCGGTGTCGGTGCGGTCGATGAAGGTGACCCCGACGAACCGCATCAGCGGGCCGAACAGGGGGTGCTTGGCGAGTTCCTTCTTGCCGATGCCGGTCACCGCGCCGTCGAGCACCTTCGGCACGATGATCACGTCGAACTGGCTCTGGTGGTTGAACAGGAACACCGCGGGCCGTGGGGCGCGAGCGTTCTCGGCGCCGACGACGCGCAGTTCGACGCCGATGGAGCGCAGCGTCGCCGTCGTGGCGTCGTGCATGAGCGCGTCCGCCATCGCCTGGCGCCTGCCGGTGTAGGACTTGCGCAGCACGCCGACGAGCGCGCCGCCGATCAGCGCGGCGAAGCCGGCCACCGTGCGCAGGTAGTCGAGCGGACCCGGTGCTCGGCGCGGCCGGAAGGTGAGGGTGGGCCAGTCCTGGTCGGCGGCCAGTGCGGCGAGCGCGGGATCGGGATCGATCACGGTCGGGGTGTCGGCCAGTTCAAGGAGGGCCTGGTCGGTCGCGCTGTCGGCGTACACGTAGCCGATCTCCAGCCCGTCGGCCGCGGCGAATGCGCGGACGGCGTCGGCTTTTCCGTTGCGCCACAGCGGAACACCGTCGGTGTGTCCGGTCAGTGCACCGTCCTCGACCGCGAGCCGGGTGCACAGCACGTGCTCGATGCCGAGTTTGTCGGCGGCGGGCCGCACCTGGAACCGGGTGAGTTCGCTGACCAGCACCACGGTGTGCCCGGCCAGCTGGTGCTCACGCACGAGCTGCCACGCCTCGGGGAACAGCCGCCCGTAGATCTCGCGACCGAAGGCCGAGCGACCGAGCTGCTCGAGTTCGTCCTCCCCGGCGCCCGCCCAGGTCCGCTCGACGGCTTGCAGGAAGCGGCCGTAGTCGCCGTCTCCGCCACCGCGGCGGATGCCGCCCAGCAGTGTGGCTCGGCGCGCGTCACCGCGACGCGTCAGCCGCCGGAGCAGGCCGCGCCGCGGCAGCCCGTCGACGACGGTGCCGCCGAAGTCGAAGACGGCGGCGACCTGTGGTCCCTGCGGTCCGGAGCGGATGGCGGCGACGGCCTCGGCGAGTGTGCTCATCAGTTCGTGGTCCGGTTCGACGGGTCGAGCGAGGCGGCGCGGGCGATCCGTTCGCCGAGATCGCGCAGGCGCTCGGCGAATTCGCGCCGTCGCTCGATCAGCTCGGCTTCTTCGCCCGGTGCGGCGGGGGCGATCAGGCCGTGATTGTCGGCGAGCTTCCAAGCGCTGGTGAACAATTCCGAGGACACCGATTCGGGACTGTGCAGCCGCTGCTGCAACAGCATCTGCCTGCCGACGGCCACGCACTCGTCGATGAACTCCTTGCGGTCGATCTTGGCGTCGGCCGAGCGCGCGGCCAGCCGTTCGGCCACCACCAGCTGCGCGTCGAAGAACGAGCGGAGCACGCGATGGGCCATCACGAAGCCGGAATCGGTGAGGGCGGCGAGGAATTGGCGGTCGAGCCGGTCGTCGGGGGTGTGCTCGTCCCATTCGGGCACGATCAGGCGCACCTCGTTGATGATCTGGTCGGCGAACTCCTGGCGCTCGGGGAAGAAGAACTCGAACTTGAGCAGATCGCGCAGCGCGAAGGCCGCCTTCCAGGCCGAGCGCAGCGGGTCGTCCCCGGGGGCTTCCACCGCGGTCAGCGCGGCCAGTTCGAGAATGGCGCGGTTGACGAACCAGTGCACCGCGCTGTTGCGGTAGAACGCCGCCTCGAGATGCGCGCCGGGTTCGATCGCGTACACCGGTTCCAGCCCACCGCGATACACGGTGACCACCCCGGCCAGCGCGAGCTGTTCGAGCACCACCCGCAGGCCCTGTTCGTCGCGCAGGGTGGACAGCTCGCCGCTGGGCAGCTCGCGCAGCGCGATGTAGCCGAGCACCGGGTCGAGCACGGTGCGCACCTGGCCGAGGGTGAGCGCGCGCTCGTGCACGCCGAGCAGGGCGAGGGTGACCAGCGCGTTCACCGCGATCGGGGTGACCTCGTTGATGCCGACCGCGATGTCGAAGGCCAGGCGCTGCACGGCTTTACGCTCGGTCTCGCCCAGCGCCGACTCGTCGGGGACGCTGGTCGTGCCGGTGGTGGTGTCGCGCAGCGGGATGGTGAGCGGGCGCTGGTCGAGTGGATCGCCGTGCACGCCGAGGCGCTCGCGGGCCGAAAGCGGTTCGCCGAAGCGCACATACACGTGTCCGGCCGAATGTTGCTGGCTGCGCACATATCTGGCCAGCCAGGCCAGGCCCTCCGGCTTCTTGGTGCCGCCGGACTGCTCACTGGCGATGGCGCCGAGTTCGTTGAGCCGCTCGTAGGTGATCGAGACCGGGACCAGCAGCACGTCCTCGACCCGGCGTGAACGCACCGCGGCGGCAAGGAAATTGAGCAGGCCGTAGCGCGGCGGACGGAGCTTGCCGGTTCGCGTCCGGCCCCCCTCGAAGTACCACTCCATGTTGAAGCGCTTGGCCAGCAGGTAGGCGAAGTACTCCTCGACGACGGCCTTGTACACCTCGTCGTCGCCGAAGCTGCGCCGGATGAACACCGTGCCGGTGCGCCGGGCGATCGGGCCCATCGGCCAGAAGTTGAGATTCGCGCCGCCGATCACGTGATTGGGCGGGAAGTCGTTGCGCGCCAGCACATCACCGAGCACGAACGCGTCGACGTAGGAGCGGTGCGAGGGCAGGAAGACCAGCGGGTACTTGCGGTTGAGCTTGCGCAGCGCGTCCAGGCCGCGCAGGTCGGTGTCGACCTTCCAGGTCGAGGCGTGGATCGGGCGCATGGCCTGGGTGAACAGGTCCGAGACCAGCCTGCTCTGCGCGGCCACCAGTTCGCGCAGCGCCTTCTCGGCGTTGCGGTACACCTGGTCGGGGGCGACGCCGGTCTCGTCGGCGATGTAGTCGAGTTTGCGCTGGAATTCGGGGGTGTCGAGGATCTCCTCGGCAACCAGCTGCGGGACCTTGTAGCGATCGCCGATGACGGTGCGCTCGGCCCGTTCCAGCGCGACGATGGCGGCGCGCACCACCGCGCGGGCGAACGGATCGGCCGTGCCCGCGCGCAGCAGGGCGGCCGCCTCGGGGTTGTTGGCGCGCAGCGCGCTGAGCCGGGCGGGCGCGCCGACGAGCACCTGGTGGCGGTCGGGTTCGGTGCGCAGCAGTCTGCGCTGGACCAGCCGGTTGGGCTTGCGCGGGTTGGTGAGCAGCGCCAGATCGGCGAAGGTCACCCGGCGCACGCCGTCGCGTTCGGGCGGCAGCCACAGCACCCGCACCGGGACGACGAGCGGGTCGTCGTGCCTGCCGACCAGGCGTTTGGTGATGGCCTTGGCATCGAGGTCGAGCTGGGTCACCGGTGCGGTCGAGTCGATCTCGCGGCTCAGGCCGCCCTCGGCGATCCAGGCGCCGATCACCTCGCGTTCGACGCCGGAGGCCGCGTCGACGAGTGCGACCACCGAATCCGATGCTGGTCTCGTTCGCGGGCCGCGCCGCCCACCGTCAACCGTCATCCCTCCATTCAAGCCCGAGTACGGCCATCCCGCATCGGACTTGGTCGACAGGCGCGTCGCCGTGTTCCGGAGCCCCACCAGATTACCCAGGTAATGCTAACCTTACTCCGCGTTGGATCGGCTTTACCTTGGAGGATCGTTGTCGTCTACGGAGCAGCCCGTTCGGGTGGAGTATGTGGCTGATCCCGCGGCAGCGATGGCGCACCTGGCCGCCGCCGATCGATTCGGCGAATACGTGATCTACGAGCGCCCCGGCGTCTGGGTCTTCGCCGCCGATCCGCTCGGCGGCGTGGAACTCGATGTCGGCGAACTGCGCACCGTCTGGGCTGGTGAGACCACCGCGCGCGGCTGGACCGGCAGCCCCGCCCAGGTGATCGACGCCGCGCTGGCCGACCTGCCGCTCGACGGCCGCACCGCCTACGGCTGGATCGGGTTCGAGTTCTGCGCCTACGCGCTGGCCGCGACCGACTACCTCACCCAGCGCACCCCGCTGGCACACCTGATGATCGCGCGGATCGAGGTGCGCATCGACGCGGGCGGCATCGCGATCAGCGGTGCCACGCCCAGCGAGACGTGCGACATCCACGATCTGATCGCCGAGTCGCAGAGCCTGACCCTGCCGGTCGCCACCCCGGTCGACGTGCGGACCGATCCGACGAACTACCGGGACCGGGTCGCGACCGCCATCGCCGAGATTCGTTCCGGCGGTTATCAGAAGGTGATCCTGTCGCGCACGGTCGAGCTGCCCTTTCCGGTCGACCTGCCCGCCAGCTATCGCCTCGGCCGCGCGCACAACACGCCGGCCCGCTCGTTCCTGCTGCGCCTCGGCGGTCTGGAGGCGGCCGGGTTCAGCCCCGAGCTGGTGGCCTCGGTCGACGACGATCGCATCGTCACCACCGAGCCGCTGGCGGGCACCCGCGCCTTCGGCCGTGGTGTCGACGCCGACGGCGCGGCCCGCGCCGAACTGCTCGCCGATCCGAAAGAGATCGTGGAACACGCGATCTCGGTGCAGACCTCCTTCGCCGAGATCACCGCGGTCGCCGCGCCCGGCACCTGCGCGGTCTCCGATTTCATGGCGGTGCGCGAACGCGGCAGCGTCCAGCACCTGGCCTCCACCGTGCGCGGTGTGCTCGCGCTCGACCGCTCCAGCTGGGACGCGCTCGAGGTGCTGTTCCCCTCGGTGACCGCCTCCGGCATCCCCAAGCGCGCCGGGGTCGATTCGGTGTTCCGCAACGACGAGCCGCGCGGACTGTATTCCGGTGCGGTGGTCGCTGTTTCGGCGTCCGGCGCGTTCGAGGCGACGCTGGTGCTGCGCGCGGTCTACCAGAACGGCAAGGGCGCGTGGTTGCGCGCCGGTGCCGGGATCGTCGGCCAGTCGCGACCCGAGCGCGAGTTCGAGGAGACCTGCGAAAAGCTGGGCAGCATAGCGCCTTACGTCGTGAAGGCCTGACCGCGACTCCCGGCGTGCTGCCCGGGGTCGATGGTCCAGATCGGGGTGCGACTCTGTCTCCGGTGCGCAGACCGCGGTGCCGAGCGCTATGTCGTTGCGCGCAGCGTCTTCTTGTCGATCTTGCCAACGGCGGTGATCGGCAGTGAATCCGCTTGGCGCACAAGGTCGGGCAGCTTGTAGGTGGCCAGCCCGCGCTCGGTGAGGAACGCCTTGAGCTCGCCCAGGCTCGGCAGCTCGCCGGTGACGACCAGGACCACGCAGACCTTCTCGCCCAGCGAGGGATCGGGCAGGCCGACGGCGGCGGCGTGGCGGACGGCGGGGTGGGCGAGCAGGTGCTCCTCGAGCTCGTCGCAGGAGATGTTCTCGCCGCCGCGATTGATCACGTCCTTGATCCGGCCGCTCACCACCAGGTGCCCACTGGGCAGCTGCCGCACCAGGTCACCGCTGCGGTAATAGCCGTCGGGGGTGAAGGCGCGCGCATTGTGTTCGGGCGCACGGTAATACCCGCGCAGCGTGTAGGGGCCGCGGGTGAGCAGCTCACCCTCCTCGCCCGGTGCGACGTCGTCGCCGTTGCCGTCGACGACGCGGATCTCGTCGGCGGGGGAGAGCGGGCGGCCCTGGGTGGTGCACACCAGCTCGGCGCTGTCGTCGAGGCGGGTGAAGTTCAGCAGCCCTTCGGCCATCCCGAACACCTGCTGCAACCGGCATCCCAGCGCCGGTTCCACCGCGCGGGCATTGACCTCGGCCAGCCGCGCGCCACCCACCTGGAGCAGGCGCAGCGAGCTCAGGTCGGCCTCCTCCCATTCCACCGCGGCACTCCACAATTGGGCCAGCGGCGGGACCACGGCCGTCACCGTGACCCGGTGCCGCTCGATGGCGGCGAAGGCCGACTCCGGGCTCGGGTCGAGGGTGAACGCGATCGAACCGCCGGTGGCGACGGTGCCGAGGATGCCGGGGCAGGCCAGCGGGAAGTTGTGTGCGGCGGGCAGCGTCGCGAGGTAGACGTCGTCGGGGCCGAGCTCGCAGACCGCGGCGCTGGCGGTGGCGTTGTAGACGTAGTCGTCGTGGGTGCGCGCGATCAGCTTGGGCAGCCCGGTGGTGCCGCCGGAGACCAGCATCAGCGCGATCTCGGCCGGATCGAGTTCGGGCAGCGAAGTGCCTTCGCGGGGAACCGAATCCAGCGCGGTGAACGCGCCCGGCTCGCCCGCGACCAGCACGTGGCGCAGGCCCGGCACTGCTTCGCGCACGGTGGCGGCGAGTTCGCGGTAGTCGAAATCGCCGAGCCGGTCGGGGATGAGGTAGGCCACGGCGCCGGCGAGCGCGGCCAGGTGCTCGATCTCGGCGCGGCGGTGGGCGGGCAGGGTGAGCACCGGAATGATGCCCGCCCGCAGCAGACCGAACAGGGCGGTGGCGAATGCGGGGATGTTGGGCAGCTGCACGATCACCCGGTCGCCGGGGGCGATGCCGAGGGCGAGCAGGCCGTGCGCCATCCGGTCGGCGGCGGCGTCGAGCTCGGCGTAGGACAGCGTGCCGGTCTCGGTGTGGACGGCGGGATGCTGCGGCTGGGCGCGGGCGGTGTCGCGGAGCAGGTCGTCGAGGGTGCGTCCGGTCCAGTGGCCTGCCGCGCGATACCGCTCGGCGGCTTCGTCGGGGAACGGAACATAGCCCTGTCGATGGGCTGCGGTGGCTGCTGTGGACGTCACGTCTGCCTCACTCCACGGGGATAAGCTTAGGCAAGCCTATCTTATGAGCTGCGTCTCTCCCCGGTACTGTGGCAAGGTCCATCGGAACACGTACCGCCCGATCCGCCCGCGAGACCTGGATGTATTGATGAGCACAACTGCCGAAAAGCTTGCCGACCTGCGCGAAAAACTCGAACTCGCCAAGGAACCGGCCGGTGAGCTCGGAGCCGCGAAGCGGGCGCGCAAGGGCATTCCCTCGGCCCGCGATCGCATCAACATGCTGATGGACCCCGGCACCTTCGTCGAGATCGGCGCCCTCGTGCGCAACCCCACCGACAAGAAGTCCCTCTACGGCGACGGCGTGGTCACCGGGCACGGCCTCGTCGACGGACGTCCGGTCGCCGTGTTCTCCCACGATCAGACCGTCTACGGCGGCACCATCGGCGAGATGTTCGGCCGCAAGGTCGCCGCGATCATGGACTTCGCGGGCAAGATGGGCTGCCCGCTGGTCGGCATCAACGACTCCGGCGGCGCGCGCGTGCAGGAGGCCGTCTCCTCGCTGCGCTGGTACGGCGAGCTGGCGACCATGATGGAACCGCTCTCGGGCTCGGTGCCGATGGTCTCGCTGATCCTGGGCAACTGCGCGGCGGGCGCGGTGTACCAGCCGATCTGCACCGACGTGGTGGTCGCCACCGAGAGCGCGCACATGTTCGTCACCGGGCCGAAGATCCTCGAGGAGGCCATCGGCGAGAAGGTCGACATGGAGGAGCTGGGCGGGGTCTACAACCAGGCCGCCTACGGCAACATCCACCACGTCGCCAAGGACGAGCCCTCGGCCTTCGACTGGGTCCGCAACTACCTGAGCTACCTGCCGTCGAGCTCCACCGAGCTCCCGCCGGTCGTCAACCCCGGGCTCGAGCCGGAACTCACCGACTCCGACCGGATGCTGGACAAGCTCGTCCCGGACTCCGACAACATGGTCTACGACATGCACGACGTGCTGCTGCGGATCTTCGACGACGGCGAGTTCCACGAGGTCGGCGCCGCCGCCACCGAGAACCTGATCACCGGCTTCGCCCGCGTGGACGGCCGTCCGGTCGGCGTGGTCGCCAATCAGCCGACCGTGCTGGCCGGCGCGCTCGACGCCAAGGCCAGCGACAAGGCCTCGCACTTCATCCACATCTGCAACGCCTTCGAGATCCCGCTGGTCCTCGTGGTCGACACCCCCGGCTTCCTGCCCGGCGTCGAGCAGGAGAAGGCGGGCGTCATCAAGCGCGGCGGCCGCTTCCTGTTCGCCTACGTGGAGGCCACCGTGCCGAAGGTCACCGTGGTGATCCGCAAGGCCTACGGCGGCGGCTGGGCCGTGATGGGCGCCAAGGCGCTGGGCTGCGACGCCTACCTCGCCTGGCCGACCGCGCGCATCGCGGTCATGGGCGCCGAGAGCGCCGTCGGCCTGACCCAGCGCAAGATCCTCGACGCCACCCCCGAGGAGCAGCGCGCCACGGTCCGCCAGCAGATGGTCGACTTCTACAACGCGACCATCGCCACCCCGTGGATCGCCGCCGAGCGCGGCTACATCGACCGCGTCATCGAGCCCTCCTCGACCCGGCTCGAGATCCGTCGCGCGCTGAACCTGTTGCGCGACAAGAAGGTTGTGCGTTACCCGCGCAAGCACCACCTGCTGCCGCTGTGATCGGTGCGGCGCCGGTGCGAACCTCGCACCGGCGCTTGCCGATTCGCGCTTTTCGCCGGGCTCGTTAGACTTTCCCCGGTGAGCAAGTGGACTACCGCTGACCTGCCCGACCAGACCGGCCGCACGATCATCGTGACCGGTGCCAACAGCGGACTCGGCGCCGCCACCGCGCGGGCGCTGAGCGCGGCGGGGGCGCGGGTGATCCTGGCTTGTCGCAATGTCGCCAAGGCCGAGCAGGTGGCCGCGAGCCTGTCCGGCGAGACCGAGGTCCGCGCGCTCGACCTGGCGAATCTGAACTCCGTGCGCGCCTTCGCCGACTCGATCGATCGCGTCGACGTGCTGATCAACAACGCGGGCGTGATGGCGCTGCCGCTGGGGCGCACCGCCGACGGCTTCGAGATGCAATTCGGCACCAACTACCTCGGCCACTTCGCGCTGACCAACCTGCTGCTGGACCGGATCACCGACCGCGTGGTGACGGTCGCCAGCGGCGCGCACCGCATCGGCAAGATCAACCTGGACGATCCGAACTGGGAGCGTCGCCGCTATGACCGCTGGCTGGCCTACGGTCAGTCCAAGCTGGCCAACCTGAGCTTCGCCTACGAGCTACAGCGCCGGCTGGCCGGTGAGGGCTCGGCGGTGGTCTCGGTCGCCGCGCACCCCGGCTACGCCGCCACCGATCTCATGTCGCACACCGAGACCGTCCAGGACAAGTTCATGTGGCTGGGCAACCGCCTGTTCGCCCAGAGCGCCGAGCAGGGCGCGCTGCCCTCGCTGTTCGCCGCCACGGCCGATATCGAGCCGGGCGCGTTCTACGGGCCCGACGGCTTCCTCGGCCTGCGCGGCTACCCGACGCGCAGTGGCAGCAATGCCGCCTCGAAGGACCGTGTCCTGGCCGGTGAGCTGTGGGAGCTCTCGGAAAAGCTCTGCGGCCTGATCTGATGTCACACCCGTGAGCGCTCCTTCGTCGTCTCGGTGAACCCACGACGAAGGAGCCATCATGGAACCGCGCTTCAACCTCTTCGCCAACCCCGTCTCCGCCAGCTTCACCAAGCGGCTGGTCATGGCGAGCAAGGTGCTCGAGGACTCGACCCTGCCCAAGGCCACCTACGAGCTGGTCAAGATCCGCGCCTCGCAGATCAACGGCTGCGGCTACTGCACTGACATGCACACCAAGGACGCCGCCCACGCGGGTGAGTCGGCGGTGCGGATCAACCTGGTCGCCGCCTGGCACGAGGCCACGGTCTACACCGAGGCCGAGCGTGCCGCCCTCGCGCTCACCGAGGAGGCCACCCGCGCCGCCGACGGCGGCCACGTCAGCGACGACACCTGGGACCGGGTCCGCAAGCACTACGACGACGACCAGATCGCCGCGCTGATCGGTGCCATCGCGATGATCAACGCCTGGAACCGCCTCAACGCCATCGCCCGGACCCCAGCGGGTGACTACGTCCCTGGTCAGTGGGGCTGAGCGAACAGGTGCCCGTGTTCTGCCGCCCGGTACGCGAAGGTGCGTGCGGGGCGGCCGGGCACCTGTGCCACGGGCGGGCCCGGTCGAGAAGTTCTCGCCGGTCGCGGGTGTGACGGTCCGCACTTCCGGCGAGGGAGCAAGGGTCCGCGGCGATTCACCGGTGGTACAGTCCCTGACATGCAGCGCGCATATTTCTGGTTTAGCGACCCGGCCCTGGGTGGGCCGGTCTGCGACCCTGCGCGCTGACTTCCTCCACCCCGAGCCGGACTACTTGACCGGCTCGACGGGTAGCGAATTCCGTGGGTCGGCCTTCTACCGAAAAGGACCCACACATGACCACCGCAGCCGATGTCGACTCGCGGCATTCCGATCTCGATGATCAGCGCACCCTCAGCGTGAGCCCCCTGCGCTCGCCCGCCGAGGTCCGCCTGGTCCACCAGATCACCGACGATCTCGCCGAGACCGTGCGTTCCGGCCGCAAAGCCACCGTCGACGTGCTCAACGGCGACGACGACCGCCTCATGGTGATCGTCGGCCCGTGCTCGGTCCACGACCCGGTCGCCGCGCTGGACTACGCCCGCAAGCTGGCCGCCAAGGCCGAGGAACTGGGCGACCGGCTGCACGTGGTGATGCGCGTGTACTTCGAGAAGCCGCGCACCACGCTGGGCTGGAAGGGCCTGATCAACGATCCGCACCTGGACGGCTCCTTCGACGTCAACACCGGCCTCGGCATCGGCCGCAAGGTGCTCGTCGACATCACCGCCCTCGGCCTGCCCGTGGCGTGTGAGTTCCTCGACCCGATCACCCCGCAGTACATCGCGGACCTGGTCTCCTACGGTGCGATCGGTGCCCGCACCGCCGCCAGCCAGGTGCACCGCCAGCTGTCCTCGGCGCTGTCGATGCCGGTCGGCATCAAGAACGGCACCGACGGTGACGTGCAGGTCGCGGTCGACGGTGTGCGCGCCGCCGCCGCCAGCCACGTCTTCCCCGGCACCGACCTCGACGGCCGCTCCGCGCTGATCCGCACCTCGGGCAACCCCGACTGCCACGTCATCCTGCGCGGCGGCAGCAACGGCACCAACTACGACGCCGCCTCGGTCGCCGAGGCCAAGCTGCGCCTGGAGAAGTCGTCGCTGGCCCAGCGCGTCGTCGTCGACGCCAGCCACGGCAACTCCAACAAGGACCACAACCGTCAGGTCGACGTGGTCACCGACATCGCCGACCGCCTCGCCGCGGGCGAACAGGGCGTCGTCGGCGTGATGCTGGAGTCCTTCCTCGTCGCGGGCCGCCAGGACCTCACCCTCGGCAAGTCCGACGAACTCACCTACGGCCAGTCCATCACCGACGCCTGCATCGACTGGGAAACCACCGCCACCCAGCTCGACCGCCTGGCCGACGCGGTGGCCGCGCGCCGCGCCTGATCTGCTTCGAGACACGCCCTGGAACCTGGTGTTCCAGGGCGTTTTTCGGTTCAGAACATGCCGTGCGGAATCCGGTCGGCGGCGGGGACGGGCTGGACGACGTCCCAGTGCTCGACGATCCGGCCGTCCTCGAACCGCCAGATGTCGACGACGGCGAGGCTGTCCGTCGAGTCGCGCGGGGTCATCCGGTAGTGCACGACGACGAGGTCGTCTTCGGCGATGATTCGTCGGAGGTCCAGCTGCGCTCCGGTGACCGGGGCGGTGCCGATGAAGTCGAGGAAAGCGTCTCGCCCACTGGGGTTTCCGGGGCTGTGTTCGAGGAAGTCCTCGTGCAGGAGGGTGCGGAGTACGTCGATCTCGCCCGCGGCGAAGCGGCGGAAGCCGTCGAGGACGAGCTGCTTGTTGGTCGTTTCCATGGGGTGACCGTCGCGGATGCGGGCGGCGCTGTCGATTACCCGCCGCGTAATGGCGGCCGGGGTGCGCGCGGCGCAGACTCGGGGAATGAGCCACGATCGCCCCGTCGGGGAACTGCTGCGCGACTGGCGTCGGCGCAGCGGGCTGAGTCAGCTGGATCTGGCGATCGCGGCGGAGGTGTCGGCCCGGCACCTCAGTTTCGTCGAGACGGGACGGACGACGCCGAGCAGCGCGATGGTCCTGCACCTGGCCGACCGGCTCGCGGTGCCGCTGCGCGAACGCAACCGGCTGCTCGTCGCCGCCGGGCACGCGCCGGTGTTCGGCGGGCAACCGCTGGACGAGCCGGATTCGGCGCGGGCGCGCGAGACCGTCCAGCAGGTGTTGCTGGCGCACGAACCGTATCCGGCGCTCGCGGTGGATCGTCGCTGGAACCTGGTCCTGGCCAACCAGGCGGTCGAGGTCTTCCTCGACGGTGCGGATCCGGAACTGGTCCGGCCGCCGATCAACATGATGCGGTTGGGGCTGCACCCGGACGGTATGGCACCCCGGCTGCGCAACCTGGCACAGGTCCGTTCGTATCTGCTGCCCAGGCTCGCGCACCAGGCCGCGCGCACCGGTGATCCGCAGCTGCACGCGCTGTACGAGGAGCTCGTCGCGTTCGGCCCCGAGCCGGCACCGGGACCGCCGGATCCCGCCGAGGCCGCTCTGGTCATCCAGGTCTCGTTTCGCGAAGCCGAACTTCGCTTCGTCAACACGGTCACCACGCTGGGCGCCGCCTTCGACGCCGCACTGGACGAGATCGCCATCGAGGCCTATCTGCCCGCCGACCTCGCGACCCGCCGGTACTTCCGCACTGATCGATGACATTCGATCGCGCCGATCCCGGCATTGCCTATGAGCCGGGACTTCCGCACAGATGAGCGACCGCACTGGCGGTCTCGGCGAATCTGCACACGCCGCCGCTGCACCGCGCGTTCCTCAACACCGCTTCGCGGCGCAGTGCCGCGCGCTCGTGGCGGACCTCCCAGTGGCGACCGGGCAGGATCGCCCGTGGTTCAGCGGGAGGCGGCCCGGGTCGACGACGAGCCGGCGGGCCGACGAGAGCCGCGGGTCGGACCGACGCGGGTGCGTCGGAGGCCGGTGCCACACTGGTGGGCGATGAAACTGCCTGAACTCCCTGATCTGCCGGTCCGGTCCGCACTGGCCGAAATCGTCGCCACGCTGGACGATCGCGGGGTCGCGGTGCTCGTCGCGCCGCCGGGAACGGGGAAGACGACGCTGGTGCCGCTCGCGGTGGCGGCCGGTTCGGCGGGGCGGGTCGTGGTGGCCGAGCCACGGCGATTGGCCGCACGGGCCGCGGCGGCGCGGATGGCCTCGCTGCTGGGCGAACGGGTCGGGGAGACCGTCGGGTACTCCGTGCGCGGGGACCGGAAGGTGAGTCCGCGCACGCGGATCGAAGTGGTGACCTCCGGCCTGCTGGTCCGGCGGCTCCAGCAGGACCCGGAGCTGTCCGGGGTCGACACCGTCATGCTCGACGAATGCCACGAGCGTCACCTGGACGCCGACCTCCTGCTGGCACTGCTCCTCGACGCCCGCGCGGGCCTGCGCCCGGACCTGCGCGTCCTGGCCACCTCGGCGACGGTCGCCGCGGACCGCCTCGCGGAGCTGCTGGGTGCGGGATCGGCGACCGATCCGGTCGCGGCGTCGTTCGGGGAGGGGCTGGACGCGGGGGCGGTGGCATCGCGGGGTGCGGGACCGGGTACGACGGCGACCGGTCGGGTGGCGGAAGTGCCCGGCGGGAAGCCGGGTGGGACGGAGAGCGGGCCGGTGGCCGCATCGACTGGCGGCGAGGTGGGCGTGACCGGGGAGGTCTCATCATCCTCTGGTGTGGTGCGAACCGATTCCGGTGAGGGGGCCGTGGTGGTGGCGACCGGGGGGCTGGGCTCGGAGCGTGCGCCGGTGCTCGAGGTGCGCGGGCGGACCTATCCGGTGGAGATCGGGTATCTGCCCGCGCTGCCACGGGAGCGGATCGAAGGGCAGGTGGCTCGGGCGACTCGGCACGCGCTGTCGGCCGGGGAGGGTGACGTGCTGGTCTTTCTGCCGGGCGTCGGCGAGATCAACCGCACCGCGGGGCTGCTCCGTGATCTCGACGACGTCGATGTGGTCGTGTTGCACGGCAGGCTCGGCAGCGGCACACAGGACCTGGCGTTGCGTCCCGGTGCGCGCCGCCGCGTCGTATTGTCCACGGCGGTGGCCGAATCCAGCCTGACCGTTCCCGGCGTGCGCGCGGTCGTCGACTCCGGCCTGTCCCGGGTGCCCCGCATCGACCACCGTCGCGGCCTCTCCGGCCTTGCGACAGTGCGGGTTTCGGCCGCGGTCGCCGAACAGCGCGCGGGTCGCGCGGGCCGTGAGGCCCCCGGTCAGGCCTGGCGCTGCTGGCCCGAATACGAACACCACACCCTGCCCGCCTATCCCGAACCCGAGATCCGCACCGCCGAATTGACCCGCCTCGCCTTGGAATTGGCGTGCTGGGGCACCCCCGACGGTTCCGCCCTCGCCTGGTGGGACGCCCCACCCGAAGGCCCGCTGACCGTCGCCCGCACCACCCTGCACACCCTCGGCGCCCTCGACTCCACCGGCGCCATCACCCCTCGCGGCCGAGCCATGGCCGCCCTCGGCCTGCACCCCCGCCTGGCCCGTGCCCTCCTCGACGGCGCCACCCACGTCGGCCCGAAAGCCGCCGCCGAAATGGTGGTCCTGATGGACGACGACTCCCTCACCACCGCCACCGACGCGACATCCGCCCTCCGCACCCTCCGCACCGAACGCCCACCCCGTTGGACCAAGGAGGTCCAACGCCTGACCCGCCTCGTCACCGAACACCTCGCATCGACAACCCCCACTACGTCACAACCGCCCAGCCGCCCAAAGCCCCCGGAACACGAACCTTCGAACGCACCACACGACGCCACGAACCGAGGTCTGTATACGGATGGGAATACCGCCGCGGGCGTCATGAACCGTGGTCCAGGTGCGACCGCGGACACTGCCGCCGCGGCGCGTGGTGCGGGGTCCGGAGGGGCGGGTACGGCGGGGGACACTGCCGCGCTGTTGATCGGCTTAGCGCAGCCGGAGCGGTTGGCGCGGAGGCGGGCGGCGGGGTCGTCGACCTATCTCATGGCGGGGGGAACCGCAGTGACCTTGCCCGCGGGTTCCGGACTGGCCGCGGCGGAATGGCTGGCGGTGGCGGTGGCGGATCGCGATCCGGGGCGGGCCGAGGGGCGAATCCGGTTGGCTGCCATTGCCGATGAGGATCTGGCGAGGGAGGTCGCGCCGGGGTTGGTGACGCAGGTCGACGAGGTGCGTTGGGACAGTGGCGATGTGGTCGCCCGCCGGGTGGAGCGATTCGGTGCGATCACGCTGTCGGAAAAGCCACTGCGCGAACCGGATCGGGCACTGCTCGCCGACGCGGTGCGGCAGGGGCTGCGCACCGACGGCCTGGATCTGCTGCGCTGGAACGACGACGCCCGCACCTTGCGGCACCGTCTCGACTTCCTCCACCGCACCCTCGGCGCACCATGGCCCGCCGTCGATGACACCGCCCTGCTCGCCGATCTCGACACCTGGCTCGGCCCCGAACTGTCCACCGCCCGTCGCCGATCCGACCTCGCCCGCGTCGACGCGGGCACCGCACTCCGCCGCCTGCTCCCCTGGCCCGAAGCCGCCCGCCTCGACGAGCTCGCCCCCGAGCGCCTGGAGGTGCCCTCAGGCAGCCGCATCCGCCTCGACTACTCCGCCGACCAGCCGATCCTCGCCGTCAAGGTCCAGGAGATCCTCGGCTGGACCGAGCCACCCACCCTCGCCGACGGCCGCGCCCACCTCGTCCTGCACCTGCTCTCCCCGGCCCAACGCCCCGTCGCCGTCACCGCCGACCTCCCCTCCTTCTGGCGCACCGGCTGGCCCCAGGTCCGCGCCGACCTCCGCGGCCGCTACCCCAAACACGCCTGGCCCGAAGACCCCACCACGGTCGTCCCCCACCGAGGCACCGCCCGCCGAGCCCAGCGGGACAAATGATCACCACGCTGGGGCGTAAGCACCGCCGAGCAACCACCTCCACCACACCGCTGTAACCGTTCGCCCGGCCAGCCTTCCCGCCCGCGGTTGGCTGGCCGAATGACGACCAGACTCTGACGCACACATCGCCCTGGCGCCACCCCCATCGCAGCGGATCACTCGTCCGGTCGCCCTCTCCATCCCCTCAGCTGGACGAGTGATCACCACGCTCTGGTGCAAGGATCGCCCGAGTAGCCCCCGCCACCACGGCGTGGTGATCACTCGTCCAAGTCGACTGGACCGGTGATCACCAGGCTGTGGTGTGAGTATCAGCCGAGTAGCCGACGCCACTACTGCCTGGTGATCGCACGTCCAGGTCGCCAGCAGCCCGGCCGGGTCGAGTTCGGCCCGTGCACCGCACCCCGCGTCGACGCGATCGAGGTGCCCGCGGGCACCGATCTGCTCATCGGCGGACGGGTCGAGGCGGGGATCTTCGGGCGTTAGGCGGCGCGGGCGGCGATGAGGTCGCCCGCGGCGGTGAGGGTGGGGCGGAAGCCGGCGGTGGCGAGGTGGTGGGTGAGTTCGGCGGGGGTGGGTTTGGGGCTGGTGGAGGGGGCGGTGGGGGCGCCGTAGCCGTAGCCGAGCCAGACGCGGCCGGTGGGGGAGAGACAGTCGCGGATCAGGTTCCATTCGGCGTGGGCCGGTTTGGTCCAGAAGACGTTGACGTTCACCGCGAAGATCAGGTCGAACCCATCGGTGCTGCGATCGAGTTCGGCCAGCAGCCGATCCGGTCGGATCGAGCCGATCGCGCCTTCGACGAGACGGACCCGGCCCCTGGCGATCTCGTCGGCGTATCGGGCGCGAGCACGAGCCAGCGCCGCGGCGGAGCGGTCGAGGCCGACGACGCGCCCGGTCCCGAGGCGGCCCGCCACTCGTCCGAGCGAAGAACTGGTCCCCGGTCCCAGCTCGAGCACCTGCTCACCCGGCCGCACCCCCATGAGGTCGGCCAGCCAATCGAACCGCGCGTCATCGGCCATCAGCGGCATCCCCTCTCGCGCGAGAGGTCCCACCTCGCGCACCCGATCGCTCACCCATCAGCCCATCGTCGCACCGCACCGTCGGGTCCAGGGGCAACCTGACGTGCGGCGGGTCGAGCAGTCGTCGTCGCTTGGAGCGCGTCGTGCCCGGGTGTGGACCGTCGTGCCCAGGTCGGTGTCGGCGTGCCCAGGTCTGGGGCGTTCCGAGGCTGGTGTTGGCGGGCTGGGTCAGGGGTGTTCTGGTTGGGCTGGTGTCCGGCGGCTCAGGGATGGGTTGGGTGTTCGGGCCAGTCGACCGGTCCCGGCGGGTCGGTGGGGAGGCGGGCGGCGTGCCATTCGTCGACGCGGACGCCGCGCTGGACGCCGCCGGAGCGGGCCAGACCCTCGTACCGGAAGCCGTTGCGGCGGACGACGGCGGCGGAGGGGTGGTTGCCGACGATCGCGCGCCAGCCGATGCGGTCCAGCGCGAGCCCGTCGGCGGCGAAGCCGAAGTCGCAGACCAGCGCGACGGCACGCGACATCAGGCCGCGGCCGCGATGGTCGGGGGTGAGCCAGAAGCCGATCTCGCCGGCGCCCGCGCCGCGCCCGGTCAGGCCGATCATGCCCTCGACCCGGCCGTTCTCGACCGTGCGAATCGCCCAGGTCGGCGAGCCGCTCGCCCAGCCCGGCGCCATCACCTTGTCGAGGAACTCCTCGGCGTCGGACCGGTGATACGGCGCGGGGATGGTCGTCCAGCGCTGCACCTCGGGGTCCTGGCAGCACTCGACGATGCGGTCGATGTCGGCGCCGGTCGGGCGGGTGAGCCAGACCGTGCCGTCGGTGAGCGTGTGCTCGTACATCCGGCCATCCTGGCAGTCGACGCCCGGATTCTCAGCAGGTTTTTCGGTCCGTAGGATCGGCGGCGATGGTTTCCCCGTTTCTCGCCGATCTGTTCGAATCGCATCGAGCCCATTTGCTTTCGGTCGCCTACCGGCTCACCGGAAGCGTCGGCGACGCCGAGGACGCCGTGCAGGAGAGCTGGCTGCGCATGGCCGGGGTGCACCAGTCCGAGATCGAGGACCTGCGCGCCTGGCTCACCACGGTGGTCGGCCGGATCTGCCTCGACCATCTGCGCAGCGCGGCCGTGCGCCGGGAAACCTATGTGGGGCAGTGGCTTCCGGAGCCGATCGTCAGCGCCGCCGCACCCTCACGCACCCCCGACCCGCTGGATGTGGTGGTGCGCAACCAGGACAGCCGGATGGCGGCGATGGTGGTGCTCGACGCGCTCACCCCGCAGCAGCGGGTCGCGCTGGTCCTGCACGACGGACTGTCGGTGCCCTTCGGCGAGATCGCCGAGATCCTCGGCGTCACCGCCGATGCCGCGCGCCAGTTGGCCGTGCGCGCCCGCAAGACGGCGGCCCGTGCGCCGGAACCGGTGGGCGACGAGGTGCACGACGCGGCGGTCCGGCGATTCCTCGCGGCACTGGCCACCGGCGATGTCGCCGCGGTGGCGGCGACCCTGCATCCGGACGCCACGTTCACCGCCGACGCGGGCGGGTCGACCAAGACCGCGCTCAATGTCGTTGCGGGAGCGGAGAAGATCGCGCGACTGGCGCTGGGACTGTGGCGTACGCACGAGCGGGACCAGGCGCTGGAGCTGGGATTCGCGGTGGTCAACGGGCAGTCGGGGCTGGTGCTCACCGATCCGAATTCGCCCTTCGGGCGGCCGGTGCGCGTGCTCGGGTTCGCGGTCAAGGACGGAAAGATCTGGGCGACTTACGATTTCGCCAATGTGCTGAAACTGTCGGGCGCGCGGTTGCGGTGACCCGCATCGGACCGGACCCGCGCGATCCGGTCCGATGCGCTGGGGGTCTACGGGTAGGTGGACCCCCAATTGTGGTTTCCGGTCGACGATCCCAGATCGAAATCGCCGGTCGAGGAACCCATGTTGTTGTCCGGTGTCGCCGAACCGGTGAAGTAGTCGACGATCGGGTTGGCGAACAGGTGTTCCTGGATGAACCGCAGGGCCGAACCGGCGACCTCCGACGCGGCCGGTTGGGCGATGAAATCGAGCAGAGGTGAGGCCACAGAGCCCCCCTTTCGAGATACCACCACGCTGTGGTGTGTGAGGTAGAACACGGCGAGGCTAGCTGAGGTTGGGTCACCGCACAATAGCCCAGGTCAACTGGGCAAAACGTTTGTGAAACATAGGTGTTCGCTATCGTTCGGCAACGTCGGTGAAAAGTGGGATACGCTGCGGGGATGTCGCCTGTGCCGCCCACCGTCGCCCGTCTGCGCCCGTTCGGATCGACCATCTTCGCCGAGATGACCGAGCTGGCAGTCCGCCACGACGCGGTGAATCTGGGACAGGGATTTCCCGATACCGATGGACCGGCGGGCATGCTCGAGGTCGCCCGCGCGGCGATCGCCGACGGTTTCAACCAGTACCCACCCGGCCGCGGCGTGCCCGCGCTGCGCCAGGCGATCGCCGACGACCGGGCCCGGCGCTACGGCACCGCCTACGACCCGGCCACCGAGGTACTGGTCACCGTCGGCGCCACCGAGGCGATCAGCGCCACCCTGCTCGGCCTGGTCGAGCCGGGGCAGGAGGTGGTGCTCATCGAGCCGTACTACGACTCCTATGCCGCCGCCGTCGCGCTCGCGGGTGCGCAGCGGCGTACCGCGCGCCTGGTGCCCGACGATGATCGCTTCGTACTCGACCTGGACAGTCTGCGCGCCGCCATCACCCCGAAAACCCGGATGCTGGTGCTCAATTCACCGCACAACCCCACCGGCGCCGTCCTCGATCGCGCCGATCTCACCGCCATCGCCGACCTCGTTCGTGAGCACGATCTGCTGGTGCTGGCCGACGAGGTGTACGAGCACCTCGTCTACGACGGCGCCGAACACATCAGCATCTCCACGCTGCCCGGCATGCGTGAGCGCACCATCGTAGTGTCCAGTGCGGCAAAGACTTTCAATGTCACCGGCTGGAAGATCGGCTGGGCTTGCGCGCCCGCCCCGCTGCTCGACGGGGTACTCGCGGCCAAGCAGTTCCTCACCTTCGTCGGCGGCGGTCCATTCCAGCCCGCCGTCGCCCACGCGATCACTCACGAGCACAACTGGATTCGAGACCTGCGCGCCAGTCTCTCCGACAAGCGCCTGCGCCTCTCATCCGCGTTGCGAGACACCGGTTTCGGCGTCGCCGCCAGCTCCGGCGGCTACTTCGTCTGCGCCGACATCCGCCCACTCGGCGCCGAGGACGGCATGGCGTTCTGCCGCGAACTCCCCGCCCGCCTCGGTGTCGCCGCGGTACCGGTCAGCGTCTTCGCCGACCACGCCGACGACTGGAAACACCTGGTGCGCTTCACCTTCAGCAAGCGCGACGAAACCATCGACGAGGGCGTCCGCCGCCTCCGCGCGGGAATCACGGTGCGCTGACCCGATGTCGCCCGCCTGTTCGGACGCCTGATCACCAGGCGCTCAGGGAAGTGCCGGCCGCGAAGCAACGTCCCCAGTGGTTGGCGATCAATGTGGTTGGCGATCAATCGCCCAGGGCCGGCGGCGGTGAACGACTGACACCGCCTGGCCGACCCGGTGCGGCCGAAATCGCGGCCGCCGAAGCGCGCAGGCCGCCGCTGCGGTGAGGTCGGCGAGGCGAAAGGGCGGCGCAGCGGATCGTCAGTCGCGGGCGTGGCGGGCGAGGGGGGCGTGCCACTGGTAGTGGCGGGCGAGGAGGCGGAAGCCGATGGCGCCCGCGGCGGCGAGCATGCCGGTCCAGGCACGGTACAGGTCGAAGTGGAGCAGGGTGGCGGTGGCGGCGGCGCCGAAGAGGGCGGGGATGGCGTAGAGGTCTTGATCGGGGCGCAGGACGAAGGGCACTTCGCCGGTGAGGACGTCGCGCAGGACGCCGCCGCCGATGGCGGTGGTCATGCCGAGCAGCGCTGCGGTTGGGGCGGCGAGGCCGGCGTTGTAGGCGATCACCGTGCCGGTGACGCAGAACAGGCCGAGCCCGATGGCGTCGGCGACCTCGAGCGGCCCTTTGGTGAGGCGGCGCGAGGGCGCGATGAAATAGAGGACGAGCGCGGTGATCAATGCCGCGTACAGGTAGGTCAGATTCGTGAACGCCGCCGGTGGTGTGCGCCCGATCAACAGATCGCGCACGATGCCCCCGCCGAGCGCCGTCGCGCACGCCAGCACCGCCATCCCGAACAAATCCAGCCGCTTGCGCACCGCGGCCAGCGCCCCCGCGGCCGCGAAGGCGATCACCCCCATCAACTCCCCGCTGCGATGCACCGCCGCCACTGCCGACTCCAGCCCCGCCACCGAGGGCCCGGCCACGACCGCCGTCGTGTCCAGTCCCGCCAGCAACGGTCCAGCCGCGGCCACCGCCATCAATACCGCACCACTCACGGCCCACTCCTTGTCGCCCGAAGTCCCGATGCAGCGTGACATGCGAACCCATTGCCGTCCCACACCCACACCGCGCGTCGCTCACCGCGCCAGCCGACCCCCGAATCGCGTGGACAGATCAGCCAATGGCGGCGCCGGTAGCGGCCGGGCACCGTGTGCGTCGAGCCCCGCCGCGGGATCTTCCCTCGCGGCTCCACGACGAGCCCACGCTCCGCCACGAGCCCATGCTCCGCTACGCACTCAAACGGTGCGCGGGTATTGCTGCGGCACGCACGGGCGTTCGCCGACCTGGACGGATGATCACCAGGCTGTGGTGCAGGAGGCCACTCGGGCGATGCTCACACCAGAGCCTGGTGATCGACTGTCCAGGTCAGGCGGGGACGGGGCGGGTGCGGTCGGTGGCGACCAGGACGGCGATGGTGCCGAGGGCGGTGCCCATGAGGTAGCGCTGGGTGCGGAGCCAGAGGGGGCGGGCGGTGAGGAAGGCGGCCAGGCCCGCGGCGCCGAGGACGATGAGGGCGTTGACGGTGAGGGCGACCACGATCTGGACCGCTCCCAGCGACAGGCTCTGCAACCAGAGCGCGCCCACCGCCGGGTCGACGAACTGGGGGATCAGCGCCATGTACATGATCGCGATCTTGGGATTGAGCAGGTTGGTGACGAAGCCCATGGTGAACAGTCGCCGCGCCGGGTCGTGCGGCAGTTCGGCAGGCGCGAACACCGAGATCCCGCCCGGCCGGATCGCCTGCCAGGCCAGCCACAGCAGATACGCCGCCCCCGCCAGCTTCACCGCCGTGTACAGCCCCGGCACCACCGCGAACACCGCCGTGATCCCCACGGTCGCCGCCATGAGATACACCCCGAACCCGGCCGCGACCCCGGCGAGAGACACCATCCCGGCCCGACGCCCCTGCGCGACGGTCCGAGACACCAGATACATCATGTTCGGCCCCGGCGTCAGCACCATGCCGAGCGCCGCCGCACCAACCCCGAGAACCGCCGTTGTCTGAAGCACCTACCGAGCCTGCCCCGCCCACCCACACCGTGTCGCGGTCCAGTCGACACCTGCTGGACCCCCGTCCGACTCGGTCGCCGCAGCCACCACAGCCACCGCCACCGGCTACAGCCGCCAGCCACGCTGCCTCGACGACGCGGTCGCCGCGGATTCTCGCCAGCTCCGGTAGTGACCGATATCGCTTGCCCACTCCCTCTTCCCCCAGGTCATGTCGGTCCCGATCCGTACAATCGAACAAGGCCGCCCACCAACCCCAAGGGCAACCACAGCAGCCACCCTCCCCGCAAAACGCACCAACCACGTTTTCGGCCGCCCCGGATCCGAGGGGCGAGACGTAACGGCGAAGCCGCAGTATCGCCCCTCGGATTCGGGGTTACGAGGCCGAAAACCCGCGGCGCCAGCCGCCAAAAATACAGGAGCAAGGTGTGACCGACGGTCCATTGATCGTGCAGAGCGACAAGACCCTGCTGCTCGAGGTCGACCACGAGCTGGCAGGTAACGCGCGCCAGGCCATCGCGCCGTTCGCGGAGCTGGAGCGCGCGCCCGAGCACGTGCACACCTACCGCATCACCCCGCTCGCGCTGTGGAACGCCCGCGCGGCGGGCCATGACGCCGAGCAGGTCGTCGACGCGCTGGTGAACTTCTCTCGCTACGCCGTGCCGCAGCCGCTGCTGGTCGACATCGTCGACACGATGGGCCGCTACGGCCGCCTGCAGCTGGTCAAGCATCCCGCGCACGGCCTGTGCCTGGTGAGCCTGGACCGCGCGGTGCTCGAAGAAGTGCTGCGGCACAAGAAGATCGCGCCGATGCTTGGCGCCCGCATCGATGACGACACGGTGATCGTGCACCCGTCCGAGCGCGGCCACATCAAGCAGATGCTGTTGAAGATCGGCTGGCCCGCCGAGGACCTGGCCGGCTACGTCGACGGTGAGGCCCATGACATCGGCCTGGACTACTCCGAGGGCAAATGGCACCTGCGCGACTACCAGGAGATGGCCACCGACTCGTTCTGGGCGGGCGGTTCGGGCGTGGTGGTGCTGCCGTGTGGCGCGGGCAAGACGATGGTCGGCGCCGCCGCGATGGCCAAGGCCAAGGCCACCACGCTGATCCTGGTCACCAACACGGTGGCGGGCAGGCAGTGGCGGCGCGAGCTGCTGGCGCGCACCACCCTGACCGAGGACGAGATCGGCGAGTACTCCGGCGAGCGCAAGGAGATCCGCCCGGTCACCATCGCCACCTATCAGGTGATCACCCGCAAGTCGAAGGGTGAGTACAAGCACCTCGAACTGTTCGACAGCCGCGACTGGGGCCTGGTGATCTACGACGAGGTGCACCTGCTGCCCGCACCGGTCTTCCGGATGACCGCCGATCTGCAGTCCCGTCGCCGCCTCGGCCTCACCGCCACCCTGGTTCGCGAGGACGGCCGCGAGGGTGACGTGTTCTCGCTGATCGGTCCCAAGCGCTACGACGCGCCGTGGAAGGACATCGAGGCGCAGGGCTGGATCGCCCCCGCCGACTGCGTCGAGGTCAGGGTGACGCTCACCGACGCCGAACGCATGGCCTACGCCACCGCCGAGCCGGAGGAGCGCTACAAACTGTGCTCCACCGCGCGCACCAAGATCCCGGTGGTCGAGTCCATCCTGGCCCGTCACCCGGGCGCGCCGACCCTGGTGATCGGTGCCTACCTCGACCAGCTCGAGGAACTCGGCATCGACCTGAACGCCCCCGTGATCACCGGCGCCACGAAGAACCGGGAGCGTGAGGCGCTGTTCGACGCGTTCCGTTCCGGGGAGATCCCGGTGCTGGTGGTGAGCAAGGTGGCCAACTTCTCCATCGATCTGCCGGAAGCCTCGGTGGCGGTGCAGGTTTCGGGCACTTTCGGGTCGCGGCAGGAGGAGGCCCAGCGCCTCGGCCGGCTCCTGCGCCCGAAACAGGATGGGGGACAGGCGCATTTCTACTCGGTGGTCGCGCGCGACACCCTCGACGCCGAGTACGCCGCGCATCGTCAGCGCTTCCTCGCCGAGCAGGGGTACGCCTACCGCATCACCGATGCCGACGATCTGCTCGGCCCGCCCATCGGCGACGGGGGCGTGAGCGGCGCGTAGCACTGATCGCCAGGTCGAATGGGGGTAGCGTGCGATGTGCGAACCCCTCGGCAGATAAGTGGAGGCAATCCCTCCGCAACTTGTGCTAGGAAGGACAGCGTGCGCCGTTTCGAATTCGTGGTCGACCGTGAGCACGCGCACGCGGTCAACGAGACGTTCACCGGGTTGCGCCGGATGCGCGTGGTCGCCCTGCTCGTGGCCGGGCTCGCTGTCGCGGCCACGGCCGCGCTGCTGTGGAGTGGCCAGGCGTGGGGGTATCTGCTGGCCGTCGTCTGTGTGCTCGTCGCGGCCATCGCGCTGTGGGTCGCCCTGTGGACGCCGCATCGCTCCAGCATCGAAAAGCTCTACCACGAGGGCGCTCTGGTGCCTGCCGTGGTCACCGACACCGGGCCCGACGGCTTCATCCTGCTCGCCCTGGTCGACATCGCCGAACCCGCCGCGCCCACCCGCAGTTGGGCGCTGATCACCCGCCGGGTGCGCGCGCTGCCCGGCCACGCGCCGCAACGCGGCGAACGCGTGCCCGCCGTCGCCGTGCGCACCGATCGCGCTCCGCGCCAGGTCGGCGAACGCTGGCAGCTGGTGACCGCGATGCCCATCGCCTGGGGCACCCGCGACAGCGCGGTGATCGAGCGGGCCCGCGGCGCCATCACCGACATCGAATGGCGGCTGCTCACCGAGAATCTCACCCTGGCCACCCGGGTGCGCCGCACGGCCACCAAGCGCCTGCTGCTCGACCCGCAGCAGCTGCCCGACGACCTGGGCTGAGGCCGCCGCCGCGCGACTGCGACGATGGTCGGGTCAGCGAGGCCGTCCCGGCGAAAGGTGTCATCGACATGCGTTGGTCGGCTGTGCTGTGCGCGGTGTTCGCGACACTGGCGTTGAATGCCCCGCCCGCGGTGGCGGATCCGGCGCTGATCGGCGCCTCCGGCCTCGGCGATCCCTACTATCCGGCCGACGGCAACGGCGGCTACGACGTGCTCCACTACGACCTCACGATCGACTACGAGCCGCCCACCCACCACCTGCGCGGCACCGCCCGCATCGACGCCACCGCCACCCAGCCACTGGCCCAGTTCAACCTCGACTACCGCGGGCCCGAGGTGCTGATGGTGACCGTCAACGGCCAGCCCGCGGGCTTCACCCGCGACGGCGAGCAGGAACTGGTCGTCACCCCGCTGCTGCCGCTGCCGCCCGGCCTGCCGATGCGGATCGTCGTCGACTACGCCGGGCAGACCGCCGACACCGAGGGCGAGGGCTGGACCTGGGCGCCCAGCGGCGGCGCGTTCGCGGTCGGTCAGCCGCACAGCGCCAGCACCTGGTACCCACTCAACGACACTCCGCTGGACAAGGCGACCTTCACGCTGCACGCGCGGGTGCCCGCCGACTGGGAGGTGATGTCCACCGGCGAGCGCACCGAGCACGCGGTGCGCGAGGGCCACCTGCACACGACATGGGAGACCCGCCAGCCCGTCATCGGCTACCTGACCACCGTCGCGATCGACCACTTCACCTTCCTGGAACAGCGCAGGGCCGACGGCACCCCGGTACTGAGCGCCTTCGCGCCGGGCGCGGAGGACAAACGCGAGGACGAGCAGCGCTTGCCCGAGATCCTCGACTTCCTCGAAAACCTGTACGGGCCTTACCCGTTCGACGTCGCCGGTGGCATCTACGTCGACACGAAGATCCCGTTCTCCCTGGAAACCCAGACCCGCCCCGTCTACGCGCCGTGGGTCGACCTCAACACCGTGGTGCACGAACTGGCCCACCAGTGGTGGGGTGACACCGTCTCGGTGCGGCAGTGGTCCGACATCTGCCTCAACGAATGCCTCGCGAGCTACACCGCCGACTTCCTCTGGCCGGAGCGGGTCGAGGGCGCCGATGTCGACACCGAATACCGCGAGCAGATCGCGAAATACCGTGACGAGGACGGCTTCTGGGATGTCGCCCTCGCCAGTCCCGGCGTCGGCAACGAGTTCACCTCCGTCTACTACCGCGGTCCGCTGTTCCTGCACGCGCTGCGCAAGCTCATCGGCGAGGACGTGTTCTTCACGGCCCTGCGCGATTTCGTGGCCGACCATCGCGACGGCCATGCCTCGATGCCGGAGTTCCGGGAGTTCCTGCAGAGCCGAACCTCCCTGCCGCTCAACGACTTCCTGGCCGAATGGCTCGACACCACGACCGCGCCACGGGAGGACTTCCTGTTCCCCGGCACCCTGCGTCCCTGAGCGTCAGTCCTCGTCGAGACGGGCGCGTGCCCGATCCGCCCAGCGCTGCATGCGCTCGAATTGGCTTCGGGCGGCGGTGGATTCGCCACGTGCGCGATGCTCCGCGGTGCGGGCGAAATGGCGTTGCTGTTCGGCATGTTCGAGTTCGGTGCGCAATTCGGCGATGCGGGACTCGATCTCGTCGAGATCGGACTTCGCCTGGCGTGCTGCGGATTCGGCGTCGTCGCGGGCGGAACGGGCGGCGTCGAGGGCGGATTCGGCATCGGCGAGTTCCTGCTGGGCCTCGGCACGCCGGGTGGCCACGATGTCCTCCGGCGAGGGAGCGGGGCGGCGGCTCGCCCGCTTGGCCGGTGCGCTCGTCTTGCCGCCGGTGATGGCGACCAGTCCCGCCGGGCCGAAGCCGTCATAGGTCAGTGCGGTCGGCAGGACACCGGCGCGCACCTGATCGGCGACCTCGGGATCGGCGAGGGCGGCGGTCAGGGTCTGGCCGACCTCGCGCAGCACCTGTTCACTCGCCGGTCGATCGTGTTCGGCGGCCAGCTCACCCGCCCGCTTGGTCATCGCGTTGACCACCTGCTGACGTTGATTGCCCAGCGTGCGCAACTTGTCGCCGGAGAGCTGGCGCTGCGCCGAACGCAGCGCGTCGCCCAGATCCAGCAGCGCCGCGATCTCGCTCGGCGCGTGCCGGGCCAGCAGGTTCACCGTCCAGGCCGCGATCGTCGGCTTGCGCAACGCGGTGATGGCCTCGGCCAGCGCGCGGTCGCCCTCGGCCCTGGCGGCGGCGGCCCGTTCGGTGCGGGTCGACACGAAGACGCCGGGGTCGAGGCCGTACAGCTCGCCTGCGACATCGTCGAGTGTCATCGGTGTAGATGGTAGCCAGGCGACGGTCCGAGCACGAGCGATGTGGACTTGGGTATCGTCACCGGCGGTCATGTTCGCCTGAACTGTTCGGTGAGTGAGGTTTTCAGTGAAGTACCCAGGAAAGCGACTGCTGGCACGGCTCGTGTTCGCCCCCGTGGCAGCGGTCGCGCTGGTCGGGGCGGTCGTCGCGTGCTCGTCGACGGATGATTCCGCCGCCGGCGACACGGTCGCGGTGGGGTCCTGCGTCGAGGTCACCGACAACGCGGTCGACGCGATGACCGCGACGCTCGGCGACTGCTCGTCGGCCACCGCCAACTACCGGATCGTGCGCACCGGCGCCGCCCCGCTGACCTGCGCCGCCGACAACGCGACCTTCAACGGCACGGTCGGCACCACCGAGACCGGCCTGTGCCTGGCGCCCAACTTCGCCCAGGGCAGCTGCTACGCCGACGCGGGCGCGCGCCCGGCGACCGCCATCGACTGCACGGCGCCGGAGGCGACGTTCAAGGTGGTCAAGCGGATCGACGGGGAGACCGACGAGCTGCTGTGCGATACGGACGCCACCCAGTTCCGGACGGTGCCGGAGCCGAAGACGACCTTCTGCTTGGCCAAGCCGTAGAGGCTGGTTCGGTGTTTACACGCCAGGGCTGTGAACGCTGTGTTTATTGGAGCGCTGGCGCGCTCGAGTCGCGGCCCCGAGGGGCCGCCGGTTAGGCACCGCGGCTTGCTCCTTCGTCGCGTACGCCGCGGCGGCGAACC
>NZ_JBHVVA010000011.1:0-124547 GCF_042883805.1 Nocardia sp. NPDC058176 | reverse complement strand
GGAAGGGTGGTGGGCATGTACGAACGTTCCGCAGAGGCCGAGGCGCGGGTGACCGGGCTCCAGTACGCGGTCGAGGCGACGAGCCAGATCGAGGCGCGACTGCGCGAGATCCCGGACCGGATCGCCGACGCCGACAAGGCCAGCGCGGCAGTGCGCCGCGACGTCGGCGAGCTGCTGGAGGTGGCCCGCCAGATCGGCGCGGACAGCCTCCGGTTCGACCGGCGTACATCACCGCCATCGGGCCGCGATGTGTCCACACCTTCGGTGCGCCTTGCGGCCGAGCTGACCGGCCTGACCCGCCCGACGTTGCTGAGCTGGCGGGACTCCTTCGTCGCCGAGGCCGACGGGGACGACGTCGCCGGATGGAGTACCCGGCGCCTGGCCGCCGCGCACCTGCACGACCTGGAAGCCCGTCTGCTCTACGTCCCGGCCTGCCTCACCAGCGGCAACGCGGTCAGCCGTGAACTGCTGGCCCGTTACCCCCGCCTCGCGGGATTCCTGGCCGCCGCGACGACCCTGGGCGACTTCCACATGGAGTGGATCGATCAGCAGAACCCCACCGTCAGCATCATCGAGACGGTCCGGCTGTCCGAACCGGCCCTCGAGGCCGCGAGCGCGGACCTGCGCCAGCGCTACATCGACTGGGTCACCGACCTGGCCGCACCACTGTGGCCCCCGACCGATCCCGCGGTCCACGCCCTGCTCACCGAGAATTGATCAACCCTCGAAAGGAGGGCCCGAGCCGGCCGAGCTGGAATCCGGCGAACTGGCCGCCCGGGCTGCTGCGCATGGCCCGCGAGCCCTGAATCAACGGGCCGCACCACCGATTCGGCACACCACCGGTGGCGTACTGGTGGCGTGCCGGTGGCGCGGGCTGTCAGGCGATGTCGAACTCGCGGGCCTTGTATCGGCGCATGTAGTGCGCCGAGCACCAGCCGCGGGCGTGATGCGGGCTGGTGCAACCCGGCTCGGCACAGTCGGTGCGCCCATAGGACCGGTAAGCAGGGTCCAGCGACTGCCGGTTGTACCAGGCGTCGTAGTGGCGTCGACACAGTCCGCGCGCCCGGACCTCCCTCGGGCAGTCCGGCGCCGAGCACTCCGGGCCCGGACTCGACCCAGGCCAGGAGAATGCAGGGACCAACGCGAGCAGCGCGGCGGGAAAGTCGTTGTCGCTCAACAGAAAACCTCCACAACACAGGAAAGCTGGTGGGCCGCTCAGGGCATAGCGCTGCCCGGAGCGTGCAGGTGCTGTCGTTGAGATTCTCGCGCCGTCGGCGCGCCGCGAGCCGCCCTGATCCCGGCTCGAAACGCAGCGTAGTCCCCACCACCGACAAGTTCGTTGGCGTGCGCTGCCCGCGCGCCTGCCGAGCCGATGCGACACGGTACCGGCGCGGCAACGGTGTCGAGAGATACGGACGCGGTTATCCTGCGATGTGACACAGCTGCTGGCCGCGGGCCGGGCACCCACCTCGATCGCGAGGAAGCCCGTGACCACAGAAATCGTGCTCGTCTCTGCGACAGCATTGTTGCTGCGTGAGTGCCCACCGATCGCACTTCTCGCCGCAGGCACCGCGCTCTGGCATCCAGACCCGCAGCGCCGTCGAGATGCGCTGAAAGCCTTGACCATCGTGACGAGACGGCGCCGACGGTAGAGACCTGTCCGTGGGTACAGTGGAATCACCAACCAAACATGCTGTTTCAGCCTGCTGGTGGCCGATTACCCAGATCGTCGATGCCCGGACCCGATTCAGGTCCGGGCATCGTTGTTTCCTCGCCGAACCGAGTAAGTCGGCACCGTTTCGGTCAACGTGGTCGTTGTCGCGCGTGGTGGACGCCACTGCGCAGCATCCAGGTCCTGATCAGCCTCGTCCGAAACGATTCCTGGACGGGGTTCCCGCAGTATTCACCGAATTTCGGGCGGATACGGCGTAACGCCTGGTGAGAAGCTAGTGCCTGCCCGGCTTCGATTGTGCACGCCGACGCTCGTCCCGAGCCCGGTTCGGCGGAGTGGACATCCCGACCTCGGCCAGGCGAGCCCGAATGAGATTCTGCGACACCCCCAACGCCCGCGCCGCCGCTCTCCGTGAGCCGTGTTTGTTGACCGCAGCGAGCACCTGTGCGACAGTGATCGGCTTCGGTCGCGCGCCTGGCGTGTGCGCGCGGGGATCAGCAGTGGACTGCTTCCAGCTCTTGATCCGATGCCACAGCCCAGAAGCGGTCATCTCGAAATCTCCTGCGACATCCCGATACCGCTCGCCAGCGTCGATCCGCGCGCTCGCGTCCGCCACCTGCTCATCGGTCATCTTCCTCCGCGCGTCAGCACTGCGCCGGTTCGCCTTGTGCAACGCCCAAGCCCGCGCCTGCGCGCCAGCTTCGGTGTCCTCGCCTCGCCTCGACTTCGCGGCGATCAGCGCGGCCGTGCGCTTGGTCTGCGTGAGCGAGAACTCCCGCGCCCGTCGCCGCAGCTCTGGCGACGACAGCGACCGGCTGGCAGGAATACCAAGGGCGGCCTTGATCTCGCGAGCCCCCACCAGATGCTTTCGACCGACATGGATGGCCACCTGCGTCCACGGACCCTCCCCGCAGATCGGGCACAGGCCAGCCAGCAGGCCCGCCCGAAGGTGCGGTACCTGCTCGGGCGGGAAATGCGGCAGGCTCACCGGGCCAGGCGGGCGATGCGCGCGAGCACCGAAGCCTTGGTAATCCCGCCGTCTGGGTGCCGGTCAAGGTCGGCGCCGCCGTCGCGGGACATGATCGACTTCACAGTGCCGGTCGCGACGCCGAGCATGGCCGCGGCCACGGAGTAGGACACCGCGTCGGTGTAGGTGGAGCCGACCGAGCGGCCCACGGCACGGCCGAGGGGAGTTCGCCACCACGACGGGTCGGGGTCGTCAGGCCAGGCGATCCCGGCCAGGTCGATCACCGTCTGGGCGGCGACCCGGTCATCGGCCGAGCACAGATCCGCGGCGAGTCGGGGTGCGATCTCGGCGATACGGGCTCGGGTCATCTTGGCGAGGTCGAGCGCGCCGATCGCTTCGAGGGCGCCGACGACGTGGTTGTCGAGTTCGTCGGTGAGTTGCTCGGCGACGGCGTCGATCTGGTCAGGCATGGTTCAGTCCGAGGATGTCGAGCACGTTCTCGGCAGTCACCTGGCCGCTGTCCTCGACGCCGTCGGTGCCGATCTCCGTGCCGTCGGCGCCGTAGCGGGTCCAGGTCAGTCCGTCGGCGTCGTCACCGATCACGATGCGACCCTCATCGGCGAGATCGATGGTCACCTCGCCGGTGGGCAGGGTGGTGTAGTCGGTGGCCGTGTCGGTGATGAGCAGGTTCGAGGCGATTTCAGTGGCGTACACGTGAGGACCCTTCTGCGGCGCGGGGTTATCGACACCCCAACCTTACGCAACCACTCATTGGTTGACAACCATATATCGGTTGCGTGCGGATCGGTCCGGGCCAAGTGGCCCGACCTTCATCAGCTGCGAGCGATCAGCGTGCGGCACCCTGCGCGAATGCTCGTCCTGCGCCACCCGCGTTGCTCCGCGACGCGATCGTCAGGGCGAGTGCGACGGTGGCGACGACCGAGATGAGGTGGACGTACACGGCGATGTCGGCGATCTGGCGGTAGACCTCGGCCTCGGCATTGGTCACCAGCCCGGTGACGATAGGCACCCCGTTCTGGTCCGCGACATCGAGGTAGTCGGGCACGGTCGCCGCCGCGATGAGCAGCGAGCCGTAGACGATGACGAACGCGGCCGCAAGCGCGGCACATGCTCTACGTCCGGGGGTGACCATCACCGACAATGCGGCCGAGACGGCCGCGACCGACGGGGCGAAAACGACTAGGAAGCCCCCGAAGATGAACCAGAGCAGCACCCATCCGCCGCCGGCGGAGAGCCGCAACCCCGTGACCGCGACCATAGCCAGCAGCTGGACGGCGACCAGCACACGGAAGAAGGGGCGGGTGTGGATCGGCGTCTTGCGTGGCGCGGTCGTGATCATGTCGACCATGATCACGGTCGTCGGCCACCGCGCACATCCGCACAACTACTCAAAAGTGCCCTGGGCACCCCCCGCCCGGAATCTGTCAGCGCGCCAGGGGTTTCCGACACCGAGGGCAATGCTCGCGTGCTAATGTCACGACGTCGGTGTTGAACACCGTGCTCCCCGCGCTCAGCGTAGGGATGTGCCGATGGCACCATGCTCCCCGTGCGAGTGGGGTTGATCGCAGACTTAGAGTCGACTGCTCCCTGCGCAAGCGGGGATCTGTTCTGTACAGATACTCCGTCATGACGGATACCCACCACAATCGAATCGAGTCGATGCGCGCGACGGGCGCTGCTGGCGGGGGTTCAGGGTGCGGTCATGCGCTGCAGGTGCCGCCGGGTTTCCTGGGTATCGCCCAGCGCTCGATGTCCGCCGCCGTTGGGCAGCCAGCGTGGTGAGCGGGCGTGCTCGGCGCGGGGCACCATCACATCGGCCCACAGCTTCGGGTCGGTAAGCCGCGAGCGCGCGATCCCCGCGACCATGCAGTCGGCGGCGACCACGGTCCGGTCGTAGGGGGCGTTGTAGGCCAGGATGGTCCGGCCCTTGGTCGCGCGCAGCACCCGCGGGTAGACCTTCTTCCAATCCGGCACGCCCTCGGCGGTGACATCGGCATCGCTGAGACCGTGGATCGCGCTAGCCTCCCCGGTGATCGGGACACCGGGGTTGACCAGGGTGTCCAGGAGGGTTTTGCCGGTGCAGGCGTCGACGATCGCGATCTCGCAGATGCGGCCGTAGAGGTCAGTGGTCTCGGTGTCGAGGATGACCGCGGCGCCGGGGGCGAGCATGGCGCGGGCGAAGCGGATCGCCGCGCCGGCCGCGGAGTGCAGCTCGATCTCGCCCCGGTGTTGGGCCAGGGCAGGGTTGGCCGCGATCGCGGCCGCGACATCGGCCTTGGTCGGGCCGCCCTCGATACGCTCCCAATCGATCTCCCACACGTCCGGGCCCGGCATCCACCAGCCCCACATCTCGATCCCGTGCTCGGCGCCGAACCACCGCAGAAAGGACCGGATCACCTTGGCGCGGGATGCCTTACGGCCACCGACGATGTCCAGCAACGGGGAACGCTCGCCCTTGCCACACTCGCGCACCGCGGCCCAGTCGACATCGGGCAGATCGAGCAGGGCTTCGATGTCGCCGGTCCGGTACAGCGGCACCGACACCGTCCGATACCGACCGACTTCCTTCACGTGGTGGCGCTGCGCGGTTACCCATCCGGCTTCCACTGCGATGTCGAAATGCCGGCGCGGCACATCGAGGATCTCGGTGGCGGCATGATCGGCGGTCACCACCCGATCCAAGCGCATTCGCTCGGCCAGCTCGGTGTCGGCGGCGAACTCGGCGACCAGCGCGGTCGGGATACGCCCGAACCGGCCGCGCTCGATGCCGCGTTCGCGCAGGACCTGGCCCAGATCATCACGGCGCCAGCCCAACTGCTCGGCGGCGTCGACGAACGGTGTAGAGATCGCCAGCCAGTCGGCGCGGGCGGTGATCGTGGCCGCGACGAGCGCGCCGTCGAGCGCGTCGATGTCGTCGAGGTCGAACAGGTCGTAGGTAACACCGCACTTGGTCCACCGGTCGGCCACCTGCAGGTGCCCGGTGCGGGCGAGCTCGGCGATGTCGTCACCCTCCACCGCCAGCCCCAACCGCTCGGCCAGCCGCTGTGCGCACCGGGTCACCCCGAGCGGTCGGGTTTTCGCCGCCGGGGCGTGTGTCGTCTCCGTACCGGTCACTTCCCTGCCCTCCCTGCGCAACTCGGTGTGGTCACCGCTCGATGATCGCACCGACCCCCGACACACAACGCGCTACATCACCTGGCATTCACCAGCGCTCAGCGCCGCCGGGAGCTGTCCAGTCCTCGTAGTCGCCGATGTCTTTGAGCATCCCGTCGAGCCGGTCAAGCAGGTCGTCCAGATCCTTGCCCGCGGCGTGGTCATCGAGGCGTTTGGTGACGCCGCGTTCCCACCAGCCCGAGTCCAGCTCCACCGTGGCCACGGCCAGGACGGTGGCGCTGCGGGTGGTGACGATCTCGATGATCTCGGCGGGAGTCAGCGGGGCCAGCTCGTCGACCAGGCCGTCGGCGAACCCACGTTCGTCGAAGCGGGTGAGCAGGGGCTGGTCGGCGTACTCGGGCAGCAGCCCGGTGACCGGTTCGGCCTCGATCGTGCCGGCGAGCAGGCGTTCGAGGGTGATGTGGCCGGTGGGGCGGGGTGCGTGGGCCAGCACGGTGGCCCAGGCGCGCAGCACCGTGACCGGGCAGGTGGCGGGTAAGCCGGTGGCGGCCAGTTCGACCAGGGGTTGTGTTCCGACGATCACCGCGGTGTCGGTGAGCCGGATGTCGCGCTGGCGCAGTCCCGCGATGGTGTCCCAGGACAGTCCGGCTGCGGCCAGGTGGAGCACCAGTGCGTCGCGGCGCCCGGCCAGCGCGTCGGGCCAGCCGGTTTTGGGGAGTCCGGCGATCACCGGCTCGAGCTCGGCGTGGGCCTGGGTGAGCCGCTGCGCGCGCCCGACGCGTGCGGGTCGGCCAGCGTGTGCGGGTTCGGGTGGGCGCAGGATTCGACGCACCGGCTCGGCCTCGGTCGGTGACGGCAGCCCAAGTCGGTGTGTCGGTCCGGGGGTGATCGGTAGCGGGTCGCCGGGTGCGCGGCGCGCGCGGCGGTGGGCGGCCGCGACGGCGCTTGCTCGGCCTCGTTGGGTGGTCACGGTGCCGGGGTGGGCGGCGAGGTAGGCCAGCAGGGTGTCGGTGGTGGCGGGCAGTGCCTGGTGACCGTGCACGATCGCCCAGATCGCGAATTGCTGCCATTCCCGGTCGTGTTCGGCCTTGAGGCCGGTGACCCGGGCGAGCACGGCGTCGAGCTCGACCATCACCGGATCGTCGTCGACGAGTTCGTTGTCGGGGCACGCGAAGTCGGTCATCGGCAGGCTCACTGCCCGGGTCGGGTGCAGGCGGCCAGCACCTTCGGCACGCGTGGTCGGCTCATCTAGATCCCCAAGTCGACTCGGACCGAACGTCGTTCGCGGTCGCGGTCGTAGCGCAGGGCCGAGGCGGTGGTGCGCCACCCGCCCAGGGCCATGACGTCGGTGACATCGGCGCCGCGCTCGAACGCCTCGGTCGCGCCTCCGGCTCGCAAGCTGTGGCCGCGCAGATCCGGGTACCCGGCGGCTATTCCGCGGCCCTGGATGATGCGTGCGATCTGGCGACCGGACAGGCCACCGTCGCCGGGCAGGCCGGTCTTGGCCACCGGCCGGAACAACGCCACGTCGGCGGCCTCGGCCAGGGCGGGCCAGGGTCGGGTGCAGCGGTGGGTGTGCGGGTCGGCGTCGTCGGCGATCAGCGTTCGTTGCACCGCGACCGACACCGCGCGTTTGAGCGCGGCCTGGTCGGCGATGTCGTGGCGGTGCTGGCGGCGCAGCTCACGCGCGGCGGCGTGGTCGCGGGCCTCGAGCACGACCAGCCACCGGTGCAGCCCGCACCACAGGCAGTGCAGCGCCGGGCCGGTCCCGGCGCGCCGATAGACGTGCAGGGGTGTTCCTCGGTCGGTTTTGGTGCCGCGCCGCCGGATCCGCAGCAGCCGCTCACCATCGGTGGTCAGCGACAGGTCCGACACCCACAGCGCGGCGATCTCACCACGGCGGCCAAACATGGAGAACCCGGTGAGCAGCACAGCGATGTCGCGGCGCGCGGCGACCTGTTGGCGCCAGGTCCCCGCGGTGGCGTGCGCGGTGTCGATCATCGCGGTCAGTACCGGGTGATCGGCGGGGGGTGCCTGATCGACCTCGCGTCCGGCCTTGGTCTGGGTGACCCCGACCCCGTCGAGGACTTCGCCGACCCGCTCGCCGGTGGTCGGGTCGGCGTGCCCGGCGGCGCGGTGGCGGTTGCCGATCGCGGTGACCCATACCGCCAGCGTCGAGGCCGCGAGGTCGCGGCGCTGGGCGGCCAGGGCGAGGTACCGCTCTACGGTGACCGGATCGGCTGGCAGTGCGACCAAACCGACAGTGCCGCACCAGGTCTGGAACTGTTCCCAGGCTTCGGTGTAGGCGCGGGTCGTGGTCTCGGGAGTCGCGGCCTCGACGTAGCGGGTGCGTGCGGCGTCGGCAGCGATCAGGTCGGGGTGATCGTCGCCGCCTGCGACCACGCGTAGCCAGGCGCTGCCGGGGTCGGTCATTGCGGATGCACCGCCCGCACGGCTAGAGCCAAGCGTTCGGCTTCGATGGTGGCCGCGGCGACGGCTGTGTCGAGATCCATGTCGACCGGGTCGGTGGCCGGCTCTCCGCCGGGACCGATCCAGTCGCCGGTGTCACCGACCTGCCACCCGCGCGGGCTCCGTTTCACTTGGACATCTGCATATGAACGCGCCGAATGCCCCGCAGGAAGGCCGCGCACTACGTAGCGGGTGGCCTCGACGGCCGGGGTGTAGGCAGTCATCGGGTGCGCTGTTCGTCGGCGATCTCGGCCCGGGGATCGTCGAGCACGCGCTCCGACCCGGGCGGGTGGTAGTACTCCAGCGCCTGGCACAGTTCGTTCTTGGCGGTGTCGATCTCGGCCTTGGCGGCGGTGATCGCCGCGCGGACCCGCGTCCGGTGCTCACCGACCGGCCTCGGCAGCCCGAGGCCGGTTTCGACTCCAGCCCAGTCGGAATTCAGCTCGTCACGGGCTTCGGAGAGCGCGTTGCGGGCGATGTCGAGCTGTTCGAGGGCATTGAGGAAGATCTGCTGTTGGGTGGGCAAGCTCATCGGGAGGTCTCCTCGGGTGCGTCAGTGGTGAGCAGCTCGGTCGGGGTGTGCAGGGCGGCGTGCTCGTAGAGTTGGGCGGCCAGGGTGTCGGTGGCCCACAGGTCGGTAACCGCGCGGGCGGCGTCGCGGGTCTTGTCCGGATCGGTTTCGCCGGTGACCTCGATCTCCACGGTGATGCCGAGTTCGGCGGCGCGGGCCAGGACCGTGGCACGGAAGGCCGCAAGGTAGCGGTCGTAGCGCGCCTTCCAGAGCGCCCGCAGCGCCGTTTCCCGCGCGGCGGATTCGGCGGTGAGCCGATTCTCGGCGGCACTCCACTCCGGGTCGGCGAGGTCGCGGTCGGCGAAGCGTGCCTCGAGCGCGGTGTAGGCGTCGCCGTCTGCCTGCTCGAGGGCCGAGAGCTGCTCGTCAAAGCTCTCCCCAGGGCCCAGCAGGGGCCGCCACCACGGTGCGCTCGGATCGGTCGGGTCGGGCGCCACCGGGACGTCGGTGGCCAGGATCGCCTCGATCGAGACGTCGATGTGGATCGGATCACGGCGATAGGAGGCCAGAAGTTCCTCGTTCTCGCAGCCCGCGCTCTGCAGCAGGGTGCGCAGTGCCGCGGCTTCCCAGCTACTGGGCCGCCCGGCCAGCAACGCATCGACGCTGCCTCGGTTGGCGGCGACGGCGGCCAGCACCGGCACCAGGAATCCGGCGAAATCGACCGGCTCGGTCAGCCGGGGCGGCTGCTCGGCCGCCGCAGCGGGGCCGCGCAGCATGTCCGGCACGGGGCGTTGGAGGCGGGCGGCACGGGTGAGCAGGGTGATCACCTGCGCGCCGATCTCGTCGACCTCGCGGGTGTGGTCGGTGAGCACGGGATCGGTCATGGTCGGCCACCTCGCATCAGCGTCCTCGTCACCATCGGAAGTACGCGGACTTGGAATACAGCAGCCGGTACAGTGACTCGGCTGCGGCCGAGGGCAGCCGGGCATCGGGTTGCAGCCACTGATCGGCGATGTGCTTCCAACCCTGGTCGCCGTAGCGGTCGTCGGCGTAGCCCGACACGATGCCGGACAGGTTCTCGGCGACCTCGACGTAGCACTCCGGGTCGCCGGTCCAGCGGCGCAGCACCTCGGCGATCCGGTCGCGGGCCACTACATCCACGCGTTTGGGGTTCGGCCCGCTCGCCCGCATCTCTGCCAGGCTCGCGCGGTTGTCGCGGCGCCACAGGTTCAGCTCGGAGCCGAAGAGCCACAGGTCGGACAGCCGAGCCGATTCCCACGACCCGGGCCGACCCGCGATCAGGGTTCGCTCGGCGTAAGCCGCGGTGGCGGATACATCGGAGTCCCAGGGCCCGAACCGATTCCGCGCCTCGAAGTGGACCACCTCGACCGCCGAGGCGATCGAGGTGATGGTCTTTCGGCCCGCACCGTCGAAGGCGGCCCGCAGTGCGTCCGAGTCGTCGGTGGGGCGGACCACGACTGGACGCACCGGACCGTGTGCGGCGGTGATCTCGGCCAGGGTCGCGGTCGACATCTCCGGCTCACCGGCCACGGACGGGTCGAAGCTGCGGTACTGGTCGGTCCCACCCTGCACGATCCAGCCCACGTTGCGCGCGTCGACGATCCGGTAGGGCGGCTTGTCTCGCACGACCGCGGCCGTGCCGGACTCGGACGAATTCTGTTGGCTCATCAGTATTCTCGATTCACGAAGGCGTGGGCGCGGCGGGCTCGACGGTGTAGCTCTGCGGTACTGGTAGTGGTCATCGGGTCCTCCGGCATCAGCGGGCGAACGGGTTGCGGCGGCGGCCGTCGTTGACTGCGAGTACCGCGTCGAGCACGGCGTCGATGTCGTCGATGCGGCCGTGGATGAAGCACACCGGCGAGGAATGCATCTGGTCGAGGGCCAGACTCCAACCGTGGTCGGGGTCGACGGTCAGCGCGAGCGGGACTGCGGTCGGGGTGCGATCGGTGCGCGGGATCCGTACGACGAGAACGCGGCGGGTCGTGGCGATTCCGCGGTCGGCGAGGCGGGCCACCAGGGTGTCGAGCAGAGCCACGGCGGCCTCCGAAGTCTGCGGTGGGCGCGGTTCGCGCGCCTGGTCGACGGCGACCTGCACCGCGACGTCGGCCAGCTGCGCGATCCACTCCCGCCCTCGGAAACTCGTCGGATTGGCCCCGATATCGGCGGCGGCCGCGGACCAGGCGCCGAGCAGTCCGGTGGCGGTGTCGAGCACCGGGGAGGTAATCAGCGTCGAGTGCCACCGGGTGGCGCACCGCTCGACCAGGTCGCGGCACTCGGGCGGCGTCATCGCTGGTGCGGTGGTCATCGACGGCCGCCGCGGTGGTGCTGTTCGTATGCGACGGCACGATGGTGTCGGCCGTCGGCGAGGTCGGTCATGAGGTGGGCTCTCCCGGAGTGGTGGGTGTGGCGTCGCGGGTGGTGGTGTCGAGGCCGAGCGCGATCGCGAGGGCGTCGGCGACAGGGCGGCAGTGGCGGGGATCGAGGTCGAGCAGGGCATCGCCGAGGTCGACCGGCTCGCCGCGAGTCAGGCTGAGGGCGAGCTCGAGGACCCGTTCCTGGCTGAGGTCGAGACCGAGGTGCTCGGTGCTACCGATGAGCGCCCACCAGGCCAATCGCACGATGTGCTCACTGTTTCCGGCGTTGTCGGTGTAGGTGTCGTCGGTGATGTGCCTGCGTATACCGAGGTGGTCGAGCAGTCCGGTGTCGGCGAGCAGCGCGACGGCGGCGGCCTCGAACCGGGTGCCATGGCGGGCGATCGTGGCGTCGAGGCCTTCGCGCAGGACAGCGACCGGGGTGTTCGGGACAGCCAGGAGCCGATAGCAACAGCCGCAGACAGGCATCGGCCGGTCGAGGTCGGCAGCCAGGTCCGGCGCGGTCGCGTCCCGTTCGGTGACCTCGAGCCGGATGAGCAGCCCGGGTTCGGCGGCGCGGGTGCACCCGCCGACGCCGACGCCGCGGTGGTAGATCTGGCACAGGCATCGACACCCGCCCGGGAGGTCCTGGTTCCACATCCTGGCGACCGGGACCGGGACGGTCAGGATCGGCGAGTGCTCGAACTCCGCGGTCATCGGCGGCCGCCGCGGTGCTGCTGCTCGTACCCGGCGGTCACCATGAGCATCGCCCCGATCCCGAAAAAGGCGGTGCCGTAGAAGAAGTGGGGCCAGATCAGCGTCGGGAACAGGGTGGGTCCGACGAAGGCCATGACGATGTAGGCGATCCCGACCGCGGCGATGAACACGCCGATCTTGCCGAGGCGTCCGTGCACGGACGCCTGTCCGCGCCACCGCCGCACGGGCGCGCGGGTGGTGTCGGTCACGGGCATCGCCGCTCCCCCGTCCTCGGATCGCCCTCGACGTGGCCGCGGTTACGCGCGGCGACCGGGATCGGCGCCAGGAAGGTCGGCGGGTCGTTGCCGGGCACCATCGGATCGACCAACGGCGTTGCGTCACTGTGACGTTGCGTGCTGAAACTGGGTGTCGCTGAGTTCGCGGGCACCCCGGTCACAGGAGAGGTCGGTCCGGTCACCGCTGGATGTCCCGAGGGCTTTGGCGAAGGATCTGGCGGACGACGGTGGCGCGCCAGCCGAGGTCGTCGGCGGTCCACTCGCCGGTTCGCTTGAACAAGGCGGTGAGCGCCGCCTCCGCGGCGGCGATGGTTCCGTCGGCGTCGATCGTGTCGGTGTCGACCTCGCCGAGGAGGCGTCGCTGGAACACCGGCTCCGGCCGGGCGTGAGCCTCGGGGTCGAGGACACCGGTGGTGGTGACGGTGAGGGTCGGTCCGCGATGGCCGGAATGCGGGTCGGTCCAGAGGTGGGCCGTCCATTCCGGTCCGTAGATGAGGTCGGTGGTCGGCGCCTGGCGCCCGGCGCGCACGGCGTGATCGAGCAGCGTGGCGAGCCCACCGTCCTGGGCAACCGCGCTGGGCTGCCCGTCGTGGTCGATCACCAGGACCTGCCCGTCGTGGTGGCGGGCCAGTGCGGCGTCGAGGTTGATCGCGCTCGTGGTCTTGCCGAGGCGGCCCTTGGTGTTGGGGTAGGTCACGAAGGTCTCCTGAAATTCGGTGTCTGATCTGGTCTTTCGGGCAGCGTAGCGGTGGCCACCGACCTGCTTGCCTGTTTCTCACGTCGGCGGGGCCGGTGTTCCAGCGACGCCTCCTCGGCGAGGTCGACACCGGCGCGCCAGCCGAACGAGTCAGCGACCCAGTGTCGGGTCACGGCCCATCCCGCGGCGGCCAGCGAATCCTCGGCGGCGGCGATGATGTCGTCGTCTTCGTCGTGGTCGGGCAGGCGGTCTTGGTGCAGGACGGGCCCGACCGGGGTCCAGGTAGCGAGGTCGAGAGCGGGCCCGGCGGTGACGGTGACGGTCTGGCCGGTGGGGTATGTCGGATCGGCCCAGACCCGGGCGGTTGGCGTCACTGGCAGCGTGGCCGCGTAGGCGGCCTCGACGGCGGCGTTGTCGAAGGGGTCTATCGGTCCCATGAATTCGGGACTGCCATAGGCAGGAGCGAGATCGAGATGGTCGGGCTGATCGGTCATGGAGTCCCCCGCGAATTGGCGTGTGAGCTGGTCTTTCGCCGAGCGTAGCGGTGGCCACCGACCTGTTTCCCCCGGTCGCCACGACCATTCTGACACGAAAGTGGGGTGTATGCAGGGGTTTCGGCGTTTCATGTCCGATAACTGCTATTAGCGGACATGAACCTGATGCGGGGTCGAGAACTGGGCAGAGGTAGACAATTGATGTCGGAATCAAATTGTCTACCCCTAACTGTTAATATCTGGATAGCAAAGTATCCTTGCGGTCCGGAGGCCGCCTGACCTGGAGGTTTGGGACGACGATGGCGGTGCGATTGCGTATCCCGGTCCTTGTGCGGCCGACGATCGACGACCCGTTGGGTCGGTCGTTCATCGGCTGGTACCCCGGTCGCGCCGCGGCCGCGCTGTGGGAGGGGAGCCGCGGGCTGTGGAAGATCAACCGTGCCCGGTTGCGCCGCGAACGGTTCGCCCTGATCGTGTATGGCGATGTGGTTGTGGCGGTCGGCGAGATCACCGGGTGGGTTGACCACGACGACCGCGTCGAGCTGATCGGCCCGGCGCTGGCCGCCGGGCATCCGGTGTACGACGCCTGGATCGGTCGGCGGGACCCGGCTGGCAACAACTCGCGCAACCCGGTGTCCTACATCGAGCTGCCCCAGGAGCGCACCTTCGTCGAACGCCCGTGCCGGTGCGGCTGTGGCGAACTCGCCAGCGCGGACTTCCTTCCCGGGCATGACGTCCGCGCGATGCAAAACCGGGTGCGCGCGCTGTTCGGCGGCTCTGCACTGGCCTTCATCGACTGGGTCGACGAGATGGCCGAGCGCCACGGTGTGCCCACCTGCGACGATTCGGGCGGAACGACGACACGTCGCTACCTCCACGACGCGATGCCCGACGTCCCCCATGCCCACTGAACACCGCCGCGCTGTCAGGTCGATCGAGCGCCCTGCACCTGATGCGGAACTGCTTCATCTCGTGCAGAGGAGCTGGTCGTGACAACGACTGAAATCGTGCTGGCTGGGGCGGTCGCCAGCGGCGTCGGTGGACTGTGGATCTGGATCCGTCAGGACGGGCTGATCCACACGGCCGCAGCGTACGTCGCGATCTTCCACTCGGATCCGGCCAGGCGGCGGGCCGCGCTGCGGGTGAGCGATAGGTACCTGCGCGAGCGGCCCCCAAGGCTTGTGCGCGGTGCCACGCCGCGCCGCTTGCCGAATCCTCGCCGGGGCCGACGCGCGGCCGCAGCGCCCGCTTCCCCGTCTCCCATCGCTGATCCCGATACGTAGTCGGTCCGGTAGCGCCTGGCGTCGAGCGGATGCAACACTGCCACGCCCTGCCCGCTCGACCGAGGCCAGCCCACCAAATTCCGAAAGGTCACCACCATGTACCGCAAATTCATGCCCGCCGAGCTGACGGCCACTTTTGTTCCGAGCGCAGCCGGGTACATCTCGACCTGCTCGCAGGTGTACGGCTGCCCGCCGTTCACCATCGCCTATCACGCCGAACGGGCGCTCGAAGCCGGGCGCCCGGTCACCCTGCCCGAGGAGTACGACCTGCCGGTCCTGCGCCAAATCAGCGCTGCAACTGGCGCATACGACGAGCCCGTCCGGATCTCCGACCGCCAGGCCCGCGAACTCGCCCAGATCGGCCGCGAGCTGCTCGCCGCCGACACCGCGGGCACGTTCCCACTGAAACGTCGCGATCGTGAGCTCATCGAGCTTCTCGTCGATCTCGTCGCGGACGTGTCCGAGGGCCCTACCACCTAGGGGTCCATCCATCAGCGCGACCAGGGCGCTCCCCTGGCAGTCGTGCTGATTTTCAGCACGGTCTCGGTGCCGGTGGTCACCGCGTTCATCACCCTCGGCCGCCGCGCCCGATAGTTCACCTCCGTCAGCATCCGCGCTGACGCAGCAACTTCCAGCCCTGCTCACACATCGCGAACGCGGCCAGGTAGGGCTCGGCCAGCTCCCCCAGTGAGCCGCCGACGGCGAACTCGGCGACGCCGTTGGCGTCGGGCTCGGCAGTCTGTGTCATTCCCGGGCCGCCGAAGGTCGGCCAGAAGAACCCATGCGCGGCACCGGATCCCGACCGCCACACCAGCACTGCCGCCTGCTCAAGCTGCGCGGCGTCCGCGCGCCCGGCGAAGACCTCCCGCGCGGCCTGCCTGATCATCTTGGTGTTGCGGAACAGGGCCGTCTCCTTCGCTGCCGCGCGCTTGGCCTTCATCTCCTGGATGCGCGTATCCAGGTGCGCGGCAACGATCTCGGTGCCCTCATGCGGCTCGCCGCCCGCGTAGGTCTGCAGGTCGGTTAGGTACTGGCGGTGGTTGTGGTGCATATCCGTGATCAGCATGCGGTGGCGGCACAACCGCACCTCCTGGTCATCGGAGACGAGCAGCCACACGGCCTGCGCGGCGCCGACGAGCGCCGTCCGGCACAGCGTGGCCTGCGGCAGCGGGAACAGCTGTCCCGGACCGGACTCCGGCTCCAGGTGCACACGGATCGCCTGCAAGTGCGTCACCGCAACAGCCAGACCCTGATGCGCTACCGCCGACAGCGGCGCGTACGGCCAATCGAGGTCGTCGCCGCGAAGCTGACTGCCCGACTCGGGCCTGAACGCGGTTCCCCCTGCGGTCTGCCACAGGTCTAGCGTGGGAAAGGTCGATCGAATCATCCGCGTGTAGTCGGCGTCGCTGGTCATGCCCGATCCTATGTCCGCCCGCCGTACCTGGCACGGAATTTCCTGCCCACCTGGGCCCCGATGGAACGCCCTACGCGGCCCCCTGTACCGTTCGCTCCCCCATCGTGCAGATGAATCAACAGCCCTACGCCTGGGGTCCTTTGGCGGGCCCCAACGAGTAGTGGCCAGGCAGGTCTTGGGGCAAGCGAGCGAAGCTCGCGCGGCAGCCATCTTCTGCCGCGCGGAGCTCCATGCGGCTGGCGATGGATCAATTCACGGTGAATTGGTCGGCGTGCGCTCTTCCGATCCCCCGCCTGCCGACCTACCATTGTCGGGATCCCGTCGTTGCCGAATCGCGACGACCTTCCCTGGGCTCGACCCGATCCCATTCCCCACCCGCTGACGGGTTTCCATGACGAACGCGATAGCAATTCACCGTGAATTGCCCCCTTCGATGGGGGTCTTTGAGGCAACAAATCCGCGCTGCGCGCGCCCTCGCGGATCCAGTCTCTATGCAGTAAGGTTTGTATTACATGTTTTACGTGTAATGATCATGAGGAGGATGAATGGGGTCCCGACTCACGCGTGAGAAGCCTGCGGAGCGCTACCGAAGTCGGCGTGGCGGCGACGCGTCCGACGAAGTGAGGGAAGCGGCCTCGGGAGCGGGTTTCGACACGGCGGACATCGACGCAGCGCAAGACGACGAAAGCGGCGATGTCGCCGCCGCCTTGGCGAACATCCATGCCAAAGCTGCTGCGGCGGGATTGTCCATCCCGGATTTGCCAGTGAGTGCCCTGGCACCGCACCCTTTGAACTCCAAGCGCCGATCAGAGCCTCAGCCCGGCCACCCCAAGTGGGAAGAGCTCGTTCGCTCGATCCGCAAGGTGGGGAAGGTCGTCATCCCGCTGCTGGTGGTGACCCGCGCAGCGTTCCTCAAGCACCGCCCCGATTTGGCAGATCAGATCCCCGCCGACGCTGCCTACATCGTGATCTACGGACACCGGCGGTGCGCGGGTGCCCGCTTCGAGGGCCTCGAGACTGTGCCGGCCATCATCGACGACTCGGTGATGGAGGATGGTGGCGATCTTGTAGAAATGGGCCTGGAGAACTCAGGCCGTGACGATCTGACCGTCATCGAGACTGCGCACCAGTATGCGAACTTCATAGACGACGGCATGAGCCAGCCCGATGTCGCCGACATCATGGGTGTCAGCCAACCGACGGTAAGCCGCCATCTCGCGCTGCTCTGGTTGATTCCCGAGGCGCAGCACCTGGTGTCGACCGAGAAGAGCGAAGGAACGATCGGCCTGCTCGCAGCCGAAGCCCTTGCCCGTGAACTGCCGATCGGCCAGGCGCGCTGGGAGTGGCAGACCTTCATCGACGAAGAGGCTGTTTCGCCGCAGCGGGTGGAAGACCAGCGGACTGCGTTGGGCTACGTGCTCGAGGGTGTTCCCGCCAAGCGGGCTGTGGAGCGTGTGCGTACTGAGCGCCGGTCGCGGCGAGTCGCCGCAGAGGCCGGTTTCGAGGTGGTCGAGGACCCGCGCAGCACGTTCGGCGACCGCCTTGAGCACCACCGACTCCTGGAAGTACCCGAACCCGGGACCGAGGGCATTGTCGCGGCTCTCGACGAGGACACACGGACGCTGGTGTACTTCCGCGAGTCCGCGCCCGATCCAGAGCCCGAGCCCGCGCCGGTTGACGACCGAACCGACGTGGTGAGGCGCCAAGAGCGACGATCACAGCCCGATGGTGAGAAGGCCTCTGACGACGATGCTCGACTGCGATCAGCTGCGCAGCGGGCTCGGCGAGCTGCTGTTGCCACCTTGGCAGCGAAGGGCGCGAGCAGGGAGCGGTTGGGTGCGTTGCTGATCCAGCTCACGAAGGCTCGGGTTCGCACAGACTCTCCGCGAACCTGGGCCCTGGCCCACGGGTGGCTCCTCGGCAGCGGTGCGACCTCCGCGACCTCAGCTACGGAGTGGCAGGCTGAGTTCGATGCCGAGACCGACCAGAAGGCGATTCAGCGCGGGCTCTGGGCCGTCGCTCTGGCCGCGTGCGAGATTCGCGCTGCGGAAAGAGGTCGGCTCTGGGACCAGCTCGATGCTGCGTACCTGAGTTGCCTGGTCGATGGCGGCGAGTTTGAGCCTTCCCCCTGGGAAGGGGCTCAGTTGTCTCGGCTGCGCGCTCCTGTCTCGACTGCGCCCACCAAGGCAATTCACGGTGAATCGCTTGCCGCTCAGCCTGAGAGCAACCCCGCAGACGCCTCCGACTCCCCCACAGACTGACACCTCAACCGGGGGGCAATTCACGGTGAATTGCCCCTCCCTTCCAAGGAGTAGCCACGTGTCGACCACCGCGTTCATCAGTATGGCCGGTTCCACCGGCAAGACGGTCACAGCGATCACCACGGCGTGCAAGCTCGCCGCAGACGGCCTCGTCGTCGACGTGGTCGACATCGACCTACAGGCCAACCCGACGTCCTGGCTGGGTTATGAGGAATGGAACGGCCCGACGGTCGCAGATGTGCTGAGGGGGAAGGCTTCTCTGAAAGAAGTGCGTCTGCCTGCCCGGTACTACCTGGGGCGAAACGCTGACGATGAGGACGTCTACAAGTACCTCGATCGCGTTCGGATCATCCCAGCCTCCCGTGAGACACTCAGCCCCCTGTCGGTAGAAATGGTGGGCGACCGAACGCTGCTGGACTCGCTCCGCGATGCCTTCATCGCCGAGGCACACAGCGATCCCGACCAAGTCGCCGACGTTCGGCTCCTCGACTGCGGCGGCGTGGACAGTCCTTTCAACACCCTCGCGATGCTAGCCACGACAGCGGAAGAAGACTTCCCCGACGGCGGGACCGGAATGAGCGGCGTAATCACCTGCTCGGCGCCAGGCCGCAAGGAGATGGAGGGACTCGACCCGCTGATCGCAATGTTGAAGCGGACAGCCAAGCTCTACAACCGGCCGCAATTGAAACTGCTGAGCGTGGTTCCGACGATCGTCCCGACGGCTACAGGCGCGCCGACGAAGGGGGAGAGGGAGCTGCGGGACTATCACTTCCGACCCGCTACCGGCTTCCACGAACTGCTCGAAGTGATCGAAGATGAGTACGCCGACGCGGCGCTCTGTGGCGTTACCCCACCGGTGCGGGAGACCCGCCACGTGAAGCGAGCGTTCAACGAGGCGATTCCACTGCACTTCTACCGGCCGACCCGAGATGTCGCCGGTGACTACGACCGGGTGGTGGAGCACCAGAAGGCCCGCGGATTGTGGCCGTCGACCTCGCGTCACGCGGCCTGATGGCACCTGCCAAGCGCGACCCCACAGTGAGCGTGCGCCTGGATCTATACCGCCGGGTGCGGGCCGCGGTGCGCCTGATCCAAGAGAACGGAAGGCCGCAGTTCAGCATGCGCGACTTCGTGGACCGGGCCTTGATCGAGCTGCTCCGACAAACCGAGCTCACCTACAACGACGGCAACGCATTGTCTGGCGACGACGTACCCCTCAAGCCGGGACCGCGGCTGCCGGACTGAACCGAGCACGCCCGACGTAGCGCGCCGCGGCGCGCAATTCACCGTGAATCGAACGAAAGCTAGGAGGGGATGATGGCAACACAGACACTGGATGACGCGCCGGCGCCGGCGCGGGACGGCAGGGCACTCAATCGCGTCGAGCGCCTATCTGCCGAACTCGAAGAGGCGTTAGCTCTCGCGCCGATGCAGGCACGCGGGGAACTGCTCGACGTCTTGTCGGATGCAGAGCGGACACGCGACAAGAAGCAGGCGCAAAGGCTGAGGGACTTACGTCGCCAGCAGGAATTCCGTACAGCCCGCGCGAGGATTCGAGCGCAAGGTCGTGCGGCGCGGGATTCGATGCGGCGCGACGCAGCCGAGCGGAGGCTGACCCGAATCAGCACTCCCGAGTATCGGCGGTTGCAGGCGTACCAACGGTCGGTGTGGAGTTCTCGGGTACTGATCGCCTTGGTATGCGTCGCGCTGGGATGGGCCGCGGTGAACGTCCAGCGCAATCTCGCCCCGCACTCGACGTGGACCGATCCGCTCTGGTGGTTCTCCTTCGGCGCCGAGGCGATCGTCTCGGGGTTCGTGGTTGCGCTCATGCTGGTGTCGACGACAGCCACGAGCGTTCGGATGGACCTCGATCGAAGCAAGGCCGTGACGTTCGAGGTGATCCTGATGGCGGTAACTTTGGCCATGAACGCCGGGCCACATGTCGTCGCGCAGGATTGGGGAACCGCAGCGAAGTTCTCAGTTGCGCCAGCGATGATCGGGATCGGAATGGCTCTGCACGGGTGGATCTCGAGCCGCTACAGCGAGATCCTTGCCAAGGCAGATGCAGACCTCGAAAGGACTCGCGGCGAACTGCAGCCTGACACCGACGTTGGCCGAGAACTCGATCAGGTGGATGCCGTGGTCGCCGCTGAGCAGGAGGAGCAGGCCGGCGAGGAGATTGATCTTCGGCAACTCGCGGAAGAGATCGTTGCCGAGTCCGCGCCGAACTCGGCGCGCACCCACCCGAGCGACTATGCCCGGATTGTCGACACCGTGGAGTCCATCCTCGCCGCCTATGAAGACGGCGACGAGCCCGGCGAGATCTCGCACGCGTTCAACGTCAACGAGGCTGATGTGCGGCGCCTGATCCACCGTGCCGGTGAGATCGTCAACGGAACCGCGCCCACCCAAAAGGCGGCCGCGTAGGTGGCATCTACACGTGGGAGGCCGAGGCGGGGCATGAGCCCGCAAAATGCGTCACAGTGACGAAACTGTGGTGGCCGTCCCGTCGTAGGCGGATCGCAGATAGAAACGCACAACTCGGCACGACCTTTTAGAGGTTCGGACACGGTTCGGCCCCTGGCGCCCCCAACGGCGCCAGGGGCCGAACCACTGCAAGGTCTGATCGGTGATGACCCGTTAACCGTGAGCCAAGCACCCTCGCTCAGCCGAACCTGCAGTGGCATCATGAGTCCGAGCCAGCACCCGGCTCCACTCCACCCGGATGATCGTTCCAATTGCAATCAGAGTCAATCAGTTTGGGTCTTACCTCCTCGACCTATCGAAGAAGGAGCCGCTCATGCCGTTGTCCAGTGTGACCCTCGAAAGGCATGTCCTCTACCACGGTTCGGCCACCCCGGGGATCGATGAATTCGATGCGGCGGAGGAGGACACGCTCGGCACGGGCGTCTACCTGACCGACGAGGCTGCCGCACGGGGGTACGCCCACCATCGCGCTCAGCACGGGGGAGTCCCGGTGCTGTACAGGGTGGAAGTCGAGAAGGCCCGCCTGATCGACCTCACCGACCAGTCCACGGTCACCGCGGTGATGAACGACTTTCGCCAGGATCTGGTGGTCGAGCGGCACCGAGTCCTCGCCGACCAGACCGGTAGCTGGGCCTGGCCGATGGCGCTGGACCAGCTCATCGACGAGATCGACTCAGGTCGTGGCACCGAGGTCGGCGCGGTGAAGCTCGTAACTCAGCGTAGCGGCGAGCTTTTCACGAAGCACCTGAGCGAGCGCGGATTCGATGGGGTGTACGCGTGGGAGGGCGGTGAGGGCTCGATCGGCAACCACCGCACCTACGTGATCTCGAACCCGGCCGCTGTCCGCAAGCTCGGTGAACAACTGCTCGAGTCCCCCGTTCCCGAGAAGGCCCCCGGCCGAGCGGCCGTCGTCGACCGCCGTACGCCGGAGTCGGGAAGTGCAGCCGTGCCGAAGGTGGATGCCGAGCTGGTAGGTGTGCTGAGTGCGCTGCGGGCGCAGGCACCGCCATCGTCCCGCCAGCGAGCACGCGGCCGGATCGCTGAATCTGCTCCCGCATCAACGGAACTCCCGTCGGTCACGCTGGCGCCCATGCCAGCACCGGGCTTCGAGCGTTGAGGCCACCGCAGCGCTGAGGCTGGCGCCGCGGTCCCACGACGGTGTGATGGGTCATGCCGCGATCAGCACACCTTGTCCGTCGTCGACCGAATCTGCGGTCCAAGGCGGCCGTTTCAGCCCGCGGTGCAGTGCGATCGGCGCGGCAGTGACCAGGGCGCCGTCCTCGTCCGTTCCGGCTCCGGACGAGATCCGGGCCGCGGCCGCGGCGATCTGTTCGCGTTTGACGAGCCAGTCGAACCAGGCATTCCTCGTCGAGCGGTGTAGGCCCGCAAGGGTTTCCCGGCGCAGCCGCAGCCGCTCGGCCTGCTCCTCGGGGCTCCTGGTCCGCCACCAGTTGCGCTGTGCCCAGGTCGACCGCAGGTTCTTGGCCAGGGGGTGTTGGCTGGTCGCGAGTCGTTCACCGGGAGCCAGAGCAGCGAGGACGTCGCACCGGGGTGTCCAGGCCGCGCGTTCGGCTGCGTGGAGCTCGGTGAGGGCGGATTGGTTGGCGGAGCCGGTGGGGGCGGGGGTGCTACAGCTAGTGTGCGGAGAACTCTGCTGAGCTTTCCTGATGTAGCTGAGGGCGGCTGGTCCGAGTGCGTAGACCTGGCAGGTCTTGGCCGTTCCTCCGCCGTACCGCTGGGAGATGACGAGCAGCCCGTACTCGACGGCGGTGGCCACTGCGGACTGGACGGTGCTGGTACGGATCTGGCCGCGTTCTGCGATGTGGCGCATGCTCATTGAGCCGCCCCGCACCAGAAGGGCGGGCACAAGGGCACACAGCAGGATCAGCACGCTCTGGCGTCGGCGCGGGTCGACGCTGGCCAGGACTACCTCGACGGCCTCGTGCAGGCCGCGGCGCATGGCCTCGGCTTCTCCCGGGTCTGCGGCATCGAGGGCGGTGGGGGAGAGCTCACCGACCAGGGTGGTGGCTCGGGGGCGGCCGGTGGCCGCTTCGGCGACCGCGATGGACCACAGCTCGTCCCACCACGGTCGCCCGCACTCGGTCATCCGGTCGCGCTCGATGAGCGCCCAGGCCTGGTCGGGGTGGAGTCGCTGCTCGGCGGCCACCGTGGTGACCGCGCTGAGCCAGACGTAGCGCTGCCACCAATCCCGGCCCCGTCCCGGCTCGAACACTTTCGCGTTGTCGCTGAGCTGGACTTTGAGCTCAGTCCACGCTTCCTCGGCGGTGTATCCGCGTCGGGCCAGAACCAGCGCAACGCGGTACTCGGCCTCCGACCGTGAGCCGTCGGGCACGCGCCGCGCCGACTTACCGGCCTTCGTCGTGGCCTTTCGCTCGCTGACGCGGGTTTCGCGGCCAGGGAAGAGGTTTCGGGCGTCGATGACATCGCCGGGGGTGAGGGTGCAGCTGATGATCGGGCTGGGGAGCCCGAGCCGGTGGGGAGCGGTGAGCAGCCGCAGGGCTTTGTCGCTGCGGTCGTCGACGACGACGCGATACCGCTGCGAGAGCTTTTTGCACAGTGCCCGCCACTGGGCGGGGTCGACGCGGTGGTGGGTGATCGCGGTGATGACGTGGCGTCCGCCGGGGCGTCCGCTTTCCCGCACGAGGTAGGGCAGGTTGTTCGCGACGCACCAGGCGACGAGAGCTTCGGCGACGGCGTCGCCGACGACCGGGTCCTCGGCGTCGATGTCGGCGCCGTGGACGCCGTCGACGAGGCTCGCAGCGACGGTCGCGACGTCGGCGGTGTCGAGGGCGCGGCGGAGCGCGTCGAGGGAGCGGACCGTGCTCACCCCGCGGTTGTCCGCGCCGACGCACACCCATCGGCCGCGGTACATCACCCGCTCGAGGGCACGGAAAAGATCACGATCCGGGTTCGACGCACGGAGAATTGTGCGTTTGACGTGGGGCGATAGCCCTTTGCTGTGGTCAGGATGCGCGACACCATCGCTGGTGTTGGCCGCGTTCGTTGAGCCGGGCCGTAGGTATGCGCTATCCTGAGACCTGTCTTCGTATGACATTTGGCCTCTGGGTTTGGGGGCCGACGGTTTCAGAGAGTTCGCACCTCGTCTGAATCCGCTTCAAAGCTCTCGGTCACATAGTGGCCGGGGGCTTTTGAAGTTTCTGGGCCCGCGGAGTTGTGTTCAGTTGTTGGTTGTCAGTGGATAGACATTTCCCCGTTGATACCCGGGGGGTTACGCGATCTCGCGAAGCTCCTCGTCTGTGGTCGTCTGGTCGGTGAACTCGGGCTTGTTCGGCACGAGAAGCTCCGCGAGGTCGCGTTGAACCTTCTCCGCCACCACCTTGGTCAGCCACGCGCTCCGGTCTTCGGCACCGCACTTACACCGCTCGTCGTTTCGCGGGCAAGTGCACCCGCGCAACTTGTCGATCTCGGCCTCGACGTTGGAGTGGAGGCGAAACACGACCCGTTCGGTTGTGTACTCTTTCCCCTTCGGTCCAGGCTTTGCCATGTCGCGATCCTTCCATGCTTGTCCCCAGTGCGGAAGCCAACACGCGGCATCTTTGTCACCTGGATTACAACGCATTTTCGCGCGCACCGCAAACTCCGGCTCGCAATTACACCGAATTATTTTGGCGGCGACCCGGATTCAGCCTGGTCGATCTTGCAGATGCGGATGATGTGGAGTCGCTCGCCAGCGGGGCCTGGGTATCGCCGGGAGGTGATGCTGACGGGCTGCCACCCTGTTTCGGTGTGGGCGCGGATGCGCGCCTGGGTGATGATTTCCCCGTGCTGGTCGTGCCCGGGAAGGTCGGGCGCCAGGATCGTGGTGGTGCGGGCGAGTTCTCGTTGGTCGTCGGGATGGATGAGCTCGATGTCGCCTTCACGCAGCCAATCCACCCAGCTGGGCGCCTTGGTGACCCACAATGCGATGATCGCGCGGTCGGAGTCGGGCGGGAAGGCCAGCAGCGCGGCAGCCGGGGCGTCAGGGTCGGGTTCGGCGGTGAGGCCGAGGGTTTCGAGCGGCCCGATCTCTGGCGGGGAGACGTCGGTGATGTCGTGGGTGAGCGCGCGCATCCCGGAGTGCTCGTCGTCGCGTGTGCGGGCGGCGATTTGCCAGCACATGAGGTGGCCGCGGTCATGGAGCACGGTGATGGTGGCGTCGAAAGTGTGCCCGGCGACCGGCTTCGTCGCGATCTGGATCAGCTCGGGCGCCTTGTCGAAACGCACCACTTTCCGGAAGAACTCGCCTGGGCTGCGCACACGCTTGAAGCCGTCTGCGTCGTCGGTCGACATCATCCAGGACTCGAGTTGCTGTTGGACCTGCAGCTCGCCGGAGTTCCATCGGATTGCTGCCGCCGGCCGGGGTGGTGTGCTCGGTTCGGTTTCACCGACCCAGACGTGGATTCCATAGACGTCGCCGTCGACTCCGACGATCGGAATCGCCTCAACGAGGCGGGGTCCTTTGGCGCCGGTGATGGTCTGGGAGATCGGGGTGGCGTGGCGACGGACCTGGATGAGCAGGTCGAGCAGGTCGACGCCTTCGTCGCGCTTGAATCGCCGGATCCCCGACCATTCTCGGTGGTCGCCTTCCTTGGCGACGATGCTCATCGGTGCGGTCGGTAGGTCGAGAGATTCAACGAGATACCAGGTCATCATCGTCTCCCGTGTGGTCTGCGTGGTCAGGATCGGTAGGTCGCCGTCAGGGTGTATCCGGCCGGTCGCAGGGTTCCGCGCTCGACCATGCTGAGTTCGTTTGCGCTGGTGGAGAGGTCGAAACAGTTCAGTATGCGCGCCAGCAGCAGCAGTGATTCGTGTTGGGCGAACGACATGCCGATGCAGCTGCGCGGGCCGGTGCCCCAGGGTTTGAAGAAGCGTTCGGCGGCTTCACCGCGCCGGTCGGCAAAGCGGGTGGGGTCGAACTGCTCGGCGCGCTCGCCCCATACCTGGGGGTCGCGTTGGGCGGCCAGCGACAGCACGAACACCGCGCGCCCGGCGGGGATCTTGAATCCACCGAGATCCTGGTCGGTACGTGCGAGGCGGAAGTAGCCGGGGACCGGGGGGTGTAGGCGCAGGACCTCGTTGAGCAGTTGGCGGAGTCCACGCAGGCCCGCGACGGCGCGGTAGTCGAGGCTACCGGCCGCGGTGACCTCTTGGCGGAGCGCGTGCTGCAGCTCGTGGTCGCGGGCGAGGTAGAACAGGGTGGATTCCAGTAGCGCGGCGGTGGTCTCGTGGCCGGCGGCGAGGAAGGTCAGGACCTGGTCGACGACATTGTGGTCGGGCAGGAACTCGCCGGTTTCGGGGTCGGGGGAGTGCAGCATCGCGGCGAGCAGGTCGTCGTGGTCGGTGCCGGCGGCCCGGCGTTCGGCGAGCATCTGGTCGACGTAGCCGCGTAGCACCTTGATGTCGCGGGCGGCCTGGCCGTCACGTAGCCGGTTGCGCACCGCGCCGAGGAGGGGCAGCTCGTTGGTCGATTCGCTCGCCCAGCGCAGGATCGAGCCGAGGGCGGCGACGAACGCGGTGGCATCGGGCTCGCCACCGGTCTCGGGCCCGAGGAGGCCGAGATGTCGGGAGAATCCGGCGCGCCCGATGACTTCCAGTGTTGCTCGGGTCATGGCGTCGTGGACGTCGACGGTGCTGCGTTTGGTCCAGTCGGTGATCAGGTCGTCGGCCACGGTCTGCATGGATGCGTGGTAGATGCGCATGGAGGCCGCGGTGAAGGCGGGGTCCATGATCCGGCGGGCCTGCGCCCACAGGGGATCGCTGGTCCTGGCAGTGAACAGTCCGCTGGGTGCCAGGCGGCGCAGGGCGGCGCCGGGGCCGACGAGGGCGCGGGCCCAGTTGTTCTCGTCGGAGCACTGCATGGCAAGGCGGGCGCCGGAGACGACGACGAGGGTCTCGCCGAGGATCTTGCGCCCGAAGATCGGGCCGAGGGTGCGGGAGAGTTCGAGTTCGTGTTGGGTCGGCGTTTTCCGGTCGACGCTGGTGACGTCTCCGAGAAACGGTATTCGGCCCGGCGCGTGCGGCAGTTCGTCGATCGATCGTGTCGCCATGGGATCACCCTACTGACGCAGGTCAGTCCAAAGGCCCTGGCCACAGCCACACGGCCTCGCGCAGTGCGGCGCGAGGTGAGGTTGCCGGGGATTCGGAGCCACGACTGGACCGACAACTCGAGGTGATCAGCGCGGGTCCATGTGGCAAGCCGACGAAGTCGGCGCGGCAGCCTCGGTGCGGAGGCCGCAGCGCCCCGAACGATCCGCTCAGTTGATTGGGTTCCGCTGCTCGTGCTGGGCCTGCAGCTCGGCATCTCTGAATCGCACGTAGGCGATGTGCCTGGCCTCGTCGTCGGGATGGTGGGCGCCGTGCTCGGCCAGCCAGCGCTGCCAGCTCTCCAGCGCGGCCGATGTCGGGGCGTCGATCTCGGCCAGCTCGCGGGCCAGGGCCAGCGCCCGGTCGAGTGCGTCGATCAGGTTGCCCACGGCGCGGGCTGCCTGGCCGGTTTCGGCGTGGGTCGGGCTTGCCGTCAGCGCGAGGCGGAAGGTCTCCGGCAGCTCGTCGTCGGTGAGTTTCCAGAGCTGCCCGGTCAGCTGGCGGCGGCGCGTCATCTTCGTGCGGGCATCGGGGGTGTCCTGGTAGTAGTCCACGTTCACTCCAGTCGGTCCGAGAAGCCGTCGATTGATCGCCGGAGTCTAGAACGACCCCGTCGGTGCTCCTCCGCTCAGGAACGGGGTGCAGTGACCGCCGTGATTAGGCGGCTTCGAGATGTCCTACCTAATCAAGATCATCCGGTCAGTGCTTCGGATCGGGTTGGGCTCGATGTGTTCACCCCGCTGCCGTGGCCGAAGCAAATGCCCTGGCCACGGCGTTACGGCGGGATCTATAGCCTGCGGCTGTAAGGCGATTGCCAAAGCCGATAACGATATGGTTAACTGCGAGAGCGCTGGGTGGCTGATCCCCTGGCCGTGTCGACAAGTCCAGATCGATGAGTGCAGCTACCGAGGCTATTTCGGGAGTGTGGCTCGTCGTATCGGTATGAACGCCACGGGGTAACCATGTCAGCCACAAGCGAATTCACGGGCCGTTCGGCCCCACCACGAACCCTTCCACGCCACCTGAGCCCTGCTCGTGTGGTGCCTGTCGTCGTGCCCGCTCGGTGGGGTTCGACGCGAAGCGGGCCGCGTGGCCGGCCCGAGGAAGTGGCGGGCATCGACCGGCGGGGGCGCCGGGGCTGAGATGGGGGATCGGGGGGAAATCGCAGGGGAGTCATCGTTCGTAGCGGCGCCGACGGCGCTGGCGAACGGGCAATCGGATCGTCGGACAGTGAGCAGGGGAACAATGAATCTTGTACTCGCACAACGGGATTGTTGGATGCCAACATCTGTTGTACCTGCCCGTTCGCGCGCTTGGAGCGGACGAACGGCGGGGTTGGAGGGACTTCGGGGAGCTCGGTCAGGCCTTCGCGCCGGCGGGGCGGCGGTGCGCGCGCTGCCACGCGGCGTCTATGACGTCGACCTCGACGTCATAGAGCTTGGCGAGGGCGATGGCGAGGTCCTTACCGATCGCACGGTTGCCGCGCTCGATCCGGCCGTAGGTCTGGGTGGTGATGCCCAGCTGCGTGGCCACGCCGGTCTGAAACATCCCGGCGAGCCATCGCAGGTCCGCCAGCGTGCGCTTCTCGGGCGCGACGACGACGAGCACGTCCATCGGCACGTTCAGTTCGTCGGCGACCGCTTTGAGCAGGGTGGCGTGCGGTGCACGCAACCTCGACTCCCAGTTGTAGATCGCCGTGGGCGAGACGCCGGTGAGTCGCGCGAGATCGGCGATCTCGATCTCGGGCAGGCCCGCTGCGTGGCGCAGCGTTCCCTCCTCGGCCAAGCGCTCTCGACGGAGGCGGTCCGGATCGAATCCGCGTCCGACACTGCGGCTCACGGCAGCGCGTCCGGGGTCGGGGTCACGACGAGTCATGCAAGCAGGTTACTAGCGCGGAGTCACAGAAGGTGGTTGTATGGTTTGAACGTAACGTGTAATTGATTGCGAGGTGTCCCCCCACTGTTGGAGCAGCGGGGAGACGCAGAACTCGGCGGTTGGCGCCGCCACAGATTGAGTCCTGATTTTTTTTGAGTGCAGAGAGAAGGTCCCTGCTGTGTCCACAGTAGCGGCAGTCCTACCGCGTTGCCGCAGGCAGACGCGCCCGTCACGCTGGCGATCCGCCGCGTCACGGGTCCTTCCGATGCGGGCCGCGAACTGCGGCTGCGCACCCCTTGGCCGTTCGGCCGACGTCGCCGCGCTCGTCGCGGCGTGCGAGCACGTACTCGGCGAGCTGGCCACATCCTGCGTTGTCGTCGCCATGTTCACCGACGGCGTGTTGTCGTGCGTGGCGAGCCTGACCCCCAGTGGCGCAAGCGAACTGGATGAGCTGCGCGATCTGGTCGTGCGGCAACAGCCCGACGACGTGGCGGTCGTGGCGATCGCACCGGTGCGTGAGGCTTCGGCGATCTGGGAAGCCGCCGAGACCGTGTGCACCGTGCTCGCCACGACGGTCGTGGTCACCGCGACCGTTTACACCCACACCTCCGACCCCGGATCCCCGGTGGTCGATCTGAGTTCCACGAGGAGGCAATCGTGAAAAAGACCCGTTCGACGCTGCGCACCGCCGCGGCCGCCACGGTCCCGTTGGTGGCCATCGTGGTCGGCGCGGGCATGACCCACGCCGCGCCCGGCCAGCCCGGTCTCGCCGCGCCTGGCGACGGCGCCGGTCAGCCCGGCCTGAGCACCCCGCCACCGCCTGCTCCGCGCTCGGTGGCGCCGAACCCGTTGGCGGCGCTGCCGGAACCGGAAACCCTGCCGGTGCCCGCGCGCCCGCAGCCCTACTACCAGCAGCCCGCCCCGGCGCCGTACTACAGCCAGCCCGCTCCCCAGCAGCAGACCTACGTTCAGCCGCAGGTGACCGAGCAGTTCTTCGACGATGAGACCGCCGAGCAGGCCGATGTCGAGTCGGCGGCGCCCGAGGTGGTCGTGCCGGTCGAGCCGGTGCGTCCGGACACGTTCCGGTTCGGCTCGACCAGGGTCGACGTGCCCGAGTGGCTGGACCCGGAGATGGTCCGCAAGGCCCAGGCCTACGAAGAGTGGGCGACGTGGTGGATCGCTGCGGGTTACGACCAGCTCGGTGTTCCACGCGATGAGGCCGACCGGCGTGCGGCGAGCACCGTCGTCGGCGCGGTGGTCGGCGCCGGTGTCGGCGCGGCGGTACTGACCCCGATCCCCGCGGTGCTCGGCTGCGCGGTCGGTGTGCCGGTCGGCGCGGCGATCGGCGCCGCTGCCGCAGGTTTCGCGACCGGCGGCGTGCTGGCCGGTCCCGGCGCGCTGGCCGGTGCCGGTGCGGGTTGCGCTGCCGGTGGGCTGGCCTTGGGCGGTTCGGCGGCGCTGCTGGGCGCCGGTGGTGGCGCGCTGCTGGGTGGCTTGGCCGGTGGTGCGTTGGGTGACCGGATCGACCCGACTCCGCCCGCGCAGGAGCTGCCGAGCATCGATGCGCCGGTGGTGCAGGTGCCGCAGGTGCAGCCGCCGGTGCTGGCGCTGCCGTCGGTCGAACTGCCCCGCGTCGAGCTCCCGGTCGTGCCGTTGCCGCAGCTGCCGCCCGTGCCGGTCCCGCCGATCGCGGTCCTGACCGTGGAGGAAGTGGTCGGGCAGGCGCAGGTCTTCACCGCCGAGGTGGTCGAGCAGGCGACCGTCGCCGCACCGCAAGCTCAGCAGGTGGTGGCTCAGGCCGCCGCCGGCAACGAGGTCGTCGGCCAGGCCGTCACCTCGCTGCGCGGTGCGCTCGAGCAGCTGCCGACATTGCCTCCCGAGGCGGCGCCCGCTCCGTTCGTCGACGCGGTCAACGGCCTGCTCGGCGCCGGTGCCACGGTGCTGGCTCCGGTGGCCTGAGGCAGGAGATCACGATGACCGACCAGCACACCGACAACGAGGACAACGCCGAAGTCGTGGCGTTCGAGCCGCCGTCTGGACGTGGCCCGGACCAGCACGACGCCGACGAGCGCAGCTGGACCAGCTGGTTCGGTGATCCCGAAGACCAGACCCTCCCGAGCGAGGTGGTCATCGTCGACGACAACGATGACCCCGAACGCGACGAGCTGGAGGGACTGGAGGTCGAGCCTGCGGCAGAACCGAAACCGGTTCTGCCGCAAGGCGACGATCCCTTTGCCGCGCTGGCTGCTGATTCCAAGCGCCGCGCGGTGGCGCGGCGCCGCCGATCGATTGTGGTGCGCACCGCAGGTGCGACGAGTGTGCTCGGCATCCTCGCTGCGGTCACCGCCGGTGCCGTCGTGGCCTTCACCGGCCCCGACGACACCGGCGCCGCGCACCCACCGACCACGGTGGCGCCGCCTTCAACGTCGTCGGCCGCAGCGGTCGCCGAACCGGTGTGGTGCGAGCCGATCACCACCGACGCGTTGGTGGTGAGTTCCGGTCCGGGCGACGAGTTCTCGGGAGTCGGGATCATCTTGTGGCAGCAGCACCAGTGGTACGTCGAGCGCGACGCCGACGCGGTCCGCGCCGCGATGACCCCTAACGCGGTGGCCGCCCCGGTGGAGTCGACCCGCGACGCCATCGCGGCGGTGCCTGCGGGCACCCGCCACTGCGTCACGCTCACCCCAGCGGGCACCGACCGGTGGTCGGTGCAGATCGAGGAACGTCGCCGCGATGGCACGAGCGCGCGGTGGGCTCAGTTCGTCACCACCACGGTCGTCGCCGGCAAGGCTCGCATCACCCAGGTCATCACCGCGGGCGGTGGTGGCCAGTGACCGAGTTGCAGGTCGATCTGGACCAGATCGAGCGCTCCGCACCGGATCCCGAGCTGGCTGCCTTGCTCGATCCCACCGACGGGCCCAGCCCCACCGGGATGCCGGGCACGGACGGGCGCCTGGTGCGCACCGTGGTCCCGGCCGCCGTCGTGGTCGGGACCTCCGGCGGGTCGGGGACCACGACGACGGCGTGGGGACTGGCCGCGGCGGTCGCCGAGCGCGGTCTGGACGCGGTGGCCGTCGACGCGACGCCGTTCGGCAACGATCTGGCCGAACGAGGCTGCGACCTGGCCGCCCCGATCAGCACCCTGCAGCGCTGGCTCGACGACCCGGCGCCGGGGTTGCCCTCGCGTATGCGGGCGTTCACCGGGGAATCGTCTACCGGTGCACGGATTCTGGACCGCAGCGCCGACCCGCTGCCGCGGTGGGAGACCTTCGTCTCGGCGCACCGGCACCTCGGTGACGCCGGGATGACGCCGGTCTATGACGGTGGCGGCTCGCTGAGGAGCCGCCTCATCGGTCCGCTGCTGGCCGATCCGCGCATCGGCCTGGTGGTGACGGTGGCTGCCCGCGCGGACGCGGTGGCGCGGCTGCGGCCCGCGATGACCTGGCTCGACGAGCAGTACTCGACTTTCGCGGTGAGTCAGGTCGTGATCGCGGTGACCCGCCAGAGTCCGACCGCGCCGGACGCGGCCGCGCTGCTGACGCGCGGTCTCGGGCCGTGGCTGCGCGCGGTGGTCGACATCCCCTACGACGCTCATCTGGCCACCGGCACCAAGATCATCTGGGATGAACTCGCGCCGGACACTCAACAGGCCTACCAGCGGTTGCTGGCCGAACTGCAATGACTCACAACGAAAGTCGGGAGGAACACACGGTGACCAGGGTGATCACGAGAGCGGCGGCCGCCGCGGTCGCGGCGGTCGCGACCGCGGCGACGGTGTCGGTGGCCGGTACCGCCCCAGCGGGTGCGCAAGGTACCGACTGCCCTGCGGTGTATGCGCTGGGTGTGCAGGGCACCGGCGAATCGTCACCGGATGCCTCGCGCACCACCGATACCGGCATGCTGTCGTCGGTGTTCATGCCGCTGCTGGCCCAGGCCGAGGCGGCGGGTGTGCGGATCGAGCGTGAGTACATCCCGTACGAGGCCGCGTTCGGCGGCGCCGTACCGGGTGGGTCGGTGCCCTACGAGGACTCGGTGAACGGGGCGATCGGGGCCCTCAACACCAGGATCGGCGAGATCGCCCAGCAGTGCCCGGCAAGCGGAGTCGCGTTGGTCGGCTACAGCCAGGGTGCCAACGCCGTGGCCAACACCGCCAAGGCGATCGGCGCCGGAACCGGCCCGATCGATCCCGACCAGGTCGTCGCCGTCGCGCTGATGGGCGATCCGACGCGCGCCGCGAACTCCGGCCCGTTCCCCGGCGACCCGAACCGCACCTCCCCGGCCACGGTGCCGGGAACTTCGGGTGAGGCGGTGTCCGCGCTCGAGCAGCTGATGGCGACCACGGTCACCGGCAGCGGATCCGGGATCGGCCCGACCTCCCAGCGATCCGGCTCCTACGGCCGGATCGCCGGCCGTGTCGCTTCGCTGTGCTCACCGGGTGATCTGGCCTGCGATGCCCCCGACAACGCCGCGCTGCTGCGGGCGGTGGCCAACGTGGCCGGCCAGTCCGAGCTCGGCGGTGACCCGATTCGTGCGATCTCCTCGATCGCCGAGTCGTTGGCGATGACCACGATCAAGACCGCGACCAAGGTCGTCAACGAGGACATCTCCGGCAATTCGCTGGCCACGCTGAGCCTGAACCCGAAGAAGTCGTTGTCGGAGCGGGTGGCCGAGGCATCGGACCCGAGCGCGCCGTTCGATCCCGCCCAGGCGCTGCAAGCACTGTTCAAGGTCGGCGGCATCGCGCTCAACGCCGTGGTGGCGGTGGCGCGAACGGTGCTGACCCCGGCCAACATCGCCGAGGTCGCCGCCGCGGGCATGTCGAATCCGGCGGCGGGCTTGGCGATCGCGGGCGGCAAGCTGCTCGGCGCGGTCACCCAACTGGTCCCACCGGTCACCGTGAACCGCCTGGTGAACCAGACCTTCCAGGCCGTGGTCGACAACGTCCAGGACAACTCCGACCTGCTCGATGTGAGCACCTGGGTGAAGTATTCCCAGACGATCACCAGCCACGGCTCCTACGGCAACGCCCCAGTGACCATGAACGGCTCTCCTGCAACTAAATTCGTCGCCAACTGGATCACCGCGGCCGCGCAAGACGTCGCCGACGGAGGGGGGATATCGGTGACGTCCACGCACACGCCGAGGGACTTGGTGCCCACGACCGTGCCCAGTACGGCCACGCCGACGACGCGCAAGCCCTCGGCAACGATCCTTCCGTCCACCAGTTCGGTGTATCCGACCACCCAGAACTGACCAGTTGCGGTGGCGGGCACCAGAACTCGGCCCGCCACCGCAACCGTCACTCGACCCCAGGAGTTTCCGATGTTGACATCGAACAACGGTGGTGACCGTCTGTGAGCGCAGCCCTCGTTCTGCCCGATGAGTCCGAATCCGACGACGGCGAATACGCCGCCCGGACAGCGCGATCGAGGGCATTCGGCTCGGTGCTCGCGCCCGAGCCCTGGGAGTGCGCACCGGTCTGGGACGGCCCGGTTCCCGGGTCGGGTCGCCGCCCGGCGGGGTGGTTGCTCGGTGCGCACGGTGGTGCCGGGGTCTCAACGCTGGCGCAGATGATGGCCCCGCTCGGCGACTGCCATCGCCGTTGGCCTCTCGGCCGTGGCGGCGAGTCGCCGCTGGTGGTGATCGTGGTTCGCGAGACGATTCCTGGTCTGGTGCAGGCACATTCGCTGCTGCGTCAGTACCACTGCGGTATGGCCGGTCCCGGAGCGCGGTTGCTCGGGATGATCTCGGTCGCCAACCGGCCTGGTCGTTCCTCGCGCTCGATCCGCCGCTACCTGGATCTGGTGCAGCAGCTGGTCCCTGAGCAGGGGCGATGGCAACTCGACTGGCAAGACGAGTGGCCTCAGACCAAGATCACCGAGTTGCCGACATGGCAACCACGCTCCCAGGCGCCGGAAAAAGGCACCGATCCCTTGCGGGCGATTCGTCCGTTGGCCGAAGAGCTGTTCACCGTCATCAGATCCGAATTCGACATCATCAAGGAAGGCACACCCCGATGAGCATGATGCTTACCCTCCTCGCTGAGCACTCGCACCTGGCCCAGGTCGAGATCAACCCCGTAGCCCCTCCCGGCAGCGACAAATGGCTGTGGCTGGCAGGCATCATCAAGTGGTTCTGCATCCTGGCCGGGGTCCTGGGTATCTGTGTCGCCGGTGCATTGTTCGCGTGGGAGAAGTGGAGCACCGGCGCCGTTGAAGCGCCCAAGAAGCTCGTCGGCGGGATGGTCGGCGGCGTCATCGTCGCCACGTCGAGCGCGCTTATCGGCGCGGCAACGGGCGTCTGACGATGTTCCTGCTTGCCGCAGAGATGCCCGCCGAAGTCTCTGAGCCGCTCGAGTTGCTGCTCGGCTGGTTTCTGTGGCTGGTCACCCTCGGCCTCGCGGTCGTGCTGATGTACCGCGGCGCGGTCCTCTGGAACGCGTGGAGACGAGCGAGTGATTTCTCCGAGATCAGCACGGAGCTCGTGCTGCCGGTCGTGGGGACGATCATCGCCACCACCGCGGCCGCCGTCGCGGCCGCGCTGCTCACCGGCGCCTAGCGACACGCTCACCCTCCCTGACGAAAGGAACGACGATGCCTGGATTCGGACGCCTCACCCGCGCTGCGGTCCTCGCCGCCGCCATCGCGATCAGCGCCACGGCGTGTGGCGGCGGCACCGACACCAACAGCAGCAGCAGCGACCCCGCTGATCCGGATCTCACCGCAGTGCCTGCCGGTCTGCGGTGGGAACTGTTCCAGGGAGTGAAACTGCCTGCCGGAAAAGACGGACCGAGGACCACCGAGGCCGCCGCACTCGGATTCAGCCGGACCCCCCAGGGTGCGGCCCTGGCCGCGATCAACCACTCCACGAGGGTCACGATCGCTCCGGACTCCAAGTGGGGCGCGATCGCCGGAGCCAGCCTTGTCCCGGGTCCGGGCAAGGACTGGTTCGTCTCGAACCGGGCTCTGGTCTCGATCACCGCGTCGGCCGACGCCGAGAAGCCGCGCATACAGGGCTACTCGATCACCTCCTACAGCCCGGCCGAGGCTGACGTGCTGATCTTCTCGGCCTACAGCGACGGCAGCGTCGGCCAGAACGCCGTCCACGTGACGTGGATGGCCGAGGACTGGCGGCTGCGTCTGCCCGATCCCGCCGACAAGACACCCACCGTCACCTCCATCGCGGCGATCCCCGCCGATGCCGTCCAGCTCGGGAGCGCCTAGATGATGAAGAAGTCCGACCGCGCCGACTCCTCGGACGGAAAAGAGGGTGTGGGGCTGCCGATGCAGTTGAGCATCGGGCTCATCGCCCTAGTGCTCATCGGCGGCGCGATCGCCGGCATCTCGATGTTCAACCGCGACGACGCCGCCCAGCCCGACGACACAGGTTCGGTCACCACGAGCGCGTCCTCGGGAGAGGCAGCCTCCGGCTTCGGCCCTCCCGACGTCGACGTGTTCGGCCGACGCATCGATGTGCCCAACAACGAGTTCGGCGAGCCGCTGCCCCAGGTCGAGGCCCAACGCCGCGCCGAGGATCCTGATTGGCTCACCGCCGCTCCGGCCGGGACACAGGAACGCGGTGGGTGGCAGCGCGTCACCGGCGCTGTGGTCCCGTTCTCGACCTCCGACGGCCCGACAGCAATCGTTGACGGCGTCCCGGTCGGATGGGCACACACACCACAGGGCTGTGCTCTCGCTGCGGCCTGGGTTATTTGGGAAGTCAACGCCCGCCCCGGCGATCGCACGATCAGAGAGCGTGCGCTCGTGTCGACACCAGCAGACCTTGCGCAGTTTGACCGCGATCGGGCCGCTGGAAAGATCCCGGACCGGGCACCTCTGGCAGCGACCCGGTGGATGCTGGCCTTTGACGCGTTCCAGATCAAGACATTCTCCGCCGATCTGTGCGTCGTCGGGCTCGCCTCTCGGGCCGAAGATTCCAACAACGGCGCCGCGCGATGGATTGGCACCGGTGTGTCCATGGTGTGGGACGGTTCAGCCTGGCGACTCCGTGTCCCAGCCGGAGGCAATCCGCCTAAAGATTCGTTGAGTTCCCTCGCAGGGTGGACGCCGTGGTAGCCGCAAGGAGCATCGTTCTCCGGTGCCTGGTGGCACTCATCGCCGTCGTCATCGGTGTCCTAAGCACAGCAGGCCCCGCAGTCGCGCAGACCGGTGACACTGGCGGCGGAACCTACGGATTCAACGACACCTGTGAGCAACTCGATGGCATCGGTCTCGGGCCGGTCAGCATCGGAGACGTTCTGTCGACTGCATGCAAGGTGGGAAACGCGGCGACGCATCCGGGTCAGGCTGTCGAGGCCATCAAGGACAAGGCGTGGGATTCGACGTTCGGCAAGATCGTCGAAACGTTGATGAGCGGGCTGGGTCAGGCGCTGGTCATTTCGGTCACGTGGTGGACCCGAATCCCGAACAGCGCCTTGGAGAACTCGGCCGACCTGTTCATCAAGGTCCGCGAGTACACCGATGAGATCCAGATATATGCGTTGGTCGCCTCGATCATCCTCGGTGCCTGGAGGATCGGTTCGGCCCGCATGCGCGCCGCTGCGGATGAAACGCGTGAGATGACGAGCACTCTCGCGCGAACCATCTTCGCCACCTGGATGTTCGCCGCGGTAGTCGTTCTCGGAACGCGCGCCGGCGATGCATTCGCCGACTGGGTGATTATCAAGTCGACCGACGGCAACGCGAAAGGCATTGCCGAAGCGATGTTCAAGTCCGGTGCGCTGCTGACGTTCTCACCCGGCCTGATTTTCATCATCTCCGCCATCGGCATGATCGGCGCCTTGGCGCAAGCGGTGTTCATGGTGATTCGGCAGGCACTACTGGTTCTGGTTGTCGCGGTGTTCCCGACGGTTGCCGCGTTGTCGGGATCGAAGATGGGCAAGCAGAGCTTCGAGCGGTTGGCGGCTTGGGCGTTGGCGTTCTTGTTGTACAAGCCCGTCGCGGCCATCGTGTACATGATCGCGTTCACCACGTTCTCCGAGTCCCGTGACCTCAGTGCCGGTGAGGGCACGATCGATGCCGCGGGTGCGCAGCGGGCGCTGGTCGCACTAGTGCTGATGTGTTCGGCGGCGCTGGTTCTTCCGGCATTACTGAAACTGGTCACCCCGATCAGCGGGTTCGCGACCGGAGCCTCCGGCGCGGCTGTCGCTGGCGGTGTCCTCGGCGGCGGCGCGATGGCGGTCGGCCTGGGATCCAAGATGGCCTCTGGCGCGGTGAACACCGGCAGCAGCGGATCGGTCAATTCCCCCGGGGGCGGTGGTCCACGCCCCTCGGGCGCGATGAACACCGGATCGAGCGGAGGCGGGGGACCTCGGCCTCCTGGCGGCTCGCCGGGAGGCGGCGGCGGTGGCAGTGCCGCGGCGATGGGCAGCAAGGGCGCTGCAGCAGGTGGTCCCTACGGTGCGGCGGCGATGGCCGCAGCCAAGACAGTGGGCGCCGGTGTGCGTGCCGGGCAGGCGGCGGTGAACAACGCCGCGGCCCAGCCCCCCAGCGGGGGAGCGCCACCTCCAGGAGCGAGCGGCGGCGGGTCGAACCCACCGCGTAACTCCGGCGGTACGAGCGGTTGGACGGTGAATCGATGACCAAGCCTGCCTCATTCGAGGAACGCCGCATGTACGGCCTGTGGACGCGGCCTCGGAATCCGGGCCTGTTCGGATTCAGCTGGATGGCGTCGATCGCGGCGCTGGTCGTCATCGTGGTCGCGTTGTTGGCCTCTGCCGTCGCCGACCTCACCACCGCCCTGGTCATCTTCGTCGTCGGCGCGATCGTGGTCGTCCCGCTCGGCTATGAGCACAACGGCAAAAACGGTTACGAAAGAGGGATTTTGATGTTCCAGTGGTTCCGGGGAGTGATGGCCAAGGAGAACATCTACCGCGCCGGGGTGTTCTCCGCGCACGGCAGCTGCAAGCAGCCGGGCCTGATGGCCCAGACCAAGCTCTACAGCGGCGTCGACTTCGCGGGCAACGAGTTCGGCATGATCCACATGCCGAAGACGAACATGTACACGGTCGCGGTGCGCTGCTTCCCTCAAGGCGCGCAAGCCTCCGATCAGGCCCGGGTCGACGCGTGGGTCGGTGCCTGGTCGAAATTCATGGCCACCTTGGGGGCCGCACCCGATGTCGTGGCGATCGTCCCGGTCATCGACACCATTCCCGAGACCGGCAACCGGCTCAAGGCCGAGGTCGACTACCTCGTTCACGACAACGCTCCGCCCCTGGCCAAAGCGATGATGTTCGAGCTGGGAAACGAGCTGCCTTCTGAGAAGGTGCACATGGAAACGTGGCTGTCGATCACCTTCCGCGCGACCACTCCTGCCCGCAGACGCGATCCCGCCGAGCAGGCCACCGAAATCGGACGCCGACTGCCCGGCATTCTCAACGGCCTGGCCGATGCTGGTGTCCGCGCGATCCCGATGAAGTCCGAACAGATCATCGCCTGCACGCGACGAGCGTGGGATCCGGCCACCGAGCCAGATTTCGAGGAGGCGAAGATGCTCGGCCAGCCCCACGGCGTTTCCTGGGACGAAGCGGGTCCGATCGGCGACGTGGAGAAATCGGACCGGCTTTTCCACGATGGCGTGGTCTCGGTGACTTGGGAGATGGAGCAGGCACCTGAGAGCGCGGTCGATGAAAAGGTCCTCAAGCGGTTGATCGAGCCGAACCCGGATCTTCCGCGCAAGCGCGTCGCTATCGTCTACCGGCCTCACAAGCCTGCCGAGGCGGTCGACATCGTCGACACCGACTTCAAGAACGCCACCGCCGCCGAGCAGACCGAACGCGGAGTGGGTTCGGCGGCCGCCACGATCAAGGTCGGCGCCACCCAACAGGCCCGTCAGGAACAGGCTCAAGGCCACGGGGTGACCAGGTTCGGCATCTTGATCACGGTGACCGCACACAAGGACGCCGACGATCCATCGCTGGAGGCGATCACCAAAGATCTGTCGACCCAGGCCCGTTTGAAGATCCGCCGCTCGCACTACTACCAGGCCGCCGCGTTCGCCGCAGGGATGGGCTTCGGGGTCGTGTTGCCGGAGATGGCGAGCGTTCCGAAGGAGCTGAGCTGATGACCGACCTCGATGATCGGCCGACCGAGCAGCTCGCCGAACAGGGATTCGGCCAGAAGCTGCTCAGCGCCGCCGAACGCCGTGGTCTCGAGGACCGCGCGGCCAACGGCGGCCTGTGGTCCGCGGCGTGGGCGAAGTTCCGACTCAACATCGACGACAACCGCCGACGCACCAAGAACGCGACCCAGCGCGAGAAGGAATCTGGTGGCGGTTTCGAGGGCATGCCGCGCCCGAAGATCACAGCATCAGGGGCGGTCGGTGCCGGCGGCGGGCGCCAGCGCGCGATCGGGTGCCCGGCGGAGTACCGCGGAACCACCGCGCAGGTTGCGGGATTGTGGCCGTGGTCGGTAGGTGCGGCGACACCGATGATCGGTACTCCGCTCGGCACCCATCTCGAGACCGGCCAGCCGGTGTGCTTCGACTTGTTGAACTGGTTCAAGCGCGCCGGGCTGATCACCGCCCCGTCGCTGTTCATTCTGGCGCTCAACGGATTCGGCAAATCCTCGCTGGTGCGACGGCTGATCCTGGGCGGCCTGGCCAACAACATCACCCCGCTGGTCTTGGCCGATGTGAAGCCGGACTACCGCTCGACGATCGAGGCCTGCGGTGGCCAGGTCATCGACGTCGGCTACGGCCACGGCCAGATCAACCCCCTCGACGGCGGGGTCATGGCCGAGGCGATCACCATGCTCCTCAAGGCCGGGCGCGACAAAGAAGCCCATGGCCTCACGACCGCTCTGCGGGCCCGCCAGACCAACCTCGTGAGCGGCCTGCTGGAAGTGGCGCGCGGCGACCGCATGCGCGACTTCGAGGAAACGCTAATCTCGACCGCGCTGCGCCACCTCTACACCCCGGTCGATCAGGGAGGTAGCGGGTACACCTGGCTGAACCCGCCGATCCTCGAGGACCTCGCCGAGCTGATCGACACCGGCGGGCCGGAGTTCATGCTCGATGCCGCCGCCGTCGATGCCCTGGACTACGCGCGCGCGACCACTGAGCTGCGGCGATCGTTGCGCGCTCTGGTCAAGGGCAACTTCGGTGCGGTGTTCAACGGGCAGTCCACGACGAAGATCACGATGGACTCCAACGGTCTGTGCATCGACGTCTCCCATATCGGTCAGTCCGACCGCAAGCTCAAGGGCGCGGTCATGCTGACGACGTGGAACGCGGGGTTCTCCGCAGTCGAGGCGCACAACACCCTGGCCGAGGCCGGGTTGACCAAGCAGCGCTACTTCCAGATCGTGATGGACGAGCTGTGGCATGTGCTGAGCCTGGGCGACTTCATGGTCGATCGCGTCGACGAACTCACCCGCCTGCAGCGTGAGTGGGCCGCCGCGCTGATCATGATCAGCCACTCGATCCGCGACCTGCGTTCACGCACCGGCGACGCGGTCAACCGCGCCATCGGCTTCCTCGAACGTTCCCGCGTCAAGATCTTCGGTGCCCTTCCCCGAGAAGAACTCGAACAGCTCTCCGGCATCACCGGTTTCACCGAGACCGAGAAACAGAACATCACCAGCTGGTCGGCGCCAGCGGCCATGACCGGAGAACCGCCGCGCGAGGGCGAACCGCTGCCGCTGCCACCAGGAGTGGGCAAGTGGATCCTCAAGACCACCGAAGACTCCACCCCCGGGACACCATTCGTCGTGGTGTTCACCCGCGCTGAGATCGAGGCGGGGATTCACAACACGTCCAAGAGGTTCGACAGCTTCGGCACCCAGGCCTCCTCGACCACCACCGACCTGATCCCAGAACTGGAGCGGCTGTGATCTCTGAGCGACGTTACGGAGCCGTCTCCGACGAGATGCGCGAACGTGCGGTCGGCCACGTCCGCAAGTTGCGAACGGACTCCCCGGCGATGTCGAGGACCGAGGCCTGCCGGATCGCGGCCCAAGAGGTCGGGGTGCACTTCAATTCCGTGCGCAACTGGCTCGCCGAGGCCGACAGCAAGCTCCCGGCCGCCAACGTCTCCGACCTGCAGGCCCAACTGCAGCGCACCGTCGAGGCACTCGAACTCTCGCGCGAGCTCAACCGCGAGCTGGCCGCGCGCCTCGACGAGCTGAGTACCCGCCCGGAGCATCGGTGAACAGCACCGCCCGCGCGGGCGCCGCGCTGGTGGCCGCGGTCGTGGCGATGGCCATGATCTTGGTGGTCATCGCGGGCAGCGAGGAGGAGCAAGCGTGCCTGCCGACGACCACACAGCGCGGGTCCAGCCTGGAGGCCACCGACGGCAAAGCCATGCCGATGGCACCGGGAACATTCTCTCTGACCAGTGGTTTCGGGCCGAGGTGGGGAGCTGAGCATCAGGGCCAGGACTTCGGTGCCGCCCCGAAGGTGCCGATCTACGCGGTCGCCGACGGACTGGTCGTGCAGGCCGGTCCCGCGAGCGGATTCGGCATCTGGGTGGTGATCGACCACAACTTCGGTGGCGAGGTCGTCTCCTCGGTCTACGGTCACATGTTCGCCGAGGACCTTCTCGTCTCGGCGGGCGACACCGTGAGTGCCGGTCAACCGATCGCCGCGGTCGGCTACAACGGCGAAGTGCTGCCTCCCGGCCCCGGCGGTGCCCACCTGCACCTCGAGATCTGGACCGGCGGTGGCCGTTTCGGCGGCGGTTCCCCGATCGACCCGATGCCGTGGCTGGAAGGCGCCGAAACCGACTCGGCGAGCCCTGACTCCTCACCAGTTCCGGCACCGCCGACGACCGCCGCACCCGGTGACTCCGCCGTCGCTGGGGCGGGCACCGAGCTGGCGGCCATGCCCGCCTCGATCGGCAGCGAAGCCGGTCTGCAGGTCGACTCGATCCGGGTGGCGCGCACCATCGTTCAGGCATTCCCGCAGGTTCAGACGATCGGTGGCCAGCGTGCTGATCCGCTGCCGGATCACCCCAGCGGTCGCGCGATCGACATCATGATCCCCGATCCCAGCTCCGGTGAGGGCAAGGCCCTCGGCGATCAGATCACGCAATTCCTGCTGGCCAACGCGGGCCCGTTGCAGATCGACTACCTGATCTGGCGACAGACCTACTACCCCGCGACCGGCGAACCGAACCTGATGGAAGACCGGGGTGGCTTCACCGTCAACCACATGGATCACGTGCACGTGACGACCGTCGGTGGCGGCTATCCCGACGGGTCGCCCATTGAGGGATCGGCGACCAACCCGCCTGCGACAGGATCGACCCCCTGCGGGCCCGACGTGGGTGAGTCCGACTTGGCACCCGGTCACGTGCCCGCCGACCTCGAACACTGGTACCGGCAGGCCGGGGCCATCTGCCCGGAGATCTCCTCCTCCCTGCTGGCCGCCCAGGGCCAGCAGGAGTCGGGGTTCCGGCGCGGGTTGACCTCGCCGTCTGGCGCCCAAGGCCTCGCGCAGTTCCTGCCCGACACCGCGACCTCGCTGGCCTCCGACGGCCAGCCCTACGTCATCGATGCCGACGGCTCCGGCACCGCGAGTGTGTGGGACGACGGCGACGCGATCATCGGTCAGGGCCGCTACATGTGCGACATCGCCGCGAAGGTGTCGGGCTGGATCAGCGAGGGCAAGGTCTCCGGCGACGTGACCACCCTGACCCTGGCCGGATACAACGCCGGGGAGGGCGCGGTGCTGCGTTCAGGCGGATTCCCTACCGGCGCTGCCGATTACGAGACCCAGACCAAGCCCTACGTTGCCAACATCCTGGCCATGGCGGCGCAAATGTCCGAGACGATGAGCTGAGGACCGTGACCATGAACCGATCACTCCGTTGGCCCCTGGCCGCAGTCCTCGTGCTGGCCCTGGTGGTGCTCGCCGTCGTGCTGATCATCGGCCGCGACACCGCCGAGCTGCCGAGCGAACCGGCGCACCCGCCGGGTGACGCGCACACCCACATCGAGGGGCCGACGCCGGAGAACTCCGGTGCCGCGACCACCGCGCAGATGGCGTTGAGCGCGATGTTCTCCTGGCAACCGGCCGTCGACGACAGTCCCGGCACCGCCCTGAGCCGCGCGATGCCCTGGCTCACCGGCGAACTCGCCGAGGCCGCGGCCGCCGGCCCGGCGACCGGTGTGCGGCCGCTGGCCGAGTGGGACGGGTGGCGCCGCAGCGGCGACATCGTTACCGCGATCGTCGACGCCGACCAGCCCAAGACCACGGCCGACGAGACGGTGCTCGCGGCGACGGTGCGCCAGATCGTGCTCCACCGCGACGGATCCCAAACGCCCTACCAGCGCATGGATGTCACCGCGACCGTGGTGAAGACCCCGCAGGGGTGGCGGTTGGCGAGCTACCAGGTCAACACCGGCAACTAACGAACGTACTGATCGAACACAACGAAGGGGAGATAGACGATGGCGACCACGACCAAGGGCACCAAGGCCAAGTCCGGCAAGGCCAAGCGCATGACCGAGGCCGAGGAATGGGAGTTCGTCAAGGGCAAAGTCCGTGACAACGCCGCAGAACTCAAGGCGATGACCCGGCCGAAGGAACTGCTCGACTGGGCCAAGTCCAACGGCCTCGACACGGGGTGGCTGTTCAAGAAGTTCAAGGCCGAGCTCCGCAAGCAGCTCTACCTCGACTACGACGAGCTGCGCGCGACCGCGCTCGAGAAGGCGAAGCAGGAGATCGCCGAGCACGCCGCCGCGGGGCCGCTGATCACGTTGTGGTCCGCCGGTGACGCCGAGGTCGACTCCTACGCGATCTGCGCTGAGAACGGAGATGTGGCCTGGTACAACACGTTCTACGACGACGACAAGGTCGATGATCAGACCAGCGCGGACATCGCCGCCGCGCAGAAGGCGATCTGGTTGGCAGGCAAGGTCCGCGAGGAAGTCGGTGCCGATGCCGCACGGTTGGCGTTGACGGTGTCCAACCACGAGGTCCAGGCCGCTGATCCGAAGCTGGCCACCGCAGCGGTCAAAGCGCACCTGGTCGTCGAGATCGAGATCAGCGACGACGTCAATCCCGCCCTCGAGTGGTGCCAGACGCCGGGTTTCCAGCGCTGGCAGGAGTTCCGGTTGACCGACGCGATCACCGACGAGACCGGAAACGAGGTCGAGGACTGATGCCCCGCGTCGGTGCGAAAGAGCCTACGGCCCATCTCGGTTCATTCTGGTTGTGGGTCGGTGGCGCAGCCGTGGTCTTGTCGCTGGTTGTGGGCGTCGTGTCCTCGGCCGCATTGCGGATCGCCGGCGGCCAGGACGTTCCGGGTAATCCCTTCCAGGTCGTACTCGAGCTCATTACCGGGCGGCTGCGCTGGTCGGGCGGGGCCACCGTCGCCACGATCGGGATGCTGCTGGTGGTCGTGGCCACCTCCGTCGCGATAGTGCGGCCGTTGCTGGCGCGGCGCGGGCACCGCACGCGAGTCGACGACATTGCCAAGTACATGGGCACGTTGCGCGATGTCGAGTCTCTGACCGAGGCTGGATGCACCGGGATCGCCCGCAAGCTCGGCGTGCGACTCGGCGAGGGCGGCGCCCCGGGAATCCCGCTGGGCACCCACATCCCGTCCGGAGCTCCGCTGTACGCCTCCTACGAGGATGTCATCGTCGACATCTGGGGACCGCGCACGGGAAAGACCACCTCCCGCGTGATCCCCGCGATTCTGTCCGCGATCGGCCCGGTGCTGGCCACCTCGAACAAACGCGACGTGGTCGACGCGACCCGGTGGGTCCGCGAACAGCAGACCGGAGTTCCTGTGCGGATCTTCGATCCGCAGAACATCACCGGGGAGAAGCCGACCTGGTATTGGAACCCGCTGTCCAAGATCAGCAACGAGGTCAATTCCGCGGCGTTGGCGGCCCGGTTCGCCGACGGCCAGGACGGTCGAGCCGCTAAGGCGGACGCGTTCTTCGAGCCCGAGGGCCAAGACCTGCTGGGCGGGTTGTTTCTGGCCGCCGCTATCGGAAAGCGGCCGATCACCATCGTCTACGAGTGGGCCTCGGACTACAACGACAAAACCTCGATCAAGATCCTGCAGAACCACGGTGGGTTCCCCCAAGTCGCCAAGGGTCTCATCAGCCAATACAACGCCGCCGAGAAGCAGAAGTCCGGCGTGTTCGCGACCGCGCGAAAGATGGCGGTGTGCCTCAAGATGACCCATATCCAGGCGTGGGTGACCGACGACGGCACCGACCGTGAGCACTTCGACGTCGATGCGTTCGTCCGTTCGCGCGGCACGCTCTACCCCATGTCGCGCGAAGGCGAGGGCAGCGCGAGCCCGATCATCGCGGCCCTGGTGGAATCGGTCACCAACGCCGCCGTCGACTACGCCTCGACCCAGCCCGGCGGCCGGTTGGCCGTGCCGCTGCTGGCCGCGCTCGACGAGGCGGCCAACGTGGTGCCCTGGCGCGATCTGCCCAAGCTCTACAGCCACTTCGGCAGCCGCGGCATCAACGTGATGACCGTGCTGCAGTCCTGGTCACAAGGTGTCGAGGTGTGGGGTCCAGACGGCATGCGCAAGCTGTTCAGCGCAGCGAACGTGAAGGGCTACGGCGGCGGTGTCGCACTCGACGACGGCGAGTTCCTGACCAATCTCTCCTCGGCGATCGGCGAGCACTGGGCCTTGCAGACCTCGGTGTCGCTGGGCAGCCACACCAGCGCCAATCGCAGCGTGGTCGAACGCCGCATGCTCAAGGAGGCCGACCTGGAAGCGCTTCCTCGCGGCCGCGCGATCATTCGGTCCTCCGGTAACCGGCCGGTGCTGATCAAGCCTGCGCCCTGGTACGAGGGCCCGTTCGCGGACGCGGTCAATGCCTCGATCCGCAAGTCCGAACAACGCACCGCCGAACTCATCGCCGCCGCTTCGGTCACCTTGGAGAAGGGCGAAGCGGCGTGATCGACACCAGCGACATCGACGACGATTTCGACGATGATCTAGATGATGATGATCTAGATGATGAGGACGAGGCGCCCGAGCTGCATTTCGCCACGGTGGATCTGTTCGTGGAGTGGGTGGCCGGAGTCCATGCGCGCGACATCATGGGCAACACCGACCAGTTCCGGTGGTGCCCAGAGTGGTGGCGCCACGCCGAGGCCGTAACCGCCTTCGAGGCTCTCTGGCGGGCGTGGGAACACCACCGGCAGAACCCCGGCCCCGGGATGGCGAGTTGGTGGGTCCAGATCTTCTGGCCCGCGATGGACCGTCTTCTGCAGATCAAGGGCACCTTCGAGCACTGCCGCGACGCCAAACACAACACCGATCCGGAGATCGCCGCGACCATGGCCTCGCTGCCGCTCGTCGCTCCGCCTCCGGGGTTGTTCGACAACCCGGAAACGGTGAGCGACACCGACACCGACACCGATGACGACGACGACACCGTCGTCGATCTGGACGAGGACGAGAGCGAGCCTTACGACGATGTCTGATCAAGAAGAAATGAGCCGCGACACCGGCGCCCTGGTCCGGGCCGCGTTGCAGGCCAGCCTGTTCCTCGGCGAGCACATGGCCCGCATGATCGAGGCGAAGCGGCAGACTTCTCTCGCGCAGCGCACCGAGCTGCAGAAGCAGACCGCTGCCCGCCTGGCCGCCGACCAGCGCGCCGCCGAGTCGTTCCTGAAACTCACCACGACCGATGCCTGGTGGAACACCGCGGGGCGTCCCGCGATCGCCGATGCCTGGTTCACCGCGGTGTCGTGGCAGGACCAGTCCGAGGTCGCCCGCGAGGCCATGGAGAACCTGGCCGAACGCATCCGCAACCAGTACGGCATCGACCCGTCCTCCCACATCCTGACCACCGGCATCGGCGAGACCGTCCCGCTGACCGAGCAGATGCTCGCCGAGGCGGCCTGGCGCCAGCAGCGCCGTCAACGCGACGACTCGACCACGCTGGGCGCACTCGAGTTGGCCGCGATCCGCGAAGGCCTCGACAGAGAGGCGCTCTACACCTTCGTGGTCCTGCATGAGCAAGCCAGCACCGAGCTCAACCGGCTCGCCAACGCCGCCGAGGACGGGTCGTTCCCGCTCGACAAGCAGCAGGAATCGATTGCCGAGCAACAGACTGCATTGGCGGCCGCCGAGAACGCCCTGCACGGGCTGGGCCGGATCGGGGAGCAGTGGTTGCGTGAGTTCGACCGCGACCAGGACGGTGCCTACGCGCGCGTGCTCGTCGCCGAATCCGCCGAGGACCGCGCGAAGATGTGGGACATCGGCCGCCGCCTCGCCGCCGTGCGGGCGAACAACGCCGAGGTCGGCGACATCGGCACGGACAACGATCAGATCCTGGCCCTGCACGCCGAGATGGCCGCCGTCGGCGACGCCGGCGTGCGGTGGCTGGCCAGCCACCGCACCAGCATCACCTCCGCCGACCCGGAATTCGACCGCAGCTTGGCCTGGATGGTCGCCAACCCGCAGGTCGAGCAAGCAGGACTCGACCGGATGCGTGATCAGCTGACCTCGGCGATGATCGGAGCGGAAAACACCGACGGCGCCCGCCCGGCCGATCCCGGTCTCGTCGCGCAGATGCGCCAGGCCTTCCACTGGTACCGCGACAACGACCAGGAGAAGGCGAACGCGATCCGCCGGCACATGACCCATCTCAAGGACACCAAGGCGCCGGTGGAGGAGCGCGAGACGCTCTATCAACGCTGGATCTCGCAGTGGAAGACCGACACCTCGAAACAGAAGACGGCGGGCAAGGCACCGAAAACCGAGCGCGGCCCGAAGCGCGAGCAACGGCCCAAGGGCCCGTCGCTCAACCCGGCCGAGGCGCGCTACAGCGACGCCGAGCTGCGTGCCGCGATGGACTACTACCGCAAACACGATCCTGAGCAGATGCGCAAGTGGCTGTGGAAGATGGACAACATGCCACCGGAGAAGACCAAGTTCGGCCGGATCTCGGTGGAGAACGAAATGGTCGAGCGCTGGCGCCGCGACGCCCACGACACTCCGGAACGCCGCGCGATCCTCGAGGAACAACTCGAAGCGGCCAATGTTCCTGAGGACGCGAAGCGCGCCCGGATGGCGGCCGATGCCGCCAGCGCCCACCCCCCTCGCGAATCAACCCGGCCGGACGTCACGGTCCCACCGACCGTGGTGCCGCCCACCCCGTCGGTCGGGATCAACCCGCAAGACTTCGACCTCGGGGCATAGGAGCGAGACGAAGACGGCCTTTCGAATCCGAGGGGCCGTCTTCGTGTTCGGGCACCCTGGCGAGAGCGCCCACCTGGGCGGTGTACGTCGGGGACCTCGCGGTTCCGAATGGCGAGCCCGACATATGCAGAAGTTAGGACTTACTGCGTGCGAAGAGAATCGCTTGCTGAGCTTTCGCATCCGGGTCGAGCAGCATCTGGGCCTCGACCACGAATCCGGCATCGTGCAGCCACGATGCCACCTGGTTCGCCTGGCGGCGGTGGACATGGACCTTCATCGGGTGACCGCCGTAGCCCTCTGTCTTCAACAGCGACTCGCCGCCGACGTGAAACAGGAGTTGCAACGGTCCGCCGGGACGCAATGCTTGGTGGAAGCGCCCGAATACAGTCGGCACCTCGTCGTCTGGGATGTGGATCAAAGACTGCCAGGCGAGCAGGCCGGTCACCGAAGCGACGGGCAGGTTCAGTTCCGTCATCGAGCCCACCTCGAACCGCAGGCCGGGGTGGTCGCGCCGGGCCACGTCGATCATCGCCGGGGAGAGGTCGATACCGAAGGCGTCGACACCGAGCTCATGCAGGTGGGCGGTGACTTCACCGGGGCCGCAGCCGACGTCCGCGACCGGTCCGCCGCCAGCGGTCCGCACGCTGTCGGCGAACAATGCCAGAGCCGCGCGAAGGTACTGGTGTCCGGCGAGGGCGCCGCGCACTTGGTCGGCATAGCTGACCGCGACTGTGTCATAAGAGGTTCGGGTGTCGGCCAACCAATCATCCGTGGTCATGACCGGCACGATATTCCATGATCGCGGCGGACTCGGCGCTACCCGGGAACGGCGAAGGTGCCTGTCAAACGATGGTGAGTTCGGTGTAGGACGCGTAACAGTGATCGGTGCCGTTCACCAGTTCAGCGAACCGTACTTCGACGCCGGCCGGATCGACTTGTTCGACCGTCCCGATCGGCGCCGCCCGCCACCTGGTCGCCAGCGACCCGACCCGGACGACATCTCCTACCTGGACCCTTCTCACAAGGTCCAACGATAGTGCTGGTCAGAACAGGGTGCCGTGGTCGACTTGCCGCGGGTCGGGAAGCGCTGCCCGTCGCTCGAGGACACCGTGCCGGTCCGAACACCGTGGTCAGCGGCAGGCCGCTGGTGGTAGTCGATGAGCACCAGATTCGCCGCGCGCAGGGTCTCCTCGCGCACATACCATTCGTCGGTCCAGGACAGGATGTCGTAGCTGATGCCGCAGTCCTCGTGCTGGCCCTGGTGGTGCTCGCCGTCGTGCTGATCATCGGCCGCGATCAGGCGTAGCTGCTGGTCAGCGTCGGCTGTGTTCAGCTCGCCTGCACCTTTTCGATCTCCTTGCCGACACGAACGAGAGCGTCGTAATGATGGGCTTTGCCGTGCACGATGAGGTAGGCCAAGACCTCGTCCTTGTCGAGCAAGGATCGCTCCTGCAGCTCCCCTAGGAGGCGGCGCAGATCCCGTAGTCCGTAGGCGTCGCCCCAACCGTTGTTGCCCGCGAATTCGATTCGCTCCAGCAGCTGCTGGTGTTCAGCCGAGCGGTCGACCGCGTGAATCTTCTGCTCGATCACGTTGGCTGCCCCGATCTCGTCAGCCCACCGCGAGGACGAGAATCCCGCGTCTTCCACGACCGCGATCGGCGCGTTCCGCGCGAACTCGGTGGCAAGCGCGAGTTCCCGCTGTCCCGGTGCATACACCAGAGCGGGACGGCCGTAGCCGATCCCGGACTGGTTCGAGTTCTTCGGAGTCAGGACAGGACGTCCTGTGGCGTAGGCGTTCAACGGCGGGCAGACGGTGAGGGTGTTCTTCTGGGGGACAACGACGATCGTGCCGCGGGCACCGACACGGTCGAGGTAGGCGATAGCGATCTCGACTGCTCGGTTGTACCCGTGCTCAGGTTGGAAGGGGATGTAGGCGGCGCGGGGGAGTTCGGTCACCCGAGGCACCGTATAGCAGGACCGCCTCGGCCGGAACGTCGTTGAGGCGTTCCTGCCGGCATCCGCGTCGTGCCAAAGCACCGTGGTGAGACTCTGACGCATGCCTGGCTGCTAGCTACCAGGCAAAACATGGATTGAAACAGTCTGCACCCCTGCCTTCTACGGTTCCTCTCACGCAATCGTGAAGTGAGAGAAGGGAGCCCGGTCATGATCAACACTGTGGGGATCTGCTCGGTCATCGGGTATGGCCTGCTGGTGTGGCTGTCACACGACGGGCCGACAAGGCTGTACGCGGGCATCGCCGCCGTGCGCGCGAAAGATCCTGCCGTCCGCCAGGCCGCGTACCTCGTTCTGGCCGAGACTCGGTACTTGCGCGGACGGGAGCCGGGCACGGCTGACCCGAGCTGGGTTTCGATGGCCCGTCTGCCGTGGCTCGGCCGCCGGACCGCGTCACCCCGCAACGACGACCCCGCGTCGACATGAGCAGTCAGACTGACTCGGGCGCCCTGGTCGACGGCATCGGTGTCGCCCGCTGTGCGGTGACCACGGAGTTGGAGGGCAAGCCAGCGAAGCTGGTGCGGCAGCCCTGTAGGAAGGTGGCCAGGAGTTTGTCGTCGCGGTCGAGCAATGGCGCCCGAGCTGGCGGCGGTGGCGCCGATGGTCCGTGCGGTTTCGTCGTCGTGTTTCGTCCGGGCGGGGGCGCGCTTAAGGTTGTCGGCCATGACCGATGATCACCGGAGGACGGGCTCGATGACCGCCGAGGACTACGCGGCGGAGGCAGCGTATTTCGCTGGCCCCGGTCCGCTTCTCGATGACCTGTCCGGGGTCGCCGAGCAGGTGTGTGAAGTGCTGTCCGACGACGAGAGTGATGTCGACGTCGCGTTCGATCTTGCTCGTGAAGCGCTCGAGGCCGATACCGATTTCGACGCCGCTCGATCCCAGATCCAGGCCGTGCGTGACACCGCCGACCAGGCCCTGGCGTTGCTCGGCAAGCTGGAAGGCCTGCACCGCGAGGCGATCTCGGAAGGTGTCGATGCCACCGTGATCGCTGCCGCGATCGCGCGCGGGTTCCGCGGTGAGCCCACCGCCGCGTCGGCCTGATCTGCCCTGGCGGCGGGTTCGTCAGGGCCCGGTGGGGAAGACGACGGTGACCGGTTCGGGTTGCGGGCCAGCGGTGAGTGTTCTGAGCAAGGTCATGTAGGAGTCGTTCATCGCGGTGACCGTCGCAGCGAGGTCGGAAGCGTTGTTGGCGCCGTAGCGGTAGGCGTTCTCGGCGATGGCGTAGGCCCACCATCCGGCGCGGGTGCCGCGGGCGAGAAGATCCAGTCGCACGTCGTTGGCCGCGGTGCGTGCGGGCTCGATGAGACTCATGTCCACCGACGTTGCTGAGTCACCGACTCTGCGGGTGTCGAGTGTTTGGGCGATCCGGCGCAACGAGTTGGCGTAGGGCCGTAGCTTCGTGATCGTGCTCAGGTGTCCGGACGCGACCGGCGCCAGACTGGTCACCATCTCGGCGAGGTCGTCGTGGCCGATGCCGCGCAGCGCGGCCGCCGGATATGAGCGCAGCATCCAGTCGACGACCCGCTCGGGCTCGCGGTGGACATCGACAACGATTCTCGGGTCTGGCATTGGTTCGTGCTCCTAACGTGTGCGGCGTCGCGTGATCGCAAGGGCAACAACAGGTTCGGCGCGCCACCGCGCCGGGTATTGCGGTTCGGCGAGGGGCGTTCAGCTGTCGTTGTCGCGCCACGGGGATGTCGACCGGTCGTTGAGGAGCTTGGCCAGCTCCCGGTCGTCGAGTCCGTTCGCGCGCGGTCCGACCGCGTAAAGCAGTGTGGTCCAGTCGATTTCGAGGTGATCGGTCGACTCCATCGCCTCGGTCATTCGTATCAGTAGGTCAGGGGCCGCGCTCAGCTTGGGATATCGGCTCATGTGCAGGGGCTCGTCGAATCCGAGAGCGACGGCAGCCAGGACGTAGGCGATCGATTCTGTGGTGGATCGTGCGTTGATCGCGATCGGCACGACGGCGCCGGTCCGGTCGACGAGAAATGCCGCGTAGCGGCGCATGTCAGTGGGGCCGGTACCGACCAGGTGCACCGTGCTGGGCGTTCCGAGCGAGAGGGTCTGTCGAGGTACGTGGTAGACGCGTCGATCACCAACGATCAGCGCGGGATGGGTGTGCGGCTCCGGATCGGCTTTCCATCCGGCTGGGATCGGCGGCTGGTGCGGCTCGGTTCCCGCGATGTGGCGGTGCAGGGCAGTGTGCAGCCACGATGTGCGGTGCTCGATCGGGGTGAAGGCGTTTTCGAGGAGCTGGCGCAGCCGCGCCGGGAGGGTTGTGAGGTCGATGTCGATCACCTCGACCGATTGCGGATATCCGTAGAATCCGACGCCGATCTGGGCCATCTGGTCGGGTAGCCCTTCTTGGTCGAGCAGCCACTCGAGGCCTTCGAACAGATCGACCGAGGGTGGCTGAACGGGGAGCAACGGTTCGGGCTCGTCGTTGCTCTCCCGCGGCGGGATGATCGGCAGGGTCCAGCCTGGATCCAGGTCCTTGCGCCGATGGCCGGCCCAGTCGAACTCGCCGACCCTCATATCCCACATCGTGTTGCCCAACTGGGCGAGCTGGGCGACGGTGCCTTCGGGAGCGTCCCGCGCACCTGTGGAGATCTGAGCGATGACTTCGGCGCACTGCTCGCGGAACTCCTTCGATTCCGCCAGCGCGGGGACCGGGCCCGCCGGGACCGGAGGAGTCGGGCCCTCGGTGTGTGGCACCGGAACCCAGATCGAGGCGGCCGCTTTGGAAACGGCGCCGCGCTGCCAGAACGGGAGTGGGTGCCCCAGCAGCTGAGAGAGCGTGTTCGGTCGGAGCAGGCGCATGTCCAGCTCTCGTTCAGCGCTGTCGACAGTGGCTCCGTAGACGGTGCCCGGGTGCCAGCCGCCTGGAGCGGTGGGCACGATCCAGGCGACCGCACCGCGAGCCTCGGCATAGCCGAGCTGGGTCAGCGCCTCCGTGGGAATCCAGTGCGAGATCGCTGGCAGGTCAGGGTGGTCGCCGACGGGCACGCACAGCGCGACTTTCCTCGGGTCCTCGGGGTTGATCGCGGTGTAGCGCAGGGTCCGCAGTTCGACGGGGCGCCGCAGTCCGGTGATGGTGACGAACTCGGCGTCGGCAAGTTGCCATCGCTGCGCGATCGGTCCCTCGTCGTCGATCACCGCGAACGGTTCGAGTGCGTCCTCGCCGAGGCGGCCGTCGATGACCATCCAGCGGATGATGTCGCGGCTCAGCCAGCGGGGCTTGCGCGGAGTGGACAGGACCGCGACGGGGTTGGGGAAGGTGGGGTCGTCGCTGCGAAGCCTCGACAACCTGGCCCTGCCGATGTTGAGCAGTGCTTCGAGGTTTTGGCTCGTCAGGATCGCTGGCAGCGCGTACGGGTTCACATCCACAGGGTAACACGTTTACTACGTTTACTAGGTTGCTGTGAGTCTTGTGTTGCCACTTGGTTGATGTTCAGGTAATTGCTTGATTCCGCGCTACACGGAATCGGGGTATTATCCGAACATGCCTGCTATTGGGACTGAACCGCCCCGAGACAGGGCCGAGGCGATCGAGTTCGCGGCGGCCGCGATTCGGGAACGGTTGCCAGGGACGTGGGACTTCCATGGCCAGGGGCAGCGGTTCAACGACAAGCGAATCGACGCGGAGTTCAGCCTGTACCCGCCGAGCGGGCCGGTCCTCACCTTTGTCGTGGCGGCCCGAACCGTGATCCGTGCAAACGACATCCACCGGCTGCGCGACCAGCTCGAGACCACGATCGCCGGGCGGGCGGGCGTCGGCGCCATGCTGGTCTCTCGGTTCTTGTCGCCCTCGACCCGCCGGCGCCTTGAGGATTCCGGGTTCTCCTATGCCGACGCCACCGGCAACCTGCTGCTGCGCGCCGATGACGCGGCGGTATTCATCTCCGCAACCGGCGCCGACAGCGACCCCTGGCGAGGGCCGGGCCGACCGCCCGGCACGCTGCAGGGCGAGCCTGCCGCGAAGGTGGTACGTGCGCTGCTCGACTTCGACAGACCGTGGAAGGTTCGCCACCTCATCGATGCCGCGGATGTGGCGACCGGCTCGGCGTATCGGGTGCTGGACTTCCTCGAGCAGGAAGCCCTGATCGAGCGTGAGGGCACCGTCCTCACGGTGCCGAACTGGGTCGCGCTGTTGCGCCGGTGGAGCGAGGACTACCAGTTCGTCGGCACCAATCGGACTTCGCGCTGGATCGCGCCGCGCGGGCTACCCGCGTTCCTGGACGTCGTGCGCGGTGCCGAGGTTCCCGCCTATGCCTTCACCGGATCGATCGCGGCCGCGACGTGGGAGGCTTACGCGCCCGCGCGGGCGGCGATGATCTACGCCCAGAATCCCGAAAGCGCTGCGGAGGCTTGGGGATTGAGGCGTACTGAGAAGGGTGCCAATGTGGTGCTCGCCACTCCGGCTTATCCTGTGCTCCTCGCTCGAGGTGGCGAAGCGCTCGACGGCCTGCGCATCGCCGCGCCTGCCCAGGTCGCCACCGACCTGCTCCGCGGGCCGGGACGTGCACCGTCGGAAGCCGAAGAACTGCTGCACTGGATGGAGAAGAATGAAAAGTCCTGGCGCCGACGCTGATCCATTCGGTCTGTTCGCCCGCACGCGCAGCGTGCTACTCGATGCCCTCGAGGCATTGAGCGAGCACCGGGACTCGGTGATCATCATCGGCGCCCAGGCGGTCTACCTCCACACGGGCAGTGCCCGTGTGGCCATTGCCGAATCGACCAAGGACAGCGATGTCGCGATCGACCTTCGCCGTCTCGGCGAGGACCCGACGATCGACGCGGCGATGCGGCGAGCGAACTTCATTCCCGACCCGGAGAAGCTCCAACCAGGCGCGTGGGTAACCGTCGAGGACGGGATTCCCGTCGACATCATGGTTCCTGCGGCTCTCGCCGCGGGGCCGAAGGGCAAGCGCAGTGTGAACAAGCCACCGCACCACAAGATGTCGATGCGTCGCGCGCACGGCTTGGAGGCTGCCGTCGTCGACTTCGGCGAGATGATTGTGCGTTCGCTCGATCCCGCCGACGGCCGAGCGATCGCTGCCCGTGTCGCCGGGCCGGCGGCGTTGATCGTGGCGAAGTGCCACAAGATCGGTGAGCGGGTTGGTGATCCGAACCCGGATCGACTCAACGACAAGGACGCTCATGACCTCTACCGGATTCTGCTGACTTTCGATACCGACGTCCTGGCCGCGACGTTCGCGGTGCTGCTCGCCGACGAGATCAGCAGCGAGGTGACCGATGAGGCGGTCACCTACCTCGACGACCTCTTCGGCGCCGGGCCCGAGGCGATCGGTTCCGCCATGGCCGGCAGCGCGGAAGAAGGAGTCGGCGAGCCTGAGGAAGTCGCTCTCGCAACCAGCATCCTGGCGGCCGACCTCGTGCAGGCGATCCGGGCAATGAGCTGATCGCGGCACCCCATATCCGCCCGAAATTCGGCGACCACGACGGGGAACCTTATCCGACGGATGCCACCAGGAGCCCAGGGTAAGAGTCCCGGCAGATCAACCGTCTCCAACACCCCTGCCGGGGTGGCGGTGGCTGGGCTATTCTCGGATCTGGCCCCCTGCGCTGGGCTGACTCCGAGCCCGACCGCCCACGTCGGAACGGCTTCGAGGAACGAAGGGTCTCGGACTCCGCGCCTGAAAGAACAACTCTCGCTCGTCTATGACCTGTGGTCCCGAGGCGTCGAGGCGTGGGGTCGTCGCCGATGACATGGGAGCAGAGCCATGACAGCGAACAGAGCCCGCAAGCGCGCCAACAAGGCCCGCGCCGCCCAGCAGGGCGGTTCCTATACCGCCGCGCACTACAGCGACGACCGCGGTGCCGGTGACCCCGCCATCCTCGAGCGGATGCGCCTGACCGGCGCGACCCCCGAACTCGCGGCGCGGATGATCGACGACGCCCGCGCCCGCAGCCGAAACCTCGCCGACGACGACCGGAGCCGAGAAGCCGATCAGGTCCGTGAGGCCGCGGCGGCCGTCGAGGAATGGGAGGCCCGCCGTGCGGGCAGGCTCGTGCGGTACTGGACGGTCTACGTCGAGGCCAGGGCCGCAGCGACCGACGCAGATGAGGCCTGCGAGCGTCTCGCCTTCTTCCTGCGCGAGCTCTACCATCACGTGCCCGGGATCGGCTGCGCCGCAGTGGAAGTGCCGAATCCTGCCCCGGGTCGCGCGTATGTGGCCGAGGTCGACGCCGACGAGTTGTCGCCGCAGCAGCGCGCCGACCTCATCGCGGACTATCCACCGGCTGCGTGGGCGCTGCGCGATCAGCCCGACCGGCCGTTCGGTGCGCGCGAGACCGCCCACGTGCACGCCTACGCCGCGGCGCTGGAGCGCGCCGCGATCACGCTCGAATCCGGGACCGACGACCCAGATCCTCTGCTGCAGGTCCTGCCCGCCGACACCGCGCTGCGATTCTGGCGCGCGCTGCGCAGCACCGCGGTCCTGGCGGGTCCGGACGAGGCGTCGGCGCGGCGTCGGGGTGAGCAGCTGGCCGCGACTGTGGTCGATCGTCGTGGTCGCGGTGTCGGCAAACTCGTCGCGGTCGAGCCCGACGACGGATTCGTTTCCGCGATCGACGAGCGCTGGGTGCATCCCGCCGAGGAAATCTACTGGCAGGAGGTCGAGGAACTGTGGGCGGACTACAACCTCGACCAGGCCGTCGATCACCCGACGTTGCAGGCAGCGACCCTGCGGCGAGCAGCCGAGGAAGTGCTCACCGGCTGGAACGCCGCGCGCACCGAGTACGCACACCACGAGGCCAAACTGCACACCCAGCCCGATGGGAGTCGGACGCTGTCCACGCCGGCGGAATTCGCGCGCGTCGCCCACCAGGCCGCGCTCAAGGCCGAGCTGCTCACCGCCGAGCAGTTGCGCGAGCTCGCCGCCGAGGACGACTACATGGCCTCACGGGTGTACGGCAAGACCGTCGAGACCGATGAGGACGCCAAACGCGTCGAACGGCTACACCACCGCGCCACGGTCCTGCGCGACCTCGCGGACAAGAAGCCCTGACCGACCACCGCGGCTGGTAGATGTTCGGGGTGAGGCTGGTCAGGACCGCAGGTCACGCAGCGCGGTGCGCACAGCCTCACCCGCGGAGTTGGTCCGCTGCAGCTGATCGAGATGCCGGCCGAGGCGATCGCTACTCGCCTCGAGGATCTCGAGTCGACCTTGATCCCGTCCACACCGCCAGCGTGCCAGGGGTGTGCGCCGTGCGAGTCCGTGGGCCCGGGAAAACGCACGGCGCGGAATCCCTCGGCGCACGTCGCGCGCATACTGGAGAAATGTCGACGAGGCCCTGCGGAACGGTGGTCTTACTGCCGGGTCAGCACGACGCGCCTCTCTACGGTGCGCGGGTGCGGGTGCTGTCGCGTCAGCTCGACTCGGTCCCTGGCCGGGCCAGCGTGCGGTGCGAGTTGTTGTCGGGCCCGGTCTTGGGCAGCTGGACGACTGGTGTCGCGGTCGCGGAGGTGCAGTGGGACGACCTCGCACAGATCCAGGCGTGGTTGGCCGATCATCCCGCGCCACAGCCGCGTCGCGGCAGCCGCAAGCGCACAACGCCGGCTACACCGAGCCCGCCAGGAGTCCAGCGCCTGACCAGCGCATACTGCAGGGAGACAGTGTTGATCGGGCCGGGAATGACGATCGCGGGGTTCGCTCTGCTGCACGGCGAGCTGCTCGACGCCGAGATCCGCGCCGGGCTCTCGGCGCTGGGCGAACCCGCATCTGGGCTCTACGGCGCGCTGTTCGTCTACGACGTCGAGGACTGCACGACGCGGCGTTGGACGCTGTTCACCGCGGATGGGCCCTACGCTGAGATGCTCACCCGGGCGGGGGGTGTCGAGGCCGACGTGCGGATGCTGCAGGAGAAGTTCCCCGCGTTCGTGCCTGGCTGGGTCCTGCACGACGAACACGAGGTGACACCAGACTGAACCGGTCCGAGGGGGAACTCGTCGCCGCGGCTCCGGCTCGTGGAGGTCCGCGGACACCATTTATGTCGCACTGACACTATTCGTGCGCTACATTTAATAGTGTCAGACTGACGTAAATGACCAGGGGTGTTCCATGAACGTCGACCGGGCCATCACGGCCATCGAGTCCTGGCGCGACACATCGCGCCGATACGCCGGGCAGATGCGCGGTGGTGCGGCATGAGCAGAACCCGGTTCAGGGTCACGGTGGACCTCGCCGCGATCACCGTGCACGACGACACCCTGAAAATCCTGCTCGTCGAGCGAGGCGAAGAACCGTTCGGGTGGGCACTACCCGGCGGACACCTCGAACGCGGCGAGGACCTGGACGAAGCGGCGGCGCGGGAGCTGATCGAGGAAACCGGGCTGGATCTCGATCGTGCGCACCTGGAGCAGCTGCGCGCCTACGGTCACCCGGACCGCGATCCCCGTGAACACGTGGTCACCATCTGCTACCTGGCATTCGTGCCCGACGCCGCGACGCCCGTCGCGGGCGACGATGCACGGGCCGCAGCATGGCTGCCCGTCGCCCCGATCCTGAACGGCCGACAAGAGCTGGCATTCGACCACAACCAGATCGTCGCTGACGCGGTGAACCGCGCCAGGGCCAAGCTGGAATCCACCACGCTCGCCACTCGCTTCTGCTCGCCGGAGTTCACCGTCACCGAGCTGCGGCAGGTCTACGAGATCATCTGGGGTCAACCCCTGGACCAACGAAACTTCTCACGCAAGATCACCGGCACCGAGGCCGCGTTGGTCCCCACCGGGCAGCAGACCACCCGCAACGGCGGGCGGCCCGCCGCGCTCTACCGGCCAGGTCCCGCCACCACACTGCACCCGGCCATCCTTCGCAGCGAAGCAACAGAATTGGGTGTGCCGAGGCGATGAGTTGGAGCGACGCCGAGATGCTCCAGGGTCAGGTCTCGGGTTCGTCGTCGTGTTCCTCGCCGTTGAGAAGCTGTGTCGGATCGGTGATGTCGAGCGACAGTTCGGCCCAGACATCATCTCCGTGCGCCGCCAGTTCGTTGATTCGGCGATACACGCGCCGCTGCTCCTCGCTGATGACCTCGCGGCATTCGTCGAGGTGGGCGCATCTGCGCTCGCCGAGACCGGCGACGAAGCACATGGTGCCGGTCTCGTCGAGGTCGGCGCCGTATGCCGAGCAGGGCCACATCTGCGACACCGTAGCGGTGTGGACCGACAGCGGGTGCTGATCAGGAGATCGGGGCGGGCCATTCGACCGCGTCCGGTGCGACGTCGGCTCTGATGCCGCGGAATGAGCAATGGCGCAGCGCGCCGTCGGCTCCCAGGCTTCGGTAGTGGACGTCGGCGACAAGGATGGGGCTGACCCACCGGACGCCGGGCAGCGCTATGTCGACGGGTGCCTCGTCGACGACCAGGGTGTCGAGGGTCTCGCGCAGTATCCGTCGGGTGGCACCGGTGAATCCGCTGCCGACGCAGCCGAGGTAGTGGATCGTGCCGTCGCGGTGATGTGCTCCGAGCACGAGTGCGCCGAAGGTGTCGGTGTTCGGCCCGGTGCCCGGCAGGAATCCCAGAATCAGTGCCGAAAGCGATTGGCGGGCGACGGTTTTGATCCAGGAGCGGGAGCGGCCGGGCTGGTAGGTGCTGTCGCGGCGTTTCGACACGATCCCCTCGAGCGAGAGCTCGTTGACCTGCTGCAGCACACGCTCGGCCTCGGGGCCCGGCCAGCTCGGCGCGAGCTGGAGTCCGTGGCGGGGGAGTTCCAGCGATTCGAGCAGGGCCCGTCGCTCGGTGTAGGGCAGGCCGGTGACGGGTGCTCCGTCGAGCTCGAGGAGATCGAAGGCTACGTAGTCGACCGGGGTCTCGGTGATCACCGAGATCGGCGCGGAGACCCGGTGGATGCGCCGCTGCAGCCGGGAGAACGATGGGCGCCCATCCCCGTCGACGGCGATCACTTCGCCGTCGAGGACCAGGCGCCGGCCGTCGAACGCGTCGTCGAGCCGGGCGACGAGGTCGGGGAACGCGGCGGCGATCTCGCGTCCGCTCCGGGTGAACAATCTCCACAGGCCGTCGGCGGTGGACTGGGCCAGGCCGCGCATGCCGTCGAACTTCAACTCGACGGCCCACGAGTCGGTACCGGGAGGACTCCCGGACACGGCGAGCATCGGTGTCGGCTTTGACACCTGATCAGCGTATCGCCAGTTAACTCATCGATCCGGTTCGCCGACACGGAGTGCGGACGGGCTGGTGATGCTGGTCACCGCTGATCGCGGTGGTGTTCACGGTCATGTCCGACACATCGCCCGGTCGCGCCCCGAAAACGTCCCTGAACAGCGCCCACCTGCGGTGATAGCGAAATCTCTGCGGATTTTGGCAGGTCGTTCGCCCTGTGCTGGAGTGACGCCGGGCCGGTGGGGAAGTCCGGCCCGATCAGCTGGTTCGACGCCGTCCTCGGCGCGGACCGACGAAGGGATTCAACGTGAACATCAGAAACCAGGGGCGACGTGTCGCGTCGATCGGGCTACCGTTGGCGGCCGCGGTGGGGATCGCTGGATTCGCCACCACCGCGCCCGCTACCGCTGCCCCCGCCGCGCCACCGGCCGCCGTGCTCGCGGCCGCCGACCCGGCACAGCCGATCGCCGATCCGGTCGTCGACGGTCAGCCGTCGAACGTTCACGTCTTCAACGGCTTCGCAGCCGGTGCCACCCTCGGCGCGCTCGCTGGCGGTGCGGCTGGCACCGCGGCGGGCTTCGTACCGACGATTCCATTGGCGATCGCCGGTGGCGTCGCTGGCGGGGTCGTGGGCTGTGTCGTCGTTCCCGCGGTCGGGTGCGGTGTCGGCGCCGGAGTCGGAGCGGGACTGGGCACCCTCGCCGGTGTCGTGCTTTTCGCCGGGCCCGGCATGATGGCGGGCGCGCTCGCCGGCGCCGCCGCCGGTGGCGCGGCAGGCGCCTACGCGGGCAGCCTGATCCCGGCCTGAGCCATCCCGAGCCCGGTCACCGTCACGCGACGGCGACCGGGTCGGGCATCACCGTGACGGTGCCCAGCACTTCGCTACGAGCTGTGCCGCCATGACGGAATACCGTCACGCCGATTGTCGTCTCGCTGGCCGCGTGACGGTAACCCGTCACGGTCACGCTGGCGACGACGGTAGGCCGCCTGGCGGCACGCCGGTGAGCAGTACACCGCGCTGGTTCGGCGCCGCACACCCTGCCAGACGACGAGGCCGCAGACCGGGCACTGCACCCCGTCGAACCGGACCCTGCCGGAGACGATCGCGGCCTTCTGCGCGTAGGTCAGGTCGGTGAACAAGGCGAGCACGGCGCGACGACGCTCAGTGCGTTCGATGAGTCGAACCCGCTTGCGGTAGGCCCGCGAAACGCACGCCGGTCCGCAGAACGAACGCAGCGAACCAGCGTCGGCCGGGAGAGGCCGACCGCAGTCCAGGCAGGCTCGCCGCGCGGCCGGATCGTCTACCGCGTGTACGCCTACCGGTGGACCGGGCGCACCCATATCCTCAGCCTGCGCCTCGCCGCAGCATGCCGCAACAGCCACTCGGGAGCCCGGTTGTCGGGATTGATTAGCGGATGGCGAGAGTGCTGTCCGCTAATCCCTTCCCACGCCCCGGATTCCGAGTCCACCTCACCACACCGGCGCCACCACAGCCGGCAAGGACGCGGCCCCTCGGGAATCGTCCATCAGGTTAGATCGCACCCACGCGATTCGCGGTGAGCGGCCTGCTGGGCTCGCCGGTTCCCGGCGGCCAGCCAGATGTCGGTGTCGGCTGAGACGATTGACCCGTGAGCACGGGCAGCGACCGCGAATCGTCGGCAGGGTGGGGCGATCTGGCGACCGAGTACGGGTTCGGCCCGGTGGTGATGTCGTTCGGGATCTGGCTGGGGCAGCGCTACCGCGCTGCGCGGTCGCGCGAGACCTATCTCGAGAGAGCCCAGCAGTTCCTGGTGTGGATCCGTACGAACGGTTTCACCGACGCTCTGGCGAGCACGGCCGGCCGCGACCGTGCCATCGCCGCGTTCACCGCGAAGATGGAGCAGGACGTCCGCGACGGCGTCATCAAGGCGACCACGCTCAACCTCACGCTCACCGCGATCGACCTGCTCTACGCCTCGCTCGGGATGGGCAAGCCCGAAGCGCCCCGCGCCGCGGTGACACGGATCGTCCCGGCGACCCTGACCGCATCGGAACTGCGCGCGCTGTTGCGGTCCGGGGCCGAGGACGGGCCGCGGGCGTTCGCCGTGATCTGTCTGGCGCTCGAGGACTGCGGCCCGACCGAGGCCGAGCTCGTCGCGCTCGATGTCGACGACGTGGACCTGGCCGACGACGGCGGCGTGACGGTCGCGCGGGGAACGCAGCGCCAGCGTTGGGCCGCGCTGTCCGCCGGGGCGCGGGTCGCGCTGCGAACCTGGATGCCGCAGCGCGACAGCCTGCTCGGCCGCGACAGCGCCGAACGTGCGCTGTTCGTGTCGTTCAACCCGCCCCACCGTCGCTTGGTCCCGCACACGATCGACACGATCGTGCGCCGCGCCGGCCGCGCGGCCGACCTCGTCGTGGCACCGGGAACTCTGCGGGCCACCGCGCAGCAGCGCCAGCACCTTCGCGGTGATCCCGACGAGCTCGTCGCACAACGCCTCGGCCTCGCCGAGATCGATCAAGTCCGCGCGGCCGCGCTGACGACGGGCGTGGCGAACAAGCGCGCCCGGATCCCTCGATCCGGCGGGCAGCAACTCGATCTGTTCGGTGAGATCGCCGGCTGAACCAATCGCGCCCGGCCACCGGGTCTACCCGGATGGCGACACACTCGGGGGCCGGTTGTCAGACCCCGTACCACCATGCGTAGAAGTTTTCGCTCGCAGGTGCGTCGCGCCCGTCATCCGGCGGAACACCGAAGTCGACTGCCTCAAGCAGCGACCCGATCTGACCCGCGAGATCGACGCCTATGCCCTCCTCGGCGTAGAGGCTGGCGAAGTACACGCCGGGCTGCGGAGTGTTGAGGAATCCGCCTGCTTTGGTGAGTTCGATGTGCACCAAGCGGCGGTGTCCCTCGAGCAGATCCCAGGCTTGCAGGAAGGTAGCCAGCTCCTCGTCGGTGTAGGCGGGGAACAGTTCGCGTCGAGCGATCCAGGAGTGCAGCGGGAGCTCGGCCGACACCGCCGCGATCCCACCTGGCGCATCGGGCTGGATGAATCCCGGAACAAAGACTCCGGTCTCTGCGCTGACCCACGATTCGAGCCCGGCGACGTCGGCGTAGACCGTCGGTGGAAGGAACCGCTCGAAGATCGCTCTCGAGGCGACGACACGTGCCTGGGCGATGCCGGACTGGGTGCTCACTGTGGTTCCGATCTCTCGTTGTTCGCGTCGAATCCGACGGTGGTTCCGCTGGTGCTACAGCATGCTGATCAAGCAGTCGGGTCAGCGTTCGACGCCACCCTCGCGCTCGGGCTGCACACCCACCGTCGGCTGCTCGACATCCGGGTCGAGCTTGGCCGGAATCGGCGAGCCTGGCTCGCGAGTACCGGCCGCTTCGGCGCCGCGCCCGCGCTGCGCGTCGTAGAACTGCCGGACCTTGGCCAGCTCCGGATCCATCGGGACCTCCGTGGCCACCGCGACGCTGCCCGCGCTCGCCTTCTGGGGGAGCTGGGTGCGCACCGCGGCGAGGTTCACCCGGCGTGCGTAGTCGATGTGTTCGGCGCGCTGGAGCTGTCCCATCGCGACCTGTGCGTCGTGGATCGCCTCCATCGTTTTCAGGAGCTGACGCAGGACCAGAACCCAGCCGGTCGCGGCGGAGACGTTGGTCGTCTGCATCAGCAGCAGCGCGGCACTGGTCGCGAAGTCGATCCGCCCGACCGGCTTGTGGAACCGCTGCGACGGGTACACCTGAGCGGACCGCTCGATGGCCCGTGCGGCGGCCGCGAGTTCGCGTCCGAGCTTGGGGTCCACGCGCCGAGACCATGCCGCGAGAACACCCGCGGTGCGCCCGGCGGCGTTGGCCCACTGCGCGTGATCGCCATGGGGAATCGAACGCAGGTACTTGTTCCACTGCCCGAGGTCCTTCGCGGCGCGCTCGATCAACGCGGGGTCGGTGAGCTCGCGAGTTTCACGACCACCGTCGTGCACGATCGGGCGCCCACGCTTGGCCGCTGTCCACTCGTCGACGGCCTCGCTGGCGGTCTCGGGAGTACGTTCCCAACCGCAGCTCTCCCGCAGCGCGGGCAGCGCCAGCTCGGGCGCGAGCTCGCCGCCACCGTAGTAAACGACGCGCTCCCACTTACCGCCGACCATCCGCGGCTTGAGACCTACCTTGTAGCCGACGACGACGTCGGACCGGCCCGCGGCGAACCGCGCCGAGACCGCGAGTCCCTCGCGGCGCAGACGCCGCACGAACTCGGCCTCGGTCTTGCTCGCGGTCGCGCACGCACGCACGATCGGCCGCAGGTAATCGCGGGCCGGATCGAGGTCACCGCGACGCTTCGCGCTCGCCACTTCGCCCGGGTGATAGCCCGGGATACTCGGTGCCTTTCCGCGCGACTCGATGACCACGAGGCCGTGCTCGCGCTCGAGTTCGGCGACGATCTTCTGCGCGCGAGGATGGTCGTTCCAGGTGCTCACTTTCGTGCCGTCTTCGCGCACGGCGCTCGCGGCGATGTGGATGTGGTCGTTGCCCTTCTTGCTCAGGCCGTGACGCACCGCGACCCACCGAGCGGGGGAGCGCCCACTGGCCTCGGTGAACCCCATCCGGTCCATGAAGTCGTGCGCGACGCGGGCCCACTGATCGTCGGTCAGCTGCCCTTCGGCAGCGCTCAGCGACAGCGAGCAGTGCCACACATTTCCGTCCTTGAGGGGACGGTCGGGGTGCTTGATCCTCTTGCCGTTGGGGCCGCGCAGTTCGTTGCCCTCGTCGTCGCGCAGGTAGTTCGGCGCGAGTACCTCGGTGCCGAAAACCTTGCGCGGCTGGTCGAGCTGCGCGGCGATGTCGAGGGCGGCCAGGTGCGACAGTTCGGCGTCGTCGTGCCATGCCATGATCGCCGAGTCACCGGTCACCAGGTGCGGCTCGGTGTGTACGTTGCCGCGACCGGGACCGACCAGATAGGTCATCAATCCGGCCATGCTCCCACCGCGGGTGATGTTGGGAATCATGACACCCGGAACCCGTCGAGCACCGCGTCAAGGCGGAACGCCAGGCGCCGCATCAGCTCGAAATTCGCGCGCAGTTCTTGGTCACCTTCGTCGTCGAACACGCGTGTCGAGTTGGCGACTTTCGCGATCTGGTTGACGTTGTTGGCGACGTTGGAGACCAGTCGGTGCAGCGCGAACAACTCCTTCGCCACCACCGCCCGCGCCTCACGATCGACATGCCCGTCACCACCGAACAGGACAGTGGCATCGACCGCTGCGGATTCCGCACCCGGACCTCCGCCGGCGGCCTCGCCACCAGCGTCTGCCTCGGCCGCCATCAGGACGGCGAGGGCTTCCTTGACCACGCCCTGCACCGACATGCCACGTTCTGTCGAGAACTCCTGCACCCGCCGCGCGTACGCGGGCGACCACGTCATCGTGTAGCGCACGGGGACCACATCACTCGACGTGTTCTCGACACGTCGACCCGTCGGACGGCGACGTCCCGACGCGGACACATCGCCACTCTCAGCGGACGAGTCCGTAGCCGTCATGCCGTAACCGCCTTCCGCAGTAATCCGAGCGCAGCGCCCCCACCAACCGGTGGGAACGACACGCCCAGTGTCGCACAGCGATGGCCGCCGAGCCAGCGCGCAAGCCACTTAATGCAATTAAGTGTATAGCTTGCTCTCGATCCTTAGCGTACGCAACGGATGTCACCGTGACGTCGGGGCTGGCTCCGCAAGACTCGCGGCTTGCCGCGCCCGCGGACGTCCCGATGCCTCGGGGAGGCCCCCTGTGGGCCGAGTCGAGGCATCGGGACGTCCCAACCCTCCCGCAACCAAACCGGCTGGTTTAGGCTGTCGGAATGACCACACCCAGCGTTGACCAGATCGAGTCGATCCTGCGCGCAGGACTCGACGCGAAGATCACCTCGGCACGCGCGCTGGCGGACGCGTTCGCCACCCGCGATGAGGCCCGCGCCCGCCATGCCGAGGAGGATGCCGCCAACGTCGCCGCGGTCGACGCCGCGGTCAAACAAGCACGCACCGCCGGGCTCGACGACAACGCCCTCAAGGAACTCGGCCTCTTCCCGTTCCTCGAGAAGGCGCCCGCGAAGAAGCCCAGCACCAACTCCGCCAAGGCCTTGCGTCGCGACGCAGCAGGACGCGGCACCGCCGCCACGACGGCGGCCGCGCCGAAGAGCAGCCAGGACAAGAAGCCGTCCCCGCCGCCACCCGCAAATCCACCTCTAGGCACGGTGCCCGAGCCGTCGACGGCTTCGGCCTGACCCGACCAACCACCTCATGATCGGAGGGATCGAATGAGCGCTGAAACTGAACTCGTCAAGGTGCTGATGGACCGCGACAAGCCGCGGCCGGCCGAACTCGCGGCTGTTGTTCGCGGCGAGCGGTTCATCGATGTGCGCCGCACGAACACAGCGGTGTTCGACATCGCATTCCCCACACGCGCCAACGACTGAACGACCAGAGAACGCACGCCCCGAGACACAGCACACGGGTGAGGCCCGGACCGACTATCGGTCCGGGCCTCACCCGTTCAACAGACCGCACGCAACAGGGCAGCGCGCGCCCGCGCGGTGCTTCCGCTCCACCCCGCCGACGGCGCGACCGAGGAGCACGAGCGTCAGCTCGTTCCGCTGTCGGCCGACCGTGCGGAGGCCCGCCGCACAACGGCGAGGGACCGGCGCACCGGCCCCTCGCACCGTCGGCTCACACCTGCGGGATGAACACCCGGTAGCTGTCGTCGGCCACCACGACACCGACGTCGATCAGCCGACGCCACACCCTCGGTTCGACCGCGTTACCGAGCGCCTGGATCAGCAGCGACAGCAACGGCGGCTCGGCGATCCCCTCGGCCCGCGCGTACTGCGCTGCGGTCGTGACCGCCACGCTTGCGGGCACTCCGTCCTCCGCGACGTAGAGCATGATCGCCGCGACGGCGAGCACCTCCACCCGCATCTGTCCACGCAACTGATTCGCGATGTCGACCATGACCGTCGCAGCCAGATCACATCCGATCGCACCGACCCCGACCAGCGCATCGCGCGCGGTCCGACTGCGCACCACCAACCGACCCACACGGGCCGCGAGTTCGGCCCCGACCGGCTCGCCGAGCATGACCGCGTCCACCGCATCGTTGAGCGTGCGCGCCGCGAACTGCTCGAACGGCTCGGAAGTTGCGAGCATCGGTTCGGCTTCCTCGGTGAGCTCGAAACGGCGCTCGATTTCCGCGCGGCTCGCGTGCAGACGACGGCCCGACATCACGCGATCGGCAGCGACCGGAGACGTGCTCGGATCGTTGAGCAACCCCATCTCCCCGGTGCGCACATCGGTGAACTGCGCGCCCATCGTGTACTCCGGCAGATGAACCGCCCGCAGCATCTGCACACCCGCCTGACGGGCTTGACGCTCGATGTCGTCGACGATGGTTCGCACCCGCGACATCGGCTCTTCGGTCGCCACGATCACGATCACCCGATCGGCACCGTTGCGCGCGGCACCCTCGAACAGATCGATCTCGCCGGGGAACAGCTCCATCGGTGGGGCGGCCACGAAAAGCACCTCCCGCTCGGTGATGAAAGCGAGCGACACACGCTCGACCGGCGGGTAGCCCAGCAGCGCCGGAACCGCCGCGATCAGATCGTTCGCCGTGTTGACCACTACCTTGCCCACGAAACCCTCCCAGGTCCGATGATCGCGATCGCCACGACCATTTCTTTGCCCTTCTGGCAGGGAGAGATCCGACCGGCACAGGGCCGCGGAACGCACACCCTTGAGCGAAGAAGTTTTCCGGCCGCGCCCGCCTCGGCGGGCTGCTCGGGAGAGCCGGAAAAGTTGTTCGCGCCCGCAGGGTCGAGCACCGCGAAGTCACGGGTTGCGTGCAGTGGACCGCCGGTCAAACTCGGATGCCAGAAGGGAAAAGAACCCTCCCCGCACGGGGAAGAGGGATTGCTTCCGGCGACGCCGGAACCCCTGCTCCGCCGACGGCGGACAAGGACAGCACGAGCATCGCGAGACCCGCCATCAGCACCGCGTGCGGATCGGTTCAGCGAACCCGTCGACGGGTGGATCGGGGGTTGGCGATGGTGGCTCGGATGTCGACCAGCCCGACCGTGGGCGGTAGATCGATCACGGTCTCCCCGCGCCAGCGCACCCACAGCGCGACGTGCCCGGCCTCGGCCTCGGCAACCAGCTTGTCGACCGACCACGACTTGTTCGCGCGGTCGATTTCGATGGCGATCGGTGGCCGCCACCACGACCGCTCACACACCACGTCCACGCGCCCGCTGTAGACGCGGCCGCTGATGGTTCGCTCGACCAGCGCGGGCACCTCGGTGGAGGTTCGCCAGCGTTTGCTGTGCGCCCATTCGAGGGTGTGCGCGGTGATCAACTCGGTCGTCTGCGTCGAGGTCAATCCCGTCGCGCACACCGGGGTCAGCCAGTGCCTCAGCGACTGCGCCAACTCGTCGGTCTTCTCCCCGCGCCACCACACGGGGCCCGACGCTACCGGGCACCGCCGACACCCCATCGCGCCCGCCTGGGACGCGGGGTGCAGGAGCGCAGCGAGTCCCGCGCCGACCGGATCCGCCGGCCGCCGAAGCGGCCGGGCCGAGGTTCAGGCGACGGCCAGGTGACCGCCGATCATCGGGACGGCCATGCGCACCACCCACGGCTCGCCCAGCAGCTCGTCGATCCACCGCTCGGCACCGGCCTCGCTGGGATCGGGCATCATGCTCGCGGTGATGGTGAGCTCGCGGCTCTCATGGGTGTCGACGTTGGTGACGATGACCATGAAGCGGTCGGGGGTGATCTCGACGTCGCCGAGAATGGGGTCGTGGATGGTGAGCATGAGGTCCTCCTGCTGGTTGGTGTCCGGTATCTGGCAGGGAGGAATCAGGCCGGCACGAGGGCCGTGGAGTGCACACCCCTGAGGGAAGAAGTTTTCGGCCGCGCCCGCTCCAGCGGGCTGCTCGGGAGAGCCGAAAAGTTGTTCCCGCCCCCGCACGGGGGCCGCAGTCAGGGGTTGCGCGCAACGGGCCGCCGGCCAGACTTCGGACGCCAGATCCGGACGGCCAGCATGGTGACCGCTACCCGCCAGCACGACGTTCTCGCCGAGCACGAACCACCCGCCACGGTGCTTCGCCCACCCCCGTCGGCACACCGGTCCGCGTGCTCGTCGGCGCCCGCGGCGACCCGAACAGAACCTCGGTCGCGCACCGCCGCGCCGATGGAGTAGGTGTCGGTCCGGTAGGACCTTGGCCGTTCTGTCGGCAGCCCGTCAGGGCTTCGTCTCCGGCGCCTGGCGCGCACAAGAGGGCACGGCCCGCGAGGGCTGTTCGGCAGAGACCGCACCGGGTGCTGGTGCGGTGCCTGCCGCACCGGCGTCAGCGGTCGACCGCGTCGACCCGACCGACCACGCGGGGCGGTCGGGAGCCGCGGCGAGGGAGGATCCCGCGGCGTGCTCGGGTGGGCTTGGCCGGCCGCCGTCGATCGGCGCCCGATAATCCGTTCGAGTTCTGTCGGGGGCCGGTGGTGCAATTGGTCCATGACCATCGACGAGGAGTGGTTGCAGTCGCCCGACCGGTTCCGCAAGGTCGGTTCTCGCCATCATGTCGTTCCGAAGTTCGTGCTCAAGAAGTGGGCCGACTCGAGTGGCCGGGTGTGGGTGAAGTCCAAGCACGATCGCCGCGAGGGCATCCGCATGATCACCGATCTGGGGATCAAGGACTTCTACACCTTCATTGCCACCGACGGGAAGCTCGACTCCAGCCTCGAGCACTTGCTCAGTGGAGTCGAGGCGCGCGCCGCGGCGGTGCTGCGCAAGCTCGGCACCCCGTTCGCGATTGATGTGGCCGTGACCTTTCAGGAGTTCACCGAGCTGGTCGAGTTCGTTGCGTTCCAGGCCGTGCGCAGTCCACGCCGTCGTCGCGAGCACGAGATGATGGTCGACTGGCAGGCCAAGACGGTGGCGGCCCTGACGATGGCCGACACGGTGACCGAGGACGAACTGCGGACCTTGGAGTTCACGCCCCACCAGAACGAGCACATCGAGCAGATCGGCCCGCTGGCCGAGGCGGTGGCGCGCGACCTCCTCGAGCGGCCGGTCTGTCTGATCACCCTCGACCGGCCGATGCTGTTGATCGGCGACGAGATGGTCATCATGATCACTACCGGCGGGCCCATTTCTCATCTGCCGGAGTGCGCGATGACCGAGCAGGAATGGCAGCGCGAGTTCAAGCGCTCATCGAAGAAGAAGGGCCGTCGACGGCGCCCGGTCACCCGGACGGCGCATGTGGTCTCGACCCAACGCCGCGGGATCTCCACCGCGGTGGAGATCGCGATGCCGATCAGTCCGCGCACCGTGTTGCTGTTCGGCCCCAAAGGCGGCGATGACTGGGGCGGTGTGGTGGAGCGCGATCAGTTCGCCGGAGCCGAGGCTGAGGAACTGGCCGCCAGGATCAATCACCACATCGTCGAGGACTCCCTCGACATCGTCGTCGGTCGCCTCGACGACGATGAGTTCCGTGCGCTCCCGATTCCCGAGCGCCGCCCGTTGTTGACGGTCTGCGGGTCCAGCGGCGCGGCCAAGGAGGCGCTCATGGCGGTGCCGAGACGGCTGCGGCCGAGCCGGATGGACCGTCATGCCGAACAGGTCAAGCCGTGACTGTGTCGACGGGTCAGAGTTCGTAGCCAGTGTCGCGTTGGGGCATCGGCGGGGTCACCTCGATCGAGGGCACCTCGGGCGCGGATCCGGAGCGGGCCGAGCGCGGTGACTGCGCGCGCAGAGCGGCTTGGACGCGGGCGATGTCGGCGGCGAGCTGAGGATCGTCGTCGCGTTCGACCGTCGCCTGCTCGGCGCGGTCGACGGTGATCGCGTCGAACACCGGCACCAGCGGGCTGTGGCCGGTGGGCATCTTGTAGTCCAGGTGCATCGTCGCCCGCGACGCTTCGTTCCACACCGCGGCCTCGACGCGGCTGTAGTCGCACTCGAACCTCGCCTCGCCGGTGAGCCGGTCGAGAAAGGCTCGCGAGGACCGGCCGTTGCCCTCCCGGAACGGGTGCGCGAAGTTCAGCTTCATGTAGGTCGCGGCCGCGGCGTCGACGAACTGGGTGCGGTCGAGCCCGGACCAGTCGATCTCGCGGGTTTCCCGCAGCGCGTAGTGCAGGTAGGAATCCATCGCGGTCGAGTTGAGGAACCGTTCGCCGGACTTGTCGATCTCGACGTTGCGGTACTGCCCGGCCCACTCGAACACATCTTGGAAGATGTGCCGGTGGATCTCGCGCCATTCCGCGGCGTCGCCGGTACGCGCGATGTCGACCTCGCCGGCTCGCAGCTCGTCGAGGCGCAGCGCGGTCGCGGCGTACTCGAGATCGTTCAGCTCGTCGGGATCGTGGGTGCCGAACAGATTGCGAAGCATGGCCCCCGAACCGTCGTTCGAGGGCCACAGGTAGGCCTGCCACTCCGCAGAGTCAGCCGGGTTGGTCATTCAACCCGCGGCGCGGACAACTCGGTGCTTGGAGGCGGACCAGGCCTTGGCGCGGCGCAGGTACTCGGCCCGGTCGATCGTGCCGGTGCGCACCGCGACCAGGTTCGCCACGAACGTCTTGTCCGGGGTCAGGCCTTCGAGTGCGTGGCTGGCCAGCGTGCCCTCGAGCGCGCGGGCCTGCTCGTCGGTCAGCTTCTTGAACTCGGCGGGGAACTTCGCTGCCCAGGTGGCCATGGCGGCTCCTCTCCTTCTTGGATCGATCATAGACGCCCAGCTCAGCGACGTGGGAGACGTCGCGGTGGTGGCGTCGGGTCGGGTCAGTGGTCGTCTTCGGGAGCGGGTTCGTCACGGTGTTCGCCGTGATCGTCGGCCTCGGCCTCGACGTCCTCGGGCGCCGGCGCCGGGGTGTGGGCGTAGCGGGCCTTGATCGCGCGCAGGCGGTGCCAGTAGCCGCGCCATTCGAGGACCGCGGCCGCGGCGACCTGCTCGATGTCCTCGGTATCGGCGGGGTAGTCCGCCATCTGGGTCAGCCGCAGCCCGGCCATCCCGAACGCTCGGCGGTAGGCATCGTCGACGACCTGGTAGGCCGTTCCCCACACGTCGACGCCGATCCCGGTCGTGTAGCAGTCGGCAACGAACTTCGCGATCGTCTCGAACCGGTTGGGGACCTCGGTGACCACCGTGGTCTCACCGCCGGCACCGCGGTGATCGGGGTTGCGGATCGCGGCGACCACCGCGACCGGATCCGGCGTGCGGCCGCTGGCCACGAGCTTGCGGATCACGATCAAGATGGTGCGGGCCAACGGTCGTTCGATGTCGTCGTCACCGAGTACTTCGAGCACCTCGGCGACCTCGCCCGCGGGCATGGCCATGAGCGCGCCGATCAGGTTGGTCTCCGGATCCAGCCGGACCGCGACGGTGCGCCGCTCGATCTCGTCGGCGAGCTCGGAGACCAGATCGACGTCGACGTCGGTATCGAGTTCGGGAACCGGCCGCAGTTCACCCGCGGCGGCCGCGGATCGCGTGTTCCTGGCCATGACCTGCACCCCTTTCTCAGATCTCGAGCGTGGTCGTGGCGCCCGCGATGTAGCGGACGCTGTTGTCGGATCGACGGTGGCGGGGTCCACTCCATTGTGTCGTGCGCGTGTACCCCGCGGCCACCAGCGCGGCGTCGAGCTCGTCGAGGGTCGCTCGCGCGGCGGGATCTTCCGGGCCCACCGGCAGCGATTCCCACCACGGGCCGACGGTCCAGCCGTAGATCGTCTCGTCGTCGTTGTAGTGCACCTCGTGCACGGCATGCAGGTCGATCCCGGCGCCCAGGTCGGAGCTGGTGAAAGCCGAGATGTACAGCTCGACGGTCTCGAGCTCGGTCACCGCGCTCATGCCGCGGCCAGCTTCTTGATCCGGTCCGGACGGAACCCTGACCAGTGCTCCCCGTCGATGGTGACGACCGGCGCGGTCAGATACCCCAACGACATCACATAGTCACGGGCCTCGAGGTCGGCGCTGATATCGATCACCTGATATTCGATTCCCGCTTTGTCGAGCGCCTTGTACGTGGCGTCGCATTGCACGCACGCAGGCTTGGAATACACCATTACCGGCATTTCTTCACTCCTCAGAATTTCCCCGGAATCGTCGGCAGTGAAGCGCGCCGAACTTTCCCTTATTCTACCTGATCTGACCGCTATTCACCAGCCGTAATAGGTGGTCGGTGCAATTGTCGGACAATGCTTCTCGGATTCTCTCGTACCGATTTGATGGTATTTGTTCAGGGCTTTGGCAGTGGCATTTCCAACCGTCCGCCCCGCACACGAAACCGGTCGGATCTCGTGTGCGAGACGCACCGTTAGGCCATGGCCAGGACCTTGTCGATCGCGGTGAGAACCTTCGCGTCCTCGACGGCGGTCTTTCCGGTCACGGCGTGGGACATGTTGCGCTCGACGCGGCTGGTGTCCTTGCGGATCGGCGCCAGGTGGTGACGCCAGGTGTTGGCCAGCTGGAGCAGACCGAACGCGGTGCCCTTCCACGGTTCGATCCGGCGATCACCGTGGTACGCCTCGTGCAGCTCGGCGCGCCGGTTGTGAATCCGAGTGGCCCCGGCCGGGGAAGCATCCGGCGGGATAGGGGCGATTTCGGCCAGGAACATCCGGAACTGCTGGTCACTGACCTCGATCCGGCACAACTCGGCGATGTCGGCAGCGAATCCCTCGGCGGATTCCACGATCAACCCCAGCGCCTCGCGAGTGTCCTTGATCTTGAACTGGGAGTTGCGGCTGTGGCGGATCTTGATACGGCGCCCCGATTCGCGGGCCTCGCTCAGCCCGATGGCCATCGTGTTGTCGCACACCACGATCGTGGCGACCGCGGCGAAGGTCGTCGACAGCGAACCGTCATGGCTGGAGGCGGCCAGCAGCGTCGGCCGGAAATCCACCCCCTCGGGCGTGGACACGTTGTCCGGGGTCTCGATCTGCACCCACGCCTGGCGACCCTCTCGCAGCACTCCGGCCGAACCGATGCCCAGCGATTCGCTCGTCACGGCCAGCCCGTCGGGAGTGATGATCTCGGCGAGCCCTTCCAGCAGCACCTCTTTGAACTGGTGGATCTCATAGCCGGGGCGGAAGGTGCCCAGATCGACCTCGGGCCGGTCGCTGCGCCAGATCACCTGATCGGTGCCGGTGATCGTGCGCACCGGACGCCCCTGGACATCCACTCCGGTGGCCTCCTCGACCGCGGCAGGCACGTCCCAGCGTTTCGGTGAGGCGATCGCGTCCCAATCGAACAACCGGCGCTCGACATCGGCGACCGGGATCGCGCCGGGATAATGATTCGGCTCCACGCCCTGGGAATCAGCGCGGTAGTGCCAGGCCATTCCCCGCTTGTCGGTATAGCCGATGAGAGTTTGGGTGTTGAGGGTCTCGTAGGTTTCCCGGCTCATGACTGGCTGGCTCCTTCGCGAAAAAGAAGGGGTTGACGTGGCCGCCAACTTTTTTTGCCCTTCTGGCGAGGGAGATTCAGACCGGCATCAGGGCCGCGAAAATGCAACTGTTCGGGGTCGGCAAATTCTCGGCAGCGAACCGGGGTGAGCACGAATGGAGAGAAATTGTCGCCGCCTGCCAGGGCCGAAGCGACAGCGCAGCCGAACGGTTGCATGCAGCGGGCCGCCGGTCATCATCGGACGGCCAGAAGGACAAAACAAAGCGAACCGCCTGCACCGGGTGCAGCTGGTGCACCCGGTTCCCGACAACCCGCCCTGCGGGCGGAACACCGGGCACGAACCGCCGGTGAGTTCCGCGCCCGTGGGGCCGGCGCCAGCCTCGGCTCCCGGGCACCCCGCCGCGCACGGCCAGGCCGTGCTCGATTCCGCCAGCCAGGTTCCCCCACCGGGCACCCGCGATCCTGCGATCACGAGGTGCCCGATGCGGGTCAGGGTCCTAGGTCTCGACCAGGTCGAACGTGAGTCGATCGAACCCGTCGGGCACGACCTCGCCCACGCTGATGCGGTCGCGCGCCCAGGTGCCGACCAGGGCGAAGTTGCCGGTGGTGTAGTCCTCGTGCAGGTCGCCGCCGCCGCGTTCGTTCCCCTCGGCGGTCAGCACCGACAGCGGGTGCACTGTCCACCCGTCCGCGTTCGCCGGAATCTGCTGCTTGTCCACGTACATGCCCCGGTCATGGTTGATCACGAACCGTCCCGACCGGCGCTGCGGGTCGTCCGGGCTGATCTTGCTGCCCCACCCTGCCATCGCGTACAGGGTCGCCACGGTGCCTGGCTCGGGATCGGCGTAGTCACCGGCCCACACCAGCCTGGTCGGCGTCGACAGCTGCGATTCCACCGCCGTCATGAACTCGTTGCCGACCCAGGAGTGCTCCATGAGCTTGGCCCCGTTGCCGTAGTCGTAGCACGACAGCCAACCTGTGATCGCGTTGCCCTGGTCCTCGAGGAAAACCGGCCTGTAGTACTGACCCATCGCTGCTCCCAAACCTCAATTGGCCTACCCGCCAATGCTTTTGCCCTTCTGGCAAGGGGAGAGTTCGGGCGGGCAATAGGCCGCCGGAGTGCAATGTCGTGGGCGGGAAATTTCCACGGCGCCGCATCAGCAAGCCTCGTAGTGGAAAATTGCCGAGCCGTCAGGCCACGCCAGTGCCTCGAGGTTGCGCGCAGGTGCGCCGCCCGGCCCAGAATCGAACGGCCAGAAGGGAAAAAGGCAACCCCCGGGCATCGGACCGCCGCACGGGGCGCCGATGGCGCGCCCGTGGGCCCGGTTCCCACGCCCCACGGGCGCAGACCGGCACGAACCCTCGGTGAGTTCCGCGCGCCGGGCGGCAGTGAAACCGCCCTGCCGGCGCCACAGGCAGCGCACGGTGGCCGCCGTGCTCGATTCCCGGCGCCCCGCGGGGCCGAGCACCGGCGCCCCGTGGTGAACGGGGAACCGGCCCACGGCCCGCGCGGGGATCAGTCTCCGTGGCGGCGCCGGTCGGGATCGGGTTCGTCTTCGCTCGGGTCCTGGGCGGTGATGGCCGCGACGATGTCGGCGATCGCGTCGGGAATCGGGGACTTCGGGATCGCGGCGACGACCCGGTCGATTTCGTCTTCGGTGAGCACGGTGCCGCCCCAACGCACGATTTGATCGAGGGTGATCAGGGGCCAGTCGCGCCCGAGGTCGTCCGGGTCGACGTTCACGTAGGGCCATTCGGGCAGGTCGGGGGCTTGAACGCGCGCGGCCGCGCCTGCCCGGGTGAGGTCGCTGACCTCTTGGCGGCGCAACTCGGCCAGGTAGTCCGCGACCTGATCGAGGTTGTGGTCCGCCTCGTCGGGGATCGCGTCATAGACCGCGCCGTCGTTGACCGTGACCCGGCAACGCCGCGACGGGTCGAGCGCACTGGTGTCGACGTGAACGAGCGCGGCCCCGTCGATCGTGCTGATACAGGCGTCGACGCTGATCCACCACTGGTCGGCCACGGCGAGCTCGAGCTCTGCCCCGGCGGTTCGTCGGCGGCCACGCCAACCGGTCAGCCCGACCCGCAGGGAACCGGCGCGAGCGCGCAGTCCGCGCGCACCCCGGTGGCCGCGTGCGCTGCGGTCAGTGATGGTGTTGTTCATCGCGTAACTCCTTGCAGTAGAGGTGGTTTCAGGAATTGCGGGTCACCGTTCGGGGATCGCGTCGAACACCGGACCGGAGTTGACGTAGACCCGGCACTGGCGCTCGGGGTCCAGGCCGTAGGTGTCGACCTGCACCACCACGGCGTTGTCGGCCTCGCTGATCCCGGCCGTGACGATGAGGTTGTCGTCCTCGACGGCCAGGTCCAGGCGCGCGGGCGCGGGCGGTGCGAGCAGCAACTCGACGTGGCGGGCGAGTTCGGCGATGAGCTTGTTCCAGCTCGCGGCCTTGACCTCGAGGTCACGGTTGTAGGGGCTGGCGATGATGCGGCTGTCGGGATCGATCACCGCCGCGATGTCGTCGGGACCGCGTACGACCTGGTAGGACTCGGGCATCAGCGACCACAAGGTGTTCCAGGTCAGCTGGTCGCGGGCGAACGCCTCGACGCTCAATCGCCAGTACTCGGGGTAGGAGTCGATCCGCAGCTGGTAGCGCAGCGGCACGCCACGGTGCTCGGCGTAGAGGGTGACCTGGTTGTCCCCGGCCTTTCCGACGATGTCGCTGGCCTCGATCTGCGGCACGGTCATGGTGTCCTCCCTGCTTCCCTCGGCTGGATCACCCCGACCGAACTTCTTGCCCTTCTGGCAGAGGAGAACTCGACCGGCACGAGCCGCCCGGAGTGCAACCCGCCCGCCAGGGCCGCCAGCCTGGGGGTTGCGCGCAGGACGGCGCCGGTCAAGATCGGAGAGCCAGAATGGGCAAGAACTCCACCAGGTGCAGCAACCGGCGACGCCGGGTTTCCGAACTCCGCGCCGCCGGCGCGAACACCGCGCGAGCACCGCGAGCTCCGCCGGGCGCCAGCCCGCGGGCCCGCGCGGGGACGACCGCGGGCCCGGAGCACATGGCCCTACGGGTGGCTAGCCGGTCGAACCCGGCGCGTCCCAGAACGTCATCTGCGTTGGGGCCTCGGGCAATCCGGTGCTCGACGGGCGCTGATCGTGGCGGGCGTCCAGCTCGACCGTCGGCCCGGCGGTGATGATTCCGGCGGCGGCGTCGGCCGCGCGCTGGGCGTCCTCGGCGGCCTCGACCGCCTTCACCTGGGCCCAGTACCGGCGATTGCAGGCCACCGTCCACCGGCACACGACCGCGGCACCGTACTTACCGAGTGAGCTGGCGTAACTGCCGCGTTGTTCCCACTCTTCTAGGTCGCGCTGGAACTGGGGGATGAAGTCGCGGGTTCCTTTGCGCCCGCAGCGATTGCACTTGTGGCACCAGAACGTCGGATCCCAGGTGCTGTTCTTGCCCTGGCCGGGCACACGCCGCGCCATCACCGGACCTCGCCATCGCGGCCGGGTGCCGGGCGGTCGCGGTAGGTGGTCGGCTCGGGCAAGGTATCGCACAGACACCAGCCCGAGCAGGGCAAGCACGAGCAATCGTGAATACAAGCGCCGCAAGTGATCTCGTCACACAACCGGCGGGCGTCGCGCAGGTTGCGGCGCATCGGCTCGATGTGGATGCGATATCCGGCCAGCGCGTGGATACGGCCGTCCTCGGCGATCCGCCACGAGGGCTTGGGGTGCCAGTGCGGATTCGACGTCACCGGGCCCGGCTCGTCGTCGCGCCGCGACGGCGCGGCGGTGGCGGGCGTTGGGTCGGGCGGCGGGCTGGCGATCATCGGCGCGGTCTCCCTTCTCGACGGTCAGCGGGTGGACAGGCGGGCCAGCGAGTGGCGCAACCAGGTCGGCAGTTGTTCACCGGCTGCGGCGCGGTGCAGCGTGGCCAGGGTGTGGCGGGCTTTGCTGAGTTCGGCGACCTTGCGATTGATCGCGTGCTCGGTGTCGGTGATGACGCGCTCGGCACCCTTGATCCGGGCTTTCGCTGCCTCGACACAGTGGGCGTGGTGCAGCTCGTGCAGGTCCGCACGGGCCAGGTAGTCGGCGGTGATCGCGCCGATGGTCGCGCTGGCGCGCCGTTTGACCGCGCCCGTGGCGACTCGGCTTCCATCCCCGGCAGCGGGTTCGCGGCACAGCAACAGCGGGTTGTCGGTGATGGCGGCCAGCCGGTGAACCGACACCCGCGCCCCAGCGATGAGGGTGACCCGGTGCACGACCGGACGCGCGAGCAGCAGTTCCCACGCTGGATGTAGGGCGGCGAGGGCACCGTCACAACCGAAGATCACTTCGGCGCCCTCGCCCGGCTCGGATTCGAGCGGGTCGAGGGGGCGCAGCGTGAACGCACCGTGCAGGTGCGGCGCGCGCACGTGGTAGACGACATCGATGCCGACCCTGGTGATCGTGGCGCGGGCGCGCCCGAACTCGGCGCCCAGGTCGAACGTGCGGATATCGAGGCTCATCGGGTGTACTCCTGCCGGATTCCGCCGTGAGGGCGGTGGCTGCTGGTCCATGCGCGCTGCGCCATGAACTCGGTGTCGGTGACCGTCGAGGTGGCCAGGGCGGGATTGACGGTGCTGGGCACGGTCGTGCGGGCGGTGACGTGGCGCTCACCGCACCGGCACAGCAGCACGGTGTGACCGACGCGGCCGACCCCGTCCAGATCGGTGGGGTGCAACGCGGACTCGGGGTGGCGGATCAGGTGGCGCAGCACCTGCGAACGCAACCGGGCCCGATTGAGGTATCCGGTGATCTCGATCCCGGAGATCGCCTCGGCACGCGCCCATTCGGCACGGTCGGGCCGCTCGGTCGGCGAACCGGGGAACTCGTGAGCGACGATCGCGCGCAGAGCGGGAATGTAGTGTGCAGCAGTCATTTTCAGTCCTGAGTGAGCGCGCGGGCACGGTGGGTGTGGTCGGGGTCGTCGAACTCCCAATCGCCGTGCTCGGCGCAGTAGGCGGTCGAGAGAAACCGCCGCATTCCCCTGCGTTCCATGTCGATCCAGCGGGTCGCGGGTTGCCCGCAACTCATACAGCCGATCCGGCCGTCCTCGCGTGTGCGGTAGTGGGTCGCGCTGCTGGCGGTGCTGCCCTTGCCCATCGGTGTCTCCTCGAAGTCCGACCGTTCTTTCTGCCTTCTGGCAAGGGAGAGACCGACCGGCACAGGGCCGCGGAGTGCATACCCGTGAGCGGAGAAGTTTCCGGCGCGGCCGCCGCAGGCGCGCCTTGCTCGGAGCCGGAAAGTTGTTCGCGCCCGCCAGGGCCCAGCGCAGCGCCGTCACGGGTTGCGCGCAGCGGACCGCCGGTCACGCTCGGACGGCCAGAAGGCAGAAAACCCGCAGGGAAACCAGGCGCAGCATCCGGCTCGCCCGGATTCCGCCGGCCCCGCCGACGGCGGATGGTCTGGCGCGAACTCGGTGAGCTCCTGGGCGCGCAGCGCCGCGGTGAGCGTGGCCACGAACGGCAGTGAGTTCCGATTCCGCCCCTGCGGCCGGGCCGGGTGGATGCCCGGTCCGGCCTCTGGCTCAGGGTTTGGTGCCCTCGTCGCGGTGCTGCTCGAGGTAGTGGGTCAACGACGCGACCGCGCGGATGCTCGGCCACGGCTCACCCTCGTAGGGCCAGCACTCGGTATTGATGCCGAGGTTTTCCCACAGTTCGTGGGCATCGGCGACGAGCTGCTCGACCGGCACGTCGACCCCGTTGACCCACTCGCACAACTTCGGACAGAAATGCTCGCTGGCCCAGCCCGTCGCGATGATCACCGCCTCCTCGCGGCTGAACGGCGGCCGCCATTCCTCGGCCGCCCACAACCGCAGCGCGATGCGTGCGTAGTCGTCGACGAGGAACGTTCGTCGTTTGCCGGTGTCCTCGTCGACCACGGTCACACCGATTTCGGTGTCGGTGTGGCCGTGAGCCGCCAGCGCCAGATGCCCGGCCTCGAGCGGGCTGTCCCCGTCGACATGACGGACTTCGGTTTCGATGTGACTGCCCTCGATCGACCAGGTCACGGTGTATGTGGGCATAGGTGTCCTCCAGATGGTGTGAGAGCTCGGGGAACCCGACGCACCGGGGCGACGGGTTGACCGGATCGCGGTGTCGGGCGGTGGTGCTGGACTACAGATCAGCCTTATCGGCGAACCGGGCGGCGGCGCAGGTTCCGCTTCCCGCCGGGCGCGCACAGGTGTCCGGGCCCGGCGTTCGCTGATCTACTTGTTGCTCGGGGTCTCGGTGGTGTCGCTCCCGGCGATGATCTGGGCGACGATCCGCTGTTCGTCGGTGGTGAGCTGGCGAACTCGCGGATCGGTGCTCTCGCCCAGGTACCAGGCGCGGTTGTCCTCCCAGGTCCGGCGTTCGGTGCTGTCTTCGATGGCGGCGCGGGCGGCCTTGCGGGTGGTCCTGCGGGCAATCGTCGCGCCGCGGTGGTCCACGACGGCCCATCGCCGGGTATCACGACGCACCACGGTCCATTCACTCGGCGGGTGCAGCAGGTGTTCGCGGGCCGCGGCCTCAAAGGCCTGCATCCACGGGGGCGGGGCGGTCACGTGTTCGGTCGGTGACATGGGGTTCTCCTGAATTCGGTGTGAGATTCGGCCGGACAGCTCGGTGGGGGGAGCTGGCTACAGGTCCGCTTCGGCGGCGGCGCGCACGTCGGCGCAGGTGCCGCAGTAGCCCTCCCAGCCCTCGCCGTCGTCGAGCAGGTTCAGGCAGTCCTCGGTGGCGCAGTACTGCTTTTCGCACAGCGCCTCGAGCTCGGGGACCGGGCCGTCGCCGGGGCGGGCGGTCCCGTCGGTGAGGGTGCCGTCGTCGTCGACCACGCACACCGTGGTCCAGACCTTGCGATAGGAAAGCGACAACAGGTCGGTGGGCAAGGGCAGGGCCCGCCCGGCGCTGAGCGCGACTCGGCCCCCGCGCGGTTCGAGCTCTTGGCCGTAGTCGTCGTGGTCGAGCATCTTGCGTGCGGCGGCTTCACTCGGCGCGGTGATCTCGACGGTCACCACGGCGTAGAGGTCAAGGGTGTAGCGGGGCATCGGGATTCCTCGGGTTCGGGCCCGGTGGCCGCCGGGAGCGCAGGACTCGACCGGCGGCCACCGGGGGACAGGGGCGGAACTGTCAGGCGGCGTGGGCGTGGTTCCACAGCTGCGGGCGAACACCGTGGCTGGCAGCGGCATCGAGCCCGACAGCGGCGTCGACGGCCTCCGCGAGCAGCTCGGCGTGGCGGTCGACGTAGGTCGCGGTGGCCTGGGCGTCGTTCTCGTTGGCCGGGTTCGCGTGGTAGTCGGCCGCTTCCTGTTCGATCTCGCGCAACGTCTCACGGAACTGGGCGAGCAGCTGGTCGGGATCACCGGCGGCGTTCGTGGTGTCGTCGAGGTGGGCCACCAGCGTGTAGCCGTAGTGTTCGGCGAGCATGTCGAGCAGCTCGCGCGCGGTCGGAATCGGCACCGCACCGGCCCGGTCGAGTTCGGCGCGCCCCTCCGCGCTGCGGCAGACCTGGCACATGCGCCGGTTGCCGTAGGTGCACTCGATCTCGTCGAGCCCGTCGAGGGGATACCCGTCGAGACTGGCCGAGTCCAGCCGCCAGGTGTTCTCACCGGGCCCGAGGGAGAAGTAGATTTTGCCGTGGTCCTCGAGCCGGTGTTCGTCCTCGTCCACCACAGCGGGTTGCGGCTCCGGCGGTGTCCCAGCGGGTTCGGGAGCGGCGATGGATGCCCAGGTGTCGCCGTAGGTGGCGATGTCGGCCTCGATCGCGGCCTCGGCTTGGGCGCGGGTGTCGTGGCGGGTGAACCCGCCGAACTGGTTGGTCGAGTACCAGTAGCCGAACCGCTCCTCGATGTGCCAAATGCGTGGTGCGCGATACTCGTTCGCCATCGTGTCTCCCTGCGTGATGTTGAGGCGATAGCCGCTGCTCTTGGCGTGGCGACCACTCGCTGTGCCCTTCTGGCAGGGAGAGAGACGACCGGTGCAGGCCCGCGGAGTGCACACCCCTGGGGGCCGGTGTTTTCGCCCGCGGCCGCCGCAGGTGGCCAGGCTCGAAAGGGGCGAAAACACTGGTCCGCCCATCGGGCCGTCAGCCAGGGGTTGCGCGCAGCGGGCCACCGGTCAAGATCGGAAGGCCAGAAGGCACAGCACCCCCGAAGGGGTAGACCAGCATCCGGCGCGCCAGCGCGGATTCGATCTCCATCCGCCGGCGGCGGAACACCGGCACGAGCCGACAGGCGAGTCCCGCAGCGCCCGACCGCGCGGAGGGCCGGCCACCGTGGTGGCCCACCCCCGTGCCCGGCCGAGATGTCGTGCGGGACCCGCCGGGCCCGCTGCTCACCGGGCGTTGAGCAGCTCGACCGGGTTGCCCTCAAGCGGTCCTCCGGTGGCGATCACCTGCAAGGTGGCCAGCCGGGACAGGACCCGGCGGCGCGCGGCCTGGCCCTCGCGCAGGCGCTGGCCGATCATCTCCAGCTCACCCTCGGCCTCCTCGATCGCGGCCAGGGCCTCACCGGCGCATGCCCGCCGGTGCAGCTCGGCCAGGTCGGGCCGGGCGAAGTAGTCGGCCAGGATCGCCGCGACCACCGCGCGGGTCTTGGCGGTCGCACCCGCCGGGGCGGTGTCGCGGCCGTAGTGGTTGTTCGCCCCGCGCATCGGGTTCAGCTTGTCGCTGGTGGCCAGCCTCGGCACCGCGTCGACGGTGACCAGGTTGCTGCCGAGCAGGACGACCCCGTTGACCTCGGGACGCTCGGTCCACAGCGCGGGCGCCCGGTCGCTCACGAGGCCGTAGGACACGCGGACCTCGATGATCGAGGGCGCTTCGAGCGCGCGGTGCGGGCGGACGGTGAACGCGCCCGTGACACGCGGCCCCGCGACCCGGTACACCACGGCGTCGCTGCTGTGGTGTTCGGCGCGGGCGGTCACGGTCCCGATGCCGGGCAGGTCGACAGCGAGGTTCGTGGCGGCGGTGGGTTCGGTGTCGGTCATCGTGAGCCTCCTGAGCGTGGGGAATGGGGTTGTGGTGCTGCGCTAGTCGGTTTCGGGCAGCTCGAGAACGAGGGCGGTTGCGTTGTCGGCGCCGCGCCCGGCGTCGCGTACTGCCCACTCGGTCAGCCAGGTCGCGGCCTGCTTCGGGCTCTCGGCGTGCAGGAGTACCTCGCGGATGTATGCGGCGCTCATGACGTCGTGTATGCCGTCGCTGGTGAGAACGACGTGGCGCGGCCGGTGCGCGCTGTTCGCCCCGGGGTGCCAGTGGGCGTTCTCGGGTTCTCCGCGCACGAGCGATCGGGTCAGCCTGGTGGGATCCCAGGGTTCGTTGTGGTCGGAGGTGAGCTGAATCAGGCGCCCGTCACGCAGGTGCACCCACGCCCGGCAGTCACCGATCCAGCCGACATGGATTTCCCCGGTCGCGGCCTCGGCGGTGGCCACGACGATGGTCGTGTTCGGATACGAGCCGTCGAGGTCACCGAACTCGTGGTCGTAGAACACATCCGAGATCTCGCTGGTGGCGTGCGCGCCGTGCAGGGTCATCGTGATGCGGGCCAGCTCGATCACGTGGGCGGGATCGTCCTGGTACTCCGGGCGCGCACCGAAGGCGACCGCTGCCCGCGCGGCCGCCTCGGCGATCACTTCCGAGCGGGCCACCGAACCGACACCGTCCGCCACGGTGGCCACGACGTACCCGTTGTCGGTGATGCGCCAGTCGTGGGCGTCCTGCTGCACGTCTCGGCCCCCGATCAGGCTCGCCGCGGCGACCAAGATGGTGGCACCGGCGCTCGCGGTGTCGGCGGTCTCGGTGTGGGTGGCGTTCATGCGGTCCTCCTGAGAGTCTCTGGAATCGGTTGCGGTCCAACGGAAGTTGTGACGGTGGGTCAGTCGCGTAGTGGCGCGGTGACCGTGAACGGGGTCTCTTCGCTGCGGGTGCCGTCGTCCCACGCGATCAGCCAGCTGCCCGTCTCGGTGACGGCGTCGACGACACCGGTCCGGTCCTCGAAGTGCGTGTGTCGCACTCGGCCACCGGCGGCGCGGACATTGGCGACGGTGTTGCTGATCAGCCAGCGCGCCTGACCGTCGATCAGGCCGTACTCGTTGAGCGCGTAGTGCGGGTAGGTCTGCCACTGGGCCTCGGTGACGGCCACGCGAACCTCCTTGTCGCGAATCGGGTGATCGGCTGTGTGACAACGGTTTTCAGTCGGTCGGCAACTCCTCGTAGCCGTTTTCGGCGTCGAAGATCGCCGTGACCTCCCCGCCGCACGCGCGGGCGAGCTGCTCGGCCTGGACGTAGACCTGTTCCTCGGTGCCGAAGAAGTTGGTGCGGACCTCGATGCGGTACTCGTGGCTCATCAGCGGCCCACGTTCACCGGCGTGAGAAAGGGGCCGGTCTCGAGGTGCCAGTGCTTGCCGAGCCAATCCGGATGGGTCTTCTTCCACGCGGCCACGGTGGAATCGGCCAGAGTGGCAACGGTTCCGGCGTAGTCGTGGACCTTCTTGGCCCGGTAAGTGGCGCGGTCGATCGTGGTGACAGCCATCGCGGGGTCCTGTCTGCTCGTGGCCGACCCGGTGGTGGAGCCGACCGTTGTTTTGCCCTTCTGGCAGGGAAGAGATCGACCGGCATCAGGGCCGCGGAATGCACACCCCTGGGACGGGAAATTTCCGGCGCGGCCGCCGCAGGCGCGCCTTGCTCGAGGCCGGAAAGTTGTCGTCGTCCCACCGGGGCCGAAGCCAGGGGTTGCGTGCAGCGGACCGCCGGTCACACTCGACAGGCCAGAAGGAAAAACATGCTCTGAACAGGGCTGCATCCGGGCTGTGCCCGGATTCGAGGGAGCCGCAGGCGACGGGAACAACCTGCGGCGAGCAGTGCGAGCTCGATACCGGCGAAGGTCGAGCACACCCGCGCCGAGCGGGCGTTCCACCGCGGCGAGCCGGTGTGTTCGGCGCGCCGCGCCGGATCGGGGTGTGACCGGCTGTGCCGGTGTCGATGTGGCGCCGCCCGCCAGGTAGCGGCGGCTACCGGGGGAGCGCGAGCCGCCGGCGAGCTCCGGTCCGGCTGGGGCACGGGCGCCCTTCGGTCAGGGTGCGCCCGTGCCGGGGTTACCAGGTCAGCGTGTAGCGCCCGCGCTCAGAGCAAGGCCAGCTGCTCGGCCGGTCCGGTCGGGCACACAGCGGCGGCCTCCAGAGCGCGCGGCGCAGGCTCGGGCTCGGCGAAGCGGCAGTGGACGGGCTCGCCGTTGTGCTGGCCGCAGCAGATGATTCGCTTCTCAGCAATGCGGTCCTCGCGGCGGATACGGCGACGGACTTCGGCCTCGTGCTCGTCGATCTGAGACCCTGCGATCGCCTCGTAGTGGGCGAGGTCGGGGACCTGGCCCTCGGGGTCGATCTCGGGCAATCCGGCAGCCCTCCACATACGGAAATACAGACCGGCGGCGGCGGTGGTGAGTGGCGCTACCAGGCTGGTCTCCCGCATCACCATCAGAACCTCGATAGCGGTTCCGGCGCGGGTATCGCTGCCGGTGGCGACCCGGTCGAGAATCTCGCGGCAGTGCGCGCGGTACACGGGCTCCCGAGCCATGAGGTCGTTGGTGGGCCGCAACAGCGGGAAGCTGTGCCAGATCTCATCGGCGCGCTCGGGGTGACGTGCCTGGGCGGCGGCGATCTCCTCTTCGCACCAGCTCATCTGCTCGAAGATCGGGCCGAGCATCTCGGTGACCTCGCCGAAGATCGACTCGACGGTCTGCTCGATCACATGGGTTGTCTCGGTCATAGCGATCGCACTCCTCACCGGGGAACGGGACCTCTCGGTCCGCCCGTTGTTTTGCCCTTCTGGCAGCGAGGAGTCCGACCGGCGCCAGGACCGCGGAGTGCACACCCCACCGGGCGCGAAATTTCTGGTGCGAACGGCAGTGAGCGCGCTGTCCAGAAATTCGCGAGCCGAAGGCCACCCGTGAGGTGCCTGGGGTTGCGCGCAACGGGCCGCCGGTCACACTCGATAGGCCAGAAGGAAAACATGCTCTGAACAGGGACTGCATCCGGGCTGTTGCCCGGATTCGAGGGAGCCGACGGCGACGAAGAATGATCCGGCGAGCACCGCGAGCTCGATACCGAGGGCAGGGGTGCACGCCCGCGACGAGCAGGCGTTCCACCGCGGTGGGCCGGCGCTTTCCGGCCCACCGCGCCGAGTCGGGGTTGTGGCCGGCGTGGCCGGTCTCGACGTGGATCCGCCGGCGGCGGGAAGCACCGCACGAGCCAACCGGCGAGTTCCGGTTCCACGCCCGGCCACGGGCGCCGCCCCGACGGGAGACGCCCGTGGTGAACCGGGTTACCAGGTGAGCGTGTAGCGCCCGGCGTCGTCGCCGTGGATGTGAATGTGGGAGGTGTCGGGCAGATCGAAACGTGAGGCGGCCGCGTCGAGTACATCCGACGCGGTGTAGCCCCAGATGTCGACATCGGGACCGGTGACCTGGGCGATCACCGTGCGCGGCGCGGGTGCGTGCGCGGTACCCGAGCACAGCAGGGCGACGTACCGGGCACCGGCGTTCATGCTCGCCCAGTCCGAGGGGTGCTGGTTGTCGGCGCACTCGCGGAACCGCGCGTTGACCGCGACGGCGATTACCTCGGCCGCGACGATGCTCTCGACCCCTGGTGCGGGCAGGCGGGCATCGAGGTGGCGGCGCACGTCGGCACGCAGCTGCGCCAGGGTGGCCCACTCCCGCACGCCCTGGCCGCCGCGAGTGTTGGAGGCATGGAGGTCGATGATCGCGGCAGCGGCGGCGTACTCGCCCTCGTGCGGCTGCTGGTCACCCGGACCGGGTAGCAGGCTCTCGGCGAGGTGGACGGCGGTCATCAGCGGCTCGGAGATGGTGTTCACGGTCGGGCTCCTCGTGGTCGGGGTCGGCGGGGTGCTCAGGACAGGTGTCGGAGCACGTTGGTGGGGGAGTCGGGCAGCTCGGCGTCGCTGGCGATCAGTTCCAGGGCCGCGACGTAGGCGCGCGCGTCGTCGCGGTCCTTCTCGGCGGCCGCGATGGTCCGGGTGTAGTCGTCGACGATGTCGCGGCGGCCGGGGAGCAACTCCTGGGCGGCCCTGCGGGCAGCACGCCGCCACATCTCTGCCAGGTCGTCACGGGCGGCGAAGTCGCGCACCACGAACTCCAGCACCGCCGTGGTCCTGATCCGGGTCGCGCTCGGCACGGTCTCGGTGTGGCCGTAGCAGCCGCTCCGGCGAACCTCGACAGTGAAACCGTCCGCGTCGCGCGCGGTGTCGGACAGTACGACCGGGTTCGATGAACTGACGAGTTCGATGCCGTTGACGGTCAGCCGGTCCGCCCAGTAGCGCGGATAGGTGTCGTCGCCGGGGTCGATGCCGTAGCCGATGAACGCCGTGGTTGGCGCGTCGGAGTAGAGGGCGTAGCCGATGCTCATGCTGACCGAGCCTTTGATCCGGTGCCCGCGCAAGCTGTAGACGACGACCCCGGCCGGTGAGGCAGGGGAGATCTCGGCGCGCACCTGGCCGACGCCGGGAACCGTGAACTCCCGCGAGACGGGGGTGTCGATGATGGTTGTCTCGGTCATGCGGTGAGGACTCCTTCGTACCGGGGAACGGACCCTCGGCCCGCCCGTTCTTTTGCCCTTCTGGCAGAGAGGAGTTCGACCGGTATGAGCGCCGCGGAGTGCATACCCCGGTCGGTGCGAAATTTCCGCGCGAACGCCGTGAGCACGGGTGCGGAGAATTTCGTGAGCCGCCGGCCACCGCCAGGTGCGAACCGGGGTTGCGCGCAGCGGCGCGCCGGTCATACTCGACAGCCAGAAGGGAAAAGCACTCCTGCGCAGCAGTATTCGGACTCGGCAGCCGGTAGCGGCGGCGCTGCAGGTTTCCGATTCCCCCGCCGGCCGGCGGCGGGAGCATCGGTGCGAGCACCGCGAGCTCGACCGCGGCGGGCAGGCAGTTCTGGCCCGCCGCGTGAGCACGGTCACCGGCGGGTGCCGGTGTCGATCCGGCGCTACGGGCGCGCCCAGGGCGCACCGGCAGGCTGCACGAGCGCAGCGAGTTCCATTCCCTCGGCCGGGTGCGGGCCGGGCCTGATGGCTCCGACCCGCACGGTGGGCAGGGGACTTAGTTCGCTTCGGCGGCCTTGGTGGCTTCGACGGCCATCAGTTCCTCGAGGGTCATCTCTCCCAGCACGTAGGAATCGATGTCATCGAGGGTGTGACCGAGGTCGGCCAGCAGCCGCAGGTACTCACGCAGCCCGGTGGTGTCGCTGGGATAGTGGTACGCGCCGGGGTAGCTGGTGGAGTTGCGCCAGTAGTCCGGGTTCGCCACGCGTGGCTGCATGATCGCTTCCATCGCACCGATGGCCAGCCCGACCAGCACGACACCGGCCCGGTTGTCGGTGGTGTCGTCGTCCAGCTCGCGGGTATCCATCTCGAGCAGCTCGGCGGCGATGGTTTTGGCCGCCGCCTTGTTGAGCATGTCCGGGTTGGCCAGCAATGTCCGCGCCGCCCAGGTCATCGCGCCCTTCGGGACGGTCTTGCGGGCACCGAGGTGCTTGGTGGCCAGGAACGTGCGGCGGCCCTCGGTCGCGGCCCGCGCGGCGGTGTTGCACACCTTCGTGCGGTTGCGCTGCGCGCTTTCGGCTTCGAGGCGTTCGGTCTCGCGGCTTTCGGCCTCGCTCGGATCGGAATCATTTCCGGTCGCGACCGGGTCGGGGAAATGCACCCCGGCGGCGTCCAGGTCGCGGCAGAAGTAGGAGGGAGACCAGTCGATGAACTGCTCGACTCGATCGGGATGCACGAGACCGGCATCGGGTTCGGCGTCGGCCTGGTCCTCGATGTCCCAGTCGATGCGACCGATGTCGATCACTTCCCCGGACTCGATGACCCGCCACCGTTCGGGCCCACGCAGATACACCGCCCACGCACCGGGATCGGTGATCGCCTCGACCGTGGCCTCCTTCCCGTCTGCGGTGACCAGCCGTGACATCGGGATGCAGACATCGCGCTTCTCGTTGAAAGTCGGTTCGCAGTTCAGCATCACGAATCCGGCTTCGGCCCAAGGGGTTCCAGCTTCGGCGCGGGCGGCATCGAACACCCGGCGTTCCCGAATGCGGGCGGCGGTGCCGTCGAACTGGCCGCGATCGGCGGCCAGCAACAGCGCTTCCACGTCGCCGGGGATGTCCTCGAACTCGGTCAGCACCATCGCCTGCTCAAGGGAGAGCTGTCCGGTGAGGTGCAGGTCGCGGGCGGTGTCGGATTTGGCGACCACCCGCACGGCCTTGGCCTCGTCGGTGTTGCTCAGGCCCAGCTTCTTCGATGCCTTGGTGACCGAATAGCCCAGGTTGAGCAGCTGCTCGATGCCGTTGAGCCGCTCCTCGGCGGTGAGGCGTTCGGTGTGCTCGTTGGCGTTGAACTGGGTGATGATCCGCACGGCTTCGGCCTCAGCCTCGGCGAGTTCGCGCGAGGGGTGGATTTCGACCTTCGCCCGCGCCACACCGCGCTTGATCATGCCCAGGGTGCGGCGCTGCCCGTCGACCACCTCGATGACACCGTCTTCGCGCCGATAGGCGATGATCGCGACGGTGTTGCCGTTCTCGGCCAGCGAGTCAAGGAACCCCTTGGGCAGGTTGACCTTTTTGCGGATGTTGTCACCGATGTAGAGGTCGGCCGGGTCGATGTAGTCGATGATCGGGCGATCGGCGGCGGCGAGTTCGGCCAGCGGCGCGGCCTGCTCGGTCACCGTCGCGTCGACGGTCTCGGTCGCGGTGTCGTTCACCGTCTCGGTGCTGGTGCTGGCGGTGGTGTCGATGGTGCTCATGAATGGGTGCCTCTCGGGTTAGAGTTGCCGGTGAGAGGCACCGGGCAGCTAGAGACTGTCCGGTGCCTTTTCGCGTTGGCGAGCAAGGGGATTGGTGAGCGGGCCACGGTGGGCGGGCCACGGGCGCGCGGGGTGGCGGTCAACGCGACTGCGGGGCGAGTCCGATGGTGAAGACGGGTTCGCCGTTGTCGCCGGGCCCGAGGTTGATCACCAGGGCGGTCCTGGTCGGCGGGGTGTCGGGTGCGGTGACGCGGAACAGGGTGTAGGCCAGTGGGCCGGAGTTGGCGCCGTTGGCGATGGCGCGGCGGATCGCGCACAGGGCCATGTAGAGCACGTCCCACAACCGGCCGGTCTCGTCCTGGCTGGCGTCGTCGTGGTCCCAGGCCACCGCATCGGCCCACGCGGCAGCGGTCAGGGCTACGGGGTGTTTGAAACCGGCTTCGGCGGCCAGCTCGCCCGCGTCGCGCAGGGCACCGTCAGCGAGTGCCTCGGCGCGGGTGTGGACGTGGATCGGTTCCCCGAAAATGCTGCTCAGGTCCTGGATTTCAGGCATTGGCGACCTCCCTGGTGAACGTGGCCGCCCGGTTCGTCGCGACCACTGTTTTGCCCTTCTGGCAGGGAGAGATCCGACCGGCACGAGGGCCGCGGAGTGCAACTTCCGGGCCGGGAAGTTTTCGCCCGCGCCCGCCCCGCGGGCCTGCTCGAGAGGCGAAAAGTTCTCGGCGCCCGCCAGGGCCAAGCGCCAGCGCCGCCGGGGGTTGCGTGCAGCGGACCGCCGGTCAGACTCGAAGGCCAGAAGGCAAAATGAACTCCCCGACGGAGTCAACGAACACCGCATCCGGCCGGGGAGGCCGGATTCCGCTGGGACACAGCTGCGCACGGAGCTCGCCGTGCTCGATGCCCTGGGCCGGGTCACCGCCCGGCCGCCCGGTTCGACCGGGCTGGTGGTGCGCCGGCGCGGAAATCTCCGGCCGGGCACCGGCCCACTGTCAGCGTTCGTCGGTGTGGGCGTAGTTGTGTAGGCCGTCGCGGGTCAGCCCGGTGGTGGGCATGATCGTCGGCGCGAGCTGCCAGCGCGCCGGATCACCGGGGTTGGTGGGCGCGTCTGGGTCGGTGGTGGGCAGGGTCAGCCAGGCGAGCAGCTGTTCGTCGCACGCGGCCAGGTTGATCCCGGCCTCGGTACGGACCTCGATGTAGAGGTCGCTGTCGCCGCCGAATCCGGTGTCGTCGATGTAGTCCCACACGCAGACCACCCGGACCCCGAATCGGTCGCTGATCAGGCCGAACGTGTCGTTGACCTGCTCGGGGGTGTAGCCCTGGTGCATCGATGCGCGCAGTCGATCGGGCAGCTGTCGCGGGCTCGACCGCAGCGGTTCTCGGCACTCGGCGATCGTGGTGACCAGCTTGGTGATCACCGCCGGCAGCACGGTGGTCCGTAGCAGGGTGCTCAAGCCCGCGAACTCTCGCGGCGACAGGCAGGTTCCCTCGGCCCAGTGCGCGATCTGTTCGGCGGTGATGACCAGCCGATCCGGCAACGCCGGGGCGAAGGTGTGGTGTCGGGCGGGGTAGATCCCCGGTGTCGTGCCGGTGCCATATTCGATGCTGGCCAGGGCGCGGTTGGCTTGCTCGCAGACCTGGTCGAGGTAGAAGGAGACGATGCTGACCATGTCGAATCGCGACGGGACCTGATCGGCGTCGGCGTCGTGTAGCTCCAGTTCGGTCCAGCCGGTCGACAATCCGGTCGCCGCGCCGTTGTGTCCGGCGCTGCGTACGAGGATGTAGAAGCCGGGCCCGGCGTCGTCGTCCTCACCGAAGACCACCAGGTCGATCCAGCGATCCCCGTCGAGCACGCCGAGGTCCATGGCGTCTTCCACCAGCGCGGCCAGTCGCGATCCGGGGCGTTCGTCGTCGACCGAGGGAAGATCGGGGAAGCGGCCGGTGTTCTCGTCGAGCGTTCTGCTGACCCATCGGACCAGGGCGTCGTCGTCGATGCGGAACGGCGCCGGTGCGAGCGGGCTGACGATGCGGAACGTGGGAACGACCGGTGTCCCGGCTCCGGCTTGGGTGGTGATGTCGTGCTTGGTCATGGATGCTCCTCGCCGATCGTGGTTGATGCCTGCTGGCAGAGGAGATTTCGACCGGGCCAGCGTGACGGCGCGCCACACCCCGGCCCCGCTCTTGGCCGCCCGTGGGTGGCCGGGCCGGGGTTGCGCGCCGGTGCGCGCCGGTCACAATCGGAGAGCCAGAAGGCACCAACTTCTCCACCCGCGCCAGCGGGAGAAGGCCGACGGCGCGAACGTGTGCGCTCGATCGGGCACCGTGTCGACGGTGCCCCGCAGGTCGGCTGTGCAGCAGTCGGACCCGAGGGGTGGGGTGCGAGCTGTGCGAGCTCCGCGTGCTGGAGCGGCGGGGGCCGGGCCCCTGTGGGCCCGGCCCGCCGGCTAGGTGACGTCGGTGCCGCATCCGAGGCAGAGCAGCAGGTCACCTTCGAGGTACCAGGCGGTGGGGATCTCGTCGAGCCCGTCGAGGGGATACCCGTCGAGACTGGCCGAGTCCAGCCGCCAGGTGTTCTCACCGGGCTCGTAGGGCCATTCGTGGTCGGGGAAATTCGCCCGGCCGACCTGGACGGGGTGACCGAAGGCGCAGTCGGCGACGGTGACGGTGGTCCAGGTGCCGCCGAGGCTGGAGAGGTCGGGGAGTTCGCGCAGCGGGTAGCTCATGATCGGGTGCCTTCCTGCCGGGGTGGTTTGACTGAGGGCGTCTCGAGCACGGCTGCGGTGGGTGTCAAGGGGTGCGGAGCAATCACGTAGTGACGCCTGCAGGGCGCTCTTGATGCCCACCGTGGTTGTGCTAGCCCTCGGATCAGTCAGACCGCCCCGGCAGGAAGGTGCCTGGGCGACCTGCGTGGACTCCCCGACCTCGGAGGTGGGAGCGACCACATGACGCAACCGCGGTGAGCGACCCGCGCGGCAGGGGTTGGCCGGCTCCCCGACCACGAATGGCGCTGCGCGCTGGGCCCGCTCGGGCTCAGCGCCGGGGGCCTCGGCGGCGAGGTGGCCGGCTGTTGCCGGGCGGGTCGTCGTCGAGGGGTGTGGTCCGGGCTGTGCCCGGAGTCGATAGCGTGGTTTCGGTTCCGCGCTGGGAGATGATCGACGCGGGAGCTGCGTTTGTCGGGGACGGCGCGATGTCGCGGCAGCTCTGATCGTGTTGGTGTTCATCGCTATCCGGTGAGGGTCTTTGCCGACTACCGTGGTGGGAGATCGGATGCGTTGTGGGGGGATACGCTTCGCTGTCTACCCCTTGGCGTTGTCGCAGTAGTTGTCGCGATGGGTGAAGGAGGACGCGATGCCCAAGCGGATGGTCGGCGCGAAAGTCACCTCGGTGCCCGAACCGGTGGATCCGGTGGAGCTGCAGCAGCAACTGCTGGACCTGCTCGAGGTGGTGCGGGGCACGGTTTTTCTGGATCGTGCGCGCAAGGCTCATGAGCAGGTGCTGGGTTTGCGCGATGTGGTGCAGCGGCTGGACACCTCGGATCCGCGGGGGCATGCGGCGTCGCGGTTGTTCGACTACGTCGTGGCGGTGAGTCGGTCTCGTGTGCGTCTGCGGGCGCAGCGGTTGACGGTGGCGCAGCGCGGTCTCGAGGAGGATCTGCTGGTGGTGCTGGGTGAGATCCTGGATCGTCGTGTTCGTCTCGCTGATCTGGCGGGCCGGTTGGACAGGATCGGCGAGCAGCTCGACCGGCTCGAGGCGTCCGGATCGCGGTACCGGGTCGTGGCGACGTTGTTCGAGTATGTCGCGCGCACGCACGCGTTAGCTGAGGTCGGTGAGCGTGAGGAACGTCGTCGGGTGATCGCCGATATCCAACGCTCCTCGGCGCCACCGATGGGACGTTCGCGTTCCGTGGCGTCTTCACCGGAGGTGTCGCAGCCGTACCGGCGGCCGCCACGGATGCCCTCGCGGGGCCGGACCGGTTTCAGCTTGTAGGCGCAGCCGGGCGCCCTGATCAGTTGGGGCGCGCGAGCCCCGGCCTGCGCACAGCAACGTGCTGAGAAGACCGCTTATCAGCGCCCAGCCTTCTCAGCACGTTGCGGGGCGGCAGACCGATCAATCCGGAGCGAATGTCGCTGCGGTGCCGGAGATTTCTCCTGTGGCTGGTGTGATCAGAACGGGTAGTCGTTGACCAGCGGTCGTTCGTCGAGGACCGGGAGCATGACGCCGTCGTCGATGTGGTCGGCGGGGCGCAGCGGCTCGGGCTCGGGGTCGGGACCGAAGAATGCCTGCCAGACAGGCGTCCCGTCGAGCTCGGCCTGGTGCTCCCGCAGATAGCCTTTCAGCTGCTTCTCGACGCCGTCGATCGCGGGCCCGTAGTCGGACTCCTGCACGTCCTCGGCGTCGGGGTAGAGGAACTCGACCGGCGTGTTGTCCATGCGCATCAGCCGGTCGAACTCTGCGAGCAGGGTGCGTACGCGGGGATGGGCGTCGAGGGTCGGGTCGTTGTCGAACATCAGGCTCCTTGCAGGCGGATTCGGTGGATGCGGGATACGGCGGCCGCGGCCGCTGGGGGCTAGAGGGCGGCGGCCTCGTTGAGGATGCGTGCGAGGCTGCCCGGGTTGAGGGGCAGGCTCATGCTGGGTCCGAGGCCGTGAGGTTCGTGCTCGGCCGGGTTGACCGGGGGGATGTGGGGGAGTTGCGGTGGCACAGCGACCTTCCGTGCTCTGGTGCTCGCGAGCTCGGAGTGATCACCCACCGGGCCCAGGTTGATGGTGTCAGGTGCGGGGAGGACCCGCGGCGATGATTCCGGCGAGGTAGCGCAGCTGGTAGCCGATGCCGCCTTGTCCGGCCAGGGGCGCGACGGCATAGGGCCAGACCTGGCGGACCAGGGTGGTGTACTTGGCGCCGCCGAACACGATCACGTCCCGACCGAGCAGCTGGTGCTCGGTCGCCTGCTCGTGCAGTTCGTCGGCGGTGATCGCGTCCGGGTCGGTGATCGCGGTGTCGTAGGGATCGAGGACGGTGGCGAGTTCGACGAGACCGTGGCGGGCGGAGACGATCCGGACCTGCTCGGCCGGGGCCAGGATCAGCGCGGCCTGCAAGCACATCCGGGTGTAGGAGCCGGTGTAGAGGTCGCGGGCGGGCCTGGGGTGGTCGGCCTTGCGGGCGCCGCACGCGACCAGGACCAGCGGGCCGGTCACGGCATGACCAGCAGGTAGACCTCGCCGAGGGAGATGACCGTGGCGGCGGCGACGGCGCACGCGATCACGTAGGTCGGGGCCGAGACCGGCGCGGTGTCGGGCTCGTCGAGCGCGGACCGGTAGCGGGTGGAGGTCGGCCGGGTGGCGTGTTCGGGGCGGATCTGCTGAATCGTCATGGTGTCCTCGGCTCTTTCGGCGATGGCGGAGTTGGTGGCCGGTGGCCGCCGGGAGGGTCTGCACCGGCGGCCACCGGGGATCAGGAGGTTGCTGCTAGGTGGTGTGCAGCGGGGTGACGCTGGTCAGGCGCCGGTGCGCGTCGATGTAGCCGAGGGTGAGGATCGCCCAGGTCATCGCGGTGTCGGCGGCCTCGACGACCGCGCCCAGGTCGGCCTCTTCGATGTGCCCGCGCGGGACGCCGCGTCGGCGCCATGACTCCGCGGCCGTCGCGCCGGCGCGCAGGAACACAGCGGCCGGTGCGATCGTGGTGTCCACCCCGACCGCACCGCCGTTGTACAAGAGGGTGTGCGCGCTGGTGGCGAGGTAGTCGGTCAGTCCGCGGATCGCGGCTCGTTCGGCGTCCTCGAGGCAGATGCTGTTGCGCGCGGTCAGCCGGTGCAGTACGCGCAGGGCGGTGCGGTTGGGGTCGTGCGGGTGCAGGCGGGCGATCTTGGCGAGGAGTTTCCACAGGCACAGCCCGGCATCGCCGGGCGTCGGGGCCGGTTCACCGGCAGGCGGTGCGACGCGGGCGATGGCGGCGTTGATCCGCATGCGCAGCGGTTGGACGTCGGTGACGGAGTCGGCGCACGCGGCCTCGTCGACGAGTTCGGCGGCCAGGACGTAATCGCCTTGCTGGCACCAGCGTTCGGCCTGGTCGAGGACCTGGCGCGCTTCTGCTGCCCGGTGGGCACGTTGGCGGTGACGCTCGTTCTCGGACCTCTCGAGCAGCGGGGTTTCGCCGCTGATCAGGTGGGTGATCAGCGCGTACACCTCTCCGGCGCGGTCGATGCCGGAGAGGTGGTTGACCAGCAGGTGGTTGGCGACGTCGGCCTTTCCGAACACGCCGTCGTGGTAGTAGGTGGCCGCGTGGTCGGCCAGCGCGTGCTCGACCTTGCTGATCTCGATCGGGGTGAGAGTGGTGTGGAAGTGCACGACAGCCTCCGGGGCAGGGGTGTGCACCAGCTCGATTGAGCATGGCGAAGGGCGACAGGTCCGCCGTGTGACGGCGAAAACTACTGGTAGTGAGGATGATTCGCGTCTCAGCGCGTTGACTCAACTCTATCAAACTTACGAGACTTACAAACCTTACAAGATGTGACCTGCATCACTATTCTTGAGATTGGGGCGCGCGGGAACTTGTAAGACTCGTCAGGTCTGGACCCGGAAGGTTGTACCCTTCACAACGTGGAACGAGTTGAGCTGCAACGCCTACGCGATGGGTTCCGCAGCTATGTCCAGCTCGCCGCTGCCGATGAGGCCTTCGAGATCACCTATCGCGGCGAGGCAGCGCTGGTGCTGATGTCGCTGGCGAGCTGGCAGCTGGGCGCCGACGAGGCTGCGGTGCCCGCCGACAGCATCGTCGACCTCGCGATCTCCGAAGGGCGAAAGTTGTTGGGCACCCGCCGGATTGCCGCCCAGCGCGACGCCGAGCACACGCGTATCCTGTGGGGATACAGCGGCCAGCCACTGGCGATGCTCGCGCCGGTGTCGTGGGCCCGCAGCACCAAGGCGCTCAGCCCATTGTTCGACGACACGAATCCCGACTGACCTCCCGGAGAACTCGACGATGACCGGTTACAGCACCGACAACGGCAACAGCGAGAGCAATACGCCCCGGATCGCGGTCGCCGATCATCTGGAATCGACTGCCACTGATCACCGCCGGTTCGCCGAATCCGCGGAACTGAGTGGGCCTGCCGCGCAGGGGTTCTACGCCGCAGCAAAGGCCGCGGCCACCCATTTGCGTGCCGATGACAGCTGCCACCCCGACCGCGGCCAGGTTGCCGCCGCGCTCGACTTCGCGGCCGCCGCGCACAGCATCAGCCCGGACACCACCACCACCTCCTGGCTGCACCGCGTCGCCGTCGCGGCCTCGGCACTGCTGCGATCGCCGGTCTCGGAGCACGCGCACCAAAGCCTCGGCCAGCTGCAACCGGTGTTCTGGCTCAACGGTTTCGGGAGTGGAGAGCCGATCGGGATCGTGCGCGGCGAGGTGATAGGCGAGACCGTGCCGCGTGGGCTCGAGGACTCGTGGCGGCCCGAGTCGTTGTCGCGTTGCTACGAACTGCTCATCGAGGCCCCATGGGGGGTGACACCGCACGTCGTCGATGCCGCCGAGCTCGTCGCGGTCCCGGCCCATCTGGTTGGCATCGTCGAGCTCGATGTCAACTACCGCGCCGCCGAGTAGGGCACCGAAGGCTCACACGGGGCATCCCACGTACCCCAAAACCCTTGTAACACACCATATTGGTGTGTTATGCTTGTTTCAGCGCAAGGGACATCAGGTCCCGGCCAGACGGATTGGGATCCGAATTGAACGACTCCATGATCATCGCCGAGCTCAAGAACCTCCCCAAGCCCGCCGATGTCGTCGCCTCCAGCATGATCTACGCGCAGGGCTACACCCTGACCACCGAGGAGCGCGCGCTCATCATCGCCCGCGCCGATCTCTTCGAGGCCCTCGGCCTGCACCGCCGGGTCACCGTGACCGTGCGCAACTTCGCCGGCGCGGTCATCGGGCGCATCGCCTACAACATCTGATCCACTCCGGGGGTCGCGGCATAGCCTGCGGCCCCCGGCCTATCCGACAGGAGCCAGTCCACCATGACAGCCATGAGACCTGCGGAGATCGCCGCAACGCGCCACCTCATGGGCTTGTCCCAAGCCGAGCTCGCCGCAGCGCTCGAGGTGAATCGCCACGCCGTGAAGGATTGGGAATCCGGCCGTTTCCAGCCCCGATCAGGCGTGGTTCGAGACCTGTTGACCCTGCGCGCCGAGCATGACGCCGAGCTGGCCACGCTGGTGGAACAGACCAGCGAGAACGAGGTGGAAGTGCCGGATGGGCCGCGCCCGCGCGGCTGGTACCTCGCCCTCGCCGCCCGCCTGATGGATCGGGTTCCGTCTGCTCGGATCGATTGGCCGTCAGCGTGAACCGCTATTTGCTGGGGCGTCGGGGCCCACATCTGCTGTGTGGGCCGATCCGCCCTGACGCGGTGCTCGGGCATGATGAGGCCGGCAAGGGGATGGGCTCTTCTCGGCCAAGGCTCGGTCAGCAATCACCTACCAAGATCATGTAGATTGTTGCGGCACAGCGCATTCAGTGAATTTGCTACAGGACTCACGATCGTCCGGAAGCTTCCGTCTCCGATGGCCCCGGACAGAAGAATGGCTGCCGCACCGGCTTCGCCGGATTGCCCTCGAAAGCGATCGGCGCCGGTCTCGCCCGCGCCCGCCACGATTGGCGGCGACACCCGCGCCCTGGCGTCGCCGATGGCCCGGAGCCGGATTATGGTAATGAAGGAAATTCGTGGTCGGAGTAGACATTCCGACGATCCAAGAGGGGGATCATGGCGACATTTGCATTCGACCCGGAAGCGGCGGCGACCTACCTGCAGGCCGCCCAGAATGTCAGCGGCGAACTGGCCTCGGCCGCGGCGACGCTGTCGGCGGCACTGCCCAGCGAGGCTGCCGCGCTCGGGCTCGGGACCATTGCCAATGAGTTCGCTGCCGAACTGCTCAGCGTGCTCACCGGCCACCTCGGCGCGCTCCAGGGCGCCGGCGCCGACGTCGGCAGTTACGCCGATGGCCTGCGCCGCTATGACACAGCCACCGGCGATGTCGATGGGACAACCGCCGAGGGCCTGACGCGCGCAGGATCGGAGATGCAGGCGTGAAGCGATTGCGATCCCAGCAGCCGCAGGTACCCGCACAGCAGCCAGACCAGGAACATCCTGCGGTGACGTTGCTCGCGAAGCCGCTGGTGGACCTGCGGGCGAGCCTCGGCTCCTCGACCGCCCTGGTGCAGACACTGATCGACGCGTTGCGCACGGCATCAACTCAGACCGGCCACACCGAGCTGCCGCACATGCAGGGCGTGCACGCGCTGGAGTCGACCTGGCTGTACTCGGCCAGCGCCGATGTCGCGATCCCGGCGATGCGCACCACCCAGGCCGCCATCGGCCAACTCTCCGACGCCGCAGCCGCTTACGCCACGACAACCGAGTCGGCGGCGACGGCGATCACCGCGGCCGCCACCGCGGTCGATGCACGGATCGGCCGATTTCGCACCGAGGCCAAGGACCTCATCGCCGCCGCGCAGTCAGCCTCGGCCGACACCGTGCTGTTCGACTTGGCCTCGGCGGCCTACCGCGATGTGCTCACGACCGTGTCCGGCGCGCAGACCGAGCTCGGTGACCACACCCGGGCACTTCGAGCTGTGTCCACGGCGCTGCCGGAAACGGGGAACCGTCCAGGCGCCGCGGGCACCGACACTGACCACCAGGGAAGCCGACCGGCGATTGTCGGCGACAACGTCAACGACACCGGTGGCGCCGCGACCACTCCGGCTTCGGCGACTTCTCCGGCCTCGGTGACAGGCCAGCCGGTGACGAATCCGGTGACCACGACACCGACGACCACGACGCCCGGCACGACGCAGCCGGTGGTCGTGAATCCGACGATGACCCCGACCACTACTGCGGCGCTCACCCCTCAGCAGCAGGCCGAACTGGCGCTGCAGAAGCAGATGTGGGCTGCGGCGACGGCGGTGGGGACTGCCGGCATCGAGGCGGTGGCCGGGGTGATCGAGCACGGCATCACGACCGCGGCCGGGACGCTCGAGCACGGAATGGACAAGGTGGCGGGCCTCGGCGAGAAGGGGATCGACGCGCTGGCGGCCCAGGCGGAAAAGACGATCACCGCCTCGACCGGGGGCGGCGCGGGCACCGATGGCGCCACCTCGGGCGCGGCCGCGACACCCGGGCAGCAGCCTGGCTCGTCGTCGGGTGCTCCTGCGAGCGGAAACGGTGATCAGCAGCCCAAGCCGGCCACCGAGAAACCGGCCACCGACCGGCCGGTCGTCAACCAGCCAGCACCGGCGCCCGCCGCGCCGCCCGCGACGACGCCGAACCAGCCCGCTCCGACGGCGGCCGCGCCGGCTCCGGGTGGAGACGGGACTCGCGCGCCGCAAGCGCAGGCGCCGGTCGCCGTTGGTGGTGCGCCGACCACGGCACCGGCACCGGCACCGGCACCGGCGGATTCTGAACGCCGTCCGCGCAGCCAGTTCGGTTCCCGGGCCACGACCGGCACACCCGCGTGAGCGATCAGCCTTCGGTCTCCCTTGGGTTGCCGATCGCGCCGGTCCCGACCCCGCCGGAGCGACCGAAGCGGTCCCGGGGTTCGGCGCGGGCTGCGAAGGGCGACGGGGAAGCCGGTTGGCGCGAGGCGGTCGACCCGAGGGCGGTAGCCATCGGCAGCACAGACCGCGTCACCGAGACGTGGGAAGGCAATATCGATGCATGGTTCGAGCCTGAACCCGCAGCGGCGTCCACTGATTCAGGTGATTCAGGATCACAAGTCAAACCGGAGAACGGCTCGATCAAGCGGCCGCGGAAGGTGAGTACGACCGGCGGGCGGCGCAAGGTTGACAGGTTGTCCATCCTGCTGCTGGTCGGCGTGGTTTTCGGCGTGTGCATGGTGGTCTGGGTGAGCAGCACGTCGGGATCGACGCAGCAGGCCCGGACCGATGCCACTCCTTCGGCGACGAGCCCGATATCGGAGGCCTCCTCCACGTCCACTCCGGTCTTGGCCGCTTCGCCGCAGTTGATCATTCCCCGCTGCAAGCACGTCCGTACCGCCGAGCTCGTGTCCGGAACTGGGGTCGGCGGAACGGAATCGGCTGTAGGCGCGATCCTCGGCTTCGAGCATGCCTTCTACGAACGCCGCTCCGGGGCCGCTGCCCACGCCTTCGTCGTCGAGGGCGCACAGGTACCGCCGGCGGAGGATCTGCAAGGCTTGATCAACGAGATCCCGGCCCAGACGCGCTACTGCGTCAGGATCACCCCGACCGAGGATCCGAATCTGCATCGGGTCCGGCTGCAGGAGCAGTGGCCTGGCCAGCCCGTCGATGATCTCTTCGAGCAGCTCATCACCACCCGCACAGTCGATGGCATCACGAAGATCACCGCGATCACCGAGGTCCCCGCCAAGTGAACCGCGCCCCGACCACCTGATCAGCTCAGTTCCAGCTCGGTCGACCGCACCACAGGCGGTCGACCGAGCTGGAACTGGACGTCGGGCACCTGGCTGGAGGAGAAAGCCGGGGACGGCTCCCGACGTGCCCCGCACTGTTGGGGTGAAATCCCAACCGGTGCGGGGCATCGCCGGAACAGTGGCGGCCACGTCGACACCGACCGGACACCAGATCACCTGTGTCCCGCTGATCGCTCGCTCGGCAGGGCCACGCCCCTGGTCAGGGTGAGAACCCACCCGTTCGTTGCTGTGACGACACGCCATCAGCAGACAGGTCGCGGGCTACCCACCCTGCAAGATGTGCGAAAATTCGAACATGCATTCGAACGACTCGGCTACGGCTGACCCGGCGGAGCCCGACCTCGCCGCGTTACCGCTCGCCGATCGACTCGCGCAGTTGCGCCAACGGATGGATGCTATTCCCGCCCGTGCCGGACTTCCCGCACGGGCGGAGGTGCCCGGACATGACGTCCTCCCTGTCCCGGGCCCGCTCGGCGATCTGCTGCCCGATCACGGTTTGACGCGCGGCACGGTCGTGGCGTGCCCGCGCGGTGCGGTCCTGTGCGGGCTCCTGGCGGCGGCGACCGCTGCCGGTCGCCACGCCGCGGTGCTGTCCTCGGCGACCGGTCCGCAGATCGGCCTGCTCGCCGCGTGGGAGATGGGCGCCGACCTCGGCCGTCTGGCGTGCATCCGCACTCCGGACGACAGCGCAGCCGAAGTCGTGGGTGTCCTCGCCGATGGCATCACCGTGATCGTTCTCGATCTCCCTCACGCCCATATTCGTCGGTCCGCGATGGAAACGCTGCGGGCGCGTCTGCGGAGCAAGGGAGCGGTGCTGCTCGTGACCAGCACGGACTGGGCCAGGCAGGCGCACCTCGACATCGGCATTCAGCGACGCCCGAACTATGGGCTGGGTCGCGGCCGCGGTCGGGTTACCCAGTACGACCTCGACATCGACATATCCGTCGGCGGCCGCCGGGTCCGCCGTGGCCGGCTCGTGCTGCGCGGCGCGGGCGGGCGTACCCGCTGGCATCATCCCGACGCCGCTCCGCTGACCCTGGCTCACACCGGATGACGGCATCCAGCAACCCCCACATGATGCGCTGGCTCGCGACACCTCGGCCGGTGGAAGTCGACCCGTGCGCTGTAGTTGTTCTGCCCCGATCCTGGCCGCCGAACAACCGTCGAGCGCTCGGCGTCACCGCCGGTGGCCTCGACCTACGTCTCGATCAACCATGGCTCCCCGCCACCCTGCATCGCTGGATCCGAGTAAACCTGGGCTTCTGGCTGGGCGAAGTAGAAATCCACTACACCAGCCGCAACAGCACGATCCAAGTACCGATCCGGCAGTGGGTGATCGCGGACGGGATACGACCATCCCCAGGAAATGGACGAGCCGCCGAAGCCTCGGGGGGGAGGTGAGGCCTCGGCGGCCCGATGGTGGTGTAGGCCGACGCGGACGTCACCTACACGGTCGGACCGATGGGGGGAGATCGGTCCTCGCGGCAATATTACGCCTCATCCAGCAAACGTGAAGCACACATGCTTGAACTATGTGACCGGCCGTACTACGGCGTTTGAGTCGGGTCGGTGAGCTCAACGGCCGCGCTGCGGGCGGCATCGAGGAGTTCCAGCACCCGATGTATACCCGAGTTCGCTTGTTCGAGCAGCTGGCGAACTTCCTTCACCGCCCGCACTTCCGGGGGTAAGGAATCGGCTGCGGCCTCGGGGAAGATGTCGTGCAGCGCGTACTGCTTGTCCAAGGCCAGGATTTCACGCAGCGGTGCATGCAGGTCGCCACGCAGGTCTTCGATGCGCGAGTACAAGGTGTTCGGATGGATTGGTTTCTCATGCATTGAGATGCGCCCTTCGCGTCTAGTCTCGCCGCCTGCGGGGAATTCACCAGTAGATTTCCGCGCGGGACTCGATACTGCGGATTGCGGAGCCGGTTTCTAGGAGGTGTATTGGCTCCACGATCCAGATTCGTCTCCGGCGAGGATGCCGGCGACCCTCTGCCGTAGTCGTGCTGCGTGGTCAGGTGAGGCGGCTGCGCGTCTAAGTGGACCGCTGACCTGAACGAGGTCACGCATTCGACGGAGAGCCTGGAACCCGCGGGCGAATTCGCACAGGTCGTAGCCATATTCGCTGATGAACGCGTCGATCCATCCACGGTCGCGGCCGAACCGGATCGTGGCGTGCCAGGTCGGGATCAGGTCGACTTCGAGAGGGCCAACGCTGGCCCAGTCCCAGTCTCCGAGGATGGGCACGAGTTCGGATCCTGTGTCGCGCCAGAGCAGGTTTCCGGCCCAGGCATCGCCGTGGAGGAGCCCTTCGCCGAGGGGCCAGTCGATGCTGGTGATCTCCTGGCGGACTTCGCCGACCAGTTCGAGCAGACTCCGCCGTTCGTTCGGGCTGAGGTGCTCGGTGTCGGTACGTGGGTCGGTCAGGGCCGCGTACAGGGACTCAAGCGGGATCCATCGCGGGAGTTGCACATGGTCAGGGACAGGGATGGAGTGCAGCCTGCGCAGCAGCGCTCCGAGCTCGCGTGAGGTCGGAGCGGCCTTCTCTGGTGGTTGCGGGTAGTAGGTCCAGAAGCTGACATCGTGACCGTCGACGACAATCGGTGTCGCGCCGGATAGCGGTTCGGTCGCGCCGAAGCCGCTCTGGGTCAGCGATTCGGTGAGCGCACGGGTTCGCAGGGCTCTGGGGAGGTCTGCGGCGCCAGTAGAGATTCGCGCGACGGCTCTGTGTTCGGGGAGTACGAACACGGCATTGCTGGAGTGGTGGATGAGCTGCGCTCCAGCTGCGGACAGGCCGCGAGTAGTGCAGGCGGTGCGGAGGGTGGCGTGGAGGCTGGTGGTTGTGGTCATCATCCGATCGGGACCATGGCCTCGGCGAAGTCGTGTTCCACTTTCCGCACGAGGTCTCGTTGGGCGTGCGGGGCGAGCTGTCGGCGCACGGCGTTGATCGCGTCGAGTCCGCGGCTGCTCACGACGGTGCTGGCCGCAGGCAGCGCTTCGATGAGGATCTGCGCCGCGTGGTCGACGTCGGCCTCACGGGCATCTGCCATGTGAGATCCGGCCAGGGTCGACGAGGCCAGAACGTAGCGGCGCTCCATCTCGCCAGTCGAGCTGAGAACGAGTGGGGCGTGGTGCTGCACGCCGCGTGCATCGCCGTGGTCGGCGGCGACGTACATGGTTTCGGCTGCGAGCTGCTCGTGGGTGAAGAACCTGATCCACGCTGGCTCATCGTCGGGGTGTGCGTGATCGAGCTGCTGTTCGGCGGCGGCGAGTGCGCGCGCGGAGGCAGCTCGGTCGCCGGCTAGGGCATGGGCGCGGGCGAGGAGAGCGCTGCTGCGAGCGATGGTCGATGGAGAGCCGGACTGTCGTGCTGTTCCGACGGCGGTCTCGGCGAGGGTGATCGCATCGGCTCGGCGGCCGGTGTGGTGCGCCTGCATGGCCATGTCGGCGAGGATATGCGCTCCGAGTTCGAGGTTGCCAGCGGCCTTAGCCAGTGCGAGGGCGGTCCGGTACCACGCGATGGCAGCGGCTTGTCTGGCGGTGTCGAAGGACATGAATCCGGCCAGGTCCGATAGCCGGGCGCTGACGGTGTTCAGTTCGGCAGCGATCGATGCGTCGTAGGTTCCGTGCAGGGCGGGCGCGACCGTCCTGGTGAGGAATTCGGTGAGGGCATCGCGGGCGTAGCCGCCGCCGAGGTGGCGGTCGGCGTTGGTGAGGGTGTCGCACATCGACCACATGATCGCGATGTCGGCTTTGCCGACTCGGCGGCGGTTGCTCCCCGCCTGGCCAATGGTGGGGGCTTCTCCGCTGTGCCACTCACGCAGCAACTCGGGCAAGGGCAGTGCGGTCCACGGGTTGTCCGGGAGCACGATTTCGGCCGCGTCGGCGGTGTCGGTGCTGGTGTTGGCCGCGGCCTGTTCCATGCGCCGCCACATACGTTCGAGCGCGCCGCCGGTGTCGAGTGCGGCATCGAGCCGCTGGGCGAGTTCGAGGTGGGCGGTGCGCTCTGCCTTCTCGATCTTGCTGATAAGCGGGCCACTGTATTTGGCCAGTGTGCCGAGGGATGCCTGTGACAGGCCGCGCAGGGTGCGCCAGTGGCGCAGCTCGGCGCCGAACACCTGGTGCGGTGTTTCGACGGTCAGCTCGCGCATCTGCTGTGGCATCGCTTGGCCCCCTTGAGATTCGGTGACCGATGCGTACAGATTTTTGTCCGCATCGAAGCTCTTGGGCAAGCCTAGGCCGCCGCGCAGACTTATTAGTAGTGACGGGCCGAAATAGTTACCTGGATCCGATTCCGTGAAACGGGAATTCGCTGCGTCGCTTTCCGAACCGACCGAAACAGGGGGCTGCGATGGAAGAAGATGCGGCGTTGCAGAGTTCCCGGTACTACCGGATGACGTGCGGATTGCCTGCCTTGGTGCATCCCACCTACACCGACATGGTTGTGGTGAAGACGGGGTCCGTCATCGGCATCACGATGCCCAGTTCCTTGGGCGCAGAGGTCATCAGGGAAATGCGCGACCAGGAGTCCGCTGTCGGCGCGATCGTGGGCCATCACCGATCCGGGCGGTGGACATTCATCGTTCGCGCGGACTTGACCACTGACGATTCCGACCACATCGCACTGTTCGCCGAGCTCTATCGACTGGATGTCTGGGTGGTGCGCGACGGCGCGGAGATCGCGTTGCCGATCTCGCCTAGCGACGTATTCCGGCACTGGGTCGAGGAGCCGCGGGACAAGTTCCGGCCCGCGGCATCAGTTGTCGTGAGTGCCGTCCGCCGAGTGCGGGAGAAGAGCAATGCACCGTGAAGAACCGAACGGTCCGCTCCCGCTATGGCACGAACTCAGCGTCGTGTGGGTCGGCGGTCTCGCGGTCGAGCACCCGCTCATCCGGTTGGTATGTGCGCTGGCGAAACTGCATCGAAAACGTCGCTGGGCGCGCAGGCCGTTAGTGGCGGATCGCAGGCGGAGAGCTTTGCTCGACGAGATCGATCTGTGGGTGGCGACAAATGTTGGCGCTGCGGTCGTCCCGCCTGTGGCTGCCCTGATTGAAGAGATGGCCCGCGCCGGTACCCGTGCCCGGCGGCTGCTGGCTACCGATGACCCCGCCGGCGAAGCGGTGCATATGGCTTGGACGTCGTTGGCCGCACTGGCTGATCAATGGTCCGAACTAGTTGCGCATGCACATGTCCCCTACGAATATTCGATTGCTGAGGCTCGATGATGCGGCCCGATATCCGCTTGATACTGCCCAGCCCGCAGACCGTGCTGGAAGCCTTCGCCACCCCCGAAGCGGTGATTCCGCACCGCCGACCGGAGCTGATCGCCGGGTTGCATCGGCTACATACCCTGCACCGCGCCTACCGCGCGGCCTCGACCGATGTTGCGACCGAGGGACTTCCGGAATCGGTGCTTCGAGACGCGTCCGCATCTGTGACCAGTCTCGGCGCTGACATCGAGCACACCGTATTCGAGATCGACGCCGAGGTCGCGCGACGGCTCGATGCGCACGGTGGCGCATCGTTCGACGCGCCACTGCACACCGAGTCCATCGGCGCGATTCTGTCGCGAGTCGCGCTGCTGTGGATCGAGGTCGATGCGCACCGCGAGGGGACACAGGAACTGCCCGCGGCGGTCGAACTGTTCGAGCTGATCGGCGCCTACGGCTCGCTGCGTGAGGCCATCGCTTCCGGGAATCGTCAACTGCCGACGGTCCGGCGCCCATGTTCCTGACGACGCCTCCCTCGAACTGGCTGTGCGGCAGCGGGTTGCGACTCCCACGCAGACCACGACCCACGGTGCTGCTCCCTGTCGCATCTAGCTCGGACGCCCGCCATCGCAAATGGCCATGTGCAGGATCTGACCTTGCAGTGCTGGTGCTTGAGGGCACCCCGGCCCCGCCCGGCACTGCTTCATCGCGTGCGCGATCGCGGCTCAGTGCCGAGCCTCGGGCGCACGCAACACCTCTCCCAGTGCGCAGGGAGAGACCGGTGCCGGTGGGAAGGCGCCTCTCGCCCTTCCCACCGGCACCTTGTTACAGGCGCGGGCCGCGCCATCGACCGCCCCTGTGCTGTACCGCAGAACCAGATCACTTAGGGATCCTCACGATGACCATGAACCTGCCCGGCCCTGCCCTGCTCGAACGTGCATGCCGGGGATGGCCGCTGATCGCTACCGGCCTGCCTGTCCTGGACTCCGTCGTCGAGCTGGTCGGCGAGCTCGGCGCGCTCCATCGGGATCGGCTCATGGAGGTGAGGCTCGACTCGATCGACCGGCGCCGGATCATGAGCGCGGGCGCCCTCGACACTCTTGTCACCTGTGAGCTGCCTCCTCCCGGAAGGGGCGCTCGCGCACACACTGAGACGATCAGCAGCGTCGTCGACCGAATGGCCAGCTGGTGCGCAGTCCTGCACACCCCGGTCGCCACCTGCCTCACCGCCTCCGAGGTCGCCTTCGCCCGGCAGCGGGTGGCCGAGATACGGCGAGGCTACGGCGCGCTGCGTGAAGAGCTCGTCCTCGGCATGTCTCGCCTGCCGCAGCGAACCACACTGGCGCCAGTCAGTTTCGCTGGACTTGACGTCATTCTGCGCCGCGCAAAGTCGATCGAATTGCACGATCAGGATCGAACTCACTGCCACAGGCTCTCCGAAGCCTGAGTGCAATGAGCGATGCCGAGGAACTACAGCTGCCGCAGCGAGAAGTACAGGAAATTCCACCACCACTGGGTGACTGGGAATTCACGAAGGATTCGACCCTGATTAGCGCGGTGGCGACACGGGCTCCGAGCCTCTTTGAATTCAGAGACCGAGCGAACCTAGTTCAGTAAGTAACGGCAGCGACAAATTTTTCCAACACGTTTCAGGAGTCACTCTTCGTGAGGTCCTGGATGACTTCCTGCGCGTGAAAGGGCTGGTGGTTCAAGCGATCTGACCTGCATATTCGCCGCACAAACAATGCAAACTTGGGCACGCGAAATATACCGACAGACCGGTTCGGCGAGTACGCCGAACCGGCTTCCGGCGTGAGTGCCGCTGTTTGTGAATCATCAAGTGCCACAACAAATTTCATGACAATTGGGCTGACATTCGCAGGGGTTGTGTGCCACTATCAATGGGGTCCGAGCTCGGCTAGATCGATTCGGAGGGAGGTGATCCTGATGACCAAGTGGGTCGCGGGCGGAGCCTGATCTATGGGCCGGTGACTTTCCGGTCGAGATGCAATGTCCTGTCGGCGTCCGTGCACAATCGCCGGGCGCCGACAGGGCGTCAGACGAATTCCATTGCCACTCATTAAGATACCAATCGAGGTTTTCGATGCTTCCGTTCGAGTCATTCAGCTACCCGTTTTTCGACCTCAGCACTTCGGCGGATCATCGGGCACTTGTCGCGGCGCACCTGTCGACACCTGACGTCCCGATCCTCGGTGATCACACCCGCGGTTTGAAGGCGCTGTACGTGCACATCCCGTTCTGCGACAGCCTGTGCACGTTCTGCCCGTTCGTGAAGTGGGTCGGCACGCCCGAGCGCATCGCGGCCTATCTGGCGGCCTTGCACGTCGAGCTGGAGACCCTCGGGGCGACACCGCGGATGCAGGGGTGGGAGATCGACAGCGTCTACATCGGCGGTGGCACGCCGTCGGTGCTGAACGAGGAGCAGATCGCCGCGCTCATGCGCGGGATCCGCGCGAACTTCCGCCTGGCCGCCGATGTGGAGATCTCGTTCGAGTTCGAGGTCAAGAGTGTGACGCCCGAGAAGTTCGACGCCCTGGCCGAGCTGGGCGTCACTCGCGTGTCGTTCGGGGTGCAGTCGTTCGATCCGGAGATTCGGGACATGGTGCACATCACCGCCACCCTGGACCAGGTCTACAACGGGATCGGTTGGGCGAGTGAGCGTTTTGCGAATACGAACATGGACATGATGACGGGGTTCCCCGGTCAGGACACCGCGCACGCGCGCCGCGACGCGCGGTTGGCCGCGGAGTCGGGTATCGCGTCGGTGTCGATGTATCCGGTCGACTACGTGATGACCTTGCCCGGCTGGCAGGAGCGGATCCGCTCCGGCGAGCTGCCCCGGCCGGCGATGCTCGATGACCGCTCGCGGATGTTCCACGAGGCCCGCGCCGCGCTGCTCGAGACGATGGGCGAGCAGAACATGTACTGCTTCGGTGACAGCACCGCTCCGGCAACGAGATACATGTTCTCGACGCTCTACGGCGGCTACCGCGACGAGGCCGTCGGCGTGGGGCCGGGTGCCTACAGCTTCATCCGGGGCTTGGCCTGGATGAACGACGCCGACGAACGCCACTACAACGCGACCGCGAGCTCTGGCCTGCTGCCGATCACCCAGTCGTCGAGCTACCACGCCTACGAGAAGGGCCTGGTGTTCTTCCCCAAACGGCTCACCTTCGACATGCGCGACCTCAAGGTGCTGAGCCTGGACACCGTCTATGCCGAGCGGATCGACCGGATCGTCACCGCCGGGCACGCCGAGCTGGTCGGCGACACTCTGCGGCTGACCGAGCCGGGCAAGCTGGTCTACAGCGAGCTGATGGCGCATTTCTTCGCCGACCCCCAGCAGCGGCTCTACCACCGTGTCGTCAATCGGCTCTCCGAGCAGGTCGGTGTCATCGACGAGACCGAATGGAAGGCCGGCGCCGACCGCGTCGCCGCGATGGGCGCGACCAACGCGCTGCCCGGCGCCTCGAGCCGGACACGCCACAAGCGCCTTCCCCTGATCACAGCGCGATGATCGGCGACCCGTTCTTCACCCGGCTCCTGGACGCGCTCACCGCGCCGGGAGCCGGGTACGCCCGGTCGAGCACCGCGCCGGTGGAGCCGGGCCTGGACTTCGGGGTGGGCGAAGCCCGGTATCCGATGCCGGGCGCCGTGCGCGAGGCCCTCGCTGCCCGGCTGGCCGGGATGGATCGGCTCTGGTACTCCGATCCGCGCGGGGAAGCCGACCTGCGCGCCACCTACCTGGACCACCTGCACCCCGACACCGCCGCTGATCCGGCCACGGTGCTCGTCACCGCCGGTGGCAAGGAAGCCGCTCTCCTGGCGGTGCGCTTCGCCCTGCATCAGCAGGGCGGGGGGCCGGTGTTGGTGCCGGTGCCGGGGTGGGAGCCCTACCAGCTCTGGGTCGAGGCGGCCGGTGCGGGCGTGCTGGGCTACGACCCGTCGGCGCTCGCGGCGGATCCGGGGCGGCTGCGAGCGTTGATCGCCGAGTCCGCGCCGCGACCGCGGGTGGTGGTGCTCAACTACCCGCACAACCCGACCGGCACCGAACTCACGCAGGCTGCGATGGACGAGATCATCGCCATCGCAGCAGATTTCGGGGTGAGCGTGGTCTCCGACGAGGTGTATCGCGTGTTCGGGCAGACACCGGTGAGCGCCGCGCGGGCGCCGGCGTTCGATCCGCGCCACCACTTCGTCGTCGACTCGGTGTCGAAGTCGCTGGCCTCGGCAGGGCTGCGCGTCGGATTCGTGCACGCCGACCAGCGGGTCATCGACGCGCTCACCGCGTTTCGCGGCGCGTATGCCTCGTGCACCAGCGTGGTCACCCAGCAGCTCGCCGTCACCCTGCTGGCCGATCCGGGCGCGAGCACCTGGCTCACGACTGTGCGGCGCACCGTCGCCGTCGACCGGGCGGCGGCCGCGGCCGCGCTGACCGAGGCCGGGATCGATGTCGTCTCCCACGGTGGGCTCTACCTGTGGTGCAAGACCCCCGACCCGGCCGCCCTGCCCAGCCCCGGACCGGCACCGGTTGGTGCGCGGGTGACCGCGGGCGCCGGATTCGGTGCGCCCGATCACTTCCGGGTGTGTACGGCGCGCGCGGACCTGGACCCGGTCGCCGCGGCGGCCGCGGTCGTGCAGACGGTGAGGGCCTGGTGATGTTCGATCATTTCGCGCCGCCTCCGGTCACCGCGACCGAGCCGCTGGCGACCCTGCTCGATGTGACCTTGCGTGACGGGGGTTTCGAGGTCGACTTCCACTGGCCCGACAGCCATTTCGCCATGGTCGCGGCCACCGGCCACGCCACCGGGATCGACATCGTCGAACTCGGCTACCTCGGCGGGGTTCCCCTCGAGCACAGTGTCGCTCGCGCCGGCGTCGGCGCCTACCTCACCCCGCGACACGTCAGCGCTGCCCGCCGTGACGGGCTCGCCCTGGCCGCGATGGTCCATCCCAGCGCGGTCACCGCGCCACCGGATCTCGGGCCCTATGTCGAGGCCGGGCTCTCGATGGTCCGGTTCGTCTACCACCCCCGCTGGGCCGACGCGATCGCCGCGCTGGCCCTCGATGCGCGCCGTCACGGCTTGGCCGTCGCGGTGAATCTGGCGCTCGCCTCGCGCTACACCGCGACCGAGCTGGTCGATCACGCCACGAGGATCGTCGAGGACATGGCGCCCGATGTCGTCTACGTCGCCGACACCTGCAGTGCGCTGGGCCCGGACCAGGTCGGTGACCTCGTGCACCGGCTACGGGCCGCGGTCGAGGTCGAGGTCGGGTTCCACGCCCACGATTTCCTGCACCTGGCCTACGCGAACGCGCTGGCCGCCGTGGCGGCCGGGGCCTCCTATCTGGATGTCTCGCTGCTCGGGCTGGGACGGGGTGGGGGCAACCTCGCCGCCGAGCCGCTGCTGCTGCGCCACCGCCTCCCCGTCGCCGACCCCGCCGCGGGCCCGCTGCTGCAGGAGTGCCGTACCCAGCTGGCCGCGACGACCGGCCGCCGGGCCGGGTCGCTGACGGCTGCAGTGTGCGCGGTGCTGAACCTGACCCCGGTCGAGGAGGCCGCGATCCGCGAGTTCGCCGCGCTCGAGCAGATCGGTGACGACACCGCGGCGTTGTGGCTGCTCACCCAGGCATCGCGGGTGGCCACGCTGCGCCCGCAGGATCTCCGAGCGCACTGGCACGACCACGGCCTGGTCGTGGGCCGATGACCGCGACGATCAGCCACCGGGCCACCAACCTTGTCGCGCACAGCTACGACGACTTTCCCGTCACCGCCGGGCAATTGGACCTGCGCGGGGACAACTCGCCGCCGCTGTCGGCCGAGTTCACCCGCCCGATCGCCCTGCCCACAGCCGAGGCCGCCACCTACGGCGACATCCGGGGTGAGCTGCGCCTGCGCACTGTGCTGGCCGAGCTGTTCGGGGTGGATCGCGACCAGGTCGTGGTCACCGCGGGTGGCAGCGAGGCACTGTGGCTCGCGCTGACCTGCGTCACCGACCACGGCGACGCGATCCGGATGCCGCGCCCGGCCTTCCCCGGCTTCGAGCAGCAGGCGCGGCTGCTCGGGCTGCGGGTCCTGCCCTATGGCGCCGCCGCCGCGGTGCCGCGGCGGGGGACCATGCCGGTCCTGATCTGCACCCCGCACAATCCGACCGGCCTGCTCACCCACCCCGACGGTGCGGGGCGGTCCGGCGGGTGGGTGATCTGGGACCTGTCGCACATGACGACCTCGGGCACCGGATTGGCCGAATTCACCACGGGATTCGGCGCCCAGGACATCGCGGTGTTCAGCCTGTCAAAGATGCTGCGGCTGCCCGGCGCGCGGGTCGGGTGCCTCATCGGCGCCGACCCCGCACTGCTCGACGCGGTCGTGCGCGCGAAAACCCATGTGGCGATGTCGACGAGCTGCCTGGCCCAGGACCTCGCACTGCGCGTCCTGGCCGACCCCGCCGCCCGGCACGAACTGACCGTGCGCACCACGTTGTTCGCCGAGCACCGGGCCCAGTTGCTCGCGGCCGTGGACGCCTCGTCGACGCTGCGCGCGGTCGCGGCCGCCGACGGCACCCACCTCTACGTCGAGGCCGTCGACGGCGCCGACGCCTGGCAACGGCTCGCCGTGCGCGGGGTTGTCGGTATCCCGGGCCCGGTGTTTCACGGGACCAGCCGGGAGGTCCGGCTCTGTATCGCCCAGCCGCAGCAGGTGATCGACGACGCGGCCGCGCGGGTGCGTGCACCGTGACCGGCCAGGTCACGACCTGGCGATGGTCAGGCCAAGGCGGCGTCGAGGATGCGCACAATCGGTCTCGGATCGGTGCCGGGCACCAACCGACGGAACTGCCCGGCTACCTCGGCATCGCGGGCCTTGATCGCTTCGTTGATCAGCCAGACGCAGGCCTTGCGGATCGTCGGGTCCTTCTCACCCATCAGGGCGGCGAGTTCGGGCACGTCGGTGGGAGACAGTCCGGCTTTGACCGGCCGGATGAGGGCCACGACGTAGAGGCGGCGTTGCCACACCGACGGCGAGATCGCCAGCGGGTGCAGCTGGCGCAGCAGGGCAGGGTCGGCGACCAGGGACATGCCGACGACACCGCCGAGTTCGTCGACCGACAGCCAGTTGTCGAGCAGCAGTGCCCATCGCAGGATCATCGACGCCGGCATGCGGGTCTCGGTGAGGCGCAGCATCATCGACCCGGCCAGCTCGGCTTCATGCACTTCGCCGTGCCACAACGCCTCGGCCGCACCGAACACCGTCGCCGGATCCGGGGTTCTGCCGGTGATCCCGGCGTTCTTGAGGCCGGTCTTCACCGTGGCACGCAACAGCGGAATCCGCACCCCGAGAACGGGTTTGCCCGGGTGACGGGCCGCGACGGTCCCGGCCACGTAGTCGGGGTCGGCGTGGGCGGCCAGGCCCTGCTCGACATCGGTCACCAGCGACGAGATCCGCTCCGCGATCACTGCGTCCATCCGCTGACCATACGACCCAGCACCGACAACTTCGGCAGGAGTGAACAATGACCGGCACCGCCTTGGACATGACCGGACCGCGACCGAACGCCGCGAGCCCGGTCTACGCCGTCTACGGATCGTTCGACCCGCGCGCGCTCACCCTCGCCGCAGCCCGCGAGTCCGGCACGATCTACCAGCAGATCCCCACCGACGTGCTGATGGCCCTCGAGACCGGGGAGCCGAGACTGCGCGAAGAGGCGCTGACCCGCCTGCGGATCGAGTTCGGCGAGGCCATGATCGGCGCGGTCGGGTTCGACGACTGGTGGAACACCGCCCTCGAGGCCCTGAATCCGCGCTGGACTTTGGCCCGCGCACGGGCACTGGTCACCGACAAGGCCCGCCTGTATCAGGTGCTGGCCCAGCGCGGCGTCGCCGTCGCGCCCCACCACACCGGGTCGCTCTCGACACGGCTGCTGCGCTTCGCCCTCGAGCACCTGGGCCCGCGCCCGATCCTCAAGCCGGCCACCGGCGCCGGATCACGCGGGGTCTACCGCTACCGCGCCGACCTCTCCGTCGAGGAGAACCTGGCCCTGTATCAGCAGATCCTCCGTGTCGGTCACATCGACACCGCTACCCCGGTCATCGTGGCGCAGTACCTCGGTGACGACGACGCCGCCGTGGAGATCAGCGTCGATGTGACCGTGTGCGACCGCCGCGTCGCCCACGCGGTCGTCCACGAGAAGTGCACCGCCACCGCGGTTCCGCCGTTCGTCGACGGCATGATGATCAGCCCGCCGACCGACCCCCGTATCGACGCCGAACTGGCGCAGCTGCCCGCGGTGCTGGCCGGGATCGTCGGGGCCTTGGGCCTGGCCGACGCGGCGCTGCACATCGAGCTGCGCCTGCATCAACGCCGGTGGCATGTGCTCGATATCGGCGTGCGGCCCGGGTCCGGTCTGGTCGCCCACGCCGCCGCCGCGCACACCGGGGTCGACCCGCGCATGGTGCACCTGGCCGCCAGCATCGGCCGCCCCCTGCACCCGGCCGCCGTCAGGGCCGCCCACGGCACCCACCCTGCGACCTGCATCGCCTGCTGCTACGTCGCTCCGGATCGGCGCGAGGAGATCACCCTGCTGCGCCACAGCGAGCTGGCCGATCAGCTCTACGGGTCCGCCGACGTGTTCGGCTGGCACCTCAACACCGCCGAAACCGACGACGACCTCTACCGGCCCGATGCCGGGATCTCGGTGGGGATCGGCGCGCCCGACATGCCCACCGCGTGGGCGCGGCTACGGTCGCTCGTCGAGCCGTTCGACTTCACCACCCAAACCCGCGACACCACCGAAACCGTTGTCGCCCAATGAAAGGACGCCCGTGCTCACCTTGCATCATCTCGCCGTCACCACCGCCGACCAAGCCAAATCCCGCCCGTTCTACGACGCGGTGTTCGGCCTGCTCGGATACACCCGCGGCTACACCTCCGACAAGTTGTGTACCTGGGACGGGCCGGGCCCGGAGCTGCTGCTCTACATCGTCGAAGGCGACGACAGCGCACCGCACACCCACGGCCGACCCGGCTGGCAGCACGGCGCTTTCTCCGTCGAGGACCGCGCCACCGTCGACGCCGTGCACACCGCAGTGCTCGACGGCGGCTGGACCGTCGTGCACGAACCGCGCGAATACCCCGACTACGGGGCGGGCTACTACGCGGTGTTCGTCGAGGACCCTGACGGCATCCGCTGGGAAGTCGCCCACATCCCCACCGCCACACACTGACCCGCCGACCTGGGCACGCCCGGCCTCGGCGAAACTGATCGGAGCCGTTCGTGCCCAGTAGCACCCTCGTCATGGTCCTGGTCGACCTCGTCATCATCATGATCGCCGCCCGCGCGCTCGGCCGGCTGGCCGAAAAGCTCGGCCAACCAAGGGTGATCGGGGAGATCACCGCCGGAATCCTCGCCGGGCCCACGATCTTGGGCCCACACCTGTCGAACCTGCTGTTCCCCGCCGACGTGCGCCCGATGCTCAGCGTGCTCGCCAACCTCGGCGTCATCGCGTTCATGTTCATCGCCGGACTCGAGGTCGACCGCGGCGTGCTCACCGGTCGCCGGGCCGTGGTTCCGACGATCTCGGCGGCGGCCTACGCCGTGCCGTTCGCGCTGGGCTGCTTGATCGCGGTCGTGGCGCTCTCCCGCCACCACACCGGCACCGACACCGTGGCGTTCGCGCTGTTCATCGGGTGCAGTTTGGCGGTGACGGCGTTCCCCGTGCTGGCGCGCATCTTGGTCGACCGGGACCTGATCCGGACCCGGGTCGGGCAGCTGAGCTTGGCGTGCGCGGCCGTTATCGATGTGCTCGCCTGGATCGCGCTGGCCGCGGTCCTCGTGCTGGTCGCTCCCACCGGCAGCTACTGGCGATGGGCACTGCTCATCCCGATCGCCGCGATCATGTGGTGGGGCGTGCGCCCGCTGATGGCCAAGTTCGCTGCCACCAGCACACCGCAGCAGGTCGTGTTGCTCGCGCTCGGCAGCGCCCTGCTCCTGGGCGCGCTCACCGAGTGGATCGGCCTGCACGTGATCTTCGGCGGGTTCGCCGCCGGTCTCTGCTTCCCCCGCGCCCAGCGCGCGGCCGCCGAGTCCGGTGCCAACGTTCTCAGCACACTGTTGCTGCCCGCGTTCTTCGTCGTCGCCGGGCTGTCGGTCGACCTGGGCATGATCGACACCACCGGTGTCGGCGAGCTCGTGATCATCGTGCTCGCCGCGGTCGGCGGGAAGATCGGCAGCGTCATGCTCGCCTGTCGGCTCACCGGCCTGGACACGCGTACCTCGGCCGCGCTCGCCGCGCTGCTGAATACCAGGGGACTCACCGAGTTGGTCATCCTCCACATCGGCCTGACCGCCGGGCTGATCGGCACCGGCCTGTACTCGCTGCTGGTCGTGATGGCCCTGGTTACTACCGCGATGACCGAACCACTACTGCGCTGGATCAAGGTTCCGCGCACAGTGACTCACGACATGAACACCGCGGGACGCCGTGGCATGGTGGTCAAGGCTGCCGCGGACTGACGCACACGTCCCGGCCCGCCTTCCCAGCTCGGGGATGCCGCACTTGGTCAACCTGTTCGACATCTCCGGATCGGCGCGCTGGGCACCGTCGACAACAGCGGAACAGGATCGCGTCGGCGGAGTTCCGCTGGGGGAGCATGACGCACTTCTGAACCCCGGTCCTGCCGCTGACCACCTGGCGATACAGTCATCAACCTCGGAATTTTTGATGTGCCCTGGAGAGGCGAGAAAAAGGTTTCCCGTGGACAACGCTTTCGGTTCATATTTCATCGCATCGCACTCCCCACCACCCCCGACTGCCCGTCCCAATCCGGAAGGGAAACGGCGGCGCCGACGCCGCCGTGAAGCCGAGCCTCAAACCATCGGCAAGAACCCGGAGACCTGGCCGCTACCGGAGACTGAGCCCGACGACACCCCAGTCGCCCCGCTCCCACCCGTGGCTAGCGATGCCGAGGGATTCGTCGGCAGCTGGATCGATTGGAACGAACCGGCGGCGACCGATGCACCAGAGAAGACGAACGTTGTCGACTGGAACGATTGGGCGACATCGACGACGACCGAGCACAGCGGTGAGCGCTTCACGATGCCGGCGACCCCACGGCTCAAGGACTTCGGTGGTGGCGGTCCGATCTCGCGCCGACCCCGCAAGACGTTCGACGACCGTGCTGATCCGGGCAGGACCTGGGCCGCGACCGCACTCAAGATCGTGGCTGGTGCCGCCGTCGCCGTCGCCGCGATCGGTGTTGCGGCCAGCTTCATCGTGTCCCGGCCCGCCGACATCGCTGGCGACCAGGCCACCACTTCTTCAGCAATGTCTGCTCCCCAGGGCGCCCCTGCCCCTCTGCCTGTGCACGCGGTGCACGGGTGCGACCCGGTGGACAGCGTCGCGATCACGACCAGCGCCGGACCCGGTGACACCTCGACGCCGCGAGGCGCAATCCTCGGCTTCGAGTACAGCTATTACGTCGAACGTGATGCAGCCAAGGCTCGCAGCTTCGTCACTGCCGACGCCCATGTCGGCGACGAAGCGGCTCTCGCTGCGGGGATCGCCCGGTATCCGCTCGGGGTGCGGTACTGCGTGCGCATCCGTCCCACCACCGAGCCGAGCGTGTGGGATGTCGACGTGGAACAAGAGCTGCCAACCATGCAAGCCAAAACCCTCGAGTACACGATTCACACGACCGAGGTGGCACCCGCGTCGTTCCGGATCAAGAGCATCAACTACCGGAAGTGACGAGCCTTGCGCGTAGCGCCGATGTTCTTTCGGGCCTGATCACGATGGTGACCGCGCTGTGTCCCTGGGAACTCCGCAGCCTGGATGGTCATCGGGGCCAGCTGCGAGAGGTATCCGAGCCCTACGCCAACCGCGGCGCGAGCCGCCTGTCCCGGGTGTACGTCTCGGCCGACCTACAGCCGCACCCCGGCGGCGAGACGGCGACCGTGGTGAAGGCGACACGCGTTCGGGAACTGCCACCCTCCGATGGCCGAGCCCTGCCAGGCACGAGCGGACGGCGGCGTCACCGATTCCGTTGACGCCGCTCGCCGGGGCATACGGCATGGCTTCTCATTCGTTGGGGTAGCTTCCCCGCTCGCGGTAGTAGCCGAAGATGAAGTGCTCCTGCTCGTCGACCGTGGGTATCAGGACTTTCAGGGTGAGCGGGGCCAGGTCACCCTCGATGTCGAGCAACATCTCACGCAGTTTGGTCGTGCGGGGCGTGTCGGGCATCTCGCGGAGCCGCCGCCGCACCGGCCTCAGCGACAACGACCAAATGGACACCGGCCGTGCCCAGGTCATCTTCAACGCCGCGCTGGCCCGCGCGCGACAGACCGTCATCGACTCCGAGGGTGCGCGATTGGCCGCTGCGGACCGATCGTGAGGCTCGTAGTCCTCCGGCCGGGTTGCTCGCCCGGTAGGATGCTGGGTACGCGGCCCTTCTCGGTCGCGTCCTCATCGCCCCTTCCAGGGTTGGCTCCTATTTCCCGCGCGCCGCACTCGGCGTGCTCGGTGCGTAGACCAACGAAAGGGGTGTCGTGGTGGTGCGGTTGTGGAGGTTCCATTGGTCGGGCTGCCCGCCCTTCGCGGCGGAGAGTGCCTGGTCGGCGTTGTGGGGCACCGAGCGGTCGGCCGACGGTTCACAGACGCGCTGCCCGTGCGAGGGCCAGCCACAAGGTGATACCCGCACGTGCAGGGATTGCATCGGCGGCCTGCGCGAAGACGATGTGGTGTGTCGGACCTGCGAGGGGGCCGGCAGGATCGATATCGGATGCGTGATGTGCGACGGGACCGGCTGGCAGGACGCGGTGCCCGGATATTCGTGCTGGCGCGACCCTGATCAGCTGATCGCCTACATGCGCGAGCGCGTCGGCGTCCTCGACGACGCCGACGGCGTGGTGATCGAGTTCGACGGCGAGATCGTCGACAGTGGTTTCGACGGCGAGCCGACCGCGATCCCGCACGAGGTGATCCAGACGATGGTGTGGTCGCGATTCATCGCCGACCGACGAGCCTCGACACCGTGAGCGGTGCGGGCGCGGTGGCGTTCGCCGACCTGGTGGAGCGGGTGTTCACCGAGTTCGACGGCCGGTACGGTGCAACCCGGATCGCCGGGGTGCTCACCGAGCGTGGTACTCCCACCAACAAGCAGGCCGTCGCCAGGGTGCTGCGGGCGCGCGGGCTGAGCGCTCGGCGGCTTCCGCTTCCCCGCGCCGAGCTGAACACGCGCGTGGTCTCCCTCTTCTTCGCCCATGACTGCGCGTTCGGCGCCGAACGCATCGCTGTCGTGCTCGCGCGCCAGGGTGTGGCCGTCAGCGAATCGACCGTGGCGAACATCCTGCGCGCCAACGGATTGCGGGCGGACAGGTGAGTCGCCACCCCGCCACACAGCGGCAGAATTTCTAGTCGGAAACGTCAAGATTTCTGGTCGAGATCGTGGCCGCACTCGGCACCCGGCGACAGGCCATGTTGCTCCGGGTGCCGCCGAACTGGGCGCTGAGCGAAGTCAGCGCCGACACCCTGCTGCAGGTCAGTGCCGAACACGGGCTCGAGGGAATCGTGGTCAAGCGTGGGGATTCGATATACCAGCCGGGCAAGCGCTCGACGGCCAGGACGAAGGTCGTCTTGCGATCCACGACCGAGGCGATCGTGGCCGGCGTCGTCCCTGGCCGTGGCGCCCTGTCGGGCACTGTCGGGTCCTTGGTGCTGGCCGCCCATGACCCGTCGGGTCGGCTGCGCTGGATCGGGACGGTCGGCAGCGGACTCACCACCGCCCAACGGCGCTGGTGGTGGGCCGAGCTCGACGCGATCCGCTGTGATACCCGTCCTATCGCGGTGAGCGGCTCGATCGATCCATCGAGGAAGTCCAGCTGCCCGGCCCAACAACGGGGTAGGTGGTCACCCGGCAGCGTGTCGGTGTGCTTGTCGGCAGGCCCGGCAGTGTCCGTGGTGGAAACGTCGACCAGCCGGTGTGCCGCAGTGCGCACCAGCGGGGCAGGTCTTGCCGAGGATCTTCTCCAACGCGGTGCCGAACCTGGGGTCTCGGCGGGCTCTCCCCCACACCTGGTGGGTGGTGATGGCGAGCTGGGATGCGGCCTCGGACACGGTCAGTCCCTCGCGCAGCAGGTCGAGCAGCCGCTGGCGCTCATCCCGGCTGAAGGCGGCGTCGGCCAGCGTGCGCCGCCAGGCGCGCGATGCCGCAGTATGAGCGGTGCGGGCCCGCTGATCGCGTGCACCACGGCGGTAACGGGTGGTGTTGTTCTGACTCCGCACGACGCTCCTCGATGATCCGGACAGGCAGGGACGCGGCGATGCTCGACGGCCCCGAATGGCATCCCCGCTCGCGCGGGGAGAATGTCGGATTGCGGATCATCCCCGCCAGCGCGGGGAACCAGTTGTGCTACAAGCACATCCCCGCTTGCGCGGGGAACACGAGCGGCATGAAGGCCGCCGGGGTGCCCAGGTTAGCAGAACCGGTTCCCGCGCGCGGGGCCTCGCCTACAGCTCGTCGCGGGCCTTGAGGTACGCGGTCTTCGCGCTGTCGTGACTGGTGTGCAGGGTCGTGCGCTCGTAGCTTTCGCCCTCACCGCCGACCATGCCGCCCTCACTGATGTCGAGCTGCCACCAGGTGAGGGTCGTGCCGTTGGCGAGGGTGTACTGGTGGCGGGTGATCGTGTGCTCGGCGCTCCACCGGTGCGAGTCGTGTTCGTAGTGGTCGACGCGCTCGGCGTGGTGGTGAGTCGCGGTGAGCACCGGTGACCACAACGCGGGGTCAGCGAGCAGACCCTTGTTGTGGTCGGCGGCGGCGAGTCGGGTCAGTGCGTCGCGCGCGGGCTCCGACAGTCCGGCGTCGGGCCGGGCGGTGTCGCCGTGCCAGTGCGCAGCGATGAGTTCGAGTGCGCCGGAGGTGGTTTCGCAGACCGACCACGTGCTGTCCGCGTGCAGGATGCGGGCATCGTCGGCCACCACCAGGCAGTCCCACTCGTCGGCGTGGGTGTCGAGGTAGGCCTGCGCCGCGGCGGGGTCGTCGGTGATGAACGGTGTTCCCCATGCACTACGTTTGGAGACGAGGTGGATGCGGGTGGCGGTCGCCGGGATCTGCGGTGCGCGCGCGGCGAGGATGTCCTCGACGCTGTGGTGGCCGCTGCGGGCACGGTCGGCCGCGTCGTGGCAGGTGATTCCGGCCTCGCCGAGGCGGACGGCGTCAGCGGGTGAGAAACGCGGGCCGTAGGAACCGTGGTAGGGATCCCAGCCCAGCTCACGCCACTGTTCGGGGGTGCGCGCCAACAACTCCCGGGCCTCGTCGGGGGTGCCGACGCGGATACCCGTCATGTACATCGGCTTGTCGATCGCGCTCCACCCGGCAGCGATGAACACCGCCGCGGTCTCGGCGTCGTAGCCGCCCTCGAGCCAGTTCTCCAACTCGTACTCGGTGCGCAGATCGGCGACCAACGCGGCCCGTTCCTCGGTCAGCGGCATCCGCCACACCCGCCAGGCCGGCACGTTGTTCACCGACCAATCATCCCCATCCCGACCGTTGTACTCCTGCAACCAGAGCTGCCGGTTGACCGGGTCGATACGGATCGCGCCGTCGAAGTTGCGATCCCGCCGCGGCACCACGGTGAGGTTGCCGAATCGCGCGAGCGCCGGGTCGTCGGCAGCCGGGTACTCCCGATCCGCGACCGGGCCGCTGATCAGATTCCGGATACGGGCTTCCAAGTGTTCGCGGCGGCGGTCCCGAGCGGCGCGTTCGTCATCGCGGTCGTCGGCCGCGTTCTCCGCCTCGGTGGCGGCCACGGTGACACCGGTCACCCACACGAACTCGCCCGCATCGGGTTCGCCGTCGGGGGCAAGGGTTTCGTCGTCGACGCGGTCCTGGTCCCAGGTCTCGACCTCGCTCGACACGACCATGATCCGGTCGCGGCGACCCACTTTCAGGATTACACCGGGCGACGGGGCACCGAACAGGATCACTTCGTCCCAAGGCATGGAGCCGCCGGAGATCCGGAACACCGCACGCCGCAGGCGGGTGTCGGTGACAGGGCGGATGCTGCGGTCGATCGCGGCCTGCTCGGCGGGGCTCGGCGCGCGGTCGGCGTCGGGCAGCAGGCGGGAGTAGCGGTTCATACTGGACATCGGAGACCTCGTTTCTCCGTCAGGGCTGTGGCCGGTGGTCGAGCACCGGCCACAGCCGAACTTGTCGGGCGCGGGCGCGCCGGATTCGGCCGCACAGTCATCTCGGCGGCCGGGAACCCCACTGGTGCAGGGAGATCACCCGCAGTTGCGGGTCCGAACCCGGTGAGCTACCAGAGGCCCACCAGGTATCCCCGCTCGCGCGGGGAGCGCGCCCCGGGACAAGTCCGGAGGCTGCGATCACGCTACAACGCGGCACCGACACGGGGAGCGGTCTCCACCACCAGCCAACGTTGTATAGCAACTATACCACAGTGGTATAGTTGCTATACAACAGTCGAGGAAGGGTGGTGGGCATGTACGAACGTTCCGCAGAGGCCGAGGCGCGGGTGACCGGGCTCCAGTACGCGGTCGAGGCGACGAGCCAGATCGAGGC
>NZ_JBHVVA010000010.1:0-143433 GCF_042883805.1 Nocardia sp. NPDC058176 | reverse complement strand
CGACACACTATTGAGTTCTCAAAGAACACACGCACACACTTCCACCCACAAACAAGTCGTTGGGGTTTCGGTGAGGCAAGGGTTCGTACTGTAGCCCAGACCATCCACCAGAAGCAAATCCCGGCTCGATGACCCTGAACACATGATCAGTCAGGCGCTCATCGTCCTACCTCGTTTCCCTGCCACCCAGTGGCCGGGTCGGTGTCCGTGTCGCTCTGACTTGAATAAAGTTACGTGCCGCCAAAAGCAAAGTCAAATCGCCTGGTCAGGGCCCTATTTCGGCGCATCGACCCGTTCGACTCGTCCACCGAGCGCCTGCATCTGCTCGACGAACTTCGGGTAGCCGCGGTCGATGTGGAAGACGTCGTGCACTTCGGTGACGCCGTCCGCGACGAGGCCGGCCAGCACCAGGCCGGCGCCGGCGCGAATGTCGGAGGACCAGACCGGCGCGCTCGACAGCCGCGGGATCCCGCGGACCACGGCGTGGTGACCATCGGTGCGGGCATCGGCGCCGAGGCGGATCATCTCCTCCACGAAACGGAACCGCGCCTCGAAGACGTTCTCGGTGATCATCGAGGTGCCGTCGGCGATGGCGGCCAGGCCGATCGCCATCGGCTGCAGGTCGGTGGGGAAACCGGGGAACGGCAGGGTCGCGAAGTTCACCGCGCGCGGACGCTCGGGCTGCACGACACGGAAACCGTTGGGCTCGTAGGAGATTCGCGCGCCCGCCGAGCGCAGCTTGTCCAGCACCAGGGCCAGGTGCTTGGGGTTCACCCCGGTGACCCGGATGTCACCGGTGGTCATCGCCGCGGCGATCCCCCAGGTCGCGGCGACGATGCGGTCGCCGATCACCTGGTGGGTGGTGGGCGAGAGGCTCTTCACGCCCTGCACGGTGAGCACCGAGGAACCGGCACCGTCGATCCGCGCACCCATTTGTACGAGCATGGTGCACAGGTCGACGATGTCGGGCTCGCGCGCCGCGTTGTCGATGACCGTCTCGCCCTCGGCCAGGACCGCGGCCATCAGGATGTTCTCGGTCGCGCCGACCGACGGGAAGTCCAGCCGGATCCGGGCGCCGCGCAGTTCGTCGGCGCGGGCGACGACGCACCCGTGCTCGATCTCGCTGGTCGCGCCGAGCAGGCGAAGGCCCGCCTGGTGCATGTCCAGTGGCCGCGAGCCGATCGCGTCGCCGCCGGGCAGGGCGACGACCGCGCGCTTGCACCGGGCCATCAGCGGACCGAGCACACACACCGAGGCGCGGAACTGGGTCACCGCCGGGAAGTCCGCGTGGTATTTGGGCTCGGGCGGGGTCACGATCGTCACCACCGAGCGATCGCCACTCGCGTCGTCGGAGATCGTCACATCGCAGCCGAGACCGCGCAGCACCTCCGCCATCAGCGGGACATCGAGGATGTCCGGGCAGTTGGTGATGGTGGTCGTACCCTCGGCCAGCAACGCGGCGGCCATCAGCTTCAGCACACTGTTCTTCGCGCCGCCGACCGCGACCTCGCCGACGAGCTGATTACCGCCGGAGACCAGAAACCGTTCGCTCACCCCGCCAGCTTATCGACCGAGGCGCCACGACACGCCCCCTGCCACCAATAAGACGGATCCGACCGATTCTGGCGGTACCGAGTCGCTTTCAGCGTTCGCGTCCGCCGCCGGGCTGCCACAGCACATCCCCGTCGGGATTGGTGGCCCTGCTCAGGATGAACAGCAGGTCCGACAGGCGGTTGAGGTATTTCGCCGGGAGCACGCTGGTGTCGTCGGGGTGCGCCTCGACCGCGGACCAGGCCGATCGCTCGGCGCGCCGGACCACGGTGCGGGCAGTGTGCAACAGCGCGGCAATCGGCGTGCCGCCGGGCAGGATGAACGAATTCAGCGGGGCCAGGCCCTCGTTGAACTCGTCGCACCACTGCTCCAGCCGGTCGATGTAGGGCTGGGTGATGCGCAGCGGCGGGTACTTCGGTTCCTCGACCACCGGGGTGGACAGGTCGGCGCCCGCGTCGAACAGGTCGTTCTGGATCTGGCGCAGCACGGCGAGCACCTCGGGCGCGGGCGCGCCGAGCGCCACCGCGACGCCGAGCGCGGCATTGGCTTCGTCGCAGTCGGCGTAGGCGACCAGCCGGGGGTCGGTCTTGGCCACCCGGGAGAAATCGCTCAGGCCGGTCGTGCCGTCGTCGCCGGTGCGGGTGTAGATCTTGGTCAGGTGGACGCTCACGCCGGACCTCCTCGGGTTCGGCGGGCGCGATCGGAGGGTCGCGACTCCACCCAGGACAGAAAAGCCGCCATCGATCCGCGGTCGAGTGCCAGCTCGAAGCCGGCGTGCGGATCGGTGACGGCCACCACCACGATGCCTTCGCTCATGATGTCGAATTCGTCGCCCTGGGGCGCCCTTCGTTCGACTATCTCGAGGCCCTGCCGGTGCACGGTGCTGTCCGGGCCGAGCTTGAGGCTGGTCAATTTGAAGAAGACCAGGCGGTCCTCCTCGTAGCGGATGAGACCGTGCCGCCAGCCGTGGCCACCGCGCGCGGGCAGTACCCGCAGCAGCGCGGCCGTGCCGCCGCGGCGCAGCATCAGCAGGCGATAGGTCGAAGCACCGGCCACGAACACGAGCGTCAGCACCAGAATGATCAGGAGAACCATCCCGGTCTGCAATGCCGTACGCCCTTTCGCTCTGCCGGTGTCGAAGACACCCCCGCTCCGACATTCAATCACGACCGGTCCGGCCCATATCGCCGGGATCGGTCATCGACCCACGAAAACGACTGTAGGCGGCGAACCGGAGTTCGCCGCCTACAGTCTCGGATTACCCGCGATCAGGTGGTGATGGTCGCCTCGACCGCGCGGACCTGGGCCTGCGCGGCACGCAGCTCCACCTCGGTGGCCTCGCCGTCGGCGAGCACCTTGCGGGCCGCCTCGACGTCGACCTCGCCCGCGAGCTGGGCCGACTCGGCCAGCACGCGCACGGTGTCGGCGGTCACCGAGAAGAAGCCGCCGTGCACCGCGGCGACGATCCGCTCGCCCTCGGTCGGCACGATGGACACCGTGCCGCCCTCGACGAGCTGACCGAGCAGCGGCTCATGGCCCGCCATGATGCCGATCTGACCCTCGGTGGTCTGCGCGCTCACGAACGTGGCCTGGCCGGACCAGATCTCACGCTCGACCGCGACCAGATCGACCGTGATGGTCCTCTGATTGGACTCAGTCGCCATGGGTGACTACTTTCCGGCGATCTTCTTCGCGGCTGCCTCGACGTCGTCGAGACCACCGCAGGAGTTGAACGCCTGCTCCGGGAAGTGGTCGAACTCGCCCTTGCAGACCCGATCGAAGTCGTCGATGGTCTGCTCCAGCGGCACGACCGAGCCCGGCTGACCGGTGAACTTCTCGGCCACGATGAAGTTCTGGCCGAGGAACTTCTCCAGGCGACGGGCGCGACCGACGAGGACCTTGTCCTCCTCGGAGAGCTCGTCCATGCCGAGGATGGCGATGATGTCCTGCAGTTCCTTGTACTTCTGCAGGATCCGCTTGACCTCGTTGGCCACCGCGAAGTGCCGGTCGCCGACGATCGACGCCTCGAGGATACGAGAGGTCGAGGTCAGCGGGTCGACGGCCGGGTAGATGCCCTTCTGCGAGATCGGGCGGGAGAGCTCGGTCGTCGCATCCAGGTGGGCGAAGGTGGTCGCCGGCGCCGGGTCGGTGTAGTCGTCGGCGGGGACGTAGATCGCCTGCAGCGAGGTGATCGAGCGACCACGGGTCGAGGTGATGCGCTCCTGGAGCTCACCCATCTCATCCGCCAGCGTCGGCTGGTAACCCACGGCGGAAGGCATACGACCCAGCAGGGTCGAGACCTCGGAGCCGGCCTGGGTGAAGCGGAAGATGTTGTCGATGAAGAGCAGCACGTCCTGGTGCTGGACATCGCGGAAGTACTCCGCCATGGTCAGCGCGGACAGGGCCACGCGCATACGCGTGCCCGGCGGCTCGTCCATCTGGCCGAAGACGAGGGCGGTGTCCTGGAGGACGCCCATCTCTTCCATTTCCAGGCGGAGGTCGGTGCCCTCACGGGTACGCTCACCGACGCCCGCGAACACCGAGGTGCCGGAGAACTCGCGAGCGATACGGGTGATCATCTCCTGGATCAGCACGGTCTTGCCGACACCGGCACCACCGAACAGACCGATCTTGCCGCCCTTGACGTACGGGGTCAGCAGGTCGATGACCTTGACGCCGGTCTCGAGGATCTCGGTCTTGCCCTCGAGCTGATCGAAGCTCGGGGGCTTGCGGTGGATGCCCCAGTTCTCGCCGTCGCGGCCGAGACCCGGGGTGTCGAGGCAGTCGCCGAGGGCGTTGAACACGTGGCCCTTGACGATGTCACCGACGGGCACCGAGATCGGCTTGCCGGTGTCGGTGACGCTCGCGCCACGGACCAGGCCGTCGGTCGGCTGCATCGAGATGGTGCGCACGATGTTGTCGCCGAGGTGCTGGGCGACCTCGAGCGTCAGCGTCTTGGCCACCGAGGCGAGAGCGATCTCGGCATGCAGTGCGTTGAACAGAGCGGGGATGGCGCCGCGCGGGAACTCGATGTCCACCACGGGGCCGATGACACGGACGACGCGGCCTACGGCGGCGCCGGTCTTCGCGTCTTGTGTGACAGCTGCGGTCATTTCGTTGGTTCTCTTCCTGCGCTTCTAGTCGCGGTCCGAGCTCGACGCCAGCGCGTTGACGCCGCCGACGATTTCGCTGATTTCCTGCGTGATCTGGGCCTGACGCACCGAGTTCGCCTCGCGCTGGAGCCCGCTGGCGAGCTCGTTGGCGTTGTCGGTGGCGGCCTTCATTGCGGTGCGCCGAGCCGCGGACTCGGATGCCGCTGCCTCGAGCAACGATGCGTAGATCCGGGTGTTGACGTACTTGGGGAGCAGAGCCCCCAGCAGCACGTCGGCGTCCGGCTCGAACTCGTACTGAGCCGTGACGACCACGTCCGGGGTGTCCTCGAGCATGCCGTCGCCGAGCTTCAAGCTCTCGTCGACGAAGCTGACCTGGATCGGCGCCAGGCGGCGCACCTCCGGGGTCTGGGTCAGCATCGAGACGAACCGGGTGTACACGATGTGCAACTCGTCGACGCCCTGCACGGTGGCCGAACCGTCGGGCGAGGAGACCTCGCCCTCGGAACCGGCCATGAAGGCCTCGACCAGGTGGTTGCACGCCGCCGAGGCGTCGACGTAGGTCGGCTGCTGGGAGAAGCCGGTCCACGACGCCACGAACGGGCGGCTGCGGAACTTGTAGTACCCGAGTCCCTTGTTGCCCATCACGTACAGCACCGGCTCTTTGCCGTCGCCGCGCAGGGTGGTCATGAGCTCCTCGGCGCGCTTGAGCACGTTCGAGTTGTAGCCACCGCACATGCCGCTGTCACTGGTGATGACCAGGACGGCGGCCCGCCGGGCGTCGGGACGCTCGGTCAGCAGCGGGTGCGACAGGTTCTTCGACGCGCTCGCCAGTTCGCCGAGGACCTTGGTGATCTCCTCCGCGTACGGCTTGGCAGCCGCAACCCTGGCCTGGGCCTTGGAAATTCGCGAGGTCGCGATCAGTTCCTGGGCCTTGGTGATCTTCTTGATCGAATTCACACCACGAATGCGGGAGCGCAATTCACGCAAGCTTGCCATCAGCGGTTCACACTCCCCTCATTCGCTTGATCGGAAAATGCCGACATGGTTTCTGCCCGGCTTACTTCTCGACGTGCTTGCGGGTGACCGACAGCGACTCGACCTCTTCATGGGCGAGCTCGCCCGCGGCGGCCTCGTTCACGATGCGGCTGCCGTCGGAAGCCAGGAAGCCCTGCTTGAAGTTGTCGGTCTCGGACTTGATCGCGTCGGCGGCCTCACCGGCGAGCGGCTTGGCGCCACCCTCGAGCGCGTCGAACGAGCTCTGCGTGGCACCGTGCAGGTACTCGAGCAGCTCGGCGGTGAAGCGGCGCACGTCGGCGACCGGCACGGTGTCGTAGTAGCCGGAGTCGACCAGGAAGATCGAGACGACCTGATCCTCGACCGAGACCGGGGAGTACTGGTTCTGCTTGAGCAGCTCCACCCAGCGGGCACCGCGCTCGAGCTGCGCCAGCGAGGCGGCGTCGAGGTCGGAGGCGAAGGCGGAGAACGCCTCCAGCTCGCGGTACTGGGCCATTTCCAGACGCAGCGAACCGGCGACCTTCTTCATGGCCTTGGTCTGCGCGGCGCCACCGACACGGGAGACCGAGGTACCGACGTTGATCGCCGGGCGGACGCCCTTGTTGAACAGGTCGGACTCGAGGAAGACCTGGCCGTCGGTGATGGAGATGACGTTGGTCGGGATGAACGCCGAGACGTCGTTGGCCTTGGTCTCGATGATCGGCAGACCCGTCATCGAGCCCGCGCCCATCTCGTCGGACAGCTTCGCGCAACGCTCCAGCAGACGGGAGTGCAGGTAGAAGACGTCACCGGGGTAGGCCTCGCGGCCCGGCGGGCGACGCAGCAGCAGCGAGATGGCGCGGTACGCCTCGGCCTGCTTGGTCAGGTCGTCGAACACGATGAGGACGTGCTTGCCCTGGTACATCCAGTGCTGGCCGATGGCCGAACCGGTGTAGGGGGCCAGCCACTTGAAGCCGGCGGAATCGGAGGCCGGGGCCGCGACGATGGTGGTGTACTCCAGCGCGCCGTGCTCCTCCAGGGCGGACTTGACGCCCGCGATGGTGGAACCCTTCTGGCCGATGGCGACGTAGATGCAGCGAACCTGCTTGTTCGGGTCGCCGGTCTCCCAGTTCGCCTTCTGGTTCAGGATCGCGTCGATCGCGACGGCGGTCTTGCCGGTCTTGCGGTCGCCGATGATCAGCTGACGCTGGCCGCGGCCGATGGCGGTCAGCGCGTCGATCGCGGTGATGCCGGTGGCCAGCGGCTCCTCGACCGGCTGACGCTCCAGCACGGTCGCGGCCTGCAGCTCCAGCACGCGGCGCTCTTCGGACTCGATCTCGCCCAGGCCGTCGATCGGCTGGCCGAGCGGGTTGACGACGCGACCGAGGAACTTGTCACCGACGGGAACCGACAGCACGTCGCCGGTGCGGCGGACCTGCTGGCCCTCCTCGAGCGAGGCGTACTCGCCGAGGATGACGGCACCGATCTCGGTGTCCTCGAGGTTCAGCGCGACGCCCAGGACGCCGCCCGGGAACTCGAGCAGCTCGTTGGCCATCGCCGAGGGCAGGCCGCTGATGTGGGCGATACCGTCGCCGGTATCGGTCACGACGCCGACCTCTTCGATGGAGGTTTCCGGGGTGTAGCTCTGGGTGTAGCTCTCGATCGCGCTACGGATCTCGTCGGAGGAGATCGTCAGCTCCGCCATGTTGTTCCTGCTCTCGCTGTGGTCTCGAATGTCGGGGGTTGGAGGAAGGCCGCGTGGGTGTCCGTCAGGACAGCGCCCGGCGCAGCTTCTCCAGTCGGCCGGTGGCGCTGCCGTCGATCACGTCGTCTCCGACGCGGACGACGACGCCGCTCAGCAGCGTCGGGTCGACCTGCACGTGCACGGTGGCCGCCTTGCCGTAGATCCGCTGCAGGGAAGCCGCGAGCTTCTCCTTCTGCGGGCCGGTCAGCTCGACCGCGGCGTGCACATGGGCGACGATCTGGTCACGACGGGCCGCCGCCAGATCGGACAGGGCGTCGAAGGCGACGCCGATGTTGTTGGTCCGTTGCCGGGCCACCGCCTGCTCGGCCAGCGTCGTGGTGATCGGTTCGGCTTTGCCGTTGAGCAGCCGTTCGATCAGCTCGCGCCGCGCCGAGGCGGGCTTGCCGTGGTCGGACAGTGCCTGCTCGAGCTGCGGGTTGTCGGCGATGATCCGGCCGAGCCGGAACAGCTCGTCCTCCACCGCGTCCAGCCGGCCACCGTCGGCGGCCGACTCCAGCAGAGCCTCCTGCCCGAGCAGTACCAGGGTGTCGACCAGATCCCGGGTGCGCGACCAGTTCTGGGCCACCGCGGTGGTCAGCACTGCCTGCGTGGCAGCGCTGACCTTGCCGCCGAAGATCCGCTCACTGAGTTCAGCGCGTACCGAACCCGGCACCGACACGTCCGCGAGCGCCACACGCAGCGAACGCTGGTCGTCCAGCACGGCGACAACGGCGAACAGTTCCGACCCCGTTGTGGCCGCAACAGTTTCGCTTCCGGTCAGAGCGGCCCGAAGCGCCTCCCGGGACCGGGAGCTGGCCTCACGGCTCGCTGCGTACATGCTTCTCACTTTCGCGTCGCTACCTTCCGACCCCGATGGCATCGGTGTCGTCGAGTTCGCTGAGGAACTTGTCGATCGACGCCGCCTGCTTGGCCTCGTCCGAGACAGACTGGCCGATGATCTTCTCGGCCAGGTCGACGGCCGTGCGGCCGACCTCGGTACGCAGCTCGGTCAGGATCTGCTGGCGCTGGGCTTCCAGCTGGGAATGACCGGCGGCGATGATTCGATCGCTTTCGGCCTGGGCATCCGTGCGCATCTGCGCGAGGATCTGCTGGCCCTGGGTGCGCGCATCCTCGCGGATACGAGCGGCCTCGAGCCGGGCGTCGGCCAGCTGCTGCTGGTACTGCTGCAGCGTCTGCTGTGCCTCGGCCTGGGCGGCTTCGGCCCTGGCGATACCGCCTTCGATCTTGTCCGTGCGCTCTTCGAGTGTCTTGGTCACACGCGGGATCACGTATTTCCAGAAGAGCACGCCGATGACGGCGACACAGACGATCGACCAGACGATGTCGTACGTTGCGGGGAGGAGGGGATTCACATCCTCTCCCTCTGCGGCGAGCGTGATGAATTCGCGCATCGGAATCAGAAGATGAAGCCGGCGACGAGGCCGATCAGCGCCAGGGCCTCGGTGAACGCGATACCGAGGAACATGGTGGTACGGATCTGGCCGGACAGCTCGGGCTGACGCGCGATGCCCTCGATGGCCTTACCGACGACGATGCCGACGCCGATGCCGGGGCCGATCGCAGCGAGACCGTAGCCGATCGCGCCGAAGCCCTTGAAGGTGCTCTCGGTGGTCGCGGCTTCCTGGGCCAGGTAAGCGAGGCTCATGAGTCTTCTTTCCCTTTCTGTTGCTCACCCGCCGGTCGGCGCGTGTAGCAGGTTTCCGGTAGGTGTGGTTTCGGTTGGATCAGTGGTCGGCGGCGTGCTGCGACTGGCCGATGTACACGGCGGTCAGCAGCGCGAAGACGTAGGCCTGCAGGCAGATGACCAGCAGCTCGAACAGCGTGAAGCCGATGCCGGCGAGCAGCGAGAAGGGCGAGAAGACCTTCATCCACGCCGTGGCGTCGAACAGGAAGAACCACGTCGCGCTGAAGAACAGCACCAGCATGATGTGACCGGCCAGCATGTTGGCCATGAGTCGCACGGTCAGCGTGAACGGCCGCAGGATGAACGTCGAGATGAACTCGATCGGGATCAGCAGCACGTGCAGGGCGACCGGCACGTCGGGAACGACGATGCTGTGGCGCATGTACGAGAAGAAGCCGTACTTCTTGATGCCGACGTAGTTGTAGGCGATGTAGACGATCGCGGCCAGGACGATCGGCATACCGATGCGCGCGTTCGACGAGATGTTCAATCCCGGAATCACACCGGAGAAGTTCAGAAAGAGAACCGTGAAGAAGATCGTCGCGATGAGGGGCAGGAACTTCTTGCCCATTTCCTTACCGAGGACCTCCTCGGCGATCTGCTCCTTGACGAAAACCACACCGGCTTCCATCACGTTCTGCAGGCCGCGCGGCACGATCTTCGGTGAGCGGAAAGCCAGCACGAAGACGATCACCACGACGGCGGTCATCAGGAGCCGGACCAGCATCAGGCGATCGAGTTCGAACGGCGTACCCTCGAACAGCACTGCTGGAGGGAAGAAGTCGGACAGCGATGGCGCGTGGAACTCGCCCGCCGCCAAAGTGATGACGCTCAGCGTTCTCTCCCGTGTTCGGGCCGCGGGTACGACGGTCATTCCCGCGGTTCGATCGGACATTGACGATCAATGGGGTCGACTCTGGTCGGCTCGAAATTCGACAGCGGCTCGTACGGTGTAACCCGTAACGACTGCTGTTCGGGCGTCGGCGACATCGTCGACATGCTTCAACCGGGCACATTCCACCCGGATCGGCAGTAAGCATAGCGGCACTGGGTGGGATCTTGGTGATCCCCCCTGGTAACCCGAGGCATAGCCCTGAGTTGTCGGACCGCGCCCCTAGCTTGGGTGCTTGCTTACCAAGACTTTACCAAGCTATCTACGACAGTGCGTAGCTGGGTGGGGTTATTCCTGCTCGGAAGCCGTTTCCCCGTCTCCCGCGCGTGTCGTCACGTACGGCACCTTCTGGCTCACGACACCGTAGGTCTCGGCGCCGAGAACGATCAGCAGGGCCCCCACCACGGTGAAGAACAGCGCGGGCCTGCTGTAGAAGTCGAACTGGTTGAGCACGGCGACGATCACCAGTACCACCAGTAACTTGGCGACCCAGCTGACCAGCAGGACCATCCCGGCCATCTGCGGCGGCAGCTTGGCGCCGAGCAGTACGGACACGACGGTCGTGAGGATGAATCCGCCGCCGATGGCCGCGCCGAGCAGCGCACCCCACAGGCCGGGCATCCCTGCCACGAGGGTGGCGATCGCCACCGAGGCGACCACGAGCACGCCGAGGCCGATCAGGCCGTAGCGCAGCGCGGCGCGCAACGGGGCGTCAGAACCTGGCACGGTTTCGGGTGTAGAGCTCACGGGCCGCACTTTACCTTGCGGCCGGTGTTCAACGATTGGCCGACTCCGGCCTGCGCATGGATGGGATCGCGGTCACTACCAGCGCGAACACCAATCCACCCGCGACCAGCAACACCACGATCCGGCGATCCATCAGTGATGTTCCCACCGCGCCGAAGGCGAGTACGCCGACCCACAAATAGATCAGCAGAACGACGCGGCGCTGCGAATGTCCGATCTGCAGCAAACGGTGATGCAGATGCATTTTGTCCGGTGTGGAAAAACTCACGCCCGCGCGTACGCGGCGCACGATCGCGAGCAACAGATCGAGCACCGGAATGAACATCACCGCTCCCACCAGCAACAGCGGCGAGAGCAAACCGACAATGTCGCGCGGGCCGTAGCCCTGCAGCGGAATTCGGCCGGAGGCGCCGGTGGAAACCGCGGCCAGCATCAAACCGATCATCATCGAGCCGGTATCGCCCATGAAGATTCGGGCGGGTGAGAAATTGTGCGGAAGAAATCCGAGGCACGCACCGGCCAGCGCGGCGGCGAGCAGCGCGGGCGGATAGGTGTCCACCGAGCCGCCCTGGTCGTAGAGCAAACCCACGGAGAACACGAAAACGGCGATGGCGCAGATCAATCCGAGGCCCGCCGCGAGGCCGTCCAGACCGTCGACGAAGTTCATCGCGTTCACCAGGGTGACGGTGATTCCCACCGTCACCAGACCGCCCTGGAGCGCGTCGAGCACCACGGTGGTGTCGTTGAACGGGTCGTAGATCACGTACCAGGCGAGGCCCATCACGGCCATGACGCCCGCCGCGGTCACCTGGCCCGCGAATTTGGTGAGCGCGTCCAGTCCCCACCGGTCGTCGACGATGCCGACGAGCACGATGATGGTCGCCGCCACCAGGACCGCCGGAATATCGGGCGCGTAATCGAAACCGCGGCGCAGCGCGGGCAATTGGTGTGCGAACAGGATCGCGGCGACGACGCCGACATACATGCCGACACCGCCCATCCGCGGAATCGGCTTCACGTGCACATCGCGTTCACGCGGTACGGCGACCGCGCCGAAACCGATGGCGAGGATCCGGACACCGCCGGTGGCCAGGAAGGTCACCGTGGCCGAGACGAGCAGCACGAGCACGAGCTCGCGCAGGGGGACGACCGTGCTCATCGGATGCGTGCGATCACCGCTGGGCGGGGCTGATCAGGGCATCGGGCACCATGCCGAGGACCTCCGCGATATCGGCCACCGGCACCGCACCCTCGCGCAGCACCCGCGGCTGGTCCGCGGTCAGATCGACGATGGTCGAGGCCACCGCGTGCTCGGCCGGTCCGCCGTCGAGGTACACACTCGCCAGCGAACCCAGCTGCTCGCGCGCCTGCTCGGCGGTGCTCGCCGGCGGCTGACCCGACACATTGGCGCTCGAGACCGCCAGCGGGCCCACCTCACGCAGCAGTTCCAACGCCACCGGGTGCAGCGGCATCCGCAGCATGACGGTGCCCCTGGTGTCACCGAGATCCCAGGCCAGCGACGGCGCGGCCTGCACGACGAGGCTCAACGCGCCCGGCCAGAACGCCCGGATCAGCTCGCGCGCCTGCGGGCGCACCGAGAACACCAGACCGTCGATGGTGTGCCACGAGCCGACCAGCACCGGCACCGGCATGTCGCGACCGCGCCGCTTGGCGGCCAGCAGATCGGCCACCGCGGAGGAGTCGAAGGCATCGGCGGCCAGGCCGTAGAGGGTGTCGGTGGGCATGACGACCAATCGACCCGACTTCAGCGCACTGGTCGCCGCGGTGATTCCCGCAGCACGAGACGCCGGTTCCGCACAGTCGTAGACGGTACTCACAGCGTTGTTCCGCCTCTCCGCGATTCTTTGCCTGGCTTGTCCGCGACCCCACACGACTCTTGCGGGATGTCGGGTTGCGGCAAGAGTCTAGCTCTCGAGCCACTGACCGATTCTGGGGGGACTTTTGGGCGTCCCCGCCGGGCTTCCCCGGCGCGCACCAGCTCAGGAGATCGGCCGGATGCTCGGGGTGTGCTGGGTGATCGAGTTGTCGCCCGGGTCGCCGGGTCCACGACAAATGCGCGGCGGGCGACGTTTGCCAGGGGCGGGCGACGAGGCAGCGGGCCGCGCCGCCGGGAGGTGCGGCAAGTCGCGCGGCGGCCGAGCCGCGGGGCGGTCAGCGGTCGCGGTGCGCGGTGACGAACCGGGGCTTGCCCGCGAGGTCCGGATGTTCGATGACCTCGGTCAGGCCCGCGGCAGTCAGGAGGGCCGCCACTCCCCCGCCGTTGGTGTCGTCGTGTTCGATGGCCGTGGCGCCGCCGGGGCGGAGCAGGCGGGTGATGTTCGGGATCATCGCGCGGATGACGTCGAGGCCGTCCGGGCCGCCGAAGAGCGCCCGGTGGGGATCGTGGTCGGTGACCTCGGGGTCGAGCGCGGCGGCGTCGGGGATGTAGGGCGGATTGGCGACGACCAGGTCGGCGCGCGCGGTGAGTTCGGAGACCACGAACGGGTCGGTGACGTCGTCGTGGTGCAGGGTGATGGGGGTGTCGCCGTCGGCGGCGCGCGCCTCGGCATTGCGCCGGGCCCAGCGCAGGGCGTCGCGGTCGAGTTCGACGGCGTGGACGTCGGCGTCGGGGCGGGCGTGGGCGATGGCGAGGGCCAGGGCGCCCGATCCGGTGCACAGGTCGACCACGAGCGGCCGGTGCGCGTGGCCGAGGGTCTCCAGACGGGCCAGCGCCCACGCGAAGAGCAGTTCGGTCTCCGGGCGCGGGACGAACACCCCGGGACCGACGGCGAGGTCGATCTCGCCCATGGCCGCGGTTCCGGTCAAGTGCTGCAACGGAATTCGCGCCGCGCGACGGTCGACCAGCTCGGCGAACCGGGCCGCCTCGTCCGCCTCGATCATCGGATGCAGCGCCAAGCGCATCCGATCGACGCCGAGGACGTGCGCGGCCAGCTGCTCGGCGTCGGGCAGCGGCGAGGCCACCCCGGAGTCCGCCAGCCGCACGGCGGCGGCGGTGATCAGGGGCCGCAGGCGAACACGCTCGGTCACGCGCGCCGCGCCGATGTGCGCGGGTGGGCCGCCACCGCCGAATGCTGCTCGGACATGCCGGTTACTCGGCTGCCATCCGCGCTTCGCGGTCGGCCTTGCCGAGCGCGTCGAGCAGCGCGTCCATGTCCCCGTCGAGGACGGCGTCGAGATTGTGCGACTTGAAGCCGATGCGGTGATCGGCGATCCGGTTCTCCGGGAAGTTGTAGGTACGGATGCGCTCGGAGCGGTCGACCGTGCGGATCTGGCTGGCGCGGCCCGCCGCGGCCTCCTGCTCGGCCTGTTCCTCGGCGAGTGCCTGCAGCCGGGCCGCCAGCACCTGCATCGCGCGGGCCTTGTTCTGCAGCTGGGAGCGCTCGTTCTGGCAGGTCACCACGATGCCGGAGGGCAGATGGGTGATGCGGACGGCGGAGTCGGTGGTGTTGACGCCCTGACCGCCCTTGCCGGAGGACCGGTAGACATCGATGCGCAGGTCGGTCTCGTCGATCTGCACCTGCTCGACCTCGTCGGGCTCGGGGTAGATCAGCACGCCCGCCGCGGAGGTGTGGATGCGGCCCTGCGACTCGGTCACCGGCACGCGCTGCACCCGGTGCACGCCGCCCTCGAACTTGAAGCGCGACCACACGCCGTCGCGTGCGGCGTCCTTGCTCTTGATCGACAGCGTCGCGTCCTTGTATCCGCCCAGGTCGGAATAGGTGACGTCGAGTGTCTCCACCTTCCAGCCGTGCCGCTCGGCATAGCGCACGTACATGCGTGCCAGATCGGCCGCGAACAGCGCCGACTCCTCGCCGCCCTCGCCGGACTTCACCTCGAGCACCACGTCGTCGCCGTCGTGCGGGTCGCGCGGGGCGAGCAGATCGGCCAGCGCCTGCTCGAGCTCGAGCAACTGCGCTTCCAGATCGGGCACCTCGGCGGCGAACGCGGCATCGTCGGCGGCCAGCTCGCGGGCGGCCTCGAGATCGTCGCGCACCGCTTCCAGCTTGCGGTAGGTGCTCATCACGGGCGCCAGCTCGGCGAACCGCTTGCCCACCCGCCGCGCCGCACCCGCGTCGTTGTGCAGCGACGGATCGGCCAGCTGCGATTCCAGGCCCGCGTACTCGGCAAGGATGTCGTCGATGGCGGACGGTTGCGTCACGTGAGTTTCCTTAGGGTGTGGCGGGCGAAGACCTCGGTAGAGAAACCACCGACGCCCGGTCTGCGAGTGCAGAACCGGGCGTCGGGGGAGGCGACTAGCTGTCGGCGTCGGCCTTCTTGCCGGCGCGCTTGCCGTAGCGGGCCTCGAAGCGAGCCACGCGGCCGCCGGTGTCGAGGATCTTCTGCTTGCCGGTGTAGAACGGGTGGCACTGCGAGCAGACCTCGACGGTGATCTGGCCGGACTCCTTGGTGGAGCGAGTCTGGAAGGTGTTGCCGCAACCACACACAACGGTGGTGTCGACATACGTGGGGTGGATTCCTGCCTTCATGGGCGTCCTCTCGATAATGGTCGCCGGGTCGCACGCCACTGGAAGCGTGGAATGCGTGAACCGGAACCGACTAGGCGGGATGTCTGCGAACTCGCAGACACACAGCGGTCCAGTATGCCAGATCCGACCGCACCCCTGAGAACACCCCCTACCCGGCGATTGTTCCCGGCAAACGGAAAGGGCCCCGCCGCAGCGGAGCCCTTCCCTTCCCGATCCGGAAATCAGTCCTCGATCGCGCCCGGCGCGGTCTTGGAGACCGTCATCAGGAACTCGAGGTTGTTCTTCGACTTCTTCAGACGATCCATCAGCAGATCGATCGCCTGGTGCGAATCCAGCCCGGACAGCACGCGCCGCAGCTTGTGCACGACCGCCATCTCGTCGGGCGAGAGCAGCAGTTCGTCGTGGCGGGTGCTCGACGGGTTGATGTCCACCGCGGGGAACACGCGCCGCTCGGCGATCTTGCGATCGAGCTTGAGCTCGGCGTTGCCGGTGCCCTTGAACTCCTCGAAGATCACCGTGTCGCCGGTGGAACCGGTCTCCACCATCGCCGTGGCGATGATGGTGAGCGAGCCACCGTTCTCGATGTTGCGCGCCGCGCCGAGGAACCGCTTGGGCGGGTACAGCGCGGTCGAGTCGACACCACCGGAGAGGATGCGGCCCGAGGCGGGTGAGGAGTTGTTGTACGCACGGCCCAATCGGGTGATCGAGTCGAGCAGCACCACAACGTCTTTGCCCATCTCCACCAGTCGCTTGGCGCGCTCGATGGCGAGCTCGGCGACGGAGGTGTGGTCGCCCGGCGGCCGGTCGAAGGTGGAGGCGATGACCTCACCCTTCACCGAACGCTGCATGTCGGTGACCTCTTCGGGACGTTCGTCGACCAGGACGACCATGAGGTAGCACTCAGGGTTGTTGATCGCGATCGCGTTCGCGATGTCCTGCATGATCGTGGTCTTGCCCGCCTTGGGCGGGGACACGATCAGCGCGCGCTGGCCCTTGCCGATCGGCATGATCAGGTCGATCACGCGCGTGGTCAGCTTGTTCTGCGTCGTTTCCAGACGCAGGCGCTGGTTCGGGTAGAGCGGGGTCAGCTTCTGGAAGTCGGGACGGCGCTTGGCCGCGTCGACCTCACCGCCGTTGACGGTGTCGAGGCGAACCAGCGGGTCGAACTTCTGGCGCTGGTTGCTCTGCTCGCCGTCGCGCGGTGCGCGGACCGCACCGGTGATGGCGTCACCGCGGCGCAGGCCGTTCTTGCGGACCAGGTTCATCGACACGTACACGTCGTTCGGGCCGGCCAGGTAGCCGGAGGTCCGCACGAACGCGTAGTTGTCGAGCACGTCGAGAATGCCGGCGACCGGCTGCAGGACATCGTCCTCGCGGATCTCGAAGTCGCGGGCCTCGTTGCCACCGCCACCGGTGGCACCGTCGCGGTCGCGACCACGACGACGCTCACGGAACCGGCGACCCCGGCGACCGCGGCCGCCTTCCTCGTCGTCACCACCGCGATCGTCGCGGGGACCGCGATTGCCGCCGCCGCTGCCGTTCTGGTTCTGGTTGCGCTCGTTCTGATTACGGTCGCCGCCGGAACGCTCACCGCGCTCGCCGCCGGAGCGGTCGCCACGGTCGCCGCTGTTGCGGTCACCGCGCTCGCGCCTGCGCTCGCCCTGCTCGCCACCCTCGGTCTTGTCGGACCGGTCGGCCTGCTTGGTCTCCTCGCCACGGTTCTCGGCGGGGGCGTTCTCGCCACCACCGGAACGGGCCTGGTCGCGACCACGACGCTGCCTGCCACGGCCACGCTGGCCGCTCTCGCGTCCGGAATCCTCGCCGGATTCGGCGGGGGCATCGGCCTTGACCTGCTCGGTCTTGACCTCGGTCTTGGCCTGCGCGGGCGGCGCGGTCTCGACCTCGGCCGCCGGCTTCTCGGCGGGCGCGGCCTTCTCGGCCTTGGCCGGCTTCTCCGCCTTGGCGGGCGCTTCCGTCTTCGCGGGCGCTTCGGCCTTGGCGGGCGCTTCGGCCGTCACGGCGGCGGCCTCGGCGGGCTTGTCCGCCTTGGCGGGCGCACCGGCCTGGTTCTCCTTGATAGCGGCGATGAGATCGCCCTTACGCATTCCGGAGGTGCCTCGGATACCGAGCTCCCCCGCCAATGCGCGCAACTGCGGCAACAGCATTCCAGTCAGCCCCGATCGTGCGACGTCGGTTTTTTCGCTCATTTTCGAAATCTGTCCGGATTCACTTTCGCGGCCGCCCGAGTTCGTAGGGTTGGATTCCACCCCGGGTGTCGCGAGCAGGTCCGTATCTGTCACGGAAGTCCTTTCCTTCCCTCGAATGCCGTGTGCTGATTCGAGGGTTCGTTCCGCAGACCCGGCAACGTGTGCCGAGCTCGGATTATGCGCCCAACAGGACGCCTGTGCCGTACTACCCGCCCCGCCGGACCGGAGGCTTCGCCCGCCACCAGAAGACAGTGGTGAGGAGAGATCATTCCAGTTGCGCGGCTTCTCGGCGTCGCAGCACCTCCATGGCCTGGAGGCTCGAGCCTGGAACCTGCTGGAGCGATTGCCCTGATGAAGCACCGGCGTCTGATGCGCACGATGTACGGACTTGCCCAGAATAGCTGCCCATTGTGAACAACGGCAAGGCAGGCACGCCGTCAGTCGATCGCCACCCCGTCGGCGATACCGGGCTCGAGCACGCGCAGACCGTCTTCCTCGGCCTGTTTACGCAGGTCATCGGGGAATTCCGCGGTCGCGAGCGCGAGAATGGTCGGACCGGCACCCGAGACCGTCGCCGCGATGCCCGCCGCGCGCAGCCGCTCGATCCACGCCGTGGTGAGCGGTAGCGCGGGGGCACGCTGGGTCTGGTGCAGCCGATCCGCGGTGGCGGGCATCAGCAGATCGGGACGCTCGGTCAGCGCGACGACGGCCAGCGCCGCCCGGCTCACGTTGAACGCCGCGTCGCCGTGGGGCACCTGCTCGGGCAGCAGCCCGCGGGTGTGCGCGGTGGACGAGCGTTCCTGCGGAATCAGCACCACCGGGCGCAGTTCCTCGGCCGGGGTCAGCCGCACGGCCCGGTAGGCGCGGTTCTGGTCGGCGTCGTTCTCGGTCCACGACACGACGATTCCGCCGAGCACGCTGGCGGCGGCGTTGTCGGGGTGGCCCTCGAATTCCGAGGCCAGCTGCACGAGGCGGTCGCTGTCCAGGCACAGGGCCGGATCGAACTTCGCGGCCAGCCCGGCACCGGCGGCCAGGCCGCCGACCACCGCGGACGCGCTGGAACCGAGTCCACGCGAATGCGGAATCACGTTGCGGCACACCACGTCGAGGCCGTCGGCCCAGACGCCGAGCGATTCGAGCCCGCGCTCGATCGCCCGGACGACCAGATGCGTTGGGCCCCATGGCACGTCGTCGGCGCCCTCACCCTCGACCCGGATGTCGAGCCCCGATTCGCTGGTGCGCACCACGATCTCGTCGTAGAGGCCCAATGCCATTCCCAGGCAGTCGAATCCGGGTCCGAGGTTGGCCGTGGAGGCCGGAACGCGCACGGTCACTTCGAGACCGGCGGGCAGGGTGGCAGTCATCAGCCTGCTCTCGCGTGCGCTCAACTCAGGCCAGCTCGAGTTCGTGGGCGATGGCCACCGGGTCGACGGCGATCGGCTTGACCTCGGGCATCCCGGCCAGGGCGTTGTCGGGGTCCTTGAGACCGTTGCCGGTCACGGTGCAGACCACGGTCAGGCCCGAATCCAGCCAGCCTTCCTTGCGGGCGGCCAGCAGTCCGGCCACGCTCGCGGCCGAGGCGGGCTCGACGAACACGCCCTCGGTGGCGGCGACCAGGCGGTAGGCGGCCAGGATCTCCTCGTCGGTGGCCGCGCGGAAGGCGCCACCGGACTGCTCCTTGGCCTCCATCGCGCCGTTCCACGACGCGGGGGCGCCGATCCGGATGGCGGTGGCGATGGTCTCGGGGTCCTTCACCGGCGCGCCGTTGACCAGCGGGGCCGCACCGGCGGCCTGCACGCCGAGCATGCGCGGCAGCACCGAGGTGATGCCGTCGGCGTAGTACTCGCGGTAGCCGCGCCAGTAGGCGGTGATGTTGCCCGCGTTGCCCACCGGCAGCACGTGCACGTCGGGCGCCTTGCCCAGGACGTCGCAGATCTCGAACGACGCGGTCTTCTGGCCCTCGATGCGCGCCGGGTTCACCGAGTTCACCAGGCCGACCTCGGGGAAGTCGGAGGTGACCTTGCGGGCCAGCTCGAGACAGTCGTCGAAGTTGCCCTCGACCTGGATGATCTTGGCGCCGAGCATGACGGCCTGGGCCAGCTTGCCCATGGCGATCTTGCCCTGCGGGATCAGCACCGCACACTCCATGCCCGCGCGGGTGGCGTAGGCGGCGGCCGAGGCCGAGGTGTTGCCGGTGGAGGCGCACAGCACGGCCTTCTGACCGCGGTATTTGGCGTCGGTCATCGCCATGGTCATGCCGCGGTCCTTGAACGAACCGGTCGGGTTGGCGCCCTCGACCTTGAGGTACACCTCGCATCCGGTGAGCTCGGACAGGTGCGTCGCGGGGACCAGCGGGGTGCCGCCCTCGAAGAGGGTGACCGGCTCCCAGTTCGCCGCGCCTTCGAGCCGATCGCGGTAGGCCGCGATCAGGCCGGGCCAGCGGGAATGCACACCGGCTTGGGGGGCGATGCCAGTGGTACTCATGATTCTTCTGTGCCTTCCAGTCTGAGGACGCTGGTCACGGAGGTGACGGAGTCCATTTCGGCCAGTGCCGCGACAGTATCGGCCAGCGACGACTCCACCGCATGGTGGGTGACGACGACGAGCCGGGCGCCGTCGCCGTGACCCTGCTGACGCACGGTGGAGATGCTCACGCCGTGCTGGGCGAACTCTCCCGCGACCGCGGCGAGCACGCCGGGGCGGTCCTCCACCTGCAGGTTCACGTGGTAGCGGGTGGGGGTGTCACCGATCGGCGCGATCGGCAGTTCAGCATAAACCGATTCGCCGGGGGCCCGGCCACCGTAGAACTTGTTACGCGCGGCCATCACCAGATCGCCGAGCACGGCCGACGCGGTCGGCGCGCCACCGGCACCCTGTCCGTAGAACATCAGGCGACCGGCGTTGTCGGCCTCGACCACGACGGCGTTGAACGCGCCGTTCACCGAGGCCAGCGGGTGCTTGCGCGGGATGAGCGCGGGGTAGACGCGCACCGAGACGCGGTCCTTGCCACCCTCGGCGGAGCTGGGCTCGCCCGGACCGGACGGGACGCGCTCGCAGATGGCGAGCAGCTTGACCGTGCAGCCGACGGCCGAGGCGGTCTCCAGGTCCTCGGCGGTGATCTTGGTGATGCCCTCGCGGTACACATCGGCCGCGGTCACCCGGGTGTGGAAGGCCAGCGAGGCCAGGATGGCGGCCTTGGCGGCGGCGTCGTAGCCCTCGACGTCGGCGGTCGGGTCGGCCTCGGCGTAACCGAGGTCGGTCGCCTCGGCGAGCACGTCGTCGTAGGCGGCGCCGGTCTCGTCCATCGCGGAGAGGATGAAGTTGGTGGTGCCGTTGACGATGCCGACGACCTTGTTCACCCGGTCACCCGAGAGCGACTGGATCAGCGGGCGCACCACCGGGATGGCACCGGCGACAGCGGCCTCGAAGTACAGGTCGGCACGGCTGCGCTCGGCGGCGGCGGCCAGTTCGCCGGTGTAGTCGGCCAGCAGCGCCTTGTTGGCGGTGACGACGGACTTGCCCGCAGTCAGCGCCGCGCCGATCAGCTCGCGGGCCGGATCGATCCCGCCCATGACCTCGACGACCAGGTCGACATCGGCACGGGCGACGAGCGCCTCGGCGTCGGTGGTGAGCAGTTCGGCGGGCAGGCCACGGTCCTTGCTCAGATCACGCACGGCGACACCGCGCAGCACCAGCGGCGCGCCGACCCGCGAGCGCAGGTCCTCGGCGTGCTCACGCAGTACCCGGACCACCTCGGTGCCCACGGTGCCCATCCCGAGCACGGCGACGCCGAGGGGTCGCCCCGCGTCACTGACTCCGTTGTTGACCGTCATTCTTCCACCTCCAGGCTGAGCAGGTCCGCCACCGTTTCCCGGCGCAGAATCAACCGCGACACACCGTCACGCACCGCGACCACGGCGGGCCGGGTGAGCTGGTTGTAGCGGCTCGACATCGAATAGCAGTACGCGCCGGTCGCCGCGACGGCGACCAGGTCACCCGGGCCCGCGTCGGCGGGCATCCAGGTATCGCGGATGACGATGTCGCCACTCTCGCAATGCTTTCCGACCACGCGCGCCACCACGGCGTGCGCGTCGGAGGACCGCGAGACCAGACGGCAATCGTAGTCGGCCTGGTACAGGGCGGGACGGATGTTGTCACTCATCCCGCCGTCCACGCTGACGTAGCGACGACGCGCGCCACCGTCGAGCTCGACGTCCTTGATGGTGCCGACCTCGTAGAGGGTGACGGTGCCGGGACCGGCGATGGCGCGACCCGGCTCGACGGCGATGGTCGGCTCGGGCAGCCCCGCGCGGGCGGCCTCGGCGGCGACCAGGCCGCGCAGCTTGGCGGCGAACTCGTCGAGCGGGGGCGGGTTGTCGCTGGGCAGGTAGGAGATGCCGAGGCCGCCGCCCAGATCCAGGGTGGAGATCTGCGCGGTGCGCTCGATGCCGAACTTGTCGATGGCCTCGCGCAGCAGGGCGAGCATGCGGCGCGCGGCGATCTCGAAGCCGTCGATCTCGAAGATCTGCGAGCCGATGTGGCTGTGCAGGCCGACCAGGCGCAGGTTGTCGGCCTCGAAGACCCGGGCCAGGGCCTCCATGGCGTCGCCACCGGCGATCGAGAAGCCGAACTTCTGGTCCTCGTGGGCGGTGGAGATGTACTCGTGGGTGTGCGCCTCGACGCCGACGGTGACCCGGACCAGCACGTCCTGGACCACGCCCGCGGCACCGGCGACGGCTTCGAGCCGCTCGATCTCGTAGAGCGAGTCGACGACCACGTGCCCGACCCCGGCCGCGACGGCCGCCTCGAGCTCGGGCACCGACTTGTTGTTGCCGTGCAGGGCGATGCGCTCGGCCGGGAAACCGGCGTGCAGCGCCACGGCCAGCTCGCCGCCGGAGCAGACGTCGAGCGAGAGGCCCTCGTCACGGATCCAGCGCGCGATCTCGCCGCACAGGAACGCCTTGGACGCGTAGTGCACGCGCGCGTTCGGCCCGAACGCGCGCACCATGTCGCGGCAGCGCGAGCGGAAATCGTCCTCGTCGATCACGAACAGCGGGGTGCCGTACTGCGCTGCCAGCTCGGTGACCGGCACGCCTGCCAGCGCGACCACGCCGTCGTCGGCGCGGGTGGCGTTGCGCGGCCACACGTGGGCGGGCAGGTCGATCATCTCGGCGGGATCGGTCGGGCGCTCGGCCAAGCTGGGCGCGTGCGGGATCTCCGCGTGCCGGGGACCGGCCGGGTGTGCACTCATTTCGGTGCGTCCTTCCTGGAAAGTCGGTGGGCGCTCACATGCGCTCCGGTGCGCTCACGCCCAGCAGGCCGAGGCCGTTGGCCAGCACCTGGCGGGTGGCCCGCACCAGTTCCAGCCGGGCCGCGTTGAGCGGGGTGACGGCGTCGTCGCCCTTGGGCAGCACGCGCATGTCGTCGTCGGACTGGAACGGGTGGTAGACCCCGGCCAGTTCCTCGAGGTAGCGGGCGATGCGGTGCGGTTCACGGGTGTCGGCGGCGGTGGCGACCACGCGCGGGAAATCACCGAGGGTGCGGATCAGATCGCCTTCGCGATCGGAGTTCAGCAGCGCGAAATCCGGTGCGACAGCGTCGAATCCGAAGGCCTTGGCGTTGTCGATGATCCGGCAGGTGCGCGCGTGCGCGTACTGCACGTAGTAGACGGGGTTCTCGCTGCTCGCCTTCGTCCACAGGTCGAGGTCGATGTCGATGCTCGAGTTCACCGACGAGCGCACCAGCACGTAGCGCGAGGCGTCGACGCCGATGGCCTCGACCAGGTCGTTGAGGGTCACCACGGTGCCGGCGCGCTTGCTCATCTTGACGGCCTTGCCGTCGCGGACCAGGTTCACCATCTGCCCGATCAGCACCTCGACGGTGTCCGGGTTGTCGCCGAAGGCGGCCGCGGCGGCCTTCAACCGGCCGATGTAGCCGTGGTGGTCGGCGCCGAGCATGTAGATGGCCAGGTCGAACCCGCGCGAGCGCTTGTTCTGGAAGTAGGCGATGTCACCGGCGATGTAGGCGGCGTTGCCGTCGCTCTTGAGGACGACGCGGTCCTTGTCGTCACCGAACTCGGTGGACGCGATCCACCAGGCGCCGTCCTTCTCGTACAGGTTGCCCGAGTTCTTCAGCTGCTCGACGGCCTGCTCGACCGCGCCGGAGGCGAACAGCGAGCTCTCGTTGAAGTACACGTCGAAGTCGGTGCCGAAATCGTGCAGATCCTGCTTGATCTGGGCGAACATCTGCTCGACGCCCTCGCGGCGGAACAGTTCGTGCCGCTGCTGTTCGGGCAGGCTCAGCACGTCGGGATGCGCGGCGACGATGCTCGCGCTGATCTCCTTGATGTACTCGCCCGCGTAACCGTCGGCGGGGGTCGGCTCGCCGAGCGCGGCCGCGACCAGGGAGTTCGCGAAGCGGTCGATCTGCGCGCCGTTGTCGTTGAAGTAGTACTCGCGGGTCACCTCGGCGCCCTCGGCGGCCAGGATGCGGCCCAGCGCGTCGCCGACCGCGGCCCAGCGGGTGCCACCGAGGTGGACCGGGCCGGTCGGGTTGGCGGAGACGAATTCCAGGTTGATCTTCGTGCCGGTCAGCGTGGAACCGGTGCCGTAGCTCTGCGCGGCGGCCAGGATCTGGGCCACGATCGCGCCCTGCGCCGAGGCGGCGAGGCGGATGTTGAGGAAGCCGGGGCCCGCGACATCGGCGGCGTCGATCCCGTCGGTGGCGGCGAGCGCCTCGGCCAGCCAGCCCGCCAGCTCACGGGGGTTGGTTCCGACCCGCTTGGCCACCTGCATGGCCACATTCGTGGCATAGTCGCCGTGTTCGGGGTTACGCGGACGCTCCACTGTGACCTGCTCCGGCAGGACCGACGAGTCCAGTCCACGGTCGACAAGCACCTTCGCCGCAGTGGCGCGAAGGAGATCTGCAAGGTCAGCTGGAGTCACGAGTCTCTATCCTATTGGCTGGGCCCCTCGCAACCACGACCGCCCGCCACGAACACCACCGATCCATACGTCGAAAGAGCACAACGAGCGATGCCGAGCAGGACAAGCGCCACATCAGCCAAGGCCGTCCGGGCCGCGGGGAAGTCGTCTCCGTCCCGCAAACCCGGCAAGGGCAAACTTCCGGGTAAGAAGCGCGAGACGCCATGGGCGCTGATCGGCGCCGGTGTCGCGATCGTCGCGCTCATCGGCCTGCTGGCCTACAGCCTGGTGCCCAAGTACCTGGACCAGGCGGCCATCAGGGAAGCCCAGACCGATCTGAAGGAATGGGTGCCGACCGCGGAGAACCAGGATCCGTCGGAGAAGATCGACGGGGTCGTCAAGCAGGAGTACCCGGCCGGTCTGCACGTGACCGCGGAGCAGCGGGTGGCCTACGACAAGACCCCCGCCTTCGGTGGTCCGCACGACGCGGCCTGGGCCAACTGCACGGGCACCGTGTACGCCAAGCCGATCCGGATGGAGAACGCGGTGCACTCGCTCGAGCACGGCGCGGTCTGGATCACCTACAACCCGGACAAGCTCGACGCGGCCGGTGTCGAGACGCTGTCGAACTACGTCAAGGGCCGTCAGTACTCGCTGATGTCGCCCTACCCGGGCCTGGACTCGCCGATCTCGCTGCAGACGTGGGGCCACCAGCTCAAGCTGGACTCCGCCGATGACGGCCGGATCAAGCAGTTCATCTCGGCCCTGCGCGAGAACCCCTACGCCTACCCCGAGGTCGGCGCGAGCTGCTCGAACCCGATCTTCGACGCGAACAACCCGCCGCCGTTCGACGGCTCGCCCTACGGCCCCGAAGCGGTGCCGATGGACGGCGAGGGCCTGACGCCGGACCAGACCGAGCTGGGCGGCGGTTCGGGCATCCCCGGCCTGCCGAACATCCCGGTGCCGGGCGGCCTGCCCGCGGGTCAGTAGTGAGCACGATCGAACCCGGCGACACCGCACCGGAGGCGGGCTCCCGTCGCCCGGCCGGGGCGGTGCTCGTCCTCGGCGCGATCGGTCTGCTGCTGCTCGGCGCGGTGGCCGGTGTGCTGCTGCGGCTGCCGCTGGACAAGACCGACGAGCCCGCGCCCGGCCCGGTCGACGTGGGCTTCAACCAGGACATGTCGGCCCATCACGCGCAGGCCGTCGACATGGCGGGCGTCGCGCTGATCGCCTCGACCGACAACGACGTGCGCAGGCTCGCCTACGACATCCTGACCACCCAGCAGAACCAGATCGGCCGGATGCAGGGCTGGTTGCAGCTGTGGGGCGAGCCCAATCAGGACGTCGACGGGTACATGGGCTGGATGACCGAACGCGGCGGGCACGGGCACGCGGGCACGGCCGACGGGCACGCGATGTCCGGACCGGTCCAGGCCATGCCCGGCATGGCCAGCCAGGAGGAGATGACCGCGCTGCGCCAGTCCACCGGCCCCGAGCTCGACACGATGTTCCTGCAGCTGATGCTGCGCCACCATCAGGGCGGTGTGCCGATGCTCGACTACGCCGCCGAGTACGCCGACACCACCGCGGTACGCACCCTGGCCGCCACCATGTCCAAGACCCAGGCCGGTGAGTCCCAGCTGATGACCACCATGCTCGCCGCCCGCGGCGCCGACCCCCTGCCGCTGAGCTGATCCGACGGTTGCCGGACCGGGTCAACCGCCCGGTCCGGCACCGTTTTTGGCCCACCGCACTCGATGCGATACGCTGTCGCTGCCCGATCGGCCACCACCGACCGGCATCTATCCCGCCCTCGTAGCTCAGGGGATAGAGCGTCTGCCTCCGGAGCAGAAGGCCGCAGGTTCGAATCCTGCCGAGGGCACAACAGTTCGAGGCCCCGTCCGCTTGGTCGGGGCCTCGTTTGTTTGCAGTCAGGTTTGATCACGCACGGTTCCACAGGTTTCGGGGCCTCGCCCCGGTGACAACAGGAGCGGGCCATGACGAATCCACCGGATTTTCCTGAGAACACGCCCTCCGGGCCGCCCGGCTATCCGCATGCCGGTGCCGGGCCGGGCGGGCCGCCGCCCGGTCAGCCGGGGCCGGATGTGTTTCCGCCACCGCAGCCGCCGAAGAAGAGCCGCACCGGGCTGTTCATCACGCTCGGGGTCGTCGCGCTGGTGGTGATCGGGGCGCTGATCACCGGCGTCGTGCTCACCATGCAGGGGCGCACGCCGCTGGCTACGGACGAGAAGAAGATCGAGGTCGCCATTCGCGACTTCTACGACACGCTCGACGCCGACGGGTTCATCGCCGCCGCGGAGCTGGCCTGCGAGGCCGATCGCAGTGAGATCGAGAATCTCAGCCCGGAGCAGCGTCAGCAGTTCGACAGCGCCTCGGTCTCGGTGGTCATCGACGAGGTCACCGACATCGTCATCACCGGTGACACCGCCAAGGCGACGGTGGTCGGCGAGCTGACCCTCACGGTCGAGGGCTCCGAGCCCAACACCGAGGACAGCACCGAAGAGCACCTGCTGAAGGAAGACGGCACCTGGAAGATCTGCTCGGCACCGGCCATGCGCCGCTGACCAAGATCGGATCACGCTGATCGCAAACCTCGGCCGCGACGCCCGCGACCGGCATCATCATGGGCGAGGCGGGCGTGGCTGAGTGGTTGAGGCAACGGTCTGCAAAGCCGTTTACGCGGGTTCAATTCCCGCCGCTCGCTCTGTGTTGGATTGCGGCTGGGTCGTGGAATGATCGGAATCATGTCACGGCCCAGACCGCTTCCCCATGACCCCATCGCCGAGGCGCACCGCCAGTGGGTGCAGCACGGCTGGGGTTCCGTCGCCGACGGGATGGCCCTGGTGACCTCGCTGGTCCGGGCGCAGCAGATCGTGATGTCGCGCGTCGACGACGCGCTCAAGCCCTCGGGACTGACCTTCTCGCGCTACGAACTCCTGCAGCTGCTCAGCTTCAGCCGGACCGGCGCCCTGCCGATGGCCAAGGCCAGCGCGCGATTACAGGTGCACCCCACCAGCGTCACCAATACCGTCGATCGGCTGGAGGCGGCCGAGCTGGTGCGGCGGGTACCGCATCCCAGTGATCGCCGCGCCACGCTCATCGAAATCACCGATGCGGGAAGGGAATCCGTCGCCGCGGCGACGAAGGCACTCAATGCCGAGGTGTTCGCGGAGCCGGGTCTGCCGCCCGAGCAGGGCAGGCAACTTCTGCAGCTCCTCGCCCAATTCCGCCACGACGCAGGCGATTTCGCTGCCGACGATGCGGAAAGCCCTGCCTTCCCACCGAATTCGTGACCATCGGAAGATTCACCAGCCGACACCGCCAGTAGATAGCCGCACTGTCCACGCGGTTCCGTCGGAATCGGACCGAGAATCGCCCCCGAATGCCGCGAACCTCGCATTACACGCGACTTCGGGTCCGACCGTCGAAATACCGGCAGAATCCCTTGGCAGGTGACCGGCGACGGGCCACGATGTAGCCCATGGTTCTGATCCTTGGAGTGTCGGCGGGCGCCGCCGGCGCGCGCGCCGTGCTGACCCATTCCGATCAGCCACACCTGTCACCGCTGGATCGGGTGCGGGTGCCGCGCCGGGCGGGCGCCCCGGTGGAGGAGCCGGTGTTGACGGCGATTCACCGGATGCGCGAGGCCGCGCTCGGCCGCGACGAGTGCGTCAGCGGTACCGCGGTCACCTGCCGCAGCGAGTTGCACGCGGAGGCAATCCGCGCGGCGGCGGGCCAGTCCGACATCGACATCGTGGACGAACCGCTGGCCCAGCTGCGCTACCTGCGATTCACCGGGCTGCTACCCGACACCGACTCGGTGATCCTCTACGACCTGGGGTGCTCCGGCCTGACGGTCACCCACGCCGACTGCCGCACCGACGCCATCCTGGCGAGCCGGCGCAGCACGGTCCTGAGCGGCGACGGCTACGACACCCTGGTGCGCTGGCGGCTGGCGCGCGGTGGCGTCGACGCCGACACCCGCACCAGTCGCGCGCACCGGGAGGCGCTGAGCGAGGCCAGGGTGGTCACCGCCACCGATACCGATACCGGCGGGCGCGCGGTGGTGACCCGCAGCGACCTGGCGGAACTGTGCGCGGCGGGCCTGCGCCATTCGGCCTCGTTCGTCCGCCAGGTGACCGAGGAGACCGGTCGGCACCCCGGCGCGTTGGTGCTGCTCGGCGGCTGTAGCCGCAGTCCGAACCTGCGCGCGGGTCTGGCCGGGCTGATCGGTTTACCGATCGTGTACGACCCCGAGCCGGACTATGTCTCGGCGCGGGGCGTGGTACTGCTCGCCACGCACCGCCCGTCAGCCCGTTTGCGGATGCCGCGCCTGCGGGTCGGCAGTGCGGCGGCGCCACGCGCGGGTCAGCAGGGGCCGGGGCGCCGAAAACTCCTCGCCGCGGTGGCGGTCACGGCGACCCTCGGCGGCACGGTGGCCGGACTGCTCGGCACCCAGGATTCGTCGGCGTGGCCCCGCGAAGGCGGCACCGCGCCGACGCCCGCGCAGCTCACCGAGGATTCGGTGAACTAGCTGTTGGTGAAGTTCGGCGTCCGCTTCTCGACGAAGGCGGCCATGCCTTCCTTCTGATCGTCGGTGGCGAACAGCGAGTGGAACACCCGGCGCTCGAACAGCAGGCCCTCGCCCAGGGTGGTCTCGAAGGAGCGGTTCACCGCCTCCTTGGCGATCATGGCCACCGGCAGCGACATCGAGGCGATGGTCGTGGCAGTCTCGAGCGCGGTGTCGAGCAGCTGGTCGGCGGGCACGATGCGCGAGACGAGTCCGGCCCGTTCGGCCTCCTCGGCGCCCATGTTGCGGCCGGTGAGGATCAGATCCATCGCCTTGGCCTTGCCGATCGCGCGGGTCAGCCGCTGCGAGCCGCCGATACCGGGGATCACGCCCAGCTTGATCTCGGGCTGACCGAACTTGGCGGTGTCGGCGGCGATCAGGATGTCGCACAGCATGGCCAGCTCACAGCCGCCGCCGAGGGCGTAGCCGGAGACGGCGGCGATGGTGGGCTTGCGGAAGCTGGCCAGGCGGTCCCAGCGGGCGAAGAAGTCGGCCAGGAACATGTCCATGTAGGACTTGGGGGCCATCTCCTTGATGTCGGCGCCGGCCGCGAAGGCCTTTTCCGACCCGGTGATGACGACGGCGCCGATCGAATCGTCACGGTCGAGCTCGTCGAGCGCGGCGATGACGTCGTCGAGGACCTGCGCGTTGAGGGCGTTGAGCGCCTTCGGCCGGTTCAGCGTGATCCAGCCGACTCCGCCCTTACCCTCGCTGCCGCCCTTGCGTTCCAGCAGAATGGTCTCGAATTCGGTCACCAGGCACCCTCTTACGCTCTTGGTCAACGGTCACGGTCGGTGTGACGATACCCAGCGGCACCGCCATCGCGGTCACGTATGCCACCATAAAGTTGGATGTCCTAGTATCGACAAGCCCGGCGGGCGCGGTGTGACGCATCACACCCGTGCTTCTACGGCACAATCAGCGCATGGGCACCGACCACTTCGTGCGGATCACTCGGCTGCGCGCGCTGATCGAGCACGAGAACACCGGCGCGGGCGAGCGGGCGACCGCCCAGCGCATGCTCGACCGTCTCCTGCGAAAGTCACTCGGCGACAAGACTTCCCAAGGATCGCCGGATCGCGTCTACGGTTCCCGGCACGACCGGCCCGGCAGGCACGCGAGCACGGCCTCGATCGTGGAGTCGGTGCGCGAGGACATCGCCTTCGCCCGCGATTTCGCGCCGTCCGGCGCACCGGGCGAGCTGACCGTGCACAGTCCGCTGGCCGCCGCGCCCGCCGAGCTGACCGTCGCGGTGAGCACGCCGTTCGCCGATCAGATCGTGGTCACCATCGAGAACATTCCGTCGGCCTGGGGCTGGGAGGCCGACGAGTTCGACCGCATCACCGCCACCAGGGACCTGCGCCGACTGGCCGACGAGCTGGCCGAGATCATCGACAGCTACAACCACGACGGCTCCGATGTGGGGCCGCGGTTCTTCCGCACCATCCGCGCCCAGCAGACCACGCTGATCCGCTGAGGCTCAGTCGGGCTGTCGCGGCTCCGACCGGGTGTTCAGGACGAGCACACCCACCGTGAGCACCACCGTGCCGACGCCGAGCACCGCGCTCGCCACCGCGGGTCCACCGTCGGTGTAATCGGCCACCAGCTGACCCACCGCGATCGCGACCGCCGTCGCCCCGCCGAGCACGAGGACGGCCTCGCGCCGGAACAGGTGGAACGCCAGGCAGAGCACGCCGATCAGCCCGGTCAGCAGCGGCCGCCACAGCGATTCGCCGAGCGTCACCGACTGCGCGCCGATCACCGCGACGATCCCGCCGATCAGATAACCGGCCCAGTCGAGGACGAGCAGCCGGGCCGCGGCCAGCGCGAACCAGACCGCACCGAAGGCCAGCAGCGCGATCCCCTGCCACGGCGAGCGCGCGACGAACACCCCCGAGGTCACCTCGACGATGCTCGCCACGCCGAACACCGCCACCACGACCATCCCCAGCAGGCTCGGCACCAGCAGATATCCGAACACCGCGACCAGCAGTCCGGCGATCGGAGCGGCCCAGTCGGGACCGCGGGTGTCGAACGCCGTGGCCACCGCGCCGGTCACCGCGCCCGCCGCCAGCGCGAGCAGCACGGCCGCGAGCCGGACGCGTCCCGCCGAGGCGATCGGCACGCGCCGGAACACCCCGCGCCACCCGTCGGCCAGGACGACCGCGCCGCCGATGGCACACCCGGCGACGACCACCAGCAGCACCACCCGCCCGGTCCGCGCGATCTCGATCCACGCGCGATCGAGGAACAGCACCAATCCGGCGGCGACCAGCCCGGCCCCGAGATAGGCGACGATCTCGGCGATCACCCGCCCCGCCGGTGCCCGCCGCGCCCGTTCCCGCTCGTCGACGGCCCGCACGATCGCCGTCCGCTGCTCGGCGCTGATCACTCCCGAGGCCACCAGCCGCTCCAACGCCGTCCCCACCCGGTACTCACGAGCCATCCGTCGAGTATGTGTGCGGGGTCCGGCCACGGCGGCGATTCCACGCGGTGCGTTGCCCTCGGATCGCCCGAGGCCACGCCGGGCTCAGCCGCCGATGACCCCCGGTGGGAGGAACATCGCGCCGAGTTGGGTCGCGATGACGCTGGTGTGGTCGACGATGCGGTCGGTGTCGACCGCGAGGGCGCCGGTGCGCCAGGCGGTGAGGAGTTCGATGAAGCCGCCGATGCCGGCCAGGGTGCTCATGCGCATGGCCGTCTCGTCGACATCGGGGCGCAGATAGGGCCAGGCGGCGGCGATGAGCAGGTCGGTGGCGTCGGTGAGCATGGTCTTGCGGCGCTGTTCCAGCACGGCGCTGCCCGCGTGATCGGCCAGCAGGATGCGGGCCCGCCCGCGCGGGTCGGTCTGCAATTCGACGGCGCGGGCGATGGCGGCGCGCAGGATCTCGAGCGGGGTGTCGCCGGTGTGCTCGGCGACGACGGCCGCCAGGTCGGCGAAGACCTCGACGCAGACCTGGTCCCAGGCCGCGGCGAGCAGTTGGTCGCGGTCGGCGAAGTTCTCGTAGAAGTAGCGATCGTTGAGACCCGCGCGCTGACAGACCCCGCGCATGGTCACCGCGGCCCAGCCGCTGTCGAGCCAGATGTCGAGGGCGGCCGTCACCAGGGCGTCGCGCCGCTGCGCTCTGCGCTCGTCGGCGGTTCGCCCGCCCCAGGTCCGGGCTGGTGCGCGCACGTCCATGGTTGACAAAGTACCCCGTCGCGCGCCTAATTGGTGTCAGGTGCGGCCAATGGTGGCAGACGCCACCAGTTGTGCGCCTCACCGGGCGAAACCGGGAGTTGCCATGCGACTGTTTCCCTTCGGCGGGCCCCGTCGAACCGACCGGGCCGATGCCGTGGTCACCGGCGCGGGCAGCGGTATCGGCCGCGCGTTCGCCGTCGAACTCGGCAGGCGCGGCGGGCGGGTGGTGTGTTCCGACATCGACGCCGAACGCGCCGAGGAGACCGTCGAGCTCATCGAGGCCGCGGGCGGCAAGGCGGTCGACGTGCGCTGCGATGTCACCGTGATCGACGAGGTCACCGAGCTGTCGGGCATCGCGCAGGACTGGTTCGGCGGCGCACCCACCCTGGTGATCAACAACGCGGGCATCGGCGCGGGCGGCCCGGTGGTCGGCGAGTTCTCACTGACGGACTGGCAGCGCACACTCGGGGTGAACCTGTGGGGCGTGATCAACGGCTGTCATGTCTTCACGCCGATCCTGCGCGCGGCGGGCCGTGGCGCGCTGGTCAATGTGGCCTCGGCGGCCGCGTTCGGCGCCGCGCCGCGGATGGCGGCCTACAACGTGAGCAAGGCGGGTGTGCTCGCGCTGTCGGAGACGATGGCGGCGGAGCTGGCCGGGACCGGTGTCGGCGTCACCGTGCTGTGCCCGACGGGCGTGAAAACCAATATCATGCAGGCGGATTCGCCGATGGACGACACCGCGGAACGGCTCGGCGGCCTGTTGCTGCGCTGGACCGGCCGCGCCCCGGCCGCGATCGCCCGCACCACCCTCGACGCCGTCGATCGCGGTGACCTCTACGTGGTCCCGCAGGTCGAGGCCAAATTGCTGTGGCAGGCCAAACGTCTGATGCCCGCCACCTACACCCGTTCGGCGGGCCTGTTGGAGCGGGTCGTGCGCTGATCCACCACGCAAGAGGAGATCGAACAATGACGTTCGCCTATCCCGATATGCTCGCCACCATTCGCGCCAGGCAGTGGGCCCTGGCCGACATCGACTGGGACGCACCGGGTGCCGAGACCATCACCGACGAGCAACGCCCGCGCCTGGCCACCTTCATGGCCGATCTGGTGTGGATCGAACACGTCGGCGCCCGCGGTTTCGCCGCCCTCGTGCGCCAGGCCCCACCCGGCGCGCTGCGTGAGATCTACAAACACTTCCACGCCGAGGAACAGAAACACGCCAATGCCGAACTCGCGCTGATGCGCCGCTGGGGCATGCTCGACGGTGACGCGATGCCCGAGCCCAACAAGAACATTCGCCTCGTCATCAGCTGGCTCGACCGCTATTCCGAGCAGCTGAGCCTGCCGGTGCTCGGCACCGTCATCCCCTCGCTGGAGACCGCGCTCGACGGCGCGCTGGTGAAGTTCTTGCTCGACGAGGTCGAGGATCCGGTGTGCCACCAGGTGTTCCGGCACATCAACAACGACGAATCCCGCCACCTCGCCGTCGGTTTCCAGGTGCTCGAGCAGCTCGGCGCCGGTCCGCTGCGCAAGATCGCCATCGAGACAGCGGGTTTCGCGGTGCGCCCCTCGTTCGTGCTCGGCGCGCTGCTCTACGCGCCGCTGCTGTCGCGGATGTCGACCAACATCATCGCCCTCGGTCTGGACGAGGAGAAGCTGTGGCAGGCGGTGCGCCGCTACGAGAACGTGGGCGAGCGCAGCCCCGACATCCGGCGGATGCCGCTCTATCACGTGGTGAAACTGCACGGTAAGGCCACCATTCACCGGCGTCAGCCGTTCCAGCTGGTCGCCGATGTGACCAATGCCTGCATCGATCGGTTCCCGATCCGGGTGCTCGGCCACCGCCCCTCCTGGGTCAAGGAACTCACCTACGACCCGGTGGCGAAATGACCGCGCCACGCCACGCCGACACCTTCACCGGTCGGCAGACACACTGCACGGCCTTCCTGCCGCGCCAGGATTTCGTGGGCGAGCGGGTCGCGATCATCGGCAGCGGTGCGGCCGCGGCGCGCCTGCTGCCCGGCATCGCCGCCGAGGCCGCGCGGGTGACGGTGTTCCAGACCGACGCGACGTGGATCGTGCCCCGCGTGCCCTTGCCCGCGGTACTGCTGCGACGAGCGCCGCAGCGTCTGGTGCGCCTGGCCGCAAGGGTCAATCTCCGTGTCCAGGTCCATGATTCGTGGCTGCGGCACCGTCTGACCCCCGACGACACCGCGGGCGTCGCGGTGCACAACAGCTACTACCGCACCCTGCGGCAACCGCACTGCACGCTGGTCACCTGGCCGATCGCGCGCCTGGCGCCGCTGGGGGTGCGCACCGTCGACGGCATCGAGCACCGGGTGGACACCATCGTCTACGCCGAGGACGCGCAGCACGTCGTCCGCACGATCACCGGTGCGGGAAACCCCCGGTACACCGACATTCCCGCCCGTATGAAGGAGACCGCATGACCATCGCCGGAATCGACCACGAGATCCTCATCGTCGGAGCCGGTTTCTCCGGCATCGGCGCGGCGATCGAGTTGCGCAAAGCCGGATTCGACGACTTCCTGATCGTCGACGAGGCCGACGGCGTGGGCGGCACCTGGCACTGGAACACCTATCCCGGTGTGGCCGTGGACATTCCGTCGTTCAGCTATCAGTTCTCCTTCGAACAGCGCACCGACTGGTCGCGGGTGTACGCGCCGGGCCGCGAACTCAAGGCCTACGCCGAATCCTGTGTGGACAAGTACGAATTGCGCTCCCGCATCCGCTTCGGCACCACCGTCCTCGCCGCCGATTTCGACTCCGACGGCGAGCGCTGGGTGTTGCGGACCGCCGACGGCGCGGAACTGTCGGCGCGCTTCGTGATCAGCGCGACCGGTGTGCTCACCCGCCCCAAGCTGCCCGAGATCGCGGGGATCGAGGAGTTCGCCGGGATCACCATGCACACCTCGCGCTGGGATCACCGCCAGGATCTGCGGGGCAAGCGGGTGGCGATCATCGGCACCGGCGCCTCGGCGGTGCAGGTGATTCCGGAGATCGCCCCCGAGGTGGAGCAGTTGACGGTTTTCCAGCGCACGCCGATCTGGTGCCTGCCCCGCCCCGACATGCCACTGCCCGCCGCCGCCCGGCTCGCGCTGAAAGTCCCTGGCGGGCGCACACTCACCCGCCTGATCAGCCAGACCTACGTCGAATTCACCTTCCCGCTGGCCGCGCATTACTACACCTCGCTGCCCACCGCGGCGATCGGCGAACGCGCGGGCCTGGCACATCTGAAGCGACAGGTGAAGGACCCGGCGACGCGAGCCGCCCTCACCCCGCAATACGCCCTCGGCTGTAAGCGGCCGAGTTTCTCCAACGATTACCTGGCGACTTTCAACCGGTCGAATGTCACCTTGGAGACCGATCCGATCGCCGAGGTGACCCCCACCGGCGTGCGCACCGCGTCCGGGATCGAGCACGCGGCCGATGTCCTGATCCTGGCCACCGGATTCAAGGTGATGGAATCGGGGAACATGCCGACCTATGACCTGCACGGCGTGGGTGGCCGTGATCTGGAGAAATGGTGGGACGAGAACAGATTGCAGGCCTATGAGGGCGTGAGCGTGCCGGGCTTTCCCAACTATTTCTCCATCATCGGGCCCTATGGCTACAACGGCGCGTCGTATTTCACGCTGATCGAGAATCAGACCCGCCATATCCTGCGCTGCCTGCGGCACGCGCGTTCCGTGGGCGCGGGCCGGGTCGAGGTCACCGGGGAGGCGAACGACCGATTCTTCCGGGAGATGCTGGCCCGGCGCGGCGGACAGGTGTTCTGGCAGGACAGTTGCGCGGTGGCCAACAGTTACTACTTCGACCAGCACGGGGATGTTCCGCTGCGACCGTCCTCGACGGTGGAATCGGCATGGCGCAGTGGCCACTTCGACCTCGACGACTACGAGTTCACCACCACGAACCGACCGGCCGAGGTATCGCGATCACGGTAGGTTCACTGTTCGTGTATCCAGCGCAGCCGCACCACCCGCCCGCTGTTCCCGTCGCGATCACGGCATCGGACGGGATCGCCCTGAAATACCGGCGGGCGATGATGATGGCCGAGTTCGCCCCCGGCTTCGTGGTGGAACTGCGCACGGGCGTGAATCAATTCCAGCTGGCGCCGGGCCACTATCGGGTTCAGCTGTGGTCGCAGTACGCCCTGTGGCGAGTCGGCCACGCCACGCTCGACATCGACACCACCCGCGGGCCGGTGCACTTCCATTACGCCTCACCCCACACGCTCTACAGCAGCGGGGCCGCCGGCTTCACACCGCAGGAACGACCGGGAAAGAACATCCAGTTCCTGGTCTTCGCCGTCGCGCTGCTCGTGCCGCTGCTCGTCGTGCTCGCCGCCCTCGTGTTGTGAATCCACGGCGCGTCCTGCGAACAGGTCCCTACCGGATCGACGCGTGTGACAATCGCCGGGAGCACTCGTCGGCGATGGGACGCACAGTATGGATCTGACCGGCCTCGACATCATCGATGCGCATATCCACCAGTGGGACCCGCACGCGACACCGCGGGAATTCAGCACCATGGCCAAGTTGATGCGCTACATCCCGCTGCCGGTGGATGTCGTGGCGAAACTGGCGCCGCGGCGCGACCGGCAATTCGTCGGCGACCCGACCGCGTATCTGAACCCGTATCTGCCCGCGGATTACCGTTCGGATCTCGGCACTACGCCGGTGTCGTCGATCGTGCACGTCGAGGTGGAGTGGGCGGGGTCGAAAGCCGACGAGACGCGCTGGGTGGCGAGTTTGCCGTTCGGCGTCGACACCCCCGCGCTGGCCGCGATCCTCGGCTCGGCCGATCCCGCCGCCGCCGACTTCGCCGCGGTCCTGGACGCGCACCAATCCGCCTCGCCACTGTTCCGCGGGATCAGGACGATGGTCGCCCACCATCCGGACCCGGACATCAAGTCCTTCGCCGCGCACGACGGCGCCCTCACCGCACCCGCCTTCCTCACCGGTTTCGGGCAGCTGGCCGAGCGCGGGCTCTCGTTCGAGGCGTGGGTCTACTCGGGGCAGCTGCCCGAGGTGACGGCACTGGCCGAACGGTACCCCGAGGTGCCGATCGTGCTCGACCACCTCGGCACCCCGGCGGGCCTGTTCGGGCAGGACACCGGCCGCACCGCCGCGCAGCGCCGCGGCCTGTTCGAGCGCTGGTGCGACGACCTCACCGACCTGGCCGCGCAGCCGAATGTGGTGGCGAAGGTGAGCGGGCTGATGATGCCGGTCCTCGGGCATCCGGTCCCCCGGCGCGGCACGACGACACCGGTGTCGACCCTGGTCGACCGGGTTGGCCCACTGCTGGGGCACGCGCTGACGGTGTTCGGCGCCGACCGGCTGATCTGGGGCTCGAACTTCCCGGTCGACAAGCCGATCACCAGCCTCACGGGCGCGGTCGAGACCGTCGCCACCGGGCTCACCGACGCGGGTGCCACACCCGATGACCTGCGGAAGGTGTTCGGCGGCAATGCCGTCCGGGTCTACCGGATCGACACCGAGTGAGGTCACCGAAGATTGTCGGTGGCCTGGCTTAGCATCGCCGCATGAAGGCAACCGGCACGTTCGAGATCATCGCGTTCGACCCCACCGATCTGACACCGCGACCGCCCATCGTCACCGGGCTGCCGGTCGGCGTCTCGACGATGACCAAGTCCTACGCGGGCGAGATCGAGGGGCAGTCCGCCACGCTGTTCACCGCCGCGTTCGACATCGACTCCGGCGCGGGCACCTACATCGCGATGGAGTCCTTCGAGGGCGCGCTCAACGGCACGGCGGGCGCGTTCAACTTCGTACACTCGGCCACCACGGGCGGCACCGATCGCACCGACGAGTTCTTCCACATCGCGCCCGCCAGCGGCACCGGCGGACTCACCGGGATCACCGGCACGGGGGCGCTGTGGGTGGACGAGCGCGGCAAGCACCACATCTGGTTCGAATACGAGCTGGGCTGAGGTCAGCTGTCGAATTCGGGGTAAAGCGAACGTAATTCGCGCAGGCCGGTGGACGCGGTCTGCTCGTCCTCGGACGACATGCGCAGGGCGCGGCGCAGCGGGATCGCGTCGAGATCCTCGATTACGGGATGGAATTCGATGCGGGGCAGGTCGGGCAGGACCAGCTCGTCGCCGTAGTGGTCATCGGATTCGACGGCGCGCGTGGACTTCTCGACGCCGCCGATGAGAGTGTCGAGGTCGAGGCCGCGCAGGGTGAGGATCTCGCTGGGCTGTTCGTCCAGGCGCTCGGCGAGCAGGTAGCAGACCGCGGCGACGTGTTTGCACGGCCAGCCCATGTCCGGGCAACTGCAGGAGAAGTCGAGTTCGGCGGCGGTGGTCGGCAGCAGGTGCGGGCCGAGGGCGGGCGGTAGCGCACCGGAGGCGATCTCGGCGAGCATGCCGGGCGCGGACCTGATCTCGGCGAGCAGGAGCTCGATCTCCTCATCACGCAGCGGCCGCACGGCCAGCACCGAGGTGAACGGACTCGGCTGACTGCCCTGCACCTCGGCGGTGACCGCGCCGCGCTCGATCCGGTAGTTCACCACCTGGCCGACCCTGGCGTAGGTGCGGCCACGGGAGAGCCTGCCCGCGTCGGCGACCTTCTCCACCGCGTCCAGCAGCGACTTGCCCCACCAGGTCCGGCCGAAACCGCCGCGGGCCCGCGCGCCGCCGGTGACCGGTCTGCGCGGTCCGAACTGACTGAAATCGGCCATCTACTCCCCCACCGCCTCGGCGCCGAGGGTGAACAGTTCGCGCAGTTCGTCGGTGCTCAGTTCGGTGATCCAGTTCTCCCCGGTACCGACCGCCAGTTCGGCCAATTGCTTCTTCCCGCTGATCATCTCGTCGATCCGCTCTTCGATGGTGTCGACACAGACCAGCTTGCGGACCTGCACCGCGCGCTGCTGACCGATCCGGAACGCCCGGTCGGTGGCCTGGTTCTCGACCGCCGGATTCCACCAGCGGTCCAGGTGGATCACGTGATTGGCGGCAGTGAGGTTGAGGCCGGTGCCGCCCGCCTTGAGCGAGAGCAGCATCAGCGGCGGACCGTCGTCGCGCTGGAAACCGGTCACCATGTCGTCGCGGCGCTGTTTGGCTACGCCACCGTGCAGGAACGGGACGGGACCGCCGAAGCGTTCGGTGAGATACGGCAGGACGAGGTCGCCGAATTCGCGGAACTGGGTGAACAGCAGGGCCTTCTCGCCGTCGGCGATCACGGCGTCGAGGACGTCCTCGACCAGGGCCAGCTTGCCGGAACGGTGGCTACCACGGCGCAGCAGTGGGGAGCCGTCGCCCAGGTAGTGGGCGGGATGGTTGCAGACCTGCTTGAGCCTGGTCAGCGCGCCGAGTACCGCACCCTTGCGTGCCATGCCCTTGGCGTCTTTGAGCTTCTCCAGCATGTCGTCGACGACGGCCTGATAGAGGGCGGCCTGTTCGACGGTGAGGTTGGCCCGCACCGTCATCTCCAGCTTCTCGGGGAGATCGCTGATCACCGTCGGATCGGTCTTGAGCCTGCGCAGCACGAACGGGTCGGTGATCAGGCGCAACCGGTCGATGGCGTGCTGATCGCGTTCGCGCTCGATCGGGACGGCGAAGCGGGCGCGGAACGATTGCGGGCTGCCGAGGAGTTTGGGCATGGCGAAATCGAACAGGGCGCGCAGTTCTTCCAGGCGGTTCTCGACCGGAGTTCCGGTGAGCGCCAGTCGATGCCGGGCGGGCAGTGCTCTGGCCGCGCGTGCCTGTCTGGTGGCAGCGTTCTTGATGTGCTGTGCCTCGTCGAGGACGACGCGTTCCCACTGCTGTTCGCTGAGCAGGGCCGCATCGCGGGCGAGCAGGGCGTAGGTGGTGACGACCAGGTCCGAATCACGCACTGCCCCGGCGAATTTCGCGCCTTTGAGCCGATCGGCACCGTGATGCACCAGGACCCGCAGGTCGGGCGTGAACCGTTGCGCCTCGCGCTGCCAGTTGCCGACCACCGACATCGGGCACACCAGCAGCGTGGGGCCGACCCGCACAGCCGGGACGTCGAACTCGGCCGCCGAGGACTGGACCGGTGCCGAGTCGGCCGCTCGCCGGATGTCGTCCGCGACGGCCTCGCGCTCATGGACCAGTAGTGCGAGCACCTGCACCGTCTTGCCGAGGCCCATGTCGTCGGCCAGGATCGCGCCGCAGTTCAACCGGCTCATGGTGGCCAGCCAGCTCAGCCCGCGCTCCTGGTAGGGGCGCAGCTGAGCCTTCAGGCCGACCGGGACCGGGACCGGCTCGGGTTCGACCTCCCTGGCGAACAGTTCGGCCGCCCAGCCCTCGGCGGTGACCTCGGTGACCGGGACATCGTCGACGCGTTCGGCGGCCAGTTCGCCGATCATGTCGGCCAGGGTGAGCGGGGTGTCGTCGGCGTGCTGGGCGACGTAGCGGGCGGCGGCGGCCAGTGCGCGATGGTCGGCCTGGACCCACTCCCCGCGCAGCTGCACCAGATCCGACTTGCTGCGGATCAGCCGCTCCATCTCGGCCTGGGTGAGCACCAGATCGCCGAGCGCCAGTTCCCACCGGTAGGACAGCAAGCCGCCGAGGCCCACGGTGGATTCGGCGGCCGCGGGACTGCTCACCCGCAGCCGCATGCTGGGTTCGACGATGTTCCAGGCGCGCGGGAGCAACAGCCGGATTCCGTCCTCCCGCAACGCATTCGCACCGTGCGCGACCAGGTCGGCGACGACGGCGGTCGGCAGCAGCAGATCGAGGCCGCGCGGGTCGGTGGGCAGGTCACGCAGGCGGGGATACGCCTTTCTGGCCTGGCCGAGCTTCTCCGCGGCGGTGCGGACGATGACCGGATCGTCATCGAGGGCAACGGGTTTGGGTGCGTCGTCGACCGGACGCAGGCACACCTGCAGGCGCCACAGCGCGACCGTCTCGTCGAGCGAACCGAATTCGCCGTCGGGTTCGCACAGGCGAAGGACGAGTTCGGGCTCGTCGGCGGCGTACCCGTCACGCCACTGCGACAACGTCTCGGCCAGGCGGTAGGAGCCCGCGTCGAGCGGGGTGTCGCCGACCAGGGCGGCCAGCAGCGGGTGGGTCATCGTGCGGTGGGCGAGGTATTCGCGGGCGATCGGGTCGGTGAGTTCGGTGACCAGGTCGTCGAGCACGGCGGCGGGCGATCCGGCCACCCGCAGCGCGGCGGGCATGGCCGCGGCCAGCTCCGCCAGCCAGGCGCGCTGACGTTGCCCGCCGACCAGGCGCCAGCGCACCCACCACTGGCCGTCGGCGCGCTCGACCTGCGGGACGACCCGCCCGGCGCGCACCCACCGTTCGATGCCGCGCGCGGTGTGGGCGAGGAAGCGCAGATCGCCGGAGACGTTCTCCCGGGGCAGCCTGCTGCGCAGCACGACAGCCGCCGTGGGCGGCGCGAGCGCGTGCGCGCGGACCTCGGCGGTCTCGGGCCGCCCTGCGGCATCGACGACGAGCACCTCGGCGCGGTGGCGGAATCTGGCGCGTTCCAGGATGTCGCCGAGCACCGAGCCGACCGCGACCGGCTCGCCGTCGTGCCACAGCAGCAGGCCCGAGCCGGGGGACCACAGACCGTGCAGCATGGACCCATCCAAGCAGGCGGCACCGACACCGATCGTCGGCACCCGTACCCCTGGATTTCTGGCCCGCCACGGAACATACTGGGATATCCCCTGGTCACGGCCGGGCCATCACCCGGCGACAACTCCATACCGACCCAGGCGAACCGGCCTCGACCGGCTCGGCCGATGAACCCCTGTACGCGTGCGGAGGGCAGCGATGACGATTCTGCTCCAGGTTCTCGAGCAGAGCTACACCCCCACCACCCCGTGGGAGCGGCGCAAGTTCACGTTCATCGACACCGGAAAGATCGTCGGCATGCGCCTGGACGGTCAATCCGGTGTGTGGCTCGATCTGTCCAGACCCGGTGAATCCCAGCGGCTGGCGCACACCGTCGACCCGCGGGAATCGATCACCTTCCTGCTCACCGTGTTCGCCAAGATCGCCGAATGCGAGGACCGGGGCGGATCGTGGGTGGTCGGTCACGACGGCACGCACGTGGCCTCGATCGCGGCGACGCGGTTCCCGCCCTCGGCCAATCATCAGGCCGCCGACGACATCCTGGCCCGCGCCTGGTTGTGAGCCCCTACCGGCCCGCTGTCGACCGTGGCCACCGCTGGACGGTCCTGGCCCGATCGGCGACCTGATATCCGGCCGACCGCGGGAATCTGTCGGTACCACCCGCTACAACCTGCGGGTATGGGGAAACTGATCTGGGTGCCCTGCGCGGTGCTCGTCGTCGCGGGCTGTGGGGTGCTCGTTCCGGATCGGACGGTCGCCCCGGCGCCCGGTAGTCCGTCGCGGGCGGAGGTGACCGCGCTGCTCGACACCGTCCGGGTCGTGGCGTCGCGCCCGCGCCCCGGCGGGTACGAACGCGGCTGCAAGGTGGGCCAGGGCTGTGTGTTCGGTCCCGCCTGGACCGATGACACCGAGGCACCGGGCGGGCACGACGGCTGCGACACCCGCAACAATGTGCTGGCCGCGCAGCTGCGGGACGTGGTCACCCGGGGCCGCTGCGTCGTCGTGGAGGGCGTTCTCACCGATCCCTACACCGGCACCGACGTGATCTTCCGCAAGGCCGAGGGCGGACGCGTCCAGATCGACCACGTGTTTCCGCTGGCCGCTGCCTGGGACCTGGGCGCCGCCGAATGGCCCCGCGAGAAGCGCCTGCGTTTCGCCAACGACCTCTCGGTGAACCTGCTCGCCACGAGCGCCGCGGCCAACCAAGCCAAAGGCGACAGCACACCTGGCACCTGGTTACCGCCGGTCCGGGCCAACCACTGCTTCTACGCGGCCAAATACCTCACCGTCGCGGTCGATTACGACCTTCCCGTCACGGCCGCCGACCATGCCGCGCTGCACCACGTCGCCCGCGGGTGCCCGTGATCAGCGCCTACCCGAACTGGCCGAGGAGGTCGACCCATCCGAAGTAGCCGTTCCCCTCGACCTCGCGACCGCGCCACTGTCCACCGAAGTTGTACGAACCCACGTAGCCGAAGCCGTGTCCGTAGCGCAGCGGACCCTCGACGACGCATTCGAGGGTGCCGTAGCCGGGCACGGTCCACCGCATCGCCCGCCCCACCGCAGGGGGTTGCCGTCGGGGGCGAACGCGCACTCGTGCGGGCAGCGATTCAGCCGCCCGTGGCCACGGGACGCTTCAGGTCGTTCGACCACTGCGACCACGAGCCCGGATACAGCGCGGCGTCGATCCCCACGACGGCGAGGGCAGCGATCTGGTGGGCGGCGGTGACACCCGAACCGCAGTAGACGGCGACCGGGCCGGTGCCGAAGGCGGCGAAGCGGGTGCGCAGGGTCTCGGGGTCGTGGAAATGGCCGGTGGCGTCGAGGTTCTCGGCGGTCGGGGCGCTGATCGCGCCGGGGATGTGGCCTGCGCGCGGGTCGACCGGTTCGACCTCGCCGCGGTAGCGTTCGGCGGCTCTGGCATCGAGCAGGACACCGGTCCAGGTCGCCGCGGTGTCGGCGTCGATCACCGGGAGGCCGCCGGGGCGGACCACCAGGTCGCCGGGGGCGGGGTCGGGTTCGGCGCCGGTCGCGAGTTCGCCGTCGGTGGCGGTCCACGCGGGCAGGCCGCCATCGAGGATGCGCACATCGGTCACGCCCGCCCAGCGCAACAGCCACCACGCTCTGGCCGCGGCCATACCGCCGGTCGCGTCGTAGACGACCACCGGTTCGCCGGCGCCGAGTCCCCAGCTGCGCGCGCACTTCTCGAACGTGCCGGGATCGGGCAGCGGGTGCCTGCCGCGCGCCGGTGCGGGCGCGGCGGCCAGTTCGGTCTCCAGATCGACGAAGACCGCGCCGGGGATGTGCCCGTCCAGATAGTGCTGCGGGCCATCCGGATCGCCCAGCGCCCACCGCACATCGAGCAGATGAATCCTGTTGTCCGCCAGCTCTTCCCGAAGTTCCTCCGGGGAGATCAACACCGCGCCCACGCCCACTCCTCACGTCCCGAGTCCCCCGCCCAGCCACCCTACGCACCGTCCGTGCCCGCCGGTAGCGAACCACCCGCGCCGACGCCCGATCCGAGCCGATCGCCACTCAGCCTCCGATGGCCCTGCCGAATGCACCGCGCGGCAAGGGCCGAGGTGACATGCCGCCGCCAGGCGAACACCCGAGTCCGCGCCCCTGATCGGCCCGGCGATGGCGATGGTTGGAAACGGTGCGCACTGCAGTGGCCAACGACCAGGCCGACCACGCCAGGCGGCCCGCGTCCCTGGCACGCTTCCGCACGAACGGCCGATGGGGACCTGGGCAAACTGCACGGCCGTCAGCTGCGCACACCGGCTGCCCGGTGAGGTCCCACAAAGTGGACCGGTCGCGTCGAAGCCCGATCAGGCCACTTTCGGGGCACTGGCTGGCGACACCGGGCGGGGCGACGGGCAGTATCTGCACAATGTCGCAGGTCACCACCACTCCCACTGATGTCGCCGACGAGCGCGGCGGGCTCGCTCAGCCGCTCGGCGCCGGGGCGATCACCGCACTGGTCGGGTTCACCAGTTCGTTCGCGGTGGTGCTGAGCGGGTTGCGGGCGGTGGGGGCCACTCCGGCGCAGGCGGCCTCGGGGTTGCTGGTGCTGTGCCTGACCCAGGGGCTGGGGATTCTGCTGTTGAGTTTCCGGTATCGGATTCCGATCACGCTGGCCTGGTCGACGCCCGGCGCGGCGCTGCTGGCGAGTACCGGCCTGGTCGTGGGCGGCTGGGCGGGTGCAGTGGCGGCGTTCGCGGTGACCGGGGTGCTGATCGTGATCACCGGACTGTGGCAGCGGCTCGGTTCGCTGGTCGCGGCGATTCCCGTGCCGATCGCGCAGGCCATGCTCGCGGGTGTGCTCGTTCCGCTGTGCCTGGCTCCGGTGCAGGCGCTACGCACCTCGCCCGCCGTGGTGGTTCCAGTGATCGCGGTGTGGCTGGTGCTGACGCGGTTCGCGCCGAAGTGGGCGGTGCTGGTCGCCTTCGCCACCGCGGCGGTCGGCACCGGGATCGATATCGTGGTCAGCGGCCGCCACCTCGACCTCGCCGCGATGGTGCCGACGGTCGAATGGACTGCGCCGCACTGGCATTGGCAGGCGATCGTCGGGATCGCGGTGCCGCTCTACATCGTCACCATGGCCTCACAGAACATCCCCGGCGTCGCGGTGATGCGCTCGTTCGACTACCAGGTGCCGTGGCGCGCCTCGATGCTCGTCACCGGAATCGGCACCATCGCCGGCGCGGGCGCGGGCGGCCACGCGATCAACCTCGCCGCGATCAGCGCTGCCCTCTCCGCCGCCCCCAGCGCCAGCCCCGACCCGAAGCGCCGCTGGATCGCCGCCGCCACCGCGGGCGCGACCTACCTGATCCTCGGCCTCGCCTCGGCCGCCCTGGTCACCCTCATCGCCGCCGCACCAGCGGGCACCCTGGAAACCGTCGCAGGCCTGGCCCTGCTCGCCACCCTCGCCGCGGCACTCACCGGCGCACTCAGCGACCCCGACCACCGCATGGCCGGCCTGGTCACCTTCCTCGTCGCCGCCTCCGGCACCACCCTGTTCGGCATCGGCGGCGCCTTCTGGGCCCTGGTGGCCGGCTTGATCGTCCGCCGCTTCCTCCCCAGCGGAACCTGACAGTTCTGCCCGTGATCGCAACGCGCGATCACCTCGGCGGGTGCAGACCGTGTTACGAGGGCCCGCTCAGCAGCCCTTGCCGAGCGCCTGACGCGGCACCCGCGCCGGCGCGCCGGGCGCACGGTCGATGTGACTGCCGCCGAACCGGACCACGACGTCGCCGCGACAACTCAGTTCGGGCCGGCGAGGCGGTCCAAGAGGGGGCTGGTGCGGGGGCCGACGAGTTCGCGCATGACCAGGGCCATGTTGGTGCGTTCCACGCCGGGGATCTTCAGGATCTGGCCGGCGATGCGGTAGAGGTCGTCGGCGTCGCGGGCGACGATGCGGACGGTGAGGTCGGTGGAGCCGGTCATCCCGCAGACCTCGGTGACCTCGGCGACGTCGGCCAGTTCGTCGACCACGCCGTCGAGTTGGTGCTGGTCGACGACCACCGCGACGAAGGCTGCCAGCGGGTAACCGAGGGCGCGGGGTTCCACCCGCCGTTCGAAGCTGCCGAGCACCCCGCCGCTGTCCCAGCGGGCCAGCCGCGCCTGCACGGTGTTGCGGGACAGGCCGAGGCGGGCGGCGAGTTCGACGCCGGTGGCGCGGGGGTTGGCGATCAGTTCGCGCAGCAGGCGCGCGTCGGTGGCGTCCAGCGTCACGGCATCGGGTTCGCGACTGGTCATACAACGCAGTATGACAGCGCCACGCGCGCCGAGACCATGCATTCTGCTCACTGCCGTGTCGATCGCTTGCGCAGTCGGCATTATCGTGGATGCTGAGTGATACACATCGCACTCAGCGATTGTCGGACTTGCGTCGGCTCACGAGGCCGGTGATGAGGAGGCGATCAAGATGTCGGAGAAGCAGACCTATCCGGTCCAGTTGGTGCAGCCCGACGGTCGCCGTGTGCTCGATCGCGAGCACGCCGCACTGGTGGCCGACATCGATGGCGCCCGCCTGCGTCAGCTCTACGAGGACCTGGTGGTGACCCGCCGGATCGACGTCGAGGCAACCGCCCTGCAACGCCAGGGCCAGCTCGGCCTGTGGCCGCCGCTCTACGGCCAGGAAGCCGCCCAGGTTGGCTCGGCGCACGCCCTGCACCCCGACGACTACGCCTTCTGCTCCTACCGCGAGACCGCCGTCGCCTACTGCCGCGGCGTCGCGCCCGAACAGCTCACCGCCCTGTGGCGCGGGGTGTCCCACCACTGCTGGGACCCGGACGAGGTCAACATGACCAACGCCAACATCGTGGTCGGCTCGCAGGGCCTACACGCCACCGGCTACGCCTACGCCGCCCACCTCGACGGCGCCGACATCGCCACCATCGCCTACTTCGGTGACGGCGCGACGAGCGAGGGCGACATCGCCGAGGCGCTCGGTTTCGCGGCCTCCTGGAGCGCACCGGTGGTGTTCTTCTGCCAGAACAACCAGTGGGCGATCAGCGAGCCGGTCGCCGTGCAGTCCACCGTGCCGCTGGTGCGCCGGGCCGACGGCTACGGGATTCCGGGCGTGCAGGTCGACGGCAACGATGTGCTCGCCGTCCTCGCCGTCACCCGCCGGGCCGTGGAGCGCGCCCGCTCCGGCGGCGGCCCGACCTTCATCGAGGCGCTGACCTACCGTATGGGCCCGCACACCACCGCCGACGACCCCACCCGCTACCGCACCGCCGCCGACACCGAGTACTGGGAGCACCGCGACCCGATCGAACGGCTTCGCCTGCTGCTCGACCACGAGGGCCTGCTCGATCCGGAGTTCACCCAGCGCGTCGCCGACACCGCCGACGACATCGCCCGGCGCCTGCGCACGGCCACGCTCGAGATGCCCGACCCGGACCCGGTGAGCATGTTCGACCACGTCTACGCGACCGATCACCCACTGATGACCGAGCAGGCACAGCAACTCTCGGCCCACCTCGCCGAAGGAGCGCAGTCATGATCACCACCTTCGCCGCCGCACTCAACACCGGCCTGCGCCGGGCGATGGACGACGACACCAAGGTCGTGCTGCTCGGTGAGGACATCGGCAAGCTCGGCGGGGTGTTCCGCGTGACCGACACCTTGCAGAAGGACTTCGGCGACAACCGGGTGATCGACACCCCGCTCGCCGAATCCGGCATCGTCGGAACGGCTTTCGGTATGGCCTTGCGCGGCTACCGGCCGGTGGTGGAGATCCAGTTCGACGGTTTCGTCTATCCCGCCTTCGACCAGATCGTCTCCCAGGTCGCCAAGATCCACTACCGGACCGGCGGAAAGGTCAAGGCGCCATTGACGATTCGCATCCCGTTCGGTGGCGGGATCGGTGCGGTCGAGCATCATTCGGAATCGCCCGAGGTGTATTTCGCGCACACCGCGGGACTGCGGGTCGTCTCCCCGAGCACCCCGTCGGACGCGTATTCGATGATCCGCCAGGCGATCTCGCTCGACGATCCGGTGGTCTTCTTCGAGCCGAAACGTCGCTATTGGGACAAGGCCGACGTAGATTTCGAAGGCGAGCCGGATCTGCCGCTGCACAAGGCCAGGGTGTGCACCCGCGGCGCCGACGCCACCGTCCTGGCCTACGGCGGCACCGTCGCCACCGCGCTGACGGCGGCGAAGATCGCTGCCGAGGAAGGACATTCGCTGGAGGTGATCGATCTGCGCAGTCTCTCGCCGATCGATGTCGAGACGATCGCCGAATCGGTGGACAAGACCGGCAGGCTCGTCATCGTGCACGAGGCGCCGGTCTTCGCCGGGCTCGGCGCCGAGATCGCGGCCCGGATCACCGAACGCTGCTTCTATCAGCTCGAGGCGCCGGTGTTGCGCGTCGGCGGCTACGACATCCCCTACCCCCCGGCTAAGCTCGAGAAGCACCACCTGCCCGACCCCGACCGCATTCTGGCGGCGGTCGATCGCTGTCTAGCCGCGTGAGATGAAAGGTGCCCCAGTGCCGGAACCAGCCGCCGCCGACGACGGTCATGTTCTCGAATTCCGCCTGCCCGATCTGGGTGAGGGCCTCGCCGACGGTGACCTGGTGTCCTGGTCGGTCGCGGTCGGCGACACGGTGGAGCTGAACCAGACCATCGCCGAGGTGGAGACCGCGAAGGCGGTGGTCGCGCTGCCGTCGCCGTTCTCCGGGGTCGTGGTGGAGCTGCTGGCACAACCCGGTGACACCGTGCCCGTCGGGGCACCGCTGATCCGGGTGCGCAACGATCTCGAGATCACCGCGCCGCCGACCGCGGAGTCGGTCACCCGCACCGATGTGCTGGTCGGCTACGGGCCCGAAGCCGAGGCCACCTCGCGCAGGCGCCGGTCCACCCCGTCGGCGGCGATGGCGGCGAGTACGCCGAGCACCCATCGCGCGGCGGCGACACCGGCGGCGCGCAAGCTGGCCAAGGAACTCGGCATCGACCTGTGGTTCGTCGCCGGTTCGGGGCCAGAGGGCGCGGTCACTGTCGAGGACGTGCGCTCGGCGGTCCCGGTGACGGCGCCGCGCACCCAGGCCAAGCTCGGCGACCAGGCACCCGTCCCGGCCAATGGCGCGGGCAGCGACGGCGGACTGATCGAGCCGACCGCGCGCGAGGAACGCACGCCGGTCACCGGCATCCGCAAGCGCACCGCCGCCGCGATGCAGGCCAGTTCGCGCACGATTCCGCAGGCCAGCACCTTCGTCACCGTCGACTGCACCGCCTCGATGGAACTGCTCGACCACCTGCGCACCACGAAATCCTTCGAGGGCCTCACCCTCACGCCCCTGGCGCTGGTCGCCAAGGCGGCGCTCGCGGCGATCGCCGAGTACCCAGGGATCAACACCGCCTGGGACGAGCAGAACCAGGAGATCGTCACCAAGCACTACGTGAACCTCGGTATCGCGGTCGCTTCCGAGCGCGGGCTGCTCGTCCCCAACCTCAAGGACGCCCACGCACTGAGCCTGCGCGAGCTCAGCCGCGAGATCAGCTGGTCGGCCGAGACGGCCCGCTCGGGCAACGCCACCCCCGCCGACCTCCGCGGCGGCACCTTCACCATCACCAATGTCGGCGTCTTCGGCGTCGACACCGGAGTACCGCTGGTGAACCCCGGCGAAGCCGCCATCCTGTGCCTCGGCTCGATCCGCAAGCGCCCCTGGGTCTTCCGCGACGAACTGGCCGTGCGCTGGGTCACCACCCTCGGCCTGAGCTTCGACCACCGCATGGTCGACGGCGAACTCGGCGCCCGCTTCCTCGCCACCACCGCCAGTTACCTCGAGGACCCATTGACGCTGCTCAGCCGCGTGTGAGTGATATATCCGACCCGCAATGCCGACGAAACACGACGCTTACTCACGGTAAAAAACGGGGGCTACAACCTGTTGTATGAGTAAGGCGCATCCCGTCGACACCCGGCTGCCGTTCGGCAGGCAGCTGGCATTCGGCATCCAGCACGTTCTGATCATGTACACCGGTTGCATCACGGTGCCGCTGGTCTTCGGCGCGGCCGCCGGGCTCGACCAGGCGACGATCGGGCTGCTCATCAGTGCCGATCTGCTGGTCGCGGGCATCATCACGCTGATCCAGAGCCTCGGCGTGGGCAAGCTGGCCGGTGCGCGACTGCCGATCGTGTGCGGGGCGACCTTCGTCGGGCTGAATCCGATGATCCTGATCGCCAAGGAGTACGGGCTCGAGGCCGTGTACGGGTCGATGCTGATCGGCGGTGTGGTCGGTGTGGCGCTGGCCTGGCCGTTCGCCCGGGTGGTGCGGTTCTTCCCGCCGCTGGTCACCGGCACCGTGCTGACCGTGGTCGGTGTGTCGCTGATCGGGGTCGCCGGGGGGCTGATCATCGGTACCGATTCCACCGCGCCGAGCTTCGCCGCGCCGTCGAACATCGGTCTCGCCGCGGTGGTCGTGCTGATCGCGGTCGCGTTCGTCTGCCTCGGACGCGGGGTGTGGTCGCAGCTGGGTGTGCTGATCGCGCTCATCATCGGCATCGTCATCGCGATCCCGATGGGGCTGGTGAGCACCGCGGGCGTCGGCGCGGCGGACTGGATCGGGATCCCGCAGCCGTTCCACTTCGGATCGCCGCAGTTCCCGATCACCGCGGTGGTGGCGATGAGCATCGTGATGGCCGTGGTGTTCGCCGAGTCGACGGCCAGCATGCTGGCGATCAGCGAGATCACCGGCAAGCCGATCGGCAAGGGTGATCTGGCGCGCGGCCTGGTCGGTGACGGCCTGTCCGGTGTGCTGGGTGGCGTGTTCACCGCGTTCGTCGACACCATCTTCAACCAGAACGTCGGCGCGGTCGCCGCGACCAGGGTCTACAGCCGGTATGTGACGGCGGTCAGCGGCGCGATCCTGGTGGTGCTCGGGTTGGTGCCGCGCATCGGTGAGGTGGTCGCGGTGATTCCGAAGCCGGTCGTCGGTGGTGTCGGGCTGGTGCTGTTCGCGACCGTCGCGGTCGTCGGCATCAACACGCTGCGCCAGGCGAACCTGCTCGACCGGGTGAACTCCACCATCGCGGCCACGGCCATCGGCATCGGCCTGCTGCCGGTGTTCACCCACGGCATGTTCGACAAGTTCCCCACCTCGGCCCAGATCCTGCTCGACAGCGGCGTCACCCTCGGCGCCCTCACCGCCTTCGTGCTGAACCTGATCTTCAACCACACCCCGCTGGGCACCATGGCCCGCGCGGCGGTCGCTCCGGAACCGGACGAACCGACCGACACGAAAGCCGACCTGACGAAGGCGGACCCGGCGGCCGCTTCGGCCGCCACCAGCTGACCGGGTATCGATCCGCTGCGGGCTCGGCGGTCGAGTCGCCGACACCGTCGAGCCACGGCAGTTGGACTGCGGACGCGGCGCCGGCGTGGAGCGAGACGGCTACCGACGGTGTGGAATCGGTGCGGGGTGCGGGAAGGCGCCGTTAGGGTGCGGGGATGGAGATTGCTGGGAAAGTCGCGATTGTCACCGGAGCCGGGGCGGGGATCGGGGCGGCGCTCGCGCATCGGCTGGTTGCCGGTGGAGCGCGGGTCGTCGTCGCGGATCTGGATGCGGACACTGCGGCCAAGGTCGCCGGGGAACTCGGAGAGAACGCGGTCGCGGTTGGTGGGGATGTGGGCGACGAGCAGGTCGTCGCGGAACTGATCGCGGTGGCCGAGCGCGAATTCGGGCCGGTGGACCTGTATTTCGCGAACGCGGGGATCGGCGGCGGGCCGGGCCTGGACAGCACCGAGGAGCAGTGGGCCGCGGCGCTGAACGTGAATGTGATGGCGCATGTGCGGGCGGCGCGGCTGCTCGTGCCGGGATGGGTCGAGCGCGGCAGTGGGTATTTCGTCTCGACGGCGTCGGCGGCCGGTCTGCTGACCCAGATCGGTTCGGCCCCCTACTCGGTGACCAAGCACGCGGCCGTCGGCTTCGCCGAATGGCTCTCGGTCACCTACGGCGACCAGGGCGTCCGCGTGAGCTGCCTGTGCCCGATGGGCGTCGACACCCGCCTGCTCACCGGCGACCTGATCCCGGACGACCCCGAGGCGTCGGCGCTGGCGATCAAGGCGGTGAAGACGGCGGGCGAGGTCCTCTCCCCCGAGGACGTCGCCGACACCGTCGTCGAGGCCATGGCCGCCGAGCACTTCCTGATCCTGCCGCACCCCGAGGTCCTGCACATGTACCGCAACAAGGGCTCCGACTACGACCGCTGGCTCGCCGGCATGCGCCGCTTCCAGACGATGCTGCGCGGATAGCTCTAGTCGGTGACCAGTTCGGCGGCCGCGGTGCGGATGACGTCGGGGATCGGCACCGGTTTGCGGGTCTGCGCGTCGACGTAGACGTGGACGAAGTCCCCGGTGGCGGCGAGGTCGAGGCCGCCGGGGGTTTCGCGGAAGATCGCCAGGTCGTAGGTGATGCTCGAATTGCCCAGGCGGGCGATGCGCAGGCCGACCTGCAGCTGGTCGGGGAAGCTGATCGAACCGTGGAACCGGCACGCGGTCTGGGCGACGACGCCGAGGGCGGGCAGTGCGGTGATGTCGGCGCCGGTGGCCCGCATCAGCCAGGCGTTCACCGCGGTGTCGAAGTAGGAGTAGTAGGTCACGTTGTTGACGTGACCGTACTGGTCGTTGTCGGCCCAGCGGGTCGGCATCGGCCACAGCACGGGGTAGTTCATACCGTCATCCTTACAGCACCGGCCCGCTCAGGCCGATGACGACAGCGCCGCCGCGCCACCCTGGCGGTGATCGCGCGGACTCACCCCGAAGTGCCGTTTGAACGCGGTACTCAGCGCGAAGGCGCTGCCGTAGCCGACCTGGCGGGCGATGGCCTCGACGGTCGCGTCGGATTCGGCGAGCAGGTCGGCGGCCAGCGACAACCGCCATTCGGTCAGGAACGTCATCGGTGGTTCGCCGACCAGTTCGGTGAACCGCCGGGCCAGCGCGGCCCGCGACATCCCGACCGCCTCGGCCAGCCCGACCACCGTCCACGGATGCGCCGGATTGTGCTGCAGCAGGCGCAGGGCCTTGCCGACCAGCGGATCGCTGTAGGCGTGATACCAGGCGGGGGCGTCGTCGCGGGCGAACCAGGCGCGCAGGGCGGCGATGAGCAGCAGGTCGAGCAGGCGGTCGAGCACCACGCTCTGGGCGGGCAGGTCCTTGGTGGCCTCGTCGACGAGCAGATCGAGCAGGCGGGTGTCGAGTTCACCGCGCGGCAGCACCGCGACCTCGGGCAGCGCGCGCAGCAGCCGTCGGCTCACCGCGCCCGCCGATTCGTAGGTGCCGGTGACCATCAGCGTCTCACCGTCGGGATCGGTGCCCCACTGACGGACACCGAGATTCAGTGTCTCGCACAGGATCTCACCGTCGGGCGTGGTGGTGACCTCGCCCGGGTGGATGACGATCTGCGGTTCGGTCGCCGGATCGTCGGCCACCGTATACGGTTTCGGCCCGCGGAAGACCGCGACGTCACCGGGCCCGAGCTGGCGCGGCGGCGCGGAATCGGTGATCACCCAGGCTGTTCCGCGAATCATCGCGAGCACTGTCAGTGGCGCCTCGTCCTGTATCCGCAGCGACCACGGTGGGTTGAGCAGCGAGCACATGAGGAACGCACCGCGCGCCCGTGGACCTTCAAGCAGACCGGCTAACGCATCCACATCTCTCACAGTAGACGACAGCGCATGTTCGTGAGCGCCGCGACGATGTTGCCGGTGACCGTTCGCCGATGTACTGAAGACATGACAAACACCACTTCTCACCAGCAGCTTTTCCTCGTCACCGGCGGTACGGGCAAGACCGGCAGTCGCGTCGCGGCACTGCTCGAGGCCGCCGGACATCCGGTCCGGCTCGGCTCGCGCACCGCCCCGATTCCCTTCGACTGGACCGACCGCGACACCTGGGCGCCCGCGCTCGCCGGGGTCGACTCGGTCTACCTGGCCTTCCAGCCCGATGTCGCCGTACCCGGCGCACCGGACATCATCCACGCGTTCACCGCGGCCGCGAAGTCCGCGGGCGTGCGCTCGGTGGTGATGCTGTCCGGGCGCGGGGAGCCCGAGGCCCGCGAATGCGAACGCATCGTGGAGGATTCGGGCCTGGACTGGACGATCGTGCGGTGCAGCTTCTTCGCCCAGAACTTCAGCGAGGGCGCGTTCCTCCCCGATGTCCTGGCCGGGGCGGTCGCCCTGCCCAACGGCGATGTGCCGGAACCGTTCGTGCACGTCGACGACATCGCCGAGGTGGCCTTCGCCGCCCTCACCGATCCCCGGCACGCGGGCGAGGTCTACGAACTCACCGGCCCGCGCGCGCTGACCTTCGCCGAGGCGGTCGCCGAGATCGCCGCCGCCACCGACCGCGAGATCGCCTTCGTGCCGGTCTCGCGCCCCGAGTTCGTCGCCGCTCTCACCGAGTACCAGGTCCCCGGCGACGTCGTCTCCCTGCTCGACTATCTCTTCGGCACCATCCTCGACGGCCGCAACACCCCCACCGCCGACGGTGTCCGCCGCGCCCTCGGCCGCGAGCCCCGCGACTTCACCGAGTACGCCGAGGAGACCGCCGCGTCCGGCGTGTGGACTCCGCAGTAGCCGGGCAGTTGATCACCGGGCTCCGGCGGCGGCGACTTCTCGGCCGCCGGGGCCCGGTGACCTGGAAACGCACCTCCCAGACGGGCAGTAGATCAGGGTAGGCTCACCTGTCTGACCATTGCTCGAGCTAACCTCCTCGATGGTCTGGTTCGAGCGAGAGAGATTCCCCTGATGAGAAGTCCGCGCTGGTTCGGCTGGTTGCTGACAGTCGCGTTGCTGATCGCGGCCTGTTTGCTGAGCCTGCTGATCGGTACCAAGTCGATTCCGTTCGGTGAGGTCTGGCTGGCGCTGACCGGGCCCGCGACCACGCCCGACCACATCACCATCACCGAATACCGGCTGCCGCGCACGATCCTCGGACTGCTCTGCGGAGTCGCGCTCGGCGTCGCGGGCTGCCTGATGCAGGGCCTGACCCGCAACCCGCTCGCCGATCCCGGCCTGCTCGGTGTCAACGCGGGCGCCGCCTTCGCGATCACGCTGGCGGTGGGTGTGCTCGGCGTGAGTCAGATCACCTCCTATGTGTGGTTCGGTTTCGTCGGTGCCGCGCTGGTCTCGATCGTGGTGTACCGGCTCGGCACCGCGGGTCAGACCGGCACCGACCCGATCCGCCTCACCCTGGCCGGGGTCGCCGCCACCGCGGTGCTGACCGGCCTCACCCGTGGCCTGATCCTGGTCGACCCCAAGGCTTTCGACGAGATGCGCAACTGGGACGCCGGTTCGCTCACCGGCCGCGGATTCGACATCATCGCGGGCGCCGCGCCGTTCATCGTGATCGGTCTGCTGATCGCCGCGGCCTGCGCGCGCTCGCTCAATGCCGTCGCCCTCGGCGACGATCTGGCCCGGTCCCTCGGCGTGAACGTCAGCCGCACCCGGCTGCTCACCGCGCTGGCGCTGGTGCTGCTGTGCGGGACCGCGACCGCGGCGGTCGGCCCGATCGCCTTCATCGGTCTGGCGGTGCCGCACATCGCGCGCTGGCTGGTCGGTGCCGATCAGCGCTGGATCTTCGGGTACTCGCTGGTGCTCGCGCCGCTGCTGGTGCTCACCGCGGACATCCTCGGCCGCGTGCTCCTTCCGTCCGACGAGGTGCCCGCCGGTCTGGTCACCGCCTTCCTCGGCGCACCGTTGCTGATCTGGCTGGCACGCCGTGCCCGGGTGGGAGCTGCCGCATGAGTACGAAATTCGATTTCGGGCGCACGATGCTCGTGGTGCGATCCGAGCGCCTCGGCATCACCACGCGAATCGGTCTGCGCACCGTGGTGGTGTGCGCGATTCTGCTGGTGATCGCCCTCGCCACCGCCGTCTTCGCGCTGGGCAGCGGCGATTTCCCGATTCCCGCGCCGCGCGTGGTGCGGGCGCTGTTCATCGGCGACGAGCGCTTCGACCGGCTGGTGGTGTGGGACTGGCGGCTGCCGCGCATCCTGCTGGCGCTGGCACTCGGTGCGGCGCTCGGCGTGAGCGGCGCGATCCTGCAATCGGTCACCCGCAATCCGCTCGGCAGTCCCGACATCATCGGGTTCAGCACCGGCGCCTACACCGGGGCGCTGCTGGTGATCCTGATCATCGGCGGCGGCAGCTTCCAGACCGCGGCGGGCGCGATGATCGGCGGCCTCGGTGCCGCCCTGGTGATCCACCTGCTGGCCTTCCGGCACAACGTGACCGGCTTCCGGCTGATCATCGTCGGCATCGGTGTGAGCGCCATGCTCGCCTCGGTCAACACCTGGCTGATCATGCGGGCCGACCTGGACGCGGCGATGTCGGCGGCGGCCTGGGGCATGGGCTCGCTCAACGGGCTGTCCTGGCCGCAGGTCCTGCCGACGATGCTCATCCTCGCCGTGCTGGCGCTGGCGCTGATCCCGGCCGCGCCCCGCCTGCAGATCCTCGAACTCGGCGACGACACCGCGCGCGCCCTCGGCGTGAACGCGAGCAAGGCGACCGGCTGGCTGATCGCGCTCAGCGTCGCCTTCACCTCACTGGCGACGGCCGTCGCCGGACCGATCGCCTTCGTCGCGCTGGCCGCACCGCACCTGGCCCGCAGGCTCACCCGCACCCCGTCGATCGCGCTGGCCCCCGCCGCGGCGATGGGCGCGGCCCTGCTCATCGTCTGCGACTGGATCGCCCAGCGCGCCTTCGCCCCGACCACCATCCCGGTCGGCATCGTCACCGGCTCGATCGGCGGCCTGTACCTGGCGTATCTGCTCGTCGCCGAAGCGCGACGGAAATAGGAAGCGACATGAACGACTCTCACGCTGCGCGGTTGCGCGCCGACCAGGTCCGGCTCGGGTACAAGGGCACCACGATCAGTGATCAACTGTCCGTGGAGATCCCGGATGGCAAGTTCACCGTGATCATCGGCCCGAACGCCTGTGGCAAGTCCACGCTGCTGCGCGCGCTGGCCCGGCTGCTCACCCCCGACTCCGGGACGGTGCTGCTCGACGACAAGCCGGTGACCGAGTATCCGGCCAAGGAATTCGCCCGTCAGGTCGGCCTGCTGCCGCAGACCTCGACCGCGCCCGACGGCATCCGGGTCGCGGATCTCGTCGCGCGCGGCCGCTATCCGCATCAGACGCTGTTGCGCCAGTGGTCCAAGACCGATGAAGAGGCGGTCGCGGCGGCGATGGCGGCCACCGGTGTCGTCGACCTGTCGGCGCGGCCGGTCGAGCAGCTGTCGGGTGGTCAGCGCCAGCGGGTGTGGATCTCGATGGTGCTCGCCCAGCAGACGCCCATCATCCTGCTCGACGAGCCGACGACCTATCTCGACATCGCCTACCAGATCCAGCTGCTGGATCTGTGCCGCTCGCTCAATCGCGATTCCGGCCGCACGGTCGTCGCGGTACTGCACGACCTGAACCACGCGTTCCGCTACGCCGACCACCTGATCGCCATGCGCGACGGGCGGGTCGTCGCCGCCGGTCCGCCCGCCGAGATCGTCACCGTGGCACTGGTCCACGAGGTGTTCTCGCTGCGGTGCCGCATCGTCGACGATCCGGAAACCGGTACGCCGCTGGTGATTCCACTGGCGGAGAACGCCGCACAGGTGCACTGAGGTGGCAACGCCGCCACCGACCCTAGAAATGAGGAAGTCCCCGTCCATGGTCATCAACCGTTCTTCGGGTCGGCTCCGCGCCGCCCTCGCCCTCGTGGTTCTCGCGCTGGTCGCGCTGCTCACCGCCTGCGGTAACTCGTCCACCGACGCCGCCGACGCGGGCGCGCGGACCGTGCCGTCGGCGAAGGGCCCCATCGAGGTGCCCGCCGACCCGCAGCGCGTCATCGTGCTCAACGGCAATCTGGCCGGTTATCTCTACGACCTCGAGGCCACCGTCGTCGCGGCGGATCCGCGCCTGCTCGGTGTCCCGAACAAGCCGGGCGAGTTCCCCACCGGCTGGGCCGAGGACGCGAAGAAGCAGGGCACCCAGGCCGTGCCCTCGGGTGAGAACATCAACCTCGAGTTCATCGCCGCCCAGCGCCCCGATCTGATCATCGGCGGCGGCCAGGGCTACCCGGGCCAGCAGTCGGTCAATGCCTACGACCAGCTCAGCGCCATCGCCCCGACCGTGCTGATGCCGACCGAGACCACCAACTGGCAGGACCAGCTGCGGTTCATCGCCGAGACCGTCAACAAGCCGGCCAATGTCGACACCCTGATCGCGAACTACCAGGCCAAGCTGACCGAGGCCAAGAACAAGATCAACGCGCCCGCCGGCGCGACCGTGGTGATGCAGTCGATCAAGAGCCAGAAGCCGACCGTCTTCATCCCCACCGCCGCGCTGCCCGCCCTGCTCGCGGAGGTCGGCTTCACCCTGGACACCCAGGTCGAGGCCAAGGCAGGCGACCCGGTCAAGGAGCAGAGCGCCGACTTCATCAGCTTCAGCCCGGAGCTGATCAACACCGTGATCGACGCGCCCGTGCTGTTCACCATCCCGCTGGCCGGTGGCCGTTCGCTCGAGGAGCTGCGCGCCGACCCGATGTACGCCACGCTGCCCTCGTTCACCGCGAACAAGGTCTTCGAACTGCCCGCCACCAGCTCGCGGCCGGACTACCGCACCGTCATGACCACCCTCGACCTGCTCGTCGAGCGTTTCCAGTGAGGGATCGCAGCGCCTGCGCCGAGAACATCGCCGAGGTGCTCGCCGGGGAGCACGGTGCCAAGGTGCCGTACCCGATCGGCCTACAGGAAGTGGAGGTGCTGCGGGTCGTTCCCGTCGGCGCGGCGCTGCTGCGAATCACCTTCGGCGGCCCGGACATCGCGCAGTTCCACAGCTACGTGCCGGATGAGCATGTGCGCCTGATCTTCCCGGGCGAGGACGGTGTCCTCCGGCTGCCGCGGCGCGAGGGCATGGGGCTCGAGTGGGGCAGTAACCCGCGACCGGTCTCGCGCGAGTACAGCGTGCGCCGCCACAGCGTCGAAGACGGCGAACTCGACATCGATTTCGTCATCCATCCCGGCGGCCTCGCCTCCGATTGGGCGAGCTCGGTCACGCCCGGCACGAAGATGCACATCGCCGGTCCGCCCGGTGGCGTCGTCATCCCGGAGAGCTACGACGACTACCTGCTCGCTGGTGACATCACCGCGCTGCCCGCCATGGCCCGCTGGCTCGAGCGCATGCCGCGCGACACCACCGGCTGGGCGTTCATCGAGGTGGGCGGGCCCGCCGAGGAGATCCCGCTGGATCCGCCCGCCGGTGTCAGCGTGCGCTGGCTGCACCGCGGCGAGCTCGAACCGGGCACCAGCGACATCCTGGAGCAGGCCGTACGCACGGTGGAAGTGCCTGCCGGGCACCGCGTCTACGCGTGGGCGGCCGGCGAGGCGGGCTGCCTGCGCGGGGTGCGCAAGATCATCCGCAACGACCTCGGCATCGGGCCCAAGGACTCGCTCATCGCGGGGTACTGGAAGCGCGGCGTCACCGATTTCGATCAGGAGGACTGAGACCCGGCGAAGGTTGCGAGGAAGTTAACCATTCCGTGCACTATTCAGGTTAGGCTAATCATATGTCTCAGGCCGAGTTCCTCGGTGACACGAGCCACAATCTGCTGTTTCGCACGGACTTAGGCTAACCTACCCTCCGCCTCGGTCCGGGTGGGCTCTCCGTGAGCCCGAGTGACACGAGGGAGGGGTCGAGAACGTCGATGAAGGAGTTGCTGTGGGAACGGTGGAACGGGACGACGTAAGCGCCGACGATCCCGGATCACCGCTCACCGGAGCACAACTGGGCATCTGGAACGCCCAGCGTCTCGACCCCGACTCACTCAGCTACATGGTCGGCGAGGTACTGGAGATCTCCGGACCCGGTCCCATCGACGTGACCCTGCTCGACACCGCGATTCGCCGCACCATCGTCGAAACCGACACGATGCGACTGCGATTCGCCGACACCCCCGAGGGACCGCGGCAGCGGATCACCGACCGCGAACCCGAACTGCGGCCGCTCATCGATCTCCGCGGCGAGGCCGACCCGGTGGCGGCCGCGCACCGGCTGGTCGCCGCCGAACGCGAACGCTCCGCCACCTACTGCCGGGCCATGGTCGACCGGCAGCTCTCCACCTACACACTGCTGCGCCTCACCGACACCGACGTGTGGTGCATCCAGCTCTACCACCACCTGATCATCGACGGCTACAGCGCGGCCATGGTCTCGCGCAGGGTCGCCGCCCACTACACCGCGCTGCGCCGCGGCGGTGACGTGCCGCCGCTGCGGTGGGGCTCGCTCGAGACGCTGGTGGCCGAGGACCTGGAATACCGGGCGAGCCAGGCACATCAGCTCGACCGCGCCTACTGGCGCGACCGGCTCACCCCGCTGCCGCCGCTGGACAGTCGCGGCAGCGCGCCCGAGGGCGTGGTCGAGCGGACCCACGAAGTCCGCGCCGTCCTCGACGCCGATCTGGTGGCCCGCGTCAAGGCCGCGGCCACGGCGACCGGCATCACCTGGGCCGACGTGCTCGTCGCCGGATACGCGGGCTTCGTGCACCGGCTGCTCGGCGAGACCGATGTGGTCATCGCGCTGCCGATGATGGCGCGCGTCGGCAAGACCGCCCTCACCACGCCGTCGATGGCGGTCAACGTGCTACCGCTGCGCGTCACGGTCTCCGGCCAGGATCATCTCGGCGACCTCGGCAAGCGGGTCGCCGATGCCCTGCGGGAGATGCGCGCCCACCAGCGATTCCGCGGTGAGGACCTGGCCCGCGAATTCGGCGGCGCACAGACCGGAGCGCTGCTGCACGGCATCGGCGTCAACCTCAAGGCCTTCGACTTCGCCCTCGATTTCGACGGCGCCACCGGCACGCTGCGCAATGTCGCCGGTGGCCCGCCGGAGGATCTCGGCCTGACCGTGACCCCGCTGTCGGGCGACCGGATCCAGCTCGGCTTCGAGGTCGACGCCCGCTCTCTCGACGCCGCCACGGCCCGGCGGCGGATGGCCGCACTGGTCGCGCTGATCACCGAACTGGTCGACGCGGCGGACAAGCCCCTCGGCGCGATCACCCCGTACCCGGCCGAGATCGGGGCGCGCATCGCCCTCGACCGCGCCGGTGCCGCCCTGCCCGGTGCGCCCGAGGACGCGGTCGAGGTCTTCGACCGCATGGTCGCGGCCCAGCCGGACGACATCGTGCTCGTCGACGGTGCCCACCGGCTCACCGCCGCCGAACTGGGCGCCCGGGCGCACCGGTTGGCACGGTATCTGTGTGGCCGGGGCGTCGGTCCCGAGGACATCGTCGGCATCGCGCTGCCGCGCACGGTGGAACTGGTCGTCGCGATGCTCGCCGTCCGGCACGCGGGCGCCGCGTACTTGATCCTCGACATCGCCCACCCCGCGCAGCGCATCGCCGACATCGTCGAGGACGCCGCACCGGTGCTGATCCTCACCGATGACGCGGTCGCGGACACCGTGTTCGCCGACCGATCCGCCTCCCTGATCGCGATGGCCGACGAAACCGCGAACGCGGCGTCCGCCGACAGATCGGCCACGCCGACCCCGAACGGCGACGTGGCACACGCCCCTCAGCCGGGTGCGCCGACCTCGAATGGCGACCCCGCGGACGATGCCCCTCACTCCGGTTCGCTGAGCCCGACTGACGACTCGGCGCACGCCGATCGCTCCGGTGCACTGATTCGATTGTCGGACAGCGGAATTCGCGAAGCTGTCGCCGCGCTCCCAGACGGTCCCCTGGCCGCGGCCGAACTCGCCGCGCCGCGCTCGGCCGCGCATCTGGCCTACGTCGTGTACACCTCGGGGTCCACCGGCAAGCCCAAGGGCGTGCAGATCTCCTGTGGGGCGATGGCCCAGTTGCTGCACCACCACCGGTCCACCGTCTACGCCGATACCGCCGAACGGGCAGGCGGGCGGCAGCTGCACGTTGCGCACACCTACTCCTTCGCCTTCGACGCTGCGCTCGATCAGCTGCTGTGGTTGTGGTGTGGGCATCGGATCCATCTGTACGACACCGACATCCAGAAGGACGCGGCCGCGCAGATCGCGGCGTTGCGCGCCGATCGGATCGATGTCGTCGACACGACACCCTCCATGGCGACCGCCCTGATCGACAACGGGCTGCTCGGCAGCGCGCATCGTCCCGAGCTGCTCTTGCTCGGTGGCGAGGCGACTCCGCCCGCGCTGTGGTCGACGATCGTCGCGTCGAAGGTGGCCGCCCGCAACATGTATGGCCCGACGGAGGCCACCGTTGACGCGCTCAGTGCGTCGGTGACCGGTGAGTTCCCGCATATCGGCGGTCCGCTCGCCGGAACCCGCGCCTACCTGCTCGACGGTGGGTTGCAGCTGGTGCCGGACGGCGAGATCGGCGAATTGTATTTGGCCGGTCCGCAATTGGCGCGCGGCTACCTCGGACGTGAGGTGGTGACGGCGGAGCGGTTCGTCGCCGATCCGTTCGCGGCGGGTGAGCGCATGTATCGCACCGGCGACCGGGCGCGCTGGATTCCCGGCCACGGTTACGACTACCTCGGACGCGCCGACCAGCAGATCAAGGTGCGCGGCTATCGCGTGGAGCTGGGCGAGGTCGAGGCGTCACTCGGCGCACTGCCCGGGGTGGTCGCCGCGGCCGCCACCATCCGCAAGTCCGGCGACAGCACCCGCCTGGTGGGCTACCTGGTCCCCGAGGCGGGCCGTACCCTCGACGCCGACCAGCTGCGCCACCGATTGACCACCCTGGTGCCCGACCACCTGGTGCCCTCGGCACTCGTGGTGCTCGATGCCCTGCCGACCACCGTGAACGGCAAACTCGACCGCGCGGCCCTGCCCGCGCCCCAGCTCACCTCGACCGGCCGCCCGCCCCGCACCGAGCAGGAGCGCGCGCTGTGCGGCGTGGTCGCGGACGTCCTCGGCGTGCCACAGGTCAATGCCACCGACGACTTCTTCGGCCTCGGCGGCGACAGCATCACCGCGATCGGCGTGAGCAGCCGTCTGCGCGCACTGGGCTGGGAGGTCCAGCCGAAAACCCTGCTGTCCCAACGCGATCTGGCGACGATCGCCGCCGCGGCCGAGGTGGCCGCAGACCGCGCCCTGGTCGCGGTACCGGACGAGGCCACCGGCCTCGTCCCGATCCCGCCCATGGTGGCCGCCCTACTCGAAGCGAACCCGAGCCGCACCGCCGTCGCCGGCTACGCCCAGTGGACAGCCCTGACCCTGCACGAGGACCTGGCGCTCGACCACCTGATCACCGGCCTCCAAACCCTGCTCGACCGCCACGACGCCCTGCGCCTGATCCTCGACGATTCCGACACCGGCCCCCGGCTGGAGGTCGCGGGCGTGGGCACGGTGCGCGCATCGGACCTGGTCCGCGAGCTGTCCTCGGACGAGCCAGCGCAGCACGCTGACTCGGCTGAGGACACGGCCGCGCTGATCGAGTCGGTGGCGACCGAGCTGGCGGGGGAATTGGATCCCGCCGCCGGTGTCGAGATTCGTGCCGCGTTGGTGCGCACCGCGCCGGGAACCGCCGATCGGCTGGTCCTCGTGGCCAATCACGTCGTGGTGGACGGGGTTTCGTGGCGGATTCTGGTGCCCGAGCTGTACGAGGCGTGTGTGGCGGCGCGGGACGCACGTCCGGCACGGCTGACCGCGAAGGGTAGTTCGTGGCGGCGGTACGCCACGCTGCTCGCCGAGTCCGGTGCGGCAGGCGAGCGCCGCTCGGAACTGGCGCACTGGGAGCGTGCGCTGGGTGACGGCACCGTCGCGACGCTCGGCGAACGGGCGCTCGACCACGCTCTCGATCTCGTCGAGAGTGCCGAGCAGACAAGGACTTTCGCGCCGCCGGAAATCTCCGAAGCGCTGCTGACCACGCTGCCCGCCGCCTATCGGGCGAAGACCGACGAGGTGTTGCTCGCGGCGCTCATGCTGGCGCTCAACGCCTGGCGGCACGAGCGGGGCGAGGCGCTCGAGCCGGGCAGGCCGGTCACGGTCGAGGGCCACGGGCGCGAAGCCCTGCGTGCCGACACCGATTTCGCAGGCACCATCGGCTGGTTCACCAGCGAGTTCCCGGTGTGGACGCCCGCGACCGGAATCGACGCGCCGGACGGGCTCGCCGAGGCACTGGCCGGCGGCGCGGCGGCAGGCACGCTGTTGCGCGCGGTCAAGGAGGCCAAGCGAGCCACCCCGGGCAATGGCGTGGGGTACGGCGTGCTGCGCAGGCTCGATCCGGAGACCGCGCCGCGCTTCGCCGGACGGCGCGCGCCCGAGGTGCTGCTCAACTACCTCGGCCGCTTCGGTGGCGGTGGCGCGCTCGGCTGGAGCCTGCCCGAACACGACGCGTTCGCGGTGGCGGAACCGCCGGAGAAGGCACTCACGGAAGTGCTCGCGCTCAATGTCTTCGTGCACGAGTCCGGTACCGCGCAGGGTGCCGCCCGGCTCGCCATCGAGTGGACCGCCGCGAGCCGGATTCTCGGTGCGCGCCAGGTCGCGGAGCTCCAGCGGCACTTCGAACTCGCCCTGGAGGCGTTCGCCGCGCACGCGGTGCTGTTCCCCGGCGGGCTCACACCCTCGGACTCCCCCGGCCTGTCCGTCACCCAGGAGACCATCGGCGCGCTCGAGGCCGCACACGGCCCGCTGGCCGAACTGCTGCCGCTGTCGCCGTTGCAGGAAGGGTTGCTGTTCCACGCGATTCGCGACGGTGCCGACGATGTCTACACCCTGAGCGCCCGCGTCGACCTGCACGGACCACTGGACGGCCCCCGCTTGTCGGCGGCCTTCGACACCGTCGTCGGCCGACACCCCACCATGGCCGCGGCCTTCCACTACGAGAACCTGGATCAGCCGGTGCAGGCGGTCCCCCGGTCGGTCGGCATGCCCTGGCGTGAAGTGGACCTGTCCGGATTGCCGCTGCGTACCGCGCAGGCCGCCGCCGACCGCCTGGAAGCCGAGGCGATCCGGCACCGGTTCGCGGTGGACCGGTCACCGATGTTGCGCGCCACCCTGATTCGCATGCCCGGTCAGGCACACCGGCTGGTGCTCAACACCCACCACCTGGTGATCGACGGCTGGTCGACCCCGATCGTGCTGCGCGAGGTGCTGGCCACCTACCACGGCGACGAACTGCCCTCGCCCGCCTCCTACAGCGACTACCTGGCCTGGATCGGCACCCGGGACCGCGCGGCCGTCCGCGCGGCCTGGTCGCGGCGCCTGGCCGGTCTCGCCGCACCGACCCTGGTGCGCACCAACACCTCTCGCGAACGCGAGTTCCGGCAGTGGCAGGTTCCGCTGCCGGAATCGCTCGCCACGGCGCTCGCCGAGCTCGGCCGCCGACGCGGTCTGACGATGAACACCCTGGTACAGGGCACCTGGGCCCTGGTGCTCGCCGCGCTCACCGGCCGCACCGACGTCGTGTTCGGCGCGACGGTCTCCGGCCGCCCCGCCGAACTGCCCGGCGTGGCGGGCATGGTCGGCCTGTTCGCCAACACCGTGCCGGTGCGCTGCGCGCTCGACCCGGAGCGCGCGCTGCTCGAACAGCTGGCCGACCTGCAGGAGAACCAGTTCGCCATGCAGGAGTTCGACCACGCGAGCCTCGCGGAGATCGAGCGGATCGCGGGCGTCGGCACTCTCTTCGACACCCTGGTGGCTTTCGAGAACTTCCCGAATTCCGGTGCCGGACAGCCGGAGTCGCACGAACTTCGCCGCGGCGACTTCCACAACCACGGCAACACGCACTACCCGATGACCCTGATCGCGCCGCCAGGCGACCGGCTCGAGCTGGTGATCTGGTACGACCGCGCCGCCGTCCACGACACCACGCTCGCCAGGATCGCCGACCGGATCGGTGCGATCCTGACCGCCGTCACCTCCGACACCGACCCCGCCCCCGCGCTGTTCCTCGACCCCCTCGCCCCGGTGGTCCCGCCCGCGACTGCCGCCACCACACCAGCTGTCGCGACGACGCCACCCGCTGCCACGGCACGACCCACCACCAGTGCCCAGCCGGACCCGCAAGGCGACACCCTCGCCGAATGGGGCACCCCCGTCGATCCGGCGCAGCCCGCCATCACGGCGGAAGGCGTCACGATCGACTTCCAGGAATTCGAGGCAAGGGCGAATCGCCTGGCCCGCTGGCTCATCGCACGCGGTGTCGGCCCCGAGATCGTGGTGGCCGTCGCCATGCCACGCTCCATCGACTCGGTCGTCACGGCGCACGCCATCTGCCGAGCCGGTGGCGTGTATCTACCGGTGGACCCGGAACAGCCCGCGCAGCGCGTCGAGAAGATCCTCGACACGGCCGCACCCCGGCTGGTGCTGCACTCGCTGATGGAGGCGGACACCAGCGAATTCGCCGATACGGCACTCACCGATGCCGACCGACTCGCGCCCCTGCGCCCCGCCAACACCGCGTGCCTGCTGTTCACCTCCGGCTCCACCGGGGTGCCCAAGGGCGTGAGCCTGTCACACGCCTCGATCATCTCCACCTTCGAATGGCTGCAGCGCGAACGCCGGTTCGGGCCCGGCGACACGATGCTCTACCGCACCCCGCCGATCTTCGACGCCTCGCTCATGGAGATGTTCCTCCCGCTGCACGTCGGCGCGCGAATCGTGTTGACCCGCCCCGGCGGTCATCGCGATCCCTACTACCAGGCCCAGCTCATGAGCGCGGAGCGGGTGACCGCGATGTGGATGACGACCTCCATGCTGACCGTGCTCGCCGAAGAGGCCGACCTGTCGGGCTGCACGGATCTGCGCTGCGTCCTCACCGGCGGCGAGGTGCTGCCGCCCGCGACGGCACATCGCATGCGCGCGCTGACCGGCACCGCCGTGTACAACTTCTACGGTCCCACCGAGGCCGCGATCGGCTTCACCTTCCACGAGACCGTCGACGCCGACACCGCCTCGGTCCCGGTCGGCGCACCCGCCGACACCGTCCGCATCCTCGACGACGAGCTGCGGCCGGTCCCCGAGGGCACCATCGGCGAGCTCTACATGACCGGTGTCCGGCTGGCGCGCGGCTATCTGGCCCGTCCCGATCTCAGTGCCGCCGCCTTCGTCGCCGACCCGTACGGGAACGGCGAAAGGATGTACCGCACCGGCGATCTGGTGAAGCTGAACCCGCGCGGTGAACTCGAGTACGTCGGCCGCACCGACAGCCAGGTGAAGTTGCGCGGCCAGCGCATCGAACTGGGCGATATCGAATCGGCCCTGCTCACCTGTGCCGGGGTGGCCCAGGCGGTGGTGCTGCTGCGCGAGGACACACCGGGTGATCAGCGCCTGGTCGCCTATCTCATCGCCAGGTCCGGCATCGCGCTCGACACCGACGCGGTGCGTGAACAGCTGCGAACGGCATTGCCCGCGTACATGATTCCGTCGGCCTTCGTGGCGCTGGATCACATTCCGCGCACCGCGACCGAGAAGATCGCCAGGCAGCAGCTGCCCGCGCCGGAAGCCCCCCGGTCCCCGGACAGCATCGCCGGTTCCCCTGCCGAGACGACGGCCGTGTCGCCCGGCCTGCTCGACACGATCTGCCAGGCCATGGCGGCGGTGCTGTCGGTCGAGGAGATCGGCGCCGACGACGACTTCTTCGACAAGGGCGGGCACTCGCTGCTCGCGGTGCGGCTGATCGGCCGGTTGACCCGCGCCGACCTGCCCGCGGTCCTCGACGACGTGTTCACCGCGCCCACGCCGCGTCGGCTCGCGGCACGCATCGGCGCGGTCGATCCGAGCACGCCGCGACCGGCCGACGGTCTGGCCAGTTTGGGCCGCCGCCTCGATCCGGTGCTGGAGCTGCGCGCCGAGGGCTCGGCCGCACCGCTGTTCTGCATCCACCAGATCGGCGGCACCGCATGGAAATACGCGCCGCTGGCCCGCCTGCTGCGCGCCGAACGACCGATCATCGGCCTGCAGATGCCCCAGCTCACCGACCCGCAGACCCAGACGCGCACGCTCGACGACCTGGCGCAGTTCTACCTGGCCGCCGTCCGCCGCATCCAGCCGCGGGGTCCGTACCACCTGCTCGGCTACTCGCTGGGCGGCAATCTCGCCCACGCGATGGCGGCCATCCTGGAAGCCGAGGGCGAGCAGGTCGGCTACGTGGGCCTGCTCGACTCCCATCCGCTCTCGAACCTGACCGATCGGGCCGCCGCCACCCTGGCCAACCCCGCCGGGATGGACGAGCTGCTCCCCGAGATCGCCGAGTACGCCCCGGAATTGGCGGTGGTCGTGCGCAATGCCGCGACCGAGCTGCTGCGCATGGTCACCACGTCGGAGTCGCCCAGCTACAGCGGTCCGATGGCCCTGTACTGCGCGGACAACGGCCTCGAACCCGAGCGCGTGCACGCCCAGCTGACCGAGTGGCAGGCCGCGGGCGCGCAGCTGGTGGTCCGGCGACTTCCCTACACCCACAACGACATCGCGATGCCGACCGGCTGGATAGAGGTCGCCGCGCTGCTCGACGCGGATCCCGCGATCCGCACCTGAGTTTCCACTTGGAAAGAAAGAAGGAAAACCCTCCATGTCAACGCACCGAATGACGGCACGCATGCGTGCCGCCGCCGCGCTCCTGATCGTCGCGGTGTCCGCGACGGCAGCGGCCTGCGGCAGCTCCACCGCCGATGAGCCCGCCGACGCGGGCACCCGCCAGGTGGAAACCGCCAAGGGCCCGGTCACCGTGCCCGCCGACCCGCAGCGCGTCGTGGTCCTCAACGGCGCGCTCGCCGGCTTCCTGTTCGACCTCGAAGCCAAGGTGAAGGCCGCGGATCCGCGCATCCTCGGCGTTACACTCGAGCCCGGCGAGTTCCCGGCCGCTTGGGCCGCGGACGCCAAGGAGCAGGGCACCGTCGCGGTGACCTCCGGTGACGACCTGAACCTGGAGTTCATCGCCGCCCAGCAGCCCGACCTGATCATCGGCGGCGGACCCGGCTGGCCCGGCCAGCAGACGATCAAGAACTACGACAAGCTCGCCGCTGTCGCCCCCACCGCGCTGGTGCCCTCGAACCTCGCCAACTGGGAAGACCAGCTGAAGGCGGTCGCCGACTTCGTCAACCGCCCCGAAAAGGTCGACGGCATGATCGCCGCCTACAACGCCAAGGTCGCGGAGGTGAAAGCCGCGGTGAAGCTGCCGCAGGGCGCGACCGCCGTGATGCAGTCGCAGGCGGACGGCAAGCCCATCCTGCTCGCCCCCAACACCCCGCTGGCCACGCTGCTGTCCTCGGTCGGCTTCACCATCGACGACCAGATCGAAGCCAAGGCGGGCAACCCGACCAAGGCCGAGGCAGGTGACTGGGTGACCTTCAGCCCCGAGCTGCTGAGCACTGTCGTCACCGCACCGGTGCTGTTCGTCATCAAGCTCGACGGCGGCCGCGACATCGCCGGGCTGCAGGCCGATCCGGCGCTGGGCATCCTGCCCGCCTTCCAGCAGAACCAGGTCTACGAGCTCCCCGCGAGCGCCAAGCGCCCGGACTACCGGGAGGCCATGGCCACCCTCGACCTGCTGGCCGAGCGCTTCAAGGCCTGACCACCCGAGGCCGGCACAACCACGATCACCCCGTTCGCCGTACCCGGCGGACGGGGTGATCGCGTTTCGGGCGGGGGCTCGGTGGCGGCGGTACCGTCGAGCCGGTGAGGTCAGCGACGGTTGATCGGCGGCTTCGGTCGGCGAGGGTGGCGGTGTTCAGCGCGTTCACGTTGAACGGGTTCCTGCTGGCGATGTGGGTTGTGCACATTCCGGCGATCACCGATCGGGCCGGGGTTTCGGCGTCGGCGCTCGGCATGTTCGTATTGCTGCTGGCCGGGGCGGCGCTGGTGGGGATGCGGCTGGCGGGGCCGGTGGCCGATCGGATCGGGAGTCGGACGCTGGTCGCGATCGCGGCGACGGCCGTGTCGATCACCGTGCTCGGCCCGGGACTGGCCACCGGTCCGCTCGCCCTCGGCATCGCGCTGGTCTGTTTCGGTTTCGGGAACGGGGCACTCGATGTCTCGATGAACACCCAGGCGGTGCACGTCGAGCGGGCGTATCACCGGCCGATCATGTCGGCCTTCCACGCCATGTTCTCCGCGGGCGGCTTCGCCGGGGCACTGGTCGGCGCCGCCGCCCAGCGCGCCGACTGGCCACCCCAGCTGACCCTGACCTGCGCGAGCATCGCCGGGTTGATCTGCACCGCCCTGCTGGTCCCCCGCCTGGTCGACCACCACGATGCGACATCGCGCCTCGAAGACTACGACGAGGCGACCGGGCAGCCCGCTGGCGGCGACAAGACGACGGCGCCACACATCGTCGCCACGGACGCAGCGACCGCCCGGCTCGCTTCTTCTGATGAGACGACCGCTCCCGCTCACGAAACACCCGCACGGCCCGCGGCCGACGCCGGTGTGGCGAAGCCCGCCGCTCATGAAATTGGCGCCGAGGATGGCAAGGTCGAGGTGGCGCCGAGCATGACCGGCGCCGAGGATCGCTGGGCACGCGATCGGCGGCGAAAAGTGTTGTCGCTCGGGGTGATCGCGTTCGTCTTGCTGCTGGCCGAAGGAGTGGCCGCGGACTGGAGTGCGTTGCAGGCGCGCGAGCATCTCGGTGCGTCGGAGTCGGATGCGGCGCTGGCGTTCGGGGCCTTCTCGGCGACGATGACGATCGGGCGGTTCCTCACCGACCGGGTGAGCGGGGCGTTCGGTCCGGTGGCCATCGTGCGGTACGGCAGTTTGCTCGCCGCCGCCGGGTTCGCGGTGGTGATCGCCTCGCCCTGGCTACCGCTGACGCTGGTCGGCTGGGCCATGTGCGGCCTCGGCATCGCCGGCGGCGTCCCCCAGATCTTCTCCGCCGCAGGCAATCTCGGTGGCAGCACCGCCGCCACCGACATGTCCCGCGTCTTCACCATCGGCTACCTGGGCCTGTTGGCGGGACCGTCGGTCATCGGCTGGCTGACCGCCCTGATCCCGCTCACCGCGGCGCTGGCCGTCCCGCTCGTCCTCACTCTGGCCTGCGCCGCGGCAGCGCGGACAGTCAGTCGGTGAAGGTGATCCGCACCGAGACCGGGGTGCTCTGCAACGCCCGGAAGGTCGCGGCGGTGAGTCCGGCGAACAGCGGGTTCGGGGCGAAGGTGCGGGCCCGGGCGACCACGTCGTCGGACGGGCGGAGTTCGGCGACGCCGGTGCGCCAGCGATCGCCCTGGCGGACCCGGATTTTCGGCTCGGCGCCGATATTGGCGGCCCAACCGGATCGGGTGCCGTGCTGGCTGATCACCCAGGCGCCGGTGTCGTCGAAGGCCACCGAGACCGGGACCACCCTGATCTGGCCGGACTTGCGGCCGGTGGTCTCCAGGTCGGTCGCGAACGAGGTGCGGATGCCGAGGCGGCTCAGCGCGCGAACGGTCGGGTTGGCGACATAGCGGCCCACCGCGCGTTCGAACTCGAACTTGCGCAGGGCCGGATCCTTCGGTTTCTGATTCACGGTCGAACTCCTTCTGCTCCGGAACGCGTCGACGCCGTTGCGCTTGAGCATGGTCGCCGCGGTGAACCACGCGGTGCGCTCGGGGTCGGGGTCGATGCCCGCACCGATGCGGTGCAGCTGGTCGGTGTGCCACTGCAGGTCGAGCGCGCCCTCGACGGCCTTGATCCCGGCCAGCGTCGTCATCGCCGCGGGCAGCCGCAACGACACCCGCGGCGAACGCAGCCGGGCAGTGCGGCCGTGCAGCAGATCACCGGCCGCGCTCGGCACGATGGCGGCGGGGCGGCCGAGCCCGACCACATCGCACTCCCCCGACTCGACCGCCGCGTCCATCGCGGTCCTGGTACGGAACCCGCCGGTCACCGCCAGCGGCACCGCCCCTGCGACCGCGCGGACCGACCGCGCGTACTCGAGGAAGTACGCCTCCCGCGCCGCGGTACTGGCCGACCGGGTGACCGGCCGACCCATCATCGCGGGCGATTCGTAACTGCCACCGCTGATCTCGATCAGATCCAGCCGCTCGGCGGCCAGGCGCCGCACCACTTCGCGGGACTCGTCCTCGGTGAAACCGCCACGCTGGAAGTCCGCGGAATTGAGCTTGATCGCCACGGCGAACGAGTCCGACACCTCGGCCCTGATCGCGCGGGCCACCTCGAGCACGAAGCGCGCCCGATTCTCGGCGTTCCCACCCCAGCGGTCCTCGCGCTGATTGGCCAGCGGCGAGAGGAATTGCGAGACGAGGTAGCCGTGCGCGCCATGGATCTGCACGCCGTCGAATCCGGCGGCCTCCGCGATCCGCGCGGTGGTGGCGAAGCGGCCGACGATGTCGACGATCTCGGCATCGGTGAGCGCGCGCGGCGCGGGCACACCGGGCAGCTCGAGGCCGATCGCCGAGGGCGCCACCGGCTGAGTCCTGGTCGCCAGCGGGTTGGCCTGCCTGCCGGGATGGTTGATCTGCATCCAGATCCGCGCGCAGCCCGCCTTCGCGGTCTCGGCCCAGCGGCGCAGGTCAGCGAGGTGGCGCTCGTCCTCGATGACGACATTGCCCGGTTCGCCGAGCTGAGTGCGGTCGACCATCACATTGCCGGTCACGATCAGGCCGAAACCGCCCGCGCCCCAGCGCCGGTAGAGCCGGTCGAGGCGCTCGTCGGGCCCGAACTCCGTCGAGCCGAGACCCTCGCTCAGCGCGGCCTTCATCAGCCGGTTGGGCAGCACCTGGCCGCACGGTAGGGCGAGCGGATCGCTCAGGGCTGTCATCGTCGACTCCTCCGCGGGATGCCTGTGGTACACCGATCGGTGTACCTTACCGCACAGTAGTACACCGATCGGTATACTTCAATCGGACCGAACGAAAGGACGCCGATGGCAGCGCGTGACGGACTCGTGCAGAGCGCGATCGACCTGGTGCGCCGCAACGGCGTGGCCGGGACCGGAGTCACCCAGCTGCTCGACCACAGCGGCATCTCCCGGCGGACGATCTACCTGAACTTCCCCGGCGGCAAATCCGAACTGATCACCGAGGCGACCAGGGTCGCGGGCCGGGCGATGACGACGCTCATCGAGACCTTCGGCCGCCGCGGCGAGCCCGAGGCGACCGTCACCTCGTTCACCGACACCTGGAAGCAGGTCGTCGAATCCAGCGATTTCCTCGCCGGGTGCCCGGTCGTGGCCGCGGCGCTGGGCCGGTCGGAGTCGGCCGGGGCCGCCGACGCGGCAGGCGCGGCGTTCGACGACTGGGAGCAGGCCCTGGCCACCCGGCTGCGCGCCGAGCACGTCGCGCCCGAGACCGCGCTGTCGCTGGCGACCACCGTGATCGCCGCGATCGAGGGCGCGGTGGTCATGTCACTGGCCAAGCGCAGCGCCGAGCCGCTGGACCGGGTGGGCCGTCATCTCACCGAGCTGATCCGGGCACACGTCCCGCCCCAGCAGCTCATAGATACAGACCGACCTCGGCCGACTCCCGTGTGACCGACCGGATCCGGATCTCCCCGTCACGGCGGGAGACCAGCTCGGCCAGCGTCGCGCCATCACCAACGGAATCGCTTGCGGCACAGCCAGTCTCAGCTAGCCAGGCGCGCGCCTCCGCGGCCGAGAGCCGGCCGACCTCCAGCTGGGCCAGGCAGCGACCGGGCCGGACGACGGCGGGGTGCAGCCGGGACAGATCCTCGTTGGTGGTGATGGCGATCAGCACCTTGCGCCCCTGGCCGAGCATGCCGTCGGTCAGATTGAGCAGTCGGGAAAGCTTCTGCCCCGCAGCCTCTTTCGCCTCACCGCGGATGAGTTCGTCGCAGTCCTCCAGCACGAGCAGGCGCCAGCGGCCGTCCTCGTCGTCACCGTCGGCGCCCGCGGCGACCTCCATCAGATAGCCCGGATTGCTGAACAGCTCCTCGGGATCGACGACACAGTCGACCTGACACCACGGCGCCCAGGCCCGCGCCAGCGCGCGCAACGCGGTGGTCTTGCCCGTGCCCGGCTCGCCGTGCAGCAGCACCAGCCTGCCCCGGACGTCGTCGACCCGCAGACCCATCAGCCGGTCCAGACTCGCCGCCACCTCCCCCGCGTAATTGCCGCGGATCTCCGGCCAGGCCGGCGCCGCGATCTGCCTGCGCCTGCGCGCGGGGCGGCGAACATCCATGTGCCAGAAGCCCATTTCCACCGAGGCCGCGGCACCGGCGGGCTGGGCGGCGCCCTCGGTGGCCTGCGCCAGCACCTCGACGGCGAGTTCGTCGCTGACCGCGGTCACCTCGACGGTGGCCGAACCACCCGCCCAGCGCACGGCCCGCAGCGACCAGCCGTCACCGGCGGCGAGCAACGCGCTGCTGTCGTCGTCGGCGACCGCGCGCACGATGCGCGAGACCGCGGGCCGCAGGGTCGCCTCGGGACGGACCCGGTCGAGGTGGGCCTGACGGGCGAAGGGCTGGTCACCGCGCAGGAACGGCGCGAGGGCGAGCGCGTCGATGGCGTCGCGGGTCGAATAGGTCGAGTCGATCGCCGCCGACCACGGGAACGGCTCGCCGGGATCGTCCGACCGGTGCGGCGGGTCGACGAGACGGAGCTGTTCATGACGTGTGGACACCGCGCCCATCATCGTTGGACCGGCCCCGCGATGTCCAACCAGTAAAAATCTATTGGCGCGCGTGCTCGATCCGTCGGTAGCGTCGTGACGTGACGTCAACCCAGCACGAACAGACCCCCGGCGAACCTCCCGCGCGAGCCGGAGTCAAGGAATGGATCGGGTTGGCGGTCCTGGCCCTGCCGACGCTGCTCATCTCGATGGACCTCAGCGTGCTCTACCTCGCGATCCCGCAGATCAGCGAGGCCCTGGCGCCGAGTAGTTCGCAACTGCTGTGGATCCTCGACATCTACGGCTTCCTGGTCGCCGGATTCCTGATCACCATGGGCACCGTCGGCGACCGCATCGGCCGCCGCAAACTGCTGATGATCGGCGCGCTGGCCTTCGGCATCGCCTCGGTGCTGGCCGCGTACTCGACCAGCGCGAGCATGCTCATCGGCACCCGCGCGCTGCTCGGCATCGCCGGCGCGACGCTGATGCCGTCCACGCTGGCGCTCATCCGCAACATGTTCCACGACGATCGCCAGCGCACCGCCGCGATCAGCGTGTGGATGACCAGCTTCATGGTCGGCATGGTGATCGGCCCGCTGGTCGGCGGGGCGATGCTGGAGAACTTCTGGTGGGGCTCGGTGTTCCTGGTCGCGGTCCCGGCGATGGTGCTGCTGCTGGCCAGCGGCCCGGTGCTGTTGCCGGAGTACAAGGACCCGAATCCGGGCAAGCTCGATCTGCTCAGCGCCCTGCTGTCGCTGCTGGCGGTGATGTCGGTCATCTACGGCATCAAGGAACTGGCCAAGGACGGCTGGTCGATCGAGGCGGCGGGCGTGCTGGCGGCCGGTCTGGCCCTCGGCACGGTGTTCGTGCTGCGCCAGCGACGGCTGACCGATCCACTGATCGACCTGCGCCTGTTCGGCAATGTGCGGTTCAGCGGGTCGCTGGTGGCGCTGATGATCGCCATGCTCGCGATGGGCGGGCTGTTCCTGCTGCTGGCCCAGTACCTGCAGCTCGTCCTGGGGCTCTCGGCGTTCGAGGCCGGACTGTGGACGGTGCCGCAGGCCGTCGCGATGGTGGTGGCCGCCGGTGTGGTGAGCGCGGTCGCGCCACGGGTGCGCCCCGCGTACCTGATGGCCGGTGGCCTGGTCCTCGCGATGCTCGGCTACGCGGTGTTCACCCAGCTCTCCGGCGGTGACGACCTCGCGCTGATCGTCACCGGCATGGTCGTGTTCTCCCTCGGCCTCAGCCCGATGTTCGTGCTCGGCCTCGATCTGATCGTCGGCGCGGTCGACCCGGCGCGCGCCGGTGCCGCCTCGGCGATCTCGGAGACCGGCCAGGAACTGTCGGCGGCGCTCGGCGTCGCGGTGATCGGCAGCATCGGGACCGCGGTCTATCGCGGGCAGATGGCCGAGACCATGCCCGCCGGGCTGCCCGCCGAGGTCGCCGGTGTCGCGGAGGACACCCTCGCCGGGGCACTGCACGTCGCGACGTCGCTGCCCGCGGCGCTCGGCGGCGAGCTGGCCGAGGTCGCGCGGCAGGCGTATACGCACGCGCTGCAGGTGAACTCGGTGGTCGGCATCGGACTCACCGCGCTCGCGGCAGTGCTGGTCATGGTGCTGCTGCGCCATCTCCCGGCACCGAACGAAACGCGGGAAGCCGAGCCCGTCGCGGAGGTCGCGGACTCGCACTGACGGGTGGTCCGAGCGGGTGATTCCGCCGGTTCTGTCAAGCACCCCTGCCACCAGAGCTGACCACTTAGTGGTCAATTCAGGATAGGCTAACCAGAGGGGGAGGCGTCTCCGGTCGCGCCACGAGGCGACGGTGGCGCAGTGCACGACACGTGACCGAGAGGATGATCATCATCAATACCGACAGCTCCGATCCCGCTTTCGTCCTGTCCCGCCCGCATCGGACGGTGTCCGCGACAGCGGGCGACACGGTCTTCCGCTCGGCACACGACGCGATCACCGCCCTGCGCAGCGGCCGGATCAGCCACATCGTCGGCGCCCTGCCGTTCACCCCCGGCGCCCCCGCGGCGCTGTGGGCGCCGGACTCGGTGACCATCACCGACGCGCCGCACCGCCCCGAGCCGCGCACACTGCCCGGCTTCACCATCGACGCCGCGATCCCCGCGCCCGAGGAGCACCACCGCCGCGTCGCCGCGGCGGTCGAGCTGCTCGCCAACCCTGGGCATCCGGTGCGGAAGGTGGTGCTGGCCAGGGCAGTTCGCGGCCTGGCCACGCAACCGGTACGCGCACAACACATTCTGGACCTGATGGTCGCCTCGGACCCGCACGCCAACGGCTTCCTGGTCGACCTGTCCGCCGCCGGTGGTCGCTATCCGGGCCTGCACCTCGTCGGTTCCAGTCCCGAGATCCTGGTGCGCCGCGACGGCAACGAGATCCTGAGCCATCCGCTCGCCGGATCGGCCCGCCGCGTGCACACCGACAGCGTCGCGGACCAGGCCGCCGCCGACGCGCTGCTCGGCTCGCCCAAGGACCACGCCGAACACCGCTTCGTCACCGACCAGGTGTCGACGGTGCTGCGTGACCGCTGCGCCGACGTGCGCACTCCCGCACCGGAACTCACCAGCACCCCGGCGATGTGGCATCTCGGCACCCCGATCACCGCGACCGTGCCGACGGCCGGACCGACGGCGCTGGAACTGGCGGTCGCACTGCACCCGACACCCGCGGTCTGCGGCACCCCCACCGCCGCGGCGGCCCGCGTCATCGCCGAGCTCGAGGGTGAGCGCGGTTTCTACGCGGGCGCGGTCGGCTGGTGCGATGCCGAGGGCAACGGCGAGTGGATGGTGAGCATCCGCTGCGCCGAACTGTCCGCCGACGGCCTGAGCCTGCTCGCCCACGCGGGTGGCGGCATCGTCGCCGAATCCGATCCGGCCGCCGAATTGACCGAGACCACCGGCAAGCTCGGGCGCATCCTCGGCGCGCTGGGCGTCACCGACCTGCCGGTCGGCGTCTCCTAGATCGACCCACCGAGCCCCTTCACGAGATACCGCGGAGGGGCTCGGTGCTGTCGTACGGCACCCCCGAACACGAGAGAGCCCCCGCCCGTTCCGGAGAACGAGCGGGGGCTCTTCGCGGTGAGAGCGGTTGCCCTACAGCGCCTTCAGTTCCTCGGTGACCGCACCGACGGACTTCTTGGCGTCGCCGAACAGCATGGAGGTGTGGTCGGCGTAGAACAGCGGGTTGTCGATACCGGCGAAGCCGGAGTTCATCGAGCGCTTGAGCACGATGACGTTCTTGGCCTGGTCCACGTTGAGCACCGGCATGCCGTAGATCGGGCTGCTGGCGTCCTCGCGGGCCGAGGGGTTGGTGACGTCGTTGGCGCCGATGATCAGGGCCACATCGGTGCGGCCGAATTCGCCGTTGATGTCGTCCATTTCCTTCATCGCGTCGTAGGACACCTCGGCCTCGGCCAGCAGCACGTTCATGTGCCCGGGCATGCGCCCGGCGACCGGGTGGATCGCGTACTTGACCTCGACGCCCTTGGCCTCGAGCAGCGCCGCCATCTCCTTGACCGCGTGCTGGGCCTGCGCCACGGCCATGCCGTAACCGGGCACCACGATGACCTGGTTGGCGTAGGCCATCTGGATCGCGGCGTCAGCCGCCGAGGTGGCCTTGGCCGACTTGGCCTCGCCGCCACCGCCACCGGCCACGGCGCCACCGCCGCCGAAACCACCGGCCACGATCGCCGGGATGGACCGGTTCATCGCCTTGGCCATCAGGTTGGTGAGGATGGTGCCGGACGCGCCGACGATCATGCCCGCCACGATCATCGCGGTGTTGTTGAGCGCCAGGCCCGCGGCCGCGGCCGACAGACCGGTGAGCGCGTTGAGCAGCGAGATGACGACCGGCATGTCCGCGCCGCCGATGGGCAGCACGACCATCAGGCCGAGCACACCGGCCAGCACCAGCAGCGCGACCATCCACAGCTGCGAGACGCCGCCGCTGCCCGCACCGACACCGATCACCACGGCGCAGGCGATGGCGCCGAGCAGCAGCAGCAGGTTCAGCGGCTGCTGCAGCTTGCCGATGCCGATCGGCTTGCCGGACAGGATCTCCTGCAGCTTGGCGAAGGCGATGATCGAGCCCCAGAACGAGATCGAACCGATCACCGCGGCGAACAGCGAGCCGATGATGATGTGGACGGTCGGCTCCTCGTGCAGATCGGAGAAGCCCGAGCTGTCGATGAACTCGGCCCACGCGATCAAGGCGACCGTGCCACCGCCGACGCCGTTGAACGCGGCGACCAGCTGCGGCATCTCGGTCATCTTGGTGCGCACGGCGGGCGGCACGCCCAGTGCCACACCGACGACCAGACCGGCGCCGATCAGGATCCAGTTGAGCAGGTCCGCGTTGCGGACCGAGATCAGCGTGGCGACGACCGCGATGGCCATACCGACCGCGGCGATCTGGTTGCCGCGCACCGCGGTCTTCGGACCGGTCAGGCCCATCAGGCCGTAGATGAACATCGAGAAGGCCACGATGTAGAGGCCGTTGACCACGTAGGTCATGGTGTCTGCGTGCATCACTCGGCCGCCTTCTTCTTACCCTTGAACATGGCGAGCATGCGGTCGGTGACCACGAAGCCACCGATCACGTTCAGCGTGCCGAACACCACGGCGACGAACAGGATGATCTGCGCCAGCAGCGAAGGGTCCTTGATGTTGCCGAGGACGACCAGCGCGCCGAGCACGACGATGCCGTGAATGGCGTTGGTGCCCGACATCAGCGGGGTGTGCAGGGTGTTGGGGACCTTGGAGATGACGGCGAAGCCGACGAATCCGGACAGCACCAGGATCGAGAGGTTCGCGATGAGTTCGGTGTACATCAGGCTTCCACCTCACGGGTGACACAGGAATCGGCGAGCACCTGATCGTCGAAATCAGGGGCGACCTTCCCGTCGACCAGCATCAGTTCCAGCAGCGCCGCGATGTTCTTGGAGTACAGCTCGCTGGCGTGCTCGGGCATGGTGGCGGGCAGGTTCAGCGGCGAGGCGATGGTCACCTCGTGCTTGACGACGGTCTCACCGGGCTCGGTGAGCTCGCAGTTGCCACCGGTCTCCCCGGCCAGGTCGACGATCACGCTGCCGGGCTTCATGCCCTCCACGGCGGCGGCGGTGACCAGGCGCGGCGCGGGGCGACCCGGCACGAGCGCGGTGGTGATCACCACGTCGAAGCCCTTGATCGCGTCTTCGAGCGCCTTCTGCTGCTGGGCCTTCTCGTCGTCGGTGAGTTCGCGGGCGTAGCCACCCTCACCGGCGGCGTCGATGCCGAGGTCGAGCCACTGGGCACCGACCGAGCGCACTTGATCGGCGACCTCGGGACGCACGTCGTAGCCGGTGGTGCGGCCGCCGAGACGCTTGGCCGTGGCCAGCGCCTGCAGACCGGCGACACCGACGCCGAGCACCAGCACGGTCGCGGGCTTGACGGTGCCCGCGGCGGTGGTCAGCATCGGGAAGAAGCGGGTCGACTCCGAGGCGGCGAGCAGTACTGCCTTGTATCCGGCCACATTCGCCTGTGAGGACAGCGCGTCCATCACCTGCGCGCGCGAGATGCGCGGAATCGCCTCCACCGCGAACGCCTGGACCCCGGCGGCCTTCAGCGCGCCGATCTGATTGTCGGCATTGCGCGGCGCGAGGAACCCGATCAGGGTCTGGCCCGCGGACAGCTTGCCGATCTCGGCATCGCTGGGCGGGGCCACCTTGACGACGACGTCGGCCGACCACGGATCACCGATGGTCGCACCCGCCTCGACATAGGCCTCGTCGGGAATGAGCGCACCTAGACCCGCCCCGGCAGCCACGACCACCTCGACACCCTGCTTGGACAGGGCGGGGATGATCTTGGGCACCAAGGCGACTCGGCGCTCGCCCGCACCGGACTCGCGAACGACTCCGACACGCGCTCCCCGCGGCGATTCCTCGCCGGCGTTTTGCGTTGTCTCCACTAGTCAGACTTCCTTTTCGTGCTGGCTTCGAGCCTGGGAACAACGGTCCAGCCGAAGTTACCTACGAGTAAGTTCGGCATAAATCCTCGCTACTGTACTCGGCTCGCGGTGAGCCTAGCCGAGATGCCGGTCACAGCGGGATGCTCGTTTCTCGCGCTCGAATTCGACCGTGCACAGCGGTTTCGCCGCGACAGCGGCTCGCGAGCCCACCGGGCACCGGGTGGCGCCCACTCCGAGATTCGTCGCCGCAGGTAGGAACGGACAAGACCGAACATCCAGGTGAGCTGGTTACCTTCTCGTACGAGTCCTGGTCAGGTGATCTATACAGCGTCAGACGTGATGCGAGTCATGCCGGAATCGCCGCTTGGCTGTCCCCGGACCGGGCCGACACGTAGGGTTCTCGCCGTGAACGACTGCGTCTTCTGTCTGATCGTGGCGGGTGCGGCGCCCGCGACCAAGGTCTACGAGGACGACGCGGTGTGCGCGTTCCTCGACATCCGGCCGGTCACCCGGGGCCACACCCTGGTCGTGCCCAAAGCGCACGCCGACGAACTCGAGGATCTCGACCCCGAACTCGGGGCGAAGATGTTCGGCGTCGCCCATCGGCTCGCGCGCGCCGTGCGCCGCGGCGGACTGGCCAGCGACGGCGCCAACCTCGTGGTCAACGACGGCACCGCGGCCTTCCAGACCGTCGGCCACGTCCACGTCCACGTGGTTCCGCGCAAGCACGGCGACAAACTCACCTTCGCCAAGGGCTTCCTGCTGCGGCGCCCGCACGATCCCAAGACCACCGCGGCGGCGATCCGCGCCGGCCTCGCCGAGCTCGACGGCGAAGGGGCACAGTAGATGCCCGACCGTGTTCCCGATCGCGAACAGCTCACCGATCTGCTCTCCCAGCAGTGGGACGCCATCACCCTGCTCGTCGCCGACCTCGACGAGAAGGCATGGCGCCGACCGTCTCCACTGCCCGGCTGGACCCTGTTCGACGTGGTCGCGCACGTGATCGGCACCGAATCCTGGCTGCTCGGACAGACACCGCCGCCGCACGATCCGCTGCGCCCCAAGACCGATGTGCGGACCCTGCCGCACGTGCGCAACGAAGTGGCCGTGCTCAACGAGATCTGGGTCGACCGGTTGCGCCCGCTCTCGGGCAAGCGCCTGCTCGCACTGCTGGACGAGGTCACCGACCTGCGTCGCGCGGCACTGGCCGCGCTCGACGAGGACGCCTGGCAGGCCTCGACCGTGTCGCCGGTCGGTCCGGTGCCCTACGGGCGGTTCATGCGGGTCCGGCTGTTCGACTGCTGGATGCACGAACTCGACCTCGCCGACGGGATCGGCAGGCCGGTGGCCGAGGGCGGTGCCCGCGCGGAGACGGCGTTCACCGAACTCACCCTCGGACTCGGCCGCGCCGTGGTGAAGGGCGCCAAGGCGCCCGAGGGCGCACGGGTCACCATCGATCTCACCGGACCGGTGACCAGGCAGGTCCGCCTCGCGGTGACCGACGGGCGTGGCGTGCTGCTCGACGAGGCCGATGGTGATCCGACCACGGTGCTGCGGCTGGATTCCGGGCTGTTCGCGCGCCTGCGCGGCGGTCGTTCGACCGCCGAGGCGCATCTGGACGAGGTCGTCGTCGAGGGCGATGTGGACCTGGGCCGGCGGCTCGTGCGGAATCTGGCGTTCACCATCTGATGAGACTGTTCCTCGCTTCCTATCGGTTCGGCGCGTTCGCCGACCGCCTCGCCGGACTCGTCGGCACGCCCGGCCGGGTCGCGGTGATTCCCAACGCCTGCGACGCCTGGCCCGCCGCCTGGGCCTCGGCGGTCACCAGCGACCTGAAACCGCTACAGCAGCACGGGTATTCGCCCGAGGTCTTCGACCTGCGAGACTACGTCGACCAGCCCGACCGGCTGGAGAAGCACCTGCGCGAGTTCCCGATGGTGTGGGTCCGCGGCGGCAACACCTTCGTGCTGCGCGCCCAATTCGCCCGCAGCGGAGCCGATTCCGTGCTCCCCGCCCTGCTGCGCGAAGACGCCCTCGTCTACGCGGGGTACAGCGCGGGCGCCTGCCTGCTCGGGCCCGACCTGCACGGCCTCGAAACGATGGACGATCCGGCCGAGGTACTGCCCGCCACCGGCATCGAACCGCAGTGGGACGGACTGGGTCTGGTGGATCGCCGCCTGGTCGTCCACCTCGACTCCCCCGCCGACCCGGACGGTGAATCGGCCAAGATGGTGGCCCGCTGCCGTGCGGAGGGCTTCCCACACTGGGCGCTGACCGACGACGACGTCGTCATGGTCGACGGAGGGCGTCCGCAATTGCTGCGAGGCTGAGCACGGCCGGGCCAAGACTACTGGGCCCGCGTTTCGCACTAGCCGGTCGCGACAGGTTCGGCGGATCGCTTGCGCCGGAACACGATCCAGCGCATCGCGCTGTACATGTAGACCGCCTCACAGGCCCCTGCCGCCAGCCGGGCCAGGTGATAGTCGAGGCCGAGGGCGGTGAGGCCCGATCCGACGCCGAGGATGAACGCCAGGTAGTTCACCAGCACCACGACCGCGTACACCGCGGCCTGCTTGCCCATCGGGGCGTGCGAGTGGAAGTTGAATGTGCGGTTGAGCACGAACGCGAGCCCGAACGCGACGATGTAGGCCAGCGTGATCGACAACGCGATCGGCAACCCGAGACCGCCGTGCATCGCGGTGAGCAACATCAGGTCCACGCCGAAGGTGAAGCTGTTGATCAGCGCGAACCCGAGCAGGGTCGCCGGAACGACGGCATCCAGTCCCCAGGGCAGCCGCGCCACGACGGCCTCGCACCAGCGAGCGAACCGGTCGGCCATCGGGCCGGTGACACTCCCCTGCTGCTCCACGAAGTCAGCCTGCCAGCGGCAGGTGACGCCGAAGTGAGCAGCCGGCAAACGGGCGCGTCAGCGGGGGAACGTGGTCCGCTCCGAGACCGCGAGCACAGCGCCCGGCGAGTCACCATCCAGCTTCGGCACGCCCACACCCCGGCAAGTCACCATCCGGCGGCACGCCCGCACCCCGAGCTCAACGTCAGCCGAACTCCACGGGTCAGCCTTCGAGGGCGGCGATCACCTGCTCACGTCACCCGCCCGCGGCGGCGATCGGGGCGGCCTCGAAAGAGGCCCACGCGGCCGAGCAGCGGCGGCGGGTGAACTCGTCGGCTTCGGCGAGCAGGGCGTCGCGCAGCAGGCGCGGGTCGGCGGTCCAGTGGCTGGCGATCTCGGCGAGCGCCTGCACGCCGAACAGTCCGGTCGACTCCAGCGCCGACAACCACTCCTCGTGCGCGCCCGTGTAGACGCGGCGCATCGCTTCGGTGTCGATCCCGGCGTCGGCGAACTCGGCCGCCAACAGCGCGCCGACCAGCTCGGCACGGTCCTGCGGTTCCCTCGTCATCCGGTCCTCCTCGGGAAAAGCGGTGCGGCGCAACAACAGCGTCGCCTGGTCGATGCGCTGACCGCATCGCGGAGCGGAACTCGAAACACGCCGGGCGTCCCCGAAAAACGAACACCCTCCCCCGCATTGTGACCACTTGGACGCCGTATACACCACCCGGGCGCGCCGAATCACAACAATGCGCAACTTGCGTGGTCCCGGCCCACATCACATCTGGTCACCCGATCACCACGCTCTGATGGCGTTCGCCTCTCGGCCGATGCCGCCACCAGAGCGTGGTGATCACCCGACCAACTCGAATGCTCGCGGGCGATATCTGGAGTGCCCGCGGGGGGCGGGGTCGGCGGGTTAGCGTGGGGAGGTGGCTGAGCGAAGCGTGGCGCTGGGGGCGTTGGTCGGTGCGGTGTCGGCGGGGGCGGTGCTGGTCGATCCGGATGTGCTGGCGGGGTATCGGCAGGACTGGGCGCGGGATCCCGGGGCGGGGACGCCGCTCGCGGTGGTGCGGGCGCGCGGTACCGATGACGTCGCGGCGACCATGCGGTGGGCGCACGAGCATCGGGTGCCGGTGGTGCCGCGCGGGGCCGGGTCGGGGCTCTCCGGCGGGGCGACCGCGGTGGACGGCGGGATCGTGCTGAGTACGGAATTGCTGCGCGAGATCAGCGTCGACCCGGTGACCCGGACCGCGGTCGTGCAGCCGGGGCTGCTCAATGCCGAAGTGAAGCGGGCCGTCGCGGCCGAGGGGCTGTGGTATCCGCCGGACCCGTCCTCGTTCGAGATCTGCTCGATCGGCGGGAACGCGGCGACCAACGCGGGCGGACTGTGCTGCGTGAAATACGGCGTGACCACCGACTACGTGCTCGGCATGGAGGTGGTGCTCGCCGACGGGACCGTGGTGCGCCTCGGTGGTCCACGGCTCAAGGACTCCGCCGGATTGTCGCTGACGAAACTGTTCGTCGGCAGCGAGGGCACGCTCGGGATCATCACCGAGCTCACCCTGCGCCTGCTGCCCGCCCAGCCGCCACAGTCGACCGTCGTCGCGAGTTTCGGCTCGCTCACCGCCGCGACCGACGCCATCCTGGCGATCACCTCGACCCTGCGGCCCGCCATGCTCGAGTTCATGGACACCGTCGCCATCAACGCCGTCGAAGACGAGATGCGAATGGGCTTGGACCGCACCGCCGCCGCCCTGCTGGTCGCCCGTTCGGACGCACCGGGCGAATACGCCGGGCAGGAGGCGGAGTTGATGGTGTCGCTGTGCGAAAAGGCCGGGGCCACCGAGGTTTTCCACACCGCGGACCCGACCGAAGGTGAATCCTTCACTGCCGCAAGGCGATTCGCCATTCCCGCGGTGGAGAAGATCGGACCGCTGCTGCTCGAGGACGTCGGCGTGCCACTGCCCCGGCTCGGCGAACTGATCACCGGCGTCACCGCCATCGGCGAACGCAACGACGTGCTCGTCTCGGTCATCGCGCACGCGGGCGACGGCAACACCCACCCGCTGATCGTGCACGACCCCACCGACCCCGACAACACCGCCCGCGCCCACCGCGCCTTCGGCGAGATCATGGACCTCGCCATCACCCTCGGCGGCACCATCACCGGCGAACACGGCGTCGGCCGCCTCAAGAAGGCCTGGCTCCCCGACCAGGTCGGCCCCGAGGTGATGGCCCTGACCCGCCGCATCAAGGACGCCCTCGACCCCGAAGGCATCCTCAACCCCGGCGCCGTCCTCTAGCGAGTTAGCATCGCCTATGACCACCAGGCTCGAACACAACGTCGACGACACCCGCTTCGAGATCTACCTCGACGACGTCCTCGCCGGCTATGCCGACTACGCCGAACGCGAGAACCCGAAGGTCCGCGACTTCCACCACACCATGACCTTCCCCGAATTCCGCGGCCACGGCGTCGCCGCCAAGGTCGTCGAATTCGCCCTCCAGGACTCCCGCACCAACGACTACCGCGTCATCCCCACCTGCTGGTACGTCGAAAAATACATCGCCGACCACCCCGAATACGCGAATCTTGTCGCCTAGCAGAGCAGCCGACGCCGTGAACAAGCTCGACACCGTCCTCGCCACCTTCTGGGAACCCGGAGAGGACGCCCCCGAACCTGCGACCGACACGCTCATCTCCTCGGCCGAGCAGACGCTGGGCATGCGTCTTCCAACTCTGATGTGCCGCCTGCTCCGTGAGCAGAACGGTGGCCGGGTGTCGGATCAGTGGAACGCGTTCCGCCTTCCCGACCCGGCCTGGGACGAAGACTGGGCATCGCTGAGCGAGTTGATGGGCATCGATCCGGACACCGAGCTGTCGATCCTCGAAACCCCCTACCTCACGCAGGAGTGGGATCTACCGGCCCAGTTGGTGCTCCTCGATGGCGACGGGCACCGCTGGCTAGCCCTGGACTATCGCGACTGCGGGCCACAAGGGGAACCCTCGGTGGCCTATTTCGAAACCGACACCGGCACGTCCCAGCCGGTCGCTCCCGACTTCGGCAGATTCCTCGAATCCCTCTGCCCAGAAAGCACTTTCAACGACGAGATCGATCCGACTGGCTGACGACGACCGGGACTGCGTCGGCGACCGCCGACTCACTCCGTCGGCACCGAGACCGACGTCCGCGCGCCGAGGTGATGCCGCAGTCGAATCATGTCGGACGTGAGATGTACTGTGCGTCAAGTTGTTCGGGGTCGTGAAGACGGGGGTGCAGGATGGATCTGATCGCGCGGATGGAGGCCGAGGGTCTTGTCGATCAGCTGGTGGTCGGGCAGGTGGACCGCAACGAGACAACAGCAACATTGCGCTTCGAAGTCGACGGCACGACGGTTCAGGTGCGGTTCTGGTCGAGTATCGAACCGCAGCTGACACCGTCAGCCGAGCTCAGTGCGGCGTTGATCGAGCTGATCAGGGTGTTGGTGAACTCACGGGCGAGGGTGCGGGCCGGGCAGTTCGAGTACACCCGGAACCCGGACGGGACGTGGGAACTGTGGCGGGGCTACGAGTACGACGAACCTTCGTCTGCCGCTACACCCGAATTCACACGGCAGTTCGGTGGCGAGCAGTTCGATCATGCGCTCCAGTCATGGGAATGGCTCGGACTCGATGAGCTGCGACCGATGTTCGCATCGGCGTTCGGCGACATCTTCCTCGACAGCCCGGACGGCGTGCGGCGACTCGATATCGTCGACGGCACCCTGACCCACCACTGGCACTCACTCACCGACTGCACGAACGAACTGGCGACCCCGCTCGGCAGCCAGCGCTACCTGCGAGCCGACCTGGCCACCGAACTCGCCGCGACCGGACTGGTGCCCGGACCCGACCAGATCTACGACTTCGCCCACCCACCCGTGTTCGGCGGCGAGCTGACGGCGGCCAACATTCAGGTGATGGACTTCGTCACCGCGGTCGGCATGGCGGGCCAGATCCACGACCAGGCGCGGTTCATTCCCGAGGGAGCGCAGGTGTCGATCGTCGCCGACCAGCCGTCGCGTCGCTCCCGCTGGCGTAAGCTGCTCGGCCGGAAGTAGGAGCCGCCAGTCGGAGTGCCGCCGAACAGCCGTGGCCCCCGGCAGAGAATCTGCCGAGGGCCACGGGAGTATGTGCCGGGTGGGCTCAGCGCAGGAGCTGGCGGGCCATGACCAGGCGCTGGATCTGGTTGGTGCCCTCGTAGATCTGGGTGATCTTGGCGTCGCGCATCATGCGCTCGACCGGGAAGTCGGTGGTGTAGCCGGCGCCGCCGAAGAGCTGGACGGCGTTGGTGGTGACCTCCATGGCCACATCCGAGGCGAAGCACTTGGCGGCGGCGGAGATGAAGCCGAGGTTCTTCTCGCCGCGCTCGGCGCGGGCGGCGGAGGTGTAGACCATCAGGCGGGCGGCCTCGATCTTCATGGCCATGTCGGCCAGCATGAACTCGGTGTTCTGGAAGCTGGCGATGGTCTTGCCGAACTGCTTGCGATCCTTGGTGTAGGCGATCGCGGCGTCGAGCGCGCCCTGGGCCAGGCCGACGGCCTGCGCGCCGATGGTCGGGCGGGTGTGGTCGAGGGTCTGCAGCGCGGTCTTGAAGCCGGTGCCGGGCTCGCCGACGATGCGGTCGCCGGGGATGCGGCAGTTCTCGAAGTACAGCTCGGCGGTGGGCGAACCCTTGATGCCCAGCTTGTGCTCGAGCGGGCCGACCACGAAGCCCTCGTCGTCCTTGTGGACCAGGAACGAGGAGATGCCGTTGGCGCCCTTGTCGGCGTCGGTCACGGCCATCACGGTGTACCAGGAGGACTTGCCGCCGTTGGTGATCCAGCACTTGGAGCCGTTGAGGATCCAGTCGTCGCCCTCGGCCTTGGCGCGGGTGCGCATGGCGGCGGCGTCGGAGCCGGCCTCACGCTCGGACAGCGCGTAGGAGGCCATCTCGCCGTTGACGATGTCGGCCAGGACCTTGGTCTTGAGCTCCTCGGAGCCGTTGAGGATCATGCCCATGGTGCCGAGCTTGTTGACCGCGGGGATCAGCGAGGAGGAACCGCAGACGCGGGCGACTTCCTCGATCACGATACAAGTCGCGACCGAGTCCGCGCCCTGACCGCCGTAGGCCTCCGGCACGTGCACGGCGTTGAAGCCCGCGGCGTTGAGCGCGGTCAGCGCCTCGTCGGGGAAGCGCGCGTTGCCGTCGACGTCCTTGGCGTAGGGAGCGATTTCCTTCTCCGCGAGGCCGCGGATGGCCCCACGCAGCTCGTCGTGGAAGTCCTCGAGCTTGAACAGGTCGAAATCGGGGTTTCCAGCCATCGGGGGCACTCTCCTGATCGTGGTCGTGATCGCTGCGGTCTCACAGCGCGTCCTGCATCGGCACCCAGTGCCAATCCACAGAGGATTATACGCCTGGCACTCGGCAACTACATGGGGATATACCGGTGGCACTCAGTGTCACACATGAGCGCTGCGGTGTGCACGGCGCTCACAGGCTACCGAGCCGGGCGGAGAGTAGATCGGCCACCTCGCGCGGCGGCATGTCGCGCGGAAAGACCGCGACCACCAGTTCGTCGGACTCGGCGGCCGCGCGCCTGCCGCGCGGGATCGCCGCCAGCTCCGCGCGCAGATCCGCCACCGTCGCGGCCGACTCACCGCGCACCATCCGGCGCAGCAGGTAGTTGTGCGTCGCGGTCACCGCGGCCGTGAACTGCACCCGCACCAGATCCGGCACCTCCGGCAGCCGCTCGCGCAGGAACTCGGTGAACAACCGCTCGTACCGGAACACCGTCACGATCTCGCGCTCGCGCAACGCGGGCACCCGCCGCACCACCTGATACCGCCGCGCCGCGATGTCGCGCCACTGCGTGAACCGCTCGAACACCCCGACCACGGCCGCACACACCGCATCCCACGGATCCCCCTCGGCCCCCTCCAGGAATTCCTGCGCCGTCGCCAGCTGGAACTCGTGATCAGCGAAGATCACGTCCTCCTTCGACCGGAACTGCCGGAAGAACGTCCGCCGCGAGATCCCCGCCGCCACCGCGATCTCGTCCACCGTCGTCGCCTCGTACCCCCGCTCGGCGAACAACCGCAACGCCTGATCCACCACCGTGAGCCGAAACTGCGCCGCGTCATCGTGTGCCACGGGGTCAACCGTAGCGACCGGCCGGATCGGTCATCCGACTCGGCTCACGGCAGGGTTTCGCACCCGGGTTCCGCTTCGACACGATCCCCGGATTCGCCGACATCGCGGTGCGCTACTCCGTCGCTTCACTCTGGCTGTGGGCCTGATCGCACTCGTCGACCGGAAGCGGGAACTCGCCGCCGGCCCACTTCGCCGCACTCATCCGACGCTATCGAGGCCCGAACGCCGTCGCCACACCTGCGCGAGTTCCTCGGCTGAAGCGGGCGGACCCGACCGGTATCGTCTCGCTCGACGTTTCGATCAGGTGGGGGTACATGATGAAGTCCGGATTCGGGCTGCCGATGCTGGTCGCGGTGGCCACCGCGGTCGGCGCGTGCTCGACCACGGTCACCGGTACGCCGGAACCGGACACCACGCCGACCATGTTCGGCCTACCGGTCACCACCGCCGACAAAGTGACGTTCGACACCCTCGATCAGGTCCGATCGGTCGACCCCTGCGGGTTCGTCGACCGGGCACGATTCGCCGAACAGGGCGTGATCACGTTGCTCGGACCGAGCACCAAGATCGATCAGTGCGCTGTCGGGTTCACCCCCAACGGTGAACGGAACGGGTCGTTCCTTTACGTCGACCTCGACCACCAGCCGCCGCTGGGTACCGATACGAGCCGACAGATCGCCGGCGAGTCGATCGTGGTCAGCGGCCCCGACACCTACGGAAACTGCGACTTCAAGGTGCCCCTGCGCTTCCCGATGCCCGCGAGCACCACCGACGAGGACGCCAAGGTGGTCGAGGTGCCCACCCTCGCCTACGCGTCGGTGTCCTCGTCCTCCTTCGACTCCTCGGAGCTGGGCTGCCGACTCGCCGAGGACATCGTCGTCGAGATCGTCGAGGCGTTCCGCGGCGACCGGATCCCCCGCCGCTCGGCCGCGGCGACACCGGTGTCCGACATCGCCGTGATGGCCCGCAATCCCTGCGAGATCGTCGCGGTACTGCCCGCCCACGTGCGACTGGATCGGTTGGAGGCCGCGTTCGAGCCCACCGAATGCAGCTTCTGGGTCGCCGGATCCGGTCCGATCGCCGATCCGATCACCATCGGTTACGAGATCACGCGACGGCCGCTCGCACCGACAGGCACCGACCGTGAACTGATCGAGGCGGACGGTGTGCCGGTGCTGGTCTACCGGCAACCGCTGCCCGACCCCATGTGTGTCGAAACCTTCGCGACCGGTGCTGAACTCGACCCGACAGTCGGCGGTACGGACCACTCGGGTGCCGTGGTGCAGCCGATCGTCCGGATCTCCGGATCGTGCGCCGTCACCGAGCAGATCCGCCCCGCGGCCATGCACCTGTTCGGCGCCACCGCATGAGGCGGGCGCTCGGAGCCGTCGCGCTCTTCCTGACCGTGGGGCTGTTCCTGCCCGGGTGCGGTGGCGCGCTGACGGGAACACCCATTCCGGAGGGCGCCCGCTACCGCGGCGCACTGGTCGATCACCTGGGCAAACCCGTCAAAGGTCCCGACGCGTCGATGACCGAACAGGACGCCGCACGCCGGATCGATCCCTGCGCACTCCTCGACCCGGCGGCGGTGAGCGCGCTCGGCACGGTGCGGTATTCGGGACCGGGCGACACGCTCGGGGACTGCGAGATCCTGATCGGCGCGGACCGGACCACTCCGGTCACCAAGGTGTCGTTGTCGATGGCGGTGATGCCGGTCTTCACCGGTGCCACCACGACCATCGGTTCCCGGACCGGCTCGGAGATCCCCGGCGAGGGATTGTGCTCGATCGCGGTGGCCTACAACGACAGACGTGCGATGAACTACACCGCCCACAGCGATGGAACAGGCAGCCCCTGCCCGGCCCTGCGCACGCTGGTCGCGGCCTCGGTACCACTGCTCGACAGTCCCGGAGAGCGCGCGAAACCGCTGCGCGATCCGTGCTCGTTCCTCGACGTCATGTATCCGGCCGAGCAGACCTTCGCGCTGATAGCGCTGAATCCGTCCACCTGCGACTACTCCCTCGGCCCCCGCGTGCGCGACGACCACAACCGATACGTCGTCCGCACCATGACAATGAGCAAGCTCCAGCTCGACCACCCGCGACCCGGCGCCCGACAGCTCCGCGTGGCAGGCGTTCCGGCCACCGAATACCCGAGCGGCGAGAACTACTGCATCATCGACGCTTTCGCCGGAATCGATCAGCCGTACCTGCGACCGGGGTGGGGCGATGAGTCCGAGGAGTACGTCGAAGTACTCAGCGTCAGCGGACGCGACTGCGAGGTCGTCCGGGACATCACGGTGGCGGCGGTGCGGACCTACCAGGCCGACTGACCGCCGCCGGTCCGGGTCGAGCTAGCCCAGGAGCTTGGCGCGTAGGGCCTCGTCCTTGTCGAGGACCATTTGTTCGAGGCCGGACTGGAAGTGCTCCATGCGGGTGCGCAGGAGGGGGTCGTGGGCGGCGAGGATGCGGACGGCGAGCAGGCCGGCGTTGCGGGCGCCGCCGATGGAGACGGTGGCGACGGGGACGCCCGCGGGCATCTGGACGATGGAGAGCAGGGAGTCCATGCCGTCGAGGTATTTCAGGGGGACGGGGACACCGATGACGGGCAGCGGGGTGGCGGAGGCGACCATGCCGGGGAGGTGGGCGGCGCCGCCCGCGCCCGCGATGATGACCTGCAGGCCGCGGTCGGCGGCCTCGTTCGCGTAGTCGAGCATGCGCTGGGGAGTGCGGTGGGCCGAGACGACGCCGACCTCGAAGCGGATGCCGAACTCGGCGAGTGCCTCGGCGGCGGCCTCCATCGTCGGCCAGTCGGAGTCGCTGCCCATGATGAGACCGACCTGGGGACCGTTGCTGCTCACTGAATTGTTCCTCTCGAAAAAGGGTGGGTGGTCACTCGCCGTGGGGGTCCCAGCCGTCGGTCCAGACCGCGTGCGACATCCAGTGCGCCGCCCGCTCGGCCTTCTCGCGGACCTGGGCGACATCGTTGCCCAGGATGTTGATGTGCCCGATCTTGCGGTCGGGGCGCTCGCCCTTGCCGTAGAGGTGGACCTTGGCCTCGGGCAGGCGGGCGTAGAGGTGGTGCAGCCGCTCGTCCATCGGCATCTCAGGGGCCTGCCCGGCACCGAGGATGTTGGCCATCACCGTCACCGGCGCGAGCGGGCTGGTGTCGCCGAGCGGGTAGTCGAGCACCGCGCGCAGGTGCTGTTCGAACTGACCGGTGCAGGCACCGTCCATGCCCCAGTGACCGGAGTTGTGCGGGCGCATGGCCAGCTCGTTGACCAGGATCTCGCCGTCGTGGGTCTCGAACAGCTCCACGGCCATCACACCGACCACCCCGAGACCGGCGGCCAGTTCCAGCGCCATCGTCTCCGCGCGGGCGCCCAGATCCTCGGCCAGCTCGGGCGCGGGCGCGATCACCACGGCGCACTGGCCGTTGCGCTGGACGGTCTCCACCACCGGCCAGGTCGCGGCCTGCCCGAACGGCGAGCGCGCCACCATCGCCGACAGCTCACGCTTGAGATCGACCTTCGCCTCGGCCAGCAGCTGCACGCCGTGCGCGAGCTGATCGGTGACCAGCCGGGAAGCCTCCTCCGCGTCGGCGGGCATCCACACGCCACGGCCGTCGTAGCCGCCGCGCACCGCCTTGAGCACGAACGGCCAGCCGTGCTCGTCACCGAAGGCGATCGCGTCGGCGGGCGCGGTGACCTCGACGAACGCGGGCACCGGCAGCCCGAGGCCGGACAGCTTCGTGCGCATGGCCAGCTTGTCCTGGGCGAAGATCAGCGCCTGCGGCGGCGGCGCCACATTGACGCCCTCGGCGACGAGCACCTCGAGGTGCTCGGTCGGCACGTGCTCGTGGTCGAAGGTCAGCGCGTTCGACCCGAGAGCGGCCTTGCGCAGGGCGGACAGGTCGTCGTGGCTGCCGAACACGACATCGGGGGTCACCTGGGCGGCCGGGTCCTCGGGGCGCTCGGCGAGCACCCGTAGACGCTGGCCGAGGGCGACCGCGGCCTGGTGCGTCATGCGCGCGAGTTGGCCCCCACCGACCATCGTGACGGTGGGCATGGCAGACGGATCGAACGAACGTGCACTCACGTCGTGCAATGTTGTCATGTCGATTCCGAATCTTTGCTACCGGTACACTCAGAACTCGTGTCAATCGTCGACGACGTGGTCAGCGTCCTTCCCCCGCGCCTGCGCGATTCCGCGTACCGGCATAAAGAGCTGATCAAGTTCGCCATCGTCGGTGCCACGACGTTCGTGATCGACAGCGGCCTGTTCTACCTCCTGAAATGGACGGTTCTGGCCGACAAACCCGTCACCGCCAAGATCATTTCCGGCGTCGTCGCGGTGATCGCTTCCTACATTCTCAATCGCGAATGGTCGTTCAAGAACCGCGGCGGTCGCGAGAAACATCACGAGGCGTTGCTGTTCTTCGGCGTCAGCGCCATCGGCGTGGCGCTCAGCAACATCCCGCTGTGGATCTCGAGCTACATCTTCCATCTGCGCCAGCCCGAAGTGAGCTTCCTGGTCGAGAACGTCGCCGACTTCGTCAGCGCGTTCGTCATCGGCAACCTGCTGCAGATGGCGTTCCGGTTCTGGGCGATGCGCCGCTGGGTGTTCCCCGACGAGATGAACGAGATCGTCGCCGAGTTCGAGGAACTGGTCGAAGAGGAGACCGAACACCTCGGTCGCTGAGTCAGCGCGGCTCGGTGAGCGTCGCGGCGGGCGGGCGGTGCACCGTCGACCCGAGGAACACCGCGAACAGCGCCGGACGGCGCCGCTGCAGCTCCAACCGTCCACCGTCGGCCTCGACCAGGGCCCGTGCCAGCGCGAGACCGACACCGGTCGACCCGCCCGCGGAGAACCCGCGATCGAAGATGTGCGGCGCGAGCTCGTCGCGCACCCCCTCGCCCTCGTCGGCCACCTCGACGCAGATCAGCGGATGCCGCGAACTCATCGTCGGCACCGTGCGCACCGACACGACGCACGTGCCGCCCCCGTGCATGAGGGCGTTGTCGACCAGCACCGCGACGGCCTCGCGCAGCCGCGACCCGGTGATCGGCGCCTGCAGGGACTCGTCGCCGATCAGGCGCAGTTCGCGGCCCGCCTCGGTGAACGGGTGGGTCCACTCGGCGACGACGCCGCGCAGCTCCGCCATCACCGGCACCGGATCGCGGTCGGCGGCGTCGGAGTCGCGGGAGGCGCGCACGAGGTCGTCGATGGCGTCGGTGAGCCGGTCGACCTGCGCCATCGCCTCCTCGGCCTCGTGCACCACCTCCGGGTCGGCGTGGGTGGACAGCTCGTCCAGGCGCAGCCGCACCGCGGTCAGTCTGCTGCGCAGCTGATGGGAGACGTCCGCGACGAGCGCGTGCTCGCGTTGCAGGCGGCCCGCGATCTCGACGGTCGCCGAGTCGAGCACATCGGAGACCCGGTCCAGCTCGGCAATGCCGTGCCTGCGCGGATCGGGGCGAAAATCACCCATCGCCAGCCGGGCGGCGCGGGCCGCGACATCACGCAGCGGATCGGCGACCCGGCGCGCGGTCACCACCGCGACCGAGAACGCCGCGCCCAGCGAGGCGAGCACCGCCAGCGCGACCGCGGCCACGGCCTGTTCCTGCCTGGCGTGCATCGGCCCGGCGGGTACCTCGAGCCGCAGTGAGCCCGAGGTGCCCATCGACAGCGATTCGACCAGCGGATCGTCGAGGTGCTCGACGCCGAGGTCGGTGCGCGCGGCATTGTCGGTCGGGGTCGGGTAGACGATCGTGAGCTTGCCGCCCTCTGGCACCAGCGCCCGCATACCGCGCACGTCGAGGCCGTTGGGGACGGTGCCGTCCGCGCCTTCCTGGGCGATCACCTCCGCGGCGATCTGGTCGAGCCGGGTCTGCAGATCGTTGCGGGTGATGTCCTCGACCCACAGCCAGGCGGTGTAGATCAGCGGCACGCCGAGCACCACCGTGGTGATGGTCAGCACGGTCAGGATCGAACGCAGGATGCGGCGGCGCACCGCCGGTCAGCCTCGACTCGAGGACGGTCCGTCGGTGTTCAACCGGAACCCGACCCCGCGCACGGTGACGATGCGACGTTCGGCCATCGGGCCCTCGTCGCCGATCTTGCGGCGCAACCAGGACATGTGCATGTCGAGGGTCTTGGAGCCGCGCAGGTCGGCGTCACCCCACACCTCGCGCAGGATGGTCTCGCGCGGGACCACCTGACCGGCCCGGTCGATGAGCACCTTGAGCAGCTCGTACTCCTTGTTGGCCAGGTTCACCTCGGTCCCGTTGACCAGCACCCGGCGCGCGGCCGGTTCGAGCCGGATCGCGCCGACCTCCACCGCGTCGTCACCGATTCCGCTGCGCCGCAACAGTGCTCGCACCCGGGCCAGCAGTTCGGCGAGGCGGAACGGTTTGCCCACGTAGTCGTCGGCGCCCGCGTCGAGACCGACCACGAAGTCGACCTCGTCGGTGCGCGCGGTGAGCATCAGTACCGCGAGATCGGCGCCGCTGGCCCGCACCTGACGGCAGACCTCGAGCCCGTCCATGCCGGGCAGGCCGAGGTCGAGGATGAGCAGGTCGTGATCGCCTTCGAGCGCGCGGCGCAGCACCGCGGGGCCGAATCGCTCGACGGTGACGGTGTAGCCCTCACGGCCCAGCGCACGCGACAGGGGTGCGGCGATCGCCTCGTCGTCTTCGGCCAGCAGTACTGCGGTCATCTGCACAGGTTAGGTCGTCACGCCCGGCCGGGCCCGCCACCTCACCGATAGCCGCCGGTCCACGGCTGGTCGCCGCGCCCGCGGTCGGCCTCGAAGACCTGGTGGTAGAGCAGCGAGTGCACCTGCTGCACCTGGGGGATGTCGTCGTATTCGAGCGGCTCCTCCGAGGACGAGCCGATGATCAGCGTGCCGGTGCCCAGCATCCGGTCGACGACTCCGTGCCGGAACTGCACGCTGGAGATGCGGCTGAGCGGAATGTCGATGCCGGTGTGGGTGATCACGCCCTGGCGAACCAGCACGCGCCGCCCGGTGACGATGAAATGCGTCGACTTCCAGGCGATCACCGCCGCGATCACCCGCCAGCCGACCACGCCCACCCAGACCACCCCGATGAGCAGCAGGAGCACCATGCGCACCTGGTCTTCGGTGTTGCGCCAGGCCAGGCCACCGAGGAAGCCGGCGAGCGCGGTGGCGACGATCAGTGTGACGATGGGCCAGAACAGCATCTTCCAATGCGGGTGACGGTGCAGGATCAGCTGCTCGTCGGGCGCGAGGACATCCTCCGGGTAACCCATGACCGAACGATACCGCGCTGTGGCGCCGCATTTCTCGATGCCACGGCCGAGGCGATACTGTGGATTACACGCTAGATGCCAGGTTTTGCCCATATCTGCTTGCTCGACACCGACAGTGGAGGCACGCGTGACCAAAGATCTGACTCAGCTCGAAATCCTCACGGCCCTCGAACCTGTGGCCGAACAGAATCTGAACCGGCACCTGTCCATCGCCAAGGACTGGAATCCGCACGACTACGTGCCGTGGGAGGAAGGCCGCAATTTCGCCGCGATGGGCGGAATCGATTGGGAGCCCGGACAATCCAGGCTCACCGAGGTCGCCAAGGCGGCGATGATCACCAATCTGCTCACCGAGGACAATCTGCCGTCCTATCACCGCGAGATCGCCGAGAACTTCTCCCAGGACGGCGCGTGGGGCACCTGGGTCGGTCGCTGGACCGCCGAGGAGAACCGGCACGGCATCGTGATCCGCGACTATCTCGTCGTCACCCGCGGGGTGGACCCGGTGGCGTTGGAAGAGGCGCGGATGGTCCACATGACCGCGGGCGCGCACGCACCGGCGAACTGGGGCGGGTTCCTGGTCAACGTCGCCTACGTGACGTTCCAGGAGCTCGCGACCCGGGTCAGCCACCGCAACACCGGGCGCGCGTGTGACGACGCCGTCGCCGACAAGATGCTGGCCCGCATCGCCACCGACGAGAACTTGCACATGATCTTCTACCGCAACCTGTGCGGCGCGGCGATCGACCTGGTGCCCGACCAGGCCATGCCGGCGATCACCAAGGTGCTCACCAACTTCCAGATGCCCGGCGCCGGGATGCCCAACTGGCGGCGCAACGGTGTGCTGATGGCCAAGCACGGCATCTACGACCTGCGCCAGCACCTCGACGAGGTGGTGCGCCCGGTCCTCAAGCAGTGGAACATCTTCGAGCGCGACGATTTCGGGCCGCGCGCCGAGGCCGCGCGCGACGAACTCGCCCAGTTCCTCGACAAGCTGGAGAAGGACGTGCTGCGGTTCGAGGAGCAGCGCGACCGGCTGCTGGCCCGCGAGCGCGAGGTGGCCGAACGCAACGGGGTCGGCGCGGCCGCGCGGTGACGGACCGACCTGCCGCAGCACGCGAGACCGCTGCGGCAGGTCCAGCGTCGAGTAGCCGTCCGGGGTGCGCTCCGTCCGCGAGGTTCAGTACTGCCCGCGCAGATGCGAGACGTCGCCCGCCGAGACCGCGGTGTCGGCGATGAGCAGTCGGCCGGTGTCGTCGATCCCGGTCGCGACGCCGGTGACGACCTTGCCGCCGGGCAGCTCCGCCCGCACGTCCAGCCCGATGGTGGCGCAGCGGTCGCGGTAGGCCGCGGCCAGTTCGTCGCTCGCCCAGCCCGCCCGCTCCCAGGCGGTGAAGCGGCGGGCGAACTCGGTGAGGATCGCGGCCGCGAGCGCGGTGCGATCGGTATCGGAGGCACCGGCCACGGCGAGCGAAGTGGCATGCGGGACAGGCAGTTCCGATTCGGCGAGGTCGACGTTCATGCCGATCCCGACCACCACCGCGGGCGCGATCCCGGTCGCGGCCACCTCGGCCAGGATGCCTGCCAGCTTGCGCCCGTCGAGCAGAACATCGTTGGGCCACTTGAGTTCCGGGGACACCCCGGCGGTGCCGCGCAGCGCGTCGACGACGGCGATCCCGGTCAGCAGCGGCAGCCAGCCCAGTGCGGCGGGCTCGATGCCGGGCAATCGCACCAGGATCGACAGCGAGATCTGGGCGCGCGGCGGGCTCACCCACGCGCGGGCATGCCGCCCGCGCCCGCTCACCTGTTCCTCGGCCAGCAGCGCGTGCCGGTCGACGGCCGGATCGACGGCACGGGCCACCAGATCGGCATTGGTCGATCCGGTCGATTCGACGACGTCGATCCGGTCGTAGAACAACGGTGCCGGAGCGGCGAGGGAGCTGCGCAGACGCGGCGCGTCGATCGGTGCCCTGTTCATTCCCGGCAGGCTACCCGCCGCCGACCGTGAACGATCATGACCACAACCACCTGCAGTTTCTCTACTGACCGGTAAACCGGACTGCCGTAGTGCGACACGGTGTCACTCGTTACACTCGCAACCCATGACGAGTGTCCAGCAGCAGCCCGCATCGGAATCGGCGGGCGCCCCCGACATCCACACCACCGCCGGGAAGCTGGCTGATCTGCGGAATCGGCTGGATGAAGCGCAACACCCGATGGGTGAGGCCGCGGTCGACAAGGTGCACGCCAAGGGCAAGATGACCGCGCGTGAGCGCATCCTCGCCCTCGTCGACGAGGGCTCCTTCGTCGAGCTCGACGCCCTCGCCAAGCATCGCAGCGTGAATTTCGGCCTGGAGAACAACCGCCCGCTCGGTGACGGCGTCGTCACCGGCTATGGCACCATCGACGGCCGCGACGTGTGCCTGTTCTCGCAGGACGTCACCGTGTTCGGTGGCTCGCTCGGCGAGGTGTACGGCGAGAAGATCGTGAAGGTCATGGACCTGGCGATCAAGACCGGCCGTCCGCTGGTCGGCATCAACGAGGGCGCGGGCGCGCGCATCCAGGAGGGCGTGGTCTCGCTCGGCCTCTACGGCGAGATCTTCCACCGCAACGTGCAGGCCTCCGGTGTGATCCCGCAGATCTCGCTGATCATGGGCGCCGCGGCCGGTGGCCACGTGTACTCCCCCGCGCTCACCGACTTCGTGGTGATGGTCGATCAGACCTCGCAGATGTTCGTCACCGGTCCCGACGTGATCAAGACCGTCACCGGCGAAGAGGTCACCATGGAGGACCTCGGCGGCGCGCACACCCACATGACCAAGTCCGGTGTGGCCCACTACGTGGCCTCCGGCGAGCAGGACGCCCTCGACTACGTCAAGGAGCTGCTGGGCTACCTGCCGAGCAACAACCGCGCCGAGGCCCCGCGGCACGCGCCGAGCGATCCGATCGAGGGCGCGATCGAGGACTCCCTCACCGACGAGGACATCGAGCTCGACACGATCATCCCGGACTCGCCGAACCAGCCCTACGACATGCACGAGGTGATCCGTCGTCTGCTCGACGACGACGAGTTCCTCGAGGTGCAGGCCGAGCGCGCGATGAACATCATCTGCGGCTTCGGCCGGGTGGACGGGCGCAGCGTCGGCATCGTCGCCAACCAGCCGACCCAGTTCGCCGGCTGCCTCGACATCGACGCCTCGGAGAAGGCCGCGCGCTTCGTGCGCACCTGCGACGCGTTCAACATCCCGATCATCACCCTGGTGGACGTGCCCGGATTCCTGCCCGGCACCGGCCAGGAATACAACGGCATCATCCGCCGCGGCGCGAAGCTGCTCTACGCCTACGGCGAGGCCACTGTGGGCAAGATCACGATCATCACCCGCAAGGCCTACGGCGGCGCCTACGACGTGATGGGTTCCAAGCACATGGGTGCCGATGTGAACCTGGCGTGGCCGACCGCGCAGATCGCCGTGATGGGTGCTTCGGGCGCCGTCGGATTCGTCTACCGCAAGCAGCTGTCCGAGGCCGCCGCGAACGGCGCCGATGTCGACGCTCTGCGCCTCGAGCTGCAGAACGAGTACGAGGACACCCTCGTGAACCCGTACGTCGCCGCCGAGCGCGGTTACGTCGACGCGGTCATCCCGCCCTCGCACACTCGTGGCCAGATCGTGTCGGCGCTGCGACTGCTCGAGCGCAAGATGGTGACCCTTCCGCCGAAGAAACACGGCAACATTCCGCTCTGAAAACGCGATATCCCGGATAGGCCGCGCACACTGGTTGCCTGGACGCAACTATTGATCGGCGCGTCCCTACCGGGAATGATCGCGGTTACCGCGCTGTGACATCGAAGCACCACGCTTCGGACCGGGGACAGATCTCCCGGACGAGGCAGGAAGGATCTGGCACTGTGACAACTGTGGCAGAAGAAGACGTGTTGACCGCCGCCGAGCTGGAGCTCGTCGTCGAACCACTCGTCGAAGAGGTCGAACTGTCCGTGAGCGCGGTGGCCGAGGAGCCGGTGGCACCTGTCGGCGAGCCGTTGTTCCGCGTCATCAAGGGCGCACCCACCGATCAGGACATCGCGGCGCTGGTCGCCGTGCTGAGCGCGGCGGCCGCCGAGGCACCCGCCGCGGGCACGCGCGGTCCGGTCGACGCCTGGGGCGAGCCGACGATGATGCACCGGGGTACCTCCCCGTTCGCCCCGTACGCGTACCCACTGCTGTCGCACCTGCGCTGACGCGGGTGACGAGACTGGTACTGGCCTCGGCCTCTCCCGCCCGTCTCGGAGTTCTGCGCACGGCGGGCATCGATCCCGTCGTGCGCGTCTCCGGAGTGGACGAGGACGCCGTCGCGGCCGCTCTTCCCCCTGACACCACCCCGGACGAGATCGTCGTCGCCCTGGCGCGCGCCAAGGCGGTCGACGTCGCCGCGGTGATTCCCGAACTCGCCGCCGACTGTGTCGTCGTCGGCTGCGATTCGATGCTGCTCGTCGACGGACAGCTGCAGGGCAAACCGCACACCCCCGAGGTCGCCCGCGAGCGCTGGGCGGGCATGGCCGGACGCAGCGCGGATCTGCTCACCGGGCACTGTGTGCTGCGGCTGCGCGACGGCGTGATCGTCGCCGAGTCGGCGGAGTGCAGCTCCACCACCGTGCATTTCGCGAAGCCGGGGCCCGATGAGCTCGACGCCTACATCGCCACCGGCGAACCGTTGCAGGTCGCGGGGGCGTTCACCCTCGACGGTCTCGGCGGCTGGTTCGTCGACCGGATCGACGGCGACCCGTCGAGCGTGATCGGGATCGGCCTACCGCTGCTGCGCAGGCTGCTCGAAGACGTCGGCGTCGGTGTCACACAGCTGTGGCGGGACGCGCGGGGCTGACGGCGCCACCACCCGCTGTTCCCCCGTCGTCGCCGCGGGTTCCTCCGCTGCCAGCGTCAGTTCCAGCCGGGCGGTGCACAGTTCGGGCTCGATGAACGGGTGCAGCCGCACCTCGACGCGGCCACGGGCTCCGTTGCGCTCGAGCACTTCCCGCATCAGCCCCACGTGCACGCCGCACACCACCTCGGCGTGCGAGCGGGCGAGTTCCCGCAGCGGGCAGGCGGTCAGGTTGATCTGCACGTGCTCGGCCGTCTCGCCGACCAGTTCCTTCTCCGGCGCGAATCCGAGTTCCGACATCAGCGACATGGTGATGTCGCGCGCGTCGGCCAGTGTCTCGACCGGCTGGGTGCCGATGTCCATCCTGGCGCCCCAGGCGCGGCCCGCCTCGACGGCGGCGGCGGAGCGGCTGATCGGGTCGGGGCCGAGCTGGTCGGCCAGCACCTGCGCGAGCTCCTGGTAGCCGACCGAACGCTGCACCGCGCGATAGCCGATGCGGGGGCGGCCACGGCCGCGCGGCGGCTGCTGGAATTGGCGAACCAGCGATTCGCGGGTGAGGACGTCGAGGTGGAATCGGACGGTGGTGACGTGCTGTCCGGTGATCCTGGCCAGTTCCTGGGCATCGAGGGGCTCGGTGGCGCCACGTAGGATCGCGAGCAGTCGTCGTCGCGGCCAAGAATCGGACATAGCTCACCCCTCCTCTCCAGAGACTTTATCGGACGCAAGTGCGCTTTATTCGTCCATTGTGTCGATTCGTGATGTGCCAACACACACTTACCATCGGCTGCGACCGCAACCCCGCCGCACCCGCCCAACTCTCGCGTGAAGGACCACATACCGTGCCCGTTGCCCCGGATTCGCACCCCGCCTTCGGTTCCTACGCAGTCCCGCATCGATTGGTAACCACAGAATGGCTCTCCGCAAACATCGGCGTGCCGGGTTTGAAGATCATCGAGTCGAATGATGACATCCTGCTCTACGACATCGGCCATGTCCCCGGCGCGGTCAAGATCGACTGGCGTGGCGATCTGAGCGACCCGGTGACCCGCGACTACATCGACGGCGCGCGCTTCACCGAACTGATGCGCGCCAAAGGGATCGGGCGCGCGGACACCGTGGTGATCTACGGCGATCGGGGCAATGCCCAGGCCGCGCACACCGCCTGGATCTTCACCCTGTTCGGCCACGAGGACGTGCGCCTGCTCGACGGCGGCCGCGACGCCTGGATCTCCGAGGAACGCGACACCACCTTCGACCTGCCCTATCCGGCGCCGAGCGACTACCCCCTGGTCGAGCGGGACGACACGCAGGCGCGGGCCTTCCGCGAGCAGGTGCTCGCCCGGCTCGGCGATCCGCTGGTCGACGTGCGCTCGGCGCACGAGTACGCGGGCGACGACAAGGCGCTCGATCAGGATTACGCCACCTTGCGCGGTGGTCACGTGCCGACGGCGGTGAACATCCCCTGGACCCAGGCCGGCACGTCCGACGGCCGTTTCCGGTCACGGGCCGAGCTCGACGCCGTCTACGGCGCGCTGCCCGCGGAGGATCTCGTCGTCTACAGTCGGCTCGGCGAACGGTCGAGCCACACCTGGTTCGTCCTGACATTTCTGCTCGGTCGCAGGTCGGTCCGCAATTACGATGGATCCTGGATCGAGTGGGGCAACTCGGTGCGGCTGCCGATCACGCGCGGCACCGAACCGGGCAGCGCCGTGGCCCCGCGCGGCCCGATCAATTGAAACGTGTTCACATCACAGCCCGGCGCGTACTGTGACCTGCGGCCTACTCGACAGTAGGGCTAGCCGAGTTCGAGCCGTGTTGGCACACTGCCTACACTCGCCCGAGATGAAAGTTGTCGATATCGGCACGGGGCCTTCGACGGCGAACCGTTTCCGAAGCGACCATGAATAATGCACACAGGAGGCTCAGTGCCCAGCCATGCCAGCGCACGGATCACGAAGGTACTCGTAGCTAACCGCGGCGAGATCGCGGTCCGCGTGATCCGGGCTGCCAAGGACGCGGGGATCACCAGCGTCGCGGTGTACGCCGAGCCCGATGCCGACGCGCCCTTCGTGAAGCTCGCCGACGAGGCGTTCGCCCTCGGCGGTCAGACCTCGGCCGAGTCGTACCTCGTGTTCGACAAGATCCTCGACGCCGCCGCCAAGTCCGGCGCCGACGCCATCCACCCGGGTTACGGCTTCCTCTCCGAGAACGCCGACTTCGCCCAGGCCGTCATCGACGCCGGGCTGATCTGGATCGGCCCCTCGCCGCAGTCCATCCGCGACCTGGGCGACAAGGTCACCGCGCGCCACATCGCCGAGCGCGCCAGCGCGCCGATGGCCGCCGGTACCAAGGACCCGGTCAAGAACGCCGACGAGGTCGTCGCGTTCGCCAAGGAGTACGGCGTCCCCGTCGCCATCAAGGCGGCGTTCGGTGGTGGTGGCCGCGGCATGAAGGTCGCCCAGACCATCGAGGAGATCCCCGAGCTGTTCGAGTCGGCGACCCGTGAGGCCGTCGCCGCCTTCGGTCGTGGCGAGTGCTTCGTCGAGCAGTACCTGGACAAGGCCCGCCACGTCGAGGCCCAGGTCATCGCCGACCAGCACGGCAACGTGGTCGTCGCCGGTACCCGCGACTGCTCGCTGCAGCGTCGCTTCCAGAAGCTGGTCGAGGAAGCCCCCGCGCCGTTCCTGTCCGACGCCGTGCGCGCCGCCATCCACGATTCCGCCAAGCGCATCTGCCGCGAGGCCGGGTACTACGGTGCCGGCACCGTGGAGTACCTGGTGCAGGGCGAGACCGTGTCCTTCCTCGAGGTGAACACCCGCCTGCAGGTGGAGCACCCGGTCACCGAGGAGACCGCGGGCATCGACCTGGTGCGTCAGCAGTTCCGCATCGCCAACGGCGAGGAACTGACCATCAAGGAAGACCCCACCCCGCGTGGCCACTCCTTCGAGTTCCGGATCAACGGTGAGGACGCCGGTCGCGGCTTCCTGCCCGCCCCCGGACCGGTCGCGGTCTACCGCGAGCCCACCGGCCCCGGCGTGCGCGTCGACTCCGGTGTGGTGCAGGGCAGCGTCATCGGCGGTCAGTTCGACTCGATGCTGGCCAAGCTGATCGTCACCGGCGAGAACCGCGAGCAGGCGCTGCAGCGTGCGCGCCGCGCGCTGGCCGAGTTCGAGGTCGACGGCCTGGCCACGGTCATCCCGTTCCACCGCGCGATCGTCGAGGACCCGGCCTTCATCGGGGACGGCGAGAAGTTCGACGTCTACACCAAGTGGATCGAAACCGAGTGGAAGAACACCGTCGAGCCGTACACGGCCGGTGGCGTCGCCGAGGACGAGGACGAGGATCTGCCCCGGCAGAAGGTCGTGGTCGAGGTCGGTGGCCGTCGCGTCGAGGTGTCGCTGCCCGGTCAGTTCACCCTCGGTGGCGGTGCGGCCGGTTCGGCCGGTAACGGCGTCGTCCGCAAGAAGCCCAAGCCGCGCAAGCGTGGCGGCGCCGGTGCCGGTGCGGCCTCCGGTGACGCGGTCACCGCGCCCATGCAGGGCACCGTCGTGAAGGTGGCCGTCGAAGAGGGCCAGACCGTCGAGGCGGGCGACCTGATCGTGGTGCTCGAGGCCATGAAGATGGAGAACCCGGTCAACGCGCACAAGTCCGGTGTGGTCACCGGGCTGGCCGTCGAGGCCGGTGCCGCGATCACGCAGGGCACCGTGCTGGCGGAGATCAAGTAGTAGGCACGACGTTCACGGGCGCCGGTCGATTGCGATCGGCGCCCGTTGCCGTTCGGTCGAAGCCCCGGCCCACCGGGTGCCGGTGGGCGAGGTTCGGCCCGGCCGAATCGGCGCCGTCGGCATTCGCCGAACAGCGTTTGCAGCGCGGGTTAACGGGCGGCGAAGATCACTGTCGGCGCCGGTCCGATGCGCGGAGGCTGTCGTATCGTGGATCGGGTGACCAGTACAGCGCGCACCGATGAACCCAGCTCCTCGCCGGGTGCGGCCACGGTGGCCGAGGTCATCGCTGCACGCCAGAGCGCCGGGCACCGCGATGACGGTCATCGGCTCGCGCTGGTGATCGAGGGTGGCGGCAGCCGCGGGGTCTATTCGAGTGGCATGGTGCAGGCGCTGGAGGAGCTCGGTCTGGCGAGCATCTTCGACGCGGTCTACGGCACCTCCGCGGGCGCGATCAACGGGGCCTGGCTGCTGTGTGGGCGGGCGGCGACCGGGATGCGGTCGTGGACCGATCCGACGATCATGCGCCGGGTGGTCGATCCGGTCCGCATCCTGCGTGGGCGTCCGGTGTTCGATCTGAACTATCTGGTGCATCGGGTCTACGACGGCATCGAGCCGATGGACTTCCCGGCGATCCTGGCCAATCCCACCAGCTTCCATCCGATCGCCACCGACATCCGCACCGGTGAGGCGGTCGACCTCGCCCCCCACATCGTCGACAAGCCCACCCTGCTGACCGCCCTGCGGGCCTCGGCCGGGCTGCCGCTGCTGGCGGGTCCGCCGGTCTCCCTGGGTGGTGGCAGCTACTTCGACGGCGGCCTCACCGAAACCGTCCCCATCCGTACCGCCGTGCGCGCCGGCGCCACCCACGCCCTCGTCCTGCGCACCCGCCGCACCGATGAGCTCCGCCCACCCGCGTCCCTGCTGCACCGCGTGGTCGGCGGCGGGTACATGCGCGCGATCGCCCCCGGCGCCTACCGGGCCTGGTCCCAGCGCCCCGGCCAGCAAGCCGTCGAGGACGCTTTCCTGGCCTCCCTCGACGAGCAGGCCCTCCAGATTCATCCCCCGGCCCACGCTCCCGACATCGACAGCGCCGCCCGCGACACCACGCTGCTCACCCAGGCGCTCGATCTCGGCCGCGCCGCCGTCCATGCCATCCTGGGCGATCGGCCTCTTCCTGCCTGACCCGTCCTGATCGCCGTCACGCCCTGGCCGCCGCCTTCGCCGACCGCGTCACCGTCCTCGACACTGGCCAGGCGAACCGGATATCGAAACCCCCCAGTATGGGTGACCCGAACACTCGGGGCACCGGTTTTGCGGTATTTCCCGGTCCGATCCGCTCCCATAGCGTCTCTCCCGCACGGCTTTTCGGACCGTAGGAGTGGTGGATGGTGTCAGGGGTGTTGGCTCAGCGTGAGCTCGAGGCCGTCGGTGGCGACCTCGAGCAGGAGGCTGTGCGGCGGTGGCATCCGGCGGTCCGCGTGCTCTTCCGGTTCGGGTTCGTCGTCGTCGGGATCGGGATGGCGGGCGTGTGGTTGCTGCACGCGCTGCTGCGTACCTTCGGACTGCCGCCGGAAGCGGTGGGCGCAGTCGGCCGGTGGACGGCGCTCTCGCCACTCACCGACTGGATCGGCGCTCATGTCTTCGACGTACCGATCGATTACACCGTCACCGGCAGTGGTGACACCGCGGCGAAGTGGGTGGCCGCGTTCACCCTGATCCTGGTCGCGATCCCGGTCACCGTCGCGTGGTCGGTGCTCGACCGCCGACGCCCGAACTACACCCGCCTCTACGGGTGGTTCCGGCTGTTGCTGCGCCTCTCGCTGGCCAGCGCGCTGCTGCTGTACGGGATGATCAAAGTGCTCCCGACGCAGATGTCGTTCAATCTCGAACGGCTGGTCGAGCCGTTCGGCCACATGAGCCCGATGGCGGTGCTGTGGGCGCAGTCGTCGCTGTCGGAACCGTACGAAATGGCTTTGGGCGCAGCCGAAGTCGCTGCGGGGCTGCTGCTGATCCTGCCGCTGACGGCGGGCCTCGGGTCCGTGCTCGCCGTCGTCGTGGCCATGCAGGTCGTGCTGGTGAATCTCACCTTCGATGTGCCGGTGAAGCTGTTCGCCCTGCAGATCCTGCTGTACGCGACGATCCTGGCCGCGCCCCACATCGTCCGGATCGTGCGCGCCCTGTTCGGCCGCGCGGTCGACGCCGTCGAGCCCGCACCGCTGCTCGCCACCCGGCGCGGTAATCGCGTCCTCGTGACCGCCCAGGTGCTGCTGGGTGTGTGGCTGCTCGCCGCCATGACCGTGGAGGCGTACGACGGCTGGCACACCTACGGCAACGCGCGCCCCAAGTCGCCGCTCTACGGAATCTGGAACGTCACCGAGTACTCGGTGGCGGGCCAGGAGGTACCCGCGCTGATCGACTTCCGCGCAGCGTCCGAGGCCGCGATGCCGAGTGCCACCGAACGATTCCGCCGCATCATCTTCGACATCCCCCAGGGGATGACCGCGCAGCGGCTCGACGATTCGCTGGTCTCCTTCCCCGCCCGCGTCGATACCGACCAGCGCACCATCACGCTGTCGCGGGACACCGACCACCAGTGGAAGCTCGCGCTGTTCGATTACGTTCAGCCGCAACCGGATCGATTGATCCTGGAGGGCACCGTCGCGGGAAAGCCGGTGCGGATGCGGCTGGACCAGGTCGACCTCGCGCAGTTCCCGGTGGTGTCGCGCGGGTTCCACTGGGTGCAGGCCACGCCCTACTACCGGTAGGCACACGATGCGCCCGCACTATGCTCGCCCCGTGGAACCGATCGAGATCAACGCAGGGTCCTGGTACCTGCGCGCCCTGCGCGCCGACGAACGCATCGACGATCGCCCAGCCCTGGCCGACGGCGGCATCACCGACCCCGACTACGTCACCACCCGCTCCACCCAGTGGGCCGACGAATCCCACTTCTCCTGGGCGGTCTGCGTCCCCACCACGGCCGAACTGGTCGCCGAGATCGGCGTGACACCGGGCCCGGACAACACCGCGACCGTCACCGGCTGGGCCCGCCCCGGCGAGGACGAGGCACTGGCCGCCGGCCTGGCCTCGGTCCACCGTTTCGTCGCAGGAGCCCTCGGCCTCACCGTCGCCTCGGCCTGACCATCGTCCCGATACCCGCGACACACGCGCTCAGCGGCTCGTAGACGCCCAGTAGCGCCACCGCGGCGACAAGTGTGTCGAAGCCGCGGTGGCGCGAAACTGCGGGATGCGGTTGTCCTACACCGGTTCTCGCATGAGCACCGCGTCCAGCGCGTCAACCGCCCGCACGAGTTCCTCCTCGGTCACCGTCAGCGGCGGCCGGAACCGAATACCCCGCTCGCCCGTGCCGAGCAGCAGCACGTGCTGGCGCTCCCGCATCACCGTCACCACCCGATCGCGCAGGTCCGGCGTGGCCAGCGTGATCGCGCACATCAGCCCGCGACCACGCACCTCGCTCACCGCGCCGGGATGGGCGGCGGCGAGCTGGCCGAGCTGATCGCGCAGGAACGCGCCCAGCGGCCCGGCCCGCTCGATCAGCCGATCGCGTTCCAGCACTTCGAGAATCCGCCGGGTCCGCACCATGTCGGTGAGGTTGCCGCCCCAGGTGGAGTTGAGCCGTGAGCTCACGTGGAAGACGTTGTCGGCCACCTCGTCGACCCGCCCGCCTGCCATGATCCCGCAGACCTGGGTCTTCTTCCCGAAGGCGACCACATCGGGCGCGAGCCCCAATTGCTGGTAGGCCCAGGTGGTTCCGGTCATGCCGACGCCGGTCTGCACCTCGTCGAGGACGAACAGCGCGTCGTTGTCGTGGCACAGCCGCTGCATGGCGCCGAGGAATTCCGGGCGCAGGTGCCGGTCGCCCCCTTCGCCCTGGATCGGCTCGGCGATGAAGCAGGCGATGTCGTGCGGATGGTCGGCGAAGGCCTGGGCGGCCTGGGCGATGGCGCGGGCTTCGAGTGCGGCGATGTCGGGGCCGGCGAAGGTGTGCGGGGTGTCGATGCGCGGCCAGTCGAATTTCGGGAAGCGCGCGGTCTTGACCGGATCGGTGTTGGTGAGCGACATCGTGTACCCGCTGCGGCCGTGGAAGGCGCCGGTCAGGTGCAGCACCTTGGTGCCCAGTTCCGGTGCGCGGCCGTGCGCTTCGTTGTGCCTGCTCTTCCAGTCGAAGGCGACCTTGAGCGCGTTCTCGACCGCGAGCGCACCACCGTCGACGAAGAACAGGTGCGGTAACTGCGGATCACCGAGGACGCGGGCGAAGGTGTCGACGAAGCGGGCCATCTCCACGGTGTAGATGTCGGAGTTGCTCGGCTTGTTCAGCGCGGCGGTGGCCAGTTCGGCGAGGAAGCGTTCGTCACCGGCCAGCGCGGGGTGGTTCATCCCGAGCGCGTTGGAGGCGAAGAAGCCGAACATGTCCAGATAGGCCGTGCCGTTGATCTCGTCGATGAGCGTGCGGCCATGTGACTTGTGCAGGTCGAGCACAAGGTCGAAGCCGTCCGCGAGGATGTGCGAGGACAGGATTTCGTGGACCCGGTTGGCGGGGGTGACCGCCGCGCCGGGGCGCTCCAGTTCGATGGTCACGTTCCCGAGGGTACGCAAATATTTACGGAACCTCCACGTTTTCGTGGATTTATTACGAAGAATCGTTACCTGTCGTAGAATGTCTGCAGGATGATGGTGCTGCGCGTCCGCACGTTGGCAGTGGCTCTGATCTCCTGCAGCAGCTGTTCCAGATGCCGCGGTGAGGCCACCCGAACCAGCAGGACGTAGCTCTCCTCGCCCGCCACCGAGTGGCACGCCTCGATGCCGGGGATGTGCTGCAACAATGCGGGCGCGTCATCGGGCTGGGACGGGTCGAGAGGAGTGATCGCGACGAATGCCGACAGCAGGTGTCCGAGCGCTTCGGGATCCACGTGCGCCGCGTAGCCGCGGATCACCCCGCGCGCCTCGAGCCTGCGCACCCGCGACTGCACCGCCGAGACCGAGAGGCTGGCCTTCTCGGCCAGATTCGACAACGTGGCGCGACCATCGCTCATCAGTTCTTTGATCAATAGTCGATCGATGTCGTCGAGCTGGGGCCGAGCCGGTGTATCCGCCATCAGCGAAGGCTAACCCAGCACGGGGGTCGCGCGGGCAAGACTTCTTCCTGTTCCCCCACTGAATTCGACCGAACTTTTCCGTGAGCCGTACCAACCAGTAGAAGGTGAACAGGCGATGACTCAGACCGTGACCGAGCACTTCTCCGAGCAGCTGTCGTTGCGCGCCAGGGCGTTGCTGCACGGCATGGGCGCCGAACTGCCGACGCCCGGCACGCTGCTCGCACGCTCGCCGATCTCCGGCGGCATCCTGTTGCCGCTGACCATCGACACCCCGACCACCGTCGACGCCGCGATCGGCCGGGCGGCAGGCGCTTTCCCCGCCTGGCGCACGGTGCCCGCGCCGGTGCGCGCCGGACTGGTGCGCCGGTTGGCCGAACTGCTGGTTGCCCATCAGGGTGAGCTGGCCGAGCTGGTGACGCTGGAAGCGGGCAAGATCGGCGCCGAAGCGCTCGGCGAGGTGCAGGAGATGATCGACGTCTGCGAGTTCGCGATCGGTCTGTCGCGCCAACTCTACGGCGCGACAATGCCTTCCGAGCGCCCCGGCCATCGGCTCATGGAAACCTGGCATCCACTCGGCGTGGTCGGGGTGATCTCGGCGTTCAACTTCCCGGTGGCGGTGTGGGCGTGGAACACCGCGATCGCGTTGGTCTGCGGTGACACGGTGGTGTGGAAGCCCTCGGAGACCACCCCGCTGACCGCGCTGGCCTGCCACACGCTGCTGCGGCGCGCCGCGGTCGATGTCGGCGCGAATCCGGAAGTGCACCAGCTGGTTCAGGGCGATGCCGCGGTCGGCCACGCGCTCGTCGACGATCCACGCGTAGCGCTGCTCAGTGCGACCGGCTCGGTGCGGATGGGCGCGGCCGTCGCGCCCAGGGTGGCGGCGCGGTTCGGCCGGTGCCTGCTCGAACTGGGCGGCAACAATGCCGCGATCGTGGCGCCGAGCGCGGATCTGGACCTGGCGGTGCGCGGCATCGTCTTCGCGGCGGCGGGCACGGCGGGGCAGCGCTGTACGAGTCTGCGCCGGTTGATCGTGCACCGGTCGATCGCCGACGAGGTGGTCGGGCGGCTCGCGGCGGCGTATACCCAACTGCGCGTGGGTAGTCCGCTCGACGAGGGGGTGCTGGTCGGGCCGCTGATCGACGAGCGTGCCTTCACCGCGATGCAGGAGGCGCTGTTGCAGGCCAGGCAGGAAGGTGGCGAGATCGTCTGCGGCGGTGAACGAGTCGCCTTGATCGGGCCCGACGCCTACTACGCGCGGCCCGCACTGGTCCGGATGCCGAGGCAGACCGAGCTGGTGCGCGAGGAGACCTTCGCGCCGATCCTCTACGTCCTCACCTACGACGATTTCGACACCGCCATCGCGCTCAACAACGATGTCTCCCAGGGGCTTTCGTCGTCGGTCTTCACCCTCGACCAGCGTGAGGCCGAGCGTTTCCTGTCCGCGGACGGCTCGGACTGCGGCATCGCCAATGTCAACATCGGCACCTCGGGCGCGGAGATCGGTGGCGCGTTCGGTGGCGAGAAGAACACCGGCGGTGGGCGCGAATCCGGTTCCGATTCCTGGAAGGCCTACATGCGCAGGGCCACCAACACGGTCAACTACTCCAGCGAGCTCCCGCTGGCCCAGGGGATACATTTCGGCTGATCAGGAACCGATTTCGTCATCCACCCCGTGCCGTGTAGAGTGGTGTTTACGACGCGGGATGGAGCAGCTCGGTAGCTCGCTGGGCTCATAACCCAGAGGTCGCAGGTTCAAATCCTGTTCCCGCTACTACGACGAAGGCCCCGGAGTTTCGACTCCGGGGCCTTCGTCGTTCATCCGCCCATTCGCAGCGTCCAGTGGCCTCGGTGGTGCAGCCGGGTGATGCTCGCCGGGGCGATGTCGGTGCGCCAGAACGACTTCGCCGGTGCGTCGAGCACGACGAGCACCGCCGCCCTGATCACCGCCGGATGCGTCACCGCGACCGTGTCATGGCCCGAGGAGGCGATCTCGGCCAGCCAGAACCGCACCCGGTCCACCAGATCGGTCACCGATTCGCCGCCGTGCCCACGGAATTCGGGATCGGTGAGCCAGGAGAACAGCTGATCCTGTGCCAGATCACCCATCTCACTCCCCCGCCACGCCCCCGCGTCGAGATCCCGCAACCGCGAGTCCGGCTCCCCCACCAACCCCAGCGCCTCCGCCGTCTCCCGCGCCCGCCGCTCCGGCCCGGTCCGCACCCGCGCCCCCGCCAGCGGCACACAGGCCCGCAACGCCACCCGCCCGGCCTCGTCCAGTGGTTCGTCAACAGGAAAACGCGCCTTACGTACCGCCTCGGTAAGGCCATGGCCGACCAGATCGACTCTCAGCACCGTTTGCACGAGAATCCAGAGTAGCGTCGGTCACATTTTCGACGGCACCCACCACCACCGAGCGCAGGTCGGTGGGTCCGCGGGATTGTCGGTGGGGCGGTGCACACTGAGGGCATGGATCGGTTCTCGCCTGCTACTGCGCAGTGGTTCGACGGCGCCTTCCCCGGGGCGACGGCGGCGCAGGTCGGGGCGTGGGAGGCGATTGCGGGTGGGGAGAACACGCTGGTGATCGCGCCGACGGGGTCGGGGAAGACGTTGTCGGCGTTTTTGTGGGCGATTGATCAGTTGGCGCAGCGGGGGCCGGTGGAGTCGGGGGAGGTGCGGGGGACGTCGGTGCTGTATGTGTCGCCGTTGAAGGCGTTGGCGGTGGATGTGGAGCGGAATCTGCGGGCGCCGCTGGTGGGGGTGACGCAGACGGCCAAGCGGTTGGGGCTGGATCCGCCGGAGATCTCGGTGGGGGTGCGGTCGGGTGATACTCCGGCGGCGCAGCGGCGGGCGATGCAGCGGACTCCGCCCGACATTCTCATCACCACGCCCGAGTCGCTGTTCCTGTTGCTGACCTCCGCGGCCAGGGAGACGCTCGCGCAGGTGAACACCGTGATCGTGGACGAGGTGCACGCCATCGCGGGGACCAAGCGTGGCGCGCACCTCGCACTGTCGCTGGCCCGGCTGGATCAGCTCACCGAGCGGCCTGCACAGCGGATCGGGCTGTCGGCGACGGTGCGGCCGCCGGAGGAGGTCGGCCGGTTCCTCGTGGGGAACGCGCCGATCACCATCGTGCGACCGCCCGCGCCGAAGACCTTCGACCTGTCGGTGCGGGTCCCGGTGGCCGACATGACCGATCCTGGCGATTCCGACCAGCCGGGCTCGATCTGGCCGCATGTCGACGAGGCCATCGTCGACCTGGTGCTCGAGCATCGGTCCTCGATCGTGTTCGCGAACTCGCGGCGGCTCGCCGAACGGTTGACCGCGCGGCTCAACGAGGCGTACGCGGTCCGGCTCGGTGAGCCGGTGGCGACCGAGCACAAGCCGCCCGCGCAGCTCGGGCCGTCCACCGAGGTGATCCACGGCGCGGAGCAACTGCTGGCGCGGGCCCATCACGGGTCGGTCAGCAAGGAGCAGCGGGCGATCATCGAGGACGATCTCAAGACCGGTCGGCTGCGCTGTGTGGTGGCGACCAGCAGCCTCGAACTCGGCATCGACATGGGTGCGGTCGACCTCGTGGTGCAGGTGGAGGCGCCGCCGTCGGTGGCCAGTGGCCTGCAACGAGTGGGTCGCGCCGGGCACCAGGTGGGTGAGATCTCGCGGGGCGTGCTGTTCCCCAAGCATCGCACCGATGTCATCCACTGCACCGTGGCCGCGCAGCGCATGCTGAACGGCCAGATCGAGCTGCTGCAGATTCCCGCACACCCACTCGACATCCTCGCCCAGCAGACCGTCGCCGCGTGCGCGCTCGAACCCATCGATGTCGACGCGTGGTTCGACATCGTCCGCTCGACCGGCAGCTACGCCAACCTCCCCCGCTCGGCCTACGAATCGGTGCTCGACCTGCTGTCCGGGCGCTATCCCTCCGACGAGTTCGCCGAACTGCGCCCGCGCGTGGTGTGGGACCGCGACGCCGGCACCCTCACCGGCCGCCCCGGCGCCCAGCGCCTCGCCGTCACCTCCGGCGGCGCCATCCCCGACCGCGGCATGTTCGCGGTGTTCATGGTGGGCGAAAAGGGTTCGCGGGTGGGTGAACTCGACGAGGAGATGGTCTACGAGTCCCGGGTGGGCGATGTGTTCGCCCTCGGCGCCACCAGCTGGCGCATCGAGGAGATCACCTTCGACAGGGTCCTGGTCTCCCCCGCCTTCGGCCTCCCCGGCCGCCTCCCGTTCTGGCACGGCGACGGCCTGGGCCGCCCCGCCGAACTCGGCGCTGCCCTGGGCGAATTCGTGCGCACGGCCGGACAGGTGTCGGCCGACGACATGACCCGAATCGTGGCGGGCATGGGCCGCGACGGCACCACCACCGAGGCGACGTCGCGTGATGGGGTTGCTCTCGGGGAGCTGGGCAAGTCCGGTTCTCGGCTGGATGACCTGGTGCGGACTGCCGGGCTGGATCAGAACGCGACCGCGAATCTGGTGGGGCTGCTCGAGGAGCAACGCACCGCCACCGGGCAGCTGCCCACCGATCGGACCCTGGTCGTCGAACGGTTCCGGGACGAACTCGGTGACTGGCGACTGGTTCTGCACTCGCCGTACGGCACTCCGGTGCATGCGCCGTGGGCGTTGGCGGTGGGGGCTCGGTTGCAGGAGCGGTTCGGGGTGGATGCCGCGCCGACCGCATCCGATGACGGCATCGTGGTGCGGTTGCCCGACACCACCGACGAACCACCCGGCGCGGAACTGTTCGCCTTCGAACCCGACGAGATCGACGACCTCGTCACCGAGCAGGTGGGCGGTTCGGCGCTGTTCGCCTCGCGGTTCCGCGAGTGCGCCGCCCGCGCGCTGCTGCTCCCCCGCCGTGACCCCGGCAAGCGGGCTCCGCTCTGGCAGCAGCGGCAGCGCTCGGCCCAATTGCTCGATGTGGCACGCAAATTCCCGCAGTTCCCGATCCTGCTGGAGACGGTGCGCGAATGTCTGCGCGATGTGTACGACCTGCCCTCGCTGCGTGACCTGCTCACCAAGGTCGCCCGCCGCGAGGTGCGGATGATCGAGGTCGAGACCGCGAGCCCGTCCCCCTTCGCCAACGCCCTGCTGTTCTCCTACATCGGCCAGTTCCTCTACGACGGCGACAGCCCACTGGCCGAACGCCGCGCCGCCGCACTGGCATTGGACTCCAGCCTGCTCGCCGAACTCCTCGGCCGCGTCGAACTCCGGGAGCTCCTCGATCCCGAGGTCATCGCCCTCACCGAACGCGAACTCCAACGCCTCACCCCCGAACGCCACGCCCGCGACGCCGAGGGCCTCGCCGACCTCCTGCGCCTCCTCGGCCCGCTGACCCCGGAGGAGGCGGCCGCGCGATGCGTGCCACGTGGTGGGGCCACCATCTCTGCCGATGACCCCCGGGGCGCCGACCCTGTCGCAGGCAATGGCACCGTCGACGCGGAGCGAGACGGGGATTCCGGCGGGGCCGACGAGCGCTCCCGAATCGATGACTCTCCGCTCAGCGAATCCGATGCCCCCGCCTGGTTCGCCGAACTGCGGGATGCGCGCCGGGCACTGGAGGTCTCGTTCGCGGGGCGCACCTGGTGGGTGGCGGTGGAGGATGCGGCGCGACTGCGGGACGCGCTCGGGGTGCCGTTGCCGATCGGGGTGCCCGCGGCGTTCATCGAGCCGGTGCCCGATCCGCTCGGTGATCTCGTCGGCCGGTATGCCCGCACGCACGCGCCGTTCACCACCGCCGATGTGGCCGCCCGATTCGGACTCGGCACGGCGGTCGCGGTGACCGCGCTGCATCGGCTGCTGGCCGAGAAGCGGGTGGTGGAAGGCGAATTCACGCCCGACACGGCAGGTACCGAGTGGTGTGATGCCCAGGTGCTGCGCCGCCTGCGCCGCCGCTCACTGGCCGCTGCGCGACACGAGGTGGAACCGGTGTCCACCGCCGCGTTCGGCCGGTTCCTGCCCGCCTGGCAGCACGTGGGTTCGGGCGAACTGCGCGGCGTCGACGGCGTCGCCACCGTGGTGGAACAGCTTGCGGGCGTACCGATCCCGGCCTCGGCCTGGGAGTCGCTGATCCTGCCGACGCGGGTCCGCGACTACTCCCCCGCCATGCTCGACGAACTGATGGCGACCGGCGAGGTGATCTGGTCCGGCCACGGCGCCATCACCGCCCGCGACGGCTGGATCGCCCTGCACCTGGCCGACCAGGCCCCCTTCACTCTCCCCCCACCCGACGACATCGACCCCACCGACACCCAACTGGGCCTGCTCGCCGCCCTCGGCGCCGATCTGGAGCCGTGGCCCCCAGCCGCCGACCAGCACCCCCCGATCAACCTCGACGCACCGGACACCACCCCACCGCCCACCGCTGCGAACGAGCGTCACGAAGGACGGCCGCGAAACTCCGCTCGCATCCAGCAGCCCGACGACACGACGAGCACCGAACCGAAGGGCGCGTACCGGAGCAGCCCTGGGCCGAACAACACCAGGCCGAAGAACGGGCCAGACACTTCGCGGCGGCTCCCGTCCACCTTGCGTGGCGGCGGTGCGTACTTCTTCCGGCAGCTCGCCGATACCACCGGCCTGCTCGACGACAAGGCGGTCGGCGAGGCGCTGTGGCAACTGGTGTGGGCTGGTTACGTCTCCGGTGACACCTTCGCGCCTGTGCGTGCCCTCCTGTCGGGCACCGCGCGCAGCACCACCGCACACCGCACCCCGCGCCGGGCGCCTCGGGGGCGCGCGTACCTGCCCCGGCCGTCGATGCCGACCAGGACGGGTCCACCGAATGTCACCGGACGGTGGTCGATCCTTCCGGAACGAGTGCAGGACAACACTGTTCGCGCACACGCCACGGCCGACCAGCTCATCGAGCGGTACGGGATCCTGACGAGGGGCTCGGTCCAGAACGAAGGTGTGCCCGGCGGTTTCGCGTTGATGTACCGGGTCCTCACCGAGTTCGAGGACCGCGGCCGGTGCAGGCGCGGCTATTTCGTCGACACACTCGGCGGCGCCCAGTTCTCCACCACCGACACCGTCGACCGGTTGCGTTCCTTCGACACCGACCGGGACGGTTCTCGCGTGGGTGTCGCGCTCGCCCTGGCTTCGTGCGACCCGGCCAATCCCTATGGCGCGGCACTGCCCTGGCCCAAGGGCGATGTCGAGGGCGGGCATCGTCCGGGCCGCAAGGCGGGCGCGCTGGTGGTCCTGGTCGGTGGTGAGCTGGTGCTCTACCTAGAGCGCGGCGGCAAGACCCTGCTCAGCTTCACCGAGGACCCCGGGCTGCGTCGCGTCGCCGCCGACGCGCTCGCCGGACTGGTCCGCGATCGCCGGGTCGACTCGCTGGTCATCGACAAGATCAACGGGGAAACCGTGCACGGCAACGCCTTCGTGGACTATCTCGTCGAGGCGGGTTTCGCGGTGACCCCGCGCGGGCTGCGGCTGCGCAGGCAGGTGTAGCCGAATGCCCGAGGGCGACACCGTCTTCCGCACCGCGGAACGGCTGCGCGCGGCACTGGTCGGCAAGACCCTGACGCGCAGCGACTTCCGGGTGCCCCGCTACGCCACGGTCGACCTGGTCGGCGATCTGATCACCGAGGTCGGCAGCTACGGCAAGCACCTGTTCATCCGCACCGATCAGGTGAGCATCCACACGCACCTGAAGATGGAGGGCGAGTGGCGGGTGTTCCACTGCGGCCAACGCTGGACCAAACCGCCGGTCACCGCGCGTTTGGTGCTCGCCAACGACGAGGTCGAGGCGGTCGGCTTCGCGCTCGGCAAGGTCCAAGTGCTGCGGCGCGCCGAGGAGCACACCGTCATCGACCACCTCGGCCCCGACCTGCTCGGCCCGAACTGGGACGCGGCCGAGGCGCTGCGCCGACTCACCGAGTACCCGCGCCGCGCGATCGGCCTCGCCCTGCTGGACCAGCGCAATCTCGCGGGCATCGGCAACATCTACCGCAGCGAGATCTGCTTCCTGCGCCGCGTCCACCCCGCCACCCCGGTCGGCGAGATCGACGACCTGCCCGCCCTCGTCGACGAATCCCACCGCGTCCTCGGCAAAGCCGCCCACGAGCCGCCCTGGCGACCGATGGTCTACGGCCGCACCCGCCGCCCCTGCCCACGCTGCGGAACCGCGATCGTCTCCCGGCTCCTCGGCGAGGACGACCCCGCCGACCGCATCACCCAGCGCGAACGCGGCATCTACTTCTGCCCCCGCTGCCAGCCAACCCCCACCCCTTGAGCGCCGCCCCGCGACGCTGCCCTGCCGACCGCACGAACCACGGAACGCGCTCGACCTGGACAAACCACCCGGACCGCTCGCCGGAACCTCGGGCGAACCCGCCGGGCCGCCCGGAGCCGGGCGCAGCGCCCGCGGGCCACGCTGTTGGACGATTGATCACCAGGCACTCAGGCAAACATCGCCCGAGAGGCGAACGCCACCAGTGCCTGGTGATCAACCGTCCAGGTCGTTATCCGGGCGACCCGGGGGGGGCAACCGGTCGCGCCGGACGCGCGTCAGCGGTCCTGGGGCACCGGCTCCAGGAGTTGCGGGCGGGGTTCCGGTGCGGCGGCGCGCAGTGCGTCGGCGGACTTGTCGTCGGGCTCGGCCTGGGATTCGATCTCCGCGCGCACCCGCGCCTGGTACAGCGACACCTCGCGGTCGATGTCCTCGGCATCCCAACCCAGCACGGGGGCAACGAGATTGGCGACCTGCTCGGCGCAATTGGCTCCGCGGTCGGAGTATTCGATCGAGATGCGGGTGCGGCGGGCCAGGATGTCGTCGAGGTGCAGGGCGCCCTCGGCGGCGGCCGCGTACACCGCTTCGACCTGCAGGTAGGCCGGGGCGTCGGTGATCGGTTGCAGCAGTTCGGGTTTGCCCGCGGCCATGGCGAGCACCTCGTCGACGACGGAGCCGTAGCGGTCGAGGAGGTGGGTCATGCGGTAGGGGTGCACGCCGTAGTGTTCGGCCAGCTGCACGGTCTGGTTCACCAGGGCGAAGTAGCCGTCGGCGCCGAGCAGGGCAACCTTCTCGGTGATCGAGGGCGAGACGCGGGCCGGAATGTCCTGTGCCGCTTCGTCCATCGCGTCGGCGGCCATCACCCGGTAGGTGGTGTACTTGCCGCCCGCGATGCTCACCAGGCCGGGTGCGACCCTGGCCACCGCGTGTTCGCGCGAGAGCTTGGAGGTCTCGTCGCTCTCCCCGGCCAGCAGTGGGCGCAGGCCCGCGTAGACGCCGTCGATGTCGGCGTGGGTGAGCGGGGTGACCAGCACCTCGTTGACCCGGTCGAGCAGGTAGTCGATATCGGCCTTGGTGGCGGCGGGGTGGGCCAGGTCGAGGTTCCAGTCGGTGTCGGTGGTGCCGATGATCCAGTGCGCGCCCCACGGGATGACGAACAGTACCGAGGTGGCGGTGCGCAGGATGATGGCTGCGTCGCTGACGATCCGGTCGCGCGGCACCACGATGTGCACGCCCTTGGACGCGCGCACATGGAATCGGCCGCGTTGATTCGACAGGCCCTGCACCTCGTCGGTCCACACGCCGGTCGCGTTGATCACCACATTCGCGCGTGCCTCGCCGGTGCGCCCGTCCTCGGTGTCACGCAGCTTCACCCCGACCACCCGGTCGGCTTCGCGCAGCAGCCCGACGACCTGCGTGGAGGTGCGGATGACCGCGCCGTAGTGCGCGGCGGTGCGGGCCACCGTCATGGTGTGGCGGGCATCGTCGACAACGGTGTCGTAGTAGGTGACCCCGCCGATCAGCGAGTCCCTGCGCAGTCCCGGCGCCAATCGCATCGCACCGTGACGGGTCAGATGATGCTGTCCCGGAACGGATTTCGCGCCGCCCATGCTGTCGTAGAGGGTGAGTCCGGCGGCGACATAGGGGCGCTCCCAGACGCGATGGGTGAGCGGGTAGAGGAAGCGCAGCGGCTTCACCAGGTGCGGTGCCAGCGTCGACAGTGCCAGCTCGCGCTCCTTCAACGCCTCCCGGACCAGGCCGAATTCGAGCTGTTCGAGGTAGCGCAGGCCGCCGTGGAACATCTTCGACGACCGGCTCGACGTTCCGGAGGCCAGATCGCGGGCCTCGACCAGGGCGACCGAGAGGCCGCGGGTCGCCGCGTCCAGGGCGATCCCGGCGCCGACCACGCCGCCGCCGATGACCAGGACGTCGAACTGGTCCTTGCCGAGGCGTTCCCAGGCGGTGCGCCGATGCTCCGGCCCGAGCTGACCCGGCCCGAGCCGGTCCCGTTTCCCGCCCGCGACCAACTCACCAGGGTTGAGGAACGGAAACTCCGGTGTCTGCGACATGCTCGACTCCTCGCCGCCGACCGAGGTTCGGCCGGTCCCGGTCGACAGTGGGGCAACGCCGGAGCACATCCCCGGCGCCGTCTACAGGCTAAACGTAGTGCCCGATCCCCGCGCGGGACGTGCGCGGCGGGGCGCGGTCACGAAATTCGGCTCGCACGCCGAACCGGACACCCCTGACCTGTGCCGCACATCGAACTGGCCCGACCCGTATCGGCCGGTCGGGAGGCTGTCACCGACCCAACCGGATGTGTGGGCACTCCGAGATCCGGGTGGGCGCGGCCTGTCGCACCTACCCGCGGTCAGCGCCTCCTTCATCGCCGACGACAAAGCTCGCCACAGCGGCCCGGAGCGGGGCCGTCCTTGGGTAACCTGCATCAATGCGTCGCTATGTGGCCGCCATCGATCAGGGCACGACTTCGAGTCGCTGCATCGTCTTCGACCGGCAGGGCCGGATCGTCGGGACCGCGCAGCGGGAGCATCGGCAGATCTTCCCCAAGCCGGGGTGGGTGGAGCACGATCCGCTGGAGATGTGGCGCAACACCGAGTGGGCGCTCGGGGCGGCGCTCGGCAACAGCGGGTGCTCGGCCGGAGATCTGGCGGCGATCGGGATCACCAATCAGCGCGAGACCACCGTGGTCTGGGACCGGGCCACCGGGCAGCCGGTGTACAACGCCATCGTCTGGCAGGACACCCGCACCGATCAGCTGTGCGCCGAACTGGCCGGTGAGCAGGGCCCGCAGCGGTACGCCGACCGCACGGGGCTGCCGCTGTCGACCTATTTCGCGGGGCCGAAACTGCGCTGGATTCTGGACAATGTCGATGGTGTCCGCGCGCGGGCCGAGGCGGGCGAGCTGTGTTTCGGCACCATGGACACCTGGGTGCTGTGGAAGCTGACCGGCGAGCATCTCACCGACGTCACCAATGCCTCCCGCACCATGTTGATGGATCTACGTACCTTGCAATGGGATTCGCAGATCTGCGCCGAGTTCGACATCCCGATGTCGCTGCTCCCGCAGATCCGCAGCTCCTCGGAGGTCTATGCCGAGATCACCCAGGGACCGTTCGCGGGCGCGCCGGTCGCGGGCATCCTCGGCGATCAGCAGGCCGCCACTTTCGGCCAGGCGTGCCTGCTGCCCGGCGAGGCCAAGAACACCTACGGCACCGGCAATTTCATGCTTCTCAACACCGGGACGACGCCGGTGTTCAGCAAGCACGGCCTGCTCACCACCGCCTGCTACCAGCTCGGCGACGCACCGGCGGTCTACGCGCTGGAAGGTTCGATCGCCGTCACCGGCTCGCTGGTGCAGTGGCTGCGCGACAATCTCGGCATCATCGCCTCGGCCGAGGAGGTGGAACCGCTGGCCCGCAGCGTCGACGACAACGGCGGCGCGTATTTCGTGCCCGCCTTCTCCGGCCTGTTCGCCCCGCGCTGGCGGCCCGACGCGCGCGGCGTCATCGCCGGGCTCACCCGCTTCGTCACCAAGGCCCACCTGGCCCGCGCCGCCCTGGAATCGACGGCCTTCCAGACCCGCGAGGTGGTCGACGCCATGCGTGCCGACGCCGCCGCCCAGCAGCTGGATCTGGAACTGACCACCCTCAAGGTCGACGGCGGCATGACCGGCAACGACCTGCTCATGCAATTCCAGTCCGACATCCTCGACGTCCCGGTCGTTCGCCCCGTCGTGCGCGAGACCACCGCCCTCGGTGCCGCCTACGCCGCCGGCCTGGCGGTGGGCTACTGGTCGGGCACCGACGAGATCCGCGACAACTGGTCCGCCGATCACACCTGGACCCCGACCATGCCGGAATCCGAACGCGCCCAACGCTTCACCGAATGGAACAAGGCCGTCGAGCGCACCTACAACTGGGCGTGATGGACGACCGGCCACGAAAGACACCGCGCCAGCAGCGTTCCCGGCAGACCGTGGACACGCTGCTCGAAGCCGCGGCCCAGGTCTTCTCCCGCGAGGGCATCACGGCCACGACCAACCGCATCGCCGAACGCGCCGGACTCTCGATCGGCACGCTCTACCAGTACTTTCCGAACAAGGAAGCCATGCTGCACGCCCTGGCCGAGCGTCACCTGCTCGACGCCGGGCAGCAGCTGGGTGCGGTGTTCGCCCAGCTGCGCGCCGACGAGCCACCCTTCGACGAGAGCATGCGGGCGATCATGGTGGTGGTCGCCGACCTGCACCGCGAGCGACCCGCCCTGCACGCCCTGCTGCACCGGGTCGCGCTGCGGCTGCCGGGCGAGCTCGCGGCGATGCAGGCCTTCGAGGACCACCTCGTCGCCGAGATCGAATTCCACCTGCGACGCTGCGACCGCGGCGGGTCCGATCCCCTGCTCACCGCCCGCACCGTGGTCCACGCGGTCGACGCACAGGTCCACCGCGTCCTCACCCGGCACTCCGTGCGCGCCGAGGAGCTGACCGCGCTGGCCACGGCCTTGATCCCGGCCGAGTCGTCGCCGGATGACGAATCCGACCGCTAGCACCCGAACAGCTGACCTGGTGGCGTCACGGCGGCGAACAAACCGGCCGGCCAACGACCCACCTGGCGCTCCACAACCACGAGCGCAACCGGTAGCGCTTTGCGCACCTCCAGGTGCTCGTCGCGGAACGCGACTCAGGGGCGAGTCGCGACCAGTAGCTCCCGCAGCGTGTCCGCGAGCTGGGTGACGCCGGGTTCTTCGAGTGGGAAATGTCCGCAGCCTTCGAGCAACACGGCCCGAGTCGGTGCGCTGATGCGGTCGAGGAATCGCAGGCTCAGGTCCGGTGGGGTCCAGCGGTCCTCGGCCGGATGGACCAGGGTCACCGGTGTGGTTGTGAACCGTTCCGGCGCAGTGTGTTCGAACCGCAGGAAGTCCGCGAGGAAGCCGAGGGGGATCCGCACACCGCCGCCGCGTGGATCGGTCGCGCAGTGCCGTGACACCGCCGGATCGAGGCTCATGTTCGCCAGGTCGGCCAGCCAGCGGACCGGGAGACGCACCCGCCCGAGCACCGCGCCGGTGGCGGCGAGGACCGGCAGCGGCACCGCCCCGGTCACCGACCACCGCGCCATCGCGCGCCGCATCGCCGGATCCGAGGGATCGGCCAGACAGGTCGCCACGACGTGCGCCGCCCGCCCCGTCCGCGCGGCCACCTCGTAGGCCAGCATCCCGCCCACGCTCGCCCCGAACAGCACGAGCGGACGATCATCGGCTTCGGTCTCGGCCACGACGAAATCGCAGACCAGGTCGACCCAGTCGCGATACCTCACCCCACCGGGATCGTCCACCACGGTGTCGCCATACAGCGGCAGATCCAACGCCGCCACCGAAACCCCTTCTGCCGCACCGATCCCCAACAACGGCCACACCAACCCCGCATGCCCACCGGCACCGTGCAACGCCAGCGCCCGAACGGGATCATCCGTACCGCCCGCCCGCGCAACATGCACCCGATGCCCCCGCCACGCCCACCACTCGGAACGAGGCTCGACGATCACCTCCGCCCGATACCGCGGCGGCAGAAACTGCGCATAACTCAGATACTCCATACCTCCAGCATCGAGCCGCCAACCCACCGCGACAACTCGCATTCGAAGGTCGAGCACGACACCACCAAGGCGCCCTGAACAGCGAAAACAGGCGCCATGGCGACCCATTGCGACCCGTGCTCGCATTTCCGCTCTGCCGCAGACATCTGCGAGAAGAAGAACGCCGACTCACGCACCTTCACCCGTGCGAGGCCGGTATGCCCACCAGCCGTCGAACACGCGGTCAGCGACTTCCGAGATCCGATGGTCAAACCTTGACGACGGGATGCGCGGCGGGCAGGCTCGACAGCTTCGTGCAACGCCGCGAGTAGGACTCAGCGGGTGGCCGTGGCCAGTCTGGTTACCGCTTCGGTGAGAGTTGCCTCGTCGGAGGTGGTGAAGCACAGGCGCATGGAGGTGCGGTAGGCGTCGGAGACGGCGAAGGCGGCGCCGGGGACGTAGGCGACGCCGGATTCCAATGCGGTGGGGAGCAGGGCCGAGGTGTCGGTGTTGTCGGTGAAGTCGGCCCAGACGAACATGCCGCCGGTGGCGTCGGTGCAGTGGACGCGGTCGCCGAAGGTGGTGCGGACGGCTTCGACCAGGGACTTCGCGCGGGCGCCGTAGGCGGTGCGGACGGTGTCGATGTGGGTGGTGAGCCAGTCGGTGTCGGTGAGGAGGTCGGCGGTGATGCGGTGGGTGAGGGCGGAACCGCACAGGTCGGCGCCCTGTTTGAGGAGTTCGACGGCGCGACAGACGCGGTCGGGGGCGACCAGCCAGCCGACGCGCAGGGTGGGGGCGAGGATCTTGGAGACGCTGGACAGGCGGATGACCTGCGGCGAGTAGGTCGCGACGGGCGCGGGGGCGGGCTGGTCGAACCAGAGCTCGCCGTAGGGGTCGTCCTCGATCACCCAGAAGCCGTGCGCCTCGGCCAGTTCGGCCAGGCGGCGACGGCGTTCGGGAGCCAGCGTGACGCCGCCGGGGTTGTGGAAGTTGGAGACGGTGTGCACGACGGCGGGGCGCTCCCCAGCGGCCAGCAGGTCTTCCAGGACGTCGACGCGCATGCCGTCACCATCGAGCGGCACGGCGACGATCTGCGCCCCGGCGGCCCGGAACACTTGCAGCGCACCGATATACGCGGGATCCTCCACGATCACCAGCGCGCCGGGGTCGATGAGCACCTCGGACAGCAGCGACAGCGCCTGCTGCGAACCGTGGGTGACGAACACCTCCTCGACCGGCACCGCGCGCCCGATGCGGGCGGACTCGCGCTCGGCGATCACCGCGCGCAACGCGGGCAGGCCGGGCGACTCGGTGTACTGCAGCACGGCGGGATCACCCAGCGCGGCCTGCGCGGCGAGGGCGATCCGCTCGCGCGGCATCAGCGCCGCGTCGGGCAGGCCACCCGCGAGGCTGATGACGTCGGCGCGCGCGGTGAGTTTGAGCAGGTCCCTGATCGCGGAGCTCTGCAAGCCGTCGAGCTTGCCTGCCAGTGCGGGACTGATCGGGGACATGGGAAACCTCCGGGAACGCCAGGGGATGCGATGCTCCACGATCGCATATCACTGACCAGAATATGAAATTCCATTCCCAAATAATGAGATACTACCGAGCGGCGATGGTCTTGATCTGCCACTTTCCGTCGGTGTTGGTGGTGATGATCTCCTGCTTGTAGACGATCGCGGTGCCGTCGGGATGCCATTCCCGCAGTTCCACGTCGTAGCGACCCTCGCTGGTCTCGCGCATCTTCACGCAGTGCGTCGCGCCGACCGGGATCTGCTCGTCGATCGCCGCCTGGATCGTCTCGGCAGGTGAGATGTCACCATCGGGTGCCGCGTAGTCGCGCACCTTCACACCGGAGCGGTCGACGTAGAAGGCGTACTGGAAGCCGAGGATCGCCTTGGCGCCGGAGGACGTGTCGCCGGGGCCGTTGCCCACGGTGACGGCCTGCTCGGCCACCTCCTGGCAATCGGTGGCCGACACCGCCGACGGGATCGGCGCCGCGGTCACGCCGGGATCGCCGCCGCCCCGCTTGACCAGGCCGATCGTCAGCACCAGCGCCACCACGAGCAGCACGGCCGCCGCGGCACCGCCGACGATCCAGCGCATCCGCTTGTCGGGTTCCTTCTTCGCGCTCGGCGCCGGCGGCGGCGTCTTGGGCGCGAGCCTGCGCGCGATCGGGTCGTCGGCCCAGGACAGTCCCGCTTCCGCGGGCGGCTTCGGTACCGCGCCACCCTCGTCGGGGCTGTTCCACCAGGCCTTGTCCTCCGCGGACCTCGGCTCGTCGCCGAGCGGGGTGCGCACGGTCTCGGGCGCTTCCGGGATACGCGAGGAGTCCGGCGACGGTGGCGCTTCGGCGCGCGGACCGGGCCGTTCGCGGCGGATCACCTCGGTGCGATCGGAGTCGGAGCTCACCGGGACCGAATCGCCGAAGGGTGAGTCGCCGAAGGCGGAGTTGTCACCCCGCGGTGCCTGATCGCCGCCGATCCGGACCGTGGCGTCGGCCGGTGGCGCGGTGGGCGCGCCGAACGGCGAGCTGTCGTGCGGGGTGACGGGTGCGCCGAAGGGTGAGGCGTCCCGCCCCGGGGGCGGGGAGGCCACGGCGTCACCGAAGACGGAGGTCGGGGCGGATCGCCGGTCCGGGGGCAGTCGAGGCGGGACCGGAGCACGCGGTGGTGTCGAACCGGCGGGCGGAGCGGCTGGGGCCTGCCCGGCGACCGGCGCGCCGAACGGCCCCGGCTCGGGAGCGCTGGACGGATCGGGCGTGGGCGCACCGAACGGACCTGGCTCACCGGACGTCGGCGCGCCGAATGAGCCTGGCGCGCTGGGTGTTCCGGACACCGGCGAACCGAATGGCGCGGGCGTTCCGGATGTCGGCGCACCGAACGGACCGGGCGTTCCGGACGTCGGTGCACCGAATGGTCCTGGCGCACTTGGTGTTCCGGAGGTGGGTGCGCCGAAAGGACCGGGCGCGGCCGACGGCGGACCAGCCGGACGCCAGCCCATCTCCGGTAGCGCGCCCGGCGGAGCGGGCGGTGGCGTGGCGGCCAGTGGCGCGCCGAAGCCTTCGTCGTCGAGCGGCGGCCCGAAATCGCTTACGGGAGGACCGAATTCCGCGGCGGGTCGGTCGCCACGCTCGTTCTCGTCACCCTCGGTGCCCAAGTCCAATCCTTTCCCAGGACACACGTGTGGGGCGGTCGCATCCGACCGCCCCACACGACGTACTGCGTGTCAGTACTGGAGTGAGCCACCCCACTGGGTGGTGACACCCGCAACGTTCACCGTCTGAAGCAGCTCCCCCGGCACGGGCAGTGTAGCCTGCGCGGCGGCCTCGAGCGCGGCCGTACCGCCCGGCTGCGCCTTGATCCAGTTCTCGACCGCGGCCTTGGCCAGGTTGGCCTGGGTGGTGTCGAGCACGGTGACCGTGGTGAAGTCCTCGCGGCCGTCGCCACCGTTGTAGGCGGTGACCTGGATCGAGTTCTCGGTGATGTACTCGACCGAGACGCCCGCGTCACCGAAGCCCTGCGGCGTGCGGTACCCGATGGTGCCGACGTAGCCGGAGGCGTTGTTGTAGTGATGGGTGTTGGCCAGCACGCCGGGCACCAGACCGCCCGCGTCGACCGTCACGCCGACTTCCTGGCGCGGGCCTTCCATCTCGACGACCGGCGCGGCCGGCGCGTCGGCCAGGCGCGGGGCCTGCCAGGACGGCTCCTGCAGCAGGGTGCTCGGACCCTCGGTGTCGGCTTCCTCGCCGGTCACGCCCTGATCGGACGGCACGGTCGGCTGCGTGGGCTGCGTCGGCAGCGCCTGCGACGGCCGGCCGGGCGTGGTGCCCTCTTCACCGGGAACGGTCTCCGCCTCGGTGGCGCCCTCTTCTTCTTCGTCCGTCGCGACGGCGGGCTTGTCCTGAGCGGACTGGCCCGGCACCGGCAGCGGCGCGACACGCGGGGTGGTGACACCCGGCTGGCTCGGCGTCGGCCGGGCCGGCGTGGCCTCCGGCTGACCCGGCGCGGGGCTGGTGACACCCGGCTGGGCCGGGGTCGGCTTGGTCTGACCGGGCTTGTTCTCGCCCGGCTTCACGTTCTCCGGAGTCTCGGGACCTTCGGTCTCCTGAGACGGCGTTCCGGTTCCCGGCTGCGCAGGCGCCGGGGTGGCGGGTGTGGTCGGCTGGTCGCTGGGGACCGCGCCGGCCGGAGCCGCAAGAAGGGTTGCCACGGCCGCCGCGGCAGCCAGGGGCAACGACGTGCTCGCCATCGCTCGCTGCGCCCGACTCGGCTTACGATGCTTCACTTTTCGCTTATCCCTTTCCCGGAGGGAATCCCCCACTACTCCACCACGCGATCACAATCTGATCGCGCCTCGGCGGTGAGTCAACCACATGAGCGCGGGACAGGCAACGCAGCAGTAGGTTTCGGCGTCGCCCGGCGCCGCCTGCGCAAACACCCGCTGTGACCGAGGCCGGGAATCGACGACTGCCGTTGGCGAACAGGACAATTCGAAACCTCGAATGCCGGTGATCCACCTCACATTCGAGGAACCACGGCTCAGTCCAGGTCGTCGTGGCGCATCAGCAAACGGCCCGCTTCGGTGACCGATCCGGTCAGCGACGGATACACCGAGAAGGTCTGCGCCAGATCGGTGACGGTGAGGTTGTTCTGCACCGCGAGCGCGATCGGCAGGATCAGTTCGGAGGCGATCGGCGCGACCACGACGCCGCCGATCACCACACCGGTCGCCGGGCGGCAGAAGATCTTGACGAAGCCGCGGCGCAGGCCCGACATCTTCGCGCGCGGATTGGTGTTCAGCGGCAGCATCACCGTGCGCGCCGGGACCTCACCGTCGTCGATGGCGGTCTGGCTCACGCCGACCGTCGCGATCTCGGGCCGGGTGAACACCGCCGAGGCCACCGTCTTCAACCGGATCGGGCTCACGCCCTCGCCCAGCGCGTGGTACATCGCGATCCGGCCCTGCATGGCGGCCACCGAGGCCAGCGGGAGCAGGCCGGTGCAGTCGCCCGCGGCGTAGATGCCGGGCACCGAGGTGCGCGAGACCCGGTCGACGCGAAGGTAACCGCCGCGATCGAGTTCGATGCCGACCCGGTCGAGGCCGAGCTGATCGGTGTTCGGGGTGGAGCCCACGGTCATCAGGGCATGCGAACCGGTCACCGTGCGCCCGTCGGACAGCTTCACCACGATGCCGTCGGCGGTGCGCTCCACCGCGTCGGCGCGCGCGTGCTTGACCAGTTCCACACCGCGCTCGGCGAGGGCGTCCTCGAGCACGAGCGCCGCGTCGGCGTCCTCGCCGGGCAGCACGCGGTCGCGGCTCGAGACCAGCTTCACCCGCACACCCATCTCGGTGTAGGCGGAGACGAACTCGGCACCGGTGACGCCGGAACCGACCACCACCAGCGTCTCGGGCAGTTCGTGCAGGTCGTAGAGCTGACGCCAGTTCAGGATGCGCTCGCCGTCGGGTTCGGCGCCCGGCAGCACGCGCGGGCTGGCGCCGGTGGCGATGAGCACCACCTCGGCCTCGAACTCCTCGCTGCTGCCGTCGGCGAGGACGGCACGCACCCGGTGCGCCAAACCGGTGGCGGGACCGACCAATTCGCCCCGGCCGGCCAGCAACTGCACGCCCGCGGCCTGCAACTTGGCGCGAATGTCGGAGGACTGGGCCAGCGCGAGCGCCTTCACGCGCCCGTTGACCTCGGGCAGGTGCACCTGCGCCTGGCTCGCGTCGAGGGTGATGCCGAGGTCGCGGGCGCGGCGCAGATCGGTGCGCAGACCGGTGGAGGCGATGAAGGTCTTCGACGGCACGCAATCCCAGAGCACGCAGGCGCCACCGATGCCGTCGGCGTCGACCAGGGTCACCGAGGCCCCGTGCTGGGCGGCCACCAGCGCCGCCTCGTATCCGGCCGGTCCACCACCGATGATCGCAATCCGTGCCACCAGTCACGCTCCTGTTGCTCGCCTGATCGGGGCTGCCCCTTGTGAGGGCTGCCCGTGCTGTCGACCCATCATTTCAGGTGCGTTGTGACGGTGCCGGGTCGGCTCGGTGAACACCGTCGGGCGTGTTCGACGTCGTCGCCGAATGTGACGGTGAGCCGATCTGGGTGGGAGACAGGAATTCCGCCGCTGTTATTGGCTACAGTTCCTCAGGTGCCGATCTATGCCGCCTACGGGTCCAACATGGACTCGACGCAGATGCTGGAACGCTGCCCGCATTCGCCCATGTCCGGGACCGGGTGGCTGGAAGGTTGGCGCCTGACCTTCGCCGGTGACGACATCGGCTGGGAAGGGCCGTTGGCCACCGTCGTCGAGGATCCGGGCTCCCGGGTGTTCGTCGTCCTCTACGACGTCTCCCCCGAGGACGAGGACCGCCTCGACCGCTGGGAGGGCTCGGACTTCGGCATCCACAAGAAGATCCGCCTGCGCGTCACCGGCACCCAGGGCGAATCCCGCCTGGCCTGGCTCTACGTCCTCGATGCCTACGAAGGCGGCCTCCCCTCGGCCCGCTACATCGGCGTCATCGCCGACGCGGCCGAAAAAGCAGGCGCCCCCGAGGAATACGTCCACGCCCTGCGCACCCGCAACAGCAAGAACGTCGGGCCGGGTTCGGCCTGAGTGACTCCGTGCCGGTACGGATACCGGCACGGAATCGTGGTCAGCCTGCCTGCAGGACGATGTTGGCCAAGGTCCGGACCCCCACCGCCAACGCCCGCTCGTCGATGTCGAACGTCGGCTGATGCAGGTCCAGCTGCTCCCCGGTCCCCGGCCACACGCCCAACCGCGCCATCGCGCCCGGCGCCTCCTCCAGATACCAGGAGAAATCCTCCCCGCCCCCGGACTGCGGTGTGTCGGCGAGCGCGTCCGGTCCCATCGCCAGCACCGCGTTCTCGAACATCAGCGCCGAGGTCGGATCATTGACCACCGGCGGCACGCCCCGCTTGTAGTTGAGCTGGTAGCGCACCCCGGTCGGCGCGAGCAGACCGTCGATGATCTCGCGGACCAGCGGTTCCAGCAGCAGCCAGGTCGCGTGATCGCCGGTGCGGACGGTGCCGGTGAGCATGCCCGTCTGCGGGATGGCGTTGGGCGCCTTGCCAGCGCTGACCGCGCCCCACACCATCACGGTGCTGGTCCGCGGGTCGACGCGGCGGCTCAGCAGCCCGGGCAGACCGGTGATGACGGTGCCGATGGCGTAGACCAGATCACTGGTCAGATGCGGACGCGAGGTGTGCCCGCCCGGCGAGTCGAACACCAGCTCGACCGTGTCGGCGGCCGAGGTGATGGCCCCGGTGCGCACGCCGACCTTGCCGACCTCGAGCCGGGGATCGCAGTGCAGGGCGAAGATCCGGTCGACACCGTCCATCGCACCGGCCGCGACCGCGTCGATCGCACCGCCCGGCATCACTTCCTCGGCGGGCTGGAACACCAGCCGCACCCCGACCGGCAGCGTGGCTTCGGCCTCGGCCAGCGCCAGCGCGGCGCCGAGCAGCACGGTGGTGTGCGCGTCGTGACCGCAGGCGTGCGAGACGCCGGGCACGGTCGAGGCGAAGCTCAGGCCGGTGAACTCCTGCATCGGCAGCGCGTCCATGTCGGCGCGCAGCGCGATCCGGGGCCGGTCGGTGGGGCCGAAATCGCACAGCAGACCGGTGCCGCCGGGCAGTACCTCCCAGGTCAGCCCGGCCTTGGTCAGCCAGCCGGAGACGAACTCGGTGGTGGCGAACTCCGCGCGGGAGAGCTCGGGGTTGGCGTGGATGTGGCGACGCCACTGCACCAGGTCGGCGGTGTGCTCGGCCAGCCACGACTCGACGATCTCCGGGCCGGACAGGCCGGCGTGTTCGGTGTCCGGCAGGGTCGGACACGCCGCGTTCTCACGCATCATCGAGTGGGTGGCGTGCTCGGCCAGGCCCCTCGATAGCGCTTCGGCGCCTGCGCGTGCGGTGTCCGAATGGCCGGAAATGCTCACCGAATGTCCTCCTGTCGTTGGAGCAACCGTTGTAACAATCTGTCCCTGTGTACTTCATCGCGCGCCATCGCGACAGCGGTACGCGAAAGCGCGAGGGCGCCGTCGAGCACCGCCCGATCGGCCGAGGCGTTCACCGCGGCGGCCGCGAACTCGGGCTGATGGGTCACCGCGCCGTCGGCGTCGATGCCGATCACCGGGTGGATGCCGGGGATCACGTTGGTGACGTTGCCCATGTCGGTGCTGCCGAGCGGACGCAGCACCTCGAGCTCGGGCGCGATCGGCGTCCGGCCCAGTCCGGTGAGCTGCGCGCGGTAGAGCGCCGAGAGAACCGGATCGGGCGTGAGCTCGGTGTAGGTGGGCGCGAGCGTCCGTATGTCGTGCGTGCAGCCGGTTGCCAGGGCACCCGCTTCGAAGCACGCCTTCGCTCGGCGCATCAGGTCGTCGAGGGAAGCGGAATCGGCAGCGCGGAGGTAGTACAGCAACTCCGCGCGGCCGGGCACGATGTTGGGGGCTACGCCACCGTCGGACACTATACCGTGCAGCTGCTGACCGGGACGGAGATGCTGGCGCAGCAAGCCGAGGGCAACCTGGGTCAGCGTCACCGCGTCGCCCGCGTTGCGGCCCAGTTCGGGTGCGGCGCTGGCGTGCGCCTCGCGGCCGTGGAAGGTGATCGCCAGATCGGCCAGGGCCAGTGAGCGCGCGCCGACGATGTCGGCGGGGCCGGGGTGCACCATCATCGCCATCGCGATGTCGTCGAAGGCGCCCGCCTCCAGCATGAGGATCTTGCCGCCGCCGCTCTCCTCGGCGGGGGTGCCGAGCACGATGACGGTCAGGCCGAGCGGATCGGCCACTTCGGCCAGCCCGAGCGCGGCGCCGACGGCCGAGGCGGCGATGATGTTGTGCCCGCAGGCGTGCCCGATCTCGGGCAGTGCGTCGTATTCGGCGCAGATGCCGACGGTCAGCGGGCCGCTGCCGTAGACGGCGCGGAACGCCGTCGGCAGGCCGGCGACGCCGGTGGTGACCGCGAAACCGCGCTCGACCAGCGGTGCGAGGACCTTGGCGACGCTGCGCGTCTCGGCGAAGGCGAGCTCGGGTTCGGCGTGAATCGCGTGCGAGAGGCCGATCAGTTCGGCCGAGGCCGCGAGGATCGCGGCATCGGACGCGGTGGCCGAGCGTTCGCCGGTGCGCGAGGGTGCCATACCCTCCAGTCTCGCATCAGTGCCGGACCGGGGCGCACCGGCGAGTGCTCAGTTGCCGAACGGCAGGTTCTCCGGGGTGACCGGGGTGGCCAGCGCGGCGAGGGCCTCGGCGTGCAGGGCGGTCTTGATGATCGGGCTGATCGGCTTGCGCAGGCTGGTCAGCGCGGCGGCGCGCGCGATCGCGGCGGGCAGCACCTCCTCGGCGTCGGCCTTGGCGGCGACGATGCCCGCGGCGATGGCCTCGTCGGCACCGAAACGGTGGCCGGTGGTCATGGCCTGCACGCACACCTGGTTGGCGAGACGGCCCTTGAGCAGGCCGTTCATGCCGATGGTGAAGGGCATGCCGAGGTGCACCTCGGGCAGCGACCAGAACCCGCGGTCACCGCGCATCACGCTGAAATCGTGCGAGAGGGCCAGCATGGCGCCCGCGCCGAACGCGTGGCCGTTGATCGCGGCGACGGTCGGCAGGGGGAAGGTGAGCAGGCGGGTGTAGAGGGTGTGCACGCGGTCCAGGTAGCCGTGGATCTTGTCCAGGTTGCCGAACACCCAGTCGGTGTCGAGACCGTTGCTGTAGAACTTGCCGGTCGCGACGGTCACCAGCGCGGCCGCGCCCTCGGACGCCTCGACCTTGTCGAGTTCGGCGTGGAAGGCATCGATCCAGTCCGGCGAGAATCGGTTCTCGTTGTCGGTCTGTCCCTCGTTTCCGAGGTACAGCACGAATACGTCACCGGAGCGCTCCAAATACGGCATGCAGGGAAGAATAAACCGCAGCTGGGCAAGTACTTACTCGCGGGTATCCCCGACCGGGTGGAACAGGCCGGGCAGGGTCGGATGCCGGGACATAGACTCACTCCATGCTTGCCGAACAGGCCGCTCAGGCGATTGCCGAACGTACGGGAGTGCCGCGTCATCGCGTGGCCGTGGTGCTGGGATCGGGGTGGCAGGAGGCAGCGGCCGAGATCGGCGCGCCGCATGCCTCGATCGCCATGCCGGAGTTACCGGGCTTCGGCAAACCCGGTGCGCAGGGGCACGGGGGCATGGTGCATTCGCTCACCGTGAACGACAACAACGTGCTGCTGCTGATGGGCCGTCAGCATCTCTACGAGGGCTACACACCCCAGCAGGTCGTGCACCCGGTGACCGCCGCGATCGCCGCCGGCGCCGAGATCGTGCTGCTCACCAATGCCGCGGGCGGGATCAGGCCCGGTATGCAGGTGGGCGAGCCGGTGCTGATCGCCGATCACCTCAATCTCACCGCGCGGACCCCGCTCGAGGGCGCGCGATTCGTCGACCTGGTCGATGCCTGGGACCCGGAGCTGCGGGCGCTGGCCAGGGAGATCGACCCGAGTCTGAGCGACGGTGTCTACGCCGGGCTCACCGGTCCGCAGTACGAGACGCCTGCCGAGATCCGGATGCTGGCCACGATCGGCGCCGATCTGGTCGGCATGTCGACGGTGCTCGAGGCGATCGAGGCGCGCTCACGCGGCGCGAAGGTGCTCGGCATCTCGCTGGTCACCAATCTGGCCGCGGGCGTCACCGGCGAGCATCTGTCGCACGCGGAGGTGCTCGCCGAGGGGCAGGCGGCCGCGCCCCGGCTCGGCAAGCTGCTGCGCGGGATCCTGGAGCGCGTGTAGATGCTGCGCTTCGGGACCGCAGGCCTGCGCGGACCGCTGCGCGAGGGCCCGGACGGGATGAACGTGACCACGGTGTCGCGGGCCACGGCCGGGCTGGCCGCCTGGCTGCGGGACCGGTGCCTCGGTGGCGGGGCGGTGGTCGTCGGGCGCGATGCCAGGCACGGGTCGGCCGAGTTCGCCACCGCCACCGCCGAGATCTTCACGGCGGCGGGCTTCCCGGTGACGCTGCTGCCCGAACCGGTGCCGACGCCCGTGGTGGCGTTCGCGGTGCGGGAGCTGGGCGCGGTGGCCGGTGTGCAGATCACCGCCTCGCACAATCCGCCCGCCGACAACGGGTACAAGGTGTATCTCGACGGCGGGTCGCAGCTCATCGCGCCCGCCGACACCGAGATCGAGAAGGCCATCGAGGTCGTGGCCGAACCTGTTGCCAGGGAGCCGGTTTCGACCTCCGGCGCGGAGCTGGTCGACCGGTATCTCGCGCGGGTGGCCGAACTGCCCCGGCTCCTCGGCGGGCCCGGTGAGCGGGCCGAGGTGCGGATCGCGCTGACCGCGCTGCACGGTGTCGGCGGGGAGCTCGCGGTGCGGGCGCTGGCCGCGGCGGGGTTCACCGATGTGCACGTCGTCGACGAGCAGTTCGCCCCCGATCCCGACTTCCCCACCGTCGCCTTCCCGAACCCCGAGGAGCCCGGCGCCGCCGACCTGCTGCTCGCGCTGGCCGAGCGGGTCGACGCCGACCTCGCCATCGCCCTCGACCCCGACGCCGACCGCTGCGCTCTCGGCGTGCCGGGTCCGCGGGGCTGGCGGATGCTGCGCGGCGACGAGACCGGCGTGCTGCTGGCCGACTACGTCCTGCGCACCGCCCCCGCCGACCCCTTGGTCGCCACCACCATCGTCTCCTCGCGCCTGCTCGCGAAGCTGGCGGCCGCCCGCTCGGCCCGCTACGCGGAGACCCTCACCGGCTTCAAATGGCTGGCCAGAGCGGGTGACGGGCTGGTGTACGCCTACGAGGAGGCCATCGGCCACTGCGTCGACCCGTCGAAGGTCCGCGACAAGGACGGCATCTCCGCCGCCGTGGCCGCCGCCGACCTGGTCGCCCTGTTGAAGGCGCAGGGCAGCTCCCTGCTCGCCGAACTGGACTCCTACGCCGTCGAATTCGGCCTGCACGCGGGTGACCAGGTTTCCCTTCGCCTGCCGGACCAGGCCGCGGCCGGCGCCCTCACCGCGCTCCTGCGCGCCGACCCGCCCAGCGAGATCGCCGGCACCCCGGTGAAATTCACCGACCAGTCCCAGGTCCGCGGCCGCATGCGCACCGACGCGCTGATCTTCGACGCCGACGACTTCCGCATCGTCATCCGACCCTCGGGCACCGAGCCGAAACTCAAGTGCTACCTGGAGGTCTTCGCGCCCGTCGCGGCGGCCGCGGACCTCCCGCGGGCTCGTGTCGACGCCGAGGCCCGGCTGACCGCACTGGCCGACCACTGCCGCACGCTGGACACGGTGGCCCGCCGAGCGTGATCGGAGTGGTTCAGGGGCGCTTGGGATCCCGCACGTTCCGACGCACCGCCGGGTCGCCGAAGAGCAGACCGTTGTCCTCCGGAGCCTCGACCGGCAACGATTCGGTGGCACGGTGCCCATGTTCGATCGAGCAGTGCCGAAAGGGCCCGCGTTCCGAGGTCAGCGCGCGGATGTGCGGGTCGGCGTGATCGAGTAACCAGAAGCTGATTCCGAGCCCGCCACCGTGCCGGGCCACCTCCCACGAACGCCACAGCGCGTCCAGCCGGATGGCCACGCTGGGATGTCGCCACCACTGCGGACACCACGGGATCCCGTCGCCGGACCGGTATCCCAGCGAGTCGCCGAAAACCTGGATGAAATAGCCGTCGAACCAGGCCATGACATCGCCGTAGGCGGGCTCGGCCTCGGACTCTGTTTCCCCCATGGACGAAGGATCGCACAGGGCACCGACACCCGGAACGGATTCAGCGCGGGCCGAACTGGCGGTCGCCCGCGTCGCCGAGGCCGGGGACGATGTAGGCGTGCTCGTTGAGTTTCTCGTCGATCGCGGCGGTGACCAGGCGGACCGGGAGGCCCGAGCCGGCCAGGGCGGCAACGCCTTCGGGGGCGGAGACGACGCAGACGGCGGTGATGTCGGTGGCGCCGCGGGCGGCGAGGAGTTCGAGGGTGTAGAGCATCGAGCCGCCGGTGGCCAGCATCGGGTCGAGGACGAAGACGGGCAGGCCGGTGAGGTCCTCGGGCAGCGATTCCAGGTAGGGCACGGGTTCGTGGGACTGTTCGTCGCGGGCGATGCCGACGAAACCGACGCGGGCCTCCGGCACGAGATCGGCGGCCGCGTAGACCATGCCGAGGCCGGCCCGCAGGACCGGGACCAGCAGCGGCGGCGCGGCCAGGCGCACGCCCTCGGTGACCGCGACCGGCGTGTCGATCGGCGCGCGCACGACCGGCGCGTCGCGCAGCGCCTCGTAGATGAGGATGCCGGTGAGATCGCGCAGAGCATTGCGGAAGGTGGCGTTGTCGGAGCGGGCGTCCCGCATGGTGCTCAGCAGCGTGGCGGCGAGCGGATGGTCGACAGTGTCGGTGCGCATGAAAAAACGATAGGGTCGCCAGGCGGTTCCGGTGCGACTGCTGGGGAAATTTCGCGGTCGAGGGAACCGAATGCGGCGCCGGTGCGTCGAAGCTATTGAATGACGTACTCTGCCCGGGAACTCGAGGATTGGGGGAAGTTCGATGGTAAAGATGTCGGCCGATGCCGAGGGCATCGTCGCCTATAGCGGAACTGCCGAGGTCATGGCCACCGACCTGGCCACCGCGGCGGCCGGTGCGGTCGCTTCCGACCCCACCCTGCTCGGCCCGATCATGGGCCTGATCGGCGGCGATTTCGTGGCGGCCTACTCCGCCGCGCACTTCGGCCACGTGGCGGCCATCGGTCAGCTGTCGGCCGTCATGGCGAGCATGGGCGCGGCCACGGCCAGCGCCGCCGCCACGCTCGTCGACACCGACCTGAACAACGCCGCCGCCCTCGGGTCGGCGACCGGCGGGCTCGGTGCGGGCGCATGATCGACCTCAGCGGCATCGCACAACCGCTCTACGACCTGCTGTCGAGCTTCGGTAGCGGAGTGGTCGGCACCGGGGGCGCCTCCGACGGGCTGCGGGCGACCTCCACCAATCTCGACCAGATCCACCAGCTCGGCCGTTCCGGGATCAACGCGGTGAACGCCGCGTGGGACGGCCAGGCCGTCGACGCGGCCACCGCCAAGGCCCTGCGCGTGCAGACCTCCTCGGCCACCCTGTCCGACAACGGCACCGAGATGGCGACCGTGGTCGACCAGGCCGCGGCCTACGTGGAGACCGGGCAGAAGGAACTCGACGGGATCGTCAACTCGTTCCTGACCGACGTGTCCAAGCTGGCACCCACCCTCGGCACGCCGGTCGGCCTCACCGCCGTGGTGAGCTCCGCGATCGACCACATCGGCCAGGGCCTCGGCGTCGTCGGCCGGGTGCAGGACGAACTGGGCACCCAGACCGCGGCGATCCAGGAGCTCACCCCGGCGCCGTCGAGCGTCGCGCCCGCCAGTGTCTCCGGTGGCGCGACCAATGCCGCGTCCTCGCTCGGTTCGAACCTGCTGTCCGCGGTCGCGAGCACCGGCAGTTCGGTGCTCGGCGCCGTGTCGTCGTCGGCGTCCTCGGCGCTCACCGGCGCGAGCACACCGGCCGCCACCGGCGGGACCACCGGCGGCACCGGTCAGCCATCGACCGGATCCGGCTCCTCGACCGGGTCGAGCGGCACCGGCGTCAAGATCACCCTGCCCGACGGCAGCGTCGTCGAGGCGCCCAACGAAGAGGCCGCGACCGCGGTCCGCTCGGCCATCGGCGCCGTCGGCACGCCGTATGTCTGGGGCGGCAACACCCCGGGCTCCGGTATCGACTGCAGCGGCCTCACCAAGTACGCCTACGGCGAGGCCGGGGTCGAACTGCCCCGGCTCGCCCAGGAGCAGCACATCGGCAACCCCCAGGTGTCCCCCGGTGATCTGATGCCGGGCGATCTGGCCGTGTGGGACGGCCACGTCGCCATGGTGGTCGGCAACGGGCAGCTCGTCGAGGCGGGCGATCCCGTCTCGATCAGTTCCATCCGAACGGAGAACAGTGGCATGGAGTTCTACGGCTTCTACAGGCCAACCTCATGACCGGCACGCCGATCCCCGAGGTTCCCAATGTGGAGTCCGCGGTCAGCAGCAACCGGTCGGGCACGATCTCGGTCCGCGCGACCAGCATGGGTCTGCCGATCGCGATCAAGTTCGAGCGCAGTGAGTACCAGTACGGCGCCCAAGCGCTCGCCGACGAGATCCTGCGCCTGACCCGGCGCTCGACCATCGCCGCGGCGGCCCGGCTGCGCGAGGTCTACAGCGAGCAGGCGCAGATCCCCGACGAGCTGCTGGACAAGATGAACCTGCCCACCCGGCGCCAGGCCGTCGACGAGCTCGACCGCATCGACGACGCCGACACCGGTCAGACGAGTTGGATGAGGCCACTGTGAGTGCGGAGATGGACGCCCTGGTCAAGGGCGTGACCGACAAACTCGAGGCGCTGGAGGCTGCGCTGTACGGGTTGAAGCAGGTCAACGGGCGTTTCACCACCGAGGACGGCCTGGTCACCGCCGAGGTGAACAGCGACGGCGCACTGGTCGCGCTGACCCTCGACGAAGGCATCACCGCACTCGCTCCCCCCGAGGCCGCGCAGCTGATCCTGCACGCCTGCAAACAGGCCACCGAGGGCGCCGGGGCAGAGCGTTCCAACATCATTGCGACACTGAACGAATCACTCACCGGCGCGAGTGCGGTACCGGCCGATCAGTTAGCACCCGGGCCGGATAGTGCGCGGCGCTGAAGCTCGATAGGCTTCGCGTCATGGCTTCTGGAGACATCGTCCCGATCGAGCTCGGTCTGACCGATGGCGATCTCGTCACCCTGTGGGCACCGCGCTGGCGCGACGGTGACGACGAGTGGGAGGCGTTCCTCGGTCACGAGGACGACCTCTACGGATTCGAGTCCGTTGCGGAGCTGGCGGCGTTCATCCGCACCAACTCCGACAACGACCTCGTCGACCACCCGTCCTGGGCGGTCATCGCCGGTCTGTCGGCCGCCGAGCTGGAGCCGGAGGAGAACTTCAGTTTCGATCTGGTCGCCGTGCCGGAGCTGGCCGCGGGCGATCCCGAGGTCGAGGCCATCGGTGAGCTCGAGGACACCCTGGCGATGGTGCGCAACATCGGCGAGGTGTGCGAACTCGACGTGGTGACCAAGTTCTTCGGGTCCAACCCGGTGCTCGGCGCGCTGGCCAGCGGGGCGAGCACCTTCGTCGGGCGTGACGGCGAGGAGCTCTGGGACCAGGTCGGCGCGGCCATCGTCAAGGGCTGGGACGACGTCCTCGACGCGATCGACAGCGTCGTCAGCACCCCCGAGGTCGACGCGGCCGCGGTCGCCGTCGCCGAGGCCGAGCTGCTGGCCGCCGAGGAGAACGTGGTCGACGCCGACGATGTCGCCGAGGAGGACGAGGAGTTCGAGAACGTCGACCTCACCGCCGAGGACGACGAGGACGAGGACGAGTCGTTCTGGAACGAGGTCGGCATCGACCCGGTCAAGATCGTCACCTCCGACGGCGAGCAGTACACGCTGCGCTGCTACCTCGACGACGAGCCGATCTTCCTCGGCAACGGCCGGACCATCACGGTCTTCGCCTCCGAGCGCGCGCTGGCCCGCTACCTGGCCGACGATCACGAACACGAGCTCGCCAGGGTCTCCACTTTCGCCGAGGTGCAGACCGCCGCGGTCGACGGCTCGCTCGAGGTCGAGGTGACCGACGAGAACGTCTACGTGCTCACCGGTCTGGTCGAGGATCTGGCCGAGGGTCCCGAGGCGGTCGACGTCGAACAGCTCGACCTGGCTGTCGAACTGTTCAGCGACGCCGCCGATTACGCCGACGACGACAGCGTGGAACAGGCGCTGGCCCCGTCGAATCCGCTCGGCTGGTACGTCTCCTACCTGCTCAACCCCGACCCGAACCGGATGGCGCCGAACCCGCCGTTCGCCACCGAGGCCCAGCAGTTCCGCGACCTGCAGCGCGTCTTCGAAGCGCGCCTGGTCACCGAGTGAGCTGACGAGACGAGACCATCGGGGGTGGCACCTGCACAGGTGCCACCCCCGATGTCGTTCATCCCAGCAGGACGGCGTACCCCGGCTTGATGACCTCGTCGATGATCTTCAGCCGGTCCGGGAACGGGATGAACGCCGACTTCATGGCATTGATGGTGAACCGTTCCAGGTCACTCCAGCCGTAGTCGAAGGTGTCGACCAGCTTGAGCATCTCCTCGCTCATGGAGGTGTCGCTCATCAGCCGGTTGTCGGTGTTCACGGTGACCCGGAAGCGCAGGCGTGCCAGCAGGTCGAACGGGTGCTTGTCCAGCGAGGGCACCGCGCCGGTCTGCACGTTCGAGGACGGACACAGCTCCAATGGCACCCGCATGTCGCGCACATAGTTGGCGACCAACCCGAGCTGCGCGTCCTCGATGGCGCCGGGGACCACGATGTCGTCGGTGATGCGCACGCCGTGGCCGAGCCGGTCGCAACCGCAGAACGCCAGCGCCTCGTGGATCGACGGCAATCCGAACGCCTCACCCGCGTGAATCGTGAAGTGCGCGTGGTTGGCTCGCAGGTATTCGAAGGCGTCGAGGTGCCGGGTGGGCGGGAATCCCGCTTCGGCGCCCGCGATGTCGAACCCGCCGACACCGCTGTCGCGGAACCGCACCGTCAGCTCGGCGATCTCGCGCGAGCGCGCCGCGTGCCGCATGGCGGTGAGCAGACAGGTCACCCGGATGACATTGCCCTGCTCCGCGGCCAGGGCCTCACCTTCCCGGAACCCCGCGAGGGTGTGCTCGACCACCTCGTCGAGAGTCAGCCCCTTCTCGAGGTGCTGTTCCGGGGCGAACCGCACCTCGGCGTAGACCACACCGTCGGCGGCGAGATCGATCGCGCACTCACGCGCCACCCGGCGCAAACCCTCCGGAGTCTGCATCACCGCGACGGTGTGGGCGAACGTCTCCAGGTACCGCTCCAACGACCCACTGTCGGCGGCATCCCGAAACCAGGCCCCCAAACTCTCGGCATCGTGAGCGGGTAACTGGTCATAGCCGCACTCAGCGGCCAGCTCGAGCACCGTCGCCGGCCGCAAACCACCGTCGAGGTGATCGTGCAGCAGAGCCTTCGGCGCTTGTCGGATCGAAGCAAGGTCAAGGGGCATCGGTCCAGTCATGTTCAAACGGTAGCTCCTCCGCCTCTCCGCGTCTTCTGGCCAGACTCAGTCGGTTTCACCGGTTACATTGGCGAGCGGCGGTTGAGGGCTGAGCGGGTTTGCCCGTACCCGGTGAGTTACCCATGTTCTCGCGAGATCAGTGGTGGAATCACCACACGGCGAAGGTCTACCCGACCCGCCCGAGAACCAACTCCCCCGGCTTGCTGCCGGGCACCGCTTCGATCGCGACCGCCCCGTCCAGCGCGGCAAGCGCACCACCGAACGACTCGGACGTATCGGTGTGCAACGTCAGCAGCGCCTGACCAGCCACCACTACTGCCCTACCTGCCCCGCACCCAGTCCATCGGAGCCCACCGCACTCTTAGCCAGCCCCGCACACCACCCCGCGGAGAGCCCGCCACCTGCCGCATTGCCAGCCCACACATCACACCGTGCGAAGCCCGCCACCTCCCGAACTCCCAGCCACACCCACACCCGAAGTCCTCCACCTCCCGCACTCCCAGCCCCATCACCAGAGCCCGAAGTCCGCCACCTCCCGCACTCCCAGCCCCATCACCAACACCTAAGTCCGCCATGACCGCACTCCCAGCCCCGCACCCGCGACCTCGAGGAGCGGCGGCCACGCAGTGGCCGGTCGCGGCCGGGCCGCCGGTTAGGCGCCGCGGCGTACGCGACGAAGGAGCAAGCCGCGGTGCCTAACCGGCGGCCCCTCGGGGCCGCGACTCGAGCGCGCCAGCGCTCCAACAAACACAGC
>NZ_JBHVVA010000009.1:8805-194551 GCF_042883805.1 Nocardia sp. NPDC058176 | reverse complement strand
ACTGTAGCTCAGACCATCCACCAGAAGCAAATCCCGGCTCGATGACCCTGAACACATGATCAGTCAGGCGCTCATCGTCCTACCTCGTTTCCCTGTACCGTAGCGGCCCTGGCGGGCTGCTCCTCGGCACCGGGTTGGTGTCCGTGTCGCTCTGACTCGAATAAAGTTACGCAGCCGAGAACACGAAGTCAAATCGCCTGGAAAATCGGACGTTTTCCCAGGTCGTGGCACCCACAGTACGCGCGATCCGGGCCGCGGGGGCGGTTATGACATGCCCGATCAGCAGGCGGTTCGCGATGGCGATCCGGTGGCTAACCGATCGGGCGTCCTAGCTTCGGATGTCCGACATATGGCGCCCCACCTGGTGACATGACGTGACACACGTAGACACCGACCACCCTCCGATATACAGTTTGCCGACATTCAGCAATTCTTCGGCTAACTTCAGGGGGTGTGGTGGCAGAGGATCTCGATTCGGTCGAGCGACGGGCGTGGAGCGCGGTGGTCACCCTGGCCATGCGGGTGCCGAGTGCGCTCGACTCCCGGTTACAGCGCGAATTCGGGGTGACGCACTTCGAGTACCGGGTGTTGACGCTGCTGCACGAGGCGCCGGAGCAGCGGATGCGGCTGAGCGTGCTGGCCGCGCGCGGACACGGGTCCATTTCCCGGCTCTCCCATGTCGTGTCGAAACTCGAGCGGGTCGGGTGGGCGCGGCGTGTGGCGGCGGAATCGGGGCGCGGTATCGATGCCGTGCTCACCGCGACCGGGGCGGCCAAGGTGGTGGAGGCGACGCCGGACTACCTGGTCGCGGTGCGCCGGCTCGTGCTCGACGGGCTCGACGGACCGCAGAAGGCCGAACTGGCCGTGCTCGGTGAGCGGCTCTCGGATCATCTCGGCGGCACCCTCGGTGTCGCGGACACCGACCGGACATGACGAACGCCGCCCCGGCCGGAGCGGCGTTCGCGTGCTCGGCGCCTCAGGCGTTGTGTGGCCGCCAGGTGGCGACCGCCCAGATCACCACGATGTCGACGGCGATGATCAGGATCGACCACCACGGGTAGTACGGCAGCCAGAGGAAGTTCGCGATGATCGACAGCGCGGCGATCACCATGGCCGCCACCCGGCCCCACGTCTGACCGGCGAGCAGGCCGATCGCGATGATCACCGCGATGGCGCCGATGACGATGTGCCACCAGCCCCAGCTCGTCAGGTCGAACTGGTAGGCGTATTCCGGGCCGACGACGATGAGGTCGTCGTTGGCAACGGCGGAGATCCCCTGGAAGATCTGCAGAACACCGACCACCGCCAACAGGATGCCTGCGCCGATGGAGGTTCCTGCCGCGATTCCCTCGCGAACCGGGTGTTGATTCTGGGTTGTCATCGCTCGGCCTTTCCCGTCGGGTCAACGGACGTGCCACCGCGGCACAGACCAACGGTAGGAAGCCGATACTCGCCTCCGCCTCACCCGTTGCGGGTGAACTCGCGCACGCGGTGGACCGGTCGCAGGGTCTTGCCGAGATCGGTGCGCAGCGTGATCAGCGCGTCGAGCAGGTAGTTCTGCCTGACCCGCCACGGATGCCGGTTGCCCTGGCGGGGGAACGCGGCGATCGAGCGCAGGACATAGCCCGCGTTCAGGTCGAGCAGCGGACGTTCGGTGAGCGCGCCCTTCGGTTCGGGGACGACGGCGGGGGCGCCGGTGCGGTCGAGGTGGGTGAGGACCTTGCAGACCAGGCGCGAGGTGAGGTCGGCGCGCAGGGTCCAGGACGCGTTGGTGTAGCCGACGCAGATCGCGAAATTGGGCAGGCCGGTGAGCATCGCGCCCTGCCAGACGAACTGTTCGGACAGTTCGACCTGGGTGCCGTCGACCGAGGGGGCGATGCCACCGAAGGCGAGCAGGCGCAGGCCGGTGGCGGTGACGATGATGTCGGCGGGCAGGGTCCGGCCCGATTCCAGGCGGATGCCCTCGGGGACGAAGGTGTCGATGCGCTCGGTGACCACCGAGGCCTTGCCCTTCTTCATCGCCTTGAAGAAGTCGGCGTCGGGGGCGGCGCACAGACGCTGGTCCCAGGGGTCGTAGTCGGGGGTGAAGTGCTCGGCGACGAGTTTGTCGTCTTTGAGGATGCGGGTGGTGAGACCGGTGAGCAGCTTGCGCGCGGCGGCGGGGCGACGGCGGCAGTACTGGTAGAAACCGATGTTGAACAGGATGTTCTTGGTGCGGATCAGCCGGTGTGCGAGTCCGGCGGGGAGCAGGTCGCGGATCTTGTCGGCCTGCTTGTCGCGGCCGGGGACGGCGCTGATCCAGGTGGGTGTGCGCTGCAGCATGGTGACGTGGGCGGCCTCGGGGGCGAGGTTGGGCACCAGGGTCACCGCGGTGGCGCCGCTGCCGATCACCACGACGCGCTTGTCGCGCACGTCCAGGTCGGCGGGCCAGAACTGCGGGTGCACGACGGTGCCCGCGAAGTCGTCACGGCCGGTGAAGGCGGGGTCGTGCGGCTGCTGGTAGTCGTAGTAGCCGGCGCAGGCGTAGAGGAAAGCGCAGGTCAGGGTGCTCAGCTCGGGGCCGTCTGGCCCGTCGTGGGCTATGGTGAGCCGCCAGTGCGCCCGCGCCGATGACCAGTCGGCGCCGATCACCCGGGAGCTGTACCGGATGCGGCGGTCGATGCCGTTCTCCTCGGCGGTCTCGCGGATGTAGTCCAGGATCGAGGCGCCGTCGGCGATGGAGCGGGCCGCGCGCCACGGCTTGAACGGATAGCCGAGGGTGAACATGTCCGAGTCGGAGCGGATGCCCGGATAGCGGAACAGGTCCCAGGTGCCGCCCAGGTCGGCGCGGGCCTCGAGCACGGCGTAGCTGCGGTGCGGGTGTTCGGTCTGCAGCCGGTAAGCGGCCCCGATGCCGGACAGTCCGGCGCCGACGATGACGACGTCGAGGTGTTCGGGGACAACGGCGGTGTCGGTCATGGGCACCAGTGTGCCTGTCGAGGGCCGAAGGGAGAAGACATCGTTTCGGTATCGTCGATGCGGTGTCGTTCTTTCGGCGTGCGGGATGGTTGCTCGTCGGCGCACTGGTCACCGCGCTGGCTGCCGCGTTCGCCGGGTTGCCGGTCTTCGTGCACCCCCAACTGGACCCGCTGCGGCCCGCCGATGTGATCGTGGTGCTCGGCGGCACCCCCTACGAACGGTTCGACCTCGGCATCGAACTCGCCGAGCGCGGCTACGCCCCCGAGGTGCTGATCTCGCAGTCCACCGGACCCGACGATCCGCTGATGAACAAGTACTGCGGCGGCCGATTCGCCTTCCGGGTCTCGTGTTTCGTGCCCGACCCGTGGACCACCGACGGCGAGGCGCGCGAAATCGTCCGGCGCGCAACGATCTACGGCTGGCGCCACATCATCGTGGTCACCTTCACCCCGCACATCTCGCGCGCCCGCTACATCGTGGACAAGTGCTACGACGGCGAGATCACCATGGTGGCCAGCCCCACCGAATCGGGCCTGGAGTTTTGGGCGTGGATGTATGTGCGTCAATCCGCCGGATACGTCCGGGCTTTCGTCAACCAGCATTGTGAGACCGCCGGAAATTAGGGGCCGCGGCTTCTAGAGTGTCACCAAGCGCGGCCGGGTGCTCGACCGCGCCTCGGGCACGGGCGAGAGGACCGCCGATGCTGGTGGAGGATCTGCGCACGGTCGGTGACGACGCGCTGCGCACCCAGATCTGCGTCATCGGCTCGGGGCCCGCCGGGCTCACGGTCGCCACCGAACTGGCCGCCGCGGGGTTGCGGGTGCTCGTGCTGGAGAGCGGCGATCACCAGATCGGTGCGGGGGAAGCGGAATTCGCCGCCGTGGACAGCGTCGGCGCGCCTCGGGTACCGCCGGACCGGATCGCGGGCAACCGGGTGCTCGGTGGCAGTTCGCATTCGTGGAGCGGACGCTGTGGTGTGCTCGACGATCTCGACTTCGCGCACCGGCCCTGGGTCAAGCGGTCGGGCTGGCCGATCGATGCCCGTGCGCTTCGCCCCTATGCCGATCGGGCCGCCGAGCACGCGGGGCTCGGGCACGGTTCGGGGTTCACCGAGACCGAGTTCTGGCCGCTGGCCGGGCGCGTCGCTCCCGCGGACGGACTCGACACCTCGGTGCTGCGCCCGTGCTTCTGGCAGATCAGCCGGGACGCGACCAACCGGTTCGACTGCAAGCGCTGGGGTCCTCGGGTACGTGAGATCGTGGCGCCGACCGCGCGGGTGCTGGTGAACGCGACGGTCACCCATATCGACACCGATGCCACCGGCGCGCATGTGAACTCGGTCGAGGTCACCGGTGCCGGTGGGCGGGTGCGCACCGTCGAAGCGCGGATCTTCGTGCTGGCGGCGGGTGGTATCGATACTCCGCGGCTGCTGCTGGCCTCGCGACGTGCGGTCGCGGGCGGGATCGGCAACCGCTACGACCAGGTCGGGCGGTATCTGCACGATCATCGGTGCGGAGTGGTGGCGACGCTGGGGCCCGCGGCGGCCGGGGCGGCGCTGGCGCGGTTCGGCAAGTACGTGGTCAAGAGCGCGCGGGGCAAGCACACCTTTCTGCACGGGCTGGCCCTGTCCCCCGGCCTGCAGCGCCGGGAGTCGCTGTTGAACTGCGCGCTGTGGTTGCAGGAGGTGACCGCGCCCGACGATCCGTGGGACGCGGTGAAGCGGGTGCTGCGCGGACGAGGTGGGTTGCAGGATGCGCGAATCATGCTGGCGGACACCCGGCTTCTGTTCGCCGGGGCGCGGCGCAGGCTGATCGACGGGGTCGGGCTGCCGCATCGGCTGACCCATGTCGAGGTGCGGGCGATGGTGGAGCAGGCGCCCGACCCGGACAGCCGGGTCCGGCTCTCGACCCGCACCGACCCGAGGGGAATGCCGCTGCCGCAGGTGGATTGGCGGATCAGCGCACACGAGGACCGAACCGTGCGACGGGCGCTCGCACTGCTGGTCGGCGAGTTCGCCCAGCTCGGGCTGCCCGCGCCCGAGGTGGCGCCCGCCATGCTCGCGGACGGCACCGCGGGGGTGGTGCTGACCGACTCGGCGCACCCCGGTGGCACCACGCGGATGTCGGCCGATCCGCGGCACGGGGTGGTCGACCAGCACTGCCGGGTGCACGGGGTGGACAACCTCTACATCGCAGGTGGATCGGTGTTTCCGACCAACGGGCATGTCGATCCGATGCTTACCGTGCTCGCGCTGGCGGTGCGCCTGGCCGACACGCTGCGCGAGGTGTTCGGCGCGCGGGTTTGATCAGCGGACTCGTCGTCACCCGAGCCTGATCGGTGGGCGGGACCGTCTCGCCGGCCAGGCACCTCCGGCGGACGGAAGCGTCCCACCAGCCAGGCACCCCCCGGCGGACGGAAGCGTCCCACCAGCCGGGCACCCTCCGGCGGACGGGAGAGTCTCACCGGGCGGCGCCGGGCGCCAGGTGCGCTGGATCGGTGAGTGGCGGGATTAGGCTGGGCGGGTGTCGGACTCGTCTTCGATCGTTCCGCCGCACGAACCGCATGCCGAGGGGTTGGCCGCTCGGTTGAACTGGTTGCGCGCGGGGGTGCTCGGTGCCAATGACGGCATCGTGTCCACCGCTGGTCTGGTTGTGGGTGTGGCCGCGACGACGAACAACGCGCAGACGATTCTGGCGGCGGGGCTGGCGGGGCTGGTCGCCGGGGCGATCTCGATGGCCGCGGGTGAATACGTGTCGGTGAGTACACAGCGTGATTCCGAGCAGGCGGTGCTCGCGCAGGAACGCAGGGAGCTGGCCGAGGATCCCGAATACGAGCTGGCCGAGCTGGCCGGGATCTACGAGCAGAAGGGGCTCAGCCCGGCGACCGCGCGCACGGTGGCCGCGGAGCTCACCGCCCACGACGCGTTCACCGCGCACGCCGAGGCCGAACTCCGGCTCGATCCGCGCGAGCTGACCAACCCCTGGGCGGCCGCGGGTTCCTCGGCGCTCGCGTTCACCTGTGGCGCGCTGCTGCCGCTGCTGGCGATCGTGCTGCCACCCGCGTCGTGGCGGGTGCCGGTCACCGTCGTGGCGGTGCTGGTGGCCCTGGCGATCACCGGTTCGGTGAGCGCGCGCCTCGGCGGTGGCAAGCGGGGCCGGGCGGTGCTGCGCGTGGTGGTCGGCGGGGCGCTGGCCATGGCGATCACCTATGCGATCGGTTCGCTCGCCGACACGATCAGCGGTTGACGCCAGCGGTCACCGAGACCGGTCAGGGAGTGGAACGGGACAGCGAGCGTCTACGCGATCGGTTCGCTCGCCGACTCCTTCGGCGGATGAGGCCGGTGGCCCGAGCGGTGCGGCGACTGCGAACGTGATCGGTTCGCTCGCTGACGCCATCGGCGGATGAGGCCGGCCGGCCCGAGCGGTGCGGCGATCACAGACGGGATCGACGCGCGTCAGCGGGAGGGGCCGAGGTCGAGGCGGCGGATGACGCGGTCGACGACATCGGGTGGGATGCCGGGTTCGCGGCGGGCGGCCTGGGCTTCGCGGCGGCCCGCCTCGATGACGGCGCCGCGGACCGCGCGCAGCTTGGCGCCGAGCGTGCGTTCCTTGTCCAAGGTGGCCTTGGCATCGGCGTCCGCCGCTTCGGGATCGGCCTTGGCGGAGAGGTGGCGCAGGGTGTCCTTGAGGTCCTCGTAGACGTCTTCGGGCAGGTCGTCGCGGGCGGCGATCATCTTGAGCTCGGCCAGTTGGGCGCGCACCACCCTGGTCCACAGTTCCTGTTCGACGGCGCGTTCGAGCCGGGTGTCGGCGTGCACCCCGGTGATCTTGACGACCAACGGCAGCGTGGGGCCCTGCACGAGCAGCGTGAACAGCACCACCGCGAAGGCGACGAACAGGATCTCCGAGCGGGCGGGAAAATCCTCGCCGGAGGCGATGGTGAACGGCACGGCCAGCGCCAGCGCGACCGTCGCCACCCCGCGCATCCCCGCCCACCAGGTGACGATCACCTCGCGCCAGGTGAACGGTTCGTCGGTGTCGGGCCACAGCTTCGTGCTCACCCCGAGGGTCACCAGCAGCCAGACCAGCCGCAGCAGCACGACGACCGCGATCACCGCGGCGGTCACCCCGGCCAGCGCGGACCAGTCCGTCGTCGCCTCGATGACCACCCGCAGTTCCAAGCCGATCAGCGCGAACGCGAAACCGGTGATGAGCATTTCGGCGATGTCCCAGAACGAGTCGGCGACCAGGCGGTATTCGCGGTCGCCAATCTCGGTGACGGCGTCGGTGAGATAGAGCGCGCACACCAGCACCGCGAGGACGGCCGAGCCCTCCCAGTGTTCGGCGACGCCGTAGGCGATGAACGGCAGCAGCAGGCTCAGCGCCACCTGCCAGGTCGCGTTGTCGAGGTACTTGGTGAGTTTGCCGCCGAGCCAGCCCAGCAGCAGGCCGACGCCGAGGCCGACCACCGCGGCGATCACGAAGTCACCCAGGGCGTGCCACGGCGAGAACAGGCCGGTCACCACGGCCTGGATGCCGACGGTGTAGATGACGATCGCGGTGACGTCGTTGAACAGGCCCTCCCCGCCCAGGGTGACGATCAGTCGCCGCGGCAGGCCGAGCCTGCCCGCCATCGAGGTGGCCGCGACCGGATCGGGCGGGGCGACGAGGGCACCGAGCACCACACCCGCCGCCACCGCGGTCGCCGGATTCCAGGCGTGGAACACCGCGGCCACCGCGATGGCGGTGACGATCACCAGACCCACCGCGCGCAGGGCGATGACCTGCCAGTTCTCGGCGAACTGGCGCCAGGAGGTGCGGCGGGCAGCGGCGTAGAGCAGGGGCGGCAGGACCAGCGGAAGAATCAGCTCGGGCGGGATGTTCAGGCTCGGGACGGCCGGGATCAGCGCGAGCGCGCAGCCGAACAAGGTCATCAGGATCGATGGCGCGAGACCGATCCGCTCACCGAGTGGTTCGGCGAGAACGGCCGCGACCAGGATCACCAGGGTCAGCACCAACTGGTCCATAGCTGACCAGTCTCACCGACGGCGCGGGGACGGCGCGGCCGACCCGCCGCTGGTCACGGCCGAACGGCGACCGCGGGCGGGAGGACGATCGGCGGCAGCGGGAAGGGCAGCTCCAGGATCGGCGGCGGAGGTGGCGGGGGCGGAGGAGGTGGGGGCGGCGCCGGTTCGGGCTCGGGCGCGGGCGGCGGCGGAGGTGGTGGTGGCGGCGGGGCGTAGACCGGCGGCTCGTAGGCCGGTGGCGGAGGAGGCGGCGGCGGGGGCTCGAAGGCCGGGGGCGGGGGTGCCTCGACGGGCGCGGGTTCCGGTCCGGGGGCGGGTTCGGCGGGTGGGGGCGGCGGGGGCGCTTCGGTGGGCGGGGGTTGGTTGTCGGGAGTGGTCACCGTGCACTGCCACTGGCCGTCATCGTCGACGAGCCAGTGCGCGACGATGCCGCCCGCAGAGCAGTTCCCGCCGACTCGCCGCGCGGGCCACGGTGGGGCGAAGCCCTCTCCCGTGTCGCTGACCTCCTGGTCGACCGTGCTGACACCGTCGCCGGAGATCGGCAGACCGTTGGCGCCCAGTGGATTCACCGGCGGATCGTCCTTGTCGCCCTGGCTCGCGCGCAGCACCAGGCCGAGCGCGACGACCAACGCGAGCAGGGCGGCGAGCACGGCCGCGATCGCGATCATCCGAGTACTGCTGCGGGTCCGTTCCTCGCGACCCTCGCTGCTCTCTGCCATCGCACCGCCTTCGCCGCGGACCCTGGACTCTCCCCCTCGTCCAGCAGGCTACCGCACGGTTGCTCGAAGTCCGGTCGGCTCGGGCGCACAACCACTGGCCAGGGCGAATACCTATATCCAGTGGTTGCCAGAAATTTACTTGATCGCGACCCGCACCTTCACCGAGTCGGCATCGGTGTCGTGCAGCGCCTGGGCGATCAGGGCGCTCAGATCGAGTTGCGGTGCGCTCGCGGTGACCGATTCGGTGAGCGGGCGCAGTCCGGGCAGCAGGGTGGACAGCTCGGGACCGAGCTCGTCGAGCGCGACGGAGAGCCGCTCGAGCAGCGGCACCAGACCGCCGTCGCGCAGGTACACCTGCGGGTCGCCCGTACCGGCGGCGGTGGCCCGGCCGACCGATTCGACGAACTCGTCGATCACCTGGCTCAGGCGGACGAACGCGGGCGCGGCCGCGCTGGTGGCGGGGCCGGCCCAGGCGATGTCGCCGGAGACGAATTCGAAGTTGTTCTGCAGTTCGGCGATCTGCGGCGCGCGGCTCATGATGGCCGCGGCGAGCAGATCGCCCGCCCGTGCCAGTTCCGGGATCACGTTCTCGGTGCCTGCCATCGACTGGCCGAGCGTGTCGACCAGCGAGCCGACCACGGTGGGATCGAGCTGCTCGACGGTCTTGGTGACCAGGCGCGCGACCTCGGGAATCGACATCGGGGTCTGCACGTTCTCCCCGGCCAGGCGCTGGCCGTCGGTCAGATACGGCCCGTCGGCACTGCGCGGGACGAACTGCACGTACGGCTCACCGAGGGAGGACAGGTGCTCGATGGTGACGATGCTGCTCATCGGCACCTTGTGCTCGGCGCCGAACCGGAAGCCGACTTCGACGCCGCCGGTCGAGGCCGTGTCCACGGCGGTGACCTCGCCGATCTCGATGCCGGTCAGCAGGATCGGCGAGCCGACGCTGAGGCCGCCGGAGTTCGCCACCTCGATCGAGGCCGCGGTGTAGTCGGCGAACGGGTCGAGCCGCACCACCCCGAAGGTCAGGTAGCTCGCGCCGAGCACGGTGATGGCGGCGATGCCGCCGAGGGAGGCCAGTGCACCGATCTTCATCGCACCATTCCGATCATCCGCAGCGCGGTGACGATCTGCGCCAGCTGGTCTTGTTCGGACACCTGGACTCCGGTGACGTTCACCTTCGGCCCGCGTTCGGCGAAGGGGATGATCTTGTCGGTGAGCAGGGCGGTCAGAAGGGCCATGTTCGACGGGGTGCGCAGGTCGGCCGAGCCGCCGGTGGCCAGCGGCAGGAAAGCGGACGCGGCGGCGTCGCCGGAGCTCGCGACGGGAGCCAACCAGGTCAGCGAGGAGCCGACCGGGCCGAGCGCGTCGAAGATCGCCATGGTCTTGGCGATCGAGTCCTGGGTGCCGGTCAGCGAGGCGATGGCCTCGGGGGTGAGGATGTTGGTCAGTTCCGGCTCGATGTCGTGCATGATCTCGGCGTTGAGGGCGAGGCCGTTGACCAGCAGGTCCACCTGGTCCAGGTTCGCGGCCAGGTCGGCGGCATCGGCGCCCATCACCGCGGAGATGCGCGCGGTCTCACGCGGATCCTGCGGCATCACCGAGTTCACCCGGCCGATCATCTCCTGCAACTGACCGATCGCGCCGCCCTGCACGAACAGGGCCATGGTGGCCATCGTGTCCTCGAGCTGGACCGGGGTCTTGGTGCGGTCGATGCCGATGGTGCCGCCGTCGCGCAGCAGCGCGCCGAAGCCGTCCTTCGGGGTGGTGAGCGAGACGTGGATGTCGCCGAGGATGGTGTCCTGGCGCAGTTCGGCGATGGTGGTGGCCGGCAGTTGCACCGAATCCATGATCTCGGTCTCGACGACCACGTAACCGCCGCGACCGGCGGGGGCGTCGGCGGGCTGGACCACGCGCACCGCGTCGACGACGCCGATCTGGGCGCCGTTGGCGATCACCTTCGACTTGGCGGGCAGGTTCAGCGCGCTGCTGAACTCGATCTGCACGCGGTAGGTCGGCCCGCTCACGCCGGAGCCGGGCACCGGCACGTCGGCGGGGTCGAAGCCGCAGCCGCCGACCGCGAGTCCGGCCGCGGCCACCAGCGCGATCACGCCGCGCCGCAGGGACTTTCGTCGCTGTGTGTTCATCGGGCACCTGCCATTCCCAGCACGACCTGCACGAGGTTCACATCGGTCAGCCCCTGCGCCGGATCGGGGCACTGCCCCGGGATCAGCGCGTTGAGCGCGGTGCACACCTGGTCGGCCTCGCCACCGGGCAGCGCCGCCTTCGGCGGGGCGTAGGTGATCGCGGTGCCGCCCGCGGGATCGGTGACGCCGCGGAACGCCGAGGCGAGCGCGGGCATCTTCTCGACCACTTCGCTGAGCGAGCCGACGTTGGCGCGCAACAACTTCACCAGCGGGACCGTCTCGTCGAGAGCGCCGATCAGCGGGTCGCCGAGGATCACGGCGATGTCGTTGAGCATCGGCAGCAGCTCGCTCAGTCCGTCGAACAGCGAGGTCGCCGGGCCGAGCAGATCGTCGGAGGCCATGTTCAGCAGCGGGGCGAGGCGAACGAGCATCGTCTGCAGGTCGCCCCAGTTGGCGGCGACCCGGTTCGACACCGAGGCGAAGGCGTCGAAAAGCCCTGCCAGGTGGCCGATGTCGGCGTCGGGCTTGTTCATCGCCGAGCCGAGCTTGTGCACGAGTTCGTTGACCGTCGGCCCGGTGCCGACGGTGGCGCGGTCCAGCGCGGACAGGCCGTCGGCCAGCGCGGTCGGCTGACCGGCCTCGCCGCCGGAGAGCTGGTCGGACAGGCTCGCCAGCGCGGTGAGCGTCTCGGTGATGCTCTTGGGGGTGAGCGTCTTGGTGATGCAGCCTTCGGTGAGCTCGGTGGTGTCCTCGCCGCTGCTCAGCACGGCCAGATTGCGGTCGGCGGCAACGGAATACGCGACGGTGGTCGCGGAAGAGTCGGCGAGGACCGGGTATTGGGCGTCGACCTCGAATTCGACGCGGACCGTGGCGCCCTCGTTGCGCACCGCGGTCACCTCGCCGACATCGATGCCGCGCATCGTCACGTGATTGCCCGGGTAGAGCCCGATCGCGTCGGGCATGATCGCGCAATAGGATTCGGTCTTCTTCAGCGGATCGAAGGCGATGAAGTAGCCGCCGGTCACCAGGGCGACGAGCACCGCGACCCCGGCGATCGACATGAACGCCTGGGATCCGAGCAGTCGTTTCAGCATCAGCAGGCCTTCCCTGGCAGCGGCACGCACACGCGCGACCCGGACTGGTCGACCACGACACCGGCCTCGGGGGTGACCAGCTGCGCGAGCCTGGTCTGCAGGTCCTGCACGGTCCCGATGACCGGCTCGAGCTGGTCGCCGAGTTCGCTCATCCGCGGCAGCGCGTCGGCGAGCGCCTGCACCTGTGGTTTCAGGGTGGAGTCCCAGCTGGGGGCGAGACCGGCGAGGCGGTTCACCACCGAGACCAGCAGCCGGACCGCTTCGGCCAGTTCGGCCTTCTTGCTCAGCAGCAGGTCTTCGAGCAGGTTGACGTTGTCCATCAGCCTGCCGAGATCGGACTTGGCGCCGTCGTACATGGTGATGTACTCGTCGAGGATCGCGATCGACTTCGACACCTGCGAACGCTGGCGATCGAGCATGTCGACGTACTTGCCGACGGTGTCGAGGGTGGTGCGCAGCGCCTCGGGCGAGGACTCGATGGCGGAGTTCGCGGCGGCCAGGTTCTCGCGCACGGTGTCGCCGTCGACGGCGGCCAGCGGCGCGGTCGCGTCCTGGAAGGTCTCGATCAGGCTGTAGGGCAGGCGAATCCGGTCGGCGGGGATCGGCTGCTCGCCCAGCGGTGCGGTTCCGGCGGGATAGAGGGCGACATAGTGACCGCCGACCACGGTGAGCATGCGGATGTCGAGGGAGGTCTTGTCGCCGACGAACACGTCGTTGTTCACGGTGAAGCGCATGACGACCTTGTCCGGCTTCAGTTCGAGATCGGTGACGCTGCCGACCGAGATCCCGGCCAGGCGCACGTCGTCGCCCTCGCGCACCGACTGCGCCTCGCTCAGTTCGGCGGTGTAGGTGTGCTTGCCCAGCGGAACGACATAGAGCACGCCCGCACCCAGGATGAACAGGACCACCAGGCTCACGCCGATGATGCCCATCCGGATCTCGCGCGCGCGTTTGCCCGCCTCGTCCAGGATCGGGCGCTCACCGGAGAAGAACTTCGTCAGCCGTTGCATATCGTCACCTTCTGTCCGGCGATCAGCACCTGCAGCGGCGCGGGCACCTCGGCGGCACCGTTGCTGCAGGTCGGCGTGAAGTCGGTGAACTCGCGCGAGAGCGAGGCGTCGACGGTGGCCAGCAGGCCGGGCAGGCGCCCGAACACCGCGACCGCCTCCTGCGGATTCGGGAACAGCCCGCGGATCATCGCGTCGACATCGGCGCCGCCGCCCTCGACCAGGCCCAGCGAGGCGAGCAGCCGGTCCACCGGCGCGAGCACCGAGGGCGCGGTCATCGCGAACTGCGCGACGCCGCCGATATTGCGCTGCATCGCCTCGAAGATGTCGGTGAGCCGGGCCAGCAGCGGCAGCAGGTGCCCGACCCGGCCGCCGTGGCGGTCGGCCATGTCGGACAGGTTGCGGATCAGCGTGCTGATCACCTGCTGGCGGTCCTCGGCGTAGCTCGCGAGCTCGTCGATCGCGGTCAGCGCGGGGCCAAGGCCGCTGCCGTCACCCTCGATGACGGCGAGCAGGCTGGCGGTGAACTGGTTGATCGCCTCCGGCGACAGCGTCGCCAGCACCGGCTTCAGGCCGCTGAACAGGCTCGTCACATCGAAGGACGGGACGGTCATGTGCGCGCCGATCCTGGCATCGGCCGCGATCCTGGTACCCGGGTTCGGCGGCTGCTGCAGGTCGACATAGCGCTGGCCGGTGAGGTTCTGGTACCGGATGGCGAGGGTGCTGTTGTCGTAGATCGGGGTGTCGGTCTTGACCGTGAGCGAGACCTTGGCCTTGTCGCCCTCGAGGCTGATCTTCTCGATCTTGCCGACCTGCACGCCGAACATCCGCACGTCGTTGCCGACCTTGAGGCCGTTGGCGTCGGTGAACAGCGCGTCGTGTGCCTCGGTGTCACCGGAGACCGGGCGCTTGATCAGCGTGAACACGAGTCCGAGCACGGCGAGCATCACCAGCGAGAACACGCCGAGGCGCAGGGCCACTCCGCGAATCTTCATCACGCACCGGCCTTTCCGAACAGCGGCACCGCGATACCGGGCACGCCGCTGAGTTCGACGTCGAGGTTCAGCACCGGGCCGTCGGGGCCGTCGGGCATGGCGCCGCGCAGATTCTGCAGCAGGGCGGTGAGTTCGGCGCCGGTGCGCTGCGGGCTCGGCGACATCTGGGCCAGCGCGAGCAGCATCGGCGCGAGCATGTCGGTGGTCTCGGCGAAGTGGCCGCCCGCGGTGTTCAGCGTGGTGGTCAGGGCGGGCAGGATCGAGCCGCCGATCACGCCGACGCCGATGTCGTAGCGGTCCTTGTCGACCTGGGTCACCCGGATCTCGCTGAGCGTGTCGATCACCTGCATGGTGGCGCCGGCGAACTGGCCGCCGCCGTCGAAAGCGGGGCCGAGGCGGCCGAACAGCTCCGAGGGCGCGACGTCCTGGTTGTCGGCGATGGTCTTGGCGACCGTGATCAGGGCCTGGACCAGCGGGGTGAACGCCTTGAAGTCGGCGGCCAGCTGGGAGACGACGGTCGCCATCTGCGGGCTGGTCACCGTCATCCCGACCTGGGACAGGCTGCGCAGGATCGCGCTCATCGTCGCGTCGTAGACCCGGTCGGCATTGGGGCCGGTCAGGTCGAGCACCGCGCCGGCGCGCAGCGGAGAACCACCGGTACCACGCAGCAGTTCCAGTTCGGCGATGCCGAACAGGTTGGTCGGCGCGTAGTCGACGGCGAGGCTGTCGTCGATGCCGTGCAGGCGGTGCTCGTCGAGCAGCAGCGAGATCTGCTGGGTGCCACGCTCGCCCGGGGTCACCGCGGCGACTTCGCCGACGGTGACCCCGTCGATGCGGACCTGACTGCCCGCGCTGATGCCGTCACCGAGATGTTCGGTGTGCAACGCGATCCGCAACCCCTCATCGGTCCGCAGATGGCGATAGGCAACAGTCGCGAGCAGCACGGCCGCGATGACCCCCAGGATGATCGCACCGGTCAGGCGCGAGGTGCGCCGATCGGCCGCGACGCCGGGCATTCCGTAAGCAGGCACTAGCTCACCCCGTAAAACTGATCGCCGAGTTGAAGCCCCAGAGCATGATCGACAGCACCATGTCGATGGCGACGATGGCCACCGAGCTGGCCCGCACCGCGCGGCCGGAGGCGATGCCGACGCCCTCGGGGCCGCCGGTGGCGAAGAACCCGAAGAAGCTGTGCACCAGGATCACCACGATGCCGAACACGGCGACCTTGATGACCGCGGCGATCATGTCGAACCCGGAGATGAACTGGAAGAAGTAGTGGTCGTAGACGCCGGCCGACTGTCCGTAGACCATCGTGAGCAGGCCGCGGCAGGCGCCGTAGGACAGGATCAGCGCGATCAGGAAGGTCGGCACGATGGCGATGGCGCCCGCGATGACGCGGGTGGTGACCACGAACGGCACCGAGCGCAGGCCGAGCGCCTCGATCGCGTCGATCTCCTCGGAGATGCGCATCGAGCCGATCTCGGCGGTGATCCGGCAGCCCGCCTGGGCGGCGAAGCCGATGGCCGCGGCGATCGGGGCCAGCTCGCGGGTGGTGGCGTAGGCCGAGATCACGCCGGTCACCGGGCCCATGCCGAGCATGTCGAGGGAGGCGAACGATTCCACGCCGACCGAGGCGCCCATCACCAGGCCGAGCACGATCATCATCGGCACGGTGCCGCCGCCGACGATGATCGAGCCGCGGCCCCAGGTCATGTCGGTGACCGCGCGCAGCGTCTCGGTGCGATAGCGGCGCAGCGTCAGCGGGATCGAGGACAGCACCTGCCAGACGAACACCGCGACGAAGCCGAGCGATTCACCGGCCGAGCCGATCCGCTTGCCGAGCCGGGCGGGCCTGCGCAGCCAGTGCAGTGAAGTGGGGAGATAGGAGGAAGCAGCCATCACGCCAGCTTCGTCGGCAGGAACATGGCGCTGATCTGGGTGGCCAGCAGGTTCACGATGGCGATCGAGACCACCGAGAGCACCACGGCCGCGTTCACCGCGTCGGCCACGCCGCGCGGTCCGCCCTTGGCCTCGAGGCCGCGCTGGCAGGAGATGACGACGACGAGGAAGCCGAAGATCAGGGCCTTGAGCAGCGAGACCCACACGTCACCGGCGGTGGCGAACGAACCGAAGGTCGACCAGTAGCTGCCCGGCGTCACGCCCTGACCGCCGACGGCGACCGCGTAGCCGGCCAGCACGCCCACGAAGATGATCAGCACATTGAGCATGGGGGCGACGATCAGCATCGCCATCATCCGCGGGATGACCAGGCGGTGCACCGGGCTGATGCCCATGGTGTTCAGCGCATCGATCTCCTCGCGGATGGTGCGCGCGCCGAGGTCGGCCGCGATGGCCGCGGCGCCCGCGCCGCCCAACAGGAAGCCGGTGGCGATCGGCGCGCCCTGTTTGATCACGCCGAGGCCGCCGGTCGCGCCGAGCATGGAGTCGGCGCCGAGGCTGTGGATCAGGTTGCCGACCTGGACCGAGACGATCACGCCGAACGGGATCGCCATCAGCACGGCCGGGATCGCGGTGACCGTGATCAGGCGCCAGGCCTGGATCAGGGTTTCGCGCCATTGGAACTGGCGGCGGGCGACATCGGCGACGGTGCCGGTGACCGACTCCTGTGCGAGGTCGACCGCGCGGCCGAAGGTCCGCAACGACGACACCACGGTGTCGGTGAAGTTCTTGCGGACGATCTGGGCGGCGGAATCCGGCTTCGCGGAATGTAAGTCGGTGGACATCAGCGATGCCCCCGGCCCGCTCGCGAAGCGCGGGACATGGAGTGGGTCACGCCAGCAAGCTAACCGGTACTCTGCGTCACAACAAAATTTCCGGGTGGTGACCCTCGTCGCTTTTCCGCCATTTCCATGACAGCTACCCGACTTGTGTGATCCGCGACACCGCCGCCGATCCACCCTCTTCGCCGGCGGACAGATCCGCCGATGGATTCACTCGCACCGCCCCGATGGGGAACAATTCAGCGCGTGCGGACCCAGTTCACCCTCGAGCTCGTCGGACTGTCGAACGATCTCACCCTGATGTCGCGCCTGGCCCACGACGCGACCGAGCGGATCACCGAGGCGGTGGCCGGGGCGGACCTGGCGGCCACCTATGAGGTCTTCGCACTCGACGAGCGACTACAGCAGATGTTCGCCGCCTGCGAGTCCCGCACCATGGCACTGCTGGCGCTGCAGGCACCGGTCGCGCGCGATCTGCGGCACGTGGTGACCGCGATCCAGATCGCCGGCGAGCTCTCCCGAATCGGCAGGCGCACCGAAACCGCAGGCCAGTACGTGTATCGCGCCCATCCCCGGCCGGTCGCGCCCGCACCGGTGGTCGCCGCGCTGGTAGCGCTCGGCACGCTGGCCGCCGAGTGCGTCGCCCGGGTCGGCGCCGCGGTCGCGACCGGCCGTTTCGTCACCGACGACGACACCGACAGCGACGCCGTCGCGGCACTGTGCGCCCGGTTGCACACCACCCTCACCGCACCCGGTGCCGACGTGGACACCGGCACCGCGATCGATCTGGCCTTGCTGGGCAGTCAATTCCAGCGCTGCGTCGAACACGCCGCCCGGATCGCACGGCTGATCCGCTTCCTGGACACCGGAATTCCGCCGGAGACCGGTTCGCTACCGGACTGAGCGACATCGTCGCGGTGATGTAGGTCACCTTTCGTTTGCGCGGCCCCGCCATGGTCCACCTCCGTCGATAGGTGGACGCTATTGAGCCGCAACCGGATTGCCCTACCATGTGCGGAAGCTCATAGCGGACAATCACTTACGACATCCGGTACGGCCGTTAGGTTGTGCCGGTTCATTTTCGACGAAGGCATGTGGGTGGTACGGGCATGAAGTGGTCCACGATCAGCGGCTCTCGGATCGGGCGCACCCTGCTCGCCGTCGCCGCGGCGGTGGTGTTCGCGGTGGCGCTCACCGTCGCGAACTCGTTGCTGGACAAGGTGAGTCCGACGGCCCCCGGCCCCGGCTCGGCGAGCGCGGTGACGGTCTCGGGCAAGGAGATCGCCGATCTGGTCGCGACGCTCGTCGTCGCGAAGGAAGGCCCGATGACGGGCTACGACCGCGAGAAGTTCCCGCACTGGGACACCAACAAGCCCGAGCACGGGTTCGGCGGCGACCTCACCCAGTACGCCAAATGCACCAGCCGGGACGTGATGATGCTGCGCGACGCGACCGGCGAGGTCACCCTCGATCCCAAGACCTGCGATCTGAACGTGCCCGACGGTGCGGGCTGGCAGGATCACTACGGGTTCATCGACCGCAAGACCGGTGAGCTCAATCCGTACAAGTTCATGACCGATCCGTCCAAGGTCGACGCCGAACACATCGTCCCGCTGGCCGAGGCCTGGCGCTCCGGCGCCGCCGACCGCGACACCGACACCCGCCGCCGCATCGCCAACGACTCGCTGAACCTGGTCGCCGCCGACCCCTCGGCCAACCGTTCCAAGGGTGACCTGGACCCGGCGAACTACCTGCCACCCGGCAACTTCCGGTGCGCCTATGTGGAGCACTACGTGAAAGTGAAAGTAAAGTACGCACTGACGATCGATTCCGCCGAGCACACCGCGTTGCGCACCGCAGTCGACGACTGCCTCCGCCGAGGAGAGTTCAAATAAGCGAGTACATCGAGATCACCGCACACAGTGCCGTCATGACCGAAGAGGAAGGGACGGTGTCCGGCGACCTCGACGTCATGCTCGACGACGAGGGCCACGGGCTCGTCCGCTACCGCGGCACCGACACCTGGTACACCATCGGCAACATCGACGCCGAGCCCCCGCGCACCTGGACCGGCCTCGACGAGCTGGTCAAAGCCATCAAGAAGGACCAGGGCACGCGCGATGTCGCCGGGAACACGGTGGTGTTCGAGGCCTGAACCGGCGAGCTGGCAATCTGGAAGCCATGCCGATTGCCACTCGACGACCCCCGCCCGACGATGTCGCGTGGTCCGGGCTGGGACGACAGCTGCCGCGTGCGGCGGGACTGATCGCGGCGCTCACCGCCGTGGTCATCGCACTCACCTGGCAGGTGTGCGCCGATACCGGTATCACCGTGATCGACCAGCGCATCCTGGACTGGATGATCGCGCACCGCGGCGAACCCCTCACGACGGTGACCGAGGTGATCACCGACCTGGGCGACACCCTGTCGATGACAGTGCTCGCGGTGATCGTCGTGATCGGCTTCGTCCTGCGCGGTGCCCCGCGCACCGCGGTGCTGGTCGGCGTCACCTCCCTGGGCGCCGGGGTGCTGGTCCGGGTGATCAAGCCCCTGGTCGACCGGCAGCGTCCGCCCGAGCTCACCCGCCTGGTCGTCGAACCGAGCCTGTCCTACCCGTCGGGGCACACCCTCGGCACCACCGCGGTGGTCGGGATCGTCGCGCTCACCGTGCTCCCCCACGTGCGCCGACGCTGGGTTCGCCGGACCGCCGCGGTGATCGCCGTGCTGTTCGCGATCGCCGTCGGCCTGTCACGGGTCTACCTCGGTGTGCACTGGAGTACCGATGTGCTGGCGGGGTGGTTGATCGGCCTGCTCTGGGTGACGGTGTGCGTCACCGTCTTCGGCTGGGCTCGGGCCCGGATCACCGAGTGAGTACGGCCAATTCGCGCTGGACCGGCGCGTCCCAATCGATGCGGTAGCGGCGTTCGGCGCCCATCGTCTTCTCCGGATTCATCACCGTCTTCACCATCAACGGCATCAGCGCGTTCATCAACTTGCGGGCGAACGGGCCGGGCGTCTTGCTGTGGTTGATCTTGGCCGCGCGCGCCGCGATCCCTTCGACACGGTCACGCCGCAGGCGCTCGTAGGCGGCGAAAGCCTCGGTGGGCGTGGCGAAATCGCGCAGGCAGCGGGCCAGTTGCACGGCGCTCTCGATCGCCAGCGAGGCGCCCTGGCCGGAGCTGTTGGACGGTGCGTGCACCGAATCCCCCACCAGCACCAGCCGATCCCGGTACCAGTGCGGGACCGGCGGCATGATGTGCAGCGCGCCGGTGGTTTCCAGGTTCGCCGCGGTGGTGCGCCGGGCGAACTCGCCGCCGGGGGTGTCGGGCCCGTAGGTCTCGCGCAGGATCCGCAGCCAGTGTTCGGCCGGGACCGCGCGGGCCTCGGTCAGCGAGAAGTACTGCTTGCTGGGCAGATTCGCGCCCCAGGTCACCCGCCCTTCGGCCTCCTTCCAGTACAGGTAGTAGGCGTTGCTGCCGAAGGCGAAGACCATCGTGTCGTCGGGCAGGTCCAGCTCGTAGTCGAGCCGCGCGCCGAATCCGAGCATGCCGGTGTAGCCGGGGCCCGGCGCCGCGGGATCGATGAGACCGCGCACGGTGGAACGGATTCCGTCCGCGCCGATCAGGATGTCGGCGGTCGCGGTGGACCCGTCGGCGAAGTGGGCGGTGACGCCGTCGGCGTGCTCATCGACGCGCACCAGCCGCTGGTCGTAGTGGAACGGCACCCCGGCGGCGACCGCGTGATCGTGCAGCGTGCGGTGCAGTTCGCCGCGGTCGACGGCCTGCAGCGGCGGCTGATCGGCCAGGACCGGCAGGATGTGTTCGCGACCGCCGACCGCGAGTCGCATGTGGGCGACCGGCAACGCGATCCGGCGCACGGCGTCACCGGCGTCGATGATGTCGAGCGCGGCGACACCGTTGGGGGCGAGGGCGAGCCCGGAGCCGATGCCGTCGGACGGCCCGGAATAGGCCTCGTACACGTGGGATTCGATCCCCGCCTTGCGCAGGGCGGTGGCGACGACGGGTCCGGCGATGCCGCCGCCGATGACCAGGGCGGAACGGGTGATGGACATGGGTGATCTCCAGATCTGAACGGTGCGCCACCCAGCTATCCTGTGGTTGCCAGCCTCGTGACCGGGTGCGCATGCGTGTGAACACGGTTTTCGGGACGGTTACTCGGACTCGGTGGGGTGTTGCCGCACACCACCGGGTCCGGGGTCTATCGCGGGAGCTGGTCGTTCCCCCTTTCGCCGAGCTCGGGAATCCGATCGGTCGGCATGCCGTCGGCATGCCACTGCCGCCAGGTGTCGAGGCCGTCGAAGGTGCCCGCCCGCAGTTCCGCGCGCAGCGAGCGCGCCCACTCGGCCTCGGCCACCAGCATCGCCAGGCCGTATTCGGTCTCGATCAGGAACAGCCGGGGCAGGGTGCCCGCCAGCGCGTCCATCTCTTGTCTCGTCGTGTCGATGATCCGGTCCAGCGCGGCGATCCGGACGCCGAGCAGCTCGATCACCTCCGCCGGTGGGAGCACGGCGAGCACCGAGAGGCCCGCGGTGAACCGGCGGTGCTCGGGTTCGGGCGAGGCGAGCAGTTCCCTGGTCCAGTCGGCCATCTCGGCGCGGCCCGCGTCGGTGATCCGGTAGATCACGCGTTCGGGACGCGCGCCGGCGCGCTCGCTGCCGACGACCTCGAGGAAACCGGCCTTGGCCATGTTCTGGACGACGGTGTAGAGCGAACCCCACTTGATGTCCATGTCCTGGTCTTTGCCGTGTGCCCGCAGGGCGGTGGCGATCTCGTAGCGGTGCATCGGACGCTGCACGATCACCGACAGCACGGCCAGCGCCAGCAGGTTGTTCACCTTGCGCTTGGTAGCCACGACCACCTCCTTACTCGTCTACGAAAATACGTCTGCGAGTATTCGGCGGCAAGGTGTTTCCAGCGGGCTGGACGGTGCGACCTCAGGCCTTCGATACCTCGGCGCTATCAGCGCCCTGATCGAGCAGCTTGCCCGCGATGTTCGACAGCGCCTCGTCGAGCAGTGCCCGGTCGACGGGATCGTCGGAATTCCAGTCGTCGAGGCGGTCGCCCAGCCAGCGGCGCCAGCCCGCCCGCAACAGGTCGACCTCGGTGTTGCCGCGCTCGGTCAGCGTCAGGGTGCCGCCGTCGTCGTGCAGCAGACCCGACTCGGCGCCCTGCCGGAAGATCGGCGAGAGGACCTCCACGGGCAGCCGGTGCCGGTAGGCGATGCTGTGCACCTTGGCCGGGACGCCCTCCTTCTGGTGCAGATACACCTGGCCCAGCGCCCACGCGGCATCCGGGCTCAGCGTGCTCCCCGAGGCCGCGATGAGTTCGGGGATGAGCGGTTTCTGCGCCCTGGCCTTGCGCACGGTCGCGGCGACCGCGCGTTCCAGCTGCACCACCCGGTCGTCGGAATCGGGCATCGAGAAGCCCTCGCCGATATCGGCGGCGCCGTGGCGGGCGCTGTCGCGCAGGCGCACCTGCGGCAGGAACCAGGCGACGACGAAGCCGATCACCGCCACCGGGACGACCCAGCGGAACACGTGATCGATCGAGGTCGCGTAGGCGTCGACCAGGGGCGCGGCCTGCTCCGGCGGCAGTTCCCGCAGCAGCTTCGGATCCGCCGCCGCTTCCGGGGAAACTCCCGGCGACTCCCGCAGCGCCTCGGCCAGTGCCGTCTTGCTCTCGTTGCTGTAGAGCGTGCCGAAGACCGCGGTGCCGAAGGCGCTGCCCAGGGTGCGGAAGAAGGTGACGCCCGAGGTCGCGGTGCCGAGGTCGGCGTAGGGCACGGTGTTCTGCACGACGATGGTCAGCACCTGCATCGACAATCCGAGCCCGGCGCCGAGGATGAGCATGTACAGCGATTCCAGCCACACGCTGGTGGCCGCGCCCATCGTCGACATCAGGGCGAGGCCGACCGCCATCACCGCCATGCCGACGATCGGGAAGTACCGGTACTGCCCGGTCCGGCCGACCACCTGCCCGGAGAAGATCGAGGTGACGAACAGCCCGACGACCAGCGGCAGGGTTCGTACGCCCGAGAGCGTCGCGGTCTCCCCGTCGACGTACTGCAGATACGCGGGCAGATAGGTCATCGAGCCGAGCATGGCGAAGCCGACGATGAAGCTGAGCACCGACGACACGGTGAACACCCGGCTGCTGAACAACCGCATCGGGAGCATCGGTTCCTTCGCCCGAAGCTCGACGCGAACGAAGGCGAAGATCAACGCCACCGCGAGCAGGAACAGCCCGATGATCTGCCAGGAGCCCCACGGATACTCGTTGCCACCGAACTCGAGGGCCAGGATCAGCGCCGAGACACCGATGGCGATCAGGCCGATGCCGAGGTAGTCGATCACCGGCCGGGCCACCGAACGCACCTTCGGCAGCGTGCGCGCCGCCATCAGCACCATGAGGATCGCCAGCGGCACATTGACGTAGAAGCACCAGCGCCAGCTCGCGTGATCGGTGAACAGCCCGCCCAGGGTGGGGCCGATGACGGTGGTCACGCCGAACACCGCGCCGAGCGCGCCCTGATACTTGCCGCGTTCGCGCAGCGGGATGGTGTCGGCGATCAGCGCCATCGAGGTGACCATCAAGCCGCCCGCGCCGATGCCCTGGATGCCGCGGGCGATGATGAGCACGACCATGCCGTTGGCCACCCCGGCCAGCGCCGAGCCCGCGATGAAGATGATCCCGCTGAGCTGGAACAGCAGTTTGCGGCCGAACAGGTCACCGAGTTTGCCCGCGAGCACGGTCGCGACGGCCTCGGCGAGCAGATACGCGGTCACCACCCAGGCCATGTGCCCGGCGCTGCCGAGATCGGCGACGATCGAGGGCAGCGCGGCCGAGACGATGGTCTGATCGAGGGCGGCCATGAGCATGCCGAGAACGACCGTGGCGAAGATTATGTTGATCTTGGCCTTGCTCATCGGCGCGGCGGGCTCGTCTACAGCAACACCATCCGGCATTGGCCCAGTATGGGCGTTCGGGTCGTACCGGGACCCCCAGTGACACGGCAGCAATCGCCGCCGATGTGTCAGCGCACGGCGTAGTCGGCCAGGCCGGGAGCGAGTGCGTCGAAGGCGGTGGTGGCGGCGATGGTCAGCGCGGCGGCGATCTCGTCGCCGGATTCGCCGGCGAGGGTGCGGGCCATGATCTCGTCGAACAGCACCCGGTGCACACCGGCGAGCTGGGCCGCGGCGACGCGCGGGGTGATGTCGTCGTCGGCGGCGCCGGTCTCGGCGGCCAGCGCGCGGGCCAGTGCCGCCTGGCGGTCGTCGTGGAAGTCGCGCAGCCGCGTCACCAGGGCGGGGCTGTCGGTGATCATCTTCGCGAACGACGCACCGCTGAAGCCGATCACCTGGTCCTGCGCGGCCACCGCCGACAGGTACGCCTCGCGGAGCGCGGCCAGCGCCGACTGGCCCGGCGCGCGGTCGCGGACCACCGCGGCGAGTTGCTCGGTGAAGACCGCGCCCAGGTCGAGGGCGAGGTCTTCCTTGCGCGGGAAGTAGTTGGTGACGGTCATCTTGGCGACGTCGGCGGCGGCGGCCACCTCGGCGATGGTGACCCGGTCGAAGCCGCGTTCCAGGAACAGTTCGGTCGCCCGGTGCGAGATGTGTTCCCTCGTCTGCTGCTTCTTCCTGGCCCGGAGCCCCTGCTGCGTCGTCATGGCGACCAGCATATCTGAACTCGTCCCAAATTTGTTCTTGACATATTTTTATGTCGAGCATAAGTTTGTGTTCACACCACGACCGAACGGGAGTCCTCTTGACCGTCACCACCGATCCCATTCGCGACTACCTGACCGCCATCGGCCGCACTCCCCTGCTGACCGCCGAGCAGGAATACGCCCTCGGCGCCCGCATCGCCGCCGGGACCGAGGCACACACCCAGCTCACCGAGGCGGGCGGTGAGCTCACCGCGGATCGCCGAGAACTCCTGCGGCGCACCGCACTCGACGGATCGCGCGCGAAAGACCAGATGGTGCGGGCGAATCTGCGCCTGGTCGTCTCGATCGCGCGCCGGTTCCCGACCAACACCGGCATGTCCCTGCTGGACCTGATCCAGGAGGGCACGCTCGGCCTGATCAGGGCGGTCGAGAAGTTCGACCACCGGCGCGGCATCAAGCTCTCCACCTACGCGACGTACTGGATCCGGCAGTCGATCGGGCGCGCGCTCAGCGATCAGGGCCGCACCATCCGGCTGCCGTCGAACGTGGCCGAGGTCCTGTACCGGGTGGTCCGCGTGCGGCGCGAGCTCGCCCATCAGCTGGGTCGCGCGGCCACGACCGAGGAGCTGGCGGCCGCCGCGGAACTGACGGTGCCGCAGGTCGAGGCCATGCTCGGCTACGAGGCCGAACCGGTCTCGCTGCACGCGCCGGTCGGCGCGGACACCGAGCTGGGCGCCCTGCTCCCGGATGCCGCGCCCGCCCCGGCCGAAGTGGTCGCAGGGCGCATGCTGCGCGGTTATGTCGATACCGCGATGGCGGTGCTGTCCGAGCGCGAGGCCGCCGTCATCCGCCTGCGCTTCGGTCTCGACCGCGGCGAGGGCCGCACGCTCGAGGAGGTCGGGTCCGCGCTCGGCGTCTCGCGCGAGCGGGCCCGCCAGATCGAGGCGAAGGCGATGACGAAGCTGCGCAGGCCCGGCTGCGCCCGTACGCTGGCAGGACTGCTGGGCTGACCACTTCCCTCCTATCTTACTCCGGAGTAAGGTCGGTGCATGGCATGGAAACCAACTGACATCGCGGACCAGAGCGGGCGCACCTTCGTGATCACCGGGGCCAATGGCGGCCTCGGCGCCGAGACCACGAAGGTGCTGGCGGGCAAGGGCGCCACCGTGATCATGGCCTGCCGCAACGCCGCCAAGGCACAGCCGATCGCCGACGCCATCCCCGGCGACGTGCGGGTGGCCGCGCTCGACCTCGCCGACCTGGCCTCGGTGCGCGCGTTCGCCGAACAGCAGGGCGAATTCGATGTGCTGATCAACAACGCGGGCCTGATGAACATCCCGTTCTCCCGCACCGCCGACGGGTTCGAGACCCAGTTCGGCGTCAACCACCTCGGCCACTTCGCGCTCACCGCGCTGCTGCTCGACCGCATCGGCGATCGGGTGGTCTCGATCGCCAGCATCGCCCACAAGCAGACCCCCAAGCTGTGGATCGACGACCTCAACTACGAGAACCGCCGCTACCAGCGCAATCTCGCCTACGCCCAGGCCAAGCTCGCCAATCTGATGTTCGGCCGCGAACTGCAGCGCAGGCTCACCGAGGCAGGCTCGGCCAAGAAGTCCTACGCCGTGCACCCCGGCGTCTCGGCCACCGACCTGTTCGCGCGCACCGAGACCCCGATCGACCGGGTGAGCAAGCCGTTCATCAAGCTCATCGGCCATCCGCCGCACAAGGCCGCGCACTCCACCCTGTTCGCCGCCACCGAACCGGACGCCGATCCCACCGTCTACTGGGGTCCCAACCGGTGGATGCAGTCGCAGGGCCCGGTCGAGGCTTGCCCGTCGAGCAAGATCTCGCGCGATCCGGAACTGCTGCGCAGGCTGTGGGAGGAATCGGAGCGGATGACCGGGATCACCTACAAGTTCTGAGCTCGCGACCTGGTCCTACGTCGCGTGTAGTAGGCGGGTACCGTGGAGCGCGTGTCCGCATCACCACACCGCCCGGCGCACAACCGACCGGCTCTGATCGTGCTGGTCATCGTCGTCGCGCTGGGCTGTCTGGCGCTGGCCTGGTGGCAGTGGGAGCAGTTCGAGTCGACCTCGGGTTCCGGGCGCAATCTCGGCTACGCCATGCAGTGGCCGCTGTTCGCCGCGTTCGCGGTGTTCGCCTACGTCCGGTTCGTGCGGCTGGAACGCGAGGCCGAGCAGCCGCGGAACCCGCGCGAACGCAAGGCGGAGGCGCCGCGCGAGATTCCCGCGGGCATCCTGCCGGAACGACCGAAGGCCGCGCCCGCCGACGATCCGGAGACGGCCGCCTACAACCAGTACCTGGCGCACCTGCACGCCAGCGACATCGATGCGCAGGTCCGCACGGCCGGTCTGCCGACCCCTGAGAGGAACGCCGGGTGACCACCGACGAGAACACCACCGCACCGTCGCTCGAGAAGACCGCGCCCGACACCGCCAAGATCGCCTCGGCCCTGCTGCGCTACCGCGCCCTGGCCTGGTTCACCGGCCTGTGGCTGCTGCTGCTGACCGTCGAGATGATCGCCAAGTACGGCTTCGGCGCCGACACCCCGAGCTGGGTCGCGGTCGTGCACGGCTGGGTCTACTTCGCCTACCTGCTGGTCACCGCCGACCTCGCGGTCAAGGTCCGCTGGCCGATCGGCCGCACCGTCGGCACCCTCCTCGCCGGCACCATCCCGCTGCTCTCCTTCTTCGTGGAGCACCGCAATGCCAAGGACGTCAAGGAGCAGTACAACCTCTGACCGCCGATACACCGAACGCCGCCGCCCGGGAATCCCGGACCGGCGGCGTTCGTCGTTCTGGACCGCCGATCAGGCCAGGGCGGCGAGGGTGGGGATGAGCTGGGTGAGGGCGCGGCCGCGGTGGGAGGCGGCGTCCTTCTCTGCGGGGGTGAGTTCGGCGGCGCTGACGGGGCCGCCGTCGGGGTGGAAGAGCGGGTCGTAGCCGAAGCCGCCCTCGCCGGCGGGTTCGCGGGCGATGGTGCCGGGCCATTCGCCGCGGACCACGGTGGCGGTGCCGTCGGGGAGGACGAGGGCGCAGGTGGAGACGAAGCTGGCGCCGCGGCGCTCGTCGGGGACGTCACCGAGCTGGGCCAGGAGCAGGGCGTTGTTCGCGGCGTCGTCGCCGTGGACGCCCGCCCAGCGCGCGGAGAGCACGCCGGGCATGCCGTTCAGCGCGTCCACTTCGATGCCGGAATCGTCTGCCACACAGGGCAATCCGGTGGCGACCGCGCCGTCGCGCGCCTTGGCGACGGCGTTCTCCTCGAAGGTGGCGCCGGTTTCGGGCGCCTCCTCGTAGGGCGGTACCTCGTTCAGGCTCACCAATTCGATTCCGGCGACCCCGGCCTCGTCGAGGATGCGGCGGAGTTCCTTCAGCTTCTTGGCATTTCGGCTGGCGACGAGCACGCGCACGGTCATCGCTACTTCTTGCCCGCCGGTTCGGGCAGCACGCCGGGATAGGGCAGCGCGAGGGCTTCCTTCTGGACGGCGAACAGCTGCTCACACCCGGCCAGCGCCGAATCCAGCAGTTTGTCCAGGGTGGAGCGCGGGAAGGTGGCGCCCTCGCCGGTGCCCTGGATCTCGACCAGGGTGCCGGTGTCGGTGGCGACGACGTTCATGTCGACCTCGGCGCGCGAGTCCTCCTCATAGGGCAGGTCCAGCCGGACCCTGCCGTCGACCACGCCGACGCTCACCGCGGCGATCATGCACGAAATCGGCTGCGGGTCAGCGAGTTTGCCCGCGGCGGCCAGGTAGGTCACCGCGTCGGAGAGCGCGACGTAGGCGCCGGTGATCGCGGCGGTGCGGGTACCGCCGTCGGCCTGCAGCACATCGCAGTCCAGCGCGATGGTGTTCTCGCCGAGCGCGGCCAGGTCGATACAGGCCCGCAGCGAACGCCCGATCAGCCTGCTGATCTCCTGGGTGCGGCCGCCGACCTTGCCCTTGACCGACTCGCGGCCGCTCCGGGTGTGGGTGGCGGCGGGCAGCATCGCGTACTCGGCGGTGAGCCAGCCGAGCCCCGAATCGCGACGCCACGGCGGCACCCCCTCGGTGACGCTGGCCGTGCACATCACCCTGGTCTGCCCGAACTCGACCAGCACCGATCCCGCGGGATGCGCGGTGAAGCCCCGGGTGATCCTTACCTCGCGGAGTTCGTCATCCGCCCTGCCATCGGCTCGTCTCGACACACGAGTGAGTGTATTCGGAGCACCGATTCGCCCGATGCCGGGACTACAGGTCGAAGGTTTCCCCTGGGGAGACGGCATGGACGGGCCCGGAGAAGGCCGCCTTCGCCTCCGCGATCACGTCTTCGCGCGAAGTCCACGGGGGGATGTGGGTGAGCAGGAGTTCTTTCGCGCCGGCGCGGGTCGCGATCTCGCCCGCCTCGGTACCCGAAAGATGAATGCCGGGTGGGCGATTGGCGGGGTCGTGGGTCCAGGAGGCTTCCGACATCAGGACATCGGCACCCTGGGCCAGGTCGACCACGGCATCGCACATGGCGGTGTCGCCGGTGTAGACGAAGACGCGGCCGTCGGCGGCGGTGATCCGCAGGCCGTAGGACTCCGGCGGGTGGAACATGCGCCGGGCCTCGACGGTGTGGCCGGGGCCGAACGGGACGGCGACGCCCTCGGCCCACGGCTGGGCGTCGATCACGTCGGACCAGTCGTCGGTCTCACCGCCGACCTCGGCGGAGGCGTTGCCGATGCGCAGCGGCGCGTCGGACGGGCCGCGCACGAGCGCGTGGCCGGTCGGTGGGTTGGGGTGGTAGCGCCGCCACACCAGCAGGGCGGGCAGATCGAGGCAGTGATCCGCGTGCAGGTGGGTGAGGAAGATGTCGACGTCGGCGGGGTTCATGTGCTTCTGCAACGCGCCGAACACGCCGGGCCCGAAGTCGATGACGATCGGCCGCATATCCGGGCCCGTCAGCAGGTAGCCCGACGCTGGGCTGTCCGGGCCGGACACGCTGCCCGAGCACCCGAGGACGGTAAGGCGCATGCCCCCATGCTGCCACGACGTGCTGGTGCTCACTGCAGGATCCCCCCATTTTCCAGACCGGATCCCCGGCTACCGCGTAGTTGGTGCGCGGCCGACCGATGCTCCACGGCGGCGTCGACGTTCATCACCAGAGAGTACCCAGCCCGCGAGCACTCCACCCACCGCCCCGAAAAGATGCCCCTGCCAAGAAATTCGGGGGTCGCTGGGCAGCACTCCCCACAGCATCGAGCCGTAGAAAACCAGGATCACCAGCCCGATCAGGATCTCGATGCCGTTGCGGGCGAACCAGCCGCGACAGATCAGATAGGTGAGCCAGCCGAACACCAGCGAGGAGGCGCCGATGTGCACGCTGCCCGAGGAGGCGATGAGCCAGGTGCCGACACCGGCCACGATCCAGATGATCGCCGTCGCCGCGAGACCGCGGGCGATCCCCGAGGCGAGCACGAGGAATCCCAGGATCAGCAGCGGCAGGGTGTTGGCGAACAGATGGTCCCAGCCGCCGTGCAGGAACGGCGCCCACAGGATGCCGTCGAGCCCGTCCACCGAGCGCGGCGCGATTCCCGCCGCGTCCAGTTCGCCGCCCGCCCAGTCCGGGCGGTCGCGCGAGAGGATCGCGTCGATGCCCTCGATCAGATACAGCAGCGCGGTGAACGTGACGATCACCGCGCCCGCCGTGAGCCAGGTCTGCTTGGCCCCGCGCACGGGGACGTCCTGTCCGCCTGGTCTGCCGATCCGTGCCGGATCGAACGATGGTCCCAGCCCCGAGCCGCCGGTCATGACACCCTCCTAGCCGCGAGAACCTCGCGCTATCGAGAGTACTTGGCGCACCGGGCTCGCACCGGGACTCAGGCCCAGAGCTGGCCGTCCAGCTTCTCCTCGGCCTCGTCGAGGGTGCCGTCGTAGGCGCCGGTCGAGAGGTATTTCCAGCCGCCGTCGGCGACGACGAAGGCGATGTCGGCGCGTTTACCGGCCTTGTGCGCCTTCTTGGCGATGCCGAGCGCGGCGTGCAGGATCGCGCCGGTGGAGATCCCGGCGAAGATCCCTTCCTCACCGACCAGTTCCCTGGTGCGCTTGACCGCGTCGTAGGGGCCGACGGAGAAGCGGGTGGTGAGCACCTGCTCGTCGTAGAGCTCGGGAATGAAGCCCTCGTCGATGTTGCGCAGGCCGTAGACCAGCTCGCCGTAGCGCGGTTCGGCCGCCACGATCTCGATGCCGGGCACCTTCTCGCGCAGGTACCGGCCGGTGCCCATCAGGGTGCCGGTGGTGCCGAGCCCGGCGACGAAGTGGGTGATCTCGGGCAGGTCGGCCAGCAGTTCGGGGCCGGTGGTCTCGTAGTGCGCGAGCGCGTTGGCCGGGTTGCCGTATTGATACAGCATCACCCAGTCCGGATTCTCGGCCGCGATCTGCTTGGCCAGCGCCACAGCCTGATTCGAGCCACCGGCGGCGGGGGAATCGATGATCTCGGCGCCGAACATGGTGAGCAGCTGACGTCGCTCCACCGAGGTGTTCTCCGGCATCACGCACACCAGCCGGTAGCCCTTGAGCTTGGCGGCCATGGCCAGCGAGATCCCGGTGTTGCCGCTGGTCGGCTCCAGGATCGTGCAGCCGGGGGTGAGCAGGCCGTCGGCCTCGGCCTGTTCGATCATCCGCAGCGCGGGCCGGTCCTTGATCGAGCCGGTCGGGTTGCGGTCCTCGAGCTTGGCCCACAGTCGCACGTGATCCTCGCCGTCCCACTGCGGGGACAGCGTGCGCAGGCCGACGAGCGGGGTGTTGCCGAGGGTCGCGATCAGCGATTCGTAGCGGGCCACGGTGTTACGCGCCGCCTGCCACGGCGGGCAGGATGGTGACCGACGCGCCCGCGGGCACCTCGGCGTCGAGGCCACCGGAGAAGCGCACGTCCTCGTCGTCGACGTAGATGTTGACGTAGCGGTTGAGCTTGCCGTCCTTGAGCAGGCGCTCGGCGAGCCCGGGGTGGTTGGCCTCGAGGTCGTCGATTAGCGCGGACAGGGTGGCGCCCTCGCCCTGGACTCGCTTCTCGCCTCCGGTGAGACCACGCATGATGGTCGGAATGGACACGGTTACCGGCATGGGGACTCCTCGGTCGGGGTGGTGATCTGGGGGTTCAGTAGGACTCGACGATGCGCACCGGTTCCTCGGTGACCTCGCCGTCGACGATGCGGTAGCTGCGCAGTTCGTGCTCGTGCGGGTCGCGGGTGGAGACCAGCACGTAGTGCGCGTCCGGTTCGGCGGCGTAGGAGACGTCGGTGCGGCTGGGGTAGGCCTCGGTGGCGGTGTGCGAGTGGTAGACCACGACCGGCACCTCGTCGGCGTCGTCCATCGCGCGCCACACCCGCAGCTGTTCACCGGAGTCGAACCGGTAGAAGGTGGGCGAGCGTTCGGCGTTGACCATGGCCACGAAGCGTTCCGGCCGGTCGCTGCCCTCGGGTCCGGCGATGATCCCGCAGGCCTCGTCGGGGTGGTCGGCGCGGGCGTGCGCCACCATCGCGTCAACGAGATCGGCCCTGATCACCAGCACTTGTCGACCCTTTCCACATCCTGCGTTCGTGCTGTCGAGCACCAACCTCGACAACGACCCACCCTATTCGGCTATTCCGCCGGACGTGCATCCCGGTCCCCGCGGGTCGGTCGCCGGGACGGCCGGAGCACCGGTGAGCTGAGCGGGTCAGCGCGGGAAAAGGTCGTGGTAGGCGGGGATTCCGGCGATGGCGGTGGCGTTGCGGATGGCGTCGACGACGGCGCGTTCGACCACCACCGCGGCGGCGGTACACAGTTGGTCGAGCAGCATGAGGTCGCCGGGGAAGGCGGGCGGCAGTGGCAGCGGTGCGACCTCGACCGTGCCGGTCGCGAGCGCGAACAGGGTGTCGCCGTCGAGCGGGGAGTGCACCGGGCGGATGGCGCGGGCCAGACCGTCGTGTGCGGTGGCGGCGAGCCTGCGGCAGCCGACCGGGTCGAGGGCGGCGTCGGTGGCGATCACGCCGATCGTGGTGTTGAGCTGGGTGCTCTTGGCTGGGAGGGTCGCGAGCGCCGCCAGTTCGGCCGGGGTGCCGTGCCGCAGCCCGAAGAAATCGGGGCCGTCGGTGCCCGCGCCCCACAGCAGGCCGGTGCGCGGGTCGGCCACCGAACCGACCGGGTTGGCCACGATCAGGGCGCCGACGGTGACTCCGGCGCCGGGTCCGTCTCCGAGAACCACGCTCGCCGAACCGATTCCGCCCTTGAGCGAACCCGCCTGCGCACCGACGCCCGCCCCCGCCGTGCCGCGGGCGAACTCGACGTCGGCCGCGGCGGCCGCGCGGTACCCGAACTCGGTATCGGGCCGGATGTCCCATGCCCCGAGCGGCAGGTCGAAGATCACCGCGCCCGGCACGATCGGGACCACCTTGCCCGGGTCGGCCGGATCCATCGGGATGCCCTCGCCGTGTTCCTCCAGCCAGCGCATCACGCCGTCGGCGGCGGCCAGTCCGTATGCGCTGCCGCCGGTGAGCAGTACCGAGTGCACCTGCCGGACCGTGTTGGCCGGGTCGAGCAGGTCGGTCTCCCTGGTGCCGGGCCCGCCACCGCGCACGTCGACCGAGGCGGTCGCGCCGCCGGGGACACGCACGACCGTGCTGCCGGTGGCGGCGCCGGTGCCGAGGGCGACTTCGGCGTCGAGGACGTGATGGTGCCCGACCAGCACACCGGCGACGTCGGTGATCGAGTTCCGTTTTCCTGGCGTGCTGCGCATCGTCTCGCCTCTCGATCAGCTGGTCAGGGCGCGAGGGCCTGCAGCATCGAATCCTGCATCCAGGTCAACCAGTGGTAGACGTCGAGATGCGGGGCGCGCGGATCGCTCGGATCGAAGTGATCGGGGGTCTCGTCGTCGATGTCGAGCAGGGTGCCCAGCGCAAGGCGGACATCGGTCAGCGCGGCCAGCCAGGCATCGGCCTGCTCCGGGGTGAGCACGATCTTGCCGCCGGTCTCGGGACAGCTGTCGAGCACGGCCCGGCCCGCGGCCAGTTTCGCGTCGATGATCTCGGGCTCGTGCAGGCTGCGCAGGGCACTGTTGAGATCGGCGCGCTTGGCGTCGGGGGAACCGGGCTCGGCGCGGTGGAAATCGGGCAGCAGGCGCAGCAGCTGCGGGTCGTCGGGCGGGGTGGAGTTGCCGGTGCGCAGGCCGGTGAGCGCGGCCAGTTCGTCCTCGGGTGTCTCGGCCGCGCGGTCGCTGAGCAGACCGGAGACCGCCCCGATCAGGGAACGCAGGACGGTGGCCTCGTGCTCGTCCATCTCGGATCGAAGCTTGGGGCCACTCAGCGAGTTCTTCCTGCTCCACTTGCGCACAGCGCCAGCGTACCCAGCGGCTCAGTCGTCGCGCTGCATGGTTGCCCAGAGTCCGGCGGCGTGCAGTCGGCGCACGTCCTGTTCCATCTTGTCGCGCGAACCCGACGACACCACGGCCTTGCCCTCGTTGTGCACCTGCAGCATCAGCTCGGTCGCCTTGGCTTTGCTGTAGCCGAAGAGCTTCTGGAAGATGTAGGTGACGTAATGCATGAGGTTCACCGGGTCGTCCCAGACGACGGTCACCCAGGGCCGGTCTTCGGCCTCCAGGATCTCGGTGTATTCGGTAGCCTCCGGCGTCGCCTGCGGCGCCGACAGTGTGGCGTTCACGACGTCGGGGTCGGCGACGGCTCGAACGGTATTGCACTCGGCCATAAAACCCAGGGTACGACGCGGCCACACAGAAACAACACCCGCGGTGACTACAGTTTCGGGTGTGCAGATCCGTGACGAGTTCGCCAGCACCGCGCTGCTGACCGACCAGTACGAGCTGACCATGCTGGCCGCCGCCCTCGCGGACGGTTCGGCGGCCCGCCGATGCACCTTCGAGGTGTTCGCCAGGCGTTTGCCGGGTGGCCGCCGCTACGGTGTCGTCGCGGGGACCGGCAGGCTGCTCGACGCGCTGACCCGTTTCCGCTTCGGTCCCGCCGAACTGGACATTGCGGCGAAATTCCTCGATTCGGGCACCGTCGACTGGTTGCGCGAATATCGCTTCACCGGCGAGATCGACGGCTATGCCGAGGGTGAGCTGTACTTCCCCGGCTCGCCGGTCCTCACCGTGCGCGGCAGTTTCGCCGAGTGCGTCGTCCTCGAGACGCTGGCCCTGTCGATCCTCAATCACGACAGCGCCATCGCCTCGGCGGCCGCGCGCATGGTGAGCGCGGCGGCCGGTCGGCGGACGATCGAGATGGGTTCGCGGCGCACCCACGAACTGGCCGCGCCGTCGAGTTCCCGCGCCGCCTACCTGGCCGGTTTCGACGCGACCTCCAACCTCGAGGCCGTGCGCAGCTTCGGCGTGCCGGGCGCGGGCACCAGCGCGCACGCGTTCACCCTGCTGCACAGCGGCGCCGACGGCGAGCACGAGGCCGAGGCGTTCCGCAGCCAGATCGCCGCGCTCGGTGTCGGCACCACCCTGCTGGTGGACACCTTCGACATCACCAGGGGTGTCGCCACCGCCATCGAGGTGGCCGGTCCCGAACTGGGTGGGGTGCGGATCGACTCCGGTGATCTCGGCGTGCTGGCCAGGCAGGTCCGCGAGCAGCTCGACGCGCTCGGCGCCACCGGCACCAGGATCGTGGTCTCCGGTGATCTGGACGAGTACGCGATCGCGGCCCTGCGTGCCGAGCCGGTCGACGTGTACGGCGTCGGGACCTCGGTGGTCACCGGGTCCGGCGCGCCGACCGCGGGCATGGTCTACAAGCTGGTCGAGGTCGACGGCATCCCGGTGGCCAAGCGCAGCAGTCATAAGGAGTCGCGCGGCGGGACCAAGAAGGCGATCCGCCTGGCCAGGGCCACCGGCACCATCGTCGAGGAGATCGTCTACCCGGCCGAGGGCCCCGCGCCCGCGACCAACGGCTTCCAGGTGCGTGAACTCCAAGTCCCCCTGGTCCGCGCGGGCCAGGTCGTCGACGAGGTCGCCACGCTCTCCCAGAGCCGCGACCTCGTCGCCCGCGGCCTGGTCAGCCTCCCGTGGGAGGGCCTGAAACTCTCCGCGGGCGAACCCGCCATCCCCACCACCTTCCTCGCCTAGCGCGCCGACTCGGTGCGGGCGGAGAATAGGGCCGAGCAAACGGGAGGAACGAACTATGGCGCGCGCCTTGGTGATCGTGGATGTACAGAACGACTTCTGCGAGGGCGGTTCGCTCGCGGTCGCGGGTGGGGCGGCGGTCGCGACGGCGATCAGTGAGTTCGTCGCTCGCGAGAACTACGACGCGGTGGTCGCCACCCGGGACTGGCACATCGACCCCGGCGCCCACTTCTCCGACACCCCCGACTACGTCGACACCTGGCCGCCGCACTGCCGCGTCGGCACCCCCGGCGCCGAGTTCCACCCCAACCTCGACACCACCGCCATCCACGAGACCTTCGCCAAGGGCGAGTACACCGCCGCCTACTCCGGCTTCGAAGGCGCCGCCCCCGACGGCACCACCCTCACCACCTGGCTGCGCGCCCGCGACATCGACACCGTCGACATCGTCGGCATCGCCACCGACCACTGCGTCCGCGCCACCGCCCTCGACGCGAACAAGGCAGGCTTCGACACCCGCGTCCTGCTCCACCTCACCGCGGGCGTCTCCCCCGAAACCACCGAAACCGCCCTGACCACCCTGCGCGACGCGGGAGTCCACCTCCACCCGGCCTAGTCCACCGCGACCCGCCGAACACCGGGTGTCGGGCCGGTCGCGATACTTCCCCCATGGACTACCGATTCCCGGCGCAGGCCCGACCCGCGGTGATCAAGGCCCTCGCCGAGGTCGACAACATCCACGACGCCGCCGACATCGTCTTCTGGTCCAACTCGGCCACCGACGATCTCCAGCGTCAGGGCATCGGCGCCTTCACCCAGCTCCCGCCCGCCTTCGCCCACCTGCTGGCCCTGTCGAGCCTGCACACGACCGTCCTCGACACCGGTTTCGGCAGCTACCTGCGCACCCGCCGCAGCGAACTGCCCTGGGCCACCAGAGGTTTACGCGCCGCGGGCATGCCCCGACTGGCCGCGGCCGCCGTCCTCGCCGCGCGTGACGCCTCGGCGAGCTCCCCTGACGACGACCTCGACCGCTTCTTCGACGACGAACACCACGTCATCGCCAACCCCGCCCAGATCCGCCGCCCCACCGGTGCCAGGGCCGACGACCCCGACGAGATCTACGACATCAACGAACCCGACGACTTCGAAGACCGGGTCCTGGCCTACATCCGCGACCACATCGACGACTTCGTTCGCGAGTCCTGATCGAGCACCCTGTACTCAGCTGGCGAGCAACTCCACTTCCTCCACGATCGAGTAGTCCTCCGCGTTACCCGCGACGACCGTGCTGCTGCGCCCGTCGACACCCACCGGGATGTCGCCGGCCAGCGTGATCCGGGTCAGCCGGCGGGGCTGGTTGTCGTAGTCGTCGATCGCGTAGTGCTGGGTGGCCCGGTTGTCCCAGATCGCCACGTCACCGTCGGCCCAGTTCCACCGGGTCGTGTTCTCCAAGCGGGTGACCCGATCCTGGAACAGCCGGAACAGCGCCTGCGACTCACTCGTGGACAGCCCGACGAAGTTCTTCACGAAATGCCCGAGCAGCAGCGCGCGCTCGCCGGTCTCGGGGTGCACCCGCACCACCGGGTGCTCGGTCTCGAAGTAGGTCGACTGGAACTCCGCCCGGTACTGCTCGGACTTCGGGCGGATCGGCTCCACATTGCGCGCGGCGTAGTCGTAGACATTGGTGTGCACCGCCCGCAGGTTCTCGGCGAGGACCTTGAGCGAATCGGGCAGCGAGTTGTAGGCGGCGACGGTGGAGGCCCAGGTGGTGGAGCCGCCGTAGGTCGGCAGGTACTCGGCGCGCAGGATCGAGGCCTTCGGCACCCGGTCGACGAAGGTGACGTCGGTGTGCCAGGAGTTGGCGCGCCCGTTCTCGGAATCGATGGCCAGGCTCTTCACACCCTGCGACTTCACGGTCGGGTGCGGGGTGGTCGGGCTGCCGAGCAGCTGCGCGAACTCGTGCTGACCGTCCTCGGTGAGGTGCTGCTGGCCACGGAAGAAGATCACCTTGTGCTCGTTGATCGCGCGGCGGATCGTCGCGACGGTCGCCGCGTCCAGATCACCACCGAGCCGGACGCCGTCGACCTGGGCGCCGATGTGCGCGCCGAGCTTGGTCACCGTCACGGTGGCGGGGGTGGCGTGGTCGACCGTCATGGGGATCACCTTCACTTCGTTCTCGATCGGTTGTGTGCATCAAGAACACCGCGAAAACGGTTGCTACCCCAGGTTTTCGTTCGCGGTGATCGCAACGACCACCGCGGGGCTCAGCCGAGGTTCTCCCGCAGGTAGGCGAGGTCCTCGGCGACGCCACCGACGGGCGTCTCCAGGATCACCGGGGCGTCGGCGGTGCGGCAGACCTCGACCAGCAGCTGCGGGTCGATGGTGCCGTCGGCGAAGTTGGCGTGCCGGTCGGCGCCGGAATCGAACTCGTCGCGCGAGGAGTTCAGGTGCACCAGATCGATGCGGCCGGTGATGGCCTTGATCCGCTCGACCACGCCGACGAGTTCCTCCCCGCCCGCCCAGGCGTGACAGGTGTCCAGACAGAACCCGGCCCCGTACTCGCCGACCGCGTCCCAGAGCCGGGCGATGGCATCGAAGTGCCGCGCCATCGCGTGATTGCCGCCCGCGGTGTTCTCGATCAGGATCGGCACGGCGAATCCGCCCTTGTCCTGCTGACGTTCGAACAGCTTGCGCCAGTTGTCGACTCCGGTGTCGAGCTCGGCGTCGGAACGCACGTGCCCGCCGTGCACGACCAGACCGAACGCGCCGAGTTCGGCGGCGGCCTTGGCCTGCTGGGCGACGGCATTGCGCGAGGGCATGCGCAGCCGATTGTTCAGGCTGGCCACATTGATCTGATAGGAGGAGTGCACGACCACGTCGATCGGGCTCGCCAGGATCTCGGCCGCCTTGGGATGCGGCTGGGGTTTGTCCCAGCTCTGCGGATCGACCACGAACATCTGGATGACCTCGGCGCCGAGCTGCTCGGCGAACCCGATCGGATCGCCCTCGTCGCGAACGTGTGCTCCAATGCGCATGAGGCCACCCTAGTGCCGGGCACCGACAGGATCGATGACTGTTGCACCGCGGGGACTTCAGGAGATACATCGGTAGAATTCGGACGGGTGCTCTGCCCTGGAGGGGGTGACTTCGCGTGTTGCGCAAAGGCGACGTGTTCGCCGGGTACACGATCCGGCGCGTGCTGGGCCAGGGCGGCATGGGCGTGGTGTACCTGGCCAGGCACCCGCGGCTGCCCCGGTTGACCGCGCTGAAACTGCTCAGCCGCGAGCTGACCGCCGATCAGGAGAGCTGCCGCCGCTTCGAGCGCGAGGCCGATCTGGTCGCCCAGCTCGAGCACCCCAACATCGTCAATGTCTACGACCGCGGCACCGACGAGGGCCAGTTGTGGATCTCCATGCAGTTCGTGGCGGGCACCGATGTCGCGACCGCGGATGTGAACGTGCTGACGCCGGGCCGGGCGGTGCAGATCCTCGCCGAGACCGCCACCGCGCTGGACTTCGCGCATGCCAGCGGCGTGCTGCACCGCGATGTGAAACCGGCCAACATCCTGCTCGCGAAGCCGCCGATCGGGCGCCCGGAGCGGGTGGTGCTCACCGACTTCGGCATCGCGGCCGTCCGCGACAGCGAGACCACGCTGGCCTCGGCGGGTTCGATCACCGCCACCCTCGCCTACGCCGCGCCCGAGCACCTGACCGGCGCCCCGCTGGATCATCGCGCCGACCAGTACTCCCTGGCCTGCACCCTGTTCTGGATGCTGACCGGCTCGGTCCCCTTCCCCGGTCCCAGCCCGGCCACGGTCATCCAGGCCCACCTGAGCAAGCCGGTGCCACCGCTGCGCAGCCTGCGCCCCGACCTGCCTCCGACGCTGGACGCGGTGCTGGCCAGGGCCACCGCCAAACATCCCGACGGGCGGTTCGCCAGCTGCGCGGAGTTCGCCGCGGCCGCCAGGTCCGCGCTGCTCGCGGTCCCCGGCCCGTGGCACCACGAGCAGCCGACGGCCGCCGGTGTCGTGCTGCGCGCTCGCGAGCCCTACGCCCGGCCCGCGACGCCGCCGCAGGGCTATCCGCACACCCCGCCGCCCACGCCCGCGCAGCCGCATCCGCACGCACCGCGCCCGGGCACCGGCGCGACACCGATCCCGGCGCGGCGGGGCGCACCACGTCCGGGGACCATCGATTTCCCCGGTGGGCGCAACCATCCCGGCTATGTCGTGCCGCCCCAACAGCGGCGACCACCGTGATCGCGGTGGGCTGTTCGCCCGTCCAGCAGGCAGCCGTCCGTAACCCCGGCGACTGCTAAGGTTTCGTAGATTTTCCCGTGGCGGGCCACCGGCGGCCGCGGCTTTTTCATGCTGTACGCGCGTGTGCTGGTGGGTCCCGGCGCACGGCGGGAAGTGGAGCAGACATGCTGGCCAACGGAGATGTCTTCGCCGGCTACGTCATCGAACGGCAGCTCGGCCGTGGTGGCATGGGTTCGGTCTATCTCGCCAAGCATCCTCGCCTACCGCGGATGACCGCGCTCAAGCTGCTCAACCGCGAGATGTTCTTCGATCAGGAGGTGCGGGCGCGGTTCGAACGGGAGGCGGACCTGGTCTCGCGCCTGGATCACCCGAACATCGTCACCGTCTACGACCGCGGTCTCGACGACGAACAGTTGTGGATCTCCATGCAGTTCATCGACGGGATCGACGCCGCCTCGGTGGACCCGCAGACGCTGCCGCCCGCCCGCGCGCTGCAGATCGTCAAGGAAACCGCCGACGCGCTGGACTACGCGCACGGCATGGGCGTGCTGCACCGCGACGTGAAACCGGCCAACATCCTGCTGGCCCGCTCGGGTGCCGGACGCGGCGAGCGCGTCTATCTCACCGACTTCGGCATCGCCCGATTGCGTGACGACACCGGTCATCTCACCCAGACCGGCACCTTCACCGCGACCCTGGCCTACGCCTCGCCCGAGCAGCTCACCGGCGCCTCGCTCGATCACCGTTCCGATCAGTATTCGCTGGCGTGCACGCTGTTCTGGCTGTTCACCGGGTCGGGTCCGTTCACCGCGACCAATCCGGCCGCCGTCATCCAGGGCCACCTGCAGCAACCACCGCCGCCGCTGAGCACTGTGCGACCGGGCCTGCCGTACGGCCTCGACAGCGTGCTGGCCAAGGCGATGGCAAAGCGTCCCGACGATCGCTTCGACACCTGTTCGGATTTCGCGAACGCCGCGATCGCCGCGCTGAACAACCAGAGCACGCCGGGTCAGCCGCTGGCCGGGCCCCGGCCGACCACCGGCGGCGCGATGCCGATCACCGGCGGTCCGCGACCGATCACGGGTGGCGCGATGCCGCAGACCGGTTCGCCGTATCCCCTTGCGGCACAGGGTCCGATGACCGGTGGGCCGATGGGCACCGTCGGGCCGATGGGGCACACGGGCACCCAGGGCCCGCTGACCGGTGGACCGATGACGGCCGGTCCGATGACCGCCAACCAGACGCCCTCCCCGCTCACCGGTGGCGCACCGACCCAGAACCCGTACACCCAGCAGTCCCGGCCGCAGTACCCCACCCCGCCCGCCCCGCCGCGGCCGCCGGTGAGCGCACCGTACGGCCAGTACGCGCAGGGGCCGCGCCCGCCGTCGAAGTCCAATACCGGGCTGATCATCGGCATCGTCGTCGCCGTGGTCCTGGTGATCGTCCTGTTGATCGCCATCGGCATCGCCGCCAGCGGTGACGATTCCGGGGGTGGCACCACCACGACCACGTCGACCAGCGCGGCGGCGGCCGCGCCCGTCACCCCGGACGCCGATGCGATCAGCGCGGCGTTCGGCCGGATGGTGCCCGCCGACACCGACGGCGAGACCGGCTACAACAGCGCCAAGTGCTGGGAGACCGACACCAGCTACACGCCCTCGGCCAATCGTGGCGACCCCGATTTCGGCGCCTGGGTCTGGCAGTGGCGGTGCTACGACGGCGGCGGCAGCTCAAGCGACGACCCGTTCTACCGGTTCTACGTCTACAACTCCGCCGCTGACGTGCAGGCCGTGATCGACGGGCTGCCCGCCAACACCAAGTCCACCGACACCAACGGCGGCAAGCAATACACCAACTACAAGTACACCGACAACGGGAACAAGATCCTCACGGTGTTCACCGGCGAGCCCGACCGTGCCCAGTTCCTGATGTTCACCGATGGTTACGGTGAGGCCGACGAGGTGCTGCGCTGGTGGCGCTCGGCACCGCTGAACTGACCCGATGATCGACGAGGGCGGCGTCTTCGCCGGATACACCATCGAGCGGCTGCTCGGCCGTGGCGGGATGGGCTCGGTGTACCTGGCGCGCCATCCCCGGCTGCCCCGGCGCACCGCGATGAAGCTGCTGAACCGGGAGTTGTTCTTCGACAACGAGATCCGCGCGCGGTTCGAGCGCGAGGCCGATCTGGTGGCGCAGCTCGAGCATCCGAACATCGTCACCGTCTACGACCGCGGTGTCGAGGACGATCAGCTGTGGATCTCGATGCGCTACATCGACGGTTCCGACGCGTCCTCGCTGCCCGCCCCGGTCGACCCGGCACGGGCGGTGCGCATCGTCGCCGAAACCGCCGCGGCGCTGGACTTCGCGCACAGCCGGGGCGTGCTGCACCGCGACGTGAAACCGGCCAACATCCTGATCGAGCCGATCGAGGGCGGCGAGCGGGTCTATCTCACCGACTTCGGCATCGCCCGCCTGCACGACGACAGTGCCGCCAAGCTCACCCAGACCGGAACCTTCACCGCCACCCTGGCTTTCGCCTCCCCCGAACAACTCTCGGGTATCGCCCTGGACGGCCGCGCCGATCAGTACTCCCTGGCCTGCACCCTCTACCGATTGCTCACCGGCACAACCCCTTTCGAAGCAGCCAATCCGGTCACGGTGATCCAGGGCCACCTGCAACAGCCACCACCCCGAGCCAGCGCCGCCCGCCCCGGACTCCCCGCCGCACTGGATGCGGTCCTGGCCCGCGCCATGGCCAAACGCCCGCACGACCGCTTCGGCTCCTGCGCCGAATTCGCTGCCGCCGCAGCCCATGCCCTGACCGATTCCGCTCCGCCACAGTCGTTCCCGGGCGCACCGGCAACCATGACCTACCCGCCGAACTCGCCCTACACCCCCGCCCCGGGCTACCCACTGGCAGGGAACCCGTCCTGGCCGTCGGGTAGCGGCCCGGCGGGCACCCCGCAAGGCGGATTCGCGCCGTCTTGGCCCGCAGGTGTCATGGGTTCCACGCCATCGCCGATGGGAGGCAACGCGTCCGGCGCCACACCGTCGTGGGCACCCGGATCCGGGTGGGCGGCGGGCGGCGGGCCCGGCGAGGCACCGTCCTGGCCGGCGGGCCATGCGTCCAGCCCTGCGTGGGCGGCGGGCACGCCCAACTCCGCACCCTCTTGGCCGGTGGGAAACGCACCGAGCCATTCCGGCAACACACCCGGCTCCGCTCCTTCGTGGCCCGGGGGCACCGCGCAACCACACGACCGCGGCGCCTATTCGAACCACGCATCCGCGCGGAACGCCGAGCGTCCCCGTGATGCCTCCGCACCCCGCGCCGCGGGCGAGCGCTCCTCGGTCGCCGAGGCGTATCTCGGACCCAAACGTGACTCCCGTTGGCAGGCGTCACCGATCGCGTGGGTCGCGTTGCTCCTGCTGCTCGGGCTGGTCGGCTGGCTGATCGTCAGCCTGGTCACCAGTCCGGCCGACGGCTCGACGACGCAGGGCGGTCAGGAAGCCGGCCCTGGCACAACGACATCCGCCGCGCAGAGCCCCTCGACCACCACCACGGTACCGACGACCGACCGGCAGACCATCGGCGCCAATGCCGCCAAGCTCAGCGATCAGTTCCCGCGCATGCTGCCGCACACCACGGCCGACACCCTGGTGCACGCGGGTTCGGGGCTGGGCGGCGCGGGCTGCTTCGCCTACGACCGTGCCACCGCCAACCGCGACTCCGATGACGCCGACATGGGCGACTGGCTGGTCATGTGGCGCTGCTTCGGCGGCGGCAACAAGGCGACCTACGAGTTCTTCCTCTACCCGTCGGCCGCCCAGGCCGCCCAAGCCGTCGCGGGCCTGCCCGCCAACGACGCACGCCCCGCCGTGCACAACGGCCGCGACTACACGAACTTCGTCCTGCACGGCAGCCAGGCCCGATCCCCGCGCATGGTCACCCGCTTCGACTCCGAGCCCGCCCACGCCGCCATCCTCATGTACAACCGCGGCTTCATCGCCACCGAAACCCAGCTCCTCGACTGGTGGCACTCCGCCCCCTTGGCCTAGGTACCTGGACGGCTGATCACCAGGCACTCAGGTGAGTATCGGCCGAGAGGCGAACGCCACCAGTGCCTGGTGATCAGCGGTCCGGATCGGGCTGGGACAGGGTGTGGTGGACGAAATCGCGGACCGGTTCGAATCCGATGGCCTGGTAGATCTTGTTCGAGGTGGGGTTGGCGAGGTCGGTGAACAGGCAGGCGTCGGCACCCTCGGCACGGATCCCGGCGGCGACGGTGGCGGTGAGCGCGCTCGCGAAGCCGTTGCCGCGCAGGTCGGGTGGTGTGTAGACCGGGCCGATCCTGGCCCAGCCGAGAACCGCGGGCTGCCGAGCGACGAGGGCGACCGGAGCGCCGTCACGTTCCCACAGCCACCACAGTCCGGCCTCGACCCGCCTGCGCACCGCCGCCTCGTCCAGGCGCAGCGGCGCACCGCTCTCCGCCGCGAACGCCCTGACCAGCTCGAGGCAAACGGCGGTATCGGCCACGGTCGCCCGGCGAGCCGCCCCCTCGACCGCAGGCACCCGCAGCGCGCCCGCGGCCCCTGATAGCTGCGACGCTTCCGCGGACTCTGACACCGGCAGCGCGCCGTCAGCCCCTGGCACCCGCAGCGAGCCGTCGGCCCCTGATACTTGCAGCGCACCCGTGGCCCCTGGCACGCGCAGGTCGCCGAGCCGGAACAGACGGGTCGAGTATTTCCATCGGTAGCTGCCGTCACCGACCCTCGACCAGTGCGCGGCGAAGGCATCGGCGTCCGCGACGGCGCCCTCCACGCTGCGCAGGGCCACGCCGTCCGCGACGAACGCGTCGGCGACCGCGGGCACGCTGTCGGCGGGAAGCTCACCCAGGTACACCGAACCCTGGGTGCACATCGCCAGACCGACGGTCGCGCCGTCGCGGACGGTCAGCAATCGCGTCGCCATCGCGCCGGAACGCCCCTCGGCCTGGTTGACGGCGGTCGTGGCGATCACCGTATGGCGCAGGGGGTCCCGGCGCAGGAGCGGTCCGGCCTCGGCGAGGAACCGGGCGGCGTCACTGGTGATGTCGATGCGCACGGCATCGACGGTAAGCGTTCACGACAGTGGACGCAGCGGGTTTTCCGGTGCCTCAGGTCGTTTCGCGCGCTTCCCGGTCGGTGCGCAGCTTCAGCAGGATCAGACCCGCGGTGCAGGCCAGGATCAGCCCGGCGACCGCGATCTCCACGTGCAGGCCCGCGATGCCGAGCCCGGCGCCGACGAGTCCGCCGACGAAGAACAACCAGCCCATCACCCGCGCGACGACCGCGAAAGCGCGGTTGTCCGGCGGGGTCGACAGTGCGTGCTGGAATTGTGCCGCGGTGGCCGAATCGAGTTTCGCCGTCACGGTTTCCAGCCGGGGTGTCGAATAAGCTCCCATCAGATTCTCCTCATGACGCCGATCAGATTCTTGCGTCGCGCACACCTCGCGCGTCAGGGTTCGGTTCGGGCGTCTCATGCGTAACTTTGCTCACACACGCTACGACTCGGCGACGCCCGGTGCGCGCGACACGTCCCCACGACACGCTGAAGAGATCAATCCGATATCTGACCCATGAGCATTTAAAATGCGCTCTTTCGCCGGTCCTGCACTACTGTGAGGCGACTCGAAGCCGACGAGGAGTAGCAGGCGATGGATGAAGGCAGGGCCAAGGTCATAGGTCCGGCAATCGCTGCAGGCGCGGTGTCGCTCGGACTGATCGTCATCGGTGCGTGCGGTGTCGGCCAGCAGGAGGTGTACGTACCGGCGCCGCCACTGAGCGCCGATCTGGCCGCGGCGCCGACTCGGCTCCCCGAGGAACCCACCGCGACCACCTACCGCATCGAGATCCCGCCCTCACCGAGCTGGCGGGTCGCGCCGTACATGTCGCCGCGGAAACCGTTCAGCCTCAGCTCCACCGAGACCACGCCGAAGCCACCGGCCGAGGACGAGGAGAGCACCGAGTCGAGGCCACCCGAGGCCGCCGCCGACGAGCCGCGGACCCCCGAGACCACCGACGACTCGACGACCGCACCGGAACCGACCCCGGAACCGACCACCGTCGAGCGAACGACCACCACCCAGCCCGCCCGCACCACCACGCGCCCCGTCCCGACCCGCACCGTCGCTCCCCCGCGCACCAGCCCGCCGGTTGAGGAGACCGAGGAAACCGAGGACCCGGGCTATTCCCCGACTCAGGCCTACGACCGGCTGACCACCACCGCGCAGCCCACCGCCACGGCGACCACCCCGACCGCCGACGCCGTCCCGACCCCGACGACCACCGCCACCGAGCCGGTCGGCTGAGCCGACTTCTCCGATCGGCCTGAGCGGTGACGATGGCGCGCACCCCGAGGGACACGCGCCATCGCCAAAACAGCCCTACAGCTCCGGCAGGTCGTACTCGCCGACCCGATCGGCCAGCACCCGGCGATGCTCGAGCGCACCGCCGAGGATCTGCCCGATCGCGGTCAACCGCGCGACATAGTGGCTCACCGGGTACTCCGCGGTGACGCCGATGCCGCCGTGCATCTGGATCGCTTCCTGCCCGATGTGCTCGGCCGACTTGCCGACCTGCAGCCGCGCCCGCGAGGCCACCACCGGATCGTTGCCGCCGTCGGCCAGCGCCGCGGTGGCGTAGAGGCTCACGCTGCGGGCCAGTTCCAGCGAGACGTAGCAGTCGGCCGCGCGCTGGGTGAGCGTCTGGAACTTCGACAGCGTGACGCCGAACTGCTTGCGGGTCTTGAGGTACTCGGTGGTCAGCGTGAGCGCCACCTCCATCGCCCCGACCGATTCCGCGCACAGCGCCGCCTGCGCGTACCCCTGGGCGAGCGCGATCTGCTCGGCCGCGTCGATGGTGTCACCGAGCAGCGTGGCGGTGGCGCCGTCGAAATCGAACTGCGCGCCGCGGCGGCCGTCGAAGGTGCGGTAGGCGCGCCGGTGCACGCCGGTCTGATCCGGGTCGACCAGGAACAGCCCGACGCCGCCGCCGGGCAGCACCGCGCTGACGATCAGCTCGTCGGCCACGTCACCGTGCAGCACCGGATTCTTCACGCCGGTCAGGGCGTAACCGTCGCCGTCGGCCGCCGCCGTAGTGGTGAGTTCGGTCGATGGCCAGCGCTGGCCCGGCTCGTTGTGCGCGAAGGCGAGCAGGGTCGTGCCCGCGGCCAGGGCGGGCAGCAGGCGTTGCTTCTGCTCCGCGCTGCCGGTCAGTTTCAGCAGCTCGGCCGGGATCACCACCGCGTCGAGCACCGGTTCCGGGGCGAGGGCGCGGCCGAGTTCCTCCTGCACCAGCATCACCTCGACCGGGCCCGCGCCGACGCCGCCGTCGTCCTCGGGGATGGTCAGGCCGAGCACGCCCAGATCGGCGAGCTGCTTCCAGACCGTGCGATTCCAGCCGGGGTCGGTCTCGCCCACCTTGGCCAGTGCCTCGCCGTCGTAGAAGCGGTGTAGTAGCTCGCGCACGGTGTCGCGCAGCATCGTCTGTTCGTCGGTCAGTGCGAGATCCATGTCAGCGCCTCACAATCCGAGGATCGTGGAGGAAATGATCGAGCGCTGGACCTCGCTCGAGCCTCCGTAGATGGTCACCTTGCGGTAGTTCAGGTAGCCGGGGCCGGTGTGCTGGGCCCAGCCGGGTGAGGCGATGCCGTCGGCGTCGACCGGCAGCGCGTCGGGGCCCGCGGTCTCGAGCAGCAGTTCGGTGGCCGCCTGCTGCAGTTCCGAGCCGCGCAGCTTGAGCACCGAGGACGCCGGATTCGGCTTGCCGTCCACGGAATTGGAGACCACGCGCAGCTGGGTCAGCTCCAGGGCAAGCAGTTCGTTCTCCAGCTCGGCCACCCGCGCGGCGAACACCGGGTCATCGAGCAGCGTGCCGTGCCCGGTCCTGGTGCCGCGCGCGTAGTCCTTGGCCAGGCCGATCTTGACCTTGGTCTTGCCGATCCCAGTGATGGAGGTCCGTTCGTTGCCGAGCAGGAACTTCGCGTAGGTCCAGCCCTGGTTCTCCTCGCCGACGAGCTGATCGGCGGGCACCCGGACGTTCTCGAAGAACACCTCGTTCACCTCGTAGCTGCCGTCGATCAGCTTGATCGGGCGCATGGTGACACCGGGGGTCTTCACGTCGAAGAGCAGGAAGGAGATGCCCGCCTGCTTCTTCGGCGCGTTCGGATCGGTGCGCACGAGGCAGAAGATCCAGTCGGCGTACTGGCCGAGGGTGGTCCAGATCTTCTGGCCGTTGACGATGTAGGAGTCGCCGTCGCGCACGGCGGTGGTGCGCAGCGAGGCCAGGTCCGAACCGGCGTCGGGCTCGGAAAAGCCCTGGCACCACCAGATGTCGAGCGCGGCGGTGGGCGGGAGGAAGCGCTGTTTGAGTTCCTCGGAACCGAACTGGGCGATCACCGGGCCGACCATGGAGGCGTTGAAGGTGAGCGGTTCGGGGACCGAGGCCAGCTGCATCTCGTCGAGCCAGAGGTGGCGCTGCATCGGCGTCCAGTCCTTGCCGCCCCAGGCAACAGGCCAGTTCGGCACGGCGAGACCGTTGTCGTTGAGGATCTTGTTCGCGGTGACGATGTCGTCGCGGGACAGTTCGTGGCCGTATTTCACGCGGTCCCGGATCTCGACCGGGATCTCGGTGCGATAGAAGTGCCGGAGCTCGTCGCGGAAGGAGAGCTCTTCAGGGGACAGGGCCAACTTCATACGGGTCTCCCAGCGTCTAGTAGCCGTCGTCAGCAACCTACCCTTCCTCGGTGTCGACTACATCACACTCGACCGTTCGCGTGGCACCGGCGCCAGCTCGGCGACCCGGCCGACGACCTGGTACGTTGCCAAAAGCGAGCCGGGTGACCGGCGAGGAGCCATCGAGGAGTTTTCGGGTGAACGGCAGATCCATCGCAGGCAGGGCGGCGACGGTCACCGCGGCGAGCATCGGTGCGCTGGCGCTGCTGGCGGCAACCGCGAGCGCCGCGCCGACGCCACTGGAAGACGGCATCGCCCAGCTCACCGAGATCGCCGGCGACGACGCCGCGACCAAGGCCGGAGTCGGCGCGATCGACAGCTTCACCAAGATCGTCGGGCCCGACACGCTGCGCGACATCGCCACGGAGTTCACCCCGTTCACCTACGCCGCCCCGACCTTCGGCTGCGGCAGCAACGGCCCGATCACCACGATCATCGCCGCCGCCACCTTCGAGGGCCCCGGTCCGCGCACCGAGAACAGCCTCGACCCCGGTGACATCCGGTTCAGCGCCAGCCCCCGCCACAGCGGCGTGCCACTGTCCTCGGGCCTGAGCGTGGCCTGGGTGAACATCAACACCGGGCACAGCGGCGTCGTCCCGCTCGACGACCAGACCGAATACCACATGCCCTCACTGTCGAAGACCGTGCACAGCGGGGCGGGCACCGTGGTCGCCTCGATGTGGGGCACCATCGACTACCCCGGCTCGCGCTGCGTGATGACGCCCACCGTAGGCACTTTCGTCATCCCCGACCTGCCGGTCGCGGTGCCCGAGGCACCCGCCGCGCCCACCGAGCCCGAGGGCACCAGCCCCGGCTCGGGCGAATCCTCCTCGGGTACACCGCGGTCACAGGCCCCCGCACCCCAGAGCGCGGCCCCCGCACCGGCTCCGGCCCCCGCACCCGCCGAAACCCCGCCGCCCGCACCGGCCCCCGCGCCGCCTGCCCCGCCGGCCGCGGTCACCGTCGGCGGCTGATCCACCACCAGCTCACGCGGCTCGACCGATACCGACACACGGGTACCTCGGGTCCGCACGCCCCGAGTTCAGCCGACAGCGCGTGCCTCCACACACGCGAGAAGCACAGCACGCGTTCTCGACGATGTTGGACGGTTGATCACCACGCCCTCATGTGAGCATCGGCCGAGAGCGAAACGCCACCAGCGCTTGGTGATCAGCCGTCCAGCTCGTGCAACGCCGAGTTCGTTCCGCTGCGACACGGTGGATCCCGGTCGGCGCCTCGTATCTGTCCGTCGCCGCGGCCAGGTGCGGCACCGACACGGCAGGGTCGCCGCGATGTTGGTTCAGTCGGCCGGGTGGATGCGAAGGACGGTGCCCTCCTCGGAGCCCGCGAGCAGGGCTGCGGGATCGGCCGGGTCGGCGACGACGGCGGTGAGGGGCTGGGTGGACAGGACCGTGCAGGTGGCGCCCGTGGTGGGGTCGACGCGGACGAGTTGTCCGGCGAGGGTGGTGACGTAGAGGGCGCCGTCGCGCACGACCAGGTCGTCGACGAAGTCGGGGAGGCTGCCGAAGGAGGTCAGGTCGGCGATCGTGGTGGCCTGCGCCGGATTCGTGCGCGACAGGCGGAGCACGCGGCCCACCGGTCCGCTGTCGGCGACGAAGTTCGCCGTGACGTAGACCGAATCACCGGAGACCACAACACCATTGGGTCCCTCAACGCTCACCGCGGACCACCAGTCCATGTCCTCGCTGCCGTCGGGGCGCAGGCGGTGCAGGCCGTTGCCGGTGGCGACGTAGAGGTTGCCCTCGTCGTCGAAGGCGGCGCCGTTGGGATGCGGGAAGCCGGTGGCGAAGGTTTCGAGGACGGGGTCGGCCGCGGCCGGGTCGAAGCGGAGGATCCCGCCGGAACCGGCCAGCGGCGAGTTCCCGGTGACCACGTACAGCAGCCCGTCGGGCCCGAGCCGGACCGCGCCGGGGGCCGCGACGGCGACGGTGGCGGTCAACCTGCCCGCGCGGTCGTAGCGCTGTACCTCACCGCGCATGACCCGCGAAACCCACAGGTCCCCTTGCCCGTCGATGCCGAAGTTCTCCGACCAGTCCAGCAGCGGCACCGTCGACCGGATCGCGACGTTCTGGCTCGCCTGCCCGCACGCCGCGAGCGGCTCCGCACCGGCGACGACGGCCGTGCCCAGTGACGTGGTGGTCGCGACGGCCGCACCGACGACAACGTGGGCGACGCAACGACGGAACGACAACATGCACAAACCTCGACTCTGCTCGACCAGTTCGACGCGCGAAGTCTAACGGCTGACCCCCGGCGACGGAATGCGCCCGTCACCCACCACCGCGTCGCGCCGCCGATTCCGCTCGCTCGGCGAACGCCCCGGCTCCGCCCCTGTCCCACACGACAATTCGCCGCTCACCAGGTCAGCGGTGGAACCGCGGCGCCCTACCGGTCGTGGAAACATCCGACAGCGCGACAGCGCGTGCGGCGGCGATAATCGGCCGGTGCCTTACTTCGACGGTCCGCGTGGGCGACTGCATTACCGGCGGTGGCCGGTCGAGGACGACGCGGCGGTGATCGTGTTGCTCCCGGGGACCGGACAGCACAGCGGGCACTATCACCGGTTCGCCGCGGCGCTGCGGTCGGCGGGGATCGAGCTGTGGACGTTGGACACGTCCGGGCAGGGCTTGAGTGAAGGGGATCCCGACGCGCCGGGGACGGTGGCCGAGCTCGCCGGCGACGCGCGCGGACTGCTCGAGCTGGTTCGGTCCGAGGCCGGCGCGGCGCCGGTGTTGATGGGGCATTCGCTCGGTGCGGTCACAGCGCTGGCTGTCGCGGCGGAGAACCCGGGTGGACTGGGTGGTCTCGTCGTCTGCGGCACCCCGCGCCGAGCCCTCGACAACCTGCCCGACCTGGGCCTTTCGGTGCTCGCGGTGCATGGAATCGATGACCGGCGGGCACCCATCGATGCGATCCGGCTATGGACAGCGCGCCACCGATCGGTAGATTTGCGCGAGTACGCCGACGCCGGACACGACCTGTTGCACGAACCGGTGCAGCATCGGGTGGCGGCCGACATCGCGGCGTGGGTACGCGCCGCGGTGCGATGAACGACGAAGGGGGAAACGGTGCAACCGAATCGAACGGGGCTGCCGAACACGGCGGCACTCGGCCAGGCGGTCGAGGAGGGCGGACTGTGGATAGACGGAGTGCTGGTCGCCGACGGCGCGCCCGAGCGCTGTGCCCAGCGCTACGAGCGGCTGGCCGACGAGGCCGAGGCCCAACTCCGGGTACTGAGCCAGGCGGCGGTGCTCCCCGGGTTCGGCGGGCTCGCCTCGGGCGCGGCCCTGCGCACCGGATTCGAAACCAAGGCGGGCGACGCGCTCGATCAGCTGCGCGCGTACGCGAGCGCCGCGCGTGATCTCGCGGCCCTGTTCCGCGCGGCGGGCACGGCCTATCAGGACAGCGATCAGGCGCTGGCCGGTGCGATCAACAGGGCGGGTGCGGGCGATGCGTAGCCTTTCCGGCCGTACCGACCCGGACTACGTGTCCGTCGTCGAGGTCTTCGACAATCTCTCGCACGCCGAGATCCACCAGGCCGTCGGCCAACTCGATCCGGCCGCCCTGGCGAGCGCGGGCGAGGTGTTCCTCACGACCTCGACCGGACTCGGTGACAGCGTGGACAGCGCGCACGGCGAGATCCGCGCCGCCATCGCCGACGGCTGGCGCGGCACGGCCGCCCAGCAGGCCTCCGACGCGGTGCGCGATTTCGAACAGGCGGGGCGCAAGATCGCGGACGTGCTCACCGCGGTCGGTGTCCGGCTCAGCCAGGCGGGCGACGCCGCGGAATCCCTTCGCGCCGCCATCGCCGAACCCGATGGCACACAACCGGATCCGGCCGCGGCACTGCTCGACAGCGGGCAGGCCGCCGACAATGCCGCGATCGTGCGGCAGGCCGAGAACGCGCGCCTCGACGCGGTCCAGGCCATGGAGTCGGTCTACGCCGGGGTCTTCCTGCCGACCGGTTCGGGAGTTCCCGCGTTCCCCGGGATCGACACGGTGACAGGCGCTGTCGCTGGATCGACCGCGCCCGGCGCCGTAGGTGGCGCGCCGTCCACCACGATTCCCGGCGATCCGATTCTGTCGGCTACGACATCGGCGACCGATCCCGGCGCCACCGTCGCGGCCGGATTCGTGCCGGGTGTCGTCGGGCCCGATACCGCGTCGGCGTCAGCCGGTAGTGGCCAGGCTGGTAGTGGAAACAGCACGGGCACAAGCACTTCCACGGCATCGGCCGGGGCAGCAACCGCCCCCACTGTGGCGACTTCGACCCGCACCGGAGATCCGAGCCGTCCCGCGCAGGGCACTTCGGTGACGAGCGGTGCGGGCGCGTCCAGCACGGCAGCTCCGGTCGGCTACGCCAAGCCGTCTGCCACCGACCCGCGCAACCGCCGCGGCGGTACCGGAACCAACTCCGCACACCCCGGCACCGCACCGGACTCCGGGCAGGGCACGAGTCCCAACCAGGCCACCGGGCCCGGCACCGGTTCGAACTCGACTACGGCAGCGAGCACCGCCGACCGCTCCGCCGTCGACGCGACCACCTCGGCGAGCACGACCGACACCGCATCGGGCACCGAGACCGCGGCGAGCACCACGGATTCGATGGCGGACGGGCGCGGTGCCGCCGGAGGCGAGGTCGCCGCGGGGATGGGCGCCGGCGCCATGGGCGGACTCGTGGGCGGCGCGCTCGCCGCGGGCGATCAGACACGGCAGCCGGGTGGTCCGCGCAAGCCCCCGCCGGAGCCGGAACCCGAGGACGAGGACGACGAGTTCCTGCGATTCCTCGACGAGGAGCCGACCTATCTGGAGCCCGCCGACGAGGTGAACGCGCTGATCGGCAAGCTGGAGCCGACCAGTCCCCCGGTGCTCGGTGAATGGTCAGAGCGGGAGTGAACTGGCATCTCAGCCCGGACCAGTTCGCGCTGGCCTGGGCCCGCACCGACGGCGACCGGATCCCGTATCCGCTCGCCGTCCGTGCGTCCGCCCGCGACACCCTCGAACGCGCCGCCCAGCAGCCCGCGCTGGACGCCTGGTGTGCCGCCACCCTCGACGCCGATCTGTCGGCGGCGCTGCGGGTGCTGGCCAAGCCGGAGATCCGGGTCGAGGTGCGCGGACAGGCCGGCGGGCCGGTCCGGATGCTCGGGGCCGTCACCGGTGACGTGGCCGTGCTCGCCGTGCAGGCCCCCGGCACCGCCGAGGACCGGGGCGGCCCGGTCCATGTCCAGGTAGGCAGCACGAAACGTTTCGCCGCCCAGGTGTTCACGCGCATGCCGGCGCACCCGATCGGCACCGGTCCCGCATTGTCCGCGCCCGCGGCCAGGGTGCGCGAGGACAGCCGCGACCTGGTGACCGCGCCCGTCGCCGGACCTTCCGAGGCCGCGCGGGTCCGCAAACTGCTGCAGCGGCCGCGCTGTGGCATCGGGCAGATCCTGGTCGGCGCGGGTGCCGACGAGGCGCCGACCGGGGTGCTGTCGTGGATCGATGTCACCGGCGACGGGCGCTATCTGCTGCACGCGGCCCGCCACGTCGACATCACCCCCGCCACCCCGCAGTCCGCGACCGACTGGTTGCGCAGGCTGCTGCGCAACGTGAACGGCGGCTAGCCCCGCGGGCCGGTCAGGTGTCGAGGCGGAGGAAGCCGACCAGGGCGGCCAGTTCCTCCGGTGTGTCCGGCAGGTATTCGGTGAGCAGCGGCGAACGGATCACGATCGCCTTCCACATGGCCCGGCACAGGGTGGCGTGGATGACGGTGCGCGAGAGCAGGGGGCGCATGCCGAAGGGGGCGTCGGCGGGGGTCGAGGTGGTCATCGACAGCAGGACGACGGCGGCTTCGCGGCCGCGGAAGCGGTCGGGGGTGCCGACGAGGACGTCTTCGATCTTGGCGCGCGCCAACAGGGTTCGGATGCGGGCGACCTGGGCGGCATAGGGGGCGACGACGAAGACGTCGTGCGGGTGCAGTTTGTGGGCGCGGCCGTCTGCGGTCCAGGTCTGGCCGAGCAGGGCGCGGACCCGGCGCACGACTTCGCGCGCCTCGGCATCGGATTCGGTGGCGCTGCCGCGATGTTCGACCAGCACGGTGCTCACACCGGGCGAGATCCCGGCGAGATCGCGTGCGCGCGTGGTGCTTTCAGCGGCGCGCAGGCGACCGCCGTAACAGCTCGCCGACACCGGCTCGCACAGCGCGGGGTGCATGCGCCAGGTGCGGTCGAGGAAGTAGCCGCGTTCGGCGGGCAGGGTGGGCGCGCCCTCGAGCAGCCATTCCAGTGCCGAGACCTGCACCGGCTGTGAATGCGCGGCCAGCGCGCGGGCCGGAACGGGGTCACCGATCAGCAGGAGGTTGCGCGCGCTGACGGCGACGGCGACGGTGTCGGCCAGGGAGAAATCGCCCGCGTCGGCGATCACCAGCAGGTCGAGTGAGCCCGGTGCGATGAGGGCGTCGTCGACGAAATCGGCTGCGGTACCGCCGATCACGCAGCCGTTGACCGCGTTGTCGAGAAAGCGCGGGTACCGGGAGGCGTCGATGGCCGACCAGTCCGGTCCGACCGAGGCGACATCCTTCTTCGCCACGAGTTCGGGCAGCAACCCGGCCTCCACGACCGCGTCGAAGATCCGCTCGATCACCGCGTGTGACTGCGCCACCACACCGATCCGCCAGCGATGGCGGGTGACGAGGCGTTCGATGGCACGCCCGGTGGTGCCGGTCTTGCCGGTGCCGGGCGGGCCGTGCACGGCCAGGTACGAGGCGTCGAGCGCACCGGCGGCGGTGGCGAGGGCGGTGGCGATGTCGCCGTGGGCCGGGGGCAGTTCCCGGCCGTCGCGCAGCCGGGGGGCGCGGCGCAGCAGCAGGTCGTAGACGGCGTCCTCGGGGACCGAGGGCAGCGTCATCAGCAGGTCCTGGGCGGTGAACTCCAGGGCCGCCTCGATTTCGGCCTCGCCGTCGGGCGGGCCGGGGGCGATGGCGGCGGGCAGGTCGTCGTAGGGCGGGCAGCCCGCGGGGAGCAGTTCTTCCAGGCGGACGGTGTCGTCGAAGTCGGCGTCGACGGCGCAGCCGAGCACGGTGGCGGTGGCGGTGGCGCGGCGGCCGAGGGTCTGGGTCATGCCCGCGGCGGCGGCGCCGTCGTAGATGGTGACCATCTGGGTGCCCGGGGTGAGGGTGGCGCCGGTGCCGAGCCGACCGGTGAGGGTGAGGTAGCGGCGCATCGTCGGAAGTTGCGGCGTGCGATGCCATTTGGTGTCGACGGTGCCCCACTCGGCCACGAGCACCCCTGGCGCGTCGGCCCATTCGCCGACGGGATGACCGAGCCGGTCGATGTGCGCCCACCAGCGCGGCTGACGTTCCCGGCGGTGATAGCCGAGGATCGCCGCCATGAGCGCGGCGGCGCAGGCGGCATCGCCCGCGGCGTCGGCGGCGAACTCGGCCAGCGCGGCTTCGAGCGAACCGGGCCGAAGTGACGGCGGCGCATCGGATTCGGCGACGGCGAACCGGGTGCCCGGCACCTCGACCCCGGCCTCGGCGGCCCGATCGAGCAGCCAGTCACGGATCCCGAGCACCGTCGCCGCACGCCCGGCCGCACCCGGCACGAGCGCCGCCAAACCCGCAACGTCATAGGACTGTTCGCCGATCAGCAACGCCGTGCGCACCACCGGCGCGAGGTCGACCAGGGCGCCATCGGCCAGCAACTCGTCGAGCAGATCCGCCCCGGTCCCGAGCCGCCCCGCCCAATCCAGCAGCGCGGTCCGCACACCCGAACCGTAGTGATACACCCGCACATTCGGATCCGCTGCCCGATGCTCACCGATGATGTCGAGCAGCTCGTCGAGCACTCCCCCGTCGTGCATCGGCGGACAGCTCACCGCGCGACCGGACCGCTCGACGTTCACGTCCACGGACTCGACATCACCCACAGGCCGGTAGCCGAACCTGTCCGCTCCCTCGGGACCGAATCCGTCACGCACAGAACGCGATTCCACCGAGTCGGGACTGGTGGCCGTCGGACGATTCCGCACGGTATCCGCCGAACCGAGGTCGGCGTGCGCGGTCCAACCGTCCGCAGCGGTCGCCTCGGCTGACCGGTCGCGGCCGTCATCGGATCGATCGCGGCTGACAGGCGTGTCCGGATGCGCGGGGCCGGCACCCGGCCGGGGCGGCGCCGCGTCTGGGTGCTCGGCCGGAGTGGCACCGCGCCGGTGGGCGGCGGCGGTGGGATCGGTGCCGAGGGTCGATGATCCGAAGACGACGGCATTCGTGTCCGCTGACATCGGATCGACGGGTCGATAGCTCGTTGCCGTGGTGAGGGCGTCGTGGCCGGTGGTTTGTTCGACGGTGACCGCGGCGGTTCGGAAGACGACGGTGTCGGCGGTCGACAGTTCGACGGCGGTGATGGTGCCGTGGTGGTCGAGGTCGATGATCAGGGCGAGGTCGCCGGGGGTGGGGGCGGGAAGGGAGCCGAGGGCGGTGGCGTCGCGGAGGGCGAAGGTGGGGGTGCCGGTGCGTTCGCGGTCAAGTTGGATCTCGGCCTGGTGGCGCAGGGCGGTGACCGTGCGGGGCGCGAGGCCGGGGACCGGGGTGCTCGTGGTGGCGAGGCGGTCGATGGTCAGGACGCCCGCTTCCCGCAGGCGGGCGCGCTGCGTGGCGCGAATACCCGCCACCAGCAGCAGATCCCGCGCGTTGGCCGCCGCGGCACGACAGGTAGCGCAGCGGCCGCAGGCCAGATAGCGGGGATCGCCCCACTGCACCGGCAGCAGTTCGGCCAGCTTCTCCTCGATGATCCACTCCACCCGCGCCCGCCGGGCCAGGTACAGCGGCGCGAGCTCCCCGGCCGATTCCCGCCGCACCCCGCCGAGCACCGACAGATACGCCGACGGATCGACCGCCACCCCCGCCGCCGCCAAGGCGCGCGCGGCAGCCGCGAATTCGAGCCGAGCACACAGCGATTCCCGCACCGCGTCGACCTTGATCGCGTTCACCGACGCGGCGACCCGCTCGAACGGCGTACGCCCCGCGGCCAATTCTCGCCGCAACACCCGAATGTCCTCCGGCGGTAAGCCCGGACCCTCGATGTCGTCGCCGTGATCAGACGCGACCGTCTCGGCCGGCGAGGCAGTACCCACCGGGTCGGTGATCCATCCCGACGGCCCGTCGGTCTGCGCGGTGGGCACATCGACGAGCGACCCCAGCGGATCGACCGAACCTCGCGGTGTGATCGGTGGGCGCACCGGGGTCGGGGCACCCGTGTGCAAGGTGTAGCGCGTGCCGTCGGCGGACCGGACGAGAAGGTCGACCCCGCAGGCGAATCGGCCGTCGAAGAAGACCGCGCCGTAAATGGCGGGGGCGCCGGCGTGCAGAGCTGCGGTGGTGGCCTCTGCGGCGGCGGTGAGGGCGGCGATCCGGGCGGCCGGGTCGGCACCGGCGGCGTCGGGCGACGGGATGCGGGTCAGGGACTCGCCGAAGTGGTGCAGCAGATCCGTGGACGGCTCGGGCGCGCGGAGCAGGGGTGCGGTGTCGGGGGCGCCCGGAAGGTTGCCGAGGGCGGCGTCGATCGCACGCAGCAGCGCGAACTCACAGTCCGCCGCGCGTGCGAGATCGCCGACGGCACCGACCACCCGATCACCGGACACGAACAAACGCGGTCCTCCTGTGTTCACGCACACCCGACGGCAAACACCTTAACCAGCGCCGCGAGCGCCCAGCGCGCTACCCAGGCACATCCGCGCCGGGCAGACCTTCCCGCCCGGCGAACGCGACTCCGTCAGGAACGCGGCTTGCGCCGCTCCGTGCGCGGACGCGGCTCGCGATCACGACGCGGGCCGCGCGAGTTCAGCCGCTGCGCGGGCGGACCCTGATCGAGCTGCAGCTGGATCAGCACACCGCTGATCCTGGTGCGCCGCAACGCTTCCAGCGTCTCGTTCGGCAGGTTGGCCGGCAGCTCGACGAGGCTGTAGTCGGGGCGGATGCTGATATGGCCGAAGTCGCTGCGGCGCAGCCCGCCCTCGTTGGCGATGGCGCCGACGATCGCGCCGGGCACCACACGGTGGCGCTTGCCGACGCTGATCCGGTAGGTCGCCAGCTCCTCGCCGTTCTCGCGGGAGAACGACGGCGGCCGCGGACCGCGCTCCTCGTCGTCGAAGCGACGCGGGGCCCGCTCGCGATCCCGGTCGCGCTCGCGGCGGGGCGCGGGCTCCGGCTCGGGCGACATGAAGAAGTTGTCCCCGTCGTACCCACCGACGGCCAGTGCCGCGGCGATGTCGGCGAGCGGGGTGTTGTGCTCGGCCTCGTAGTCCTCGATCAGCTTGCGGAACAGCGCGATGTTGTCCGAGGCCAGGTTCTCGGTGATCGAGTCACCGAACTTGGCCGCGCGCGTGGCGTTCACATCGTCGACGCTGGGCAGCTGCATCTCGGTGAGCGGATGCCGGGTGGCGCGCTCGATCGCCTTGAGCAGGTGGCGCTCACGCGGCGCGACGAACAGCAGCGCCTGACCCGAACGGCCCGCGCGACCGGTGCGGCCGATGCGGTGCACATAGGACTCGGTGTCGTGCGGGATGTCGTAGTTCACGACATGGGAGATGCGGTCCACGTCCAGGCCACGAGCCGCGACATCGGTGGCGACCAGGATGTCGAGCGCGCCCGACTTGAGCTGACCGATGGTGCGCTCACGCTGGTTCTGCGCGATGTCACCGTTGATCGCGGCGGCGGAGAAACCACGCGAGCGCAGCTTCTCGGCCAGCTCCTCGGTGGCCTGCTTGGTGCGCACGAAGATGATCATCGCCTCGAAGTCCTCGACCTCGAGGACGCGCGTGAGGGCATCGAGCTTGCGCTGATGCGACACCTGCACGTAGCGCTGGGTGATGTTGGTGTTGGTCGTGGTCTTGGACTTGACCGTGATCTCGACCGGATCGTTGAGGTACTGCTTGGAGATCTTGCGGATCGCGCCCGGCATGGTCGCCGAGAACAGCGCGACCTGCTTGTCCTTGGGCGTATCGCGCAGGATGCGCTCCACGTCCTCCTGGAAGCCCATCTTGAGCATCTCGTCGGCCTCGTCGAGCACCAGGTAGCGCAGCTGGGTCAGATCCAGCGTGCCCTTCTCCAGGTGATCGATCACGCGACCCGGCGTGCCGACCACGACATGCGCGCCGCGGCGCAGACCCGACAGCTGCACGCCGTAGCTCTGCCCGCCGTAGATGGGCAGCACGTGCAGACCGGGGATGTGCGAGGAGTACTTGCCGAACGCCTCGGCCACCTGGATGGCGAGCTCGCGAGTCGGCGCGAGCACCAGGGCGCTCGGCTTCTTCTGCGCGGTGTCCAGACCCATCAGGATCGGGATCGCGAATGCCGCGGTTTTGCCGGTGCCGGTCTGGGCGAGGCCGACCACATCGGCGCCGGACAGCAGCGGGGGAATCGTCGCCGCCTGAATCGGGGACGGCGACTCGTAGCCCACATCGGCGATGGCCGCGAGAACGCGGTCATCGATCCCGAGATCGGCGAAGGTCGGGCCGTCGTCGTGCCTGTCGTCGTCGGCAGGAACGCTGTCGACCTCATTGGTACTCATTGACCAGCAGTTTACTGCCTGGCGGTAGCTGTCCTTGCCACCGGGTGAATACGGTGAGACCTATGCAACTGCAGAACGGGTCAGCGCATCAGGAACAGCCGTCCCCGGCCGTGCCGATCGCCGTCGTCCAATTCGCCCCGGAGACCGAGCCCCTCGCCAATCTGGCCACCCTGCGCGAGCACGTGCGCACCGCCGCCGAGGCCGGGGCCCGACTGGTGCTCGCACCCGAATACTCGATGTTTGCGGTGACCCGCCTCGACGAGCGGGTGGTCGCGATCGCCGAGCCGCTCGACGGCCCGTTCACCACCGGACTCGGCGCGCTGGCGGCCGAATTCGGCGTGTTCCTGGTGGCCGGTGTGGTGGAGCGACCCGAGCCGGACGCGGCGCGGATCAGCAACACCCTCGTCGCGCACGGGCCTGACGGCTCGCGGATCGCGGTGTATCGCAAGGTGCACCTCTACGACGCGTTCGGGCACGTGGAGTCCGACGTGGTCGAAGCCGGTCCGCTCGTGGAGCCCGCGACCTTCGCCGTCGACGGTGTGGTGTTCGGCATGCAGACCTGCTTCGATCTCCGATTCCCGGAGGGGTGTCGGCGTGTCGCGGCGGCGGGCGCGCACGTGCTGCTGCTGCCCGCGCAGTGGATTCCCGGCCCGGCCAAGGTCGACCAGTGGACCACCCTGCTGCGGGCCCGCGCCATCGAGAACACGGTGTACGTCGCGGCCGCCGATCAGTGCGCGCCGCGCGGTGCGGGCGCCTCGATGATCGTCGACCCGGCGGGCACGATTCTGGCCCAGCTCGGTGACGAGCCCGGCGTGCTCACGGCTTCGATCGACCCGGCACACCTGGCCAGGGTTCGCACCGCCAACCCCAGCCTGTCGCTGCGCCGCTTCGCGATCACCGAGCCCTGAACGCCCGCACCGCCGGTCCCAGCCGTGCCGCCGCCGGGCATCGGTGCTCGCACGAGCCAGTGCGGCAGTGCGTCGACGCCGGGTGGTGACGCGAGCTGTCGGGAGCCACGGTCGTATCGCCGACCGTGGTCAGCGGAGTAGCGTTCGAGGCAATGGTCTATCCCGATCGCGCAGCGGCGGGCCGCGTCCTGGGCACGGCCCTGGAACACCTACGGGCGAGTCGTCCGCTGGTGCTCGGACTGCCGCGCGGCGGCGTGCCGGTGGCGGCGGCGGTGAGTGCGGCGATCGGCGGGGAACTCGATGTGCTGCTGGTGCGCAAGCTGGGTCTGCCGTGGCAGCCGGAGCTGGCGATGGGCGCGCTCGGCGAGGGCGGGGTGCTCGTGCTGAATCAGGATGTCATCGACCGGGCCGGGGTGAGCGCGGAGGACTTCGCCGACGTCGAGCGGGCCGAGCGCGCCGAACTCGAGCGACGGCAAGCGGTGCTGCGCGAGCGCGCGCCGATTCCACTGACCGGGCGCACCGTGGTGATCGTCGACGACGGCATGGCCACCGGCGCGACCGTGGTGGCGGCCTGCCGGGTGGCCCGCGCCCAGAACCCACACCGCCTCGTTGTCGCCATGCCGGTGTCCTCCCCCGAGGCCGTGCGACGCGTCGGACGCGAATGCGACGACCTCGTCTGTGCCTGGGCGCCCGAAGACCTCGGCGGAGTCGGCATGGCCTACAACGACTTCCACCAGCTGGCCGACGAGGAAGTGGTCGCACTCCTGCGCTGAGCCGGGTTCAGCCGAAGCACTGGCCTTCGCCGCGATACGTGGGGACGGTTGTGCGGGTGCCGGATTCGTCGACGAGGTGGATCTCGGTGAAGCGTTCGCACAGTTCGCCCGCCTTGGCATGGCGGAACCAGACGCGGTCGCCGATCTCGAGTTCGGCACCGCCGGCCAGGGGGGTCTGCACCTCGCCCGCGCCTTCGGAACCGAGCAGTTTCAGCCCGGCGGGCCACACGGGGATCGGGACGCGGCTGGGGCCGGTGGGTCCGGAGGCGATGTAGCCGCCCGCGAACACGGTGGCGATGCTCGGCGTCGGCTTGCGCAGGACCGGGGTGGCGAAGAACAGGGCGGGGCGCGGGGTGAACGAGCGGTAGTGGTCGAACAGCGTCGGCACGTACAGGCCCGAACCCGCGGTGACCTCGGTGACGTCGGGATCGGTGATGGAGACCTCGATCGAACCGGTGCCGCCGCTGTTGACGATCTCGAGCGGGCCGGTCACCGCGCGCACCGCGTCGAGCACCCGGGTGCGCCTGCGCCCGATCTCGATGGCCGAGAGCCGCTTCACCACGCGCACGGCGGGGTTGCTGTCGGGCAGTCCGGCGATCTGGGCCTCGTAGGTCATCACGCCGACCACGTCGAAGCCGCAGCGGGCGGCGTGAGAGGCGAGCGCGGCGGCCTGCTCGGGGCTGCGCACCGGCGAGCGGCGGGCGCCCAGGTGCAGTGGGCCGATGCGCAGGGCGGCGTCGACGTCGAGGCAGACGCGGGGGCGGACCAGATCGGTGCCGAGCGCGGCGCGGGTGAGTTCGAGCTGGTCGACGTCGTCGACCATCAGGGTGATCGCGCGCTGCAGGACCGGATCGGCGGCGAGTTCGGCCAGGGCGGCCCGGTCCAGCGTCGGATAGCCGAGCAGGACGTCGCGGGCGCCGAGACGGGTCAGCCAGATGGCCTCGCGCAGCGAGTAGGCCATGATCCCGGCGAATCCGCCCGCCGCGGTGAGTTCGGCGCCGAGGACGCGCTCCAGTACCGCGCGGCAGCGCACCGACTTGCTGGCCACGCGCACCGCGACACCGTTCGCCCGGCGGACCAGGTCGGCGGCATTGGCATCGAGGGTGGCCAGGTCGAGCGCGGCCAGCGGCGGGTCGAGGTCGGCGGTCGCCGCGTGCAGATCGTGCAGCGATGTCGTCTGGGTCACTCCTCTACTGAACCACCTATTTGGTCAGTCGTCCAGTATTCGGCAGGTGTCAGACCTCGACGGCCTTGAGGGTCAGGCAGCCGACCAGGTCGTCGATCACCACGAGGGTGGTCTCGTCGTTGCCGTCGGCCAGCCAGCGCAGGACCGTGCCGTAGAGCACCGAGACGAGATAGGTGGCCACGGAGTCGAGCGGTTCGAGCCATTCGGTGCCGGACAGCCGGGCGCACAGCCCGAGGAAGACGACGGCTTCTTCGTCCATCTCCCGGAACACCGCGGCGGCGTTCGGATCGACGACGCACTCACCCGAGGGCGAGGACCACCGCTCACGCAGGGTCTGCACCGCGGACTCGTAGGCGTCGACCCGTCGGGCGGGCGCGGCCTTCACCAGCGGCCAGTAGGCGCTCATCCCGGCATGCAGCAGCACCCGCAGCGCCCGCACCCCGGTGGCATCCGAGTTCGCGGCGGCTTGCTCGATGGCCCGGCATACAGCCGGTCGCAACGAGGTTTCGGTAAGTTCACGACTGACGCTCAACGACAACTCCTCGGCAACAAATTTCGCTGCCCGCGGCGATGCGAGCTCTGCGGATCGGTCGGCCATAGATGGTTCAACCTATCCAGCGAGCTCGATCTTAGAAGGTTTTCTGGAATCACGAACTGCTTCAGCCATCCTTTTCAGACTGAAAGATTGTTTTGTTATCCGAATGCGACCTTGTGTAAAACAGACCATACGGCCTGAATTAGTCCGCATTCCAATACATCCAGCGACCCCCATGCCGGAATGCACGTACTGGTCAATTGTACAAGTCGGCTCCGAGCACCTTCCGCGCATGTGGGCGACGGCACAGTGGCACCCGACGAAACGGACATCGCACAGTGGATGGCCGTTGTGCCAACTCGGCCACGGCCCGCGCGCGGTCGCCGATAACCTGGTCAAGTGACTCTCTCGCCTCCTGCCGATCAGTTCGCCCTCAGCGGCACCTTCAATTTCCGCGATGTGGGCGGGCTGCGCCGCGCCGACGGCGCCGTGACCCGCCCCGGGGTGCTGCTGCGCTCGGCCCAGCTGAGCGGCCTCGACGCGCAGGGCCACGACATGCTGCGCCAGCTGCGGGTGACCGACGTGCACGATCTGCGTGGCCGCACCGAAATCGACCACATCGGCCACGACACCCTGCCCGATGACGTGCGCCTGCACATCACGCCGTTCGACTCCCGGATGGAGGAGGCACCGCCGCACGAGGCGCAGACCACCTCGGCGCGGGCCCACATGACCGAGGTCTACCGGCAGTTCCCCCTGCTCCCGGAGGCACACACCGCGATCACCGGCCTGGCCGGCTCGATCGCCGGTGGTCAGGGCGCGGTGCTGGTGCACTGCGCGGCGGGCAAGGACCGCACCGGCTGGGCGGTGGCGACCCTGCTGCGCGCGGTCGGCGTCACCGAGGACGACGTGTACGCCGACTTCCTGGCCAGCAATGCCGCCGTCGCGCCGCTGCGCGTGCTGCTGGAGCCGAAGATCGGCCGCGGCGAAGCGCTCTCGGACGACCTGCTCGGCGTGCACCCCGAATACCTGCGCACCGCCGACGCCACCGTGCACGAGCAGTACGGCGGCACCGAAGGCTACCTGGCCGCGATCGGCCTCACCGGCGACCTCCGCGAAGCCCTGCGCACCCGATTGCTGTGATCCTCACCAACCGCTGACCCGGCGAACCGGGTCGGCGCGGACCAGACCGTCGGCGTCGATACTCACCAGATCACCGGTATGGAACCAGCTACCGCTGAATCGGGCTGCCGAGGCGCCGGGATCGTTCCAATAGCGACGGCTCACATTCGGGCCGCGGCACAACAATTCGCCGCGACCCGCGTCGGCCCGCGGACCGGCCAGCGCCAATTCCGTGCCACCGAACGCGAATCCCAGCGTGGATTCGGCATCGGCGAGTTCGGTGTCGTCGACCATCAAACCGATCCCGCTGGTCTCGGTGGCGCCCCACACCGACCACTGCCGCGCACCGGGGAACAGCCCGCGCAGGGCCGCGGTGAGGGTGGCGGGCGCCGCGGCGGCGGCGCGTTCGGAGCGATGACACGCCTTGCTGATCCGCCGCACCCCGGCACCGGCCGGGCGGGCGAGCAGTTCCGGCACCAGCCCGGCGAAGATCCGCGGCGTCGCCGACACGGTGTCGATGCGCTCGGCCAGCAGTACCTCGGCGAGGCTGCGCGCGCCCGGCGCGAGCACGACCGTGCCGCCGACGGCGAAGGTCGGCAGCAACTGGTCGACGCACCCGCTGGCGTGGGCCAGCGGCAGCAGCACCAGATTGCGCATCCCGTCGACGGGCAGGCCGAGCGCGCCGACCACCGAGGACACCGCCGAGAGCAGGTTCTCGTTGGTCAGCTCGACCCCGGCGGGCACGGGCTGGCGCGCGGCGGTGCCGGTGTAGCAGAGCAGCGCCGGATCGGCCAGTGCCGCACCGTCATCGATGTAGGCGGTGCTGTCGGGCAGCGGGCCGTCGGGGCCGAGCACGAAATCGGCGCTGCTGTCGGCGATCACGCGATCGGCCACGGCGGCGGGCAACGCGTCGGGGACCAGGACCGGCACCGCGCCCGAGAGCAGCGCGCCCAGGAACGCCTGCACCCAGCGCGCACCGGTCGGCATGTGCACCGCGACGCGGTCGCCGTAGCCGATGCCGCGATCCTGCAGGCCACCGGCGATCCGGGAGGCGCTGTGCCACAGTTCGCGATAGGTCAGGCGAGGGCCGCCGACCTCGACGACCGCCTCCCGATTCGTGAACGAGTGCACCCGCAGATCGAGCAGCTCGGTGAGCGCCGGGTTGAGATCGCCGTAGCGCAGCACGCCGTCGGCGCCGCGCCGCAGCGGCCCGGCCACGCCGTTGGTGGGGAACTCGATGATGGTCGCGTCCGGTTCGCGCTCGGTATGACCCATCAAGACCTCCACGTACGTCGATGCGGCACCGCACCACCGACTATATGACGTGGATCACACTGCTGTCAGGCGCTCAGCGCGTTCACTCGCCGCGATAGGTCGCCTTCCCCGGTCCGACCTCGAGGAAACTGCGCACCGCGCCGCGCAGGTCGGCGGTCGCGAACAGCTCGCCCGAGACCTCGGGGGTGACCGAATCCGCGTGTGCCACACCGCCGGAGCGCCACGCCTCGATGATCTGCTTGGTGGCCGCGTGCGCGCGGGTCGGGCCCTCGGCCAGCCGGGTGACGAGCTGGGCGGCCGCGGTGGGCAGGTCGTCGTGGATGGCGTTGACCACGCCCCAGTCGGCCATGGTCTGCGCGTCGTAGAGGTCACCGGTCATCACGAATTCCCGGGCCCGGCCCGAACCGGCCCGCTCGGCCAGCCGCTGCGGGCCGCCCATCGAGGGGGTCAGCCCGACGACGGTCTCGACCAGGCCGAACTTCGCCTTCGGTGCGGCCAGGATGATGTCGCAGGCCAGCGACAGCTCGAAGGCGGCGGTCAGGGTGAGGCCGTGCGCGGCGAACACCACCGGGCACGGCAGCGCCTCGATCGGGTGGATGATCCGCGCGAACAGGTCGCGCCACAGCTGCGCGCCCTCCTCGGCACTGCGCCCCGCGAAGACGTTGACGTCGACGCCACCCGAGACGACCTTGCCCTCGGCGTTGATCAGCAGTGCCCGTGGCGGCTGCTTGCTCACCGCGGCGATATCGGCGGTCAACGAGGTCATGAGCTGGTGATCGAACAGATTCAGCGGCGGATGGGCCAGGGTGATCGTCGCGATCTCGGCACCGGCGTCGGTGAAGTCCCGGATCAACCGGGTGGGCAGCGTTGCACTCATCCGGTCAGCGTAGAACCAGGCGCCGGGCCGAGACCAGCGTGACAGCGCGCGAGATGGCGCCCACATCGCGGAACCACGGGGGTGTCGGTGCTCGTTGACATGATGAGTCGTCGGGCACCGCGGTGCCCTACAGTTCGACTCGTCGGGCGAAGAGGAGGACGACGCCGTGTTCAAGAGTGCGATCGAGAAGGCCGTGGTCGATGTTCTCGACACCGGTTCCAAGCTGCAGGCGCCCGCCGTGCGCCGCTACGTCGCGTATCTACGCGAGCGTCATCCCGGCGAGAATCCGGCGCAGATCGTCGCGCGGTTGGAGAAGCAGTACCTGCTCGCGGTCACCGGTAGCGGCGCGGCGGTCGGCGCGACCGCGGCGGTCCCCGGGATCGGCACCGTCGCCGCGCTCGGCGCCGTCGGCGCGGAGACCGCCTTCTTCATGGAGGCCTCCGCCCTGTTCACCCTCGCCCGCGCCTACGTCCACGGCATCGAGCCCGAGAACAAGGAAGCGCGGCGCGCCATGGTGCTCGCGGTCGTGCTCGGCGACACCGGCATGGCGATCGTGCAGAAGGGCCTGCGTACCTCGTCGAAGAACTGGGCGGGCGCGCTGGCGGGCAAGGTTCCCGGGCTCGGCGCGATCAACAGCTCACTGCTGCAACAGTTCATCAAGCGCTTCATCACCAAGCGGGCGGCCCTGATGGCGGGCAAGATCCTGCCCGCGGGCATCGGCGCCGCGATCGGTGGCGCGGGCAACCGGGCACTGGGCAAGGTGACGATCGAGAACGCGCGCAAGGCTTTCGGGCCCGCACCGGCCCTGTGGGCGACCCCGCTGCACAACGTGATCGATGCCGATCCGCTCCCCGCGCTCGATGCGGCGCCGGTGACCAAGCAGTGAGCGGGGGCCGCGGTGACGCCGTGCGGGTGCGCGGTGTCGGCAAACAGTACGAGCTGGTCAGCGCGGTCGAAGGGGTCGATTTCGCGGTGCCGAGAGGTGCGGTCACCGCGCTCGTCGGACCGACGGGAGCGGGCAAGTCGACGGTGCTGCGGATCGTGCTCGGCCTGCGGAGCGCGGGCACCGGCAGTGTCGAGGTCGGCGAACGCGGTCCCGCCGCGATCGGCGCGGTGCTGAGTCCGCGCGGCCTGCATCCGGCACGCACGGTGCGCGATCACCTGTGGTGTCACGCGCCGGTCGCCGGGGTGTCGCGGCGCCGGGTGGACGCGGTGCTGGCCGAGACCGGGATGAGCCCGCTCGCCGATGTCGTTGTCGCCCAGCTGCATCCGAGTCAGCAGACCCGGCTCGCCCTGGCGACCGCGCTGCTGGCCGATCCCCCGCTGCTCGTGCTCGACGATCTGTTCGCCGGTGCCGACGGCGTCGAACGCGGCTGGCTGCAGGCTCTGCTGCGCCGCCACGTCGACCGGGGCGGCACGGTACTGGTCAGTGCCGACACCCTCGCCGACGTGGTGTCGGCGGCCGATCAGCTCGTGGTGCTGAGCGAGGGCAGCGTGGTCTGGCAGGGCACCCCGGCCAAACTGCGGCGCGGTCATCCCGATCGGCTCGTGGTCGCCGCGGCGCCCTCGATCGCGCTGGCGACCGCACTCGCCGCGCAGGGCTTCACCGACGCGGTGATGCGCCCCGACGGCCGCCTCGCGGTCGCGGAGGCCGACGAACCGACCATCCGGGCGATCGCCGAGGCCGCCAAGGTGCGCATCGCCGACATCGCCGCCGATCCCATCCACCCCGACCGGGTCCTCGCCTCGCTGACCAAACCGCGCAGGCACCGGCACACCACGCCCGCGCCCGCCGCCTACGCCCCCGCGCCGACCTCCTATGGGATGCCTCGATGACCTCTGTGCTGCCCGCCGATCTCGTGCCCGGTATCGATGCCGAGGCGCGCAAGGTCGTCGCCGTGCGCCCGAACCGCCTGCTGCTCGCCGCGCCCGTCGCGCTGGCACTGGTCGCGACGCTGGTCACCGCGCTCATGGCGGGGCCGTTCGACCCGCTGGGTCAGCCCGCCACCGGCGCCGCCACCATCGGGCTCTATCTCGGGATGGGCGCGGTGTGCGTGGTGGCCGCGCTGCTCGGCATCGCCGCGACCGGCGGGGAGTACCGCCGCGAGACCATGGCGACGACCGTGCTTTTCGCGCCCGATCGCGACCGGCTGGTCACCGCGAAATACGCCGCGACCGCGGCCATCGCCGTCGCCGTTGCCCTGGTCGCCGAACTGGTCAGCGTGCTGGTGCTGCTGGCGGCGGGCCGCGGCAAGTTCGAATTCGGGCTGCGGCTGAGCGAGGTGCTGGCCGCCGGGCTGCTGGTGGCCGCGTGCTGGGCGGTGCTCGGCGCCGGGATCGGGCTGCTGCTGCGCACCTTCAGCGGGGCGGTCTGGCTGATTCTCGGCTGGGCCTTCGCGATCGAACCGCTGATCTGGGTGGTCGCCAAGGGCTTCGGCGCGGGCGGACTCGCCACCGTGCTGCCCGTCTCGGCGACCGTGGCCGGGGTGAGCGCGGGCTCGTTCCAGGAGGCCGAGGTGTTCGCGCCGACCCCGGCCGCCCTGGTCGTGCTGGTGCTGTGGGCCGCCGCCGTCGGCGTCGCGGGCTGGTGGGACCTGCGCACCCGAGACCTGTAGTGCCGGTCGGCGCCGCCCGACCGGGCTGGATTCGCAGACTCTGGCGACTGTGCCTCGGCCATCCGCGGCTGCTGACCGGCATCGCGTTCTCGATCCTGGCCGGTGCGGCCGTCGCGATCGCCGCACCGCTGGCCACCAAACGCGCCGTCGACGCCGCCCAAGCGGGCGACACCTCGGTGATCGGTGGAGCTGCCGCGCTGCTGGCCGTGCTCGCGGTGGCCCGGTTCATCGCCACCTTCGCCCGCCGACTGTGGGCGGGCAAGCTGTCGCTGGAAGTGCAGCACAACCTGCGGATCTCGCTGCTGGCCGCGCTGCAACGCCTCGACGGTGCCGGGCAGGACGCGATCCGCACCGGGCAGGTGGTGTCGCGCTCGATCACCGATCTGCAGCTGGTGCAGGGCCTGCTGTCGATGGTGCCGTGGTCGGGTCTTGCGGTGCTGCAGTTCGTGCTGTCGGCGGTGGTGATGGTGTGGCTGAGCCCGCCGCTGGCCCTGGCCGCGCTGCTGGTCGCCCCGATGATGGCGGCGGTGGTCTGGCGGTTGCGGCCCCGGCTCTACGCGGCCACCTGGTCGGCGCAGCAGCGCGCGGCCGACCTGGCCGAACACGTCGAGCAGACCGTCACCGGGGTTCGGGTGGTCAAGGGCTTCGGGCAGGAAGCCCGGATGGTCGACCTGCTGGAGGACCACAGCCGCACCCTGTTCGCCGAACGGATGCGCGCGGCGAAGATCAATGCCAGATTCGCGCCGGTCGTCGCCGCGCTGCCGCAGGCCGGACTGGTCGCGGTGATCGTCGTCGGCGGGCTGCTGGCCGCGCGCGGCACGATCGGCATCGGCACCTTCCTCGCGTTCACCGCCTACCTGGCCACGATGACCGCCTCGGCGCGCACGATCACCTCGGTGGTGATCATGGCCCAGCTCACCAAGGCCGCCGCCGACCGGGTATTCGGCGTCATCGACGCCGCGCCCGTGCTGGTCGACCCCGACCGGCCCGTCGAACTGCCGCCCGGCCCGCTCGGCATCGAATTCGAGGCGGTGAGCTTCGGTTTCGCGGCCGATCAACCGGTGCTGCACGACCTCGACCTCACCGTGCGGCCCGGTGAGACCGTCGCCGTGATCGGCCCGGCCGGGTCGGGCAAGTCGACGTTGTCGCTGTTGCTGCCGCGCTTCTACGCCCCCGACGCGGGCCGGATCAGCCTGGTCGGCGCCGACGGCACCCGCGTCGACCTGGCCGACCTGCGGGCCGAGGAGTTGCGCGGCGCGCTCGGGGTGGTCTTCGACGATCCCTTTCTCTTCTCCGACACCATCGCCGCCAATATCGCGCTCGGCCGTCCCGAGGCCACCGACGCCGAGATCAGGGCCGCCGCGACCGCGGCCGCCGCCGACGAGTTCGTCACCGCGCTGCCCGAGGGCTACGACACGGTGATCGGCGAGCGCGGGCTCACGCTCTCCGGCGGGCAGCGGCAGCGCATCGCCCTGGCCAGGGTGCTGCTCACCCGGCCCCGCGTCCTGGTCCTCGACGACGCCACCTCGGCTGTCGACGCCGTCACCGAGGCGGAGATCTTCCGCAGACTCCCCGATCCGGGCGGGCGGACCACGCTGATCCTGGCCCACCGCGAATCGACGCTGGCCCAGGCCGACCGCGTCATCCGGCTGCCCGCGCCCGCCGGTTCGGTGGTGCCGACCGTGACGGCCGCGCCCACCACCGTCAAGGCCGACGCCGAGGGCAGATCACGCGCGATGTCGGCGGCGCACGACCTCAGTGAAACGCCCGAGCTACGCGCCGCCGTCGACGCCCTGCCCGCCGCCACCGAACCGCCCGGCCTGCCCGGCGACCTGCGCGCACCCCAGCCCGGGTTCGGCCTGCGCGCCCTGCTGCGCCCGGTGCGCGGCCTGGTGTGCGTGGTAGTCGCGCTGCTCGTCGTCGATGCCGTGCTCGGCATCGCGTTCCCGCCGCTGGTGCGCTATGCCATCGACACCGGTGTCACCGGTGGCGACAGCGGCGCCCTCGTGCGTGCCGCGGTGATCGGGATCGGGCTCGTGCTCGGCGGGCTGGTGGTCGGCGCCGCGGTCACCGTGCTCACCGCGCGCACCGGCGAGCGCGTGCTGTTCGGCCTGCGGGTGCGCAGCTACGCCCAGCTGCAGCGCCTCGGCCTCGACTTCTACGAGCGCGAGCTCTCCGGCCGGATCATGACGCGGATGACCACCGACGTCGACGCGCTCTCGACGTTCCTGCAGACCGGCGTCGCGACGGGCCTGGTCGCGCTGATCACCCTGATCGGCGTGGCCATCGGCCTGATCTACATCGACGCCGCGCTGGCGCTGATCGTGCTGGCGACGGTGCCGCCGATGCTGCTGGCCACCCTCGCCTTCCGCCGGGTGTCCTCGGTGGCCTACACCCTCTCGCGCGAGCGGGTCTCCGCGGTCAACGCCGATTTCCAGGAGAACATCGCGGGTCTGCGGGCCGTGCAGGCCGCGCGCAACGAGCCGACCGCGGCCCGCCGTTTCGCCGAGTACTCGCACCGGTACCGCGACGCCCGCATCCGCGCCCAGCGCGCGATCGCGGCCTATTTCTCCTTCGGGCTGGCCTGGGCCGACCTGTCGCTGGCGGTGGTGGTCTACCTCGGCGCCAACGCGGTGGCCGACGGCACGACGACCACCGGCACGCTCGTCGCCTTCGTCCTCTATCTCGGTCTGCTGTTCAGCCCGATCCAGGAGCTCTCGCAGGTCTTCGACGGCTATCAGCAGGCCAAGGTGGGCTTGCGGCGGATCGGCGAGCTGCTGCGCACCGAGTCCTCGATCGCCGCCGATCCGCCCGATGCCGTGCACGTCGACCGGTTGGGCGGGCAGATCGACTTCGACGAGGTCACCTTCCGCTATCCGGGCGCGAGCGCCCCCGCGCTGGACGGGGTGTCGTTCACCGTCCCGGCGGGCGCCACGCTGGCGCTGGTCGGTCCGACCGGCGCGGGCAAGTCGACGATCGTGAAGCTGCTCGCGCGCCTCTACGACCTCCCCGCCGACCCCGCGGCGGGCGCGATCCGGGTCGACGGGGTCGAGTTACGTAAATTTGTGCTCACCGAGTACCGGTCGCGGCTGGGAATTGTGCCCCAGGAAGCTCACTTGTTCACCGGCGACGTGGCCAGCAACATTGCATTCGGGCAACCGGACGCCACACCGGTACAAATCGGCACCGCGGCCGAAAATGTCGGCGCGGCGGCGATGATCGCCGGATTGCCCCGAAAAATGAACCAACCGGTCGGTGAACGAGGGCGTGGATTATCGGCCGGTCAGCGTCAGCTGGTCGCGCTGGCCCGCGCCGAACTGGTCGACCCCGACCTGCTCCTGCTCGACGAGGCCACCTCCACGCTCGATCCGGACGCCGAGGCGTCGGTGCTGGTAGCGAGCCGATCGCTGGCGCGGGGCCGGACCACCGTCGTGGTGGCGCACCGGCTGGCCACCGCCGCCCGCGCGGATCTGGTCGGCGTGGTCGAGCACGGCCGGATCGTGGAATTCGGTCCGCCGCGGGAACTGCTCGCGGCCGGCGGACGTTACGCGCGACTCTGGGCGGCGGGCATCGAAGCACAGGGAATAGTCTCGGCACGTGACGGGTCGTAGCTGAGGAGATCGGGTCAGTAGCAACACGGGCATGCCGCTGGGCATATGCTCGGTGAGGGCGCATCGGCAGCCATCCGCTGATACCCCTGCCGGGCACGTCACAAACGTCGCAGCGCGAAGAACGAAATGAGGCGAACACCAGCTGTGAGCAGCTCAACTTCCCAGTTCGGACAGAACCAGTGGCTAGTCGACGAGATGTATCAGAAGTTCAAACAGGACCCTTCCTCGGTCGACGCGAGTTGGCACGAGTTCCTCGCGGATTACACCCCCGCACCCGACGCGGTCGCCGAAACAGGTAACAACCAGTCTCCGGTCCCCGCCGCGGCCCCGGCCGCACCCGCAGCAGCAAAGCCCGCCGTGGCGACGGCGCCGAAGCCCGCTCCGGCCCCGGCTCCCGCACCGGCCCCCAAGCCCGCACCCGCTCCGGCACCGGCTCCCAAGCCCGCCGCGACCGTCCGCGCGCCGCAGACCACACCTGCACCGGTGTCGAACGCACCGGCCACCTCCGCGCCGAAGGCCGCTCCCGTCGCCGACGAGTCCAAGGTGCTGCGCGGTCCCGCCGCGGCCATCGCCAAGAACATGTCGGCCTCGCTGACCATCCCCACCGCCACCTCGGTGCGCGCGATCCCGGCCAAGCTGATGATCGACAACCGCCTGGTGATCAACAACCACCTGGCGCGCACCCGCGGCGGCAAGATCTCCTTCACCCACCTGCTCGGCTACGCGATCGTGCAGGCGGTCAAGGCGTTCCCGAACCTGAACCGCCACTTCGCCGAGATCGACGGCAAGCCCAACGCGGTCACCCCGGCGCACACCAACCTGGGCCTGGCGATCGACCTCGCGGGCAAGAACGGCACCCGCTCGCTGGTGGTCGCCGCCATCAAGGGCACCGAGGACATGAGCTTCGGCCAGTTCCACGCCGCCTACGAGGATGTCGTGCGCCGCGCCCGCGAGGGCAAGCTCGGTGCCGACGACTTCGCCGGTGTCACCATCTCGCTGACCAACCCCGGCACCATCGGCACCGTCCACTCGGTGCCGCGGCTGATGCCGGGCCAGGGCGCGATCATCGGCGCGGGCGCCATGGAGTACCCGGCCGAGTTCCAGGGCATGAGCGACGAGCGCCTCGCCGACATCGGCGTTGGCAAGCTGATGACGCTCACCTCCACCTACGATCACCGGATCATCCAGGGCGCCGAGTCCGGCGACTTCCTGCGCACGATCCACAACCTGCTGATCTCCGACGAGTTCTACGACGAGATCTTCCACGGCCTCGGCGTGCCGTACGAGCCGGTCCGCTGGCGCAAGGACATCAGCGAGCGCGGCGTCGACAAGAGCGCCCGCGTGCTCGAGCTGATCGCGGCCTACCGCAACCGCGGTCACCTGATGGCCGACACCGACCCGCTGCGCCTGGTCAAGGACAAGTTCCGCAGCCATCCCGACCTCGACGTCACCCAGCACGGGCTCACCCTGTGGGACCTGGACCGCACCTTCAACGTGGCCGGCTTCCACGGCCAGGAGCGGATGAAGCTGCGCGATGTGCTCTCGATCCTGCGCGACGCGTACTGCCGCCACGTCGGCGTGGAGTACACCCACATCCTCGAGACCGACCAGCTGCGCTGGATCCAGGAGCGGGTCGAGCAGAAGCACGTCAAACCGACTGTCGCGCAGCAGAAGTACATCCTGAACCGGCTCAACGCGGCCGAGGCGTTCGAGACCTTCCTGCAGACCAAGTACGTCGGCCAGAAGCGCTTCTCGCTCGAGGGTGCCGAGGCCGTGATCCCGATGATGGACGCCACCATCGACCAGTGCGCCGAGCACGCGCTCGACGAGGTCGTCATCGGCATGCCGCACCGTGGTCGCCTCAATGTGCTGGCCAACATCGTCGGCAAGCCGTACTCGAAGATCTTCACCGAGTTCGAGGGCAACATGAACCCGGCGGCCACCCACGGCTCCGGTGACGTGAAGTACCACCTCGGCGCGCACGGCCAGTACCTGCAGATGTTCGGCGAGAACGAGATCGAGGTCTCGCTCACCGCGAACCCCTCGCACCTGGAAGCGGTCGATCCGGTCCTCGAGGGTCTGGTCCGCGCCAAGCAGGACCTGCTCGACAAGGGCGACGGCCCCGAGGGCTTCTCGGTGATGCCGCTGATGCTGCACGGTGACGCCGCGTTCGCCGGTCAGGGCGTGGTCGCCGAGACGCTGAACCTGTCGGGTCTGCGTGGTTACCGCGTGGGCGGCACCATCCACATCGTGGTGAACAACCAGATCGGCTTCACCACGGCGCCGGAGAACAGCCGCTCCACCGAATACTCCACCGACATCGCGAAGTTCATCGGCGCGCCGATCTTCCACGTCAACGGTGACGACCCGGAGGCCTGCGACTGGGTCGCCAGGCAGGCTGTCGATTTCCGGCAGAAGTTCCGCAAGGACGTCGTCATCGACCTCGTCTGCTACCGCCGCCGCGGGCACAACGAGGGCGACGACCCCTCGATGACCCAGCCGGAGATGTACGACGTCATCGACACCAAGCGTTCGGTCCGCAAGGCCTACACCGAATCGCTGATCGGCCGTGGCGACATCTCCATGAAGGAGGCCGAGGACGCGCTGCGCGACTACCAGGGTCAGCTCGAGCGCGTGTTCAACGAGGTCCGCGAGCTGGAGAAGTACATTCCCGAGCCGTCGGAGTCCGTCGAGGACGACCAGAAGGTGCCTGCCACCGTGCAGACCGCGGTCGACAAGTCGGTCCTGCAGCGCATCGGTGACGCCTTCCTGAACACTCCCGACGGTTTCAACGTGCACCCGCGCGTGAAGCCGGTGCTGGAGAAGCGTCGCGAGATGGCCTACGAGGGCAAGGTCGACTGGGCCTTCGCCGAACTGCTGGCCTTCGGTTCGCTGATCGATCAGGGCCACGATGTGCGCCTGACCGGTCAGGATTCGCGTCGTGGCACGTTCACCCAGCGGCACTCGGTCATCATCGACCGGATCAACGCCGACGAGTACACCCCGCTGCACAACATCGGCTCGGAGAAGCCGGGCTGGTTCGCGGTGCACGACTCGGCGCTGAGCGAGTTCGCCGCCGTGGGCTTCGAATACGGCTACTCCCTGGGCAATCCGAACGCCCTGGTGCTGTGGGAAGCCCAGTTCGGTGACTTCGTCAACGGCGCGCAGTCGATCATCGACGAGTTCATCTCCTCCGGTGAGGCCAAGTGGGGCCAGCTCTCCGACGTGGTGCTGCTGCTGCCGCACGGCCACGAGGGTCAGGGTCCCGACCACACCTCGGGCCGCATCGAGCGCTTCCTGCAGCTGTGCGCCGAGGGTTCGATGACCGTCGCGGTGCCCTCGACTCCGGCGAACTACTTCCACCTGCTGCGCCGCCACGCCCTGGACGGCATCCGTCGTCCGCTGATCGTCTTCACCCCGAAGTCGATGCTGCGCAACAAGGCCGTGGTCTCCGACGTCAAGGACTTCACCGAGTCGAAGTTCCGCTCGGTGTTCGACGAGCCCACCTACGAGCAGGGCATCGGCGACACCGCCAAGGTCAAGCGCATCCTGCTGACCTCGGGCAAGCTCTACTACGAGCTCGCCGCGGAGAAGGCCAAGCACAAGCGCGAGGACGTGGCCATCGTCCGGATCGAACAGCTCTACCCGATCCCGACGTACCGCCTCAACGAGGCACTGGCCAAGTACCCCAACGCGACCGACATCGCCTGGGTCCAGGAGGAACCGGCCAACCAGGGCGCCTGGCCCTTCTTCGGCCTCAACCTCCCCGAGGTCCTCCCCGACCACCTGGGCAAGCTCCGCCGCGTCTCCCGGCGCGCCATGTCGGCCCCGTCCTCGGGTTCGTCGAAGGTCCACGCCGTGGAACAGGCCGAGATCATCGCCGAGGCCTTCGAACCGACCACGTAAGTTCTTCGCACACAACGCCGAACGCCGGGCGGATCACCACGATCCACCCGGCGTTCGCCGTTTCCGGTCACATGTCAGCGCACGTTCGCGGTGCAGACCACGTCGATGACCTCGGTGCCACTGAGGTCGGAGGACCCGAAGTTGGCCAGTCGAGCGACCGGGACTCCCTCGGAGAGCCGGTCGATGGCCTTGCGGATGGCTTCACTCCGGTCAGGACCCGAGGCCGCGGCCACCCAGCCCTGATCGTTGTACACCAGCGCGCCGCAGCCGTTGGCCCAGGTGGCCATGACGCCGCAGTCGTCCGCGCCCGCGGCGGTGCAGCCGTCGAGAACGGACGCGCGGGCGCCGTCGACGGTATCCCAGTTCACCGTCGACCAGCTCTCCCACAGTTGCGGGCTGAACCCGATCGCGCCGAACAGGTCGCCCGCCGCGTTCGCCGACCCGGCACCGACCACCGACCCGGCCGCAAGACCCAACGCCGCCACGGCGAGCCCGGCCTTACTCATGAAACTCATTCGAAAGATCTCCTCTTGCAAGCAGTTCCGAAAATCGGAACCGCACAGCAAATCACGAAATCACCGGCCGCGCAACAACATCCGCCGGTACCCCGGTCAGAGCACTCGGCGGATGCCGTGTACTCGATCGCCGGAGCGGGCTGTCGGGCGATCGCGGTACTACCAAGTAGTATGGCTAGCAGGGCCTCCACGAATGCCGACCGGAAGAAGGTGCGATGACCGCCGTTAGCGGGGACGAGGCGGAGATCATCAAGCGCCGCATCCTGGATGCCGCGGCCGAGGCGTTCATGAATCAGGGGTTCAGTACGACGACTGTCGACGACATCGCCGACAGTGTGGGGGCCACCAAAGGGCTCATCTACTACCACTTCCGGTCCAAGTTCGATCTCTTCCTCGCCGCGTACGAGCGAGGGATGCTGCAGGTGCGCAGCCAGGTGAAGCCGCTGGCGAGCATGCCGGGGACCGGTTTCGAGCGGCTGCTGGCGATGTCGACCCAGCACGTGGTGAATCTGATGAACGATCTCGCCTATCACCATGTGGTGCACCTGGGTGTGCGGGAGCAAGCGTCGGCGGCGCTCAAGCCGCGCCAGCGGGACGCGCTGGCGGCGCTCAACACCTTGCGCGCCGAGTACGAGGAGCTGTTTCTGCGGGTCGTCGAGGAGGGCATTGCCGACGGATCGATCCGCCAGGTCCGTGCGTCTCTCGCCACGCGAACACTGCTGAGCAGCCTCAACGCGGTCGACGTCTGGTTCCACCAGATCGAGGGGCAACCGGCGGAGGATCTGGAGAAGCTCGCCGCCGATGTCGTCGACATCGTCATCGGCGGATTGATGCCGAGTCCGGCGAAATGACATGCCGGCTCGGCTCGCCGACGCGGGGCCGTCGAGCCGAGCCGGGAAGCCCTAGGGCACCATGGCCGAGACCTGTTCCCGCAGCGCGATTTTGGCGAACTTGCCGGTCGCGGTCTTGGGTATCTCACCGATGATCAGGACGCGATCGGGTAGCCACCACTTGGCGACCCGCCCGCCGAGGTGCGCCCGCACCTCCTCGGCGGTGACCTCCGTCCCTGCCCGCGGGACCACACACGCGACCGGCCGCTCGCCCCAGGTGTCGTGCGGAACCGCGATGACCGCGGCTTCGGCGACCTCGGGCATGGCCATGATCTCGTTCTCCAGCTCGACCGAGGAGATCCATTCACCGCCGGATTTGATCAGATCCTTGGTGCGGTCGACGATCCGGACGACGCCGACCTCGTCGATGGTGGCGACGTCACCGGTACGCAGCCAGCCGTCCGCGGTGAAGGCCGAGGTATCGGCCGAGGCACCGAAATAGCCTGCGGCGATGGTCGGTCCGGCCACCTGGAGTTCGCCCCGGCTCGTCCCGTCGTGCGGTGCCCGCGTGCCGTCGTCGGCGATGAGGCGCACCGAGCACAGGGGCGTGGGCGGTCCGGGCGCGGCCAGGATCGCGAGCGTGTCGTCCGGCTCGCCCCCACTGGCGACGCGCGCGCTGCACACCAGCGGACTGGTTTCGGTCATCCCCCACGAGCTCGACACCGGCAGCCCGATCTCGGCGTGGATCTGCGCCGACAGCGACACCGGCAGTGCGCCACCGCCACTGACGATCTTGCGCAGCGCGCTCAGGTCCACGGTGTCGAGATGGGGCACGGCACCGCGCCAGATCGTCGTGACCGCGGCGGCGAGGGTCACCCGGTGGGTGCTCATCGCCTCGACGAGCCGGCCCGGTGCCATGAGCGAGCCGGGCAGGACCAGGTTCGCGCCCGACATCAGTGCCGCGTACGGCAATCCCCAGGCGTTGACGTGGAACATCGGCACGATCGGCATCACGGTGTCGTTCTCGCCGATACCGAAGGTGTCACTCATCAGCAGGGTCATGGCGTGCAGCACGATCGAACGGTGATCGTAGAGAACACCTTTGGGACGTCCGGTGGTGCCCGAGGTGTAGCAGAGCGCGGCCGCGGTGCGCTCGTCGGGGATCTCGAAGTCCGGCACGGAAGTCGCGGTGGCGAGCAGGGTTTCGTAGTCGTGGATCCGTGGGTCGTCGGGCAGCGGCACCGCGGCGCCGTCGTCCATCACGATGACGTGGCGGATGCTCGGACAGGTGCGTAGCAGCGGTCCGACGACGTCGAGCAGCGACCGGTCGACGAAGAGCACGTCGTCGGCGGCGTCGTCGACGATGTAGGCGATGTCGTCGGCGAACAGGCGATGGTTGATGGTGTGCAGCACCCGCCCCGAGCACGGGACGGCCATGTACAGCTCGAGGTGCCGCTGCGAGTTCCAGCCGAAGCTGCCCACCCGGGCGCCTGCGGGTACCTCGAGCTCGTCGAGAAGTCCGGCCAGCCGCCGGATTCGAGCGGCCACCTCGCGGTAGGGGGTGGTCGTCGGTCCGGTCGCCGCGGTGGTGGTGACGTGTTTGCGGCCGAACCGGGTCTCGATGCCGTCCATGAGCAGGGGCAGCGAGAGGGGTCGGTCTTGCATGAGGCCGTGCATGAGCGATTCCTTGGGTCGGGTCAGTGGACCGTCGAGGGGGCGGTCGGCGTTTCCTCGGCGCGCGTGGCGTCTTCCCGGCGGATGGCGCTGCCGAGCATCGGCGCGAGGGCGACGCCGACCAGCGAGGCGGCGATGACCACGTAGAACCCGGCGGCCGGGTTTCCGGTGGCGTCCTCGACGAGGCCGAAGGCGTAGGGGCCGATGAAGCCACCGATCAGGCCGATGGTGTTGATGAACGCGAGGCCGGCGGCCGCGATCAGGCCCGACATCCGGGCCATCGCCACCGACCAGAACAGCGGCAGCGTGCCGAACACGAAGATCATCGACACCGCGATGAGCACGATCTTGACGACCGGGCTCGACGCGAGCAGGAACGCCACCGAGGTGACCGCCGTTGCCCCGGCGAGGATCCCGATGAGCGCGACCTCGTTGTCGAAGCGGCGGTGCACGATCGGAATCAGGACGACACCGATGGTCGCGCCGATCCCGGCCACACCGGACAGCAGCCCGATGAGGAACGCGCCGTGGATGTCGAGGTCCTCGATGATCGAGGGGACATTGAAGACGATGCCGACATTGGTGATCTGGTTGAACATGTAGATCAGGGCCACGATCACGATGAACGGGCGACCGAACGCCTTGCGCATGTTGCCGCGGATCGTGGTCTCGTGATCACCGGCACCCGCCGCCGCCCGCGCCGAGAGCACCTCGGCTTCCTCGGCGGTCAGCCACTTCGCGTCCTGCGGGACCTCGGGCAGTTTGAACCAGACCAGGACACCGACGAGCATGGTGATCAGGCCTTCGATCAGGAACATCCACTGCCAGCCGTGCAGACCGAGCAGGCCGTCGAGTTCCATCAGCGCCCCGCCCATCGGGCTGCCGACGATCAGGGCCACCGTCGGCGCCAGGTAGATGAAGCCGACGACCGTGGCTCGGTCCTTCTGCGAGAACCACAGCGTGACGGTGTACATCAGCGCCGGATACAGACCGGCTTCGGCGATGCCGAGCAGGAATCGCAGGAGGTAGAACGACAGGTCGTTCTGCACGAACATCATCGCCGCCGACAGCGCACCCCAGGTCAACGCGATCCTGGTGATCCATCGGCGGGCGCCGACGCGGTGCATGATCAGGTTGCTCGGCACTTCGAAGAAGGCGTAGCTGAGGAAGAACAGGCCTGCGCCCAGGCCGAAGGCGGTGACGCTGATGCCGATGTCGGCCTGCAGGTTGGTCTTGGCCAGCGCGACATTGGTGCGGTCGATGTAGGCCATGAAGTAGGCGGCGCACATCACCGGCAGCAGCCTGAACATCACTTTGCGGGTGGCGCGCGCGTGGAACGCGTTCGACGCGAGATCCGATCCGATACTCATCGGGGGCCTTCCAGGAAAATCATCAGTGGATTCAGTAGATTTCGAACAGTCCGGCCGCGCCCATCCCGCCGCCGACGCACATCGTGATCACGGCGAAACGGGCGTCGCGCCGACGTCCTTCGAGCAGGGCGTGGCCGATCAGCCGGGCGCCAGACATCCCATAGGGATGGCCGATCGCGATGGCGCCGCCGTTGACATTGACCCGGTCCGGGTCGATGCCGAGCTCGTCGCGGCAGTACACCGCCTGCGCGGCGAAGGCCTCGTTGAGCTCCCACAGGTCGATGTCGTCGACCGTGAGCCCGTGCTTGCGCAGGAGCCGGGGAACGGCGGACACCGGGCCGATGCCCATCTCGTCGGGTTGGCAACCGGTCACCGTCATCCCCCGGTAGGACCCGAGGGGCGTGAGTCCGCGCCGGGCGGCGACGCCTGCCTCCATCACGACGAGCGCGGCCGCGCCGTCGGAGAGCTGGGAGGAATTGCCCGCGGTGACAGTGCCGTCCGCCAGTACCGGGCGCAGTCCGGCCAGGCCGTCGAGCGTGGTGGACGGGCGGTTGCCCTCGTCGGTCTCGAGGGTGAAGTCGACGGCGGTGACCTCACCGGTCTCGGCGTCGGTGACCAGCCGGGAACCGGAGAACGCGACGATCTCCTCGGCGAACAGTCCGTCCCGCTGTGCGGAGGCCACGCGTTGCTGCGACAACAGCGCGAACTCGTCCTGCCGCTCACGGCTGACGCCGTAGCGTTCGGCCACGACCTCCGCGGTCTCGAGCATCGGCATGTACGTGGCGGGCATCTTCAGCGCCAGCCACGGGTCACTCGTGCGATGAGTGTTCCGGTGCGCGTTCTGGACCAGCGAAATCGACTCGACTCCCCCGCCGATCACGATGTCCATGCCATCGGCGATGACCTGCTTGGCCGCGGTCGCGACGGCCATCAGGCCCGAAGCGCACTGCCGGTCGATCGACATTCCCGGCACCGACACCGCGAGACCGGCCCGCAGCGCCGCCTGCCGGGCGACGTTGAACCCCGTCGACCCTTCCTGCATCGCGCACCCGAACACCACGTCTTCGACCTCGGCGGCGTCGAGACCCGCGCGGTCGACCGCCGCGGTGATCGCGTGCGCAGCCAGCTGCTGACCGGAGGTGTCGTTGAACGCACCGCGATACGCCTTCCCGATCGGGGTGCGGGCGGTCGAGACGATGACGGCTTCCCTCACAGCGCCAGCCCGATCTCGGCGGAGGCGATCTCGGCGTAGCGCTTGGTCTGATCGAAGGCCGACGCGGTCGACACTTGTTCGCTCGTGTCACTGATCTCGGCCCATCGCGCCGCGACGGCCTCGGGCGAGCGTGCGTCCTCGGCGAGGTACACGCCCGCGGTCTCCTTCATGTGCGCGACGGCGAACACGCCCGCGCCGGCGGCGAGGATCGTCTTGGTCGGTGCCCGCTCACTGACCAGGAACACCGCGCCGGGGGCGATCGACTCCGGTGTGAGCAGACCGAGGATGTCCTCGTCGATCAGGCCGTCGGTCATCTGGGTCGCGGCGGTCGGCGCGAGCGCGTTGACCCGGATCCCCTTGCGCTCACCTTCGATCGCGAGCACGTTCATCAGACCGACCAGGGCGGACTTGGCCGCGCCGTAGTTGGCCTGACCGAAGTTGCCGTAGATGCCCGAGGCCGAGGTGGTCATCAGGATTCGTCCGTAGCCCTGGGCGACCATGTGCGGCCAGACCGCCTTCGTGCAGTGCACCGAACCCATCAGATGCACATCGAGCACCTGGCGGAATTCGTCCAGGGAGACCTTCGCGAACGACTTGTCCCGCAGGATCCCGGCATTGTTCACCAGGATGTCGATCCGTCCCCAGCGCTGCACGGTCGCGGCGACCAGCTGCTCGACACTGTCGAAGTCACCGACATCGCACAGGTACGCGAACGCCTCGCCGCCCGCGTCCTCGATCTCGGCCACCACCCGCGCGGCCGGGCTGTCGGCACCCACCACACCCCCGGTCGTCCCCACGTCGTTGACGACGACCTTGGCGCCGCGCGCGGCGAGCGCGAGGGCATGCGCCCGTCCGAGGCCGCCGCCCGCACCGGTGACGATCGCCACCCGATTATCGAACTCGATCACTTGAAATCCTCCTGACCAGCAATACTACCGAGTATCAGCATGGCGCAGATCACACATGCCTGTCAACCGGCAATGAATCCGGGCTACGGGTTGAAGGCGCCGGGGCGCACGGTCGCGCTGTCGTCCTCGGCGTCGAGGACCACGCTGCGCGGCCACTGGTCCCACCGCACACCGAGATCGGCGTGCTGGGGACTGCCGGTGCGCACGAACGCGGCGATGCTGTCGATCATGAGATCCGCCAGCTGGAGCCGACCGGGTTCGTTCCGCCGGCTGTAGGCGAACGTGAACAGGCCCTCGTCGAAGGTGTGGAACACGAACGGCAGATCCATGGCGTGCGCCGAGCCGTACACCACGTCGAACGGGGCGGGCTCCCGATCCCAGGCGAACTGGTAATAGAACAGGCGGTTGTTGCCCGCGGCGCGCAGCGAATCCATCGAGTCACGAACGATTCCGGTGAAGATGGCGTCGGTCAGTCCCTGCGCCGCCTCGTTCCACCCACCGGGACCGTCGACCGGGAGGAAGTCGTCGGCGATGAGGTCACTGACCGTCAGTTCCGACGGCTGGTCCGGGTCGAAGAAGTACTGCAGGGTGAAGCGGTCGTAATCGTTGGGCCGGTGCGCACCGATGACCGAGCCGAACAGCTTGCCCTCCTCGAGGGTGTTGCCCGCGAGGATGGGGATGTCGCGTGCGCTGCCCGCCTGGATCGCGGCGTGGTAGTCGACCGGCAGCACGGTGCCGTCCGGGATCACCGCCGGCGGATCGCCGACCACGGCGCCGCGCCGGATCTGAGCGCGAACGATGTCCTCGGCAGACATCGTGCGCAGCCGGCCGACGGCGTCGCCGCTGCCGGTGAACGCGCCGCCGGTCGCTTCGGCGAGAAACTCCTCGGCGTAGGTGCGCGCCTTCTCCGGCGCGGCGAACAGCAGGCCGCCGCTGAGCGGAATCGCTTTGTGCACCAGGCCCGCACTCAACGGCGAGACCAGCAGCGCCCACACATTCACCGCACCCGCGGACTCCCCCATCACCGTCACATTCGACGGGTCACCGCCGAATGCGGTGGCGTTGCGGTTCACGAAACGCAGCGCCTCGAGTTGATCCAAGGTGCCGAAGTTGCCGGAGTCGGCGATCGGATCACCGGTCTTGAGGCCGGGCAGATCGAGCCATCCGAACACACCGAGCCGGTAATTCACCGTCACCACAACGGCATTGGCCTCGCGCGCCAGCGCGCTGCCGTCGTACATGGGATCGGCCGAGTAGCCGACCACATTGCTGCCACCGTGGATGAACACGATGACCGGCAGATCGGCCGCCGCGTTCGACGGACGAAAGACGTTGAGCGTCAAGCAGTCCTCGGCCCCGACCGGTTGACCCAAGCCATCCCGGACGTCCAGCCCGTAATGCGGACCGCTCGGCGCCGGACTGAACATCCTGCCCTGCTGGACACAGCCGTCCCCATAGCTGGTCGTCTCGCGGACATCGGTCCACGGCCGATGGGTCACCGTTGGCTGCCAGCGCAGTTGCCCGACAGGCGGTTCCGCGTAGGGGATCCCCAACCAGGAGTGAGTTCCGGAATCCTGACTGCGGTCGATTCCCCGGACGGGCCCGAGGTCCGTAGTGCGCACGAGCGATGCGCCGGGCGGCTCCGCGGCCGTCACCCCGGTGGCGAGCCCCGCGGCGAGCACGCCGCCGAGAAGTGCGGCGACAAGGCGTTTCATGGCGATCACGCGGCCGCCACCCACCCGGTCGGCTTCGAAGCGAATGGTCTCCCGGCGACCCTGCCGGAGAAGTCGATGCGCATGTGGAAACTACCTTTCACCAGGGATACTACTGAGTATCATCAGTAAGCAGAATCACAATTTACATCACTCGCGCATCACAGGAGGGGCGATGGCACGAAATCTTCTGGCCTCGGACGTGCGTGCTCGACTACGGTTCGGGCCTCCAGAAGGAGGACCGATGAGCACCCCACCGCGCACCACGACCCTGTGGCGGCCGACCGGACCCGAGGAGCTGGCGCTGGTCGCCGCGACCGGGTGGCTGGCGTGGCCACCACGACTGCCCGATCAGCCGATCTTCTGTTCCCACCTGAGTCGAAGGTCGCCCGTGCTCAGTTCGGCTGGACCCAGCGGCGGAGGGCATCGATGGTGGTTTCCGGGGAAGTGTTGAAGCAGAACCGGATTCCGGGGGCGAGGTCGGTGGCGACGTTGATCAGGCGTTCGAACAGCAGGGTGTGTTCGGGGGCCATGCGGACGCCGGCGCCGATCATCGCCACGCGGAAGTTCGCGTGCGCGGCGCACTCGCGCAGGGTGGCCTCGGCGGCGTCGGGGTCGGCGGGGACCTGGCAGGAGACGATGTCGAAACCCGCGTCGCGGAGGGCGGATTCGCCCGCGGCGATGCGGGCGGTGAGGGTGGCCTCGTCGAGCCCGGGGTAGCGCGAGTAGTCGACGGCGCTCGGGTGCAGGCCGATCGAGAGCACGGTGTCCGGGTTCTGTTGTGCCACTGCGTCCTCCGTTGTCATCAGATAGGCGGCCCCGCCGAGTGCCAAGAGCAGGGCGGCGAGCACGGCGCTCACTTTCACCACGGTGCGGTGCCTGCGCGGTCGGCGAAGCCGCCGGTCGGTCCGTCGCGGTCGACCGTCGCCATGGCCACGATCGCGTCGGTGCCCTCGGCGAGGGTCTGGAAACCACTGTGCCCGTTGAGGTCGGTGGCGGTGTACCCGGGATCGACCGCGTTCACCTTCATCTCGGCGAGTTCGCTCGCGTACATGACGGTGAGCATGTTCAGCGCGGCCTTGGTGCTCGGGTAGCCGAGGGCGGGTGGCAGCAGGCCCGCCCATTTCGGGTCGGTGATCGTCGCGATCGAGCCGACTCCGCTGGAGACCATGACGATCCGCGGGTGGCCGGAGGTGCGCAGCAGCGGCAGGAAGGCGTTGGTCACCCGGACGGGTCCGAAGACGTTGGTCTCGAACACCTCGCGCAGGTCGCCGGGGCGGGTGCCGGACGGGGCGGTGCGCGGGCCACCGATGCCCGCGTTGTTGATCAGCACGTCGAGACGGCCGGTCGCGGTCCGCACCGTGTCGGCGGCCGCGGCCACGGAATCGTCGGAGGTCACGTCGAGTTCGACGAACCGCACGTCGAGCCCGTCGGCGACCAGGTCCGCCACCGCCGCCTCGCCCCGCGGGCGGTCGCGGGCCGCGAGGAACACCTGCCAGCCCTGGGCGGCGAGCCTGCGCACCGTTTCGCGACCGAGCCCCTTGTTCGCCCCGGTGACCAGGGCAATCGTCGTTGTCATAGGGCAAGAGTCCCGCCGCCCCGGCGCCACCTCCAGTGCCGCCGGGGCATAGGACTCGAGGTACCACCCCGGCTCGCGCGGGCTGCGGCACGATGGAGTGGTGGACAGAGCGGAATTGGCGACGGTCCTGCGCACCGCACGCTCCCGGATCACCCCCGCCGACGCGGGCCTGCCGAGCGGTTCACGCAGGCAGGTACCCGGGCTGCGGCGCGAGGAGGTGGCGAATCTGGCGGGCGTCAGCGTCGACTACATCGTGCGGCTCGAGCAGGGGCGCGGACCCAAGCCCTCCGAGCAGGTGCTCGGCGCGCTGACCAGGGCGTTGCGGCTCACCGATGTCGACCGCGATCTGGTGTACCGCCTGGCCGGATCCGAGCCACCGCAGGCGGGCCGCATCCCGATGCTGATCCGCCCCAGCGTGCTGCGGCTGCTGGACCGGCTGGCCGATCTGCCCGTCCTGGTCCTGTCCGCCAAATCCGATGTCCTGGCCTGGAATCCATTGTCGGCGGCACTGTTCGGTGACTACTCCGCGATCCCGCCCCGCGAGCGCAACATCATGTGGCAGCGTTTCCTCGGCTCCGGTACGGGTCGCATCGTCATGACGCCGGAGGAGGCCGACGACAATGCCGCGGCCTGTGTGGGCTGCGTGCGCGCGGTCAAGGCCGCCTACCCAGACGACCCCGATCTGACCCGGCTGCTCACCGAACTCCGCACCGGCAGCGCGGAATTCGAGGCGCACTGGCAGGCGGGCCGGTCCAGTGCCATGTACAGCCTCACCAAGACCATCGCCCATCCGCACCTGGGCACGCTCACCCTCGACTGCGATGCCATGCACGTGCCCGACACCGACCAGACCGTCATCATCTACTCCGCGGCGCCCAGCACCCCGACCGCCTCGGCGCTCGATCTGCTCCGCGTCACCGGCCTCGAATCCTTCGACAGCACAGCCTTTTCCCGCGAGAACTGACGGGCGGAAGTTCAGGCCCCTGTTCGATCACCCGCGATCGCCGCGCGGATCGACGACACCGCGGTACCGGGATCGTCGGCCCAGAACGCGACGGCCGACACCGTGTGGTCACCGTGCGGGGTGGTGAAAGCTCGGGGCTCGATGAGCTCGACGCGCACATTGGTCGAACTGCCGACCACGACGGCCGCGGTCTTGCCGTCGACGCCGCTGAGCTGCACCGACTTTCCGCCGTCGTAGGCACGCAGCTCGTGGCGCACCGCGCGGACATCGGTCAGCGCGATGTCGAGCCGGGTCCGGCGCAGGTGGCGCACTCGGAGGCACTCCCGGGTGAGCACGTGCGGGTACACGTGGTGCGCGGCGATCATGCCGAGCATCCACAGCACTCCCCACACGCCGAGCACCAGCGCGACCAGCCGCACCGGCGCCCACGGGATCAGGAAGTGCACGGCCGGGATCTCGATGGCACTGACCACCAGAAATGCCCACAGCACAGCGGATTCCGCGCCCGCGTAGCGGATCGGCGTGCCACCGTCGGTGTCGGGTCTTCGGGTGATCGCCCGCGCGAGGCTCACCCAGATGTCGATTTCGAGCCGGACGAATCCCCGTCCGAGCCGCATGATCGGGCGCATCGAACCCTCCTTCACAATACAAATGCATTGTAAAGAGCGGCGACCCGCTATGGCAATACGAACGCATCGTGAAAAGATGGGCGGATGCCGAAGCGGGTGGACCACGAGTCTCGACGGGCGACGATCAGCGACGCGGTGATGCGACTACTCGCCCGCGACGGACTGGAAGCCATCAGCCTGCGCCACGTCGCCGCCGAAGCGGGCGTTTCCGCGGGTCAGGTCCAGCACTACTTCCCCAGCAAGGAAGCGATGATGGAGTACGCGGCGGGTGCCATCGCCGATCGGATCGCTGCCCGCATCGCCACCGCGGGCCCCGACCCCGACCTGCACCAGATCCTGACCGCCCTGCTCCCCACCGACGCCGACTCGGCCACCGACACCCGCAGCCTGATCGGCTACCTGGCTTTCGCCTCGGTCCGCCCGCAGATCGCCGACACCCTGGCCACCAACGGCCGCGGTTTCCGCGACCACATCGCCGGCATGATCGCCGCCCACCCCGACCCGACCACCGCCGCCGACACCCTGCTGGCGCTACTCGACGGCCTGGCCCTGCACGTCACCGTCGGCCAACTCCCCGCCGCCCGGGCCCGCGCCCACCTGACCGCCGCGATCGACGGTGTCCTCGCCGAAGCGGAAGCCGCGCAACGTCATCGGCAGCCGTAGCCGGTCCGAGCCGCGGCGTCAGCTCGCCGAGCCCTTCGGATCGATCGCGCGATCGAGATCCAGATCGAGGGCGAAGGGCAGGTCGACCTTCATGCGACCGTGGTGAATACCGGCGGTCGAGTACTTTCCGGTCGCCGGATCGAGTTGGTAGGTGTAGAGGACGGCGCGACCGTCGACATTCTCGACGCGCCAGAAGTGTGGGATGCCGGCCTCGGCGTAGAGCTGGGGTTTGCGGTGGCGGTCGCGTACGACGGAATCGGGTGAGACGACCTCGATCGCGAGCAGGACATCGCCGGGCTGATACGTGGTCTGGTCCAAGCCGAGCACGCCCGCCGCATCGACCACCATCACATCGGGTTCCGGGCGTTGCCGCGGACCCAACGTCACCGTCATCTCCCGAGCGACCTCATAGCCTTCCGGAACCTGACGCATGAGCTGCAGGTGCAGGAAGGTGACGACGAACAGATGGAACCTCATCTGCGGACTCACGAAAACCAAGCTCCCGTCGATCAACTGAGTGTGCGGCGGCAGTTCACTCAGATGGTCCAGGTCCTCGGCGAAATATCCCCCCGGTGGCGGTACCGGCCAGCCCAGCGGGCTTCCCCCCGGTGGTATCGGTTCCGCTGTCATCGGTTCCTCGCTCGTCGTACGGCGATCATCTGACATCGCCAAGTATGGCACATCGAGAACCTGCCCTGGCGGGCATCGGCGCTGATCAGACGCAGTACCGCAGCCGGTCCGCCGGGCCGGGAAGGCACTGCGGACCGGCCACTGCCCCGGGCCGGACGGTCAGGACACGACGCCCGCCGGGAACGCGGTGCGACGGGCGGCCACGGCGTCGACGGTTTCCGCCATCACCAGTTCGGCGTTGATCTGAGCACCCGCCATCGCGCCCGCCGCCGCAGCCGCGCCGACCTGGGCGGTGGGCTCGGTGACATTGCCCGCGACCCACACGCCGGGGACGGCGGTGCGGCCGACCGGGTCGGCCGGGATGTGGTCGCCGATGCCCGAGGCGTGCGGTTGGGGTGGGAGTCCGAGGTCGGTGAGGAACGTGGCGCGGATGCTCGAGCGAGGTGCCACCACCAGGGCGTCGCGGTCGATGGTCGTGCCGTCGGCCAGGCGGACGCCGGTGAGGCGGGCGGCGGTGGACGTGACCTCCACGACCTCGCCGTCGACGATCCGAACCCCGCGGGCGACAAGCTTTTCGGTGTCCTCGGCGCCCAGCGCGGGCGCGGTGTGGGCCAGGAACACCACATCGTCGCTGAGCTGGGTGAACAGCAGTGCCTGGTGCACCGACATCGGCCCGCTCGCCAGCACGGCGATGCGCCGATCGCGCACCTCCCAGCCGTGACAGTAGGGGCAGTGCAGCACATCGTGTCCCCAGTGCTCGCGCAGTCCGGGGATCTCGGGGAGTACATCGGTGATACCGGTGGTGACGAGAACGCGCCGGGCCAGCACAGTGCGGCCGTCAGCGAGGCGCACCCGGAACCCGTACCGACGCGCCGAATCGGCCCCGCCCAGACCGATCGGATCACCGAGATCCGCGCCGACCGGGCCACCGGACACCGCCGCGCCACCCTCGTCGATCCGATCGACCGCCACGACCTCGCCGGTCACCACATGCCCGCCGTACCCGCGCACCTCCGCGCGCCCCTGCTCGACCAGTTCCGCGGGCGGCGTCCCATCGCGCGCCAGCAGTCCGTGCACCCCGTCGGCGGGGGCGTTGCGCGGGGAGCCCGCGTCGATCACGGCGACCGATCGCCGGGATCTGACCAGCATGAGCGCCGCGCTCAACCCGGCCGCCCCGCCGCCGAGCACCACCACGTCGTACCTGTCGTTCAACTCAGTCATCTCGACCTCCTTCGAAAGACCACGGTGCACGCGAACCCAGCAAACCGGCAAGCAAAATTGCTGTTATGGCAAACTGGCCGACATGGACGACCTCGACGCGACCCTGGACTCGGTCGGACCGCGCCTGCGCGCCCTGCGCAGACAACGCCAGACCACCCTGGCCGACCTGTCGACGGAGACCGGCATCTCGGTCAGCACCCTCTCGCGCCTCGAATCGGGTGACCGCAAACCCACCCTCGAATTGCTGCTCCCGCTGGCCAAGGCACACGGCGTCACCCTCGACGAGCTGGTCGACGCCCCGCCCACCGGCGATCCCCGCATCCACCTGCGCCCGGTCACCCGCAACGGCCTTACCATGCTCCCGCTCACCAAACGCGCGGGCGGTATCCAGGCGTTCAAGATGATCATCGCGCCCGGCGCGCGCAACCGGCCCGATCCGCAGGTGCACGAGGGCTACGAATGGCTCTACGTCCTCAACGGCCGGTTGCGTCTAATCCTCGGCAGCAACGACATCGTCCTCACCGCGGGCGAGGCCGCCGAATTCGACACCCACGTCCCGCATTGGTTCGGCGCCGTCGACGACCAGCCCGTCGAACTCCTCAGCCTCTTCGGCAAGCAGGGCGAGCGCGCTCATCTGCGCGCCCGCCCGAAGCGAACCGACTGAGGCGGGATCAGCCGAGGGTGAAGTTCGCGCGCCCGGAGATGTGCTCCAATTCCTGATGCTGGGGCAGGGTTTCGTCGGTGGTCACGATCCACGCCTCGACCCGGCCCGCACCGGGACCCATGCCCATTCCGGTGATCACACCGTCCGGCGCGTGCTGGAGCTCGCCGTTCACGACCCGGTGCGCCTGACTGAGGGTTCGGCCGGTGTCCAGGTTCCGCCAGTGCACGGCGACCATGTAGGTCTGGCAGAAGTCCCCGGTCTGGGTGATCTTCACCTTGACGCCGAACTCACCGGACTTCGGCTGCGGAACGGTCCACGCGTGGATGATGGCCGCGCAGTTGGCGCCGGGGGTCAGGCTGACCGCGGGCGTGAACTGGACCGTGGGATCGGAGGGCAGCGCCGTGGCGGGGCCGGAGAACCCGATCAGCGCGGCCGTGGCGGCCATGGTGGCGATCCCCGCGCGACGCAGCGAGGACTTGCGAACAGTGCTCTTCATCAGACTCATGCCTGGTAATTCGCGCCGCCCCCCAAGGTCGTTAGCGACCGTAATGGTCTCAATTCGGCATACGAAATATCAAGTCGCACAACAGATTTCGATGATCGCAAGATCACCACGGACTGTTAACACAGCCGCGGTATCGATCCCGCAACGCGCCCGGCGCGCCGAGGTCGCCGCGATCACCGCCGACGGTCGTATCCTGGGCCGATCCAGCACTGCCACCGAGGAGGGCAGATGGTCGCAGAGCAGTCCCCACGCGCGAGCCGGGCGCGATTCGTGGCGGCGATCCTGCTGCTGGTGCTCACCGGCGTCCTCGTGCTCGGCACGGTCGCGGCCCGCTACGTCCGCTCGGAGCTGCTCGACACCGAGCGCTATGTCGCGACCGTGGCCCCGCTGGCCACCGATCCCACCGTCCAGGACGCCATCACCGACCGCGTCACCGCCGCGATCATGGCCCAGCTCGATGTCGCGGGCCTGACCACCGACCTCGCCGACACCCTCGCCGAGGACCGGGCCGACAACGCCTCGCCGCGCGTGCGGGCCGCGCTGGCCAGCCTGCCGGTCCTGCTCACCGCGCAGACCGAGGACCTGGTGCGCGAGACCACCGAATCGGTGGTGCGCGGCGACCGATTCGCCCAGCTGTGGACCACCGCCAACCGGGCCGCGCACACCGCCGTGTCCGGCGTGCTCACCGGCTCCGGCCCACTCGAGGTCGACGCCGAGGGCACCGTCCGGGTCCCGCTCGACCAGGTGGCGGCCGAGGTCCGCACCCGGCTGCACGATCGCGGCTTCACCCTCGCCGACGAAATACCCACGCCCCGCGTGGAACTCGTCGTCTTCGAGGACCCGCGCATCGCGCAGGCCCAGCGGCTCACCCGCGTACTCGACCGCGCCGACGACCTGCTCCCACTGGCCGCGCTGCTCACCGCCACCGCCGCGATCGCCATCGCCCCGGCGACCAGACGACGCCAGGCCATCGCACTGCTGGGCGCCGTCCTGCTCGGCACCATGACCCTGCTCGCGCTGGCGATCGCCTTCGGCCGTCACCGCTATCTGGACGCGGTCCCACTCGACCCGGCGGTCGCGCGCACCCTCTTCGACACCCTCGTCGACCCCCTGCGCGTCGGACTGCGCGCGGTCGCCGTGCTCGGGCTCGTGCTCACCCTCGGCGCGATTCTGGCCGGTCCGTCACGACTGGCCACGGCCCTGCGTTCGGGCGCCGCGACCGCGCTCGGCCACGTCGGCCCGGATTCGGCGGGTTCGGTCTCGCGCGCCGTCGACCGCAATGCGCGGGCGCTGAGCTGGGGCGTGCTGCTGGTCGCGGCCCTGACCCTCGTGTTCTGGTCCGCGCCGACGCCGATCGTCGTCGTGGTCGTCGCGGGAGTCGCGGTGGTGGCGCTGCTGGCGATCCAGGCGGTGGCCCGGCCCGCGCGCGTCCGCTGAACCCGGCAGCGGAGACAGTCTCGATCAGCCCCGCAGCGCCGCGATCAGCGCCGGACTCAGTGCGAGCGCGGGCAGGGATTCGACCAGCAGATCGACCAGATCCTCCCGCCCGATCGGCTTCTCGACCATCCAGGTGAGAATCGTTTCCTCCACGAACGCGATCCAGCCGCGGATGGCGAGGGTGAGCCGCGCGAGATCGGGATCCTCCGGCGGCAGCGGCAGCTCGCTGACGATGAGATCGGCGATGGCGCCGCGGGTTTCGTTGACATAGTCGGCCATGTCGGGGGTGACGCTGGCCGGCCCGCGCAGCACGGAGCGGTAGGACGCGGAGTGCTCGGTGGCGTAGTCGACGAATCGTTCGATCGAATCGCGCAGCATGTCGAACAGCGACAGCTCGCGATTGGGCATGATCGCGGTGAAGAACTCGGTGCTCACGTGCCGCGCGATCGCCTCGTGGAACTCCTGTTTGGAGGCGAAGTAGTGGAAGAGCAGACCGCGCGAGATACCGGCCTGCTTGGCGATGTCGTCGACCGAGACGTCCTCGAGCGACCGATCGGCCAGCATCTCCGCGCCGAGGGTGATCAGCTGCAGCCGACGCTCCTCGGGACTGAGCCGGACACGCTTGGTCCCTGCTGAACTCCTGATACTCACGTCAGCCATCCTAGCCACTACTGAGTCTGGTTCAATAACTGTTGACTCCGCCTCAATAAGACCGTAGTCTGCATTACATGAGTCGCAAGGTTACAGACAAAGTCGTCGACAACCGCGGCACCCGCCACGTCAAGACGATCATCGTCGGCAGCGGGTTCGCGGGCCTCGGGCTGGCCATCCGGTTGAGCGAGCAGGGTCGTGGCGATTTCCTCGTCCTCGAGCGCGGCAGCGATGTCGGCGGCACCTGGCGGGACAACACCTACCCCGGTGCTGCCTGCGATGTGCCCTCGCACCTGTACTCGTACTCGTTCGCCCCCAACCCGAACTGGTCGCGGTCGTTCTCCAAGCAGGGCGAGATCCAGTCCTACATCCGCGGCGTCGCCGAGCGCGCCAACGTGCTCGACCGCCACATCTTCGACTGCGATGTCACCAGCATCCGCTGGAACAACGACGACGCGCGGTGGGAGATCGGCTCCAGCAAGGGCGATTTCACCGCCGACACCGTGGTCTCCGCGGTCGGCGCGCTCTGCGAGCCCGCACTGCCCGACATCAAGGGCATCAACGACTTCACCGGCGAGATCTTCCACTCGGCCCGCTGGGACCACGATGTTGACCTGACCGGCAAGCGCGTCGCCGTGATCGGCACCGGCGCCTCCTCGATCCAGATCGTGCCCGCCATCGCCGACAAGGTCGCCTCGCTCGACGTCTACCAGCGCACCGCGCCGTGGCTGCTGCCGCGCATGGACCGCCCCTACCTGCTGCCCGAGCGCCTGGCCTTCAAGCACCTGCCCATCGTGCAGCGACTGTCGCGCTCGGCCATCTACGCCATCCGCGAGACCCAGGTCGTCGGCCTGGCCAAGTTCCCGGTGCTGATGAAGGGCTTCGAGGCCATCTCGCGCGCCAAGCTGCAGTTCGAGATCCGCGATCCGGAGCTGCGCAAGAAGGTCACCCCGAACTACCGGATCGGCTGCAAGCGCATGCTGATCTCCAACGAGTACTACCCCGCGCTGGACCGCGACAACGTCGACGTGGTCACCGACGGCATCGCCGAGGTCAAGGCCGGTTCGATCGTCACCGAGGACGGCACCGAGCGCGAGATCGACGCGCTGATCGTGGCCACCGGCTTCCACGTCACCGACTCGCCCACCTACAACGTCGTGGTGGGCAAGGACGGCCGCACGCTGGCCGAGGTGTTCGACGAGGGCGGCCAGCAGGGCTACAAGGGCTCCACGATCGCCAACTTCCCGAACATGTTCTTCCTGCTCGGCCCGAACGTGGGCCTCGGCCACACCTCGATGGTGTTCATGATCGAATCGCAGATCAACTACATCAGCGACGCGCTGGCCACCGTCGACAAGCTGGGCCTGCGCACGGTCGAGGTCCGCGAGGCCGCCCAGCGCGCCTACAACGTCGACCTGAAGAAGAAGATGGAAAAGACCGTCTGGAACACTGGCGGCTGCGCCAGCTGGTACATGGACAAGCACGGCAACAACACCACGTTGTGGCCCGATTTCACCTTCGAATTCCGTAGGCTCACCAAGCATTTCGATGTCTCCGCCTACGACACGACAACCGCAGAAGCCGATCTGAAAGTGGTGGCAGCTCAGTGAGCAAAGATGCTTACTTCACGAACAAGGTGTGCGTGATCACCGGTGCCGGTTCCGGCATCGGCCGGGCACTGGCCGAGAACCTGGCCCGTCGTGGCGCCAAGCTCGCGCTCTCCGACATCGACGCCGAGGGCCTGGCCGAGACCGTGCGGCTGGCCGAGGCGCTGGGCGCGCAGGTGAAGTCCGACCGCCTCAACGTGGCCGAGCGCGAGGCCTTCCTGGTCTACGCCGACTCGGTGAAGGCGCACTTCGGCGTCGTGCACCAGGTGTACAACAACGCGGGCATCGCCTACCACGGTGACGTCGTGAAGACCGACTTCAAAGACATCGAACGCATCATGGACGTCGACTTCTGGGGCGTCGTCAACGGCACCAAGGCGTTCCTGCCGATGCTGATCGAGTCCGGCGACGGCCACGTCGTCAACGTCTCCAGCCTGTTCGGCCTGGTCACCGTGCCCGGTCAGGCCGCCTACAACTCGGCCAAGTTCGCGGTGCGCGGCTTCACCGAGGCGCTCTACCAGGAGATGAAGATCTCCAAGGCGCCGGTCAAGGTCACCTGTGTGCACCCCGGCGGCATCAAGACCGCGGTGGCCCGCAACGCCACCTACGCCGAGGGCATCGACGGCGCCAACACCGCCTCGCTGTTCGACAAGTACCTGGCGATCCACAGCCCGGAGATGGCCGCGCAGACCATCACCGAGGGTGTGCGCAAGGGTCACGCGCGCGTGCTGATCGGCTGGGAGGCCAAGGTGCTCGATGTGAGCGTGCGCTTCCTCGCCTCGGGCTACAACCGGATCTCGGCCGTGGTCAACGGCCGCTTCATGCCGAACTGACCGGACCAGGAAAACGCCATGCGCGACTTCAAGATTCCGCTGCCGATCGCCCGCGCGGTACTCGACCCGGTGTTCCGGGTGGTACTCAACTCGCGGCTGCCGGTCGCGGTGCAGCGCACCCTGCTCGACGCGGTCTCCCTGCTGCAGCTGATGCCCGACGGTTCGGTCGTGCAGCACCTGCAGCTGGGCGGCCGCCCGGCCGAGCGGATCATCGCCGAGGCGGCCATCCCGGGTTCGCGTACCCGGGCGGTCCCGCCGGAGCGTGCCGCGGGCGCGATCCTGTATCTGCACGGCGGCGGTTACGTGGTCGGTTCGCTGACCACGCACCGTTCGCTGGTGGCCCGGCTCGCCCAGGAGACCTCCTGCGCGGTGTACTCGCTGGACTACCGGCTCGCCCCCGAACACCCGTTCCCGGCCGGCCTCGACGATGCCGAGGCCGCGTTCCTGGATCTGGTGGACAACGTGGGCTACCGGCCCGACCAGATCTGTATCGCCGGTGACTCGGCGGGCGGCGGCCTGTCGCTGGCACTGGCGCAGCGGCTGATCGAGCGACACCAGATGACCCCGGCCGCACTCGGCCTGATCGCCCCCTGGGTCGATCCGCGGCTCGTGCCGGACCGGGAGCGCGATCTGGTGATCAACCGGCCGTGGTCGCTCGCGTGCGCCGCCATGTACCTGGGCGACGGCGACGCGAACGAGGCAGGATACGCGCCTCTCGCCGGAAACCTGATCGGCCTGCCGCCCACCTACGTGCAGGTCGATGTGAGCGAGCTCCTGCACAACCAGTGCACGACGCTCGTCACAGCACTGCGTGGAGCGGGCGTGCATGTCCGATTCACCGAGACCCGCGGTCTGTGGCATGTCGCGCAACTACAGGCAGCGCTGGTCACCGAGGCCGCACTGGCACTCAGCGAACTCGCAGAATTCCTGCGAGAAGCAATCCAGCCCGTATCGATCGACGACTTACGATAAGTCCTGGTGACAGATTTTTTGGACGGCGATATCGCGTGCCGTCCAAACGTGTCGTAGATTACTGGCGAGTAGAACCCACTGGAAGGGCACAGATGCGAGAGTTCGAAGTTCCGGCTTCCTACACCATCCCGGACGACGCGAACAATTCCGACAACGTCTTCCGTTTCGCCGAGGAGACGCCGAACACGGTCTTGTTCAACGTCCCGAACGGCAGCGGCGGCTGGAATGACGTCACGGCGGCAGAGTTCGCGAAAGCCGTCACCGGCGTTGCCAAGGGGCTCATCGCCTCCGGCATCGAACTGGGCGACCGCGTCGCGATCATGGCCGCCACCCGCTACGAGTGGACGCTGCTCGACTTCGCGATCTGGGCCGCCGGTGGCGTGACCGTCGCGATCTACGACAGCTCGGCCGCCGAGCAGGCCAAGTGGATCCTGCAGGATTCCGAGACCAAGGTGCTCGTCGTCGAGAACGACAAGCACCGCGCCACGATCGAGGAGATCGAGGCGGGCGCGCTGACCGCGCTCACCGAGACCCTGCAGATCGACAAGGGTGCGATCGACACGCTGCTCGAGCGTGGCGCCGACCTCGACGACTCGGTCGTGCACGAGCGTCGCAAGCAGGTCGGCGCGGCCTCGCCCGCGACCCTGATCTACACCTCGGGTACCACCGGCAAGCCCAAGGGCGTGCAGCTGACCCACGCGAACCTCTACGCGGAGTCGCGCTCGGGCGGCATCGAGCTGTCGGCGTTCGTCTCCGAGGGCCAGAAGACGCTGCTGTTCCTGCCGCTGGCGCACGTGTTCGCCCGCGCGGTCGCGCTGATCGCCTTCGATTCCAAGGTGACCATCCGCCACAGCTCGGACTGGACGACCCTGGTCGAGCAGTTCGGCGACTTCAAGCCGGACTTCATCCTCTCGGTGCCGCGCGTGTTCGAGAAGGTGTTCAACTCCGCCAAGCAGAAGGCGCACGACGCGGGCAAGGGCAAGATCTTCGACGCCGCGGCCGATACCGCCATCGCCTACAGCGAGGCGCTCGAGAACGGTGGTGCCGGCCTCGGTCTCAAGGTCAAGCACTTCGTCTTCGACAAGCTGGTCTACAGCAAGCTGCGCGCGGCCCTCGGCGGGCAGTGCCTGGCCGCGGTCTCCGGCGGCGGCCCGCTGGGCGCGCGCCTGGGCCACTTCTTCCGTGGCGCGGGCGTCACCATCTACGAGGGCTACGGTCTGACCGAGACCACCGCCGCGTTCACGGTGAACACCCCGCAGTTCATCCGGGTCGGCTCGGTCGGTCGCCCGATCCAGGGCCACGCGGCCAAGATCGCCGAGGACGGCGAGCTGCTGCTCAAGGGCTCGGTCGTGTTCGACGGCTACTGGGGCAATGCCGAGGCCACCGACGAGGCGTTCGAGGACGGCTGGTTCAAGACCGGCGACCTGGGCGCCATCGACGCCGACGGCTTCGTCACCATCACCGGTCGCAAGAAGGAAATCCTGGTCACCGCGGGCGGCAAGAACGTCTCCCCCGCCGTGCTCGAGGACTCCCTGCGCGCGCACCCGCTGATCAGCCAGGTGATGGCGGTCGGTGACGGCCAGCCGTTCATCGGCGCGCTGATCACCCTCGACCCGGAGGCTCTGCCGGGTTGGAAGGAGCGCAACGGCGTCGCCGCCGACACCGCGATCGAGAAGCTGATCGAGAACGAGGCGCTGATCGCCGAGATCGACGCCGCGGTCGCCGAGACCAACAAGAAGGTCTCCAAGGCCGAGGCGATCAAGAAGATCCGCATCCTCCCGGTCGACTGGACCCAGGAGGGTGGCGAGCTCACCCCGAAGATGTCGCTCAAGCGCGCCGTCGTGATGAAGCAGTACGCCGGCGAGGTCGACAAGATCTACAGCTGAGTCGTAGCGCCTGAGGGCGGTGTCGGCGGGTTCATCCCCGTCGGCACCGCCCTTTTGTCATGTCCGGTCGAGGAAGTCCGCGATCAGCGGGGCGATCTCGGGCAGGTGGGTCTCCAGGGCGAAGTGGCCGGTGTCGAACAGGTGGAGTTCGGCGGCGGGGAGGTCGGCCAGGTAGGCCTTGGCGCCCGGTTCGGGGAAGAACGGGTCGTTGGCGCCCCAGACGATCAGCGTCGGCGGGGTGTGGTCGCGCAACCAGGCCTGCCAGCCGGGGTAGGCCGCGACATTGGACTTGTAGTCGAAGGCCAGCGAGACCTGGGCGTTCTTGCGGCCGGGCAGGTCGAGGAAGTGCTGGTCCAGGGTCCAGCTGTCGGGTGCGAGCAGGGCGGGGTCACCGACGCCGTGCTCGTACTGGCCCCGGGTGCCCGCCGGGGTGAGCAGGCCGCGGATGGTGTCCTCCGCGCCGGACTGTTCGGGGCTCAGTGCGACGAATTCGCGGGCGCCGTCGGACAATCCGGCCTCGTAGGCATTGCCGTTCTGCACCACGAGCCCGGCGATACGGTCCGGGAAGCGCCGGGCGAGCCGGAAGCCGACGGGTGCGCCGAAGTCGAACAGGTACATGGCGAAGCGGACCAGGCCGAGGTGCTCGACGAAGCCCGCGATCGTCTCGGCGAGCCGGTCGAAGGTGTAGTCGAAATCGGCAGGCGCGCTGGTGTATCCGAAGCCCGGGTAGTCGGGGGCGATCAGCCGGTAGCGGGCGCCGAGGGTCTGCAGCAGGGTGCGGAACTGGTGCGAGGCCGACGGAAAACCGTGCAGCAGAAGCAGAACCGGGGCTTCCGGGTCGGCCGGGACGGATTCGCGATAGAAGACCTCGACGCCGTCGATGTCGACGGTGTGATGCTCGATGCGGGGCGACTCGCTCATTTCACATGCTTTCATCCGTGGTTGATGCATTAGTTTTAGACCCACTCTCACTAATGTGTCAATGCTTCGATGTACCATTAGAAGATGACCGCATCGCTGATCGGCGAACCCCTCGCCGTGGACCTGGTCAACACCCGCCCGCTGGGCGCCGACCTGCTCGCGACACCCTCGGCGTTGTCGAGCTGGCTGTCCGCGCAGGCCGACCGATTCCCGGACCTGGCGATCACCGACCCGTCCCCCGCCGATCTCGCGGCGGTCCACGAAGTCCGCGCTCACACCGCAACCGTGCTCGACGCACTCCTCGAGCACCGACGTCCACCCGAATCCGCGCTGCGTGGCCTCACCTCAGCCCAGGCAGCCGCCCCCGCGATCCAGCGCCTGGGCTGGGACGGGGCCACGGTCGTCGCGACGCGACACCGCGAGGGCACGGCGGGCATCCGAGTCGCGGCCGCACTCGCCGAAGCCGCCGCCGAATTCCTCACCGATCCGGCGATCGGCAAACTGCGCCGTTGCGCGGCCGAGGACTGCGTCCTCCTGTTCGTCCCCACCCACCCCCGCCGCCAGTGGTGCTCCCCCACCCGCTGCGGCAACCGCGCCCGCGTCGCCCGCTACTACCAGCGCCACAAAGACGTGCAGCCCTGACCCGATCCCTCGACGGGACCGCCCCGGTGCGATGTTGGACGGTCGATCACCAGGCACTCACGCAAGCATCGGCCGAGAAGCAAAAACCACCAGTGCCTGATGATCGACCGTCCAGGTGGCGATCCGGCGGGTTCGTCAGGCTGGACGCAGTTGCCTGGCGCGGAGGGCGCGGGCGCCCGCGATGCCGATGGCGAGCCCGGCCGCGACCTCGAACAGGGCGGCGAACCAGGAGAATCCGATGACGCGAGCCTCGGGCGGGGCGTTGATGAAGCTGTCACTGAGCGGGCCGAACCAGTCGGGGAGCAAGTGCACGACGGTGAAGCCGATGGCGCTGGCGAAGCCGATCAGCATGGCGGCTCGTGGCGCGGCCGGATGGCGGCGGAACACCAGGAACACGGTCAGCAGGGCGAACAGGATCTGCAGGGTGCCAAGGGCGTTCACCAGTGCCGAGGTGACGTTCATTCCCCGGCGCATGTGGTCGGCCCCGTGGACGAACAAGGCGACGGCGAAGACGCCCGTGGCGATGCGCAGTGTCGATTCCGGTGTGGTCGTCTCGGTCATGGAACCCTCCTACCGAGCGGGAATGTCTACTACGTAGTGTAGTTTTCAACACCGCCATCCGTCTGCGCTTTCGCCGTCACGAATCGGTCACCGATGGCGGCGCCGCCCGGATCGCCCGGTAGCGTCGCGCGGATGGCGACAGCCGCGCACGACTTGCTCCTGCTGCTGGTCCGGATCGTCGTCGGCGCGGCCTTCGTCGCCGGCGCGCGCACGGCGTTCACGGATACGCGCAAGTTCGCGACACGCAATTCCCTACCGCTCCCCCTGGCCTATTTCGTGGGCACCGCCGAGTTGCTCGGCGGAATCGGCGTGCTGCTCGGCCTGCTCAGCCCCCTGCCCGCCGCGGGCCTGATGCTGCTCATGCTCGGCACGATGTCGATCCACATCTTCCGCTGGCGCAGCCCGTATTGGGCGAGCGAAGGCGGCTGGGAGTACGACCTGATGCTGTTCACCCTCTCGGGCGTCATCGTCTGCTTCGGACCGGGCGACCTCTCGCTCGACGCGCTGATCGCCCAGCTGCGCCACTGAGTCGCGCCCTCGGACCGGTCGGCCACAAGGTCCCGAGGGCGCTCGAACGCCCCGGCCAGACCGATCGGGCCGGTCGTGTTCGCGGTGTTCGGTGTGGTCGCCTAGAACCGCTGTGCCGCGAATTGGGCTGCGGTGAGGGTCATTCCGTTGACGCCGTAGAGGACGTGCAGGCCGTTGGGCTGGGCGAGGGGGGAGCCGTCGCAGACCGTGTCGGCGGCGATGCACAGGTCGATGGTCTTGTCCCGGTACGGGGTGCCGACCACCACCGGCGGGGCACCGGCGTCGGCCATGAAGCGGTCCGAGGGCTTGCCGAACAGGGCGACCGCCGCGACGCGCTCGGCGATCTCCGGTGCCATCGGCACGGGCAGGTACGAGCGGTATTCCGCGGGGACGCCGTCGGGTTCCTCGGTGCCGGTGGCGAATCCGATCAGCGCCGCGCCCTGGGAGTAGCCGCCGAGGACGATCCGGGTGCCGGGGCAGTTCGCCGCGATGAACTCGACCCGGCGCTGAGCGTCGCCGATCCCCTGCAGGACCGTGTGGGCGAAGGCGAGCCGGTCGGTGAAGTCGCTGCTCGCTGGGTAGGCGACCCCGTACGCGCCGACCGAGCGGCCCTGCGCGTTCGCGCGGATCGCTTCGACGAAGGACACACCGGTGTACCCGATGGCGCCACCGGGCTCGGCGGTGCCACGGGCGAACACCACCTCGATATCGGCACAGGGCGCCGCGACGGCGGAGTGCATGGGCGAGACCAGGGGAATCGCGGCTGCCACGAAGACTGCAGACACGAAACGCGAGAGGGAACGTGCTGTCATGCCGCGCAGACTACCCACCGCCACCGACCACGCCGCCCGCACGGCGCCCGACGCGCCGCCAACTTCGCCCTGGCGGGCTGCCGGACAGCTCGTGCCCCCGTCGACCCGACCGGGAGGCCGGGTCGACGATCGCGACGAGGTCAGGCGCTCGCGTCGGCTTTCGCCCGCTCCGGGGCGTTGGCAGCACCGGACTTCCCGTGACCGACGAACAGCGCCGAGGCGATGATGCCGATGACCAGGATGGCGGCGGGCAACAGCATCGACTGCGCCAGCGAACTGCTGAACTCGTCGACGACCTGCGGGGGCAGCGGCCCGGTGGCCGTGCCCTCGCCGATCGGCGCCCCACCGCCGAGACCGTTGGCGGTGAGCCGGGCGGCGATGAGCGCGCTGATGGCCGCGCTGCCGAGCACCGACCCGACCTGACGGGTGGTGTTGTAGACACCGGCGCCCGCACCGGCCTTGGCGACCGGCAGATTGTGCGTGGCGGTCGAGGCCAGCGGCGCCCAGATGCAGGCGTTGGCCAGACCGGCGACGGCGGCCGCCGCCAGGAAGAACCCGATCGAGGAATCGGGGGTCATCAGCTCGGCGAAGGCGAACACCGAGGCGGCGAACAGCACGAAGCCGATGGTCGGCACCAGGCGCGGCGGGAGCCGGTCGGAGAACTTGCCGATGAACGGCGCGGTGAAACCGGTCATCAGCGCCATCGGCGCGAACACCAGCGCCGAGCTGGTCGGCGACATCTCCCGCACCGCCTGCAGGTAGAAGTACGAGGGCACCATCATCGAGGTGACCGCGGCGCCCATCGCGGCGATCGCCAGGTTCGACAGCGCGAAGTTGCGGTCGCGGAACAGACTCAGCGGCACCAGCGGTTCGCCGGTGTTGCGGGACTGATTGATCACGAACACCACGAGCATGACCGCGCCGAAGCCGATCAGCAACCAGATCCGCAACGACCAGTCCTGCGCATTGCCCTCCTGGATGCCGAACACCAGCGCCAGCATGCCGACCCCGCTGAGGATCACGCCGACGAAGTCGAACTTGTGGTCGGTGGTCGGCAGCGCGGGCACCAGCCACACCGCCAGGGCGAAGGCGATGATGCCGACCGGCACGTTCACGAAGAAGATCCACTCCCAGCCGAGGCTGTCGACCAGCACACCACCCAGAATCGGCCCGACCAGCGTCGCCAGCCCGGCGACCCCGCCCCACAGGCCCATCGCGGCGCCGCGCTTGTTCGGCGGGAAGGTGCGGGTGATCACGGCCATCGTCTGCGGCGTCATCAGCGCGGCGCCGATGCCCTGCGCGGCGCGGGCGGCGATCAGCATGCCGATGCTGCCCGACAGGCCGCACCACAGCGAGGCGCCGGTGAAGATCGCCAGGCCGATCAGATAGATGTTCTTGGGGCCGAACCGGTCACCGAGGCGGCCGGTCACCAGCAGCGGCACCGCGTAGGTGAGCAGGTAGGCGCTGGTGACCCAGATGACGCTGGAGATGTCGGTGCTCAACTCGGTCATGATCGCCGGATTGGCGACGGCGACGATCGTCATGTCCAGCAGGATCATGAAGAAGCCGACCACCAGCGCGAACAGCGCCAGCCACGGATTACGTTGGGTGGTCATCGAATTCGTTCCTATCGAAGGCGGGAGTCGGTTCCGGTGGCCCAGCGCGGCCGCGGCACGGCGTCGGGATCGTCACCGGCGGGCCACTCGTGGGTGGCGATGTTGTGGTCGGTGAGGCGCTCACCGGTGCTCGGGTCGAACTCCTCCCACGCCACGGCGCCGCTGCCGAGTTCGGCGGCGAACTGTTCGACCCAGGCCAGCTCGGCCCCGATGGTGGCGCGGATGTATTCGAGGTGGACGCAGTACCGGCGCGGCATCTCCCGCGCCCGCGTCCAGTCGAGCATCGCGTCCATATCGGTTAGGTCCTGATTCAGGTGCCCGGCCCGCTCGTGGAGCAGCTCGACGACCTGCTCCATGGGCAGCGAATGCGCTTCGGCCAGCGCCAGCCGAAAGATCGGGAACTCCTGCACCGGCGCCCGCAACAGCTCACCGATCCGCCCCCGCAGCGCGTCCACCCCCACCTCGGTGATCCGGTACGTGGTGCGCTCGGGCCGATTCCCCGCCCGCTCCGTCCCCTCCGCCCGCACCATCTCCTCGTCGGCGAGCCTGGCCACCGCGTGATACAGCGACCCCGGCCGCACCTTGACCAGCAGATCCTCCCGCCGCGCGATCAGCAACTGATACATCTCATACGGATGCATCGGCCGCTCATCCAGCAGCGCCAACACCGCGATCGCCAGCGGCGTCAGCTTCCCCCGCCCGATCTGCCCCACACCGACCTCCACCATGTTCCGAACCAAATATTCCAGTAGGAATATACGGAGTGGAACAGAGGTCGGCAAGACCGTCCCGAACGACTAGGAAGGCACCGGCGCCGTCTCGGGGCGCGACCGGCCTGCCACGACCAAGTGCCAGCAGGCGTACACAACGCTGAGGACGACGAGCAGGTACGGCACCGAGAACGCGACCGTTTCCGGCATCGACAGGACCGCGACCATGCGCGGAAGATCGGGGTTCTCGGCGCCGAGATGGGCGTCTTCGAAACCGGCCAGGATCATCAGCACCGCGGCGACGGCCAGCAGGACCGCACCGATGACGGTGGTGGTGGTTCCGCCGCGACGCCCGAGCCGGGCCGCGCCGACGAGCGTCACCGCGATGCCGGGAACGAACACGACACTGCCGAACATCAGCACGAACACCCAGTACCAGACCAGCCCTTCGGAATCGAACCCAACGACCGCGCCGCCGAGGGCAACCACGCCGATCGCGAGCAGCGGCAAGGCGATCGGGGCCGCTGCCGTGACAACCGCCCAGATCCTCGCTTTTCACATGGCCCGAGAATGGCACACCGCTCAACCCACAGCATCGCGGGCCGATCTCGCCCGCTCTCGCCCGAAATTCCCAGCTAGGCAGGGACTGGGTGTTCCAGAGGAACCGCGCGGCGAGTTCACCGCCGGTCGGTCGGCCTCCGCCACCACAGGCCGTCGTGGGGTTCCCAGCCGCCGGCCGTCACCAACTTGGGCGAACTCGATCGTTGAACAATTCCGAACTCGTCAACGGTCAGCCGAAACGATCGGGGCCGCGCAGTCGCTGCAACCAGGAGCCACACGAGCACCCAGAAACCGCAGGTGAACACCGTTATCATCAGGTGCAGGACGTGATTGATGGCATCGACCTCAGAGAGCACGGCAGAGGTTTGGTTCATCTCCAAAACCTGAGCACCTCGAGCGACTTCGCTGTTCACAGCCATGTTGAGCATTTGCTGCCGCTGTTCCGGGCTCACCGGGTGCATCCGAATCTCCGTCCAAGCCTGGTTCGCTGCAGGTACAGCCGATCCAGCACGGATCCAACCAGATCCGTTGACCCCTAACAACTTCAGAGCCACAGATTCTGCACCGATCAGGACCGACCGGACGGCGGAAACACGGAGAACGGTGCGTTCCGAAGCAGAACACGCCCGGGAATTCTGGTGCCGGTAGCTAACCTGAGGCTAAGCTAACCGGCAGCGGTGGCACCGTGTCCTCGGCCACCAACCGGAGCGTTGTGAATCGAGGGTGAACCGCCGTGTCCCAAGCAACCATGACCGCGCCGCGGGCGGTGTTGTCGCGGACCGTGGTGCTGGTATCGCTCGTGGTTCTGCTGGTCGCGCTGCTGGCCGGTGGGTTGTTCGTCGGCAGTGGTGACTTCACGGTGGGACAGGCGTGGGGGGCGCTGTTCGGCGAGGGGGATCCGACGACGCTCGGGGTGATCAGGGAGCAGCGAATTCCACGCACACTGCTGGCGGCGGTGGTGGGGGCGGCGCTGGGGGTGGCCGGAGCGGTGATGCAGGGGTTGACGCGGAATCCGCTGGCCGATCCGGGCATTCTCGGGGTGAACGCGGGCGCGTACTTCGCGATGGTGCTCGGGTCGGTGCTGGTGGGTGCCACCAGCGCCGACTACACGTGGTGGGCGCTGGGTGGGGCCTTCGCGGCCTCGGTGCTCGTGTACTTCGTCGGCTCCCGCGGCGTGGGCGGGGCCAGTCCGGCCAAGCTGGTGCTCACCGGTGTCGCGATCGCCTCGGCGCTGAGCGGACTCGCGTTCGCGCTCACCATGATTCACCCCAAGACCTTCGACACCATCCGCGGACTGCTGATCGGCACCCTGGACGGGCGCGGCTGGGACCAGCTCTCGTCGACCTGGCTGCTGGTGCTGCTCGGCTCGATCGGCGCGCTGGCACTGACGGGCTATCTCAACGCACTCGCCCTCGGCGACGATCGCGCCAGCGCGCTCGGTGTGCCGGTGCGTTGGGTGCGCGTTGGCGGGTTCGTGGTCGTGACGGTGCTGTGTGGTGCGGCGACCGCGGCGGTCGGGCCGATCACCTTCGTCGGGCTGATGGTGCCGCACGCGGTGCGCATGGTGGTCGGGCCGGATCACCGGTGGATGATCCCGCTGTGCCTGGTGGTGGGACCGATCGTGCTGGTGGGCTCGGATCTGATCGCCCGGGTCGCCACGGCGAGTGAACTGCCGGTGGGCATGGTCACCGCGTTCCTCGGGGCGCCGGTGCTGATCTGGCTGGCCCGCCGGGAGAAGGGATCGCAATGGTGACGCCCGCGATCCCCGTCGCGTCGGCACGCTGGCCGAAGCGGGTGCGCTTCCTGCGGGTGCCCCGGATCGGGCTGAGCATGCGGGTGGACATCGTCTCGGTGGCGATCACCTGCGCGCTGCTGCTGGTCACGGCGGCGGTGGGCATCTGGTCGCTCGGCGCGAGCACCACCCGCACGCCGGGACTCGGCTTCTTCGAGGTCATCCGGGTCCTGACCGGCCAGCTCGGTGGCGCGCCCGCCAATCATGTGGCGACCTGGCTGCCGGTCGTCGTGACCGCCGCGCTCGGTGGCGCGTCACTGGCCTTGTCGGGCGCGATCTTCCAGACCATCACCCGCAATCCACTGGGCAGCCCGGACATCATCGGCTTCACCACCGGCGCCAACACCGGTGCGCTGGTGGCGATGCTGGTCCTCGGCCTCGGCTCCGGCGGCGCCACGATCGGCGCGCTGATCGGCTGTCTGCTCACCGGTGTGGCGGTGTATTTCCTCGGCATGCGCGGCGGCACCGGCAACTACCGGTTCATCATCGTCGGCATCGGCATCTCGGCGATGCTGTTGTCGTTCAACGGATATCTGGTCGCCACCGCCGATGTGCAGAACGCGGGCGTTGCGGCCGCGTGGGGCATGGGCAACCTGCGCAATCTGACCATGACCGACACCATTCCGGTGTTCGTGACGCTGGCCGTGCTGGTCCCCGCGCTGATCATCGTGGCGCCCCGGATGCGGATGTTCGAGCTCGGCACCGACTCCGCGCGCAGCAAGGGCGTCGACACCGGGTCCACCCAGCTGGTCCTGCTGGTGATCGGGGTCGGTTTCGCGGCGGCGACCACCGCGATCGCGGGGCCGATCGCCTTCGTCGCCCTGGTCGCCCCGCAGGTCGCCGCGCGGATCACCCCGAGTCCCGGCATCCCGCTGGTCACCTCGGCCGCGGTCGGCGCGACGCTGCTGGTCTCGAGCGAGGCGGTGGCCCGCACCATCCTCGCGCCGCAGACCCAGCTGCCCGTCGGCGTGGTCACCACCTCGCTCGGCGGGATCTACCTGCTGTTCCTCCTGCTCGCCCAGTCCCGAAAGGCCAGGCCATGACCAGCAACGCCACCGGGCGGCTCACCGGCACGGGCCTGCGGGTCGGCTACGGCGAGCGCACCGTCATCGCCGATCTCGACGTCGTCGTGCCGGACGGCTCGTTCACCGTCATCGTCGGACCCAACGCCTGCGGCAAGTCGACCCTGTTGCGCGCGCTGTCGCGACTGCTCAAACCACAGCAGGGCGCGGTGGTGCTCGACGGGCGCGACGTGGCGTCCTTCGGCGGCAAGGAATTCGCGCGCGAGGTGGGTCTGCTGCCGCAGCAGTCGATCGCACCCGAGGGCATCACCATCATCGATCTGGTCTCGCGCGGGCGCTTCCCGTATCAGAAGATGTTCCGGCAGTGGACCGATGACGATCAGCGCGCGGTCGACTTCGCGCTGCAGGTCACCCGGCTCACGGAGCTGTCGACGCGACCGGTCGAGGCGCTCTCGGGTGGTCAGCGGCAGCGGGTGTGGATCGCGATGGCGCTGGCCCAGGAAACGCCGATCCTGCTGCTCGACGAGCCGACCACCTATCTCGACCTCGGTCATCAGATCGAGGTGCTCGAACTGTGCACCGAACTCAATCGGCGCGGCACCACGCTGGTGGCGGTGCTGCACGATCTCAACCAGGCCGCCCGCTACGCCAGTCACATCATCGCCATGCGCAGTGGCGAGATCATCGCGGTCGGGCCGCCGGGCGAGATCATCACCGAGGACCTGGTCGAACAGGTATTCGGGGTGAACTGCGAGGTCATCGCCGACCCACAGACCGGAACCCCGCTGATCGTCCCCCTGGCCCAGGGCGCGGTGCGCTTCGACAGCGTGCCCGGTGACACCGCGAATCTGCGCGCCGCCGAAGACGTGTGAACCCGTGCGACACAACCCCGGAAGGAACCCCATGTCGACAAGACGCATCAGTGTGGTCGTCGCGGTGCTGGCGAGCATGATCCTGGCAACGACGTCCTGCGTGCAATCCGACGAAACCACCCACGACGTGTTCGACAACCCCGACAGCACGCCCGGCTTCTCGCTGCCGGACCAGCCGCGGGTGGTCGCGTTGGGCTGGTCCGACGGGGCGATCGCGGTTGAACTCGGCGTCACGCCCGTCGCCATCTACGACTGGATGGGCTTCGGCGAGGCGAGCAAGGGCGTCGGCGAGTGGGACGCGGCGGCCGTCGGCACCACCCCGCAGCTGATCTCCGCGCAGAGCGCCGGTGACTTCAACATGCAGGAGATCGAGGAATTCGACCCCGATCTGATCCTGAACGTGCGCGCCAAGGCCGACAGCGACATCACCGCCAACCTGCGCAAGATCGCGCCCGTGGTGACCGCCCCCGAAGGCACCGGCGACTACGCCGTCAACTGGAAGACCCAGACCGAACTGATCGGTGCCGCGCTCGGCAAGAGCGACGAGGCCGACACACTCGTCACCGAGACCACCGACGCGCAGCAGACCGTCCGCAGCGAACACCCGGAGTTCGCCGACAAACGCTTCGTCTACGGCGCCAAGTTCGGCACCGCCTACGGCGCCTACCTCGCCGGCGATGCCCGTTTCGACTTCTTCAGCGAACTCGGCTTCGTCCAGAATCCCCCGGTCACCCAGCTGCAGAGCTCCGGCTTCTTCGCCCAGGTCCCTGTCGAACGCGTCGGCGACCTCGACGCCCAGGTAGCCGTCTTCACCACCATCGGCCTGCCCTTCACCGAACTCGAGAACGACACCCTGATCAATTCCCTCGCCGTCGTCCGCGAAGACCGCGCCGTCCGCCTCCCCGAAGACGACCCGGCCATCCAAGCCCTCGCCGCGGGCACCCCGAAGTCCCTCCGCTTCGCCCTCGACCGCATCACCCCACAGCTCACCGCGGCAACGGCCAACGTGCAGTAGCGAATTCAGCGGCCGTTGGGTCGCCGCGTGATCCAACGGCCGACTATGTTCCGATTCGGTGCAGGCAGAAGGACGCCGGGGGCTGCTTGTGCTGGACCTTCTCTGTCTCTCCGTACTCGAGCTTCGCGTTGTCGCAGACCCCGTAGTCGTCACTGTCGACGCGGGTGTTGACCTGGTGAGCCTGTGGGGTCGAACACGGAACCTTGCGTAGCTTGACCAAGTGCGCGTATCGGTTCTTGATGTCGTTATAGCAGTCACCCACCTGCGCATTCAGCTGGGTACAGAGATTGCGGGTCGCGCCTCGCGTCGAGATCCGGTGCGAGCTGAAGGGTTCGTCAGCGCACCTCTCGGTCGACGCGCCGCGCACGACGACCAGCGCAGCCTCGGGGTCGGTGCAGTCGCGGTGCTCCAGCTTCCACGGCTCGGGTCCGGGAACCTCGGCAAAGTATCCGCAGTCGCCGAGTTGTATCGTCCCCCAGTTCGACGTCTCCGCGCATGCCGACAACACCAGCGCCGCGGTCGAGATGGCAACGGCACCGGCTATTGCGCGCAGGCGAACCGAACGGTGCGGGGCGATGGTTCGGAGTCTCGACTCGATGCTCACTCGGTCTCTCCGCTCAGTCGCCGCATGGTCTGGTCGAAAATCGAGCGTAGGACTGGGGATTCGGCGGCGATCTCGTCGTCGGTCACGGTGGTGCCGGTGATGGGGTTCAGTGAGACCGCGGCGGTGAGTACGTATTCGCCGACGCGGCCGACGAGGCGGTCCTGGACGACGACTGTTTCGGTGAGGGTGCCGCTGGGGCTGCGCACGGTCTGTACACCCGACGCGCGGAAGCCGACGGTGTCGGCGCCCGGGGAATCGATCTTGGTGATTGCCATGTGGAGTGAGTAGTTGGAGGATTCTCCCTCGACGGTCGCGCAGCGGTCGACAGCGGAGCCGAGCTCGGCCGGGTCGAGATCCGCGGCGGTGACCTGCACCAGATACACCGCCCGATGCACGCTGGAGACGGATTCACCGGCGCCGGCGCCGATCGGTGTATCGATCAGTACCCGGCAGGATTCGTCGGTGTAGCGCACGTCCAGGTCCAGCCCTGGGACGTCCACCTTCTCGGTTCCGTCGTACTCGCGCGGTTCACCGATCAGGCGATACCCGGCGGGAAATTCCGACAGCGGCGGTAGTGCGTCGATCGGGTCGATCGGCACGGTCGACCCACCGCAGGCCGCGACCACGCCGACGACGAGCGAGAGCCCGGCGAGGCGGAGGGACGCGCGGATTCCGGTGCTGTCGATCATGTTCTCCCCCACCCGGTACCGCGTCGTTGCCATCGACATCTAACCATCTCGCGCGGAAAGGCCGCGAAAGGGCAAGGGGGCTACAGACCGTGGTCGTCGAGCCAGGTGCGGGCGACAATCGCGGGGGCGGCGCCGGATTCGACCTGGGTGATCAGGTCGATCAGTTCCTCGGTGGTGAGTTCGCCCGCGACGTAGTTGAGTTTCTTGGTCTGGCGGCGGTCGAAGATGCCGGTGCGGTGCAGGGCCAGGATGTTCTGGGTGCGCAGGGCGTAGTCCTCGTCGTCGAGGGTGATCAGGTCGGCGGGGTTCTCGCCGGTGGGCGGGCCGTTGACGATGCCGACCTGGATCTGGCCGTCGCGCAGGGCGTTTCGCAGTGCTTCGGTGTCGGGGTAGTGGCTGGTCGCGGCGAAGGCGCAGTCGGCGACGAGGTCGGGGCCGATGGCGGTGGGGGCGAGGCCGGGGAGTTCGGTGTAGCCGGCGGTCAATTCGGGGCAGGTTAGGGCGGCGACGGTACGCAGGTTCTCGCGGGTGGCGAAGTCCTCGGTGACCAGCAGGCGGGGGCGCAGGTCGGTGCCGTCGGCGGCGTCGGAGACCGACAGTCCCTGGGGCAGGGCGGCATTGACCGCGGCGAGGACATCCTCGGGGGCGCGGGCGGCGGCGGACGGATTCCAGCGGTCGAGCAGGCTGCCGTTGCGGGCGGGCAGGACGGCGATCCGGCCGGCATCGAGGTCGGCGGTGGGGGTGTCGAGGCCGGTCAGGACCGTGGTGTCGGTGCCGGTTCGAGACAGTGCCTGCGAATAGATCTCGGCGAGCAGAACGGACTCGGTCGAGGAATCCGCACCGACCGCGACCACCGCGCGCGCATCGTCATCCGCGCAGGCCACGGCAGCTAACGAGCAGGTGGCGACCAGTATCGCGGCCGCACTCCGTCGCAGGGCGCCCGGCACCATCCTCGACGACACCAACTTCCCGTATTTGCGGTCAACCCGCGCAATTCGGCGCGACGCGGGCAGTATGAACACCCAGAATGTACCTGCGGCCCCCGCGTCGCACGCACAGCGCACTGCCCGCCTTGCCGGAAGGACACCAGTGAAAACCACCTTCACCTCTTCTCCGCACGGACAACCTCGACCGGCACGCCGTCTCGCGGTGCGGGCAGGCCGGGTACTCGCAGCCGCTGTCGCGTTGGCCGCCGCCATGGTGATGGCCGCCTGTGGAAACTCCGATCCGCTGGCCGCCAAGGGCGACTGCGCCAGCGACGCGCTGATCATCGGCTCGGCCAACTTCCCCGAGTCCGAGACGGTGGCCAACATCTACACCGAGGTCCTGCGGATCAACGGCTTCAAGGTCGACACCAACTTCGGCATCGGCAGCCGCGAGGCCTACATCCCCGCGCTACGCCAGTGCGCGATCTCGCTGATCCCCGAATACACCGGCAACCTGCTGCAATACCTGGACCCCGAGGCCACCGCCACCGCCGCCATCGACGTGAACAAGGCGCTGACGCCCGCACTCGGCGACGATCTCGCCATCGCCACGCCCGCCCCCGGTGAGGATTCCGATGCCGTGGTGGTCACCCGCGCGACGGCCGAGGAGTGGAATCTCACCAGTATCGCCGATCTGGCACCGCATTCGGACGAGGTGAAGTTCGGCGCCCCCGCGGAATTCGCGCAGCGTCCCGGCGGGCTGCCCGGCTTGAAGAAGAACTACGGACTCGACATCAGCGAGGCCAACTTCGTCCCGATCGCCGACGGCGGCGGACCGGCGACGGTCGACGCGCTGGTCAACGGGCAGGTGCGCGCCGCGAACATCTTCACCACCTCGCAGGCGATCGCGGAGAACGATCTGGTGGTGCTCACCGATCCGGCGCACAACTTCGCCGCGCAGAACGTGGTGCCGCTGTTCAACGCGGAGAAGAAGACCGACAAGGCCGTCGCCGTGCTCGATGCCGTGTCGGCCAAGCTCACCACCACCGAACTGATCTCGCTGAACACGGCCGTGTCCGGTGACGCCAAGATCGAACCGAAGGCGGCCGCGCTCGCCTGGATCACCGCGCAGGGGCTCAACTCCCCCATCGGCTAGGAGAACCCGTGTCCGACATCGAATTCCGCGGGATCGCCAAGACCTACCCGAACGGCACCGAGGCGGTCCGCGAGCTGAATCTGCGGATCGACTCGGGATCGTTCACCGTGTTCGTCGGACCCTCCGGCTGCGGCAAGACCACCTCGATGCGGATGATCAACCGGATGGTGAACCCGACCTCGGGCACCATCACGCTGGACGGGCGCGATATCTCGACGGTCGATCCCGTAAAACTGCGGTTGGGCATCGGTTACGTGATCCAGAGCGGTGGGCTGCTGCCCAATCGCCGGGTGCTCGACAATGTGGCGACCGTGCCGATGCTGCTCGGTCAATCCCGCAAGGCGGCTCGGGCGGCCGCGCTGGAGGTGCTCGACCGGGTCGGGCTGGATCGCGGTCTGGCCGACCGGTATCCGGCGCAGCTCTCGGGTGGTCAGCAGCAGCGCGTCGGGGTGGCGCGGGCCTTGGCGGCGGATCCGCCGGTGCTGTTGATGGACGAGCCGTTCAGCGCGGTCGACCCGGTGGTGCGCGCCGAATTGCAGGTCGAGATGCAGCGGTTGCAGGCGCAGCTGCACAAGACGATCGTGTTCGTGACCCACGACATCGATGAGGCGATCACCCTCGGCGACAAGATCGCGGTGTTCGGGCGGGGCGGGGTGCTGCAGCAGTTCGATGCGCCGGAGCGGGTGCTGGCCCAGCCCGCCACCGATTTCGTCGCGGGATTCGTCGGGCGGGATCGCGGTTATCGCGGCTTGTCGTTCCGCAGCGCCGATACCGTCGCGCTGCACGACATCCGGACGGTCGCGGCCGAACGGATCGCCGAGCTCCGGCTCGAACAGGGCGAATGGGCGCTGATCGTGGACGGTGACGGCAAGCCCGGCGGCTGGGTGGATGTGACCGGTGTCGAGGCGGTGCGCGGCGGGAAACCGCTGGGCGAGAGCCTGTCCGCGGGTGGCTCGCTGTTCGCGCCCGGCGGTGATCTGCGTCAGGCGCTGGATGCCGCGATCTCCTCGCCGTCGGGGATCGGGGTGGCCGTCGACGAGGGCGGCGCGGTGCGTGGCGGGGTGCTCGCCACCGAGGTGCTGACCCGGCTCGCCGAGCAGCGCGCCGCCGAGGACGCGCGACGCAATCAGGAGTTCTTCGACCAGGGCACCTCGTGAGATATCTGATCGACAACTTCGCCGAGATCATGGCGATCACCCGGACGCACCTGGTGCTGTCGCTGGTGCCGCTGCTGCTCGGGCTGGCGATCGCCGTGCCGGTGGGCGCGTTGCTGCGCGGAAAAGGGTTGGCCCGCAAGGTCGTGACTACGGCGTCGAGCCTGGCCTACACGATTCCCTCGATCGCGCTGTTCGTGATCATCCCGCCGCTGGTCGGGCTCTCGGCGATCGATCCGTTGAACGTGATCATCGCGCTGACCGTGTATTCCACCGCGCTGCTGGTGATCGCGGTGCCCGCCGCGCTGGACACCGTGCCCGCCGAGGTGACCGATGCCGCCGACGCGATCGGGTTCGGACGGCTGCGGCGCACCCTCACCGTCGACTTGCCCTTGGCGCTGCCGGTTTTCGTCTCGACGCTGCGGGTGGTGGTGGTCACCAATATCGCGATGGTGTCGGTGGGCGCGCTGATCGGGGTGGGTGGGCTCGGCAAGCTGTTCACGCAGGGGTATCAGCGCGACTATCCGGATCAGATCATCGCGGGCATCATCGTCACGCTGGCGTTGGCGTTGATCTTCGATCGGGTGGTCTTCGCGCTGGGCAAGCTCGCGACTCCCTGGACTCGCGTCGATGGGCGCGGGAGCAAGTGGGCGGGCGGGGCGCGACGGGGCGCGTTGTCCGGTCGGGAGGACCCGGCGTGAATCTGTTCATCGACGCCTGGCACTACCTGAGTGACGGCGCGAACTGGGGTGGATCGTCGGGAGTCGAACACCGTCTGCTGCAACATCTCTGGTACAGCTTCCTGGCCGTCGCGCTGTCGGCGGTCATCGCGATGCCGCTCGGGCTGGTCATCGGGCACACCCGGCGCGGTAGTGCGGTGCTGGTCGGGTTCGCCAACGCCATGCGAGCGCTGCCGACCCTGGGCCTGCTCACCTTCCTGGTGCTGCTGCTCGGTCTCGGGCTGATTCCGCCGCTGCTCGCGCTGATCACCGTCGGCATTCCACCGCTGCTGGCCGGTGCGTACGCCGGTATCGCGAATGTGGACGCCGACGTCGTCGACGCCTCGCGCGCGATGGGGATGACCGAGCGGCAGATCCTGTTCCGCGTCGAACTGCCCAATGCCATGCCGGTGCTGCTCGGCGGCCTCCGCGGCGCCACACTGCAGGTGGTCGCCACCGCGACCATCGCCGCCTACGTCAACCTGGGCGGGCTCGGCCGCTACATCTTCGACGGCATCGGACTGTATCGCTACGACCTGGTGCTGGTCGGCGCACTGCTGGTGGCGGTGCTCGCGCTGGTGCTCGACGGGTTGCTGGCCGCGGCGGTGTGGGCGAGCGTGCCCGGCACGGGACGGCTGGCCCGTGGGTCGATTGTCAGCACTGACGTGGTGCCGGTCGCGAAGTAGGTCACCCGGGGCGCTGACGCTCGATGGGCTCCTGGCCGCAGCCGTGTGGGCCAGCGTGCCCGGCACGGGACGGCTCGCGCGCGGGTCGATCGTCGGCACCGGTGCGCTACCGGTCGCCGAGTAGGCCACCCGTCTCAGCAGGGACGCGGACGACCCCGCCGAGAGATTCGGCGGCACCGACGACAGTCGCGCACGCCGCCGCGCGGTCGGCACCGATGATCAAACCGGTGGCATCGACGGCCTGCCCTCACTCATCACCGAGGAGAGCGCGCAGGTGGGGGTCGTCGGCCAAGGCGGCTTGCACCCGGGCGCGCTCGTTGGCGCGCTGGGCCTGGGCGTGCAGCCAATCCTGGACCGCCGACACGACGACCGCATTCACCCCGACACCCTCGGTGGCGGCCGCGGCGGTGAGCTGCGCGTGGACCTCGTCGGGGAGTTGCACGGTGATCGTCGTCATCGCCCGATGATCCCAGACAACGCGACAGCGCCCCGCTCCCGGTGGGAACGAGGCGCTGCGGTGGTGCTGCGAATTACTGGGCGACGCCCTCGGCGCGCGCGGTCTCCGCGACGGCCTCGGCGACGGCCGGGGCGACGCGCGGGTCGAGCGGGCTCGGGATGATCCGGTCGACGGCGAGTTCGTCGGCGACCACGCCGAAGATCGCGTCGGCGGCGGCCACCTTCATGCGCTCGGTGATGCGGCGGGCGCCCGCGTCCAGCGCGCCCTTGAACACGCCGGGGAAGGCGAGCACATTGTTGATCTGGTTCGGGAAGTCGCTGCGGCCGGTCGCCACGATGGCGGCGTACTTGGCGGCCACCTCGGGGTGGATCTCCGGGTCCGGGTTCGACATGGCGAACACGATCGACTCCGGCGCCATCGAGGCGATGAGCGCCTCGGGGATCGTGCCCGCGGACAGGCCGAGGAACACGTCGGCCCCGGCCAGCGCCTCGGCGGCACCGCCGACGAGACCACGCGGGTTGCTGCGCGCGGCCAGATCGGCCTTCACGCCGTTGAGGTTGTCGCGACCCGTGCTCACGATGCCCTTGGAGTCGAGCACGACCACATCGGGCACACCGGCGGCGAGCAGGATGTTGGCGCAGGCCACACCCGCCGCACCGGCACCGGAGACGACGACCTTCAGCGCCGACATGTCCCGGCCCTGCTGCGCGGCCGCACCCTTGAGGGCGGCCAGCACCACGATGGCGGTGCCGTGCTGGTCGTCGTGCATGACCGGGCAGTCCAGCGCCTCGATGACGCGACGCTCGATCTCGAAGCAGCGGGGAGCGGAGATGTCCTCCAGGTTCACCGCGCCGAAGCTCGGGCGCAGGCGGATCAGGGTCTCCACGATCGCGTCGGGATCGGTGGTGTCGAGCACCAGCGGGATCGAGTTCAGCCCGGCGAACTTCTTGAACAGCGCGGCCTTGCCCTCCATCACCGGCAGCGAGGCGCGCGGGCCGATGTCACCGAGGCCGAGCACGGCGGTGCCGTCGCTGACCACGACGACGAGGCGGTCGGTCCAGGTGTAGCGCTTGGTGAGCGCCGCGTCCTCGGCGATCGCACGGCTGACCTGGGCGACGCCGGGGGTGTAGGCGATGGACAGATCGCGCTGGGTCTCGAGCGGCGCGGCCAGCTCGACCGACAGCTTGCCGCCGAGATGACCCGCGAAGATCTCGTCGTTGGTGATGGCAGCGAGGCTCGCTGCGTCATCGGCCTTGGGCGCCGCGGTGGCATTCGGTGCGTCAGTCACAGGTGACACGATTTCACTCCTGCTCGAATCGGGCTCAACCGGGGGACGGTTACCGCCGGGTATGTCGGAACTACGGAATTACAGAACGCTCATCGGGTGCGCAGGCGCTCGCGTTTCCCCGGAAGTCCGGGTCGCGTGGTGCGGCACTGATCCGCCGAGCGGAGCCGGACGGGTGGTCCGGCGGGTAAACGGGTCGGCCCTCGGCTACGACGGTGCGTCGCGAAGCGGAAGGAAACCTTGGTCCCCGAACCCGGCGGTGGCGTGGGAAGGGAATCCGCAACATTCTGCCAGCCCGGCAGACCAGTTGCCAAACCGGTCGCCGATGTCATCTGGCCGCGTGTCATCCATCGAGGGTAACCGCGCCGAATTGCCGAGGCGTAAGAGAAAACTCGCAGTTGAGGGGGAACATCCGGTGAACAATCACACCGCGGCCGGTCGGGTCGCGGTGAGCTCGGCGCCCAGCGGTTCCCGGTGCTCCTCGCGGCGCACCCACACCTCGTCGAGCCCACCACAGCGCAGCCGCACCCGCCAGTCGGCGACCGGCTCGGGATGGTCGATGCGCCGGTGGATGCCGCGACTCTCGGCGCGCTCGAGCGCACTGTAGCCCGCCCAGCGGGCGACCGCGAGCAGCGCGGCGGCCTGGCGGGCCCGCACCTGGCCCGCGCCGATCCCGCCGAGTTCGAACTGCGCGCCCGGCCACATCGTGTCCAGCTCGGCGATGCTGTCGGCGAGGCTGCCCGCGCTGCGCCGGTAACTGCGCCGCAGCGGCAGGGTGTGTTCCTGCACCAGGCCGATCACCGAGCGCGGATCGATGTGGGCGTGCGGGCCGAGACCCGCCCCGGCCAGCGGACGCGCCACGCTCGCGCGCTCGGCGGTCGCGGCGAAGGCGGCCGCACCCGTCCCGGCCCAGGAACCGGACGACAGCGCCCACGCGCCGCTGAGGCCACCGGCCGCGCCCGCCGCCCCGACGACGACCTCGCGGCCCGCGGCATCCCCCGCGACGAACAGCCCGCGCACCGTGGTGGCGCAATCGGGACCGGCCAGCGCCAGACCACCCGCACCGCGCACCGTGCCCTCCAGCACCGCCCGCACCGGCACCCGGCCCGCGGCGTCGACGGCGCCGTGCCGGCTCAGCCAGTGCCGGACCGTGTCGGGGACCTCGTGCAGCGCCGCGAAGACCCGGCGGCCGTCGGCGATGGCGGACAGTGCCGCCGGGTAGCGGTCGGGCAGTTCGGCGCCCGATTCGTCGTAGAGGGTGGCGAAGCGCATCGACAGTCCCGGCGCGACGGTCGGGTGCGGGCGTACCCGCGACAGCACCGGGGCGAGTCCGTAGGCGCTGGAGAATTCCATGCCCGCCAGTTCGGCGCCCGCCTCGACCGCCATCAGCAGGCCCTCGCCGGTGCTCGTCTCGGTACCGGCACCGCCGGACAGGAACGCGCAGCCGCCGGTGGCGATCACGACCGCGCCCGCGCGCACGGTCCACGGCCGAAATCTGTTGTGGCGCTGGACGCCCGCGGCCCCGACGACCGTGCCCGCCGGATCGGCCAGCAGGTTCAGCGCGGGATGGTGATCGAAGATGCGCACGCCGACCTCGAGCGCCCCGCGGCGCAGTCTGCGCAGATAGCTCGCGCCGTCGAGGTGCACCCGCGGCGGGTCGCCACCGGCCTCGGTGACCCTGGTGCCCGACCAGTCGCGCAACCGGTGGTTGGTCTCCTCGACGACCCGGTGCAACCAGGCCGGATCACCGAGCCCGCCGCCGTGCACCAGCGCGCGTTCGACCGCGGCGGCCCTGGCCGGTCCGGCCGGGATGTCCCACAGGGTGGTCGTGCCGTAGACGGTGGGGCCGCTGGAACCGCACCGGCTCTTGTCGATCAGCACCACCCTGGCTCCGGCGGCCGCGGCCGAGACGGCGGCCCAGAGTCCGGCGGGCCCGCCGCCGAGGATCAGGACATCGGTCTCGATGCTGCTCACAAGAACAAATATTCGGGCACCGTTCACCCGACCGCAACCATTACGAGGCCATCAACCCCACCATTGTGTCCAAAGCAGTACACCGGTCGTGACCAGAACGATCGCCGAGCCCGAGAGCGCCGCGAACCCCCGCCCGCGGTCGGCCACGAGCTGCGCCGCCACCACCACGAGCGCCGCGACGACATGCCAGCTCAGCGATTCGGCACCCGGCCCGGGAAAGTCCCGGCGCGATCCCATCACCGCGGCGCCGATCACCACGCACAGCAGGACGAGGACCCCGCCCGCCATGATCCCGCTGATGCCACGAACCAGCGTCACGGGGCGATCACCGGCACCCCGCTCGCCTTGCCGATCAGCGCCTCGAACTGCTCGGGATCGGTTCCGCACGCACCGATCTCGATGGTCTTGTTGGCCCCGTGATAGTCCGAGGAGCCGGTGCGCAGCAGACCGAGTTCGGCGGACAGGTCGGTCAGCACCGCGCGATCGGCCGCGCTGTGGTCGGGGTGGTCGATCTCGAGCCCGCCGAGGCCGAGCCCGGCCAGCACCCGGATGTCGTCGAGCGCGAGCAGACGGCCACGCTTGCGGGCTCGCACGTGCGCCAGCACGCTGACCCCGCCCGCGGCGGCGATCAGCTGCACCGCGGTGGTCAGCGGGGTGTCGACCTTCTCCGCGTAGTACGGGCCGTGCGGGGCGAGCAGGTCGACGAAGGCCGCGTCGACACTGTCGACCACCCCGGCCGCGACCAGCGCCCGCGCCAGATGCGGACGGCCCGCCGCCGGACCGGCGCCCGCGAGGACCGCGTCGGGATCGATCGGCAGTCCGTCGGCCACCATCTTGTCGGCCATCGCCCGCACCCTGGCCACCCGTTCGGCGCGCAGCCGCTCGCGCTCCTCGGCGAAGCCGGGATCGGCGGGGTCGAACAGGTAGGCCAGCAGGTGCACCGGGACCGGGTAGCCGTCCTCGCCCATGCCCGTACACGACATCTCCATGCCACGCACCAGGGTCAGGCCGGACGGACGCGCCGCCTCGGCCTCGGCCCAGCCGCCGGTGGTGTCGTGATCGGTGATCGCGACGACGTCGAGCCCGGCGGCCGCGGCGTGCCGCACCAGCTCGGCCGGTGTATCGGTGCCGTCGGAGGCGGTGGAATGGGTATGCAGGTCGATGCGCACACCCTCAGTCTTACAGTGCGGTCTCGCCGTCCGCGCGCTCGTCCACCGAGACGGTACGGGCCCGTAGCATCCAGAGGTGCCCTCTCTGCCGTCCATGCCGTCGTTTCGCGGGTCAGGCCGCCCGGCGGCGCCGCTGCCGCGGATCCCCGTGCCGACCGCGCGGGCGATCGTCGACTGCGCGGTCTACGTCGACGGGAAACGGCAACCGGGGCACTTCACGCCACGCGAGGCGCTCGCCGGAGCGAGCGAGTCCGAGGCGGGTTTCGTCTGGGTCGGCCTGCACGATCCCGACGAGTCCCAGATGAACGACATCGCCGAGATCTTCGGCCTGCACCCGCTGGCGGTGGAGGACACCGTCGTCGACGCGGTGCAGGGCCGCCAGCGCCCCAAACTCGAACGCTACGACGACACCCTGTTCCTGGTGCTGCGCACGGTCTCCTACGTCGAGCACGACCTGGAATCGACCAGCGAGATCGTCGAGACCGGCGACATCATGGTCTTCACCGGACCGCATTTCGCGATCACCGTGCGCCACGGCGAGCACACCGGGCTCGCCGGGGTGCGGCACGACCTGGAACAGCGTCCCGACCAGGTGGCCTTCGGCCCGTACTCGGTGCTGCACGCCGTCGCCGATCACGTCGTCGACTCCTATGTCGAGGTCTCGGAGTCGATCGAGCAGGACATCGCCGAGATGGAGGAGGCGGTGTTCACGCCGTCGTCGAAGATCGGCATCGGCTCGATCTACCAGCTCAAACGCGAAGTGGTGGAACTGCGCCGCGCGGTCTCCCCGCTGGCGCTGCCGCTCGAGCGGCTGGCCAACGACCAGATCCTGCCGGTGCCCACCGAGATCCGGCGCTACATGCGCGATGTCGCCGACCATCACACCAGCGTCTCCGAGCACATCACCTATTTCGACGAATCGCTCAGCGGCCTGGTGAACGCGGCGCTGGCCAAGATCAGCGTCCAGCAGAACACCGACATGCGCAAGATCTCGGCTTATGCCGCGATGGCCGCCGTGCCCACGCTGATCGCCGGGATCTACGGCATGAACTTCGACATCATGTGGGAGCTGCACCAGCCGTGGGCCTATCCCGCGGTGCTGCTGCTGATGGCGGTGCTGTGCGGGCTGCTGTTCCGCAGTTTCCGCCGCAACAAGTGGCTCTAGAGGTTCACCGCACCGCGGGCGGGATCACGCACATCGATCCCGGCCTCGGCCCAGGCCTCGCGCAGGGCCTGCGCACCGCGCACCCGCACCCAGGCGGCCTCGGTCGCGGTCACCGGGGTGACGCTCAGATAGCGCACCGGCTCGGCGGGGTCGGGCAGTTCCACCTCGGGGACCTCGCTCTCGCCGAGCAGCACCGCGGTGAACTTCGCGTTGTGCCACAGCGGTTCTCCCAGGTCGAGCAGTGCGTCGGCTTGCAGCACAACGCCTTCCACCGACGGCGTGGCGACGAGCACGCCCAGCGACCGGGCCACGCCTGCCTGCGGTCCCGCGCTCAGCAGCAGGGTCAGCACCAGTTCGGCGCGCGGGCCGCGCACGGGGTCGGCCAGCAGGTCGGCCGGATCGCCCATCGGATGCCGTGACCCGCCCAGGGTCGCGTAGTGCACCGCGCCGTCACCGGGGATGCGCAGGATCTCGATCGGCTCGAGGCCGAGGAAGGTGACCGAGGCCGAGTCGATCCGCGCGCGCTCGACGCCGTAGTGGTCCAGCACCGCGGTGCGGACCGTGTTCACCACATCCATTGGCTCACAGGGCCAATCGGGCCAGCATGTCGCGGGCGCGTTCGGCGGACTTGGGATCGCACAGCACGTCGTAGCGGCCGGCGACGAGCTGCATCGTCGAGGCGAAGTCGCGCTGGCCCTTGGTGGCCGCGTACGGGATCGAGGTGGTGATGACGCCGAAGACGATGCCACCGAGCAGACCGACGACCAGCGGACCCAGCGCCCCACCGGTGGTGGTGAACAGGCTCAGCAGCAGACCGAGGAACAGGCCGAGCCACGCGCCCGACACCACGCCGCCGCCGATGACCTTGCCCCAGGTCAGCCGGTACAGCACCCGCTCGACCTGCATCAGGTCCACGCCGACGATGGTCACGTCGCCCACCGGGAACTGCCCGTCGGCCAGGTAGTCGACGGCGCGCTGTGCCTCGGCATAGGTCGGATACGAGCCGACCGGCCAGCCCGTCGGCGGCGTCGGCAACGCCTGCCGTCCGCGATTCGGGTTGCCCAAGGGATTCGTCATAGTCCCATTCTGCTATTCCTGGTCCGGCGATGGCGGAGTGAAACGCGTCGTGCGCGTCATTCCGGCAGCGCGACCCTTGTCAGCAATCACCTGAGCCATTTTCGCGCTGGCTTCATCGATCATCTCATCTCCCAACATCACCGCGCCACGCGCGCCACCCGCGGCGGAGGTGTGGAAGGCGTAGGCGTCGAGGATCTCCTCGGCCCGGTCGTAGTCGCTCTGCCGGGGACTGAAGATCTCGTTGGCGGCGTCGACCTGACCGGGGTGCAGCACCCATTTGCCGTCGAAACCCAGTGCGGCCGTGCGGGCGGCGGCCCGGCGGAACCCGTCGACATCGCGGATCTGCAGGTACGGACCGTCGATCGCCTGCAGGCCGTGCGCGCGAGCGGTGAGCAGGATGGTCATCAGGATGTGGTGGTAGGCGTCGCCGACGTCGTAGCCGTCGGGCTGCTCGCCGACCACCAGGGTGCGCATGTTGATGCTGGCCATGAAATCGGCCGGACCGAACACCAGCGCCTGCACCCGTGGGCTCGCGGTGGCGATCTCGTCGATCGCGCGCAGGCCGCGCGCGTTCTCGATCTGCGGTTCGATGCCGATGCGGCCCACCTCGAGCCCGCTCGCCTTCTCCAGCTGGGTCAGCAGCAGATCCAGCGCCCGCACCTGACCGGCGTCGATCACCTTGGGCAGCAGGATCGCATCGATGTAGGCGCCCGCGCCCTCGACGACGCTGATCACATCGGCGTAGGTCCACTCGGTCGACCAGTCGTTGACCCGCACCACCCGCAGCTGGGCGCCCCAGCCCGACTCGTTGAGCGCGGCCACGATGTTGGCCCGGGCGGTGGCCTTCGCGCCGGGCGCCACCGCGTCCTCGAGATCGAGGAACACCTCGTCGACCGGCAGGCCCTTGGCCTTGGCGATCATCTTCGGATTGCTGCCTGGCACGGCCAGTACCGAACGGCGGGGCTTCATCGGCGCTCCTCCTGTTGTTCGTCACACCGGCCGTGGCGTGGCGTGCCCGGCCGTAGCGGACCGCCTAGCCTGAGGGTCATGGCAACCACCAGGGTGTACGTCGCCCGACTCGCCGGACTGACGGTGCTGGGTCCGGACGGGGAGTCTATCGGCCGGGTCCGCGATGTCGTCGTGGCCGTCCGCTACGGTCGCCAGCAACCCAGGGTGCACGGTCTGGTCGTCCAACTGCTCACCCGGCAGCGGATTTTCGTGCCGATGCTGCGGGTCACGGCGATCGAACCCGGGATGGTCACGCTCAACACCGGGACCGTCAGCCTGCGCCGATTCGCCCAGCGCGCCGGGGAATTGCTGGCACTGGACCAGGTCGTCGACACAGCTGTGCGGGTGCACGATCCCGACCTGCCCGATCTCGACGGCGTCGACGTCTATGTCACCGACCTCGGGATCGAGCAGACCAGGACCAGGGACTGGGTCGTCGGCCGGGTCGCGGTGCGCGGGCACCGGCGGCTCGGGCGCAGGCGGACGGTGCACGTGGTCGACTGGTCGCAGGTCAGCGGGCTGACGCCGTCGGAGGTGGGCAAGCCGGGACAGGACGTCACCAGTCTGCTCGCGCAGTTCGAGGGACTGCGCGCCGCCGATGTGGCGCACCGGTTGCGCGAACTGCCCGAGAAGCGCCGCATCGAGGTGGCGCTTGCCCTCGACGACGAACGCCTCGCCGACGTGGTCCAGGAACTGCCCGACGACGACCAAGTCGACCTGCTCGGCCATCTCGAGGTGCGCCGCGCCGCCGACGTGCTCGAGGCGATGGACCCCGACGACGCCGCCGACCTGCTCGGCGAGCTGCCCGAGAGCGAAGCCGAATCCCTGCTGGCGCTGATGGACCCGGAGGAATCCGAGCCGGTGCGCCGGCTGCTCGCGCACTCCCCCGACACCGCGGGCGGTCTGATGACGCCCAAACCGGTCGTGCTCAGTCCCTCGACCACCGTCGCCGAGGCGCTGGCCAGGGTCCGCGACCCCGACCTCACCCCCGCGCTGGCCTCGATGGCCTTCGTCGTCCGGCCGCCGACCGCCACCCCCACCGGCCGCTACCTCGGCTGCGTACACATCCAGCAGCTGCTGCGCGAACCACCCGCGCACCTGGTCGGCGGCATCGTCGACGCCGATCTGTCGCCGCTGTCACCGGACCTGCCGCTCTCGGCGGTGACCCGCTATTTCGCCACTTACAACCTGGTGTGCGGTCCGGTCGTCGACGCCGAGAACCATCTGCTCGGCGCGGTGACCGTCGACGACGTCCTCGATCACCTGCTGCCCGAGGACTGGCGCGAAGAAGAGGCACCGCCGCTCGCACCCGTGGCGGCCGAGTCGATCCCCGCGACCGGAGGCACGGCGTGAGCGAGAAGAACCCGTCGCGCCAGCGGCTGGAGACGCCGTCGGGCTCGCGCTTCAGCTTCGACTGGGACTCCGAGGCGGTCGCGAAGTTCAGCGAGCGGGTCGCCCGGTTCCTCGGCACCGGGCGCTACCTGGCGATCCAGACGGTGATCGTCATCGTGTGGATCCTGCTCAATGTCTTCGCGGTCGCCCTGCAGTGGGACCCCTACCCGTTCATCCTGCTCAATCTGGCCTTCTCCACCCAGGCCGCCTACGCCGCGCCGCTGATCCTGCTGGCCCAGAACCGCCAGGACAACCGGGACAAGGTCTCGCTCGAGGAGGACCGGACCCGCGCGGCGCAGACCAAGGCCGACACCGAGTTCCTCGCCAGGGAACTCGCCTCGCTGCGGCTCGCGGTCGGCGAGGTCGCCACCCGCGACTACCTGCGCCGCGAACTGGAGGAGATCAGAGAGGTGCTCGACCGCATCGACGCGGTCACCACGCCCGACGGCGCGCCGAAGACGGAGAAGAAGCGGAAGGTCGCGCGCAAGAAAACCTCCGGTCAAACACCCTCCGGCGCCCCCATTTCGCCAGGTACTCCAGACGAGTGACCGGAAATGCTCTATAACTACCTGACCGGTAGGTAACCTGGATCACGTTGTTCCGGGCGGGCCGGAGGGGGGACTCTGCGGTGCCGCTGCTTCGACGTAAAGGGTGTGGCCGCAATGCGAATCTCTGCTCCGATAACGATGTCGGCCCTCGTCGTCGCAGGACTCGTCGCGTCCGGGTCGGCGGCGCACACCTCGACCCCGAGCACCGCGCCGACCGCACCGGAGGCCCTGCTCGCCGCCTCGGCGAGCACCACCGACGACCCGGCCGACACCGACCCCTCCGAGGTCGTCGGCCTGCTGCCGGTCTCCCAGGAGGCGCCGCGCAAGCTGCGCGCCCTCTCCCCCTCGGCGAACAGCCTGGCGCCGTTCGCCGGAACCGTTCCGCTGCAGAGCATCTCGCTTCCACCCGGTAGCGGTGCGCTCGGCATCCCGGAGATCGTGCTGGCCGCCTACCGCAATGCCGAACTCGCGCTGGAGACCGCGCAGCCGGGCTGCGGGCTCACCTGGAACCTGCTGGCCGGGATCGGCCGCATCGAATCCGGGCACGCCAGCAGCGGCCGCACCGACGCCGCGGGCACGACGACCACCCCAATCTTCGGTCCGGCACTCGACGGCACCCTGCCCGGCAACGAGATCATCAAGGAAGCCGACGGCGGGTTCATGCGGGCGGTCGGTCCCATGCAGTTCCTGCCGACCACCTGGGTGCACTACGCCGCCGACGGCAACGGCGACGGCACGGCCGACCCGCACAACGTCTTCGACGCCGCGCTCGCGGCGGGCAAGTACCTGTGTTCGGGCGGGATGAACCTGCGCGAGGCCGCCCAGGAACTGCGGGCGGTGCTGCGCTACAACAACTCCATGTCCTACGCGGCCAATGTGCTGAGCTGGTCGGCCGCGTATCGCAACGGTGGCGCGCCGAGCCAGGTGGCCATCTCGCCCGAGATCGTGCCGCCGGGCAGCGCCCCGATGGTCTCGCCGAACGTCCTCGCCGCCTCGACCGACGCGCCCACCGCGGCACCGCCGTCGACGGCGGCCCAGCTGCCGCCGAACACGCCGAAGACCACCACACCGACGCAGGTGATGATCACCCTGCCCGGCCTGCCGCCGATCCCCTGCGGCATCTTCTGCCCGCCGCCCCCGCCCGAGCCGGAGACGTGCGCGAGCGCCCCGCAGCCCGCGGTGATGCCGAACCCGCTCGAACCGGGCCGCGCACCGGTCGAGCAGACCTTCGGCGCCGAGGCACCGAAAGACCCGGCGGCGCAGGATCCGGCGGCACCCGGCGAGCAGACCGAGGCGGCCGCGTGCACCCCCGCGGTGACCGAGGAGGAGCCCGCGCCCCCGGCCGGTCCCCCGGCGCCCGCCGCGCCGCAGAAGACGCCGGAGCCCGGCATCGCGCCGACCGAGGAGCCCGCCCCGCCTGCGCCGGTCGAGCCCCCCGCGCCGCCCGCGATCACGCTGCCGTTCAACATCGTCATCCCGCTGCCGCCCGCCCCCGCGGTTCCCTAGAAATCAAACCGAAATTCAGATCACAGAGGGGTAACAAAAAGATCTCGGGTGCGGTAATCTCTTCTCATCCAACACGGTTGAGGAGGGCACCACACAGTGGGTCGTCATCGGAAACAGCCTGCTACAACGGTTCGTCGTAGCTCGCTCATCGCACTGACCGGATTGGTCCCCGCCGGACTCGTCGCCGTTACCGCGGCCTCGACCGAGGCGACCAGCACAGCCACCGCGGCGGTCGAGCACGACCTGTTGCCCGATATCGATCCCGACGAGGCCGGGCCCGAGCTGGCCGCCTCGCCGCTGGCCGACATCGCCGAGGTCGCTCATGCGGAGGCGCGTCAGTCCCCCTCGGCGACGCCGGTCGTGAAAACCGTTGCGCTGCCGGGTGATCGCATCGCCGCCGACATCCCCGCGGGGCCGCTCGGCATTCCCGGTATCGCGGTCGCCGCCTACCAGAGCGCCGAAGAGCAACTGGCCGTGGAGAATCCGCACTGCGGGATGTCCTGGTCGCTGCTGGCCGGCATCGGTCGCGTCGAGTCCACCCATGCCTTCGGCAAGGCCGACGCGGACGGCAACCCGATCAAGGCGGTCTACGGACCGGTCCTCGACGGCAGCCTCGCGGGCAACAATGTCATCCATGACAGCGACGGCGGCGTGCTCGACGGCATCGGCGGCTACGACCGCGCCGTCGGCCCGATGCAGTTCCTGCCCGAGACCTGGCAGCGCTACGCCGCCGACGGCAACGCCGACGGCATCTCCGATCCGCAGAACCTCTTCGACGCGGCACTCACCGCGGGCCGGTACCTGTGCGACGGCGGCCTGAACATGCGCGATCTGTCCCAGCAGTCCAAGGCGATCCTGCGCTACAACAACTCGATGGCCTACGTCGCCAATGTGATGGCGTGGTCGGGCTCCTACTCGAGCGGCCTGGCCCCGAAGCCACAGGATCTGCCGCGGATCCACTAGGAATCCGCCTCGCCGGGCGGGGACTGTCGTCCCCGGGTCAGCGACCGATCGGGGCACGCCTAACATCGGATGTATGCCAGTGATTACGGAAGCGGATGTGCGGGCCGCGCTCGCGAAGGTCGACGATCCGGAGATCCGCAAGCCGATCACCGAGTTGGGCATGGTCAAGAGCATCGCCATCGCCGACAGCGGTGACGTGCACGTCGAGATCTACCTGACGACCTCGGGGTGCCCGCTACGCACCGAGATCATCCAGCGGGTCACCAAGGCCGTCGCCGACGTGCCCGGTGCCGGCGCCGTGTCGGTCGATCTCGATGTGATGAGCGACGAGCAGCGCACCGAGCTGCGCAAGTCGCTGCGCGGCGACTCGGCCGAGCCGGTCATCCCGTTCGCCCAGCCCGGTTCACTGACCCGTGTCTACGCCGTCGCCTCCGGCAAGGGCGGGGTCGGCAAGTCCAGCGTCACCGCCAACCTCGCGGTGGCGCTCGCCGAACGCGGCCTCTCGGTCGGCGTGCTCGACGCCGACATCTACGGCCACTCCATCCCCCGCATGCTGGGCTCGGATGCCAAGCCGACCCAGGTCGAGCGGATGATCATCCCGCCGGTCGCGCACAACGTGAAGATGATCTCGATCGCGCAGTTCACCCAGGGCAACACGCCGGTGGTGTGGCGCGGCCCGATGCTGCACCGCGCGCTGCAGCAGTTCCTGGCCGATGTGTTCTGGGGCGACCTGGACGTGCTGCTGCTCGATCTGCCGCCCGGCACCGGCGACGTCGCGATCTCCATCGCCCAGCTGATCCCGAACGCCGAGATCCTGGTCGTCACCACCCCGCAGGTGGCTGCGGCCGAGGTGGCCGAACGGGCCGGCGCGATCGCCCTGCAGACCCGCCAGCGCATCGCCGGCGTGGTCGAGAACATGTCCTGGCTCGACCTGCCCGACGGCTCCCGGATGGACCTCTACGGCACCGGCGGCGGCCAGGTCGTCGCCGACAGTCTCACCCGAGCGGTCGGCGCGAACGTTCCACTGCTCGGTCAGATCCCGATCGAGCAGGCCCTGCGTGAAGGCGGCGACGAGGGCACCCCCATCATCCTTGGCGACCCGGACAACCCGGCCGCCAAGGCCCTGCAGGGCGTGGCCGACAAACTCGCCATCCGCAAGCGCGGCCTCGCGGGCATGTCCCTGGGTATCGACACCACCAGGCATCTCTGAGCTGGTCCGCCTCCCCGAGAATTCAGGCCGGACTCAGGTGCGAGGTGGGATGCGTCGGCGGCAAGCTCTGGGGTGGTGGGCGGGTTGGCCCGTACCCGGCGAGTTACCCATGTCCTTGCGAAATCGGGTGTCGGGTTGTGTCGGAGGTATTACCTAAGGTGGATGCATGCTGACGCTGCTTCTCTATGTGCTCATCGTCGGGTTGGTCGCGGCGATGCTGTTCCTTGTCGCGAGTGCGGTGTTCGGCCGGTCCGAGGAGCTCGGGCCGTTGCCGGAGGGCACGACCGCGACGGTGCTGCCCGCCCACGGTGTCACGGGGGCCGATGTGCGGGCGCTGCGATTCCAGCAGGTGGTGCGCGGATACAAGGCCGGTGAGGTGGACTGGGCGCTGGGCAGGCTCGCCGAGCGGATCGACGAGCTCGAGCTCGAACTGGCCCAGGCGCGCCAGTGGCAGGCGCAGGTGATCGCGGGACAGGACCGCCCGTGACCGAACTCGCCGACGACGGGCTCGTCCGCTGCCCCTGGTCGACCGGTTCCCAGCTCTACCGCGAGTACCACGACACCGAGTGGGGGCAGCCCCTGCACGGCGACGACGCCCTGTTCGAGCGGCTGTGTCTCGAGGCGTTCCAGTCCGGGCTGGCCTGGATCACCATCCTGCGCAAGCGCCCCGCGTTCCGGGCAGCGTTCGCCGGTTTCGAGATCGCGAAAGTCGCCGAATTCGGCGCCGACGACCGCGCGCGGCTGCTGGCCGACGCGGGCATCGTGCGCAATCGCGCCAAGATCGACGCGGCGATCAACAACGCCCGGGTTGCTCGTGACCTGCCGATCGGCCTCGACGAGCTGGTGTGGTCGTTCGCACCCCCGGCGCGCCCGCGCCCGGCCACGATCGCCGAGGTACCGGCCACCACAACCGAATCCATTGCTCTGGCAAAGGAATTGAAGCGCCGGGGCTTCGCTTTCGTCGGCCCGACGACGGCCTATGCCCTCATGCAGGCGACCGGGATGGTCGACGATCACCTGGCGGTTTGCTGGGTGAAAGCCGCCCCGAACGGAACCGACTCACCAGTCACATTTCGTACTCAGGTGTCCGCCCGCGACGGCAATAGGGAAGAATAGGACCGGTGTGGCTCGCCGAACACCCGGCGGGCCAGAGAACAGGTGCGCACTCCACCGCGCAGATCTGGAGGGAGCAGAGGATGGCGGCCATGAAGCCCCGTACCGGGGACGGTCCCCTCGAGGCAACCAAGGAAGGTCGTGGAATCGTCATGCGGGTTCCACTCGAGGGTGGCGGGCGTCTGGTCGTCGAACTCACACCGGACGAGGCTGCGGCGCTCGGTGACGAACTGAAGAGCGTCACCAGCTGACGGCACTGTCCGAGGTGGCCGCACTCCTGGCCTGTCCGGAGTGCGGCCACGCCCTGCAGTCGTCCGAACGCAGCCTGCGCTGCGCGAACGGACACAGCTTCGACATCGCCCGGCAGGGTTATGTCGGACTACTGACCGGCGCGTCGACGAAGATGACCGGCGACACCGCCGACATGCTCGACGCCCGCGCGGCTTTCCAGGGCGCCGGGCATTTCGCGCCCATCGCCACCGCGGCCGCCCGCGCCTGCGCCGAGCCTGCCCCGACCGGCGCCCGTGCGTTCCTCGAGGTCGGCGCCGGTACCGGTTACTACCTGGCAGAGGTCCTCGACGCGGCACCGGACGCACTCGGCGTCGCCCTGGACGTGGCCAAACCAGCTGCCCGCAGAGCCGCTCGCGCGCATCCCCGCATGGCCTCGATCCTCGCCGACGCCTGGCGCGGACTTCCGCTCCGCGACAACACCCTCACCGGCGTCCTCTCGGTCTTCGCTCCACGCAACCCCGCCGAGATCGCCCGGGTCCTCGCGCCCGGTGGTCGTTTCGTCGTGGTCACCCCCACCGCTCGGCACCTGGGCGAGCTGGTCGGCCCGCTCGACATGGTTCGCGTCGACCCCGACAAGGACCGTCGCCTCGCGGACTCACTGGCCGACACCTTCACCTGCGCCGAACACACCCTCGTCGAGTTCCCGATGAAGCTCTCGCGCACCGATGTCACCAAGGTGATCGCCATGGGCCCGTCCGCCTTCCACGGCACCCCCGCCGACGACCCACGCATCGTCGCACTCCCGGACATCACCGAGGTCACCGCGTCGGTGACGGTCTCGGTCTACCTACCCACACCTTGACCACGGCCGCTGCGAAGTCGCGGCGCCCCGACGACCACAAGCCGCGTCGAGTTGGACCGTTGATTACCAGGCTCCCAGGTGAGTATCGGCCGAGAAGCGCTACCCACCAGCGCCTGGTGATCGAGCGTCCAGCTCGGTGCGGCGGCTTCGGTTCGGGCGATCGGTGCGCTGAGCGGCCGGATTCGGTGAGACGGCTGGCCGGGGCCTAAGGACGGAGGACGGTGCGGTAGACCTCGACGGTGCGTTCGGCGATGCGGGACCAGTCGAATTCGGCGATCGCCCGGGCCCTGCCTGCTTCGCCGTAACGCCAGGCCAGGTCCGGATCGCTCGCCACCTCGTTCACCGCGGCGGCCAAGGTGCGCTCGTAGTCGCCCGGTGCGGTCGGGTCGTAGTGGACGAGGCGACCGGTGACGCCGTCGTCGACGACCTCGGGAATCCCGCCCACATCGGAAGCCACGACCGCCGTCGCACACGCCATGGCCTCCAGATTGACGATGCCGAGCGGCTCGTACACCGAGGGGCACACGAAGACCGCCGAGGCGGCCAGGATCTGGCGCACCTGCTCGGTGGGCAGCATCTCCTTGACCCAGAACACGTTCCCGCGTTCCCGCTGCAGCCCGTCGACGGCGGCGGCCACCTCGAGTTCGAGTTCCCTGGTATCAGCCGCGCCGGCGCACAACACCAGCTGGATCTCGGGGTCGAAGTCGGCGGCCGCGGCGAGCAGGTGCCCGACGCCCTTCTGCCGGGTGATCCGCCCGACGAACGAGACGATCGGCCGGTCGGCGCGCACCCCGAGCCGCTCCAGCACCGGCTGCTCGGTCCCGGCGGGCGGGCCGGGATGCCAGACCGTCGCGTCGATCCCGTTGTGCACCACGTGGACCCGGTCCGGGTCGATCGCGGGATAGGCGTCGAGCACGTCGTGGCGCATGCCCTCGCTCACCGCGATGACGGCGTCGGCGTGCTCCATGGCATTGCGTTCCGACCACGACGAGAGCCGGTATCCGCCGCCGAGCTGCTCGGCCTTCCACGGCCGCCGCGGCTCCAGCGAATGTGCCGTGAGCACATGCGGAATCCCGTACAGCGTCGCCGCGAGGTGCCCGGCCAGTCCCGCGTACCAGGTGTGCGAGTGCACCACGTCCACCCCGCCCACCGCGTCGGCCATCCGCAACTGTGCCGACATCATCTGCAGCGCCGCATTGGCGGCGTAGAGCTCGGGATCGGGCCGATGCACCACGGCACCATTACGCGGCGCCCCCATACAGTGCACCGTCACTTCACACAGCGCCCGCAACCGAGCCGTGAGTTCGGTGACATGCACCCCCGCACCGCCGTACACCTCGGGCGGATACTCCCGGGTCAGCATGGCGACCCGCAGCGGATCCACCCGCGCCTCGTCGCCGTCGGTGCCATAACTCACTGGTCCAAATTAGACCCTCGGGTCGGCATGGGCCACCGTAGTGCTGGCGGACCTGTACTTTGAGCATGTGAGGAGCCAGCCGCACGTACTCGGGATCGTGCTCGCCGGTGGCGAGGGCAAACGACTGTTTCCGCTCACGGCAGACCGCGCCAAGCCCGCGGTTCCGTTCGGTGGCGCCTACCGACTGATCGATTTCGTACTCAGCAATCTGGTGAACGCGGGCTATCTGCGGCTGTGCGTGCTCACCCAGTACAAGTCGCACTCGCTGGATCGCCACATCTCGCAGACCTGGCGGCTGTCCGGATTCACCGGGGAGTACATCACCCCGGTACCCGCCCAGCAGCGGCTCGGGCCGCGCTGGTACACCGGCAGCGCCGACGCGATCATGCAGTCGCTCAACCTGATCTACGACGAGGACCCGGACTACATCGTGGTCTTCGGCGCCGACCACGTGTACCGGATGGACCCGGAGCAGATGGTCGCCAGCCACATCGCCTCCGGTGCCGGCGTCACCGTGGCCGGGATCCGGGTGCCGCGCAGCGAGGCCAGTGCCTTCGGGTGCATCGACTCCGACGAGTCCGGCCGGATCACCCAGTTCCTGGAGAAGCCCGCGCATCCGCCCGGCACCCCCGACGATCCGAACGTGACGTTCGCGTCGATGGGCAACTACGTGTTCACCACCCGCGTGCTCGTCGACGCGATCCGCGCCGACGCCGAGAACTCCGACTCCGATCACGACATGGGCGGCGACATCATCCCGTCGCTGGTCGCGGCGGGCCAGGCCGCGGTCTACGACTTCGCCGACAACGAGGTGCCCGGCGCCACCGAACGCGACCGCGGCTACTGGCGCGACGTCGGCACCATCGACGCCTTCTACGAGGCGCACATGGACCTGGTCTCGGTGCACCCGGTGTTCAACCTCTACAACAAGCACTGGCCGATCCGCGGCGCCGCCGAGAACCTGCCGCCTGCCAAGTTCGCCCAGGGCGGCCTCGCGCAGGAATCGATCGTCGGCGCGGGCTCGATCCTGTCCGCGGCCACCGTCCGCAATTCGGTGCTCAGCTCGAACGTGGTGATCGACGACGGCGCCACCGTCGAGGGCAGTGTGCTCATGCCGGGTGTGCGCATCGGGCGCGGCGCGGTGGTGCGCCACGCGATCCTGGACAAGAACGTGGTGGTCGGCGAGGGCGAGATCATCGGCGTCGACCTGGACCGCGACCGCGACCGTTTCGCGGTCAGCAACGGCGGTGTGGTCACCGTCGGCAAGGGAATCTGGGTCGGTTAACCGCGCGAGGCGCAGAGCAGGCCGTCGCCGATCGGGATCAGCACGCTGGTGAGTTCGGGGTTCTCGGCGATGGCACGGGTGGCCGCGCGCACCGCCTGGGTGGCCGGATCGCGCTGGGACTGATCCGGCACGCGCCCGCCGAGCAGCGCGTTGTTGAGGATGAAGGCACCGCCCTCGCGCAGCAAGCGCACGCCCTGCTCCACGTAATGCGGGTGTTCCATCGGCGCGGCGTCGATGAAGACCAGGTCGTAGGCGCCGTCGGCCAGCCGGGGTAGCACGTCAAGGGCGCGCCCGTTGATCAGCCGGGTGCGCGCGGGGGCGATCTCGGCGGTGCGGAAGGCCTCCCTGGCCGCGCGCTGATGCTCGGGCTCGGAGTCGATCGTGGTGAGGGTGCCGTCCTCGCGCATGCCGTCGAGCAGCCACAACCCGCTGATGCCGGCGCCGGTACCCACCTCGACGACCGCTCGCGCGCCGAGCATCTGCGCGTACATGCTCAGCAGGGCCCCGACCGAGGCCGGGACGGGCGCGGCGCCCAGCTCGACGGCCCGCTCGCGCGCGTCGAGGAGGACCTCGTCCTCGACGACGGACTCCTCCACATAGGCCAGATTCCGCTCCACGTTCGATGCCACAGCTATGAGGCTAGGCCACCGACACCGTCTGTGTATTCAGCGAAGGCGCCGATCGGGGCAAGTGTCGTACTCCGTCCGAAAAATTGCCCAGAGTTTGCGAATCGGTCACAACCCGCCCCGAACTGCTGCTTTTCCCCAGCAGGCCGGTTTAGGCTCGAGGCCGGACAGGATTCTCAGGTCCCACTCAGGATCTCCACACCTGACCCATATCAGGGCAGGAAATAGTTGCCCTACGCAAGGCCAGCCGATCGCGGCGGGCACGAGACCCGGGAACAACCTCACACAGTTGCTGGTTGATTCCGATAGCAAGGTTCGCTGACCCGGACCGCCACGTTTCGTGCCAGCGGTCCCGAGTAGGAGGTGTCCCATCCCGATGGTAGACACGGCGCGTCCGAACGCTCCACTGCCCGACCACACTCTCCCCGCCGATCTCGACGCCGCGGCCGAAGCCGAACAGCTCGACGAGCTCACCGGCACCGCCGCCTTCGACGCGACCGGCGATCGCACGGTCATGCCCTCCTGGGACGAATTGGTCCGCGAACACGCCGACCGGGTGTACCGGCTGGCCTACCGCCTCTCCGGCGACGCGCAGGACGCCGAGGACCTCACCCAGGAAACCTTCATCCGGGTGTTCCGTTCGCTGCAGAACTACCAGCCCGGCACCTTCGAGGGCTGGCTGCACCGCATCACCACCAATCTCTTCCTCGACATGGTCCGCCGTCGCAACCGCATCCGGATGGAAGCGCTGCCCGAGGACTACGACCGCGTCCCCGCCGAGGGGCCGACCCCCGAGGACGCCTACCACGACGCGCGCCTCGACCCCGACCTGCAGAAAGCGCTCGACGCGCTGGCGCCGGAGTTCCGCGCCGCGGTGGTCCTGTGTGACATCGAGGGCCTGTCCTACGAGGAGATCGGCGCGACGCTCGGCGTGAAGCTGGGGACCGTGCGCAGCCGGATCCATCGTGGGCGGCAGGCATTGCGCGAGTACCTTGCGCATAATGGAACTGAGCAGCGGTACTCCGCTGACGCCTTCGCAGGGTGATGCCGGGTTCGGCGTCATCGGGGCTCTCGGTTGATGTCGGTCGGAAGGGAAAACTCCGTATGAGCGTGGAACCCAGTGCCTCGGGTCGGACCCCGCGCTTTCAGCCCACCGAGCATCTGGCCAGCGAGGCGATCGCGGCCTATGTCGACGGTGAGTTGCGCATGAACGCGTATCTGCGCGCCGCCCAGCACATCTCGGTCTGCCCCGAGTGCGCGGCCGAGGTCGATGCCCAGCAGCAGGCGCGCATCGCGCTGCGCCGGGCCGCCCAGGTCGACGTACCGCGCAGCCTGCACGACAGCCTCACCCGGATCCCGCTGGCCGAGCTCCCCGGCGCCGAACCGCCGCGCCGTAACGAGGCTTTTCTCGGTTTCCTCACCGATTCCTTCACCGCGACCCGGTGGACAACCTGGCGGCGCAAGTAGAGTCACGGACGTGACAGGCGAATCGACGAATTCCGGATCGGCCGAGCACTCGGATTCGGGGGACAACCGAGGCAATCTGCGGCCCTCCGACGCGCCGACCCTCGGCCCGCGCCCGGTGTACCGGCCCCACATCGACAGCCATACCGCGCGCGCGTTCCGTCGCCCGAACGGCCAGTCCGGTTCGTTCGCACCGCACGACCCGCAGCGGCCGGGCGCGACGCCCGCCGATCAGTCGATCACCCAGCGCCCGCCCGACGGCGTCCTGGCCGAGGCCTTCGCCCGGCCCGACGGCTCCGACGAACTCCTGCAGCGCGAACCCGGCGCCGACCGGTCGCACACCGCCATCGCCGGTCCGGTCGACCCGTGGCGTGATCCCGAGGCAGGCGCCCGGCTCGGCGCTCCCGCGGTGGAGACCGCGCCCGCGGCCCGCCTGCCCGTCGCCCCCAAGCTGACCGCGCGCGAGGTGCTGTTCGGTTCCCGGGTCGCGCCCAAGGCGCTGGCCCTGCTGGCCGTGCTCGCGCTGGCCATCGCCCTCGTCGGTGGGCTGGTCGGGCGGATCACCGCCGAGACCGCCTCCACGCTCACCTCACGCAAGGTGACCCTGGACCAGAGCTCGGGCATCGATGCCCCGCGCAGCCCGATCGCCGCCGTCGCCGACGCGGTGCTGCCCTCGGTCGTCTCGATCCGGGTCACCGTGGGCGACAACGGCGCCACCGGTTCCGGCGTGGTGATCGACGGCGCGGGCTACGTGGTCACCAACAACCACGTGATCTCGATGGCCGCGACCGACAAGTCCGACCGGGCCGCCATCCAGGTGCAGTTCTCCGACGGCAACCGGGTGCCCGCCGAGATCGTCGGCCGCGACCCCAAGACCGACCTCGCCGTGCTCAAGGTCGACGCCAAGAACCTGACCGTGGCCGAGCTGGGCTCCTCCGACGATGTCCAGGTCGGCGACGACGTGCTGGCGATCGGTTCGCCGCTGGGCCTGAGCAAGACCGTCACCTCCGGCATCGTCAGCGCCCAGCACCGCCCGGTGAAGCTGGCGGGCGAGGGCAGCGACACCAATGCCGTGATCGACGCCGTGCAGACCGATGCCGCGATCAACCCCGGTAACTCCGGTGGCGCCCTGGTGGACATGCAGGGCCGGGTGATCGGCATCAACACCGCCATCCGCAGCGAGACCGGCGGTTCGGTGGGCCTCGGCTTCGCCATCCCGGTCGACGTGATGACCACCGTCACCCAGGCCCTGATCCGCGACGGGCAGATGCACCACCCGGTGATCGGCCTGAGCGCGCGCACCAAGACCGTCGCCAACGAGGTGATGAGCGGTGCCGCGGTCGCCGATGTGACCCCGGGCAGCCCGGCCGACAAGGCGGGCATCGTCGAGGGCGATGTGGTCGTGAAGATCGGCGCGCGCGAGGTCACCAACCCCGACGAACTGGTCGTCGCGGTGCAGGCCCACCAGATCGGTGAGACGGTGAACGTGCGGTTGATCCGCGATGGCAGGCAGGTAGACGTGCCGGTCACGCTCGAATCCGACTGAGCTGCGGCGGCGCGTTCCGGGTAGCCTGGATCCGTGTTCAGCAACATCGGGTGGAGCGAGATGATGATCCTGCTCGTCGCCGCCCTCGTGATCCTCGGCCCGGAGCGCCTGCCCGGCGCTGTCCGCTGGACTGTCGATTCGCTGCGTCAGGTCCGCGACTACGCCAGCGGCGCGACCACCCAGCTGAAGCAGGAGCTCGGCCCGGAATTCGACGATCTGCGCAAGCCGCTGGCCCAGCTGAACGAGCTGCGCGGCATGACCCCGCGCGCCGCGGTGACCAAGCATCTGCTCGGCGGTGACGATTCGGTGCTGCGCGACATCGAGAGCGCCGTGCCGGACAAGCAGCAACTGTTCGGCACCAGCAGTGGCATGCCGGACACCTCGTCGACGCCCTCGCTGCAGAAGCCGCTCGACCGCAACGAGCGCCCCCCGATCGACTTCGACGCGACCTGACCACAGAACACACCGCACGGTCGTCATTTGCCACATGATCGCGCACCGTCGAGATGGCGCGACGACCTCGCCCGATGGTGATTGCCGACAATCCGGGCATGACAGCCCTTGTGGCGCAAGACAGTTGGATGTCAAGCGTTATAGACACGGAACGCTGTCGAGCTGTCTAGACTTCGCACATGTCGGCCGATGACGTGGCACGAGTATTCGCGATCGAAGACAAGGTCGAGAGACTCAAGGCGGCCACCGACGGGGTGGCGGCTGCTCAGCAGACCATCAACGAACTCACCCGGATCAGGCGCGCCGTGATCCGCGAACTCCATGCCGACGGCTGGACGTTCGCCCGGATCGGCGCCGCGGCGGGACTGTCCCGCGCGCGCATCCACCAGGTGAGCACCCAGGGACCCGTCCCCGAGGGGCTGTTCTTCGGGCACGGTTCGCTGACCGTCCTCGCCCCCGAGGTCCGCGCGGGCAGGCTGCTCGGCGCACCCGACCCCGCGGCGGCCGAGCGCCTGGCCGAGCTGCTGCGTCAGCTGGGCTTCGCCGCCACCGTGGAGACCTTCCTGCCCGGCAGGCCGGTCGACCTCAATCGCGACGGTCTGGTGATCCTGGGCGGCCCCGAGCTCTCGCCGAGCCTGCGCCAGCTCGTGGTGGCCGATCCGCGCCTGCGCCGGACCGTCACCAGGGCGGGCGACACCCGCCGCGGGATCGAGGACCGGGCCGCGCGCCGGGTCTACCGGCCCGGCGGCGCCGAACCGCACGACATCGCCTACCTGGCCCGCCTGCCCCGACCCGACCGGCGTGGCAGCGTCATGGTGATCGACGGCCTGCACCCGCCGGGCTCGCTGGGTGCGATCCGGTTGCTGGCCACCCGGCTCGCCACCCTGCACGAGCGGGCGAGCACGCATTTGTTCTCGGTTCTCATCGCCGTGCGATACGACCGGACCACCGGCGAACCGATCGACGCGGACTTGCTCACCCCGGTCTATCGCCACGAAACCGACTCGCGGTTGGCTACGACCCGCGTTCGTCCATAGTCTGATCTAAACTAACCACACTTTGTGATCTCCATCACGCTATTGTTATGGATCACAAGTCGCCCGCGATGGTTAGATTGCTAGCGAGTAACCGAGTGTGAGTAGGTGAGCTTCAGATGTCCTCGTCTCCCGAGGCCAGCGCGTGCCGGGTCCTGCCCGTCCGCGCGGCAGGTACACCGGATCCACGGACCGTTCCCTCGTTCGATACCGAACCGACCGCGGGCGAGGTCATCCTCGCCACTCATCGGGTCACCTACAGCGACCGGTTGAAGGTCTTCATCGGCCCGCACGAGGACGTGGACAGCTTCCTACGCCCCTTACGCCGCATGGACGGCCACCAGCGCTACGCGCTCGATCTGACCGTGCTCCCCGAGCCGATGCCCGCCACCGAGGTCACCACGGCGGTGAGCGCGGCCCGTGGCGATCTCGCCCTGCAGTGCGCCGGTTCGGCCGACGCGATGACCCTGCAGCTGCGCACGACGGTCGATCACGTCACCCGGCGCTTCACCCTCGGGTTCCCCGGCCACCGCCTCGGCCTGCCGACGGTGTACCTGCCGCACGGCGACGACGACACCTACGTCTACCCCGAAGAGGTCTTCACCGCCGACCACGCGGCCGCGATCTTCCGCGACTTCTTCCGCGACGGCACGGTGTCCGCGGGGCTGCTGCAGCGCGAGATCCTCGACTGACCCGCGCTCGGCGCGCGCGCATGCTCGGCGATAGCTAGGCTGGTCAGGACAGTCACAACGCCTCGACGGTGACTGGGGAGAGGCCGGTGCGCGATGCGCGATGTACTCGGGCAGGTGCTCGATCTACTCACCGATCAACCGGTGGCGCTGGCCAGGATCGTCGACCGGACCGGCGCGAGTCCCCGCGACACCGGCGCCGCCATGGCGGTGGGCACCGACGGCCGGATCATCGGCTCGCTGTCGGGCGGCTGCGTCGAATCGGCGGTCCTCACCACCGCCGCCCAGGTGCTGCTCGACGGCCGATCGAGCCTGGAGCGTTTCGCCGCGGCCGACGAACTCGCGGTCGGCCTGCCCTGCGGCGGCGAGATCGAGGTCTTCGTCGAACGCCTCGACCACACCGATCTGCCCCGCCTGCGCGAGCTGGCCGCCGCGCTCACCTCGTACCGCCCGGTCGCCTACGCCACCACCCTGGAATCCACGCCCGACCGGAAACTCCTGTATCCCGGCCACAGCGCGCCGTGGCGTGAACTGGACCAGGATGCCGCCGCCCTGCTGGCCGCGGGCCACAGCGGGCTCATCGGAGCCCAGGACTGTACGCCGGTCGCCGCGACCCGCCCCCGCACCTTCGTCCAGGTCTTCCGCTCCCCCGCCCGGATGATCCTGGCGGGCGCCAACGACTACACCCGCGCCCTCACCGTCGCCGCGGCCCAGCTCGGCTACCACGTCACCGTCGTCGACGCCCGCGAAACCTTCACCACCCCGGCTCGTTTCCCCGCCGCCGACGCGGTCGTGGTCGACTGGCCGCACCGCTATCTCGAGGCCGAGCAGCGCGCGGGCCGCGTCGACGAGCGCACGGTGGTCTGCGTCCTCACCCATGACCCGAAATTCGATGTCCCGATGCTGGTTTCCGCGCTGCGCCAACCCTCGATCGGCTTTCTCGGCGCACTGGGCTCGCGCAAGGCCCACACCGACCGCACCCGACGGCTGCGCGAAGCGGGCCTGTCCGCGAGCGAGATCGCCAGGGTCCACAGCCCGCTCGGCCTCGACCTGGGCGCCCACACGCCGGAGGAGACGGCGATCTCGATCCTGGCCCAGATCCTCGCCGAGCGCGGAAAGTCCTCGGCGCGTGCGCTTTCGGCGCTGACCGGGCCGATCCACGCCCGCTGAACCGCGCGCGGGCTCAGGCGCGGAAGATCCCCTCGAACGGGTTCCAGCTCGGCGAGCGGCGCACCACGTGCAGGTAGTACGCGTAGTCGGCGGAGGCCGCGTAGATGCCCGCGAGGAACAGCGGGACCACGCGCCAGACGAAGTCGGGGATCTCGCCGTCGCGCATCGCGAAATCCACCACGTTGAGCAGCAGGATCACGGCGGTGGCGAGGGCCAGCATCGTCAGCGCCTTGCGCCACATCCCGAGGACGAGGAAGTAGATCGGACCGAAGAGGAACGCGAGCACGTTGTAGTTCCAGAACATCCGCTCCACGAACGGCTTCTGCCGCATCGCGTTCTGGAACTCCCGGCTCGCGGGCGCACCGTGCGCGTCGAAGAACTCGAATCGCTTGCGCCATCGAGGTTTCAGCTCGGCGTACACGGTCGGTCGAACGTTTTCCACTGATCCCCCACTGGCGACATTCCGGCAACTGCGCACACCATATCCGACTCCACGGTGCTGGAGTGCCCGAACAGTGTTGCGCTACTGGGGAATACGACGACGGGTGCCCACCGGTACCGGCGGGCACCCGTCGCGGGGCTCGGTTACGCCGCGACCTGTTCGGGACGCAGGGTCTTCATCGGCGGACGGTCTTCGAGAGAGACCTCGGTGGAGTGAGCGATGAACTCGCCGCCGATCATCGGGAACTGGGTCAGCGCCGCACCGGAGTCGGCGACCCCGCTGCGGCGCAGGGCCGTGCCGAGGATCTGGCGGCTCATCACGCCCAGATCGGACAGCGGGCGATTGCGGTGGGTGCGCACGCCCAGGTTGACCTGGGTGATGGCGTCCATGCCCAGCTGGTCGTAGGTGTCGAGCAGCAGGCCGATCTCCACGCCGTAGCCGGGCGCGAAGGGAACGGAGGTCAGCAGTTCGCGGCTGCCCGCGTACTCACCGCCGAGCGGCTGCAGGACCTGGGCCAGTTCGGGGCGCAGGGCGGCCAGCAGGGGCCGGGCGACGAGCTCGGTGACCCGGCCGCCGCCGTTGGCGTCGACGGACTCGCCCTGGCGCAGCGGGCGCCGGTAGTAGGCCTTCGACAGGTGCGTGCCGGGTGTGGTCAGCAGCGGGCCGAGCAGCTTGGGCACGAAGGCCGGATCGGGGTCGATCAGGTCGGAGTCGACGAAGGCGATGAGATCACCGGTGGTGCAGGCCAGCGAGCGCCACAGCACCTCGCCCTTGCCGGGCAGCGGTTCGAGTTCGGGGACGGCTTCCTCGCGGGTGATCACCTCGGCACCGGCGGCGCGTGCCCGTTCGGCGGTGGCGTCGGTGGAGCCGGAGTCGAGCACGATCAGTTCGTCGACGAGCGTGCCGAGCAGCGGCCGGATACTGGCCACCACGGCGGCGACGGTCTCTTCCTCGTTCAGTGCGGGCAGCACCACCGAGACGGTGCGGCCTGCCTTGGCGGCGACGAGTTCACGCACCGCCCAGTCCGGGGTGTCCCAGGTGTGGGTAGTGGCCCAGGCGGGCTCGCGGTGTTGGATTTTCATGCCAGACCTCGCAGAGTTCGTGCGGGGGGCCGGATGCCCTGGATCGCGGCGATCATGTCCACGACCCGCCGGGTTTCGGCGACTTCGTGAACCCGGAAGAGCCGAGCGCCCGCGGCGGCCGCCCATGCGGTTGCCGCCAGTGTGCCCTCGACCCTTTCGGTGAGACCTACACCTAGAGTCTCCCCGATAAAATCCTTGTTACTCAGTGCCATCAGTACTGGCCATCCGGTTTTTACAAGACCGTCGATTCCGCGCAACAACTCGAGCCCGTGATAGGTGTTTTTTCCGAAATCATGGGTGGGATCTATCACTATCCCGTCCCGGCGCACCCCGGCCGCCGCAGCATTTTCGGCCGCGGCGACCACCGTCGCGGTCACCTCGGCCACCACGTCGGTGTAGCGCACCCGGTGCGGCCTGGTGCGCGGAACGGCGCCGCCGGTGTGGCTGCAGACGATCCCGGCGCCGGTCTCGGCGGCCACGTGCACCAGATCGGGATCGGCGCCTGCCCAGGTGTCGTTGATCAGGTCGGCGCCCGCCGCGACGGCCGCGCGGGCGACATCGCCGCGCCAGGTGTCCACACTGATCAACAGCTCGGGATACTTCGTCCGGATCGCCGCGACGAACGGCACCACCCGCTGCGTTTCCTCGGCCGCGTCCACGGTGGCGCCGGGCCCGGCCTTCACCCCGCCGATGTCGACCAGATCCGCGCCCTCGTCGACCGCGCGCGCGACCCGTTCCATCGCGGCTTCGTCACTGAAGGTGGCGCCGCGGTCGTAGAAGGAGTCGGGCGTGCGGTTGACGATGGCCATCACCAGCGCCCGGTCGGTGGCGACCGGGCGCCCGCAGAAGGTGGGCAGCACTATCTCGGGGCCTTACCGTTGGCGACGTCGGCGGCGTAGTCGTCGTAGGCGGGAACATAGCCGTTCGACGGACCGGACAGCACGTACAGCTCGCCCTCGGCATCGGGCGCGTAGCCCTGCTTGCGCAGTTCCACCTTCCGGCTCTTGAACGTGGAGGTCTGTTCCAGCTCGCCGACCACCCGCACGAACAGCGGGATCGCGTACAGCGGCAGCCGCTCGTAGACGGTCGCGGCCAGCGCCTTGCCGTCGAACTCGGTATCGGGATGCAGGGTGATCGCGGCCATGCCCGCCTTGCCGTCGGTGCCGGGGATGTCGACGCCGTAGACGACGGCCTGCTCGATGCCCGGATCGTGCCCGAGCGCGCCCTCGACCTCGGTGGTCGCCACGTTCTCGCCCTTCCAGCGGAAGGTGTCACCGAGCCGGTCGACGAAGGCGATGTGCCAGAAGTGCTGATCGCGCACGAGGTCGCCGGTGTCGAACCAGCTGTCGCCGGACTTGAAGCCGTCGCGGACGAGTTTCGATTCCGAGGCGCGCTTGTCGGTGTAGCCGTCGAAGGGCTGCCGGTCGTTCACTTTCGCCAGCAGCAGCCCGACCCCGCCGCGCGAGACCCGGCGCAGCTTGCCGTCGGGCCCGCGCTTGGCCTTGCCGGTCTCGTCGTCGTATTCGACGACGGCATAGGGCAGCGGGCACAGTCCGGCGGTGCGGTCGAGGCCGAACGCGTTGACGAAGGCCAGCGGCGCCTCGCTCGACCCGTAGAACTCGACGACCCGCCCGATCCGGAACCGGCGACGGAACTCGTCCCACAGTTCAGGGCGCAAACCGTTGCCGACGACGAGCCGGATCCGGTTGTCCTGCTCGGCGGGCCCCACCGGCTGGTTGAGCAGGTACCGGCACAGTTCGCCGATGTAGATGAACGCGGTCGCGCGCTCGCGGGCGATCTCGTCCCAGAAGCCCGAGGCGGAGAACTTGCGCGAGAGCACGTAGGTGGCCTCGCCGGCGAGCACCGACGACAGCGCGACCGTGAGCGCGTTGTTGTGATACAGCGGCAGACAGCAGTACATGCCGTCGCCGCCGTGCAGCCGGACGCCGAGCCCACCGAGGCCCGCCATGCTCTTGGTCCAGCGGTGATGGGTCATCACGCTGGCCTTGGGCAGGCCGGTGGTGCCGGAGGTGAAGATCAGGAACGCCCGCTCGCCCGCGGTGACCTGCGCGCACACCGCCGGATCGGCATCGGTTGCGGTACGGGCGGTTTCGGCCAGTTCCTCGGCAGCGAGCACGTTCTCGGCGGGCTCGGGCAGCGAGTCCAGCGCCTCGGCGCACTCCGCGCCGACGACGGTCAGCACCGCGTTCAGCAGGCCGATACTGTGCGCGAGCACCTCGTCGCGCTGGTTGTAGTTGAGCAGGCCGACGGTGGCGCCGAGCTTGAGCACCGCGAGCACGGTGAACAGGGTCTCTGGCCGGTTGGTTATCAGCACGCCGACCACGTCACCGCGGCTCACCCCGCGCGCGGAAAGCACTGCCGCGTACCGGTTCACCTCGCTGTTGGCCGCGCGGTAGGTGTAGGAACGGCCCTCGAACCGCAGGAACACACGATCGGGCCTGCGGTGGGCGACCCGCTGGAAGTACAGGCCGATGGAGGCCTTGTCCTTGGGGCCGACCAGCATTCCGCGCGCGTTGCGCAGCATGCCGGGGACATCCTTGGCCATGCTCGGCAGCGCGCGTGCCAGGTCGGTCACGCGCACCGTGTCGCGGGCGTCAGTGCTCACGTCGATTCTCCTACCCCTGTGGCCGCGGCCGGTCGCAGCGCGGCGAACGCGGCGGGCAGGTCGGCGACCACGGTGATCCGGTCGCGCGCCTCCCGCGCCACAATTCTGCGCTCGGACATCCCGTCGATCCAGCGAAACAGTCCGTCGTAGAACCCGTCGGCGTCGAGGACGACCACGGGTTTGGTGTGTTCGCCGAGGTAGCCGCCGGTCCACGTCTCGAAGAACTCCTCGAGCGTGCCGATGCCGCCGGGCAGGGTGAGGAAGGCGTCGGCGCGCGCCTCCATCAGCTGTTTGCGCTGGCGCATGGTGTCGGTGACCAGCAGTTCGTCGGCATCCACATCGGCGACCTCGCGGTGCACCAGGTGCTTGGGAATCACGCCGACGGTGTGCGCGCCACCGGCGCGGGCCGCGGTGGCGACCGCGCCCATCATCGACACGTGACCGCCGCCGGAGACCAGTTGCCAACCGCGCCGGGCGATCTCGGTGCCGACCCGGGCGGCCAGGCTGATCAGGTCGGGGTCGGTGGTGCTCGACGAGCAATAGACGCAGACGGAGTAGGGCGCGCTCACCACTCGTCCTCGGTGCCGAGCCGTTCGATGTCACCCTTGTCGCCCGATTCGCCCTGGATGATCCGCACGACCTCCTCGACGCTGTCGGTGACCTGGATCAGGTCCAGGTCCTCGGGCGAGATCTTGCCCGCGGTCGCCATCGATTCGCGCAGCCAGGTGACCAGGCCCGACCAGTACTCGGTGCCGAACAGGATGATCGGGAAGCGGGTGATCTTGCGGGTCTGCACCAGGGTGAGCGCCTCGAACAGTTCGTCGAGGGTGCCGAAGCCACCGGGCAGGCAGACGAAGGCGCGCGAGTACTTCACGAACATCGTCTTGCGGACGAAGAAGTACCGGAAGTTGATGCCGAGGTCGACCCAGTCGTTGAGACCCTGTTCGAACGGCAGCTCGATCCCGAGCCCGATCGAATAGCCGCCCGCCTCCGAGGAGCCGCGGTTGGCGGCCTCCATCGCACCGGGTCCGCCGCCGGTGATCACGGCGTAGCCCGCCCCGCTGAGCGCGGCGCCGATCGCGCGCGCGGCCGCGTACTCGGGGTGATCGGGTGGCGTGCGTGCCGAGCCGAACACCGTCACCGCGGGCGGTACCTCGGCCAGCGCACCGAAGCCCTCGACGAATTCGGCCTGGATCCGCAGCACCCGCCACGGATCGGTGTGCACCCAATCGCTGTCCTGCCGCGTGTCGAGCAGGTTCCGGTCCGCGGTGCCGACACCGGTCTTGCGCTTGCGCCGGAACATCACCGGTCCCCGGAATTTCGGTGCCGACTTGACCTTCCCAACCTGCTCATCCGCGGAATCGGTAGACATGGCCCCCACGCTACTGGGTCCGTTCCGGCGGGCAGCCGGTCGCTGTCGATCTCACCCGCGCGACAGATAGGTCCGCAGCATGGCCGTCACGGCGCTGATCTGGGCGAGCGGGACGTGTTCGTCGCGCTTGTGGGCGAGGTTGGGGTCGCCGGGGCCGAAGTTGACGGCGGGAATGCCGCGGGCGGCGAACCGGGAGACGTCGGTCCAGCCGAACTTGGCGCGCACGCCGCCGCCCCCGTGGGCGTTGACCGAGTCGATGAGGGTGCGCGCGGCGGGCGCGGTCAGGCCGGGCAGGGCGCCGGGTGAGGAGTCGGTGACCTCGAAGGTGAGGTCGAGGCCGGCGAAGACCTCGCGGACGTGCTCGATCGCCTGCTCGACGGTGCGATCGGGGGCGAAACGGAAGTTCACATCCACCTCGCCCACATCGGGCACCACATTGCCCGCGACGCCGCCGGAGACGCGCACGGCCGAGAGTCCCTCGCGGTAGACGCAGCCGTCGATGTCGACCTTGCGCGCGTGGTAGGCGGTCAGGCGGGCCAGCACCGGCGCCAGCGCGTGGATGGCGTTGTCACCCAGCCAGGCGCGGGCCGAGTGCGCCCGCACCCCCTCGGTGGTCAGCCGGACCCGCAGGGTGCCCTGGCAACCGGCCTCGATCCAGCCCGCCGAGGGCTCGCCGAGGATGGCGAGGTCGCCCTCGAGCCATTCCGGGAGGTCGCGCTCGATGTGGGCGAGGCCGTTGAATTCGGCGGCGATCTCCTCACCGTCGTAGAAGATCAGCGTCAGATCGTGCGCGGGGTCGGTGATGGTGGCGGCCAGGTGCAGGAATACCGCGTCGCCGGACTTCATGTCGACGGTGCCGCAACCGAACAGCACCGCCTGGCCCTCGACCCTGGCGGGCCTGCTCGGCACATTGTCGGCGATCGGCACCGTGTCGAGGTGACCGGCCAGGATCACCCGGGTCGGCAGGCCGCGATGGGTGCGGGCCAGCACCACATTGCCGTGCCGCAGCACCTCGAAGCCGGTGGTCTGCTCCCGCAGGGCCTGCTCGACCAGGTCCGCGATCTTGGCCTCGTCCCGCGACACGCTGGGGACATCGACCAGGGCGGCGGTCAGCTGAATGGGGTCGGCGCGCAAATCGAGAGTCACATCTCGAGCGTAGTACGATGCGCCGCCGCCATTCACACTCCAGCAAATATTGCGACTTCATGACAATGAACCCCTGTGCGCGGCAACGAATTCGGCATTCGATAGGTTTTGCGCGCTGCCCTCACCGGGGCAGAAAAAACGGAGGGATTCACAAAGAATGAAGTTCGGAAAGATCACTACTGCTGTTTTCATGGCCGTCGCCGCGGTGGGGATTACCGCTGCCACCGCCAACGGTCAGCCCGCTGTGGCGACCGAGCAGCCTGCTGTAGTGGCTTCGGGGGGCGCGACTTCGGGTGTGGTGAGCGGCATCAACTACCACACCACCGTCTCCCCGGCTGACAAGACCATTACCTGGGCTGTGGACAGTGGCCGGTTCGAGGTCACCGCGGACGGCACCGCCGTCGCGCTCAAGACCGAGGACGGCGCCACCGTCGACTCCACCCCGCTGCGCTCGGAGCTCGCGGGTCTGCCGATCTCGGTGGAGCCGAAGATCAGCGCCGACGGCCGCACCGTGCAGCTGGCCGCGTCGATGAGCCCGCAGGATTCGGCGAAGGCCGCGGCCATCGCCGAGGCCAAGGACATCAGCTCCTACGACCGGCTGATGTACCAGGTCAACAAGAACATGCCCGGCATCGTCATCGGCGCTGTCATCGGTGCGTTCATCCCGTTCCTGTGGCTGATCACCATTCCGGCCGGTGCCGTGATCGGTGGTTACGTGATGGGTGGCCAGGAGTTCCTGGACGCGCTGACCGCGTTCGCGACCGGCCAGCCCTGATCTGATCCGGCAACACCACGAAGGTGCGCGGGCGATTGCCCGCGCACCTTCGCGCGTTGAGGGGGTGGCGCACACAAGTGCGCGCGGAACGGGCAAAATGAGGACCGTGAGTATTCAGGGAGCAAGCGCAGTCGGTATCGCCAACGTGACCGCGGACGGGACCGTCCTCGACACCTGGTACCCGAGCCCGGAGCTGGGCGCGTTCACCGAGACCGGCTCCAAGCGGCTCGAGGCGGGCGAGGTCGCCGAGTTCGCCGAGCTGCTCGGCGTCGACGCCGCGCGCGGGGTTGAGGTGATCGCGGTGCGCACCACCATCGCAGACCTCTCGGCCGCCCCCGTCGACGCGCACGACGTCTACCTGCGCCTGCACCTGCTCTCGCGCCGCCTCGTGCCGCCGCACGGCCTGAGCCTGGACGGCCAGTTCGGTCTGCTCAGCAATGTCGTGTGGACCAATCACGGCCCGTGCGCGGTGGAGGGCTTCGAGCAGACCCGCCTGAAGCTGCGCGCCCGCGGCCCGGTGACCGTGCTCAGCATCGACAAGTTCCCCCGCCTGGTCGACTACGTGGTGCCTTCCGGTGTGCGCATCGGCGACGCCGACCGGGTCCGTCTCGGCGCGCACCTCGCCTCCGGGACCACCGTCATGCACGAGGGCTTCGTCAACTTCAACGCGGGCACCCTGGGCAACTCGATGGTCGAGGGCCGCATCTCGGCGGGCGTCGTGGTCGGCGACGGCTCCGATGTCGGCGGCGGCGCCTCCATCATGGGCACCCTCTCCGGCGGCGGCACCCAGGTCATCTCGGTCGGCGAGCGTTCCCTGCTCGGCGCCAACTCCGGCCTCGGCATCTCCCTCGGCGACGACTGCGTCATCGAAGCGGGCCTCTACGTCACCGCGGGCACCAAGGTCACGACCCCCGACGGCACCGTCGTCAAGGCCTCGACCCTCTCTGGCCAGAACAACCTCCTGTTCCGCCGCAACTCCACCACCGGCGCCGTCGAGGTGGTCAACCGCAAGGGCACCGGCGTCGAACTCAACGCCGCCCTGCACGCCAACGACTGACCTGTTCCGACGAAGGCCCCGCACTCACCCGAGCGCGGGGCCTTCGCCGTCGCGCTGTCGCCGGCTCAGAGCTGGGGTGGTTCCGGGGTGAGGCCGAAGGCGATGATGCGGGTGGGGTGGATGCGGATGAGGGCGTCGGGGTTTTCGGAGATGTAGGACTCGACCTCGGTCAGAGCTTCCGCGGTGCCGCGGATCTCGACGCAGCGGACGCGCCAGGGTTGGACCGAGGCGATGTCGTCGACGACGAAGGAGACGTGGGGGTTGGTCGCGAGATTGCGGAACTTCTTGGAGGCGGCCAGTTTCCAGCCCGCGATGTCGATGGTGCCGAGGTCGGCGTTGTAGCGGAAGCCGACGGGATTGTTCTGGGGTGTGCCGTCGGGGCGGACGGTGGCCAGGCGGCCCAGCTTCTGGGTCGACAGGTAGGCGATCTGTTCGGCGGTCAGTGCTGCGCTCATGACTTCGACGGTAGGACCTCGACCACGCTCGAGGTCAAGAATCACCCTTTCAGGCGCAGGACGGCGAGCACGCGGCGATGGTGGGTGTCCGAGGGCGGCAGATCGAGCTTGGTGAAGATGTTGCCGATGTGCTTCTCCACGGCGCGTTCGGTGACCGTGAGGGCGCGGGCGATGGCGGCATTGGTCAGGCCCTGGGCCATGAGCTCGAGCACCTCGCGCTCACGCGGGGTGAGCCGGTCCAGACTGTCCTGCTGGCGGGCGGCACCCATCAGCTGACTCACCACCTCCGGGTCCAGTGCCGTGCCGCCGGTGGCGACCCGGCCGAGCGCGTCCATGAAGTCCCCGACATCGGCCACCCGGTCCTTGAGCAGATACCCCACCCCGCCGGCACCGTCGGCGAGCAGTTCGGTGGCGTAGCGGGTCTCGACCCACTGGGAGAACACGAGCACCCCGGTTCGCGGGTACTTGCGGCGCAGTTCGATGGCGGCGAGCAGGCCCTCGTCGGTGAACGACGGCGGCATCCGCACATCGACCACCGCGACATCCGGTGCGTGGGTGCCGACCACCGTCGACAGGTCGGTGGCGTCGCCCACCATGGCGACCACCTCGTGCCCACGCTCGGCGAGCAGCCCGGCCAGCCCGTCCCGCAGGATGGCGTTGTCCTCGGCGATCACGATGCGCAACGAGCCGGGCGCGCTCATCGGGGCTCCACGAGCGGCAGGGTCAGGGTGATGACGGTCGGTCCGCCGGGTGCGCTGTCCACGGTCATGGTGCCGTCGACCGTACCGGCCCGCGCGGCCAGACCGGCCAGACCGCTTCCGGCACCGGGTATTCCGGCATCCGGGCGCGGCGCACCGCCGATCCCGTTGTCACGCACGGTCACCGTGAGGAGCCGGGCACCGGTCGGAACCACCGACACCAGCACATGATTCGCGTCGGCGTGGCGCACGACGTTGGTGAGCAGCTCGGCCACCGAGAAGTAGGCGATGGCCTCGATCGCCGGACTCGGCCGCGCGATGAGTTCGTACCGCAGTTCCACCGGCACCGCGCAGCGTGCGGACAGCGTCTCCAGGGCGGGTTCGAGGCCGAGTTCCAGTGCGGGCGGGTGGATTCCGCGCACGAGCTCGCGCAATTCGACCAGCGCCTCCTTGGAGCTGCTGTGCGCGTCGGCGATCAGGTCACTCGCATCGTCGCCGCGCGCGACCCGGTCCTCGGCCCGGCCGAGTGCCATCGCGATGGTCACCAGCCGTGCCTGGGCGCCGTCGTGCAGATCGCGTTCCACCCGGCGCAGGGTGGCGGCGGAATCCTCGACCGCGACCCGCCTGCTCTCCCGCAGGTGCGCCATCCGCTCCCGGTCGGTCGGGGTGAGCAACCAGATCGCCACCTGCCGGTGCGCCAGGCAGACCACCCGGATCAGCCACGGCAGCACGAAACAGCCGAGCACACCGACCGCGCCGAGTCCGAGCACCCGCGGCCAGGTGTCGAAGTAGAAATCGTCGAACTGCACCATCGACTGGCGTTCGACACCGTCGGCGTCGACGTTCATCGGCCGCCCGATCGCCCAGAAGACCGGCGAGATCGCGGTGAAGACGGCGACGGCGATCGCCACGAGGACGAAGTACCCGACGATGACGCCGAGCACCGCCTGCACGATCAGGAAGGCCAGCGCCCGCCACGCGGCCAGATCGGTGAACGCCCCGGTCAGGAACCCGATCAGGCCACGCTTCGGACGAAACGGCGGCGGCGATTCCAGCGGGGTGTCGAGCAGGGTGCGCACCAGCGCCCGGTACACCGTTCCCCAGACCCGGCTACCGAGGATCACCAGCGCGAGCACCGGGACGCCGACCACGAGTACGGCGACGAGCAGCCCGCCGCCGAGCCCGAAGAACAGGTAGCAGATCCCGAGGGCACCGACCAGGTAGGCCGCGATCAGGTAGCCGAGTTCCTTCCAGGTCCTGGCCTGGAACGGGGCGAGCGCGACGGCGCGCAGCACCGATCCGGTGGCCGCCGGTGCGGGACTCGGCGCCACGTCGAGCACTTCAGTTGACGATTCGGTCATGTCGTCCATGTTTGTCGAGGTGGAACGGCTTTTCGAGGGAGCAGGCCGCCGCATCCATGGTGTGGTCAGCTACACCATGGACGCACGGATCGCCCCGCGTTACGCTCATTGAATATACGCAACCGAATATTAGGAGGGTCGGCATGCCACTTCCCCCTGGTCAACGCGCGATCGAAGGCTTTCCCCGATTCGGCACCCACCTCCACCACCCGCCGCCACCGATCCCCGCCGACCCGGTGATCGAGATCGGCGGCGCCGTCTCCGAAGCCGTCACACTGTCGATGGCCGACCTCGGGGCACTGCCGCGGCGGCAGGTCGACGCCGACTTCCATTGCGTCGCCGGATGGTCGGCCACCGATCTGCGGTGGGAGGGAACCTCGTTCGCGGCCCTCTACCGCGCGCGAATCGAACCACTGCTCGCGCCCGGCACGGCGATCAGCCATGTCGTCTTCACGGGTCTCGACGACTACCGGTCGATCGTGTTGCTCGAGGACGCCTTGGCCGAGGACGTGCTCATCGCCGACCGGCTCGACGGCCGGCCGCTCGACAGCGACCACGGCGCGCCGATCCGGCTGGTGAGCCCACACCAATACGGCTTCGTCAACACGAAACACCTGTGCCGCATCGAATTCCACACCAGCGCACCGCCCGATCCCGACCGGTTCTCCCCGCTGGCCGCGCACCCGCGGGCGCGGGTGTGGGCGGAGGAACGTCACCGCTATCTGCCCGGACGCGCGGTACGGCCGATCTACCATTCGCTGGTCCGGCCGATCCGAGCACTGAGCGCGCGGGGAAGCCGCACCCGGCCGCGGTAGCCGTCACCGGCGCGCGGGTCAGCCGAGCAGCTTCTTCTGGACCTTTCCCATCGCGTTGCGCGGCAGCGCGTCGACGAAACGGACCTCACGTGGCCGCTTGTGTGCCGACAGCTGGTCGCCGACATGCGCGATCAGCGCGGCGGCGAGTTCGGCGGAACCCGGCTCGCGGGCGATCACGAAGGCCACGATCCGCTGGCCGAGATCGTCGTCGGGCAGTCCGACCACCGCGACCTCACCGACGGCGGGATGGCCGAGCAGCGCGGTCTCGATCTCGCCCGCGCCGATGCGGTAGCCACCGGATTTGATGAGGTCGATGGACTCGCGGCCGACGATGCGGTGGAAGCCCTCGGCATCGATGACGGCGACGTCGCCGGTGCGGAACCAGCCGTCCTCGGTCCAGTCCAGCGCGGTCGCGTCGGGGCGGTTCAGATAGCCGTCGAACAGCATCGGGCCGCGCACCTGCAGGCCGCCGATGCTCGTGCCGTCGTGCGGGACGGGTGCGCCGGATTCGTCGCGCAGGCGGGTTTGCACCCCGCGTACCGGCGTTCCGACCCAGCCGGGCCTGCGCTCGCCGTCGGCGCGGGTGGACAGCGTGATCATGGTTTCGCTCATGCCGTACCGCTCGACCGGCGCCTGCCCGGTGAGCTCGGCCAGCTTCTCGAACACCGGCACCGGCAGCGGCGCGCTGCCCGAAACCAGCAGCCGTGCCTTGCCCAATTGCCTTGCGAGCTCGGGCTGTTCGACGATCCGCGACCACACCGTCGGTACCCCGAAGTACAGGGTGCCGCCCGCCGCCGCGTACGCCTCCGGGGTCGGCTTGCCGGTGTGGATCACCGGGCTGCCTACCCGCAGCGGGCCGAGCAGTCCCAGGATCAGCCCGTGCACGTGGAACAGCGGAAGTCCGTGCACCAGTGTGTCTTTCCAGGTCCACGCCCACGCCTCGGCCAGCGCGTCGAGCCCGGCCGCGATGGCGCCGCGGCTGAGCATCACGCCCTTCGGCGCGCCCGTGGTCCCGGAGGTGTAGAGGATGAAGGCGATGGCCGCCGGATCGGGTTCGGGGTAGGTGTGCCAGGACCGCGCGTGCAATCGCACCGGAATCACCGGCAGCGCAGTACCTTCGGGGGCCACGCCCAGCCAGGCCTGCGCACCCGAATCGCGCAGGATGTGCTCGCGTTCGGCCGCACCGGAGTCCGGCGGCACCGGCACCACGGTCACCCCGGCGATCAGGCAGCCGACCACCGCGAGGACCGTACGCACGGTCGGTTCGGCCAGCACCGCGACCCGCTGGGCCCGGGCGACCCGTTCGGCCACCGAAGTCGCCGCACCCAGCAGATCGCTGCGCGACAAAGTGGCATCATCGATGGTGACGGCGTCGGGAATGTCGGCCCCGGCGGCGACGGCGATCGGATTCAACGAGGCGAGCAGCAGCGGCGGACCGTAGGACATCCGTCCACGCTAACGCGACGAGGTTCGGCGGTGGCCGCCGCCGTGCGTTGACACCCTGGCGACAGGATGAGACATTCAACGTATAACTCTCTCAATGACGAGAACGGGGTCAACGATGACCATCCTCGCTCGGTCGCGTACACAGCGGACCGAACCAGCGGAATTCGACATTCGCGACCACATCGACGGTGCCGCAGCCTTCTACGGCGCGACCGCCAATGTGATCATGCAGCTCAGCCTTCCCCCCGTCGGCTACGGCGTCGCGGAATCGCGGGTACACAGCGGCAGCATCATGCTGCACCCGATCAAGCGGACCCGCACCACCCTCACCTACCTGGCGGTGGCCCTGATGGGCACCGACGCCGATCGCGCGGTCTATCGCACCGCCGTCAACGGCGCGCACCGCCACGTGCACTCCACCGCCGACAGCCCGGTCAAGTACAACGCCTTCGACAAGAACCTGCAGATGTGGGTCGCGGCGTGCCTGTTCTGGGGCTCCGAGGACGTGATGCGCCGCCTGCACGGCCCCGTCGACGAGTCGATCGCCGACGCCTTCTACGAATACGCCCACTACCTGGGCACCACGTTGCAGGTGCCACGGGAGATGTGGCCCGCCGATCGCACGGCGTTCGCCGCGTACTGGACCGAGCACCTGGCGCGCACCAGCATCGACCCCACGATCAAGGCCTACTTCGACAAGCTGCTCGACCTGCGGATGCTCAGCGCACCGCTGCGCGTCCCCTTCGCCCGCTTCCACCGCTGGTTCACCACCGGACTGCTCCCCCAGCACCTGCGCGACGAACTCGGCCTCACCTGGAACGACCGTGACGAAGCCCGCCTCAACCGCCTGATGCGAGCCACCGGCGCGGTCTCCGGCCGGATGCCGCGGGTCATCCGCAACTTCCCCTTCAACCTCACCCTGGCCGACATGCGCAGGCGCCACCGCAAGGGCAAGCCGCTCATCTAATCCATGTGGGGGTAGCGGTAGTCGGTGGGTGGGACGAAGGTTTCCTTGATCGCGCGGGGTGCCACCCAGCGTAGAAGGTTCAGGGGCGAGCCCGCTTTGTCGTCGGTGCCGGAAGCTCTGGCGCCACCGAAAGGTTGCTGACCGACCACCGCGCCCGTCGGTTTGTCGTTGATGTAGAAATTGCCCGCGGCGAATCGCAGTGCACTGCTGGCCTTTTCGATGATGTCGCGGTCCTGGGCGAAGACCGCGCCGGTGAGGGCGTAGGGGGCGGCGGAGTCCACTTCGGTCAGCAGGACGTCGAAGGCGTCGGGAGCATCGTCGTCGTAGACGTAGACCGACAGGATCGGCGCGAAGTACTCGGTGCGGAACATCTCGTCGCGCGGATCGTCGGCGATCAGGACGGTCGGACGGACGAACCAGCCGACGCTGTCGTCGTAACCACCGCCCGCGGCGATGGTGAGGCCGGCGTCCCTGGCGCGTTCGATGGCGGTGACGGCCTTGTCGTAGGCGCGCTGATCGATCAGCGCGCCACCGAAATTCGTCAGGTCGGTGATGTCGCCGTAGCTGACCTCGTTGATGGCGTCCAGGAACTGCTCGCCCATCACCCGCCACAGCGAACGCGGCACATAGGCACGTGAGGCCGCCGAGCATTTCTGGCCTTGATATTCGAAGGCGCCGCGAATCATGGCGGTGGACAAGGCTTCCGGATCGGCCGACGGGTGCGCGAGGATGAAATCCTTGCCGCCGGTCTCCCCGACCAGACGCGGATAGGCATGGTAGTCACCGATGTTCGCGCCGACCTGCTGCCACAGATGCTGGAAGGTCCGGGTCGAGCCGGTGAAGTGGATACCGGCCAGGCGCGGGTCGGCCAGCGCCACCTCCGAGAGGTTCTTGCCGTCCCCGGTGACCAGATTGATCACCCCGGGCGGCAGGCCCGCTGCCAACAGAATGCGCATGATCACCAGCGCCGAGAGTGTTTGTGTCGGTGCGGGTTTCCACACGACGGTGTTGCCCATCAGCGCGGGCGCGGTGGGCAGATTTCCGGCGATGGCGGTGAAGTTGAACGGGGTGATCGCGTAGACGAAGCCCTCCAGCGGGCGGTAGTCCATCCGGTTCCACACCCCGGCGCTCGACCGCGGCTGGCCCTCGAAGATCTGGCGCGCGTAGGAGACGTTGAATCGCCAGAAGTCGACCAGTTCGCAGGGCGCGTCGATCTCGGCCTGCACCGCCGACTTCGACTGCCCGAGCATCGTGGCCGCTGCCACCCGCTCTCGCCACGGCCCCGCCATCAGGTCCGCGGCCCGCAGGAAGATCGCCGCCCGCGCGTCGAACGAGAGGTCCCGCCAACCCGGCGCCGCCGCGACTGCCGCCTCGACAGCGCCGCTGGCCTCCTCGTGTGTGGTGTCGGTGTAGGTCCCCAGCACCAGCGCCCGCCGATGCGGCGCGACGATCCCGTGCCGTTCCCCCGCCCCGCTCCACTCCCGCCCGCCGATCACCAGCGGCACATCGACGCACTCCCCCGCGATCTCCGCCAACCGCGCCACCAGCCGCTCCCGGCCCGCCGTCCCCGGCGCGTAGGACTGCGGGGGCTCATTCACCGGCTCCGGAACGACCGTGACAGCGTCCATACCCCGAGGCTATCGCCGTCGCACCAAGATCGCCCGGACCAGCGGGCCGCTCGGCGCGTGCCCGCTTCCTGCTCGACGCGGTTGTCGACGTGCGGCGGCCCGTGAACCCGCCTGGACAGGATCATCAGCGGTTGTTAATCGCTCGACAAGGACGCGAGCTCACGCTGGCGACATGACTCGCGCACTCCGCCCCCTGCTCATCGCCTGCACCGTCCTCGCCGCCCTCTTCGCCCTGTCGGCGTTCAGCGCCACCGCGGGCGCCCAATCCCCCGAACGCATCCGCTTCGCCCCCGGCACCGACGGCGCCACCGTCTCCGGCGCCGTCGTCCGCGGCACCGCCGACACCTACGTCCTGGAAGCCCGTGCGGGCCAACGGATCACCGTCGCCATCAACTCCGTCGAAGACAACGCCGCCTTCGACATCTACACCCCCAGCGGCCAGTGGTTCCCCGGCTACGACCGCGCCGTCCTCCCCGAATCCGGCGACTACTTCATCGTCGTCTCCCCGACCCGCGGCAACGCCACCTACTACCTCAGCGTCTGGATCCAGTAATCCGCCCCGGCACGCGTGGCGGCGCCTGCCGGCTCCGCGTGACACCCTCGCTACGCACTACCTACGCACCCTCGCCACCGCTGCGCCGTTGTCCGGCCGCGGTGGCGATGCGTTCGCCGGTCGACCGCACGGCGGTACCAAGCGCGCAGCCGGGCCTCAGCGCGCAGCGGTACCCAGCGCACAGTCGTGCTCGGCACGCAGCGGTGCTCCGCCCGCGACCAGCCTCGGCACGCAGCGGTGCTCCGCCCACGGCCGTGCTCCGCCCGCGGCCATGCTCAGCGCGCGGCCATGCTCAGCACTCGGCCATGCTCGGCGCGCAGCGGTGCTCGGCGCGCAGCGGTGCTCGGCGCGCAGCGGTGCTCGGCGCGCAGCGGTGCTCGGCGGCATCCGTGCTCAGAAGGGTGCCTGTTGCCACCAGTCGTCGCGGGTCTCTTCGAAGGTGTGGTCGGGCCAGGAGACCTCGACGACCGAGTTCTCGTTGCGGATGTCGCCGACCTCCCTGGCTGCCAGGGTGAAGGGGGCGGCGGGGTCGAGGGGGCGGTAGGCGGTGAGGGTGGTGCCGGGGAGTTGGCGGGTGGTGTCCTGGACGGTGTGGCGGGCGAGGTAGGCCTCGGCGTCGGCGGGGGTGCGGAACTCGGTGTACCAGAGCTGGATGCCGGTGGCGTCGTTGCAGGTGATCTGCCGGGTCGGGACCGGGTCACCGGGCATGACCACCAGTGCGGGGGTGGCGAAGCAGGCGGCGTCGCGCCAGCCGCGACCGCTCGGGCCCGCGGGGATCAGCTCGGTGAACCCGACGGCGACCGACTCGTGCGCACCCCAGGTCGGGGCGGGTGCGCGCACGAACTTCCAGTAGACGGCACCCGCACCGACGAACCCGATCCCGGCGAGTACGAGCAGGCTCACGGCGAGCACCCGCCAGCGCGCCGACACAGCGTTGTGCGGAGGGCCGGCGAGGTGGGGGGCCGAGACGAAGTGCGGCGAACCCGCGACGTGCGGCGAGACAGCCGCGTGCGAGGCAGCCGCGTGCGAGGCAGCGACGTGCGAGGCAGCGACGTGCGAGGCAGCGACGTGCGGCGAACCTGCCACGTGCGACGCAGCTGCATTCGGAGAACCAGCCACGTGCGAGGTAGCCGAGTGCGAGGCAGCCGCGTGCGGCGAACCTGCGATGTGCGACGCGGCGGCTGGGTGCGATGAGCCGACGACGTGCGGCGAGGCAGCGACGTGCGGCGAGGCGGACAGGTGCGGTGCGGCGGCGTGCGGCGAACCAGCGAGGTGCGGTGCGGCGGACAGGTGCGATGAGTCGACGACGTGCGGCGAGGCGGCTATGTGCGACGCGGCGTGCAGCGAACCAGCGGCGTGTGGTGGGGCCACCGCATGGGATGCCGAGGCGGCGGACGGTGTCGAGGCGGCGTGCGGCGAACCGGCGATGGGCGGCGAGGCCATGGGGTGCGGCGCCGAGGTGGCGGACGGTGTCGAGGCGGGGGTGAATCCACCGAGGCGCGGGTCGGTGCCGTCCGTCACGGTGACCGAGGTGGCTGTGTGCGCCTCGTCGGCCGACGAACCAGGAATCTCGAGCGGCGGACCGATCAGCGTCGGCGTCGGCGCGCCGGGATCGATGGAGGCGGGCCGGGGCGATGACACGGGGTCAGGGGTGAGAACCAGGTGATCGAAGCCTGGAACCGACAGTGCCGCGGCCGCCGCATGGGCGAATTCCGCGCAGCTGCCGAACCTTTCGGACCGCTCCTTCGCCATCACGCGCGCCAGCACGGCGTCGATGGCCAGGGGCAGGCCGGGGACGTCAGAGGAAGCGCGGGGCACCGGCTTGGTCAGGTGGGCGGCCACGACAGCACCGGGATTGTCTGCGGGGAAAGGACTTTCACCCGTGAGCAGAGTGAACAGGGTGCAGCCGAGTGAATACTGATCGCAGCGATGATCGACCGTCTCGCCCGACAACTGTTCGGGCGCCGCATAGGCCAGCGTGGCGAGGAAGGCACCGGTGCGGGTGAGCTCGCGGGAGTCGCCGCGCAGCCGCGCGATCCCGAAGTCGGTGAGCACCACCCGGTCACCGTCCCGCGCCGGGGCCAGCAAGATGTTGGCGGGCTTGATGTCTCGGTGCAGCACGCCCCGCTCGTGGGCGTAGTCCAGCGCCTCCGCCGTCTGGGCGATGATGTTCACCGCGCGCGCCGGATCCATCGGCGTCCCACGGAACACCGAGGCGTCGGTGCCGTCCACGTACTGCATGGAGATCCACATCAGCCCGTTCTCGACCCCGCGGTCGAGCACCGTGACGACACCGGGATGGTCGAGATGGGCCGAGACATCGGCCTCACGCTCGAACCGCCCGCGCACCTCGTCATCGGAATACAGTTCGCGATTCAGCAGTTTCAGCGCCACCTGCCGAGGCAGCCGCGGATGCGCCGCCAGATACACGGTCCCCATCCCACCCCGACCGAGCATCCGCTCGATCCGATATCCGGCGAACACCGTGCCAGCGCCGAACTTCACCCCGTGCATCCGTGTCGAGCCTTTCGATCAATACCACGCCCCTACGACCCTAGTCGACCACCTTGCCCAACAGCGGATCTCGGACCCAGCGGCCGGGCACCCGAGGCGCGTGCGATCACTTACCGCTCATCGCTCTGATCGTCTCGACGTACTTCAGTTCGGAGTCCGGCACGAGGTAGGCCCTGCCGATCCGCAAATCAGGATTGGGCTCCCGCCACATGACGGCCTGAACCGGCACCCCTTGACTGACGAACAGGGTGTAGGTGGGATAGGCCGGGCCGTTGGAATCCGAACCGCCTTGTGGCAGTCCTTGCAGACAGTTCGAGCCGATGTCTGTTCCCGCATCGGCATTCACGGAGTCCGCCGTCGAACCAGGACCCACCCACACCGCGCGGTCCCACCCCGATGACCATCCCGCCCGCACCGTCATTTCACCCATGGTCACAGATTCGGTTCGCTGCTCCGCCGCCGTCGCGAACTCCGCTACCAGCCGATCGCTGGAGCCCAGCGACTCACTCATCCGAACCAGGTCGAGAACCTCATCGGACGAACAAGGTTCGATCGCCTGCCGACCCGGCCCCGAGCATCCGGCCAGGACAACCACAGCTACCGCAACAGCCACTCCGAGCGAGCGGATTCGCATGACCTCACCGCCCCTTCGGCATCGGAACATCGACACCCGGTTGTATCGCAGTCTCCCCAGGCGCCCGACTTCCCCTGAATCCGATACGGCAGCCTTCAGCGCGAGCCACGGTCTCGCACCGCTCAGGCCAGGCGGTTGGCGGCCTCGGCGATGCGTTCGTCGGTGGCGGTGAGGGCGATGCGGACGTGTTCCGGGGAGCGGGGGCCGTAGAAATCGCCTGGGGCGGCGAGGATTCCGCGGTCGGCGAGCCAGGCGAGGGTGACCCGGCAGGGTTCGCCGCGGGTGGCCCACAGGTACAGGCCCGCGTCGGAGAAGTCGATGCGGAAACCGGCCTGATGCAAGGCTTTTCGGAGGATTTCGCGGCGGGCGCGGTAGCGTTCGCGCTGCTGGGCCTCGTGGGTGTCGTCGCCGAGGGCGGCGGTCATGGCGGCCTGGATCGGGAACGGCAGCATCATGCCGGAGTGCTTGCGCACCTCGAGCAGTTCGGCGACCAGCTCGGGATCACCGGCGACGAAACCGGCGCGGTAGCTGGCCAGGTTCGAGGTCTTCGACAGCGAGTGGATCGCCAGCAGGCCGGTGTGGTCGCCGTCGCTCACGCGCGGGTCGAGGATGGAGACGGCCTCGCCCTCCCAGGTCAGGCCCAGGTAGCACTCGTCGGAGGCGACGATCGCGCCACGCTCACGAGCGAAGGCGACGACCTTGCGCAGGTGGTCGATACCGAGCACCTTGCCGGTCGGGTTCGACGGCGAGTTCACGTAGATCAGCGCCGGGTTCTGCGGGCCGATCTGGGTGAGACCGTCCGCGCGCCACGGCTTCGCGCCCACCAGCAGCGCACCGACTTCGTAAGTGGGGTAGGCGATCTCGGGGATCACCACCAGATCATCGGGGCCGAGGCCGAGCAGGCGCGGGAGTCCGGCGATCAGTTCCTTGGTGCCGATCACCGGCAGCACCGCGGCCGGGTCGACACCGGTGATCCCGAACCGGCGCGTCATGGCCGCGACGGCGGCGGCCCGCAGCTCAGGGGTGCCGTGCGTGGTCGGGTAGCCGGGCACGTCCGCGACCGAGTTCAAGGCCGCCTGGATCAGCGGATCGACCGGGTCGACCGGCGTGCCGACCGACAGATCGACCAGTCCCCCCGGGTGCGCCGCGGCCTTCTTCCTGACCGCGGCGATGGTGTCCCAGGGAAAGTCGGGCAGCAGGCTGCTGACCCTCATTCTTCGGCCATGGGGGGCAGCGCCGCGATGAAGGCCGGGTCGAAGTCGACCTTGCCCACCTTGGTCGCGCCACCGGGCGAACCCAGCTCGTCGAAGAAGTCGACATTGGCGTTGATGTAACCGCTCCACTGGTCCGGAGTGTCGTCCTCGTAGAAGATCGCCTCCACGGGGCAGACCGGCTCACACGCACCACAGTCAACGCACTCGTCCGGTTGGATGTAGAGCATGCGGCCACCCTCGTAGATGCAATCCACGGGGCATTCCTCGATGCACGCCTTGTCCTTCACGTCAACGCACGGTTCAGCGATGATGTACGGCACTGCCGTTCTCCTAGTCTGTCCTCACCTGCGGGGTTACTCCGCCACACGGAACGATATCCCGAGTCCCCACGTTACCCCCAGGTCAGCCTGCCCTAACTCTACGCGGAGATCACCCGATCGACAGGGGCAGCGGAACCGGTTTCGCCTCCACTCGACCGTAGACCGTCGTGCGCTCGCGCACCGGACGAGCGATGCCGTTCGCGATCTCGGTGAGCTCGGCCACAGTCTTGGCCGAGCCGTGCTGCGAACCGGCCATCCGGGAGATCGTTTCCTCCATCAAGGTGCCGCCGAGATCGTTGGCGCCACCGGTGAGCATGGCCTGGGTGCCAATGGTGCCGAGCTTGACCCAGCTGGTCTGGATGTTGTCGATGCGCCCGTGCAGCATGATGCGGGCCAGGGCGTGCACCGCGCGGTTGTCGCGGTTGGTCGGCCCCGGCCGCGCGGCGCCCGCCAGGTAGAGCGGGGCGCTCTGGTGCACGAACGGCAGCGGGACGAACTCGGTGAAGCCGCCGGTCTCGTCCTGGATGCCACGCAGCACCCGCAGGTGGCCCACCCAGTGCTTGGGGTTGTCGACGTGGCCGTACATCATCGTCGAGCTCGACGGGATGCCCAGCTGGTGCGCGGTGGTGACGACCTCGATCCAGGCCGAGGTGGGCAGCTTGCCCTTGGTGAGCACCCAGCGCACCTCGTCGTCGAGGATCTCCGCGGCGGTGCCCGGAATACTGCCCAGCCCGGCCTCTTTCAGCGCCGCGAGCCAGTCGCGGATGCTCTGGCCGCCGCGTGAAGCACCGTTGACGATCTCCATCGGCGAGAACGCGTGCACGTGCATCGAGGGCACCTTGGCCTTGATGGCGCGCACCAGGTCGGCATAGCCGGTGACGGGCAGTTCGGGATCGATGCCGCCCTGCATGCAGATCTCGGTGGCACCGTCGACGTGGGCCTCCCAGGCACGGTCGGCGACCTCGTCGGTGCTCAGGGTGAACGCGTCGGCATCACCCTTGCGCTGGGCGAACGCGCAGAACCGGCAGCCGGTGTAGCAGATGTTGGTGAAGTTGATGTTGCGGTTCACCACGTAGGTGACCTCGTCGCCGTTGACCTCGCGGCGCAGCTGATCGGCCAGTGCCGCAACGGCTTCCAGGCCCGCGCCGTCGGCGGTGGCCAGGGCGAGGTACTGGTCGTCGGTGAGTCCGGCCGGGTCCTTCTCGGCCGCGCGCAGGGCCTCGGCGACCTCGGAGTCCAGCCGGGCCGGTGCGGTGACGGCGAGACCGCGGGCGTTCTCGCGGACGGTCTCCCAGTCGCCGAACGCGCCGAGCGACTCCTGGTCGAGGCCGGAATCGCTGCGGCTCTCGGTGTTTCGGCCCTGGGTGTCGATAGCGGTGTTGAGGTCGACGCGACCCACCGAGTCCCACGACTCGTCGGGTTCCTGCCAGGGCAGCCCGACCGGCATGGCGTCGGGCCGGGCCAGACCGGTGGCCGGGTCGGAGAGCGCGTCGACGTGCGCGCCGATGCGCGGGTCGATCCACGGGTGTCCGGCCCGCACGTACTTCGGATGCGCGGAGGTGCGCTCCACCAGGGTGAATCCGGCCGCCTCGGTGATCTCGCGCAGGGTGTCGAGGTTGGGCCAGGGGCGCTCGGGGTTCACGTGGTCCACCGTCACCGGCGAGACCCCGCCCCAGTCGTCGATGCCCGCGTCGATCAGGGCGCGGCAATCGCTGTGCGAGACCAGGTTCGGTGGCGCCTGCACCGGAACATCCGGGCCCAGCAGCAATCTCGTCACCGCGACGGCGGCCAGGAATTCGGCGACATCGGCGTCGGGGGAATCGCGCATGGCGGTGTCGGACTTGGCCCGGAAGTTCTGCACGATCACCTCCTGGATGTGCCCGAACTCGCGGTGCTGCTTGCGAATCGCCATGATCGACTCGGCGCGCTCGGTGAGCGTCTCGCCGATGCCGACCAGGATGCCGGTGGTGTAGGGCACCGAGAGCCTGCCCGCGTCGGTGATCGCGCGCAGCCGGACCGCCGGGTCCTTGTCGGGGCTGCCGTAATGGCACTGCCCCTTCTCGGTGAACAGCCGGGTGGAGGTGGTCTCGAGCATCATGCCCATGGACTGGGCCACCGGCTTGAGCCGGGCGATCTCGGCCCAGCTCATCACGCCGGGATTGAGATGCGGCAGCAGGCCGGTCTCCTCGAGCACCAGGATCGAGACGGCGCGCAGGTAGTCGAGGGTGGAGTCGTAGCCGCGTTCGTCGAGCCACTGCGCGGCCTCGGGCCAGCGGTCCTCCGGCCGGTCACCGAGGGTGAACAGCGCTTCCTTGCAGCCCAGCGCGGCGCCCTGGCGGGCGATCTCGAGCACCTCGTCGGGTTCGAGGAACATGCCCTTGCCCTCGGCGCGCAGCTTGCCGGGCACGGTGACGAAGGTGCAGTAGTGACACTTGTCCCGGCACAGCTTGGTCAGCGGGATGAAGACATTGCGCGAATAGCTGATCGTGCCCGGCCTGCCCGCCGATTCCAGGCCGGCGTCGCGGACCCTGGCCGCGCTGGCACACAGATCGGTGAGGTCGTCGCCGGTGGCGTGCAGCAGGACGGTGGCTTCGTCGACGTTCAGCGTGACGCCGTCGCGGGCCCGGCGCAGCGCCCGGCGCATGGCGGCGGGACTCGGCGGCGGTAGCGGAACGCTCGGCTTCGGAAGGTCGCTCACCCCGTCGATCATGCGCTACTTCCTTCCGGAACGTGCGATTGGCTGGTCACCCGCCCCGGACCGGGGCAGGCGAGTCGTCTAGTAGGTCGACAACCCTCCCCGGGACCGCGCGTATTCCCGAGGGGGTGAACTCGCGGTCCCGGCATGCCACGATGGCCTCATGTCGTTGCCGCGCTCCACCATCCTGGCCGAACCGGCCTGGCGTCCGAGTTCCAAGGCCAAACTCCTGTGGGCGTTGGAGAACGCGATCGGAGTGCTCGTGCTGTGCGCGGGCCTGGTGGTGTGGGTCGTGCTCGACGCGCAGCACCGCGGCTGGCAGGCGCTCGCGGGTCTCGCGGTGCTGGTCCTGGCCGTGCTCGGGGTGGTCGTCGTGCCGCTGTGGCGGTTCGCGGTGCATCGCTGGGAAGTGACCGACGAGGCCGTCTACACCCGGGTGGGCTGGCTGGATCAGGAGTCGCGGGTCGCGCCGATCTCGCGGGTGCAGACCGTGGACACCGAGCGCGGGCCGCTGGAACGCATCCTCGGACTCGCCACCGTCACGGTCACCACGGCGTCCTCGGCGGGTGCGGTGACGATCGGCGCGCTGGATCTGCCGGTCGCCGAGCAGACCGTCACCCGGCTGGCCGGGATCGCGGCACAGCACCGCGGGGACGCGACGTGAGCGAGCCCGGCGAGCAGCAGCTGAGCGCACCGGTGGCGGTCGACGACTGGCAGCGGCTCGATCCGCGCATGCTGGTGGTCTATCCGATCACCGAGATCGTGAAGTACATCCCGGTGCTGCTCGGCACGCTGATCGTCGGCACCACCAGCGGTAATCCGCTGTGGAGCCTGATCCCGGTCGTGCTGATCGCCGGGTTCGGTGTGGCGCGCTTCTTCACCACCTCCTATCGCATCGATGCCGATCATGTGCAGTTGCGCACCGGCATCGTGCAGCGGCGGACGCTGTCGGTGCCGCGGCCACGGATCAGGTCGGTGGACGTGGAAGCCGATCTGCTGCACCGGATCCTCGGGCTCGCGGTGCTCGCGATCGGGACCGGCAACCAGACCGCCAAGGGCGAGGAGTTCAAGCTCGACGCCCTCGACACCAGCCGGATTCCCGCGCTGCGCGCCGAATTGCTCGCGCACACCGGAAGTTACGCGCCCGGGTCGACCGACCCCGTTGTAGCGCATCATGTTTCACCGTCCGACTCCACCGAGTCGGGTGTGGAGATCGGGCACTGGCGGGCCGCTTGGGTGCGCTACGCGCCGCTGTCGCTGACCGGGCTCGCCATCATCGCGCCGATCGCGGGTCTCGGCGCGCAGTACGGGCTCATCGACGTGCTCTCGTCCTCGGCGCCCGTGGAGCACATCGACGACGACAGCACGCCCGTCGTGGTGATCATCATCGCCGGGCTGACCCTGCTGTCGCTGGCACTGGTCAGCCTGGCCGCCTGCGGGCAGTACCTCGCCACCTGGTTCGGCCTGCGGGTCCTCGACAACGGCACCACCCTGCACCTGCGCCACGGCCTGTTCACCACCCGCCAGATCACCCTCGATCTGGCCCGCTTCCGCGGCGCCACCCTCAGCGAACCCCTCCTGCTGCGCGCGGCCCGCGCCGCCCAGCTGGAAATGATCATGACCGGCGAGAACCCACGCCAGAAGATCCTCCCCCAGGCCCCACGCACCGCCGTCGAACGCACCCTCGACGAACTCCTGCGCACCCGCCGCCGCCCCGGGGACACTCCGCCACCCTTCACCAGCCCTTCGTTGACGAAGGCATCGACGGAATCAGCCGCACCACAACCGATCTCCGGGGCGACGCTCGGCACGATCGAGCTGTATCGGCACGGCCCGGCCGCCCGTCGCCGCCGGTACACCAAGGCCGCGTGGCCGGTCATCATCCTCCTCACCGCCATGCTCGTACTGGTGTTCACGGGAGTCGACCTGCCGGGCTGGACGTGGACTCTCCCGGTGTCTCTCGCGATCGTCATGGCCATCCTCGCCGAGGACCGCTACCGGGGCCTCGGCCACCGCGTCCTACCCGGCACCACCGGCCCCACCTGGCTGATCACCCGCCGCGGCAGCCTCGACCGCAACCGCGACTGCCTCGAGGCGCCCGGCATCATCGGCTGGACCGTCCGCCAGACCTTCTGGCAGCGCCGCTCCGGCCTGGCCAGCGTCGTCGCGGCCACCGCCGCGGGCAAGAAGGCCTACCTCGTCGACGACATCCCCCACGACCAGGCACTCGCCCTCATCGAGGCGGTGACGCCCGGCCGCCTCGGCCACCGGTGAGACCACAGGAGCCCGAACCGAACCCGATGTACCGGGACAGCACACGCGAGGAGGCAGGGATGGCGGCGGGCAGCACGACGAGGTCACCGCACGAACGCGGTGACCAGTCCCCGCTCAGCCGCGATCAGATCGTGGCCGAGGCCATCCGGCTGCTCGACGAGGAGGGCTTCGACGCGCTGAGCATGCGCAAGCTCGGTGCCCGGCTCGACGCGGGCGCGACCTCGCTCTACACCCACGTCGCGAACAAGGACGAGCTGCTCGAACTCGTCGTCGACCGGGTCATCGGCGAGATCCCGGTCCCCGCGCCGGACGCGCTGCGCTGGCGGGCGGTGATGCACGAGCAAGCGGCCGGGGTGCGCGCGACGATGCTGGCGCACCCGTGGATCACAGTGGTGCTCAGCAGTGCGGCGCTGAGCTACCTCGGCCCCAACATGATGCGGCTGACCGACTCGCTGATCGCCATCCTCGAGGTCGCCGACATCACCGACGAGGTGGTCGACCTCGCGGCCGACGCGATCTTCCGGTTCATCGTCGGCTCGTGCTCCAGCGAGGCCGCGGTGCTGATGACGATCGCCCGCGGCGGACTACCCGCCGAACAGTGGGTCAGCCGGCAACATCGGCGCTACGCCGGGCAGTTGGCGCGATCCGCCGCCGCGACAAGCGCGCGGGTGCCGGAGAAGTTCACCCTCGAACTCGACCTCATCCTCGACGGCGTCGACGCGCGGCGCGGCTGACGCGGCCAACTCCCAGCGCACTCGCGGCGTAGCCTTCCCGATGTGGAGTTCACCGAGGTGATCGAAACAGCGGGCAAGGTCCTCGACGGCGCCGGTGTCGCGGCGATCGTCATCGGCGCGTTGATCGGCACGGTCCGCTTCGCCACCGCGTTGGTCCGGCGTACGGACTTCGAACTGGCCTACGGCACCTACCGGCGTGGTCTGGGCCGGGCCATCCTGCTCGGCCTGGAGTTCCTCGTCGCGGCCGACATCATCCGCACCGTCGCCATCTCGCCGACCTTCACCAGCGTCGGCGTCCTCGCCCTGATCGTGCTGGTCCGGACATTCCTCAGCTACTCACTCGAACTCGAGCTGACCGGGCGCTGGCCGTGGCAGAGTTCGACGACCACGAGCACCTAGCTCGACCGGTACACCCCGACGTTGGACCGGTAGTACAGATAGGCCGCGGGCGCGAGGACACCGCAGGCCAGCAGCAGCAGGGTGCTCCCGTTACTGCCGAGCATGACGTCGCCGCCGGGTCCGCGCGAGGCGAAGACCAGGAACCCGAACACCCACACCACGATCGGCGCGAAGAGGAAGCCGAGGCGCGAGGTCACCGATTCCATGCCGTAGACCAGGGCGACATTGATCGGCGCGGCCAGCAGCGCCGTCACCGGAAACGCCACCGCCCCGAGGTACAGCGGCAGGAACATCACCTCGAGGAACAGGGTGATCAGCGCGTCGACCAGCAGCAGCGCCACGATCAGGCCCGAGAGCAGCGGGGAGGGCAGGCCGGGCAGGCGCCGCAGCACGGCGGTGGGCTGTTCGCGGTCGGTCACCATGTGGGCGAGTCTATTCGGCCGGAGCCGGCCGACCGCGCTCAGTCGAGACCGGCGAACAGATCGTGTTCGAGCCCGTCCGCGCCGACCTGGCCGCGCGCGCCGCGCACCAGCCGGAAATGCTCCACCGGCAGCACCGGCAGGGCGATGTTGTTCGACAGCGCGAACTCCCGGCCACTGGGCGCGACGGTGACCTGGGTGGCGTGCGCGCGCATGGCGGCCCGCTTGGCCGAGACCACATCGGAGACGTCGACCTCGGTGGTCACCCCGGTCGTCGACATCGCGGCCAGCTCGGGCTCGACCGGCAACCGCCAGCCCTTGGGCAGCGCGCCGGGCAGCTCGTCGACCGTGCGGCGGGCCAGCGCGGCGGTGTGCTCGCGCAGCAGGCTCGCGTCGGTGACGGTCCAGTAGAACTTCGGCACGTCCCAGCCCCGTTCGGCGGCGGCCGCCACCGCGGCGGTGGTGATCTCGTGCGCGCGAATGTGGTCGGGATGGCCGTAGCCGCCGCGCGGGTCGTAGGTCACCACCACGCGGGGCCGAAGTTCCAGCAGCACCTCGACGAGCGCCTCGACCGCCGCGTCACCGGAGTTCACGAAAGCGCGCGGATTCGCCGCCGACGGCGTGCCCGCCATTCCGGAATCGCGCCAGCGGCCGGGTCCGCCGAGGAACCACGGCTCGCCCGCGTCCAGGGCGGCCAGCGCGGCGGTGAGTTCACCGATGCGGTAGCCGCCGAGCTGATCGGCCTCGGCCGCGATCAGCCGCGACCACCGCTCGCCGATGACCTCACCCTCCTCACCGAGGGTGCAGGTCACCACCGTCACCGGTACACCGCGGCGACGGTAGTGCGCGATCGTGCCACCGGTGGTGAGGGTTTCGTCGTCGGGGTGGGCGTGCACGAGCAGCAGGCCACCGGTCGCCCGCGTCACGGGATCCTCCGCCACTGCGCCGTGTCACCGAAGATGCCCACCTGGATGGCGCCCGACAGCGACGCGCCGTCCACCCGCGGCCCGGCCGCCGCGACGACGTTGTCCTGCACGATCGGCAGCACCGTCGACAGCTCCCACAGCCGCGGTTCGGCCTCGGCCAGGATCCGCGGCACATCGATCCCGCGCAGGGCCTCGTCGATCGAAGGCTGCAGCGCCGGATCGCACACACCGCCGATATTGCTCGGCGCCTTGCGGTAGGCCTCCACCGCGGTCCGCACCTCGTCCTCGGCCTCGGGCGGCGCCACCGGCTCGCAGCCGTAGCGCGAAGCCAGCACCGTGGCCGGATCGTCGCCCGCCAGCTCCCAGCCGACGATCGCGTCGATCGAGGACTCGGTGAGATTCTTGCCGTACAGCTCGTCGGCGGGCAGGCCGCGCACAGTGGCATCGATTCCGGCACTGCGCAATTGGTCGGCGGCGGTGTTGGCGACCGCCAGCGCCGTCGCGTCCTCGATGACGGCACCGATCCGCACCGACAGCCCCTTGCCGTTGCGCGCGACCGAACGTGGCTGCGGCGCCGGCGAAGTGGGCGAACCGGTCTGCGGGGTCTCCGGCGCCCGGCCGAACCCGGCCTCGGCCAGCAGCGCGAAGGCCTCCTCGGTGTTCGGCGCGGGCGGCGCGGTCGGCAGATAGCCGGGGCTCGACGGCGGAAGTACCTGGGCGCGTGCGGGTTCCACCCAGCCGCCGGTCTGCGCGCCGACCGTGGCGAGCAGCGCGGGATCGAGCAATCCGAGCACCGCCTTGCGCACCCGCACATCGGCGAGGTCGCCGGAGCGGCCGTTGAGCGTGAGCTGCAGTTCGCGGGCCTGCGGCATGATCGTGGTCCGCACCGACGGGATCGCGGCCAGCTGGGCCTGGGTCGCCACGCCACCGTGCACCAGCGCCATCTGCGCGTCCCCGGTGCGCAGGGACTCGGCCAGCTGCGAAGGAGTTCCGCCGCGGCGCAACAGGATCTGATCCGGTGCCGCGGGCGTGCCCCAGAACCGGTCGTTGCGTTCGAGCAGGATCTCGTCGCGCCCACGGTCGACCGACTTGATGGTGAAGTTGCCGCCCGAGACCGGAATCCGGTCGACCAGCCCGCTGGCGAACCCGCCCGGCGAATCCTTCACCAGGTGCGAGGGCAGCAGATTCGCGAACATCTCCCGCCAGGCGGGGTAGGGCTGGGTCAGTGTCACGGTGACGGTCTTGCCGCCGCCGGAGGAGGCCACATCCGAGATCAACCGGTAGCCCGCCGGATCCACCACGCCGGGCTGGGTGATCATCTGCTGCCACAGGAACCGGAAGTCCTCGGCGGCGATCGGCGCGCCGTCGGACCAGTTCGCCTGATTGCGCAGCGTGTAGGTGATGGTGAACGGCGCTTCGGAGGTCACCTCCGCCGACTCGATCAGCGCCGCGTCGGGCACCCGGTCGACCACCCCCGGCAGCGCCGGATTCGGCACCGGCCGGAACGGACTGGGCAGCACCATCGAACTCACCGCGTTGGTGGCGGGCGACTGGTCCGAGCGCAGATGCGGATTGAAGCCGATGCCGATGTCGTCGATCGCGACGACGACGGTGTTCTTCCCCGGCTTGGCCTGGGTGGTCTTGGGCGAATCGGTGCTCTCGATCGGCGGTGGTGGATTCGCGGTGCAACCGGCGAGGACCACCGACGCGGTCATCGCCACAAACATCGCGCGCCACTTCGCGCGTCGAACCCCCGAACTCACGTCCGGCACTCTACCGTGCCTCTCTGTCCTGGCCGCACTGGTGCGAGCCCAGCGAAACGAACGATGGGACGGCACCGAGGCACCGTCCCATCGTGTCGAGCACTTTCTAGGAGTTGCTCACCGCACGGTCACGCGCCTTGCGACGCGACAGGTCGCGGGCACGCTCGTTGGCGCCGAGCACCACCTTGCGCACGCGGACCACCTCCGGGGTGACCTCGACGCACTCGTCACCGGCGCAGAACTCCATCGCCAGTTCCAGGTCGAGCTGCAGAGGCTTGGCCATGGTCTCGAAGGTGTCCGCGGTCGCGCTGCGCATGTTCGTCAGCTTCTTCTCGCGGGTCACGTTGATGTCGAGATCCTCGGCGCGGGGGTTGATGCCGACGACCATGCCCTCGTAGGTGTCGGCACCCGGCTCGACGAAGAACTGACCACGGTCGGCCAGCTGGATCATCGCGAACGGGGTGACGGTGCCCGCGCGGTCCGACACCAGCGAACCGGTGTGGCGAGCGCGGATCTCACCGGCCCACGGCGCGTAGCCGTGGGAGACGGCGTTGGCGATGCCGGTGCCGCGGGTCTCGGTGAGGAACACCGTGCGGAAGCCGATCAGGCCACGCGAGGGGACGATGAACTCCATGCGCACCCAGCCGGCGGCGTGGTTGCTCATCTGCACCATCTTGCCCTTGCGGGCGGCCAGCAGCTGGGTGATGGCACCCAGGTACTCGTCGGGGCAGTCGATGGTCAGCTCTTCGAACGGCTCGTGCACCTTGCCGTCGACGGTCTTGGTGACCACCTGCGGCTTGCCGACGGTCAGCTCGAAGCCCTCGCGACGCATCTGCTCGACCAGGATGGCCAGCGCCAGCTCACCGCGGCCCTGCACCTCCCAGGCATCGGGACGACCGATGTCGAGCACGCGCAGCGAGACGTTGCCGATCAGTTCCTGATCCAGCCGCGACTTCACCATGCGGGCGGTCAGCTTGTGGCCCTGCACCCGGCCGACCAGCGGCGAGGTGTTGGTGCCGATGACCACCGAGATGGCGGGCTCGTCGACCGAGATGCGCGGCAGCGCGACCGGGTTCTCCACGTCGGCGAGGGTGTCGCCGATCATGATGTCGGGGATACCGGCGATGGCGACGATGTCACCGGCGACGGCGACCTCGCCCGGCTGACGCTCCACACCGATGGTCTGCAGCAGCTCGGTGATCTTGACCTGCTTGGCGCCCTCGGCGTTGATCCAGGTGACGTTCTGACCCTTGCGCAGCTCGCCGTTGTGCACGCGAACCAGGGCGAGACGGCCGAGGAAGGCCGAGGCGTCGAGGTTGGTGACATGGGCCTGCAGCGGCGCGTCCACGTTGCCCTTGGGCGCCGGGATGTTGTTGAGCAGCACGTCGAACAGGGCGTCGAGATTCTCGGCGGCGGGAGCGGAACCGTTCTCCGGCTGCTCCTTGGACGCCTTGCCCTCGCGACCCGAGGCGTAGAGGACCGGCAGGTCCAGCGCCAGCTCGGCGGCTTCGGCGGCCTCGTCGTCGAGATCGGATGCCAGGTCGAGCAGCAGGTCGTGCGATTCCTCGACGACCTCGGCGATCCGGGCGTCGGGGCGGTCGGTCTTGTTGACGACCAGGATCACCGGCAGCTTGGCGGCCAGTGCCTTGCGCAGCACGAAGCGGGTCTGGGGCAGCGGGCCCTCGGACGCGTCGACGAGCAGCACGACACCGTCGACCATGGAGAGGCCACGTTCGACCTCACCACCGAAGTCGGCGTGGCCGGGGGTGTCGATGACATTGATGACGGTGACGGAACCGTCGGGGTGGTGACGATGTACTGCGGTGTTCTTCGCGAGAATGGTGATGCCCTTCTCGCGCTCGAGGTCACCGGAGTCCATGACTCGGTCGACCAGCTCGGCTCGCTCTGCGAACGCGCCCGACTGACGAAGCATGGCGTCGACCAGCGTCGTCTTGCCGTGGTCGACGTGGGCCACGATGGCGACGTTGCGAAAATCGCGTGTAGACGACACGCCTCAATCCTCCTGCTGTTGATGTATTGGCGCGCATTCATCTGGCATCGCGGCCTGTTACACCCTACCGGTACCGGAGTGGCACGCACGTGTCAGCCTTTGTACTGACGATAGGGTGGCTCGCGTGGGCAAGGTGAAGGCGAAGAAGGTATCGAGCCTCAAGCCTAAGAAAAAGTGCTGCCGGAAGAAGACGCGGTGCTTCAAATGTCCCGTCGTCATCATGCGGATGAAGAAGGCCGAGGCCGCCGGTGTGAGCGGTAAGGATCTGAAGAAGGCTTTGAAGAAGGCGCGCGCCGCCTGACCGCTGTGACGTCGGGCGATGCGTGCTGTCCCGAGCAGGAGTACAACCGAGTCATGGGTACTTCGTTGCTCTCCGATCCCGAGATCACCATCGCCCTGGCCACCCTGCCGGAATGGTCACGCGAGGGTGCCGCGATCACCCGCACGGTCAAGGCGCCGAGTTTCCTGGCGGGCATCGAGCTGGTCCGCAAGGTCGCCACGGCGGCCGAGGCGGCCGATCATCATCCCGACATCGATATCCGTTGGCGCACACTGACATTCACGCTCAGTACGCATTCGGCGGGCGGGCTCACCGCGCTCGACACCGCGCTGGCGCACACCATCGACGAGATCGTCGGCTGAGCCGTCAGTTCGCGGGCACCTCGGCGGCGCGACGCCGCTTGCCCAGCTGCGCGCGCAGGGTGTCGCGCCCGTGCCAGATCAACCAGCCGAGCAGGACGAACACGCCGATCACGTCGACCGCGCCGAGCCAGGCCAGCGGCCACGGCCGCGGGATGGTCCAGATCGTCGGCTGGGCGAACGAGAGCACCCACGGCACGCCGACCAGCATCGTCAGCACCCAGAACCCGGCGATGAACCGCGCGACGCGCTGATCGCGCAGCGGTCCGTAGAGCAGCCACAGCACGGTCGGGATCAGCCACACCCAGTGATGCGACCAGGAGATCGGCGAGATCATCAGCCCGAACAGCTGCACCAGGACCAGCGTGCCGAGCCGGTCGTCGGGCCCCAGCGTGCGCCAGGCGAGGAAGGCCAGCACCGCGGTGAGCACCACCGCCGCGATCCACCACGCCCCCGACTCCACGTCACGACCCAGGATGCGGCTCAATGCCCCGCGCAGGGACTGATTCCAGACCGAGCCGACCGGGCCGATCCGGTCGGCATCGCCCAGCAGCGTGCCGAAGTAGCGGCGCGCCTCGCTCGCGTTGATGAGAAAGCTCACAGCCACGGTGAGCCCGAACGCCGCCGCCGACCACAGCACCGTGGCCCAGCACCGCCGGGCCACGAAGTAGAGGCCGGTGATCGCCGGCGTCAGCTTGATGCCGGCGATGAAACCGACCAGCGTGCCCGAGATCCACCAGCGCGCGCTGCGCACGGCGAGCATCGCGCCGAAGACCAGGAAGACATTGACCTGGCCGTAGTCGATCGTGGTGCGCACCGGCTCGAGCCAGACGCCGAGCGCGGTCCAGGCGACCGCCGTGGTGATCCAGCGCGTCCGCTTGGCCTCGGCGCCGAGGAGCAGTTCGAGGCTGATCCGGATGACGCCGTAGAGCGCGGCCACCGTCGCCAGCATCCAGCCGACCGCCACCAGCGTGAACGGCAGATAGTGCAGTGGGAAGAACACCAGCGCGGCGAAGGGCGGATAGGTGAACGGCAGCGGGAAGTCCGGCGTCTCCTCCGCGTAGGTGAAGTCGTAGAGCCGGTCGGTGAGCAGCGCGGCCGAGCCGTCGACGTAGACGTGCAGATCGACGACATTGAGGCCGTTCTCGGCGAACAGCATCCAGCCCAGCCTGGCGAGCACGGACAATCCGAGCAGCGCGAGAGCCCATCGGAGATGTCGGTTCAATGCCAGGCTTTCCGTCGTATGGGCGAGTTTCGCGATGCGAGATCACCTTAACCGGGCCCTCGCGCGCGACCGCGCGCACGGGGGAGAGCGCAGCACGCAGCGACACGACACCACCGGTAACAGTTGCATCAACATCCCCACGTGTAACAGCACCTGGGGCTAGCGTCGATGAACATGATTCGGCCGGTGCGCCGCCACGGGCCCGGCGGCTGTACAACACGGCAGCGTTGTCCTTAGAGTGACCCCGACATGTAGGGCTCGACACCCTCGTCCCATCGCAACACCGAGGTAAGGACGGCTAGACAAGTGCTTCGTAGCCGAGGATCGCGGATCGCAACGACCGCTCTCGCCATCGCGGCCAGCGCCATGCTCGCCGCGCCGGCATCCACCAGTGCCGCTCCCGCGCCTGCCCCCCAGGCCGCGCCGATCAGCGTTCCGATGGTGCCCGAGGGCGTCCCCGTCGACGCGCTGGCCGCCTTCGCGCCCGCGGTCGCCGGACTGATCGCCGGACCCGCCGACATCGCCAGCCCGCAGCAGGCCCTGATCGACCAGGCCCGCGCCCTGCTGGCCACGCTGAACCTGCCGCCCGCCATCAAGTCGACGCTGGAGCGGATCATCACCTTCCTCGACGGCAGTGGCGGCGGTGGACCGGAGATCCCCGAGGACGGCCCGGTGATCGCGCAGTTCCTCTACCCGACGATCGGCCAGGGCTGCATCGGTGACGGCGCCGACTCGGTCGGTACCGCGCTCGCGGTGCCGGGCCCGGCCCAGCTGCCCCCGCCCGGACCCGCCGCCGGTCAGGCCGGTTTCGTGTTCACCGCGCTGGGCACCAAGGCGCCGACCGCCGAACAGAACCCGCCGATGACCGTGCAGTGGCTCAACCTCGACACCCGGCAGTCCGCGGTGCAGACCCTGACCGGCGAGGCCAGGATCAACCCCGACGGCCCGGCCACCCTGTCGACCATCGCCAACACCGGCCACGGCCGCGTCGTCGCCGTGGTCTCCGGTTCGCTGACCACGCAGGTCGACGGCGAGGCCCCGCGCACCTGCTCGTTCATGCCGACCCTCGGCTTCTTCACGGTCTAGAGTTTCTCCCACCTCCCCGTGACTTCAGGCCTGCCCTGAGGCGCGGGGAGGTTTTCGTTGTTCGGCGAGAGGATGTGGCGATGGCGCAGGAACCGACCGCCGAAGCCGTGCTGGCCGCGTTGACCGAGGCGACGGACGAGGCCGAACAGGCGAAGATCCGTAAACGACTGCCCGATCCGGGGATCGACGTCATCGGGGTTCGCATGCGCACGGTGTTCGACATCGCGAAAACCAATGCCGCGATGCCGCTCGCCGAAGTGCACCGGCTGCTCGATTCCGAGGTCTACGAGATGCGGATGGTGGCGGTGAGCATCCTCGACTTCAAGGCCCGGGCACGCGGCATCACCGGCACCGATCGCGAAGCGCTCTACGACCTCTGGGTCTCGCGCCTCGACCGGATCGACACCTGGGACTTCATCGATCGCTCCGCACCCCGCGTCGTCGGCTGGTACCTGCTGGACAAGCCACGTGCGATCCTCTTCGACTGGGCCCGCTCCCCGAACCGCTGGCATCGCCGCGCCGCCGTCACCGCGGCCTTCTGGATCATCCGCGCGGGCGACCTGGACGACCCGCTCGCCCTCTGCGAAATCCTCGCCGCCGACCCCGAACACCTGGTCCAAACCAACGTCGGCGTGGCCCTGCGCGAAATCGGCCGCAAGGACCGCGCCCGCCTCGAAACCTTCCTCACCCACCACGGCTCCGACCTCAGCGCCGCAGCCCGCCGAACCGCCGGAACCGCGCTGAAATAGCCACCGCACACCGTGTTCAAAGACTGTGCGGTGTGGTAGACCGGAATTCATGGCGACCACACGAGTTTCCCCTGGCGACGCTCGGTCGATTCGGAGTCGGCGTTCGCGGCGCTCGATCCTGTCCTGGCGCTCGGAAGGGTCGATTCTGTCGATCGGGTCGGCGTACTCGGTGCTGTCGATCGGCAGCGTCGGGTCGGTGCTGTCCATCGGGTCGGTCGGCTCGTTCGGGTCGGCCATTTCCTCCGGCTCGTTCCTGAGCCTCGGCTCGGCACTGTCGGGCCTGTCGCGCTGGTCGTTGCTGTCCTGGCTCGGCGATCACGCCGCTCCCGAGAGCAGGACCGCACTGCGCGTGGTGCCCGACGACGAGCCGGAACTGCGGCTCGCGCCGACCTGCCACTGCCAGACCTAGCGGGTCACCACTGGCCGTAGTCCTCGGCCAGTACCCGGTTGAGGTCCACGCCGACGCCGTCGATCGCGCGCTTGTCGATCTCGAACTGGTGCAGGTGCGCCTCGCCGTGCACGTATCCCCTGGGCGTGCCCCAATTGTGCTGCCAGAACCAGGAACCCAGGCCCGCGTGGATGGCGCGATCGATGGTCGGGGTGTTGGCGTAGATGCCGACCAGATCGGCGCCGAGCACCGATTCCCAGCCCTCGATATAGGGCGCGATCATCTCGTCGAACTCGCGCTGGGACGGGTTGTCGTCGATGGAGGCGTAGATCGGCGCGGAGTCGGGGCCGCCCGCGGCGGTGTGCAGGGCCCAGCCGCGGTCGGCGTGGCGTTTGCCCGCTTCCCGCCCGCCACGCCAGTCGGCCGTGTCGGCCTTGCCGAACTGATAATTCGACACGATCGACAACCCGTGTGCCCGCAGGTCTTCGACCTCGGCGGCGCGCAGCGGCTTGCCCGCCATCCATTCGGCGCCGGGCCTGCGGTCGGAGACGTAACGGATCACGCCGATGTGCCCGGCGGCCTTGATCGCGGCGGCCGAGGGCACGCCCGCGGCGTAGTCGACCATGGTGCCGAAGGATTGGGCCGCGGCCGGTGCGGCGGACAGGCCGACGCCGACAGTGGCTGCCGCGGCGGCGAATCCGAAGAACTCTCGCCGGGTCACCGGAACAGAACGCATCGCAGGACTCCTTCGCGCAACCCGACTTCTCGACCAGGTGGCAGGCCCGACGCGCCTTCCCCGAATCTCGCGCGCCGGGAGCCTCAGAACGTGCGACTCATTTCACCACAACCCCACGGGAACCGCCAGAACCAAACGCCACATTCGCACCATTGGTCACACGGATGCGCGCACGGCCGCCACGGCCGGATTCACCGCGCCGGATCGGATCAGGTGGCGCCGTCGATCGCCGCACCCACGTCGATGGTGCGGCCGGTGGGATCGGCCAGTTCGGTGCTGACCACCGCGACCACCTGCGCCACCACCTGCTTCTTGATCCCGGCCAGCCGGGCCAGGGTGGCCGCGCGCAGGCCCTTCGCGGTGAACTCCATCGAGATGTCCTCGAGCGCGGGCGGCGGCACATCGATCACGATCTGCAGCGGTTCGGCCGCCCTGGCCGTGAGGACCAGCGGAATCTCCAGGTCGGCGCGGTAGTGATTGGCCTTGAGCACGTCGACGGTGATGTCGAGGCCCACCGGCAGCGTCATGTCGAACACCCGCGGCGCGCCGGGCTCACCCAGTCCGCGATCGATCACGCGCGGCTGCTCGATCGCGCCGCGCACGGTCACCGTCGCCGCGCCGCGCGGGCCCTCCGACAGCGGGCCGACCTCGATCTCGCTACCCGCCATCTGCGCCACGACGCTGTGCACCCGATCCCTGGTGACGATGGTGGTGAAGAAGCGCAAACCGAACTCGCGGTAGTCGATCCACTCGAAGACGGTGTCGTGGCGATGCGGGGAGCGGTAGCCGTCGAGGATCGCCTCGATGTCGAAGACGCGTTCCGAGCGGACCTTCGGGTCGCCCACGATGGCGTTGACCCGGTTGGCGACCTCGCGCTGTACCAGCCCGGCGATCGGGTCGAGCAGCATCTCCCACGCGGTGTCGATGGCCTCGGCCCGCAGCGTGAAGCTGACGTCGCGCGCGCTCACCGGGGCCACGTCGATCACCACCAGCAGGGGCGGGGCGGTGCGGGCGTGCAGCCGCAGCCCGATCTCCACGACGGCGGCCAGGCCCAGCTTGCGACCGCCGAGCACCACGTTCACCGCCAGGGTCAGCGGGATACGGACTCCGAAGCTCAGCGCGTCACCGGGCGTGCGGGTGACCACGGGCGTGCCCAGTGTGCCCTCGGCGACGAATCCGGCCAGTCCGGCGGGGCCGAGCGAGAACGGCCCGATCTGCACTCCGCGCCCGGTCATCCCCGCCACCGCGGCGGCGATCCGCTCCTCGGTCACCGCGTAGGTGACGAAGCGCTCACCGAAATCGGCGTACTCGATCCACCTCGGACTGTCTCGACGTGCTTCGTCGCTCACCTTCACACGCACATCGAACACGGTACGGGATGCCGGGAAATCCCCAGGTGGTGGCACAACCCCCCGTCCTGCCGATGAGGGGGAAGCAGGACGGAGGGGCCGGCCGGGGCGCTGCCGGGCGCCGCCGCCTCCCATCGTACGGGCACCGGCGTGGTACCGCCGTCCAGGTTCCCCGCAGTTGTGTTGAGCGACAATCGATTTCAGAAGCGCCCGTAGCCGACCAGGTCGGCCGTCTCGGCCGGGGTGATTGTCCTGACCCGGATTCCGCCCATCTCGTTGCCGCCGATGGTGGTGATCGTCGCGCCCTCGGCCTTCAGCACGATGTTGGTGTGCTGGCCGAGTGGACTGTTCGGGCCGTAGAGCACCACGTCGCCGGTGCGCGGCCGGTAGTCGACGCCACCGGGGGTGAACCGGCCGACGCTCTGGTAGTACTCGGTCAGCGTGTAGACGCCGGGAATGCGCCAGGAACCGGAGTTCGGGTTGGCCAGCGGCCTGCCCGCCGCGCGCATCGTCCAGCTGACGAAGTCCGCGCACCAGGCTTCCTGGACGCCCTCGGCGTACTTCGGGCCGTCGCCGGGGTTCTCGTATTCGCGGCGCAGCACGTCTACCAGGGCGACCTGCTGTTCGTCGAGATACTCGCTGTCCAGCGCGGGAAACGGCTCGCCCCAGTCGTGCTGCCACCAGACGACACCGACCACCACCAGCGTGGCGACCGCGAGCGCGCCGGAGATCCCGGCGATCCATCTACCTTTTCGTCCGGTCCGTTCTTCCTGAAGCTGCGTCATCGCCCCCCACTTCCGTTGTGCCTCTACCTTCTCAGACGAACCGGAGGCGCTCCGGGTTCCCCGGATCACGGGACAATCGGCCGGAGCGGGCCGGGCGGGAGCACGACCACCGGGTGGACCCCTGCGCCACCCGGGTGTCGGCTCGCGAACCGCGCACTCGGCGCGCAGCTGAGTGCGTGCCATCCCCTCCGGCGACGTCCGCGCACCGAGGCGCGGTGACCCGCCCGGCTGTGAGAATTTTTGCGAACGCTTTACTGTCGGTCAAGTTAGACGACTGTCCCAATTTGTCCCATCGAGCAGCGGAGGAACGTGGCGAGGATCGATGCCCTGGTCGCCGTGGCGTCCCGAACCACCGGCACCGCGCAGGAGGAGCGACCGTGAAGGACGATCCACACGCCTCGATCGCGCGCTACCTGCGCGATCGCCGTGAATCGGCGGGCCTGACCCGCGCCGCGCTCAGCGCCGCCGCCGGCATCTCGCCCGCCCTCATCCAGAAGATCGAACAGGGCACCCGCACCCCCACCGTGGAGGCGCTCAACTCCCTGTTCGACGTGCTCGAGGTGCCCGATCTGTTCCGCGACCACCTGGTGTCGCTGTCCTACGCCGCGCGCTACGACAACTCCGCGCCCGACACCAGCGGCACCGTGCCCGCCACCGATCTCTCCCTGCTGGACGCGATCCCGTTCCCGGCCAGCCTGCAGGTGTACTCGACCTTCGACATCGTCGCGGCCAACGCGGCCTGGGAACAGTACTTCCCCGGCCTGCACGCGGGCACCACCCTGCTCGAGTGGATGATGCTGGACCCCCGCTCGCGGGTGGCGATGCTCGACTGGCACAAACAGGTGCACCTGTGCGTCTACGGATTCCGGGTGATGAGCCCGGGCGTGGTGCCACAGCGCCGGATAGACGAACTGGTGGCGGCCTGCTCCCAGGGCGCGGAGTGGACCGAGTTCTGGACCACCGAACCCGACGCGCCCACCCACCTCGACTCCCCGGTCCAGCGGATCCGGCACCCGGAGACGGGCGCGGCGGTCACCATGACCATGCACGCGCTCGACTACACCATTCCGCGCCGGGAATGGTCGCTGGTGGTGTTCTCCCCCGTGCCGGACTGAGCTAGTCGGACTTGCGGACCGGGATGCAGGCGGTGAGCACGATCGCGACGACCGCGCCCGCCATCGCGATGAAGAAGGCGGTGTGGAAACCCGCGCGCGAGGGCAGCGTGTACGCGCCGACCTGCATCGTCATGTGCGCGAGCACCACGCCCATCACCGCGGCCGAGGTGGAGGTGCCGATCGAGCGCATCAGCGAGTTCAGGCCGTTGGCGGCGCCGGTCTCGGTGATCGGCACCGCGCCCATGATCAGCGCGGGCATGGCGGCGTAGGCGAGGCCGACACCACCGGCGACGATCACCGAGGCCAGCATGATCTGCCAGACGCTGTCCATCATGACCACCGCGCACAGGTAACCGAGGCCGATCACCGCCGAGCCGAGGCCGAGGGTCAGCTTGGGGCCCTTCTTCGCCGAGAGCCGGGCCGAGACCGGCGAGAGCAGCATCATGACCAGGCCGGTCGGCGCCATCGCCAGGCCGGCGACCACCATCGACAGGCCGAAACCGTAGCCGGTCTCCTTCGGCGCCATCAGCAGCTGCGGGAAGGTCAGCGACATGCCGTAGAGCGAGAAGCCGACCGCGATCGAGGCGATGTTGGTGAACAGCACGCGCGGGCGCGCCGAGACCCGCAGGTCGACCAGCGGCGCGGCCTGGCGCAGTTCATAGGCGCCCCAGGCCAGGAAGCTGAACAGTGAGACCGCGAACAGGGTGATGATCGAGGCGCTCGCCCAGCCCCAGTCGGCGCCCTTGGTGATGCCGACCAGCAGCGCGAGCAGCGCGATCGACAGGCCGAGCGCGCCACCGAAATCGAAGCGCGACGGCGTGCGCACCGGCGATTCCGGCACGAAGAACAGCACCAGCGCCGCGCACACGATGCCGAGTCCGGCGGCGGTCCAGAACAGCACGTGCCAGTCCGCGTTCTGTGCGATCACCGCGGCGAAGGGCAGGCCGATGGCGCCACCGACGCCGAGCGTCGCGCTCATCACCGCCATGGCGGCGCCGACCTTCTCGGCGGGCAGTTCGTCACGCATGATGCTGATGCCCAGCGGGATCGCGCCCACCGCGGCGCCCTGCAGCGAGCGGCCGACGATCTCGGGTACCAGCGTCGAGAAGCTCGCGCACACCACCGAGCCGACGATCATGAACCCGAGGTTGGCCACCAGCACCAGGCGCTTGCCGAACATGTCGCCGAGCCGGCCGGAGATGGGTGTGGAGACCGCGCCCGCGAGCAGGGTCGCGGTGATCACCCAGGAGGCGTTGGACGCCGAGGTGTTCAGCAGGGTGGGCAGCGACGGGATGAGCGGGATGACCAGCGTCTGCATGAGCGAGACGACGACGCCGACCGTGCTGAGCACCGCGATGAGCACGGCCGGGGTGAGACGCCGGATTTCAGGAGAGGCCGGCGGGACGTCGGCGGCAGTTAGGGACACGAATATGCACGGTACACAGCATGTGCATGGTACACAATTTGTCACCGGGGCGAGCCACACGACATAGTGGGCGCATGTCCGATTCCGGCTCCGTCGACGACACCCCGTTCGCCCGCCTGGTGTTCGAGCTGAACCTGATCGCCCGGCACTACCCGGCGACCGCGCGCCGCGTGCCGGGCTTCGCGCTCGACCGCTCCGCGTTCCTCATCCTCACCCGTCTCGAGCTGGGCGATCCCCTGAGCCTGCGCGAGCTGTCGGAAGCGTTCCGGCTCGACATCTCCACGATCAACCGGCAGGTCGGCGCGATGCTGAAACAGCAACTGGTGGAACGGGTTCCCGATCCCGAGGGTGGCGTGGCCCGCAAGATCCGCGCGACCGCCGATGGCCGGACCGCGCTGGCCGCCGAACAGAAGTACCGCGCCAAGGGGATCGGCGCCGTCGTCGCCGACTGGGACGACGACGACATCGCCGAGCTGGGCAGGCTGATGCGCAAGTTCAACCGGTCGGTCGAACGGATGGAAGACAATCCGTGGCCGAGACCCCAGCACACCGACAGCTGATCGCGCTAAGCTGCGGCGCGTGGTCACTCACCGGTCTGCCCGTCCGAGCTGGCTCGCCTGGGACAACTACTTCGTCGGCGTCGGCGGACTCGTCCTCGGGCTGTGCTTCGGCACCTGTGCCGCGCTGATCGCCGGCCCCGGCCGCAATCTCGCGGCAATCGTCCTGGTGGTGCTCGCCGGACTCTGCCTCCTGCCCGCGCTGCTGCGCGCGGTGGTCGAGCTGAGTGTGTGGGTGCGCTTGGCGGTGATGCTGGTGGGCTTCGCGCTGCTGCTGCCCGCGATCCTGGTCAGTCCCTATGTCCGCGACTGGGCCGCGGAACGCTGGCAGCAGATGTGGAAGAGCGCCTAGCCCAGACGCATCGGCACCGAGAGCAGCATGCGCAGCGTGTTGTGGATGAACTGCGCCGACTGCCACGTCAGGTAGGCGCTCGCCGGTCCCGCCGCTGCCGCCGAGCCCGAAGCCAGATCCGCAGAACCGCTGGCGGATCCGGTAGCCGACCCGCTCGCCGATCCCGAACCCGGCAGCGCCGCCGCCGGTGCCGCCGACCCGAGCAGTCCGATCGTCACGGCCACCCCGGCGAGGGCGACGCGCACAGCGTACGACTTGGACATTTCACGACCGGACAACATCAGTTGAATCCCACTCTCCGAAAAGTATTGCGAGTGTCCAGTATTCACGCCGGAACCCAGCACAAAACCCGATTCGCCGGGATTTCCCCCGCCAGACCACGAATATCGGGGCAATCACGAACGAACCGACCAGTTTTCCGCGGGCGTATGCTCGGGCACAGTCCGGTCGGGTCCCTCAGCGCAGCAGGAGTTCGCAGTGATGAATCTCGTTCGTAGGCTTGGTATCGGAGCGGCGGCACTCGTCGCGGCAGGTCTGTCCGCCACCGGATTCGCGCACGCGGACCCCGTGGTCATCCCCTTCCAGATCGCCCCCGCCGCCTTCGGCAACCCCAACGGCAGCTTCGACGTCCCCCCGATCGGCTGCGTCGTCATCCTCGGCGAACACCCCGGCACCGCCGTGATCACCGGCGGAAAAGAGGGCGGCTGGGGCTGCCTGGTATCAGGCAACATCCAATGGCTGAACCTGACCACCGGCACCACCGGCGCCGCCCAACTCTCCGACGGCCTCCACGGCTTCCCACCCCGAGCCGTCATCGAACCGGGCCCCGGCCAGATCGCCCTCGTGCTCACCTCGGTCAGCGGCGGAACAATCACCCCCGGCTTCGCCACGTTCTCGGTGGGATAAGTCCGCCCGAACGCTGGTCCGCCACGAGTTGGACCGTTGATCACCAGGCTCCCATGCAAGCATCGGCAGAGAAGCGAACACCACCAGCGCCTGGTGATCAACAGTCCAGGTCGTACAGCCCGCTGGCGGCAGTTC
>NZ_JBHVVA010000009.1:0-8706 GCF_042883805.1 Nocardia sp. NPDC058176 | reverse complement strand
GGGCGCGGCAGTTCGGCGCGGCAGTTCGGCGCGGCAGTTCGGCGCGGCAGTTCGGCGCGGCAGTTCGGCGCGGCAGTTCGGCGCGGCAGTTCGGCGCGGCAGTTCGGCGGCTGCGCCTTGATGGGCGCAGCCGCCGTTTGAGTGTGGTGTCGTGGTTTGGGCGGGTCAGCCGGCCGCTCGACGTTCCCGTGCCGCGTCGGCGAGTTGTTCGCCGCGTTCGCGCGCGAGCTCCGCTGCGTGGGTGCCACGTTCCTTGGCGGCGCCGAGCAGGCGCGAACTCCGGTGGCGCGCAACCTCAGCCACCTCGGGACCGCGATCCTTGGCCAGCTCGGCCCACTGCGAGCCTCGCTCGCGGGCGGCGTCGGCCACCTCGGGGCCCCGGCCCTTCACGATCTCGGCCAACTGTGTCCCGCGCGCACGGGCCGCCTCGGCGAGCTGCGGACCGCGCTCACGGGCGATCTCGGCCAAGTGACTGCCGCGTTCCTGCGCGGCCTCGGCCAGCTGCGGCCCACGCTCGCGGGCGATTTCCGCCAGATGGCTGCCACGCTCCTGCGCGGCTTCCGCCAGCTGCGGACCACGCTCGCGGGCGATATCGGCCAGTTGCGCCCCGCGGTCGTGGGCGACTTCGGCCAGGTGCGCACTGTGGACCTTGGCCGCGCCGACCAGCGCCGCGCCCTCGGCCGCCACCTTCGGCTCCTGCCGGGACAACGCGCGCCTGGCTCGCCAACCCAGCGACGGCTTGCCCTCGGTATCGGCGGCCGCGATCAGCAATCCACCGAGCAACCCGAGGTCCTTGAGGAATCCGGCGCGCTTGGCGGCCTTGCGGTCGGGGTCGTTCTCGGCCCAGAAGTCCTGCTCGGTGACGGTGCCGGGCACGACGGTCGCCGCCAGCACGAAGGCCGCCGGACGCGGTGCCCGCCCACTGGCGAGCAACAATCCACCCGCGATCTGCGCCACCGCGTTGATCTGCACGAACCGGCTGGGATCCTCGGGCACCTTCGCGGCCAGCGCATCGGGCAGGCCGGTGCGCCCACGGTCGGCGAGCGCGGTCGCGGCCTCGGCACGCGGTTTCGGATTCATCAGCCCGTTCACCCCACCGGCAACGAACGTGGTGGCCAACAGTGTGCGGGCAATGCGTCGGACAGGCCTGATCGGCATCGTCTAGTCCCTTCGTCTACGACTGGGAAAAGCGGCTCCTCCCCCATTCGACTACCCGGGTCTTCCCATCACAAACGACCGACACCACCGGGCATGCCCTCCCCGGTGACCGTCCCCGCTACCGTCGACCGAGTGCCCGACAACACCGTCCGCGCCGCCTACACCGCGGTCAACCAGCTCTACATCGACCTCTTCGGCTCCCCCACCGACCTCGACCCCGCCTACACCACCTTCATCCTCCGCCACCTCACCGAGGGCCCCGTCCTCGACCTCGGCTGCGGCCCTGGCCACTTCACCAAGGTCCTCACCGACGCGGGCATCCCCACCACCGGCATAGACCTGGTCCCCGAATTCATCACCCACGCCCGAACCACCTACCCCACCCTCGACTTCGAACTCGGCTCCTTCCGCACCCTGAACACCCCACCCGAATCCATCGCGGGAATCCTCGCCTGGTTCTCCCTCATCCACATCCCACCCCCCGAACTCCCCACCATCCTCACCGAATTCCACCGAGTACTCCGCCCCGGCGGAGCACTCGTCCTCGGCTTCTTCGACGCCGAGAACGAAGTCGAAATGTTCCCCCACAAAGTCACCAACGCCTACCGCTGGCCCATCAACAACCTCATCACTCTCCTCCAAACCACCGGTTTCACCGAACTCGACCGCCTCCAACACCCCGCCACCGCCACCACCCGCCGCCACGCCGCCCTCGCCTGCGCCCGCAGGGAGTAATCCACCCCGAGCTGGACAGTCGATCACCACGCTCTGGTGGCGTTCGCCTCTCGGCCGATACTCACCTGAGAGCGTGGTGATCAACGGTCCAATATCGCGGGGTGGCGAATTTCGAGGCTCCCTAGGCGGCGAGGGCCAGGTCGGTGCGGTCGACGGTGTTGGTATCGCCGGCACGGGTGAGCAGGCGGGTGATGGCCTGGGTGACCTGGCCCGGCTGCTCGAGGATCACCGAGTGGCCTGCGCCTTCGATCATGACCAGGTCCGAATAGTCGACCGCGGCGGCCATGGCGACGGAATGCGCGGGCGGGGTCATGAGGTCGGCGGAACCGCACAGGATCATGGTGGGGATCGTCGACAGGTCGGGCAGGACGTCGGTGCGGTCGTAGGTCATGAAGGCGCTCAGGAAGCTCGCCATCGTCACGATCGGGGTCGCGTTGTGCATGGCCGCGGCCAGGGTGAGCACGCGCGGGCTCACCTTGCCGTCGCCGAATTCCGCGGCGCGGACCACCGGGGCGAAGACCTTGCAGGCCAGCAGCTTCACTCGCTGCATCAGCCGCGGCGCGCGGCGCACGGCCGCCTGGAATCCCGAGATGAACGGGTTGCGCAGCAGCCGTCCGAAGCCCGCGTCGGCCAGTCCGCTCGCGGCGGTGGCGATCAGCCCGACGCCGACGACGCGAGTGCCGATCTCGTGCCGGTAGCGGTCGGCGTAGGTCAGCACGGTCATCCCGCCCATCGAATGACCGACCAGCACGACCGGCCCGTTCGGGGCGACCACGTCGAGCACATCGTGCAGGTCCTGGCCGAGCTGTTCGAGGTTGTAGGTCTGCCGGGGAGCCGTGGCCGAGTCGCCGTGACCGCGGTGGTCGTAGCAGACGACCCGCGCGGCGGGGTGCTCGCGCAGCAGCGCGTCGCGCACATCGGTCCACGATTCGCTGCGCAGGCAGTGTCCGTGGATGAGCACGACGGTCAGATCCGCGGACCGCCGACCGTATTCGCGAACCGCGAGCTCCACCCCGTCCGCGGTCGAGACCATGACGCGACGCTCCGCCGAGTGGGCGATGGTGCTGATGATCGACATCGGGGGCCTCCGGGTTCGGGTGCGGTGACAGGTTCCACTTTCCACCGGATCGCCCGCCGTCATCAGTGCCCCGAGTGCTGGTCCCGCGACCCCGAGGGTGCGTAGAACCCCACCTAGGTGCCACCGTCCTTGACTGAAATTTCAGTCAGGGTCTATCCTCGGGGAACCCGAAGGGAGCATTCAGATGCGACGACGAACGTTCGTCCAGACCACGATGGCCGCGCTCGGCAGTGTGCTGTGGGTCGGCTGCGAGACCCAGGTCGACGACACCAGGACTTGGCTCATGCCCGAGGAGGGCCAACCGCACAAGCGCACCTGGATGGCTTTCGCCACCGACGCGGATATCTGGGGTGCGGATCTGGTACCCGAGGTGCAGCGCAACCTGGCCACCATCGCCACCACGATCGCCCGCTATGAACCCGTCGCCATGCTGGTACGCCCCGACGAACTCCCCCTGGCCCAGCGCCTGATCGGCACCGCGAACGTGGAACTGATCCCCACCGACCTCGACGACCTGTGGATGCGCGACACCGGCCCGGTCTTCGTCCGCAGCGGCAGCGCCAAGGCCGGAGTGGATCTCAACTTCAACGGCTGGGGCGACAAGCAGCCCCACCGCGCCGACGCGAAAGTCGCGGAGTTCGTCACCGGCCGCGCGGGCAGCGAAACCCGGCACACCGATCTGATACTCGAAGGCGGCGCGCTCGAGGTCGACGGCGAGGGCACCGCGATCATCACCGAGAGCTGTGTGCTCAACGCCAACCGCAATCCCGGCTGGACGAAACGCGACGTCGAGGAAGAACTCGCCTACCTGTTCGGCATCACGAAAGTGATCTGGCTACCCGGCATCGCGGGCGAGGACATCACCGACGGGCACACCGATTTCTACGCCCGCTTCACCGGCCCCGGCGTGGTGGTCGCCGGACTCGACAACGACCCGGAGTCCTTCGACTACGACGTCACCCGCCGCCACCTCGACATCCTGCGCACGGCGACCGACGTGCACGGCCGACCCCTGCGGGTGGAGGTGCTGACCGGCCCGTCGACCGTGCGCGAACAGTTCGGGAACGACGATTTCGCCGCGGGCTACATCAACTTCTACGTCTGCAACGGCGCCGTCATCGCCCCGGAGTTCGGCGACCCGGCGGCCGATGCCGCCACCGCCGCCACCCTGACCCGGCTGTTCCCCGGCCGCGAGGTGGTGCAGATCAACATCGATGGCATCGCCGCAGGTGGCGGCGGTATCCACTGCACCACCCAGCAGGAACCCGTCGACTGAGCGGTGCCCGGTGGATGGCCGGGCACCTACTGTGAGGAATCGTGTCGGATCGTCGAACCCAGATCATGGAAGCCGCGGTCCGCGTCATCGCCGAGGACGGCGTGCGCGGACTGCGGGTCGAAAAGCTCGCCGCCGCGGCCGAAGTGTCGACGGCGCTGATCTACTACCACTTCAAGGACCGCGCCGGAATCCTGCGGGCCGCCCTCGAACACATCAACCACCGCGCCCAGACCTACACCGACGTCCCCGCCACCAACCCCCGCACCCGCCTCGAACAGATGCTCCTACGCGAACTCCAGGACACTCCCGAAGTCCGCCAGAACAGCATCGCCTGGGGCGAACTCCGCGCCACCGCTGCCTTCCACCCCGACCTCCGCGACTCGCTGCGCACCACCACCGAGACCTGGAACTCGGACATAGCCGCCCTGATCCGCGAAGCCCAAACCGCAGGCACCGTCGCGGATTCGGTCGACCCCACCGCCACCGCCGAACGCCTCACCGCCCTGGTCGAGGGCCTCAGCGAACGCTGGCACAGCGGCACCCTCGCCCTCCCCCGAGCCCGCCAACTCCTCACCGGCGCAATCGAACTCGAACTCACCTCACCGTGAGTCGCCATCAGGCTCGACCGAATGTCGCGCGAACCAGGTCAGCAGCTGGTCCGCGAACGAATCCGTCCGCGCACCGAAGGGATCGAGCCCGAAGTGGTCTTCGATTTCGCGCCAAAGGAATTCGCTGATCTCGGCCCGGCTCTCACCCCTGCCCAGCCGCACCAGGACCGGCCCGATGAGACAGTCGTACTCATCCGACGGAAAGTCCAGCTCCGCGTCGTAGACCCCGATCGGATCCCAGCGGTTCAGCAGGTACCGCAACTCCGGCTGCAACGACGCCAGCCACTGCGCATCAGCGCCCATCAGACGTTGAAGCGGAACTCCACCATGCGCATCTCGGCCAAGAAGCCACCACTAAGGTGACATATCAGAGGTTGAAGCGGAACTCGACGCAGCCACCGCAGTGTGTGCACCCCGCCGGAGCCGACGCTCTGACGCCGACCCACACCTTGACTAGCGTGGTGAATGCTCGACGCAGCAAGGCCCGTTCGCCCGGGCGTTGATGGTTTCACCGCGACGCCGTAGCGGCCCAGGCTCGCCATCCATGACAAGATCATAGTTCGCTTTCAAGAGCGTCTGCGTCAGGCGCTCATGCATGCCGATGTCGTTCAGCGGACTGTCGTACAAGCCTCACATGTTCGTCCACGCGCTCCGATTCCAGGTTGCGCCCCATTGAACACCACGCTCCTACTATCGAAGGTCCTGAACATCCACCTCTTTCAGCCGCCAGCGGGCGAGGAACTGCAGTCGGATATCCATGGCCAGCAGACGCATCTGGTTCTGATGCTGGGCTTGTTTACGAGCAGGAACCAAGTCCGAGTCCTCCGTCTGGTGCCGCAACGACAGGGCTTTGGACGAAATTTCGCTGTGCCAGAGCACGTCCTGCGGATCGCCGAAGTCCAATCGTGGGAGCGGGACCGCGGCGATTACGTCCGAGCCGCGGGCGTAGTAGCCGCCGCGGAAAGGGCTACCACGCTTGCGAAGGAACATCTCGATCTCCGGCTGGTCGAGGAGGGCCAGCACGAAGTCGAGTGAGTAGTCACCGGTCTGAAACATCATCACCTCTCCGGCCGTGCCGCCGGACTGGACGATGATCCCCTCGGCATCCATCCCGTACTTCCGACCCTTCTGGTTCACCGAGTAGATGATCTTGGGCTGCTGAGGCGAGTAACCGATGGCCTGGGTGCGTCCGTAGACGTAAAACGCTCCCTGGTCTCGCATCTGGCGCCTGGCCTGGGCGTCTCGATTCTCGAGGTCGGCCTTGTGCGCCAGGAGATAGGCGTAGGCCAGCGGGTAGTCCTTCTTCATCACCGCTTCGGGGATGGCCTGCACCCCAGAAGGGTTCTGGGGTGCAGGCCAGTAAGGGTAGATGATCAGCGAGTCAGGCCTGACATATCGGCGAGAGCGCACCAGGCGAGAGTCGTCGATGTACGGCCTGGTGACTGCCTTCTCGATCTTCCAATGCCTCGACTGTTTGGTCTTCGGGTCTGGTTTGGTGAACTCGACGTAGTCTCCCTTGGCCGTGACGTTGGTCAGGATGTAGACGCTGTTCCTGCTCGTCTGGACGCCATTGCGCACGTCAAAGACTTCCGCAAGTGGGATCGAGTCCGCGAACAGTGCGTCGAACACCTTTTTCTCGGTCGGGTTGGCGGGCAGGACCCAAGGGCCTTCCGAATCGGACGGGAGAGCGGAAGCAGGCAGCTTGACACCTTCATACCTGCCGAGTGCGAACTCCTCGAAGGACTCGGGCTCGGCGTACGTGAGCGGCTTGCCAGCGGCATCTGCTTGGAGGACCAAGGCACAGACGTAGACCGACTTGCCTTCGAAGACGGTCACGTGCCGGAAGTTGGTCAGCCAGACGGGGCTGACATCGCCGCGCAGTAGAGCCCTGAACATCTTGGCGGACACCACGGTCATCCACTTGTTCGGAATGACCACCGCGGTCAGTCCAGCTGGCGCGAGATGTGTGACGGCGAGCTCGACGAATGGGAAGTACTTGTCGAACTGGCGCTCCGTGGTCTCGTACTCGGCCTTGAGGTACTGGTACTCCCGCGGGTCGTAGTTCTTCATGTTCTCGGCGCTCATGTAGGGCGGGTTCCCCACGATGAGGTTGAACTCGGCCGGCAGGGCTGTGGCGCCCAGGTCGAGCGGGTTGGTCAGGTCCAATTCGTCGGCGGTGGCGTTCGGAAGTTCGCGAACCAGCGTGTTGCCATGAACGATGTTCTGGGTCAGGTCGGGAAGAATTTTCTGCCCTTTGGGCAGAGTCTCGCCGGTCTCGTCGTCCAAAAGCCGGACTAGGAGGCTGAAACGGGCCACCTCGACCGCGTTGTAGTCGACGTCGATGCCGAAGAAGCTCTCGGCAAGCAGGTGCTTCTTTTCCTCGAACGACAGCCGCCACTCGTCGTCGCTTACTCGAAGCAAGCCGTCGGTGTCGCCGTCCGCGACGCGGCGCAGGGTCTCCCGTTCGGCAACCTGGTTGAACGCGGCGAGCAGGAAGCGCCCGGACCCGGTTGCGAAGTCGAGCACGTTCGGCTCTCGGAGATCATGGTCCAGCCGTTCAACAGCGGCTTCAACGGTGGCGTCGACGAGCGCCTGCGGGGTCGTCACGACGTCCCTTCGGGTGTACTCAGCTTTCTTTGCCAGTTCCGCCTTCTCGCGCCTACCGCTGCCGGTGATTACCAGGTGCTCAGCCAGGGAAGCCTCGTAAACCAGGCCCAGGAAGTCGGCGTCCAGGACGGCGAACGAGAACGGGGACTTGGGCGAGTAGAGGCGGTCCACAATGCCCGCCAGCACCCCAGTGCTGACCCTGAGGATGGAATCGTCCACGTTCCCAGCAGTGGAGAAAAGCCCCGTGTTGTAGCGGCGGTTGAGCCGTTTGAAAAGGCCGGACACAGTTGTCGTGCTGCTATGGGCGAAAGCCTTACGCAGAGTCTCTTCACCCTCGATCCCGCGGTCCTCGCACATACGCACGAAGATGAGCCGGTTGAGCAGCTGCTGGACGGCGTCGTTGACTGTCTCAGCATCGACGCTCGGGTCACGGGCCAGGATGTCGGTGCCGATCTCTACCCGCCACTGGTTGAAGTGCTGGATGAAGGCTTCGTCGGCGGGCAGGGGCTGGTGTTCGCGAGCGACCTGGAACCGATCCTCCCAGCCGAGGCCGTGGACCTCATCGCGGCCCAGGATCGATTTGATCTCGTCCCAGTTCGCCTCGTAGGTGTCGTAGTCCCAGGTGAAAAGCCGGGCTGTCTCGGGGCGGTCGATGGTCTCGTCGACGGGCACCGAGGCGTCGTAGATGACCAGCGACCTGTAGTTGGTGAGGACGACGATGGCGTGGCGGTCGGTGTATCCGTACCGGCGAGCCTGGAAAATCGCCTGGCGGTCAATGCGGATGTCCACGTAGGGCTTCTTCGCCTCTACGTGGAACCGTGGCAGGCCACTTGCCCTGACCGTATAGTCGGGACGCTTGTCGGCGCCGCCCTCGCGGACCTGCCTGGTCTCTCGTACGACCTCACGCTTGGATGGGATTAAGCCCAACTTGTTGGCGACGTCCCACCCGAGGAGGTCGAGCACCGGGTCGATGAACTCGATCCGGGTCTCGTCCTCGCTGTATCCGCTCGCCGCGTTGTAGACGTTCGTACCGTCGTCGAACTTCTTCCTCAGGTCAGCAAGCGAAACCATGCGCCCTTAATTTCCTCGCGGCAGCGATCCATCAGACTGCCACATCTTGCCCTTTGTCGGCACCGGCTGGTGCTGACGCCTTGTCGTCGGCCTCGACTTCTCGCAGCCGCCGCGCCATAAGCCTTCGCCGCGCCCGCTGGATCACCGCGATCTCTTCGACGGTAAGCCCGGCG
>NZ_JBHVVA010000008.1:86125-209961 GCF_042883805.1 Nocardia sp. NPDC058176 | reverse complement strand
GCCCGGTCCCATTCCGAACCCGGAAGCTAAGGCCACCTGCGCCGATGGTACTGCACTCGACAGGGTGTGGGAGAGTAGGACACCGCCGGAACATCATTGCGAAAGGCCCTCCAGCATTGCTGGAGGGCCTTTTTGCGTTGTCCACCCCCACCGGGGATTGCATTGCGAGCCTTGCACTTTCGCTCGTGGCTGGATTGTTATCTCTGACAACAAATATCTGACCCAATCCGCTGTGGGCTGGGTCACGGTGGAATATGTTGTCTAGAACAACATTCGTTCCAGCTCGAAAGGCTCACCCTCATGCGTCAGGGGATCCTCGGCATCGCGGCCGTATCGGTCGCACTTCTCACCTCGCTCACTGCCTGCGGGGACGACAGCACGGATTCGGGAAGCGGCGCCCAGATCGGCGTCATCCTGCCGGACAGCAAGACCTCGGCGAGATGGGAGACGGCGGACCGCAAGTACCTACAGCAGGCGTTCGACGACGCGGGGATCAAGGCCGACATCCAGAACGCGCAGGGCGACAAGAACGCTTTCCAGACGATCGCGGACCAGATGATCACCAACGGCGCCTCGGTGCTGATGATCACGAATCTGGACAGCGGCACCGGTAAGGCGGTGATCCAGAAGGCCAAGGCACAGGGCGTGACGGTGATCGACTACGACCGGCTGACTCTCGGTGGCGGCGCCCCGTACTACGTCTCCTTCGACAATGTGAAGGTCGGCGAGCTGATGGGCGACGGGCTCGCGAAGTGCCTGGCCGACAAGCAGGCGGTCAAGCCGGTGGTGGCCTATCTCAACGGTGGGCCCACCGACAACAACGCGACGCTGTTCAAGGACGGCTACGACGGCGCGCTGCAGCCGAGGTTCGAGTCGGGTGAGTTCGTGAAGGGTCCGGATCAGGCGGTGCCGGAGTGGGACAACACCAAGGCGGGCACCATCTTCGAGCAGATCCTCACCGGTACGCCGGATCTGGGCGGGACGGTCGCGGCGAACGACGGGCTGGCCAATGCCGCCATCGCGGTGCTGAAGAAGCAGAAGCTCAACGGGCAGATCCCCGTGACGGGGCAGGACGCCACCGTGCAGGGACTGCAGAACGTGCTCGCGGGTGATCAGTGCATGACGGTCTACAAGGACATCAAGCTCGAGGCCGACGCGGGGGCGAAGCTGGCGATCGCGCTGGCTCGTGGCGAGCAGGGCGAGACCAACAGCACGGTCGACGATCCCGAGGCGAACACGAAAGTGCCCGCGGTGCTGCTGGAGCCGAAGTCGATCTTCCAGGACAACGTCAACGACGTGGTCGCCGACGGCTTCGTCGACAAGGCCGAGCTGTGCGCGGGTGAGTTCGCGAAGCTCTGCGCCGACAACGGCATCAGCTGATTCGTCAGCCAACCCGGGCCAGCGCCCGCCGCGGTCCCGACAGCGGATCGCGGCGGGTGCGCCCCTGCTCAGGAGTTCACCCATGACGGACACGCCGCTCATCGAATTGCGCGGGATAGACAAGAGTTTCGGCCCGGTCCACGTGCTGCACGAGGTCGAGTTCGCCGCCTACAGCGGTGAGGTGACGGCACTGGTCGGCGACAACGGCGCGGGCAAGTCGACGCTGGTCAAATGCATCGGCGGGACCCATCCGATCGACGCGGGGGAGGTGCTGTTCGACGGAAAGCCGGTGCACATCGGCAATCCGCGGGACGCGGCGGAGCTCGGCATCGAGATCGTGTATCAGGATCTCGCGCTCTGCGACAACCTCGACATCGTGCAGAACATGTTCCTCGGTCGCGAGCGCAAGCACGGCATCGTGCTCGACGAGTACGGCATGGAGGAACTCGCGGGCCGCACGCTCGCCGGCCTGTCGGTGCGGACGGTGACCTCGGTGCGGCAGAAGGTGGCAAGCCTGTCCGGTGGACAGCGCCAGACCGTGGCGATCGCCAAGGCCGTGCTGTGGAACAGCAGAGTGGTGATCCTGGACGAGCCGACCGCGGCGCTGGGTGTCGCCCAGACCCAGCAGGTGCTGGAACTGGTGCGCCGCCTGGCCGACAAAGGTCTCGCGGTGGTGCTGATCTCGCACAACATGAACGATGTCTTCGCGGTGTCCGACCGGATCGCCGCGCTGTACCTGGGGCGGATGGCCGCGCAGGTGCGCACCGCGGACGTGACCCATTCACAGGTCGTCGAACTGATCACCGCGGGTCGCAGCGGGAGTCTCGGAATCGGAGGGCACGCATGAACGTCGTGCTGGACAAGACCACCGCGCCTGCCTCGCCGGTGGCCGACCTGGTCAATTCCTATGTCGCGCGGGTGCGCGGCGGCAACATGGGCGCGCTGCCCTCGGTCATCGCGCTGGTCGTGCTTTCGTTGTTCTTCTGGGCCGCGCGGCCGGTGTTCATGACCCAGGGCAACATCGCGAATCTGTTCACCCAGGGGGCGGCCATCGCGGTGATCGCGATGGGGCTGATCTTCGTGCTGCTGCTCGGCGAGATCGACCTGTCGGCCGGTTTCACCAGCGGTGTGTGCGCCGCGGTGCTCGCGGTACTGCTCACCGACAAGGGCTGGCCCTGGTATTCCGCCGTGCTGGTCGGGCTGCTGGTCGGTGTCGCCATCGGGCTGTGTATCGGCGCGATCGTGGTGAAGATCGGGGTGCCCTCGTTCGTGGTGACCCTGGCCGCGTTCCTGGCGCTGCAGGGTGTGGCGCTGAAGATCATGGACAACGGCCGCAACATCTCCATCCACGACCCGACGATCCTGGCGATCGCCAACAAGAATGTGCCGCCGCTGCTCGGGTGGGTGATGTACGCGGTGCTGCTGGCCGGGTTCGCGCTCATCCAGTACCGGAAGTTGCGGGCGCGTACCAAACTCGGTCTCACCGGGGAGACCGCGGCGGTGATCACCGTGCGGATCGCCGCGGTCGCGATCGTGGCGGGTGTCGCGGTGCTCGTCCTCAACGACGAGCGCAGCCGCAATCCCGAGGTGAACTCGCTGCAGGGCATGCCGATCGTGGTGCCGCTCATCATCGCGTTGCTGCTGCTGTGGACGTTCGTGCTCAACCGCACCTCGTTCGGCCGGCATGTCTACGCGGTCGGCGGCAGCGTGGAAGCGGCTCGGCGCGCGGGCATTCCGGTGGACCGGATCAAGATCAGCGCGTTCGTGCTGTGTTCGACCATGGCGGCGGTGGGCGGGTTCATCGCCGCCTCGCGGGCCAATTCCGTCGATCCCAACACCGGCGGGTCCGATGTGCTGTTGACCGCGGTGGGCGCGGCGGTGATCGGCGGCACCAGTCTGTTCGGTGGTCGCGGCCGGATGCTGGACGCGGTGCTCGGCGCGGCGGTGGTCGCGGTGATCAACAACGGGATGGGGCTGATGGGCTACAGCGCGGGCACGAAATTCGTTGTGACAGGATTTGTTCTGCTGCTCGCGGCGGGGGTGGACGCGCTGTCCCGCAAGCGTTCGCTACCTGGAAGTTGACCATCGACGGGGAAGGCTGGGCCGGATGAGAGCAGCACCTGCCCCGGACGAGATCCGGCGCCGCAACCTCGCCGTGCTGCTGCGGCACGTGCACGTGGGTGGTCCGCTCTCGCGCACCGAGCTGGCCGAGCGAATGGGGTTGAACCGCAGCACGATCCTGGCGCTCACCAATGACCTCGTCGCGGCCGGGCTGGTGCGCGAGGAGCTGCCGGGACAGACGGGCAAGGCCGGGCGGCCGTCGCTGGTGGTGCGACCGGAATCGGAGCGGGTGTATGTGCTCGCGCTGGACGTCGGGGCCGACCGGCTCGCGGTGGCCCGGGTCGGGTTGGGCGGGGTGGTCCTCGATCGGCACGAAACCCCGCGAGACAGCGCGACTTTCGATCCCGACGAGGTGATCGCCGCGCTGGCCGTGATGGCGCAGACCACGATCGACGCGGCCGGGGCCGACACCGTGTGCGTCGGAGTGGGGCTGGCGTTCTGCGGGATGGTTCGCGAGCGTGACGGTGTCGTCCGGTACGGACCGAACATCGGCTGGGTCGACGTGCCGGTCGGGGCGAAGCTGTCCGAGCGGCTCGGCAGGCCGGTCGCGGTGGGCAACAACGCCAATCTCGGCGCGATCGCCGAACGCGAGCGCGGTGTCGGCGCCGGGGTGGCCGATCTGCTCTATCTGCACGGTGAGGTCGGGATCGGCGGCGGCGTCATCATGGGCGGCACGCTGCTGGGCGGGGAGGGTGGCTACGGCGGCGAGGTCGGGCACATGATCGTCAATCCCGGCGGCCGGGCGTGCCGGTGTGGTTCGCGGGGGTGCCTGGAGGCCGAGGCCGGAGAGCTGGCCCTGATCGCGGCGGCGGGGCGCACCGATCTGTCCGGCCGGGCGGCGGTCGAGGCGATCGTCGACGCGGCCGCCCGCGGTGACGCGACCGCGCGGGACGCGCTGCACCAGGTGGGTGACTGGCTGGGGTACGGGGTGTCCAATCTGGTGAACATCTTCAACCCGACGATGGTCGTCTTCGGTGGTGTCCTGCGCGAGATCTATCTGGCCTCGGCCGCCCAGGTCCGCAGCAGGCTGGCGGTGAACGGGCTGCTCGCGGTCCGGGAGCGGGTGCGGTTGCGGACCTCGGCGCTGGCCGATGACGCGCCGCTGGTCGGGGCCGCCGAGCTGGCCTTCGCCGAGCTGCTGACCGACCCGTTGCAGACGCTGACCCGCTGCTCCGGCGGGTGATCGATCGGCGCCGGTTCGGCGACTATCGTGAAGTGATGGCGATCACCAGGTTCGGTACGCACATCAACGCACCGCGCGCGACGGTGTACGGACTGTTGCTCGACGGCGACGCGGTGGGCACCTGGCTGGCCCCCGCGGGAATGACCAGCCGGGTGCACCGGTTCGACGCCGAGGTGGGCGGCACCTTCTCGATCACGCTCGCCGACAACGCCGACGCCCCGCCCGACAAGCCGACACCGGCGCACTACGCCTACTACGGGCGTTTCCTCGAGCTCGTCCCGGACGAGCAGGTGGTCGAGGTGCTGGAGTTCGTGACGGAGAAGCCGGAGATGTCGGGTGCGCAGACCATCACCTTCACCCTGACCGACGACGACGGCGGCACCCGGCTCGACGCGCTGCACGAGGGGGTGCCGCCGGGACTCACCGAGGAACTCAACGACGAGGGCTGGCGGGCGGCCCTGACGAAACTGGTGGCGCTGGCCGAACGGGGCACGGTCGACTGATCGCCCCGCCCGGCCGCGGCGAGGTCAGCGGATGGCGTCGTCGGCCTCGGGCGTGATGTCGGAGGCGGGCACCAGGTTCCACTGTTCGAGTTGCTTGCGGATCTGTTCGGCGGCGTCGACGTTCAACGGTCCGCTCGTCCACAGCGCGTAGGGCAGGTTGAGGAAGCGGGCATCGCGGACCGCCCGGAGATTGTTGATGCCCGGCTTGGTGCGCAGCAGTTCGACCTTCTGCTCGTAGGTCTGGCCCGGGTAGTCGACGAACATGATCGCGTCCGGATCGGCGCTGACGACGCGTTCCCAGGAGACCTTGGTCCAGGTGTCGGCGACGTCGTCGAGGATGTTGCGGGCCCCCGCGGCTTCCAGGATCGCCTGTGGCGCACCGAATTTGCCGCTGGAGTAGACGGTGTCGGTGCCGCTGTCGAACAGGAAGACGGTGGGGGCGGTGGTGGGCTTCGGTGCCGCTTCGAGGGCGGCGAGGCGACGGTCGAGGTCGGCGGTGACCTCGGCGGCCCGGTCGGTACGGCCGGTGATCGCGCCCAGATCGGTGAGGTCGGTGCGCAGCGCGGTCCACGGCTCGACCGTGCCGCGGGCGGCGGCGCCGTCCTCCTGGCGACAGCTCTCGGTGAGGACATAGGCGGCGATGCCGTCCTTGGCGAGCGAGGCCGGGGTCAGGTTGCTCGCCTCGTCGTAGCCATAGTTCCAGCCCGCGACCATCACATCGGGGCGCTGGGCGAGCACGGTCTCGCGCGAGGGGTATTCGGGGGCAACGGAATTCAGGCCGTCGACCACGTCGGCACCGTAGTGCGCGCGCAAGGTGCCTGCGTCGCGCTGGACGCTCGACACCGCGACCACCTGATCCTGGGCACCGAGGGCGAGGACCATGGAGATCAGGTTGCCGTCGTTGACGAACATGCGCTGGGCCGGGGCCGGGAAGGCGGTGTCCTTGCCGCAGTTGCGCACGGTCAGCGTGTCGGTGGCCGCCGGGGTGGTGCCGGAGCAGGCCGTCAGGACGGCGGCGAGTGCGGTGGTGGTGACGATGACGCCGGGAATTCTCATCGGGTGGCCTCTCGGGAGGTGATCAACAGGTGGTCTTCGCCGGTGCCGGGGTGGCGGACACGGGTCGCGTCGACCCCGAACACCTCGGCGACGACGTCGGGGGACAGGGTGGGTTCCGGTGCGCGGGTGGTGCCGTTGTGCACCACGATGATTCGGTCGCAGTAGCGGTCGGCGAGGGCCAGGTCGTGCAGGGCGGCGACGACGGTGCGGCGGAGTCCGCCGATCAGGCGCAGGAGTTCGAGCTGGTGGGTGATGTCGAGGTGGTTGGTCGGTTCGTCCAGGAGCAGGACCGGGGTGTTCTGCAGCAGGGCGCGTGCCAGCAGGACCCGCTGACGTTCGCCGCCGGACAGTCGCTGGACCGGTCTGGCCTCGAAACCGGCCAGGTCCACCGCCGCGAGAGCATGCGCCACTTGCTGCTGTTCTCTGGGTGCGCCCGCGCCCCACGGCGGCAGGTACGGAGTGAGACCGAGGGCCACCACCTCGCCGACCAGCATGTCGGCGGGTGGGATCTCGTCCTGGGCGACCAGGGCGACCGTGGCGGCCCGGTGCCGGTGGCTCAGCGCGTGCAACTCCCGGCCGTCCACCAGGACGCGGCCGCGCGCTGGGGCGCGCACACCGGCGAGTACCCGCAGCAGGGTGGTCTTGCCGCTGCCGTTGGGGCCGACGATGCCGACGGTCTCGCCGGGGTGGATCGAGAACCGCACGTCGGTGAGGATGTCGAGCCTGCCGAGTGCGCAGGTGAGGTCGTCGACCTCGATGGCACCTCGCGTCGGCGCGGATTCGGCGGTGGGTGGCTGGGTGCTGGATTCAGCGGTCGGTGGTTGCGTGCCGGGGGCGGACTCAGCGGCCGATGGCTGAGTGCCGGGACCGGGCTCGGGCTCGGTGCGGTGGCGGCGGCCGCGCCCGATCATGACGCCGGACCGAACTGGTAGCGGCGTCGGCCCATCAGCAGCAGGAAGGTGGGGGCGCCGATCAGGCCGGTGAGGACGCCGACCGGAATCTCGGTGGGGCGGACCAGGACCCGGGTCGCGGCGTCGGCGATGACGAGGAACAGCGCACCCAGCAGCGCGCACGTGGGTAGGAGGACGCGATGACGCGGGCCGACCAGCAGACGCGCGGCGTGCGGGACTACCAGGCCGACGAAGCCGATGCCGCCCGAGACCGCGACGAGCACACCGACCAGGATCGCCAGCAGCACGAACAGGGCGATGCGCAGCCGGTCGACCGGCACGCCGATCGAGGACGCGGTGTCGGCGCCGAGGGTGAGCGCGTCGAGCCAGCCGGCGTAGGTCATGAGCAGCCCGGCGCAGAGCGCGACGACGGTCAGCGGGAGGGCGAGCTTGGTCCAGTCGGCGCCGGCCAGGCTACCGAGCAGCCAGAACAGGACCGACTGGGCGGCCGCGGGGTCGGAGCTGCGGAACACCAGGTAGCTGCTGAACGCGGCGAAGGCCGAACCGAGCACCGTGCCGGTGAGGACCAGGCGCAGGGGCGTGAGACCGCCCTGGGCCACGGCGATGAAGAACACCAGCGTCGCGGCGGTGAAGGCGCCGAGCAGCGCGCCACCCGAGAGCGCCCAGATGCCCGCACCGGCGAACAGGCCGGAGGTGATCACCGCGGCCGCGCCGACACCGGCGCCGGAGGACACCCCGAGCAGATAGGGATCGGCGAGCGGATTGCGCACCAGCGTCTGCATGGCCGCGCCCGCGAGTGCCAGTCCGGCGCCGACCACGGCGGCGAGCAGGGTGCGCGGCACCCGCAACTGCCAGACGATGGTGTCGGTGCCCGGATCGGTGGGGATCGCGCCGGTGAGGCGGGCGCCGAGGGTGTCGAGTACCGCGCGCACGGGGATGATCTCCGCGCCGAAACCGGTGGCGCCGATCATCGCGATCAGCAGCAGGGCCGCGAGCAACGGCAGGACGAGCGATGTCCTGGCACGGATCATCGCGACTTCTCCACAGGCAAGACGCGGCCCTTTCGGCGGGTGCCCGGAGAGGGAGGTCTGACTCTCGCCGTGGGGCGATCACAGTGGCGCGACCGTTCCGGATTCGCACCGGATTCCCGCACCCGCCGGGGGTTGACGTCCTGACTCTATCGCGGTGACCGGCGTCACTTCGGCGCCGGGCGGGACGGTGCGTGTCGGTGGGTTCGCGGCACCCGGTGCGGCATCGTCGCAGGTAATCGCGTTGTGGATTCGAATCAGGCTAAAGCTAAAGGTATTCGGCGCACCGTGAGCTTGTTTCAATCCCATCATGCACCGACCGACTTCCTTCCTGCCCGGCCTCCGTGGCCGGGCCACCGCCGCGATTCTCGCGGTGGCGACCCTCGCGACCCTCGGCCTGAGCGGTTGCTCCACCGGGGGCGATCAGCCGGTCGGTACCCCGGACACCCCGCTGCCGACCGAGGTGCCGCCGGGCACCACGCTGGTCGTTGCCGACCAGAGCGAGCGGCTGCAGAGCGTGCTGCGACTGTCCGGTGAGCTGGACAAGCTCCCGTTCAAGATCGAATTCGCGAACTTCGTCGGCGGGCCCGCCATTCTCGAGGCGTTCCGCGCCGGGGCGGCCGATGTCGGCCAGGTCGGCGATGTACCGCCGATCCACGCGCTGGCCGCCGGTCAGGACGTGCCGATCATCGCCTCCTATCAGACGAATCCGCAGGCACTGAAACTCGCTGTCGCCCCTGGGCAGTCGATCAGCAAGCTGGTCGACCTGAAGGGCAAGAAGATCGCCTACGCCGAGGGCACCGCGCAGCAGGCCGCGATCCTCAAGGCGCTCACCAAGGCCGGGCTGGAGCCCGGTGACGTCGAGCTGATCCGGTTGCAGCTGGCCGAGTTCCCCGACGCGGTCCGCACCGGTCAGGTGGATGTGGCGCCCCTGATCGAACCCAATGTGACGCGCTTCCTGCGCACCGAGGGTGCCTCGCTGATCCCGGACTCGGAGACCACCGGCATCTACAGCGGCCTGGCCTACCTCTACGCGCGTCGCGCCGTGGTGCAGGATCCGGCCAAGGCCGCCGCCACCCGTGAACTGGTCGGCGCGTTCGTGCGGGCCTACCAGTGGGCCAACACCCACGGCGAGGAATGGGCCACCCGCTACTACGTCGACAGCCAGAAGGTCAGCGCCGAGGACGCCACCCGCATCGTCGAATCGCTGGGCACCTACACCTTCCCGCACCTGGACGAGACGCTGGTCGCCCGGCAGCAGAGCACCATCGACGCGATCGACGCCGTGGGTGAACTGCCCAAGAAGATCAAGGCCTCCGACGGCTTCGACCTGCGCTTCGACGACGCGGTCACCGAAGCGGTCACCAGCAGCGGGGCGGCGTTCGCGCCGGCGACGAGCTGATGGCCACCATCGATGCCGGGGTGCTGCGGCGGCTCCGGGGCAACACCGCGCCCGTCGAGGCGCTCGCGCCGCGGACGAGGGGCCGCCGCAAACTGGGACCGGGCAAGCCGATTCCGTTCGGCTTCGCCCTCGGGCCCGGACTGCTCATCGGCGTGTGGGTGCTCGGCTCGGCGATCGGTGCCATCGACCCCGAGACGCTGCCCGCGCCGTGGACGGTCGCGCAGACCGCCGGTGATCTGATCGCCGACGGCAGGCTGCAGTCCAATCTGCTCACCTCGCTGCAGCGCGCGGGCATCAGCCTCGTCCTCGGCGTGGTGATCGGTGTGGTGCTCGCGCTGCTGGCCGGACTCAGCAGGCTCGGCGAGGCGCTGATCGACGGCCCGGTCCAGATCAAGCGCGCCATTCCGACGCTGGCGCTGATCCCGCTGTTCATCGTCTGGTTCGGGATCGGCGAGGAGATGAAGCTGATCGTCATCACCACGAGCGTGCTGGTGCCGGTCTACATCAACACCCACGCGTATCTGCGCAGTGTCGACGCCCGGTACGTGGAACTGGCCGAGACCGTCGGCCTGTCACGGTGGGGTTTCGTGCGGCGGATCGCGCTGCCGGGTTCGCTGCCCGGGTTCTTCCTCGGGCTGCGGCTGGCGGTGACCATCTCCTGGCTGGCGCTCGTCGTCGTCGAACAGGTCAACGCGACCAGCGGCATCGGCTACCTGATGACCCAGGCACGCACCTACGGCCAGATCGACGTGATCGTCGTCGGACTGGTGATCTACGGACTGCTCGGCCTGTTCGGCGACCTCGCCGTGCGGGCAACGGAACGGAAGGCGCTGGCATGGCGACAGACTCTGGGCGACTGAGCGAGGACGGCGTCGTCGTCCGCACCAAGGCGCTGACCCGCGGCTTCGGCGACCGCATCGTGCTCGACGGCATCGAGATCGACATCCGGCGCGGGGAATTCGTGGCGCTGCTCGGGCGCAGCGGCTCCGGCAAGAGCACACTGCTGCGCGCGCTGGCCGAACTCGACGGCGGGGTACCGGGTTCCGGTGAGCTGACCGTGCCGAGTCAGCGGGCCGTGGTGTTCCAGGACTCGCGGCTGCTGCCGTGGTCGCGGGTGCTCGACAATGTGGTGCTCGGGCTGACCGGGCGCGACGCCGCCGAGCGCGGGAAGGCGGCGCTGGCCGAGGTCGGGCTGGCCGGGCGCGAGAACGCCTGGCCGCGTGAGCTTTCCGGTGGCGAGCAACAGCGGGTGGCGCTGGCGCGCTCGCTGGTGCGGGAACCGGAACTGCTGCTGGCCGACGAACCGTTCGGCGCGCTGGACGCGCTCACCCGCATCCGCATGCACGTGCTGCTGCAGGACCTGTGCGAGCTGCACCGGCCCGCCGTGCTGCTGGTGACCCACGACGTGGACGAGGCGGTGCTGCTGGCCGATCGCGTGCTGGTGCTCGACGAGGGCCGCATCGCGATCGACCAGCGCATCGACATTCCGCGCCCCCGCAAGCACGCGCATCCGGAGTTCATCCGCCTGCGCGAGGTGCTGCTGGCCGGGCTGGGCGTGGAAACCGAGATCGAGGAAGTGAAGAAGGCGTCATGAGTGCACCACGGCAACTGAGTCTCAACGCGTTCATTTATCCGTCCGGGCATCACGAGGCGGCCTGGCGCCACCCCGACAGCAGGCCCGACCGGATCTACGACGTCACCTACTACCAGGAGATCGGCCGCACCGCGGAGGCGGCGAAGCTGGACGCGGTGTTCTTCGCCGACGGTCCCGCGCTGCGCACCGATGTGCGCCACAATGCCGCGCCCGGTCTGGAACCGATCACTCTGCTCACCGCGATCGCTTCCGCGACAACCCATCTCGGGTTGATCGCCACGGCGTCGACCACGTACTACGAGCCCTACAACCTGGCGCGGCTGTTCTCCTCGCTCGACCACATCTCCGGTGGGCGGGCGGGCTGGAACATCGTCACCACCGGGACCGACCTGGCGGCGGCCAACTTCGGGCTCGACCGGCATCCCGATCACGCCGAACGCTACGCGCGCGCACGGGAATTCGTCGACGCGGTGGTCGCGCTGTGGGACAGCTGGGAGGACGACGCGATCCTGCTCGACCGCGAGGCGGGCGTCTACGCCGATCCGGACCGGATCCACCCGATCGACTTCGTCGGCGAACACCTGCGGGTGCGTGGGCCTTTCAACTCCGCACGGACTCCGCAGGGGCATCCGGTGCTGGTGCAGGCCGGGGCCTCCAATGAGGGCAGGGCCTTCGCGGGCAAGTACGCCGAGGCGATTTTCACCGCCCATCAGCGACTGTCGGACGCGCAGGCGTTCTATGCCGACATCAAGGGCAAGGCGGCCGAGTTCGGGCGCGATGCCTCGGCGGTGAAGATCCTGCCCGGGATCAGCCCGTTCATCGCCGACACCGAGGAAGCGGCGTTGAAGCTCGAGCGTGAGTTCAACGAGTTGACCGTGCCCGAATACGGGCTCAAGCAGCTGGAATCCATCACCGGGACCTCGCTGCGTTCGTTCGCGTTGGACGAGCCGGTGCCGGTGGAGGCCTTCGCCGGGGCCGGTGATGTCACCGATAACGCGCGCAGCAGGCTGCAGGTGGTGGCGGGGATCGTCGAGCGGGAACGGCCGACCCTGCGTGGGTTGCTGCACCGGCTCGCCGGAGCGCGCGGGCATCGAGTCTTCGCAGGCACGCCCGAGCAGGTGGCCGACACGATCGAGGAGTGGTTCACCCAGGGGGCGGCCGATGGGTTCAATGTGATGCCGCCGTACTACCCCGGTGGGCTCGAGGTGTTCGCCGAGACGGTGGTGCCGATCCTGCAGGAGCGCGGGCTGTTCCGTACCGAGTACACCGGTACGACGTTGCGCGACCACTTCGGATTGGCCCGACCCGAGAGCCGGTTCGCCCGCAGTGCCGCGCTGGCGGGATGAGGGTGGGGTGTTGTTGTAGCCGGGTCAGCTGGGGGGAACCCGCGCGACCGGACGGGCTCGGTCCCGCTCGGATCGGGGTGAGCATCGCGTTGCGCGGTGTACGAACTGTCCGGTCCGGTCGCGTCAGGTTGCGGGGTCGGATCGGCGACGGGCCTGGCACGTCGGGTGGCGGATTCCGGCATGTTGTCGTGCGCGGCCGTGGCGATGAGCTGATCGGCCGAGGTGAGTGGTCGGGTCGGGCCGAGGTGAACTACCGCGGCACCGTGCGGGGTTCGCGCCGGGACGGCATCGGTGGGCGGAGAGGTGTGCCCGCGGTGCGAGGTGGAGTGGCGAGAGGTGTCGGGATGCGTTGGCCGGTGGCGTCGTGGGGATGAGAGGGCGAGCCGGGGTGGCGGAGTCGGGGCCGCCGCGGACCAGGTTGCGGTCGATGGCGCTGGCGGTGTTCGTGCCGTCGGCGGTGTACGGGATCGGTTCGGGGGCAGCGGCTCCCATGCTGCCGTTGCACGCGCTCGAGCTCGGGGCGTCGGTGGGGACGGCGGGTGTGGTCGTCGCGATGATGGGGTTGGGCCTCATTCTCGGCGATCTGCCCGCGGGCTGGTTGGTGGCGCGGTTGGGGGAGCGCAAGTCCATCGCGGTGGGTTCGCTCGTCTCCGCCCTCGGACTGCTGGTCGCCATCCTTGCGCCGACCATCGCCGTGTTCGCGCTCGGGTTGTTGATCAACGGTGCGGCGGGTGCGGTGTGGGGGCTGGCTCGGCAGACCTATGTGGTGGCCGTGGTGCCGGGTGCCGATCGCGGCCGGGCCTTCTCGGCGCTGGCCGGGTGGATGCGGTTCGGGTTCTTCGCCGGGCCGTTCGTCGGTGCGGGCGTGGTGCACTGGCTGGGTCCGGTCGGTGGGCTGTGGATCCAGCTCGTCGCCATGCTGATCGCGGGTGCGCTGGTGCTCGTCATGCCGGAGCCCGAAGGCACGCCCGCCGTGGTCAGCGACCACACCATCCGTTCGGTCGTGGTCGAGCATCGCAGGCTGCTCGGCACGCTCGGGCTCGCCGCGCTGCTCATGGGTGCGGCACGGGCGGCACGGCAGTCGCTGTTGCCGCTGTGGGCGGTGCACGTCGGCGCCGATGCCGCCACCACCAGCATCATCTTCGGCATCGCGGGCGCGGTGGACGTGCTGATGTCGTATCCGGCCGGTATCTGGCTCGACCGCTACGGCCGTCGCGCCATCGGCGTTCCGGCCATGATCCTGTTCGCCGCCGGGTACGCGGCACTGCCCTTCGCGGGCTCGGTCGCCGGGTTGACCGCGGTCGCGGTGCTGCTGGGCTTCGCCAACGGGCTGAGCAACGGGGTGATCATGACCGTGGGTGCCGATGTCGCCCCGCCCGGCCAGCGTGCCGAGTTCCTCGGTGCCTGGCGGCTCACCCATGACATCGGCATGTTCGCCGGGCCGATCGCGGTGGGTGCGATCAGCGCGGTCACCGTCCTCGGCGCGGCGGCTGTCGCGATGTCGGTGGCCGGGGTGGGTGGCGCGGCGGCGATGTATCGCTGGTTCCCCGGGTTGCCCGCACCGCAGACTTCGGTGCGTGAGCCTGCACCGAAGTCGGAGTCGGTGGACAGCGGGTAAGGCGGCACTGCCCGGAGGATCGCGCCGTGGACGCGGTGGGTGCGCAGGCCAGTCGACGACCGCATCGAAATCGGTCGGGCAGCGCCGTCGTGCCCTGAGCCGGGCGAGGTCGTCGGTGTCGCCTAGGACCAAGCGGGGTCGCGGCCGGTGATGCCGAGGATGCGGTCCAAGAGGGGTGCGGTCGGGGGGACGGGGACTTCGGGGCCGTAGATGCCCAGTTGGCGGCCTTGGTCGGCGGTGGCGGCGGTTTCGTCGTGGACGTAGCGGAGGAGGTCGTCGTCCCAGGTCGGGGTGGTGTCGAGGGCGCGGGCGAGGTCCCAGCCGTGGACGACGAGTTCGCCGATGACCATGCCGCCGACCAGTGCGGCCGGGAGTTCGGTGGGGCCGCCCATGTGGGTGGTGCCCTGCCAGGCGGCGGGGTTGCGCCAGGCGGTGGCGAGTTCGTCGAGGTGGGTGTCGAGGGCGGCGGGCCAGTCGCCCGCGGTGAGGTCGATACCGGATTCGGTGGGTGCGGGTGGGGGGACGGCTTCTTTGCGAGCGGCGCCGACCAGCGACGGTCCCCAGTACAGGAGGTGGTTGAGCAGTGCGCGGACATCGAATTCCGCGCAGGGGGTGGAAGCGGCCAGGTGCGCGGGTTCGATGGTGCGCAGGAGCTTCGACAGTGGGGTCGCGGCGAGCGCTACGCGTTCGGTTTCGGACATACACCGAGGTAACCACCGCGACGTGGCGGCTGTCTTGAACAAACGCGACATACACTCGCGGCGTGGAGCGCGACGCGCGGGAACTGGGCGGGGCGTGGCGGTCGGCGCAACGCCACAGCTTCGCGGCGCCGTCCGGGGAACTGGCGCGCTATGTCGAGCGGTACTGGGCCGTCGACTGGAACTACGAGCGGCCCTATCGACAGGTGGTCGTGCCACTGCCCAACGTCCATCTGACCTTCCGCGAGGGTCACGGCGAAGTGCACGGTCCCTCCTCGACGCACGTGTACCGGGAACTCGCCGGCGCGGGTTCGGTGTTCGGAGTGGCCTTTCGGCCCGGCATGTTCGGTCCGTTCCTGCGTGGACCGGTCGCCGCCCTCCGCGATCGAAGGGTGGACGCCACAACGATTTTCGATTCGGCACCGGTGCCGACCGACCTCGGTGCAGCGATGTCGGCGGCTGACCGTGACACGGTCGAACGCTTCCTCGGCGCGCACCTGCCCGCTCTGGACACGCGAGCCGAGCTGGCGGCGCGGATGGTCGCCACCATCGCCGACGACCCCACGGTGACCAGGGTCGATGCCCTCGCCGAGCGATTCGGCACCAGCACCCGCCGGGTTCAGCGACTGTTCGCCGAGCACGTGGGGATCGGCCCGAAGTGGGTGGTGCGCCGCTACCGGCTGCACGAGATCACCGAACGGATGGCCGCGGGCATCGAGATCGACTGGGCCGCACTGGCGGTCGGGCTGGGCTACGCCGATCAAGCGCATCTGAGCCGCGACTTCCGCACGATCTTCGGTGAACCGCCGACCAGCTACGCCCAGCGCTACGGATGACCACGCCGTCCCCCTTGCTCGGCAGTGCCCGAGTTCAGCGCACGCGGGTGCCGAGAATGCTGCGCACCCCGGCGACGAACAGTTGCAGGCCGAAGTCGAATCGGGCGGTGGCGTCGGGAGTTTCGAGCAGCGGGGTGGACTCGGCGGGCAGGGCGCCCGCGGAGTCCATCTGCATGCGGGACTGCTCGTCGACGGTCTGGCCGAGGACGTAGTACAGCAGGGTGTAGGCCGTGAGCTCGGCCTCCTCCCTGGTCATTCCGGCGCGAATCACGATGCCGGCCAGGCGTTCCCGTGCCTTGCTGGTGGTCAGGCGGGAGGCGTAGGTGGCCGAGACCAGTTCGGCGCCGTCGCGGTAGGCGAGCAGGCAGTCGCGCAGGCGATGGGCCGATTCGGTGAGCTGGCCCTGCCAGTCGGTGGCGGCCACCGGTTCGTCCATCGGCGCGAGAATCCGGTCGGCGACCGCGCCCAGCAGCGTCTGCTTGTCCTTGACGTGCCAGTACAGCGCGCCCGGCTGCACCTGCAGCGACCCGGCGAGCCTGCGCATCGTCAGATCCGCCAGACCGTACTGGTCCAGGATCGCGATGGCGGCATCGACCACATCCGTTTTCCGCAGGTGCACGTGCGTCCTTCCGTCCGATTCGTCGACCCGAGTGTCGTGACTCACTCGTAGCCGCTACCCTATCCTGAACACCGTTCAAGTTGCATGGCTACGCCGGGTGTATCACACCGTCGGCCGTGCGTACCCCGACGAAGGGACATCACGTCGTGACGCAGGCACCCGTCCGGACCGACATTCTGGCCATCGCCCGCGAGCAGGTGCTCGAACGCGGCGTCGGCCTCACCGAGGAGCAGACCGTCGAGGTGCTGCGCCTCGGTGACGACCAGCTGGAAGCACTGCTCGAACTCGCCCACGACGTGCGGATGAAGTGGTGCGGACCCGAGGTCGAGGTCGAGGGCATCATCAGCCTCAAGACCGGCGGCTGCCCCGAGGACTGCCACTTCTGCTCGCAGTCGGGCCTGTTCCAGTCGCCGGTGCGCGCGGCCTGGCTCGACATCCCCAGCCTGGTCGAGGCGGCCAAGCAGACCGCCAAGACCGGCGCCACCGAGTTCTGCATCGTGGCCGCCGTCCGCGGTCCCGACGCGCGCCTGATGGCCCAGGTCGCGGCGGGTGTCGAGGCCATCCGCAACGAGGTCGACATCCAGGTGGCCTGCTCGCTGGGCATGCTCAACCAGGAGCAGGTCGACCAGCTCGCGGCCATGGGCGTGCACCGCTACAACCACAATCTCGAGACCGCCAAGTCGCACTTCCCGAAGGTGGTCACCACGCACTCCTACGAGGAGCGCTGGGACACCCTGCGGATGGTCCGCGAGGCGGGCATGGAGGTGTGCTGCGGCGGCATCCTCGGCATGGGCGAGACCATCGAGCAGCGCGCCGAGTTCGCCGCGCAGCTGGCCGCGCTCGAGCCCGACGAGGTGCCGCTGAACTTCCTCAACCCGCGCCCCGGCACCCCCTTCGGCGACCTCGAGGTGCTGCCCGCCGCCGAGGCGCTCAAGGCCGTCGCCGCGTTCCGGCTCGCGCTGCCGCGCACCATCCTGCGCTTCGCCGGTGGCCGCGAGATCACCCTCGGTGACCTCGGCGCCAAGCAGGGCATCCTGGGCGGCATCAACGCCGTCATCGTCGGCAACTACCTCACCACCCTCGGCCGTCCCGCCGAATCGGACCTGGATCTGCTCGGCGAGCTGAAGATGCCGATCAAGGCACTCAACGAGACGCTGTAGATTCGTGGACATGGACGAGCGCTACAACCCGTTCACCGGCAAGCGGATCGTGCCCGGACTCGATGACGCCACGCCGGCGGCCGCCGCGCTCGGGCTCGAGCCGCCGCGCTTCTGCGAGCACTGCGGGCGCCGGATGATCGTGCAGGTGAGCCCGGACGGCTGGTGGGCCAAGTGTTCCCGGCACGGGGTCATCGAATCCGCGCAGCTGGAACGCCGCTAGTGCTGGGCGGCCAGGCGCGTCCGGAGGCGTTGCGGCGTGAGCTGATCGGGGTCGGCGTGGTCGCGGCGGTGGTGCTCGTCGCCAGCGCGGTGGCCGGTGTGGCGTGGGGTGTGCTCGCGCCCACCGAGCGGTTGCGGGTCACGCGGCCCGGTCGCGCGGCCGCGCTCACCGGGGAGAGCATGCATCTGTTCGACGCCGTCGGGATGTTCCTGTGCCTCGGCGCCGCGGTCGCGGTGCTCACCGCCGTCGCGGCCTGGCGGGTGCGCGTCGTGCGCGGGCCCGCCCTCGTGCTCGGCATCGTGCTGGCCTCCGGGCTCGGCGCCGCGCTGATGATGTGGATCGGGGAAGCGGTTGCGGCGGGCCGACATCCGCGTCCGGCCGATCCCGCGGTCGGTGAGATCGTCGCGCTGCCCGCCGAACTCGGCACGCCTCTCGCGCTCGTGGTGCAGCCGTTCCTGGCCGCGCTCGTGCTGCTGTTCCTCGCCGCGCTGCATCCGCGCACCGATCTCGGTTCCGGCGCCGCCGGATTGCTCGGCGATCTGCGCCCGCGCGAGGACGATCCCGCCGGCCACCCGTTGCCGATCGGTGTCGGCGAGTATCGGCCCAGCGGCGATTTCGATCCGAGTTCGCAACCACGCGGCTGAGCCGCTCCGGGCCGGGTATCGCGCGCTACCATCGCGCATATCGGCAGGTAGAGACTGCGCGGGCGGCTCGGGAGGAGCGGTCGTGGCATTCATCGGAGGCGGTCCGGTCGTCGAGGAACTGGACGCCAAATTCTGGCGGCTCACCGAGCCGCTCACCTATCGGGGCGCGGTCGACACCTTCACGGTGCCCGCCGGTTTCCGCACCGACTTCGCCTCGGTGCCACGGCCTCTGGTCTGGCTCATCCCGCGCTATGGCGCCTACACCCGGGCCGCCATCCTGCACGACTATCTATGCCGCGGTGACGAAGTGGGCCGCGCCGACGCCGACGGCATCTTCCGGCGGTGCCTGCGCGAGCTCGGCACCTCGGTACCGCGACGCTGGATGATGTGGGCGGCAGTGCGTCTGGGCTCGCATCTGCGTGGCGCGAGCGCCGGGGATGTGGCGCGCTGGCTGGTGGTCGCGGTGCCCTCGGTCGTGTTCCTCGCGGTGCCCGCCACCGTGGTGACGGTGGCGCTGCTGGTGTTCTGGCTGGTGGAACTCGGCTTCTGGGCGGTCGGTCGCCTCGGACATCGCACCGCGGCACCGCCGCCGACCCCGCAGATGCGCACGGCCTAGCGCTCGGCTTCACCCGGAACGGGCGATGCGCGCGGTCGGGTGGCTCCTTAGCGTCGGAGTCGACAGCCGAGGAGGCACCGATGCGCATGCCCGGGCAGGCCGTTTCGTCGACACCCGACGCGTGGTCGATCCCGCGCGGGCTGATCGTGCTGTTGTCCGTGGCCGCGGCGGTCGTCGCCATCGCGGGCATGAAGTCGTTCGCCGCCGTGATCGGCCCGCTCTTCCTCGCACTCATGCTGACCGTGGCGGTGCAGCCGGTGCAGGGCTGGGCGCAGCGACGTGGCTGGCCCGCGTGGCTGGGCATGCTCACCGCGTTGACCTCGGTGCTGCTGATCCTGGTCGCGCTGGTCGGCGCGCTGGCGCTGTCGACCTACCAGCTGGCCTCGCAGCTGCCCGAGTACGCCGACAAGCTCGACGATCTGCTCGGCTACGCCCGTGACTGGCTCGCCGGGCTCGGCGTGAGCAGCGACCAGATCCAGAAGGCGCTGCACAACATCGACATGGGCAAGGTCGTCGGAGTGATCGACGGACTGGTCGGTGGGGTGGTCGGGGTCTTCTCGAATCTGTTCTTCGTGGTCGCGCTGCTGTTGTTCATGGCGGTCGACGGGATGAGCATCCGGCAGCGGATGGCGGTGGTCGCGCAGGAGCGGCCCGCGATCGCGCACGCGCTCACCGACTTCGCCCGCGGCACCCGCAAGTACCTGGTGGTGTCGACGGTGTTCGGTGCCATCGTCGCGGTGCTCGACGGCGGCGCGCTGTGGCTGATGGGCGTGCCCTTGCCGCTGCTGTGGGCGCTGCTGTCGTTCATCACCAACTACATCCCGAACGTCGGGTTCATCATCGGCGTCATTCCGCCCGCGCTGTTGGCCCTGCTCGACAGCGGTCCGGTGCTGATGGTGTGGGTGATCGTCGTGTACTCGGCGATCAATTTCGTGATCCAGTCGATCATCCAGCCGAAGTTCGTCGGTGACGCCGTTGGCTTGAGCGTCACCCTGACCTTCTTGTCGCTGGTGTTCTGGTCCTGGGTGATCGGTGCGCTCGGGGCGATCCTCGCCGTCCCGTTGACGCTGCTGGTCAAGGCGCTGCTGCTCGACATCGACCCGTCCACCCGGTGGGCCGATGTGCTGATCGGCGCGCCATTGCGCAAAGACGAACTGGCCGAGGATGATTCGGAGCCCGAGGAGCCCGACCCCGAGGAAGAACCCGAGGACGCCGCACCCGGGGACGCGGCGCCGCCGGGCGGCAAGAACCAGCCGTGACGCCGGGTGTCGAGCGGTCCCGCCGGGAAAATCGGTGGCGGGTGAGGACCTCGATCCCTACCGTTGACCGGTCAGCGTTTCCCGGGGAGGACCAGGCCGTGCGTGCCACCGAACAGAACACCACCGAACAACCCGCCGAGCGAGCGGATCTCGTCGCCTGGCGGCGCAGGCACGCCCTGCGCAGTTCCGCGGCGGCCACCGCGGTACCGAGCGGGCGGACCTATCGTCGCTCGGCCAAACACCGCGACCGGCGTTTCGACTCCTGACCCGACCCGTCGCCCCCCGCGACGGATCAGTGCGCCCGGTCGGCCGGAATCACGCGGTGGTGGAAGCACTCTCGCGGCGCAGCACCACCAGCGGCAGCGGCTTGTCGGTCTTGGACTGGAAGTCGGCCAGCAGCGGGTTCTCCGCCAACGCCCACGCCGCGAACTCGGCGTAGCGCTCGCCGGTCAGCACCTCCGCGACGGCCGCGTACTTCTCCGTACCCAGCTCGATCGTGACCCGCGGATCGGCCCGGACATTGTGGTACCACGCCGGGTAGCGGTCCTCCATGAACGAACTCACATACATCGTCTCGCCCCGGAACAGCGCACCCAGCGGGACCACGTGCTGCTTGCCGCTCTTGGCGCCGGTGGTGGTGAGCAACAGCAGGGTCGCGCCCGCGTAGTCGCCGCCGACCTGCCCGGCCTGTTCCCGGAATTCCCGGATGACGTCGTCGTTCCAGTTCGCCATGTCCGCCTCGGAGAACTCCTGGTTCCACGGTGCGTCCGGGTCGTCGTAGGAGGTGATGGACTGCTCGTTCGATGCCTCGGTAGCCATGCGGACAGTGTGACAGCGACCACCGACAAGTTCGCGAGCCGCGACTACGGCTCCCGCGCACCGGGGGTGTGGCCCAGCGCGTCCCGGTAGACGTCGATGAAGGCACTCGCCGAGGCCCAGCCGCAGCGATGGGCGACCTCGGTCACCGGCACCGATTCGGCGAGCAGTCCCATCGCGTGGTGCAGTCGCAGCCTGGTCCGCCACTGCGGGTAGGTCAGGCCGAATTCGGTGCGGAACAACCGGCTCAGGGTACGCTCCCCGGCGCCGGCCCGGCGGCCGAGCGCGGGGAGCGTCCAGCTCACGGTGAGGTCGGCCTCGACCAGGGCGCACGCGGTACGCAGGCGGTCGTCGGTCGCGGCGGGCAGTTGCAGTGGCTCGTCCGGGCTGCGCCGGATGCGGTCGAGCAGGACCGCGCGCAGGCGTGCCGATTCCTCGGCCGGTAGCTCCCCGGGATCCGAGCAGGCGATGATCAGCTCGCGCAGCAGCGGCGCCGCGGAGATCACGGCGGGCGTGGTGCGATCGTCGGCGCCGGTGGGGGAGAAGCCGACGCAGTGGAAGCGGGTCGGCCCGTAGAAGTGGTGCTCGTGCCTGCACCCGGCCGGAATCCACACCGCCCGGTCCGACGGGGCGATCCACCGGCCCGCGTCGGTGATCACCTGGGCCACACCGGAACTCGGGTACACGATCTGATGCTCGCGGTGGTGATGCCGCTGGATCCGGGTGCCCGCGACGACGTCACGGGTGACGGTCGGTGCGTGCTGGCGGATTTCCGGCATGATCCGGCATTTTATCGGAAGTCCGCCGCACCGTCGGGTTCCTAGGCTGACCTGTATCTCGAACAGGAAGGGGTCGGCGATGGTGAATGCGCAGGTCGACGCGATGTCACGGGGCGCGGTCAGATCGTCGGCGGCGCGGATGCGGTACTGGGTGAGCTCGCACGCCGTCACCGACTTCTATCAGGGCCTGGTGCCCGCGAGCATCCCGTTCTTCGTTCTGGAACGCGACTACAGCTACCTCGCCGCCTCGGGGCTCGCGCTGGCCGCGACGCTGGGCAGCGCGCTGCCGCAACCGGTGCTCGGCGTCCTGGCCGATCGGTGGCGGCTGCTGTGGCTGGCCCCGGCCGGGCTCGCCGTCGCGGGGATCGGCGCGGGCCTGGCCGGGCTCGCACCGTCGTATCCGCTCGTGTGGCTGTTGCTGCTGCTGTCCGGGCTGGGAATCGCCGCCTACCACCCGGCGGCGGGGCGCGACGCGCGCCGCGACGCGGGCGGCAGTGCGGCGGCGATGAGCCGGTTCGCGGCGGGTGGGAGTGTCGGCTTCTTCCTCGCACCGGCGCTGGCGACGCCGGTGCTGGTCGGTCTCGGGGTGGGTGGCACCGTCGTCTTCCTGCCGCCCGCGGTACTCATGGCATTCGTGCTCTGGCGCTACCAACTGCGCCGGGCACAGCACGCGGTCGCCGTGAAAAGCGCGGGGGGACAGGATCGTTGGGTGCCGTTCCTTGTGCTGACCGCTCTCGCGGTGGCGCGTTCGGTCGTGTTCCTCGGGCTGAACACCTTTCTCGTTCTGTATTGGATCGACCATCTCGGTGCCGCGCCGGTGCTCGGCGGCATCGCGCTGACGGCGTTTCTCACCGGCGGTGTCCTCGGCACCCTGGTCGGCGGGCGCCTGGCCGACCGGATCGGCAAGGTGAACACCGTCCGATTCGGTTGTGCGGCAGTGATTCCGGCGTTGGTCGCGCTGCGGTTCATGCCGAATCCGGTCTGGGCGCTGCTGCTGGTCGCGGTCGTCGGCGTCACCGTCAACATCCCGTTCGCCGTGCTGGTCGCCCTGGGGCAGGACTATCTCCCGGGCAGGCCGGGGACCGCGGCCGGGGTCACCCTCGGGCTGGCGGTCAGCGCCGGTGGTCTGTTCGTCCCGCTGCTCGGCCTGCTCGCCGACCGGAACGGCACCCAGGCGGTGCTCACCGCGCTGTGCGTCCTCGCGGTTCCGGCCGTCGTCTTGGCGCTGGTGCTGGTGGCTCCGGTCGCCGCCGATCAGGCACAACCCACGTAGTCAATACCGCGGCAAGGGGATTCAGGTGGGTGGGCGCAGGGCGGCGAACTCGTCGGTGACGCGCAGGCCGGAGTCGGTGAAGCGGTACAGGGCGGCGGGGCGGCCGCCCGCGCGGCCCGACGGGGCGGTGTCGCCGGTGGGGGTGATGACCTTGCGGCGGGTGAGGACGCGCTGGAGGTTGGTGGTGTCGACGTCGTAGCCCAGTGCGGCGCAATAGATCTCGCGCAGGACCGACATGGTGAAGGTGTCGGGGGTCAGGGCGAAGGCGATGTTGGTGTAGGAGAGTTTGGCGGCCAGGCGGGTGCGGGCGTGGTCGACGACGGTGCCGTGGTCGAAGGACATGGTGGGCAGGGCCGAGACCGGGTGCCAGGTGGTGTCGGGTGGGAGTTCGGGTTCGGTGGTCAGCGGGACCAGGCCCAGATAGGCCGAGGCGATTCGGCGCGGGGCGGGCACGCGGTCGGGGTCGCTGAACACCGAGAGCTGCTCGAGGTGGGTCAGGTCGCGCACGTCGACCTTCTCGGCGAGCTGGCGCCGGGCCGAGGTGTCGAGGTCCTCGTCGTCGCGTAACCGACCGCCCGGTAGCGACCAGGTGCCCTTCTGCGGATCGAGCGCGCGTTCCCACAGCAGCACGGCCAATTCGGGCCTTCCCGGCCGTGCGTGACCACCCGCAGGGCCGCTACCAGCGGAAACGTCGACGGGGAAGCGGCGAACCTGGAACACCGCGGTGAGCGATTCGTGGATGGTGTTACTATGGGGCACGTTTTCGATTCTAAGTCGAAAACCTGGTTTGGTGCGAATCGCGGCGATGGAGCCGCTCGCACGAGGAAGGGAGCCACCATGGCGACGACGACTGCACAGCCGACGCTGATGGGTTCGGTCTTCGATGGACCCACCGGATACGCGGGTGTCGAAGCGACGCCGGAGTGGGCGCAGGAGGTGCGGCGGCTGGCGCGAGAGCGCAACGCCACCATCCTCGCGCACAACTACCAGCTGCCCGAGATCCAGGACGTGGCCGACCACGTCGGCGACTCGCTGGCCCTGTCCCGCATCGCGGCCGAGGCCGAAGAGGACACCATCGTGTTCTGCGGTGTGCACTTCATGGCCGAGACCGCCAAGATCCTCAGCCCGGCCAAGACCGTGCTGATCCCGGACGAGCGCGCGGGCTGCTCGCTGGCCGATTCCATCACCGCCGACGAACTGCGCGCCTGGAAGGCCGAGTACCCCGACGCGATGGTGGTCTCGTATGTGAACACCACCGCCGAGGTGAAGGCGCTCACCGACATCTGCTGCACCTCCTCCAACGCCGTCGACGTGGTCGCCTCGATCGACCCCGACCGCGAGGTGCTGTTCCTGCCCGACCAGTTCCTCGGCGCGCACGTCAAACGCGAGACCGGTCGCGACAACATCCACATCTGGGCGGGCGAGTGCCACGTGCACGCGGGCATCAACGGTGAGGAGCTCACCGAGCAGGCGCGCACCCACCCCGATGCCGAGCTGTTCGTGCACCCGGAATGCGGCTGCGCCACCTCGGCGCTGTACCTGGCCGGTGAGGGCTCGTTCCCGGCCGACCGGGTGCACATCCTGTCCACCGGCGGCATGATCGACGCCGCCAAGACGGCCAAGTCGACCCAGGTGCTCGTGGCCACCGAGATCGGCATGCTGCACCAGCTGCGCAAGGCCGCGCCCGGCATCGACTTCCAGGCGGTCAACGACCGGGCCTCCTGCCCGTACATGAAGATGATCACCCCCGCCGCGCTGCTGCGCTGCCTGGTCGAGGGCGCCGACGAGGTGCACGTCGACCTGGCGATGGCCGAGGCGGGGCGCGCGTCGGTGCAGCGGATGATCTCGATCGGCAACCCCGGTGGTGGGGAGTGACCGGCGCCCGGTCGAGCGGATAGCGACCATGACCGCGGGTGTTGCGATCACCTGGGAGGCCGAGGCCGACCTGGTGGTCATCGGTGGTGGCGTCGCGGGGCTCACCGCCGCGCGTACGGCGTCACTGCGGGGGCTGCGTGTGCTCACCTTGAGCAAGGGTGGGCCGACCGACACCTCGACGCAGTATGCCCAGGGTGGCATCGCTGTTGTTGCGCCGCAGGGTGATTCGGTCGACTCGCATGTGCACGACACGGTCGAGGCCGGTGGCGGGCTGTGTGACGTCGCCGCGGTGCGCTCGATCGTCGAGGGCGGGCAGGCGGCGGTGGCCGCGCTGACCGATCTCGGGGCGGTGTTCGATCTCGGGCGCGACGGGCAGATCTCGCGCACTCGCGAGGGTGGGCACAGTACGCGGCGGATCATCCACGCCGGTGGGGATGCCACCGGCGCGGAGGTGCAGCGGGCGCTGAACGCGGCCGGGCTGCCGGTGCGCTTCGGGGCGGCGGCGCTGCGGGTGGTGACCGGTGCGGACGGTGTGCGCGGGGTCATTGCGGTGTCGGACAATGGATTCGGTGTCGTGCATACCCCCGCTGTGCTGCTGGCTACCGGTGGTCTCGGACAGCTTTATGCGCTGAGCACCAACCCGCCCGGTGCGACCGGTGACGGTGTGGCGCTGGCGTTGTGGGCCGGGGCGGCGGTGGCCGATCTGGAGTTCGTGCAGTTCCATCCGACGGTGCTGTATACGCCCGGTGGGCTGGGGCGGCGGCCGTTGATCAGCGAAGCCGTGCGCGGTGAAGGCGCGATTCTTGTTGATTCCGAAGGTAATTCGGTGACTGCCGGGGTGCATCCCCGAGGTGATCTGGCGCCCCGCGATGTGGTGTCGCGAGCGATCGCCGAGCGGATGCGGGCGTTGGGGACCGATCACGTGTTCCTCGACGCGCGGGGTATCGACGGGTTCGCCCAGCGGTTCCCGACGATCACGGCGTCCTGCCTGGCGGCGGGGATCGACCCTGGGGCACAACTGATTCCGGTCGCGCCTGCCGCGCATTACCAGTGCGGTGGGGTGCTCACCGACACGCACGGTCGGACCGGGGTGCCCGGGCTGTATGCCGCCGGTGAGGTGGCGCGGACCGGGTTGCACGGTGCGAACCGGCTGGCGTCGAACAGTCTGCTCGAAGGGCTCGTGGTCGGTGAGCGGGCCGGTGCGGCCGCGGTCGAGCGGCTCGGGGTGCGGGCGCGCGTGGACGAGATCGCGCCGTGGACACTGGAATTCGCCGAGCGGCAGGTCGTGCAACAGGCGATGACCGAGCATGCTTCGGTCGTCCGGGACGGTGCGGGTCTCGCTGCCGCGAGTGCGCGTATCGAGGCGGCGATGTCGCTGATGGCGGTGCCTGGTTCGCCGGGTGGCGAATCCGATGGTGGTGCCGCGGCGGCCTATCTGCGGATCGTGGAGGACGCCGCGTTGACGTTGACCGCGCGGGCACTGTTGGTCGCGGCGGCGGCGCGGACCGAGAGTCGCGGGTGTCATACGCGTTCGGATCATCCGAGCGTCGTCGACGATCAGCGGTTCAGCACGGCGGTTCGTCTCGATCCGCGCGGTGGTCTCGAACTGTCGACCGTGGCAGTCGATTCCGCTCCGATCCCGAGCGGTGTGCGGTGACTGCGCCTGACGGCGTCGGCGGCCGATGGTGCGCCTCGGCGATGATGCCGGCCCGGCCTCGGTGGGCTGCTGTTCGAGCGTCGACCGCCCGGCGGTCACCGACTTCGGATCGAAATCCGCTGGTGGCCACGCAACTACGGCGGAGTGTCGAACGTTTCGCCCCATCCACCCGGCGCGTGTCGCGCCCGAGAACAGGAGTGCAGTGATGGCTCTGGATGCCACTCTGGATCGCGATGAGGTGCTGGCGCTGATCCGCACCGCGCTCGACGAGGACCTGCGGTACGGGCCCGATGTCACCACGGTCGCCACCGTGCCCGCCGACGCGGTGAGCAAGGCGTCGGTGGTGTCGCGGGAGTACGGGACCGTGGCCGGGCTCGATGTGGGGCTGCTCGTGCTCGACGAGGTGCTCGGTGCGGGGACCTACGAGATCTCCGAGCGGGTCGCCGACGGGACGCGGGTCGAGCCCGGCACCTCGGTGCTGAGCGTCGTCGCGCCGACCCGGGGGCTGCTCACCGCCGAACGCACCATGCTGAACCTGGTGTGCCACCTGTCCGGCATCGCCACCGCCACCGCCGCCTGGGTCGACGCGGTCGATGGCACCGGATGCGCGATCCGCGACAGCCGCAAGACCCTGCCCGGCCTGCGCGCCCTGCAGAAGTACGCCGTGCGCGTCGGCGGCGGCGTCAACCACCGCATGGGCCTGGGCGATGCCGCCCTGATCAAGGACAACCACGTCGTCGCCGCGGGTTCGGTCGTGAACGCACTGCGCGCGGTCCGCGAGCTGGCCCCCGACATCGCCTGCGAGGTCGAGGTCGACAGCCTCGAACAACTCGACGCCGTCCTCGCCGAGAACGTCGAACTCGTCCTGCTCGACAACTTCCCCCTCTGGCAGACCCAGGCCGCCGTCCAACGCCGCGACGCCGCCGCCCCCACCACGAAACTCGAGTCCTCCGGCGGCCTCTCCCTCGACCAGGCCGCCGACTACGCCGGCACCGGCGTCGACTACCTCGCCATCGGCGCCCTCACCCACTCGGTCCGCGTCCTGGACCTGGGCCTGGACATGTGACCCGCAGCCGCGGTCGGATCTGCCGATCCTGTTGCCGCGCAAGATATCATCGGTAGCGGTCGGTGCGCCTGAGCCGTCCAGGGAGGGCGGGAGTGACGTCGCCGGTCGTTTACCCCGGTTCGCGTTCGAGCGAGTTCGTGATGATCGGGGTGAGCGTCGGCCTCGCGGTGATCGGCGTGCTGTTCGCGCTGACCGATGTGTTCCCGATGATCGAGCGAATCGGATACGGGGCGACCACCGCCATCGCCGGGGGCGCGGCGACCGTGTTCGCGGTCGGCCGCTTGATCCGCAACCCGCCCGAGTTGGTCCTCGACAGCGACGGGATCACCGTGCCGAGGCTCGGCACGGTGCACTGGCGCCAGGTCGCCGCTGTCCGGGTGGGGACAGTGGGTCCGCACGAGGCGCTCCAGGTCATCCTGCACGAGCCCGGGCAATCGTCCACACGTCACAGGGAGGGCTTCATGCTGGCCTCGGGCTGGGACGCCGTCGACGGGAGGAAGGCGCTGGTCCTGTCGCCGTCGCGCATGCACCCCCACTCGCCCTACGACATCATCCTCCAGATGAAGTACCAGTACCCGGGTCTCGTCGTGGCGCCACCTGCTCGGTAGGCGTCACCGCCGACGCCGATTCACAAGGCTTGCACCATGGTCAGCTGGTGGACTCGGTGGCCTTCGTAGCGGAGGCCGGGGACGTCGACGGGGTGGCCTTCGGGGGTGAAGCCGAGGCGGGTGAAGAAGTGGACGGCTCGGGTGTTCTCGGTGAGGGTTTGCAGGTGACAGCCGGGGGCGCCGGCGGTGCGGGCGTGGTCGAGGAAGTGGCGGATCAGGGCGTCGGCGGCGCCGGTGCCGCGGGCGGCGGGGGCGACGTTCATGTGGAGGTGGGCGGGGTAGCGGGGGTCGGTGAAATCACCCGCGGTGTCATGGCGGCGGAGTTTCGTGACGAGGGTGTCGGCCATGGCCCGGGCGAAGAAGCGGAGCGGGCCGCGGTGCCGGAACAGGCGGAAGCGGCGGATCGCGTCGGTCATGCGTTCCTCCTCACTCGGGAACTTCGCCGAATCGACAGCGCCGACGAGGTAGCCGGTCAGCTTCCCGTCGGTGACCGAGACGAACACCGATTCGGGTTCCAGATCGAGGTAGGGATCGAGGTAGATCGCCGCCTCGGATTCGGGGTGGCCCCACAGGGAGGCGGTCGGCGAGCCCTGGCCCGCGATCTGGGCCAGCGCGTGCAGTTCGGCCCGGTCCGAATCGGCGTATCTACGAATCTCCATGCGACGACAGTACGACGCCGGAACGCGCCGTGACGAGCGCCGGACCGATTCCCGCCATCCGTGGCCTCGGCGAGCCGGCGGCTACGCGGTGAGTTCGCGTTGCAGGGGTGTGCGGAAGCGGGGGATGGCACGGACGTCGCCGAACCAGGTTGTGGTGCGGTCGATTTCGGCTTCGATGAGTTTCTCGGTGTCGGTGCCGACGTCTTCGAGGAGGCGGGTGACGATCTCGCCGTCGGAGCGTTGGGCCCAGCCGCCGACGATGCGGCCGTCGGCCCAGATGGTGGGGCCGATGTTGCCGTTGCGGTCGAAGAGGGAGGGGGCGTGGGGGCCGAGGAACCAGTCGCGGGACTGCCAGCCCATGGGGGTGGGATCCAGGGCGGGGAGCAGGGCGGCCCACGGTTCGGGTTCGGGGACCGGCTCGAGGTCGTCGGTGAGCAGGATGCCGGGGGTGCCATCGAGATCGACCTCGGTGATGTCGAGGTGCGCCAACGCTTTTCGGACCTCGCCGAGAGTCCAGCCGGTCCACCACTTCAGGTCGGTGATCGGGGCCGGTCCGAAGGCATACAGCCACTGCCGAACCAGCTCCACCCGCGCCTCCTCGGGAGAGAGCGGCGAGAACCCTTGCGGCAGCCAGGTTTCCACCGGCGCCCAGGTGTATTGACTGCTGGTCCAGCTGCCATTGGGGCGACCGCGCACGATCCTGCCCTCGGCACCAAGGATCACCAGTACCCAGGTGGTGATGCTGGTGGGCTTGGAATACGACTTACCTGGAGCGGGATCGATCTGGGTGCGGAGCCGGGGCACGTCCTTGCTCAGCTGGGCTCCGGTCGCCGCGCCCCGCGTCAGCAGTGCGGCGTGGGTCTCCGCTTCGACCTCGGTGAGCCAGGACTGCACGTCACCGTCCACGACATCGGCCTGCTCGATGTAGCGACCGTAGGCGCGACGTTGCTTGTGCGCCAGCGCATCACAGGTGGAGGCTTGCAGTACCGGCAGCAGCTCGGTCGGCGCGACGAACATGGTGCGGCGCATGGCGAGCATGCGTACCAGCGCGCGCTCGTCATAGAGCGCCCGCTCCACCGCGGCGGGCGTCAACCCCTCGGTTCGCGCCCCGACCGACAGGAACACCGTCGCCGGGTCGGTGGCATGCAACACCACCAGCGACCGCGCCACCTCCACCGGATCCCCGCCCCGAGCCCCCGGGGCCAACCGGTGCCTGCTCCCCAACCGAGCCCGCCGCTGCCCCGCATCGATCGAAACCATGCCGCCGATGCTATCCGCGCCCACCGACACCCTCGGGCTTTCAAGATCACCACGCTCTGGTGGCGGCCGATCCTCGCACCAGAGCGTGGTGATCAACTGTCCAGCCAAGGCCGGGTGGCGAGTGATTTGTCTATTTTGTGCAGAGTCGGCGGGGGTCGATTCTGCTTCCGGCGGCGGATCGCGTTGCTATCGTCGGCGCTCATGAACGCAGCGCCGCCGGTTGTCACCGCTGCTGAGCTGGGTGTCGACGATGAGGAACGGCCTGCGCGGACGATGTCCGGATTTCCCGCGCGACTGGTCGGGACCGTGGCGTTCGGGCTGGCGGGATTGGCGCTGTGGCAGGTGTTTCGGCCGCTGTCGCAGGGGAGCCAGTACTACCTGGTCGTCTTTCTCGCCGTCGCGCTGCCGCTGGTGTTCCTGAGTTACCGGTCGGGGTGGGGCAGGCTCGATCGGGTCGACGGGCCCGCGCCGGTGGACTGGCTGCTCGCGGTGGGCTCGCTGCTGGTGTGCCTGTATCCGGTGCTGCCCTTCGTGATCGGCGACGGCGGGGGCGGGTACAACGCTTTCCTGGACCGGCAGGGGATGCTCGCCCCGGTCGACGTGGTGTTCGGCGGCGTACTGCTGGTGCTGATTCTGGAGGCCTGCCGTCGCACCACCGGCTGGATCCTGCCCGCGGTGTGCCTGGCGTTTCTCGCCTACGGCTACTACGGCGGGCTGCTGCCGCAGAGCTGGACGATCGCGCACGCCGGGCTCGACGTGGACCAGATCGTCGACGCGCTCTACAACTCCGGCAGCGGGTTCTACGGCACCCCGCTCGACGTGGCCGCCAGCTACATCATCCTGTTCACCATCTACGGCGCCGTCCTCGAATTCTCCGGCGCCGCACGGTTCTTCGTCGACCTGTCGGTCTCGCTGTTCCGTCGCTCGCACAGCGCCGCGGGCCGCACCGCGGTGGCCTCGGGATTCCTGCTCGGCACCGTGTCGGGATCGGGCACCGCGACCGCGGTGAGCGTGGGCGCGGTCACCTGGCCGATTCTGCGCAAAGCGGGCTATCGACCGGAGCAGGCCGGCGGCATGCTGGCCGCGGCCGGTGTCGGGGCGATCCTGTCGCCGCCGACGCTGGGTGTCGCGGCGTTCATCGTCGCGGAGTATCTCAACGTCTCCTATGTGACGGTGCTGGGCTGGGCGCTGATCCCGACCCTGCTCTACTACCTGGGCATCCTGCTCGCGGTGGAGATCGACGCGCGCCGCAACCGCGCGCACGGCCGCGCCCCCGCGGACCTCGCGCCGGGGAACGCGCCGACGCCGTGGTGGAAACTGCTGGGGCGCTTCGGATATCACTTCCTGTCGCTGATCGCCATCGTGGTGCTGCTGCTGGCGGGGATGAGCGCGACTCGGGCCGTTGTCTACGCGACGGCGCTGGCCTTCGTGCTCGCCGTGGTGGACCGGGTCATCCGTCGCCCGGCGGGCCGCTGGGTGCGGCCGAGTCGGAACACGGTGTGGGAGTTCGGGTTCACGGCGGTGCGGGCGCTGTCGGCGGGTGCGCGCTCGGCGCTGCCGGTGGTCGCGGTGTGCGCGGCGGCGGGCGTGGTGACGGCGATGACCACCAAGACCGGGCTCGGCTCGCAGCTGGCGGCGCTGCTGGTGCGCGCGGGCTCGATCCTGTCCCAGGACCCGGCGATCGTGCTGCTGTGCACGGCGCTGCTGGCCGCGATCGCGCTGTCACTGCTGGGGCTGGCCATTCCGGTGACGGCGTCGTTCGTCATCGGCTGGGCCATCATCGGGCCCGCGCTGCTCGAGCTGCACGTGGCCGCGCCCGCGGCGGCGATGTTCGTCTTCTACTTCTCGGTGCTCTCGGAAGTGACCCCGCCGACCGCGCTGGCCGCCGTCGGCGCCGCCGCGATCACCGGCGCCAAGGCCATCCCCACCATGTGGCAGGCGCTGCGCTACGCCCTGCCCGCCTTCCTGCTGCCGCTGATGTTCGTGCTCACCGACGCGGGCGAGCAGCTGCTCGGGCGCGGCTCGGCGATCGGGGTGCTGTGGGTGAGCGTGATCGCGGCACTCGGGGTCGCCGCGCTGGCCATGGCCAGCGGCGGCTGGCTGTTCGGCATCGGGCCGATCGGCACGGCGCCACGGGTGCTGATCGCGCTGGCCGGGCTCGCGATGCTGTACCCGCGCCCGGTCGTGCTCGCCTTCGGCGCCGCGTGCGCGGTCGTGGCGATCGTGACGGCACTGCTCACCCGCGGCCGCCACGCGGGGACGACGGCGAAAGGCGCCACCGGGCCGGTGGCAGTTGACCCGCGGCCCACATCCGAAGGGGAGCAATGAACAGAACCGTAGTAGCCGTCGTCTCGATGGTGAGCGCGACAGCCCTGCTCACCGCGTGCGGCGGCCGACAGGACAGCCCCACCGCCGACGCGGGCGGCGAGGTGACCTGCGAGGTCACCCAGGACACCAGGATCGGCATCGCCACCGGCAACGCGACGGGCGTGTACTTCGCGCTCGGCAACGCCTACGCCGAGCAGATCTCGGTCGCCACCGGCGGCACGGTGAAGGCGACCGCCGCCGAGACCGGCGCCTCGGTGCAGAACATCCAGCAGGTGGTCGGCGGCACCTATCAGGTCGGTTTCTCGCTGGCCGACTCCGCGGCCGACGCCGTGCAGGGCACGGGCAGCTTCACCAGCGCGCAGCCGGTGCGCGCGCTGGCCCGGCTCTACGACAACTACACCCAGGTCATCGTGCGCGCCGACGCGGGCATCGGCTCGCTGGCCGACCTGCGCGGCAAACGCGTCTCCACCGGCTCGCCCAAATCCGGCACCGAGGTGATCGCCCAGCGGGTGCTGCAGGCCGCCGGTCTCGACCCCGACAGCGATGTGTCCGTGCAGCGGCTCGACCTGACCAAGACCGTCGACGGGCTCAAGGACGGGTCGATCGACGCCATGTTCTGGTCGGGTGGACTGCCGACGCCGGGCATCACCGACCTGTTCACCACCGCCAGGGACAAGGTCCGCTTCCTCGACATCACCGGCGTGCTGCCCGAGCTGAAGAAGATCAACCCGGTCTACGAGACCGGCACCATCCCGGCCGCCACCTATGGCCTGGCCGCCGATGTGCCGACCATCGTGGTGCCCAACCTGCTGGTCGTGCGCGAGGATCTCGACGCGAACCTGGCCTGCGTGCTGACCAAGACGCTGCTCGATCGCAAACCCCAACTGGAACAGGCGAATCCGGCGGCCAAGGACATCGACGCCGCCACCGCGAGCAAGACCGAGCCGGTGCCGCTGCACCGCGGGTCCGAGGTCGCGCTGGGCTGAGCGCGCGGCGTAGTGGACCGGGGCGGCGCCGGTAGCGGACAATCGCGACATGACACGGGTCGGCGGTGTGGTCGCGGTCTGCGCGGTGCTGGTCGCGACGCTGCTCGCGGCCGGACCGGTCGGGCACACCCAACCGGTGTGCACGGCCGGTGTCGCGCTGACGCCGGTCACCATCACGGTCGACGGTGAGCCCGCGACCGGACGGGTGTACGAGCCGTATCGGTGTGTGCCGGGCGACATCTCGGCCCGGCAGCTCGTCGTCGCGGTGCACGGGCACGGTGGGTCCTCGGCCGATTTCGCCCCGTACATGTCCTCGATCGCGGCGGCGGGCGGCTCGCCGGTCCTGCTCATGGACCTGCGCAGCGCCGACGGACAGTGGCGCACCGGGGAGTGGAATCTGTGGGCGGGCTGGCGCGATGTGGTCGCGGCGACGCAGTGGTATCGCGAGCACCATCCCACCGTCGAGGAGACCGTGCTGTGGGGCTGGAGTCAGGGCGGCATCACCAGCGGTCTCGCCGTGGCGCACGGTCCGCCCGGCCTGTTCGACTACTGGGTCGACAACTACGGTCCCGCCGAGAACTTCACCATGTGGGCCGCCGCCGGGACGGTGAATCCCGCCCTGCCGCGCCAGATCGAACGCGACGCCGGTGGCTGCACGCCGATCGTCTGCCCGCTCGCCTACATCGAGCGCTCACCGGCGCTGCTCGCCGACCGGCTGAGCATGCGCCGGGCCTTCCTCATCCACGGCACCGCCGACACCGTCGTCCCCTTCGCCACCAGCGTGGAGCTGCGGGCCGCGCTGACCGCGGCGGGCAAGCCGTTCTCCTTCTACACCGTGGTCAGCGGGCGTGACCTGGCCGGACAGGTCGTCCCCGGCAATCACGACGTGGGCCCCGCCCTGTTCGAAGGCGGGTGCGTGGTGCTGCGGCTGCTCGCCGGGACCGAACCGCTGGACCCACCGATCACCGACTACCTGGTCGACGTCGCCAACGACCTGGTCACCGCGCTGCCCGCGCCCGCCGACGCCAAGTGCGCGGCCTGACCTCGGACCAACGCCCACTACGGTCGAGTCGTACGACACACAGCCGACCGAAAGGCGATGCGATGACCGAGGCCGTGCACCGCGACGACCGCTGGCTGGGCGAGGACCTCGACCTCGACGCCTACCTGGCCCGGATCGGCTACACCGGACCGCGCGCCGCCACGGTCGAGACGCTGCGCGCCCTCGTGCGCGGCCACACCACCACGATTCCCTTCGAGAACCTCGAGATCATCCTCGGCCGCGGCATCCCGCTCGACCTGGAATCGTTGCAGGACAAGCTGATCCGGCGCCGACGCGGCGGCTACTGTTTCGAGAATGTCGGGCTGTTCGCCGCCGCGCTCGAACGGTTCGGCTTCGGCGTGACCGGGCTGAGCGGACGGGTCACCTACGGCGTGCTCGACGCCGGGACGCTGCGGCCCGCGACCCACGCCCTGCTGCGCGTCACCGCGCCCGGCGACGACCGGGTCTGGATCTGCGATGTCGGGTTCGGTTTCGGGCCGCTGGAACCGTTCGAACTCGTCGACGGCCGCGGTGAGTTCGGTCTCGGTGACTGGCGCTATCGGCTCGAACGCCGCACCGGTGCGCTCGGCGCGCCGCTGTGGGTGCTGTTCCAGCGCAGCCACGAGGGCTGGCTGGACCGCCACACCTTCACCGAGGACCCGCAGTACCGGATCGACTACGTAGTGGGGAATCACTTCGTGTCGACGTTCCCGCGTTCGCCGTTCGTCGCCCGGCCCTACGTGCAACGCTTCCTGCCCGGCGCACATCACATTCTCGACGATCTGACGCTGACCTCCGAATACCCCGACGGCGCCGCCCAGACCCGCGACCTCGACCCGGCCGAGCTGCCGAAAGTGCTGGTAGAAGTGTTCGATATCGACCTCGACGAGGCCGACACCGCTACCCTCGTGACCACGCCATGGCGCGCGAACTGACCCCGGCCGACGCCGCGGGACCCGCTCGGCCGGTTTGCTTCCGCGGTGTCGCTACGGCAAATTGATGGTTACTTGCCGGGAAACGCACCCCAGTCGTGGCTGTGGGGTCCGATTGTGTGGGGTCGTTCGTGCCGAAGGTTCATACCGCGTCGCTGATCGAGGAATCCGGGACGGTCCGTAGCGGACCCGTCGCCTCCTCGACCGCGCGTCGGCAGGATCTGGACGGGCTGCGCGGCATCGCGATCGCGCTCGTCGTCGCGTTCCACGTGTGGGCGGGCCGGGTCTCCGGCGGCGTCGACGTCTTCCTCGTCCTCTCGGGATTCTTCTTCACCGGCGCGGTGGTGCGCGGGGTCGAACGCCGCGGCGTGATCGCCGCGAAGGAGACCGCCCGGCGGACCGTGCGCAGGCTGATGCCCTCGCTGGTGGTGGTACTGGCCGCGATCGTGGTCGCCACGATCGTCCTGCGGCCCTACACCCAGCTGGGGGAGACCGCCGCGCAGACGCTGGCCTCGATGTTCTACGGCCAGAACTGGTACCTGGCCACCGCCGAACTCGACTATCTCGCACCCGACCCGTCGGTCAGCCCGCTGCAGCACCTGTGGTCGATGTCGGTACAGGGACAGTTCTATGTGGCGATCCTGCTGGTGCTGGCCGGCTGGGCCTGGCTGCGGCGGCGCGGCACGGCCGATCGGCCCGGTCTGCTGATCGCGCTCACCGTGCTCGGGCTGCTCTCGTTCTGGTACGCGACCGCGGGCACCGCCCAGCACCAGGCCTGGACCTACTACGACAGCGCGGCCCGGGCCTGGGAGCTGCTCGCGGGCGCGGCCCTTGCCGTCGCGGCGCCCTGGCTGCGGCTGCCGACCCGGGTGCGCGGGCTGGCCGCCGCGGTCGGCCTGGCGATGGTGCTGGCCTGCGGCCCGCTCTTCGACGGCGCGAACCAGTTCCCCGGCGTCGCGGCGCTGTGGCCGGTGGGTGCGGCCTGCCTGGTGATCGCCTCGGGGTTCGGGTCGGCCGACGGACCGTCGGCGTGGCCGAACCGGGTGCTCGGCGGGCGGATCTGCACCGAACTCGGCGCGCTGGCCTATCCGCTGTATCTGTGGCACTGGCCGATCCTCATCTTCTACCTGGCCGAGTCGGGGCGCTCGCACGCCGGACTCGTCGACGGGCTGGTGGTGATCGCGATCTCGCTGGTGCTCGCCTACGCCACCACCCGCCTGATCGAGACGCCGTTGCGGCTGCCGCCCCGCGGCCAGTCCCACGAGGGCAGACAGCACCGGGCCGCCGGGGCGCTGGTCGCCGCGGTGACCGTCGCGGTGCTGGTGGTGACGATGGGCTGGCAGCTGGTCCTGGTGGCCAATCCGGCCGTGCCGCCCCGCGCGCTCGACACGCAGCGGTATCCGGGCGCCACCGCCCTGCTCTCCGGCGCGGAGTACTCACCGGAACCGATGCGCCCCACGGTGTTCGAGGGCGGGGTCGACAGTCCGCCGCCGACCACCGACGGCTGTATCACCCCCAACCGCGAAGTCCGTATCTGTACCTATGGCGATCCGACCGCGGCCCGTTCGATCGCGGTGGTCGGCGGATCGCATTCCGAGCACTGGATCCCCGCGCTCGAGGTGCTCGGCGCCGAACGGGGGATCCGGGTGATCTCCTATCTCAAGGAGGGCTGTCCGGTGACCCTCGCCGACCAGCCGTCCTACGCCGAGTGGCCGTTCCCCGAATGTCACGAGTGGTCCAGGGAAGTGCTCGACCGCCTGGCCGCCGATCCGCCGGACTGGGTGCTCACCCTGTCCACGCGCTACCGGCAGGACGGCATGGGCGACGAGGTGCCCGGCGAGTACCTCGAGGTGTGGTCGGCGATGCAGGAGCGCGGGCTCAACGTGCTCGCGCTGCGCGACACGCCACGGCTGCGCCGCGACGGCGTGCTCTACCGCGCCACCGACTGCCTGGCCCACCGCGGCGACCCCGACAGCTGCGGCCTCGACCGCGCCTCGGCGCTGGCCCCCGCCGACCCCGCCCAGGAACCGGCCGCGGGCTTCCCCAATGTGCACCTGCTCGATCTCTCCGACGCCGTCTGCCGACCGCAACGCTGCCGGGTGGTCGAGGGCAATGTGCTCATCTACCGCGACGAACACCACCTGACCGCCAGCTACGCGCGCTCGCTCGCACCCGAACTCGGCCGTCAGATCGGCACCATCACCGGCTGGTGGTGACAACCGCGCCGCGGCCGTGGCGGCGGTTACCCTCGGACGCGTGCGCCTCCTTCGCAAGACACCGGTCCTGCTCCTGGCACTAGCGCTGCTGCCCGTCGCCTGTTCGACAGGCCCCGACCAACCCGAGACCGTCGCCACGGCCTTCGCCGCCGCGCTGAGCAGCGGTGACGTGGCCGCCGCCGCGGCGCTCACCGACGCGCCCGAGCAGGCCGGGGCCACTCTGACCACCCTGTTCGAGAACCTCGGCGCGAACGACACCGTGCGGGTCGCGGGCACCGACGACAACTTCTTCACCCTCGAATCCACCTGGAAGCTCGGCCCCGAGGGTCGCAACGAGTGGACCTACACCAGCCGCGGCTCGGCCACCGATGCCGACGGCTGGAAGATCGACTGGGACCCGCGCACCGTCGCGCCCGGCCTCGACCTCGGCCCACTGAGCTACAGCCCGGTCTGGCCGCGTCCGGCCCGGGTGCTCGACGCCACCGGCGGCGAACTGATGACCGAGCAGGTGGTGACGCTGGTGCGGATCGCGCCCGAGGCCGACCTGCCCGCGGTGGCCGCGCTGCTCGCGCCGCACGGTGTCACCGAGGCCGGGATGCGGTCGGCCCTGGACGCGGCGGAGGGCAAGCCGACCACCGCGGCCGCCCTGCGCGAGGCCGACATCGCACCGGTGCGCGACCCGCTGACCGGGGTGTCAGGAGTGACCCTGGCCCCGCAGACCCGGCTGCTCACCGTCGACAAGGCACTGACCGGCCCCACCCTGGCCGGGCTCGCCGAACTGTGGCAGGAGCAGGCCGACGCCGCCGCGGGCTGGGCGGTGCGCGCGCAGACCGCCGAGGGCACCCGGCGCATCGCCGGACCCGACGCGGGCACGACCAGCGACATCACCACCACCATCGACATCGACCTGCAGAACGCCGCCGAGGCGGCGTTGAGCCCGATCACCGATCCCGCCGCGATCGTCGCCCTGCGGCCGTCGACCGGTGAGGTGCTCGCCGTCGCGCAGAACGCCCCCGCCGACGCCCAGGGCCCGATCGCGCTCACCGGCCTCTATCCGCCGGGCTCCACCTTCAAGACCGTCACCGTCTCCGCCGCACTGCAGGCCGACGATGCCCTCACCGTCGACACCGTGCTGCCGTGCCCCGGCCGGGCCACCATCGAGGGCCGCACCATTCCCAACGACAACGGCTTCGAACTCGGCCAGGTGCCGCTGCACACCGCCTTCGCGCGCTCGTGCAACACCACCATGGCCGAACTGGGCGTGCGCCTGCCGCCCGACGGACTGACCGCCGCGGCCGAACAACTCGGGCTCGGCGTGGACTATGTGACACCCGGCTTGACGACCGTCACCGGGAAGGTTCCGGCCGCCGAGAATCCGGCGCAACGGGTCGAATCGAGCATCGGCCAGGGCACCGTCACCGCTTCGCCGTTCGGGATGGCGCTCGTCGCCGCCTCGCTCGCGCACGGTTCCGCGCCCGCCCCGGCCATCGTGCGCGGGCAACCGGGCACCGCCGACCGGCAGCCCGCACCGGTGCCCGCGGCGGTGACGGCGCAGATGGCGACCATGATGGCCGAGACGGTGAGCGCGGGCACCGCCACCGCGCTGCGTGACATCCCTGGCCTGCTGGGCAAGACCGGCACCGCCGAATACCTCGACGACACCCATGCCCACGGCTGGTTCGTCGGGATCGACGGCGACCTCGCGTTCGCGGTGTTCGTGGCCGACGCGGGCAGCTCGGGCCCGGCGGTCGAGGCAGCGGGACGCATGCTTCGTGTGACACGATGACTCACATCACCCCGCTGTAGGCGAGCAATCACCCCGCTGCCGCACGCGGTCCCCACACAGCCAGCTACACTCGTCGACGGACCATATCCATGGTCAATACGCGGGATGTCACAATTTCGAGAAGGTTCGGAGTAGGCGCCATCGATACCGGTCAGAAGATCGCGGAGCATTACCGCCTGGTCGAGCGTATTGGTAGCGGCGGCACAGGCGTTGTATGGCGTGCTGTCGACGAACGCCTCCAACGCTCCGTGGCAGTGAAGCAGATCCACATCAAACCCAGCCTGCCCGAGGGCGAGCGGGATGTCTTGCGCCAGCGCGCGATTCGGGAAGCCCGCAACGCGGCACGCTTCCAGCATCCCAACGCCATCGTGGTGTTCGACATCACCGAGCACAACGGTGACCCGTGCCTGGTGATGGAGTACCTCAAGTCGGTCAGCCTCGCGGCGGAGCTGGGTCAGAAGGGCCCGCTGCCGCTGGCCGAGGTGGCGCGCATCGGCGAACAGGTGGCGTCCTCGCTCATCGCGGCCCACGGGGTCGGGTTGGTGCACCGCGACGTGAAACCGGGCAACATCCTGCTCGGCGACCACGGTGAGGTGAAAATCACCGACTTCGGCATCTCCCGTGCCGCCGGTGACGTCACCCTCACCGAGACCGGCCTGATCTGCGGCACCGCCGCCTATCTCGCCCCCGAGGTCGCCCGTGGTGCCGATCCCACCCCGGCCGCCGATGTGTTCGCGCTCGGCGCGACGCTGTTCCACGCGCTCGAGGGCGAACCGCCCTACGGCGCCAACGCCAATCCGCTGGCCGTGCTCTACGCCGCCGCCAACGGGCAGGTGCGCGAGCCGCGCAACGCGGGCCCGGCCACCGACTTCCTGCTCGACCTGCTCAGCCCGGACCCGCTGGACCGGCCGACGATGACCGAGTCGCGCGACGCGCTGGCCGCCTTCGCCGACGCCGACGCCAACTCGGTCTCGGCCGGGTTCGTCCCGGCCAGCGAGGCCTACGGCCGCCGCAATTCCACCGCGGCCACCCAGGTGATCCGGCAGTCGGGCCGACGGACCTCGCACGCGGGCGCCTCGACGCCGACCACCCGCCAGATCCGCTCCAACCCGCGCCCGCCGGCGCGCCACGACACCGCCGCGCACCCGCCGACCCAGGCACAGCCCGCGCCCGCCACGCAACACAAGCAGGCGGGCAAGGGCAGGGCGGTACTGATCGGTTCCGGTGTCGGTGCCGTGATCGCGGCGATCGCGGTGGCGATCAGCGCGATGAGCAACTCCGACTCCGATTCCCCTTCGGTGCAGGCGAATCCGACCACGTCGGTGCAGGCGTCGGTGGCACCGACCACCACCGCCGCGGTGCCCGTACTCGGACAGACCGCCAACGTGGGCACCGTCGACATCGGCTCGGCCGGTCTGCTGGTGGAGAACTTCTTCAGCAACCCGGGCGGTTCCTGGTCGCTGCTGACCCCGGCCGCGCAGAAGGTCTACGGCAGTGAGGACGCGTTCCGGCAGTACTGGAACGAGCGCACCGTCAACACCTTCGCCAGCATCACCGGCGGCAACAACTCCGACGGCTCGAGCGACATGCGCCTGGCCAGCATCACCATCAACGGCCAGACCAAGTCGATGGTGATGCGGGTGGTCAGTGCCGGTGGTGGTCTGCGGATCGACGGCGACACCCGCTGAACCCCTGCCCACGTCGGCGCGACGATGTGGGCAGGCTCAGGGATGGTGATACCAAGTAGTATTGCTGGTGACATGACTATCATCGAAACCTTGTTCACCGGCTTCCGGTTTCCCGAGGGTGCACGCTGGCACGACGAACTGCTGTGGTTCTCCGACATGCACACCGGTCAGGTCTTCCGGGCCGATCCGGACAGCGGCTCACTCACCGAGATCGCGACCGTTCCCGATCAACCCTCGGGGTTGGGCTGGCTGTCGGATGGCTCGCTCCTCATCAGCTGCATGCTCGAACGCAAGGTCGTTCGCCTGCGGGCCGACGGTGGACTCGACGACTACGCCGATCTCTCCGCGCTGACCGACGCGCCGACCAACGATCTCGTCGTCGACAGCGCGGATCGGGTCTACCTCGGCGGCTTCGGATACGACCTCTACAACGACGCCCCACAGCGACCGGGACCGATCTTCCGGATCGACGCCGACCGATCGGTGCACTGCGTGGAGACGGGGATGGTGTTCCCCAACGGCTCGGTCATCCTGCCGGGCACCGCGACGCTGGTGGTCGCCGAAACGTGGGGCGCACGGCTGACCGCCTTCGACATCGCCGACAACGGTGACCTCACGAACAAGCGGATCTGGGCCGAGCTGCCAGCGGGCTCCACCCCCGACGGAGTATGTGTCGACGCGGCGGGCGGGGTGTGGGTGTCCTCGATCGCCACGGGACAGTTCCTCCGGGTCGAAGCGGGCGGACAGGTGACCGACGTCATCGCCCTGGACGACGGTCGCTGCGCCACCGACTGCGTCACCGACAGCGCGGGGACGACGCTGTTCCTGCTCACCGCCAACAGCTGGCAACCGGGCGACACCACCGGACGCCTCGGCCGCATCGAAACGGTGCGGCTCGGCTGACCGAGCCCGGCGCACCACACCACCGCGTCGGTGGGGTGGAGAGGATGTGCCGGAAATGCGGTGGCGGGCGACCATTAGGCTGGTAGCTGACTCGAGCGGGGATCGTGCCCGCCCGGTCGGCTGTTCGACTCCCAGCACAGACAGGACTGCACTCCGATATGACTACCCGCATCGAGCTCGCCCGCGTGGATCTGCGCGGTCGCACTCCTTCCGCTGCCGAGCTGCGCACCGCGCTGCCGCGCGGAGGGGTCGACGTGGACTCGGTGCTGCATCATGTGCGGCCGGTCGTCGAGGACATCCGCGACCGGGGCGTCGAGGCCGCGCTGGACTACAGCGAGAAGTTCGACGGTGTGCGCCCCGCCGTGGTGCGCGTGCCCGCCGCCGAGCTGACCAGGGCACTCGACGAGCTCGACCCGGCCGTGCGCGCCGCACTCGAGGTGGCGATCGAGCGGACCAGGAAGGTGCACGCCGATCAGCGGCGCACCGACACCGTCACCGAGGTGGTGCCCGGCGGCACCGTCACCGAGAAGTGGGTGCCGGTGGAGCGGGTGGGGCTGTACGTGCCCGGCGGCAATGCCGTCTACCCGTCCTCGGTCGTGATGAACGTCGTCCCGGCGCAGGCCGCAGGCGTGGAGTCGCTGGTGGTGTCCTCGCCGCCGCAGGCGCAGTTCGGTGGGCTGCCGCACCCGACCATCCTGGCGGCCGCCGCGCTGCTCGGTGTCGACGAGGTGTGGGCGGTCGGTGGCGCGCAGGCCGTGGCGCTGCTGTCCTACGGTGGCACCGATACCGACGGTGCCGCGCTGGAGCCGGTCGACCTGATCACCGGGCCGGGCAACATCTACGTCACCGCGGCCAAGCGGCTGTGCCGTGGGCTGGTCGGTATCGATGCCGAGGCGGGCCCCACCGAGATCGCCGTGCTCGCCGACGCGACCGCCGATCCGGTGCACGTGGCCGCCGATCTGATCAGCCAGGCCGAACACGATGTGCTGGCCGCGAGCGTGCTGGTCACCGATTCCGTTGCGCTCGCCGATGCCGTCGACGCCGCGCTGAACGCCCAGCTCGCCGTGGTCAAGCACAACGATCGCGTGCGAGAAGCGTTGAGCGGCAAGCAGTCCGGCATCGTTCTCGTCGACGACATCGCCCAGGGTCTGCGCGTGGTCGACGCCTACGCGGCCGAACACCTCGAGATCCAGACCGTCGACGCCGCGGCCGTGGCGGCGCGGGTGCGCTGCGCGGGCGCGATCTTCGTCGGGCCGTGGGCCCCGGTCAGCCTGGGCGACTACTGCGCCGGGTCCAACCACGTGCTGCCCACCGCGGGCTGCGCGCGGCACTCCTCGGGGCTGAGCGTGCAGACCTTCCTGCGCGGCATCCACATCGTGGAGTACACCGAGGCGGCGTTGAAGGATGTCGCCGGACACGTTGTCGCCCTGGCCAATGCGGAGGATCTGCCCGCGCACGGGCAGGCCGTGCAGGCGCGTTTCGAGGCCCTGTCGTGAGTACTCCCACCGTGCCCGGCGCCTCGGCGACCCTGGACCAGCTGCCGCTGCGCGAGAACCTGCGCGGGAAATCGCCTTATGGCGCACCGCAATTGACCGTGCCGGTGCAGCTCAACACCAACGAGAACCCGCACCCGCCGAGCCGGGCGCTGATCGACGACGTCGCCGAATCGGTGCGGGCCGCCGCCGCGGATCTGCACCGGTATCCCGATCGCGACGCCGTCGCGCTGCGCTCGGACCTGGCCGAGTACCTGACCCGGCAGACCGGCGTCGCCGTCGACACCGCGAACGTGTGGGCGGCCAACGGCTCCAACGAGATCCTGCAGCAGCTGCTGCAGGCCTTCGGCGGACCCGGCCGCAGCGCACTGGGTTTCGTGCCCTCGTACTCGATGCACCCGATCATCTCCGAGGGCATCGACACCGAGTGGGTCGAGGCCAAGCGCAACGGGGACTTCTCCCTCGACATCGACTACGCCGTCGCCCAGATCACCGAACGCCGCCCCGACGTGGTGTTCGTGACCAGCCCGAACAACCCGACCGGGCACAGCATCCCGGTCGACGAGCTCGAGCGCGTCCTCGACGCCGCGCCCGGCATCGTGGTCGTCGACGAGGCCTACGGCGAGTTCTCGGCCGCGCCCAGCGCCATCACGCTGATCGACCGGTTCCCGACCAAGCTCGTGGTCACCCGGACCATGAGCAAGGCCTTCGCCTTCGCCGGTGGACGGCTCGGCTACCTGGCCGCCTCGCCCGCCGTGATCGATGCGATCCTGCTGGTGCGGCTGCCGTATCACCTGTCGGTGGTCACCCAGGCCGCCGCCAGGGCCGCCCTGCGCCACGCCGGGGAAACCCTCGGCAGCGTCGCGGAACTGGCGGCCCAGCGGGATCGGGTCGCCGCCGCGCTCACCGCGCTGGGCTTCGACGTGATCCCCAGCGACGCCAACTTCATCCTGTTCGGCCGGTTCACCGACGCCGCGCGCGCCTGGCAGCACTATCTCGACGCCGGGGTGCTCATTCGCGATGTCGGCATCACCGGCTACCTGCGCGCCACCATCGGCCTCGCCGCGGAGAACGACGAATTCCTGCGGGTGAGCGCCGATGTCGCGGGCACCGACCTCACCCACTGACCGCTGGAGGCAACCGACATGAGCAGAACAGCGCGGGTGGAACGCGTCACCAAGGAATCCTCGATCCTGGTCGAACTCGACCTCGACGGCACCGGCGAGACCGACATCTCCACCGGGGTCCCGTTCTACGACCACATGCTCACCGCGCTCGGCGCGCACGGCGGGTTCGACCTGGTCGTGCGGGCCGAGGGTGACATCGAGATCGAGGCGCACCACACCGTCGAGGACACCGCCATCGTCTTCGGGCAGGCGCTCGGGCAGGCACTGGGCGACAAGAAAGGCATCCGCCGCTTCGGCGACGCGTTCATCCCCATGGACGAGACCCTCGCGCACGCCGCCGTCGACGTGTCGGGGCGGCCGTACTGCGTGTTCACCGGCGAGCCGGAACACCTGGTGCACACCATCATTCCCAGCGCGGGCCCTGGCGCCTCGTACTCGACGGTGCTCAACAAGCACGTCTTCGAGTCGATCGCGCAGAACGCCAGGATCGCGCTGCATGTGCGCGTGCTCTACGGGCGCGACCAGCACCACATCACCGAGGCCGAGTTCAAGGCGGTGGCGCGGGCCCTGCGCGCCGCCGTGGAGATCGACCCCCGCGTGACCGGTGTCCCGTCCACGAAGGGTGTGCTGTGAAATCGGTTGTGCTGCTGGACTACGGCTCCGGAAACCTGCACTCCGCTGAACGCGCGCTGGTGCGTGCGGGTGCGCAGGTCGAGGTCACCGCCGATCCGGAGGCCGCGCTGGCCGCCGACGGGCTGGTCGTGCCAGGTGTCGGCGCGTTCGCGGCCTGCATGGCCGGGCTGCTGGCGGTTCGTGGTGACCGGATCATCGGTCAGCGCCTGGCCGGTGGGCGTCCGGTGCTCGGCATCTGCGTCGGCATGCAGATCCTGTTCGACCGCGGGGTGGAGTTCGGTGTGGAGACCGAGGGGTGCGGTGAATGGCCGGGAACCGTCGCCCACCTCGACGCCCCCGTCCTCCCGCACATGGGCTGGAACACGGTGAAGGCGCCCGCCGAGAGCGTGCTTTTCGCCGGTCTCGACGCCGACACCCGCTTCTACTTCGTCCACTCCTACGCCGCCCAGCAATGGGAACTCCCCGACAACGAGCACCTCGCCCCGGCGAAGCTCACCTGGGCCGAACACGGCGTTCCCTTCCTCGCCGCCGTCGAGAACGGTCCCCTCTCCGCCACCCAGTTCCACCCGGAGAAGTCCGGCGACGCGGGCGCCCACCTCCTCCGCAACTGGATCGGCTCGATCTGACACACCGCGTCATCCGGTGAACGGAGTCCTACCGATCGTGCAGGTCGTGCCCGGTGCGGGGAGCTGCAGGTCGATCAGATAGCGCAGACGCAGGTCGGTGACGCAGCTGCCGACCGGTTCGTGGCCGTACCCGTCGGTGACCACCACCAGTCGCGCGGTGCCCATCGCCTGGGCCGCGCGCTGTGCGGAGGTCACCGGGGTGGCCGGATCGAAGCGGTTGTTCAGCAGCAACGCCGGGACCGCGGTGCGCTGGGTCCAAGGTCCGGTGTAGCGCTGCGGGTATCCGTCGGCTGGGTCGGGCCAGGCCGCGCACGGCTGCCGCAGGTAGAGCCAGAACGGGCCGAAAACCGGTGCGGTCCGGGCGGATTCGGTCGCCATCTCGGGCCATCGCCGGGGTGATTCGGTGAAGGAGTTGTCCGCGCAGGAGATCGCGACGAACGCGTCGAGGAAATCGCCCGTCGGCGCGATCGCAGCCAGGACATCCCGGACCACCGTGGGGTTTCCGGCCGGGCCTCGGTCGAGTTCGGCCAGCAGCACGGCCAGTCCTGGCCATCCCTGGACCGGGTCGTAGAGCAGCATGGCGTGTGCGTTGACGAGTTCGCTGTAGGTCACCGAGACGGTGCCGGTGCCCGACCCGACCGTTATCGGCGTCGTTCTAGCCCGGTCGAGCAGCGCGGTGTCACGGGCGCGCAGTTGTGCCGCGGACGATCCAGTCTCGCCGAACGCGCAGTGCGGCGGGCCCGCCTCCGCGCACAGGCGCAGGAACTCGCCGAGGACCTCCTCTGTGCCCGACGCATTCGCCGCGATGCTCGCGCGGGTGTCGGTGGTGTAGGTCACCGGATCGACGACGGCGGACAGCTGCAGTGCGCGAACCCGGTCGGGGAACAGGGCACCGTAGACCGTGCCCAGGTAGCTGGCGTAGGACGCGCCCTCGTAGGTCAGCGCCGTGTCACCCACCGCCCGGCGGAGCAGCTCGAGGTCACGGGCCACGTCCACGGTCGTCAGATGGGCGACGAGCGCCCCGCCGTATCTGTCGCAGCCGGCCGCGAATCGCCTGGCGGCGTCCTCGGTGGCCTGTTGCTGCCCGGCATCGGTCGGTGGCAACGCCAAGGTGCGCCAGAAGTCCTGCTGGGCCGCGGTGTCCGGAAAGCAGCGAACCGCCGCGCTGCGCCCGACCCCACGCTGGTCGAAGGCGACCACATCGAATCGCCTGCTCAGCTCGTCCGGGAACAGCGGACCGCCCTGTGCCCTGTCGATCCCCGAGCCACCCGGACCGCCCACCGCGGTGAACAAGGTGCCGATCCGATTCGCCGGGTCGAGCGCCGCCCTGCGCGCCACCGCGAGTTCGAGACGCGGCCCATCCGGCTGCGCGTAGTCGAGTGGCACCGGCACCTCGGCACATTCCATTCCCTCGCTCTCCGGCGCGCACGGCCTCCAGTCGATCCGGGGAGTGGGCACGGCGTCGACCTGCGCCACCAGTCCAGCGAGCGTGAAATCAGTTGCGGCTGAACGGTCTTCGCCACCAAAGCAGCCACCGAGTACCGGCATCACCGCGAACAGGACACCACACACCAGAGATTTCCGAACAACCATGTAGTAGATCGTCGCGGTACGCCGGAACCTGTGTCGTCCTCCTTTCGACGGAGCCGGGCCCCTGAATTCCCCTGGTCGACATCAGGGTCGGTGATTTGCCGGTCGACGGCGGAGGCACCGTCGAGAACGGCCCTTCTCCGCCACCCAGTTCCACCCGGAGAAGTCCGGCGACGCGGGCGCCCAGCTGCTCCGCGATGCTGGACGTGTGATCACCAGGCACTCAGGTAAGCATCGGTCGAGAAGCGACCGCCACCGGTGCCTGGTGATCACTGGTCCAGGTGGGATGCGTGTGCGGTCATGAAGTCCTGGACGAGGTTCGCGCAGCGTGGGGCGTCGTCGAACCAGGGATTGTGGCCGCCTGCGACGACCGTCAGTTGTGCGCCGGGGATCCGGTCGACGCTGCGGCGGCCGATCGCCGGTGAGCAGAACGCATCCTGTTCGCCCCAGACGAACAGCAGCGACCGGGTGATGCGAGCGAGTTCGGCCTCGGTGAGGACATTCTCCGGTCGTGGGGCGCGGCCGCGCATCAGGCGGCACAGCAGTGCTCGGTAGGACGCGGCCTGGCCGGGCAGGCGCAGCGGGAGGCGGTGCAGGTCGAGCAGATCCTCGGACATGCCGCGGGCCGCGTCGGCGCCGATGGCTTCGGCCAACGCGTAGCGAGCGACGAGCCGGGGTGCGGGCAGCTGCATCAGTCGTTGATCGAGTCCGCCGCGCACCGGCGAGGTCAACGACGCCATCTCGGCGATGCCCCGCGCGCCGGGCAGTGCGGTGGCGGGGGTGCCGAGGAGGGCGGCGCGGGTGATCCGGTGCGGTGCGTCGAGGGCGGTCCAGAGGGTGAACAGGCCGCCGAGTGAGCTGCCGACGAAGCGGGCCCGGTCGAGTTCGAGCGCGTCCAGGGTCCCGGTCACCACGGCGACGGCCAGCTCACGGACGGTCTGTGACTGCCACCGATACGGCGGTGCGAGGCTGTGCCCTGGCAGGTCGATCAGGACGTGGCGATAGCCGGGGAGCCGGGCGATCAGCGGTGCGAGACCCATGGCGGGTGCCGAGATGCCGTTGATGTGGACCATCGGCTCGCCGGAGCCGGTGGTCAGGACGCGCACCCCGACCTCCGGTGCGGTCAGTGTGATCGAGTGCTCGGTCAGCGTCAGGCCGAAGGTGTCGGCGACGCGCTGCTCGGCGGCACGGATCCGGGTCTCGAGTCGGGGCGAAGTTCGCATGTCCCCACAGTCGGGGATGTGCCGGGCCGGTGTCTTGGACGAATGTTCCGGTGCTCAGCGCCGGGCGAGTGCGCCCGGGGTCGTCCCGGCGAAGGCGGACACCTCGCGGTGCAGGTGCGACTGATCGGCATAGCCGCACACGGCCGCGACCTCGGCGGCGGATCGCCCGGCCAGCAGCAGGTCGAACGCGCGTCGGAACCGGACGACCATAGCGGCGTGTTTGGGCGTCACACCCAGTTGCGCGGTGAACCTGTGCCACAGCCGTTTTCGGCTCCACCCGGTGAGTTCGGCCAGGTCACGCACCCGCACGTCACCGCGGTCGGCGAGGATCCGGTCCCAGCAGGCGCCCACTTCGGGATCGACGGCCCTGGCCGACTCGCGAGCCGCCAAGAATCGGGTCGTCGCCGCGAATCTGCCACCCCAACCGGATGTTTCGGCCAGCTGCTCGCGCAGGAGCCCCGCCGCCGGACCCCACAGATCGTCCAGCCCGCTCACCGTGCCGTTCAGCTCGATGGGCGCGACGCCGAGCAGCCGGTACGCGGCGACTGGCGAGAGCCGCACCTCGACGCATTCGACGCGGTCGCCCCGGACCCGGTGCGTCCCCGGGGACACACCGGCGACGAGCCCCTCGCGCGCGGGCCGCCCGGAATCGCGCACGAGCGCGCTCTCCCCGAACTGCACCACCACCACGACCTCGGGCCGAGCGAAGATCCGCATCTCCGACCCGGTCGAGGCGCGATCGCAGAAACCCGCCATCGACACACCGGACAGCACACTCGCGGCCGGCCGGGCGAGGTCCCAGCCGTCATCGAGCTCCCGTTCGGACATGATCGGCCGCACATCACCGAGCGTACGAGCGCCGCGGCAAGTGCGCACTGCGGTGCTCCGGTGCGATGTAGAGCCGCCGCAAAGACTTTCAGCTCTCGGGCGGTTGGTCGCCGCGGTTCGTGCGGGCGCTGGGCTCAGCTGTTGTCGAGGTGGGCGCGGTTGGCGGCTTCGGTGCCTGCGTCCCAGCCCTCGGTGCTGCGGATGGTGATGCCTCGGGTGTGGGTGGTGGGGAAGTAGGTTTCGACGGCATTGTCGACTCGTTGGTGGTGGGTGGCGAGGAGGGGGAGGAGTTGGGTGGGGTCGGAATCGGCGATGGTGGTGGCGGTGGTGGCGGCGAGGCGGTCGCCGATGCGGGTGGCGTAGGCGGTGAGGAAGGCTTTGCGGTAGGCGCGGGAGCGGGCTTCGGCGGTGGTGGGGGCGGTGTCGATCATGGTGCGGGTGGCTTGGACGAGCAGGGAGGTCGACAGGAGTTCGACGGCGTCGAGGTCGGGGTCGTCGCCGATGATGGTGACGAAGCCCCAGTCCGCGGCGAAGATCGCGCGGCTGCGGTTGGCTCGGGTGACCAGGTCGATGAGCAGGGCCTTGGCGTCGGTGTAGGGGGTGTCGAGCCAGATGCGGCGCGCGGTGGGGAGATCGATGGGGGTGGTGGGGGTTTCGAGGAGGACGCGGTCGATCGCGTACTTGGTCATCAGTTCCTGGGCCTTGGCCGAGAGGGTTTCGGCTTCCTCGGGGAACGCGGTGGACTCGGCCTTCGCCAGCAGGCCGCGGACGCGGCCGAGGGTCTTCTCGTCCACACCGTGGTGAGGCCGGTGGGGGCGGACGGTGCCGGGGAGCGGGCGGATCCGTTCGAGTTTCGGCAGCTGGACCAGGAGGGCGAGGGCTGCGATCACCGCGGTCAGCGCCTCGTGGCCGGTGAGCAGGGCGCGGTCGGCCCACTGGTTCAGGTGTGGGCGGTCGGCGGTCCACCAGACGGCGGCGTCGAGGTCGTCGAGTTGCCGCTGCCAGGTCTCGTCCACCGATTCGGCGGCGAACCCGGCGCGGTGCTCGGCCATCAGGTCGGTCAGGTAGCCGACGGCGAACTCGTCGAGGCGGCGCCGGGCCGCCTGGTGCACGTCGGCCGGTAGCCAGCCGAATTCGAAGGCGTGGGCGATCAGGCGCTCGCTCGCCAGGCGCGTACCGATGGCCAGTTCTTCGCTGATCGGACCTTGCCCGGTGATTCGGGCGAGGAAGCTCCCGACCCCAGCTGTGTCGCCCTGGGCCCAGGCGAGTGCGGCCATCGCGATCGCCTCGGCGATGCGCGCCGGGTCACCGGAGAGCGCGTCGGCATCCAGCGTCAGCCCGGGCACGGCCTTGCGACCGGTGCGGCGGCGGCGATTCTGTTTGCCCACGGTCGGGTGTCCTTTCGGTCGAGTCGGCGCCGGATCGACCGGTGTGCCACGCGGTCGATCCACGGGCCGGCGGTCAGGTCGGTCGGCGCCTCGAACATTGTCCCGGCGCGGCACAGGGCGAGCGTGTGGGGGCACGACTCGGTTCCTCGCGGACCGACCTTTGCGACCGAATGCACGCCGGTGCTGTTCGCCCAGGATTTCCTGACCGAGCGTGTCCCTGCCACGGGATCCACCACCCGCACACCGTGTCGGCGCCGCCCGGGCTACGGCGCCCATGGTCGCCACCGCGGATCTCGGGACAAGCTGTTGGACAGTTGATCACCACGCTCTCAGGTGAGTATCGGACGAGTAGCGAACGCCACCAGAGCGTGGTGATCAACTGTCCAGGTCTGCGCCGGGGCGGATTTGCTCCAGCTCGCGGGAATCCGTGGCGAATAGGGCGCGGGCGTCGGCCGACGGGCCTACTGTGGATCGGGTGAGCTATCGGGGGATGCTGGCCGCGGAACGTGGCGAACTGGTCGAACTGCTGCGGGATCTGAGTGAGCAGGAATGGGAGACGCCGTCGCTGTGTGCGGGCTGGCGGGTGCGCGATGTCCTCGCTCATCTGCTCACCGACACCATTCCACCGCTGAGCTACGCGCGGTTCGCGCTGCGGCACCCCTCGGTCGACCGGACCAACAACGCCCTCGTCGCGTCCTTCGCCGACCGGCCGACCGGGGACCTGGTCGACCGGTTCGAGGAGAAGGCGGGTCGCCTGGCAAGGTTCGCGCCGCGACTCGTCCTGGCCGACCTGCTGGTCCACCAGCAGGACATCCGTCGCCCCCTGAACCGCCCCCGCACCATCCCCGCCGACCGCCTCACCGCGGTCCTGAACCACCCCGACCCCTTCGCCTTCCCCGGCAAACGCACCAGGGGCCTGCGCTTCGTCGCCACCGACGTCCCCTGGTCCGCGGGCAAGGGCCCGGAGATCCACGGCCCCGGCGAAGCCATCGCCCTCGCCGCCGTCGGCCGCCCCATCGCCCTCGACGACCTCACCGGCCCCGGCCTCCCCGAACTCCGCCGCCGCCTGGACGGTTGATCACCAGGCATCGGTGGTGCGGCTTCTCGGCCGATGCCGCCAGGAGCGCCTGGTGATCAACCGTCCACCGGCGTGCGGTGGTGACACGGGCCTCAGCGGTGGTGACCGGTGGCGGAAACCGGTGGGCAGACCTACTAGTCTGATCGGGTGAGTCTTGTGCTGTTGCCCGCTGTCGATGTCGCCAATGGTGAGGCCGTGCGCCTCGTGCAGGGGGAGGCCGGTAGCGAAACGAGCTACGGGTCGCCTCGGGATGCGGCGTTGGCGTGGCAGCAGGCGGGGGCCGAGTGGGTGCATCTGGTGGATCTGGACGCGGCCTTCGGCAAGGGGAGCAATCGGGAGCTGATCGCGCAGGTGGTCGGCGAGCTCGATGTGAAGGTCGAGCTGTCCGGTGGGATTCGGGACGACGACTCGCTGAAGGCGGCGCTGGCCACCGGGTGCGCGCGGGTCAACATCGGGACCGCGGCGATCGAGAATCCGCAGTGGTGCGCGAAGGTGCTGGGTGAGTACGGCGACCGGATCGCGGTCGGGCTCGACGTGAAGCAGATCGAGGGGGAATGGCGGCTGCGCGGCCGCGGATGGGTGACCGACGGCGGTGACCTGTGGGAGGCGCTCGAGCGCCTCGAACGCGACGGTTGCGCCCGCTACGTCGTCACCGACGTCTCCAAGGACGGCACGCTGACCGGCCCCAACCTCGAGCTGCTGAGCGAGGTCGCCAATGCCGCCGAGGCGCCGGTGATCGCCTCCGGTGGCATCTCCGTGCTCGACGACCTGGTCGCCATCGCGGGCCTGGCCGAGGAAGGGGTCGAGGGCGCGATCATCGGCAAGGCGCTCTACGCGGGCCGGTTCACCCTGCCCGAGGCCCTGGCCGCGGTGCGCTGACCCACCGATGACCACCGCGCCGAACACCGCCGAACTCACCGACCTGCTCACCGTCGCCACCCAGGTACTCGACGGCGTCGTCGCGCGGTTCGTCGAAGGTGTCGGCGCGCCGAGCGCGGTGACCAAGGGCCGCAACGACTTCGCCACCGAACTCGACCTCGAACTGGAACGCACCATCTCCGCCGAGCTGCACCAGCGCACGGGGATCGCGGTGCACGGCGAGGAATTCGGCGGTCCCGCGCTCACCTCCGGCACGGCCTGGGTGCTCGACCCGATCGACGGCACCTTCAACTACTCCTCCGGCCACCCCATGTCGGGCATCCTGCTCGCGCTCGTGCACGAGGGCGAACCGGTGATCGGGCTGACCTGGCTGCCCGCGCTCGGACGCCGGTACGCGGCGGTCACCGGCGGGCCCGTGTACCTCGACGGTGTGGCCTTGCCGCCGCTGGAACCGGCCAAGCTCGCCGACGCGATGATCGGTTTCGGCGCCTTCAACCTCGATTCGGCGGGCCGCATCCCCGGCCAGTTCCGCTTCGACCTGCTCGGCGCGCTGAGCAGGCTGTCCTCGCGGGTGCGCATGCACGGCGCCACCGGCATCGACCTGGCCTACACCGCCTCCGGGGTGCTCGGCGGCGCGGTCGTGTTCGGCCACCATCCCTGGGACAACGCGGCCGGGGTCGCGCTGGTGCGGGCCGCGGGTGGCGTGGTCACCGATCTGGCGGGCGCGCCGTGGACGATCACCTCCGGCTCGGTGCTGGCCGCCGCGCCCGGCGTGCACGCCGAACTCCTGGAAATGATTTGCACGGTCAGCGACGAGGAACGAGGCTGAACACCATGACACCGCGCACCGACGAACGGGCGAGTACGACGAGCACCCTGGCGGTCCGCGTGATCCCGTGCCTCGACGTGGACGCGGGCCGGGTGGTCAAGGGCGTCAACTTCCAGAACCTGCGCGACGCCGGTGATCCGGTGGAGCTGGCCGCCACCTACGACGCGCAGGGCGCCGACGAACTGACCTTCCTCGACGTCACCGCCTCCACCGGCGACCGCGGCACCATGCTCGACGTGGTGACCCGCACCGCCGAGCAGATCTTCATCCCGCTCACCGTCGGCGGCGGGGTGCGCACGGTCGCCGATGTCGACCGGCTGTTGCGCGCGGGCGCGGACAAGGTGTCGGTGAACACCGCCGCCATCGCCCGCCCCGAGGTGCTCTCGGAGATGTCGCAGCGCTTCGGTTCGCAGTGCATCGTCCTCTCGGTCGACGCGCGCACCGTGCCCGACGGTCAGCCCGACACCCCGTCGGGCTGGGAGGTCACCACCCACGGCGGCAAGCGCGGCACCGGCATCGACGCGGTCGAATGGGCCATCCGCGGCGCCGAACTCGGCGTCGGCGAGATCCTGCTGAACTCGATGGACGCCGACGGCACCAAGGCCGGTTTCGACCTGCCGATGATCGCGGCCGTGCGGGCCGCGGTGCACGTGCCGGTGATCGCCAGCGGCGGTGCGGGCGCGGTCGGGCACTTCCCGCCCGCTGTGCACGCGGGCGCCGACGCGGTGCTGGCCGCGAGCGTGTTCCACTTCGGCGACCTGACCATCGGCCAGGTCAAGGACGCGATGCGCGCGGACGGCATCACCGTCCGCTGAGCGACTCGGGCGCCGCGAAGACCAGCGTGGCGTCGGGGGCCTGTCGAATTCCCTTGGGCAGGTGATGGAATCACGCTGAGTGGATGGGAATCGGTATCCGCTCCGACGGTGTTGCCACCGGGATGAGCATTGGAATCGCCCTCGCACCGTCGGCCCTCGACCAGTCCGACAACGCCGTCGACACCGCCATCGCGCAGGCCCGTGTGGCCGCGGACGCCGGATTGAGTTCGGTGTGGACCGGACAGACGTTCAGCAATGACGCCATCACGCTCGCGGCGCTGTTCGGGCGCGCGGTGCCCGGGATCGAGGTGGGCAGTTCGGTGGTGCCGGTGCCGGGCAGGCACCCGCTGCTGGTGGCCAGTCAGGCGCAGACCGCGCAGGCGGCGACCGGTGGGCGGTTCGTTCTCGGACTCGGCCTCGGTGCCAGGGAGCTGTCCGAGCGCGCGTTCGGTGGCAGTTTCGATCGGCCCGCGCTGCGGTTGCGTGAGTTCCTCACCGCGCTGCGGGCGATCCTGGACACCGGCGAGGTCGACTTCCAGGGCGAGACGCTCACCGCGGCCAACCCGCTGCCGACCGCTGTCGCGGGCGCCCGGCCGACGGTGCCGGTGCTGGTCGCCGCCATGGGCCCGGAAGCGCTGCGGGCCACCGGCGAACTGGCCGACGGCACCGTGCCCTTCCTCGTCGGGCCGAGCGCGCTGGCCGAGCACATCGTGGCCCCGCTGACGGCCGCGGCCACCGCCGCGGGCAGGCCGCGTCCGCGCGTCGTGGCGGTCGTCCCCGGAGTGGTCACCGCCGATGTGGCGGGCGCGCGGGCCACCGCCGCCGCGAAAACCGCCTTCTACGACAGCATTCCGTCCTATCGCCGGGTGATCGAGCTCTCCGGTGCCGAGCGCGCCGCCGAGCTGGTGGTGATCGGCGACGAGGAGCACGTCGCCGCCACGGTCGCCGACTACTTCGCGGCGGGCGCCACCGAGGTGGTGTTCGCGCAGACCGACATCACCACCCCGGAAGACCAGCTGCGCACCTGGCGCCTGCTCGGCGAGCTGAACCGGGCTCGCTGACTACAGCCCCATCTCGGCGGCGATGACCGAGCGCAGCACCTCGCTGGTGCCGCCCTGGATCCGGTCGACGCGGTGATCGGCGTAGAGCCGGGCGATGGGGGAGTCGGCGAGATAGCCGACGCCGCCGTGCAATTGGAGGCAGCGGTCGATCACCCGGCCCGCCACCTCGGTGCAGAACAGCTTCGCCGAGGCGGCGCCCGCCGCGCTCAGCTCGCCCCGGTCGTGGGCGGCGACGGCGCGGTCGGCGACGGCTTCGGCCGCGTCCACCTCGGCGTGGCAGGCGGCGAGTTCGAAGCGGGTGTTCTGGAAGCTCGCCACCGGGTGGGTGAACGCGCGCCGCTCGGTGGTGTAGCGACGGGCGAACCGCGTCGCCGCCTTGGCCTGCGCGTACGCGCCGACGGCGATGCTCAGACGTTCCCGCACGGATTGCGCGGCCAGATGGGCAAGGCCGTGCTGCGGTGCGCCGAGCAGGTCGGCGGCGGGTACGCGCACGTCGGTGAAGGTGAGTTCGGCGGTGTCGCTGACCTTGCGGCCGAGGGTGTCGAGCTGGCGGGCGACCCGGTAACCCGTGGCCGCGGCGTCGACGACCAGCAGCGACAACCCGTAGTCGGGGTCCTCGGCGCGCGGTGCCGCGGTGCGCGCGCACACGATGACGCGGTCGGCGTGCACACCGCCGATGACGAACGTCTTCGACCCGTTGAGCAGGTATTCGGTGCCGTCGAGCGACAGCGGCGCGGTGGTGCGCATGCCCGCGGGTTCGATCCCGGTGCCCGGTTCGGCCAGCGCGAGGGCGAACATCGTCTCCCCGGTGACGAATCCGGGCAGCCACCGTTGCCGCTGCGTCCGCGTCGCCAGCGCCGTGATCAGGGGCAGGCAGCGGGTCACGTGCGCGCTCGAACCGCCGAAAGACACGGCGGCCCGGGCGATCTCCTCGGCCAGCACGGCGCGGAACCGGAACGACTCGACACCGGCACCGCCGTACTCGACCGGCACCTCGAGCCCGAGGACACCGAGTTCGCCCAGGCGGTAATAGAACTCGCGCGGGACCAGGCCGTCGTCGTACCACTTGCCGAAACTCGGCACCACCTCGGCGTCGATGAACGCGCGCATCGCGGCACGGAAGCGCGCGTGGTCGGCGTCGAAAACTGTTCTGCGCATCGAGGGCTCACATCTTCTGCGCACTGGCGCGCGCGTTCGCCGCCCTGGAGCCCGCTGCGGCATCGCGACAGCGGGCCGGAGGGAATGTGTCACTTACCGGAGGTGTCGATCAGGCCGTCGGCCAGGGACCAGTGCTCGCCGACGAAGGTCTGGATGCCGACGGCTTCGATCGGATAGCCGTCGCCTTCGCCGGTGTTCATCGTGATACCGGGCAGCATGAGGCCGGCGGCGACGCCGTCGAGCGAGCGCATCGCGTCCCGCAGACCCTCCCTGGTCGGGCACGTCGCCGACGACACGGTCTTGTGCAGGCTCTCGGCCATCGCCCAGCCGGCCATGGTGTGCTGGTTCTCCACGTCGACACCCGGCGCGTACTGGGCCAGCTTCGACTTGTAGGTCCGCATGCCCTCGTCGTCGGCCCAGCGCGGATCGGCGGCGTCCTTGAGGAAGGCGGCGCTCACCGTGCCCTGGACATTGGGCAGGCCCACCGGTCGCAGCGTGGCCATGGTGTTGGACACCTGGGTGAGCACGTGCAGCGGATTCCAGTCGGTGTTGCGGGCGTCGGCGGCCAGTGCCTGGGAGGCGAACTTGGGGGTCGCGAAGTTCAGCAGCACCTCGGCTTTCGAGTTCGCCAGGTTGCGGACCTGGGCGTCGACGGTGGGGTCGGTGACCTCGAAGCTCTGCTCGGCCACGACCGTGACGCCGCTGCCCTCGATGCCCTCGCGGAACGCCTTCAACAGGTCCTTGCCGAAGTCGTCGTTCTGGTAGAGCACCGCCACGGTCGCGTTCGGTCGTTCGGTCCGCACATGCTGGGCGTAGGCCAGACCCTCGGTGCGGTAGCTGGGCTGCCAGCCGATGGTCCACGGATGTTCGGTGTCGGCGCCGATCTCGGTGGCGCCGGTGGCGACGAAGATCTGCGGCACCTTGCGCTGGTCGAGGTAGTCGCGCACCGCTGCGGAGGTCGCCGTGCCGAGGGTCTGGAAGACCGCGAACACCTGATCCTGCTCGACCAGCCGCCTGGTCTCCTCGACGGTCTTGGGCGGCTGGTAGCCGTCATCGCGCACCAGGTATTCGACCTTGCGCCCGTCGATCCCACCCTGTTCGGCGTTGATGTAGTCGAAGTAGGCCTGGATCCCCTTGGGGATCGCGCCGTAGGCCGAGGCCGGACCCGAGAGCGGATACACCCCGCCCAGCTTGATCGTGGTGTCGGTGATGCCGGTGGTCTGCTGACCCTGACAGTCGCCGGTCCCGACGGTGCCGGTCTCGGCGCCGCGACCACCGCAGGCGGTGAGCGTGCCGAGCGCGGTGAGTAGCGCGGCCGCCACTCCGAGAGTGCGAATCATCCTAGTGCGCATGGTTTTTCCCTTTCCGAACACGATGTCCGAGCCAGTGCGTCGCCTGGGTGGCCAGACCGGCCAGCCCGCGGGGCGCGAGATACATGACCGCGATGATCAGCAGTCCGAAGATGACGCCGGGGGCGGCCTGGTTGACGTCCTGGGCCAGGCTGGGCACGAACATCACGAACAGCCCGCCCAGCAGCGGCCCCCAGGTGGTGCCGAGCCCGCCGACGACCAGCCCGGCCAGCAGCGTGATCGACAGCGTCACCGCGAAGGAATCCGGCGAGACGAACGCGATCACCCAGGTGTAGACACAGCCCGCGATCCCGGCGAGCAGGGCGCTCCAGGCGAAGGCGAGGGTCTTGTAGTGGGCCAGGTTCACACCGAGCACCTCGGCGGCGATCTCGTTGTCGCGCACCGCGTGCAGCGCGCGGCCCACCCGTGACCGCAGCATCCCGGCGACCAGCGCGAAGCTCGCCACGGTGGTGACCAGCGCCAGGAAATACAGCCACTGATCCTCGGCCAGCCCGGTCCAGGCGGGCGGGACGGGTTTGCCGACGGTGAGTCCCATCGAGCCGCCGGTGAGGCCGTCGAAGCGCTTGAGCAGCGGGACGACGAAGATGGCGATGGCCAGGGTGACCAGGGCCAGATACAGGCCGCGCAGTCGCAGCGCGGGCACGCCGAGGGCGAAGCCGAGCGCGAAGGTGACCGCGGCGGCGATCGGGATCGTCGCGAGATACGGGAGATCCCCGTGCTGGATCGCGATCGCGGCGGTGTAGGCGCCGATGGCGAAGAAGGCGCCGTGGCCCAGCGAGATCTGGCCGGTGTGGCCGACCAGCAGGTTCAGGCCGAGCAGGGTGACTGCGTAGATCATGGCCATGGCGAGCTGGAAGGTGTGGAAGGGCACCAGCTGGAACGGGGCCGCGACGGCGAGCAGGAGCAGCGCCGTGGTCGCGAGCAGCGGCCATCGAACGGCACCCGCTCGAATCAGGAACGACTTCGCCTGGGGGACAGCGGGTGTGGCCGTCTTGTCGGAGAGATGCACGTTGCTCATACCCGTTCCACCGCCGCGTGTCCGAACAGACCTTGCGGGCGTACCAGCAGCACGCCCAGGATGATCACCAGCGGCACCCCGATCTTGAGTTCGGTGCCGATCGCGTCGACGTAGGCGCCGGTGAGGGTTTCGGCGACGCCGACGATCAGGCCGCCCGCCACCGCGCCGCCCGGGGAGTCGAAACCGCCCAGGGTCGCCGCCGCGAAGGCGTAGATGAGAACGCCGCCCATCATGTTGGGTTCGAGGAACAGCAGCGGGGCCGACAGCACACCCGAGACCGAACCGACCAGCGCCGCCAGGCCCCAGCCGAGCGCGAGCACGGTGCCGACCCGGATGCCGACCAGCCGGGCCGAGGACGGATTGCAGGCCACCGCGCGCATCGCCAGACCGATCCCGGTGTAGCGGAACAGCACGTACAGCAGTGCCATCACCACCGCGACCACGGCGAAGATGCCGAGACTGCCGAAGCCGACGCTCACGCCACCCGCGCGAATCGCGCCCTCGGGGAAGGGGTTCGGGAACGGCTTGACCTGGTAGGACCAGATCCAGCCCGCGACGGCGTGCACGGTGAAGAACAGGCCGACGGTGACGATCACCAGGGTGATCTCCGGCGCGCCCTCGACCGGACGGATGATCACCCGTTCGATGAGCATGCCCGCGACGAAGGAGAGGGCCAGTGTGAGCGGCAGCGCCGCCCAGAACGGCATCACCTGACTCAGCTGCCAGGCCAGGAAGGCCGAGAACATGGCCAGCTCGCCCTGGGCGAAGTTGACGATGCCGGTGAACCGGTAGATCAGGACGAGGGCGAGGGCGAGACCGGCGTAGATGGCGCCCGCCGAGAGTCCTTCGATGAGTTGCTGCGCGAAATCGGTCACGGCCGCACCTGGATTCCCAGATAGGAGCGGGTGACCTGCTCGTCGGCCCTGATCTGATCCGCGGTGCCGGACAACACGATCCGGCCGGTCTCCAGCACGTGCGCCTGATGCGCGATACCCAGTGCCAGGTGGGCGTTCTGCTCGACGACGATCACCGTGGTGCGTTCCTCCTCGTTGATGGTGTGCACGATCCCGAACAGCTCCTGGGTGACCAGCGGGGACAGCCCGAGCGAGGGCTCGTCGAGCAACAGCACGCGGGGCCGCAGCATCAGGGCCCGGCCGACGGCGAGCATCTGCTGCTGGCCGCCGGACAGGCCGCCCGCCGCCTCGCGCCGCTTCTCGCGCAGGATCGGGAAGTAGTCGTAGACGCGGCGCAGGTCGGTCTCCGTGCCGGACCGGTCGCGACGCGAGTACGCGCCGAGGCGCAGGTTCTCCTCGACGGTGAGCGGGGCGAAGGTGCCGCGGCCCTCGGGAACATGGGCGACGCCGAGCCGGGCCATCGCCTCGGGGGCGCGGCCGGTCACCTCGGTGCCGTCCAGCCGCAGCGTGCCGCGCACCTTGACCATGCCGCACAGGGCGCGCAGCAGCGTCGTCTTGCCCGCGCCGTTCGGGCCGAGGATCGCGCAGACCTCGCCCTCGGCGACCGAGAAACCCACGCCGTGCAGCACTTTCGCCGAGCCGTAACCCGCGTGCAGATCGGTGACCGTGATCATGCCGCCACCCCCAGATAGGCGCGGATGACAGCCGGATCCTGTTGCACCGCTTCGGGTTTCCCCTCCGCGATCACCCGACCGAACTCCAGGCAGACCACGCGATCGCAGGTGCCCATGACGAAACCCATGTGGTGTTCGACCACGACCACGGTCAGCTCCAGCTCGGCCTGGAGCGCGCGCAGGCGTTCGGCGAACTCGTCGACCTCGCCGTGGCTGAGGCCGTTGACCGGTTCGTCGAGCAGCAGCAGCCGCGGCCGCACCGCGAGTGCCCTGGCCAGTTCGATCCGTTTGAGCGTGCCGAACGGCAGACCCGCCGCCGGGTGATCGGCGACCGCGGTCAGGTCCAGCCGGGCGAGCAGCTCGTCGGCCTCGGCGCGCAGTGTCCGTTCCTCCCGCCGCACGTGCGGCAGGCGCAGGCCCGCGGAGACGAAACCGGCGCGCGCCCGGTGGTGCGCGCCGACGAGGACGTTCTCGCGCACCGACAGCCGGGGGAACAGGCCGAGGTTCTGGAAGGTCCGGGCGATACCGAGCCCGGCCAGGGCGTCGGGCCGCACGGTCGCCAGGTCCACCTCGCGGTAGCGCAGGGTGCCCGAGGTGGGGCGGTTGCGCCGGGTCATGCAGTTGAACAGGGTGGTCTTGCCCGCGCCGTTGGGTCCGATCAGGCCGACCATCTCGCCGGGGGCGACCGTGAACCCCACATCCTGCAGAGCGGTGATGCCGCCGAAGCGCACCGTCAGGTTGGTTATCTCGAGCATGTGCCGAGACTAAAATCACAGGTCAGCGGCCACATCGGACGTTGTGGACCAAGTTGTGGGCGCCGCCTCGTCCGCTGTGGACAGTGCCCGGGCCGGTTGACACCGCGAAATCGGACATGCACACTCCCGGAACATGTTGCCTGGATCACATCTGCTCGCTCAACCGGTCTCGGAGACAGTGCAGGCCGAACGCGCGCGGATCGTCGCCTGCGCCTACGACCACGCCGACGACATCGCCAACGACGTGATGGCCAAGATCCGCGACCAGCTCCCCGGCTACGGCGCCGCCGACCCCGGTTTCCTCGCCGACGTGCACGATCAGCTCGCCCGGCTCAGTCGCACCGGACTCGGCGCGCTGCTCGAACGCAAGCGGGTCACCCCGGCCGATGTCACCTATGCGCGGCAGGCTGCCGCGCGGCGGGCGCGCTCGGGACTGCCGCTGGTCGACTACATCGCGGCCTTCCGCCTCGGTCAGCGCGCGATCTGGAAATCGCTGCTCGCCCACGCGGGGGAGACCGAGGCCGGCCGGGAGGCCGTGCTGTCGCTGGCCGGTCCGCTGGCCCGCTACACCGATCTGATCAGCACCCAGGCCACCGACGCCTACCTGGAGTTCCAGCAGTACGTGGCCGCCGAATCGGGCCGCGACGGCCGGGCACTGATGGACGCGCTGCTCGACGGCGCGCTCCCCGCGGGTGGTCCGCACCTGTCGGTGGCCACCGCGCACGGGATCGGCGCCGAACGCACCGCACCGCTGGTCGTGGTGACCGCCGTCGTGCTCGACCACTCCGCCCGCGCCGAATCCGCCGACGCGCTCGGCGAAGCCAGGCAGCTGGTGTCGGCGGCGACCGCGCGCGTCGGTGTCAACGGGTTGCGCACGCTCTCGGTGGTTCGTGAGGCGGAGATCGTCGCGATCCCGGCGCTGGCGCGCGACGGCTCGGCCGACGAACTGTGCGAGCGGCTGCGCGACATGCGCGCCGAGCTGTGCCGTGACGGGCTCGCGCTGGCGATCGGGGTGAGCGCCGCGGTCACCGAGATCGCGCAGATCCCGCGCGCCCACCGCCAGGCCAAGGCAGCGCTGGCATTGCTGCCCGAGGACGGCGGGGTGCTCGCGCTGCCCCAGATGACCCCGTTCCGCTACCTGCTGCTGCGCGCCGACGACACCACCCGTCAGCTCGTCGACCCGCGCATCGGCACCGCGCTGGCCGACGACCGCGCCCGCGGCGGAACCCTGGCCGAGACCATCCGCGCCTTCGCCGCCGCCGACATGAACCTGCGCGAGGCCGCCGAGACCCTGCGCATCCACCTCAACACGGCCAAGTACCGGCTCGGCCGGATCCAGGAACTCACCGGGCGGAATGTGCGCAGCGTCAACGACCTCGTCGAGCTGCTGGTGGCGATCGAGCTGCAGGCCGGTGTTATAAACGAGGCATGAGCCTCGACCCCGCCATCGCCGCCCGCCTCAAGCGCAACGAGGCGGGCCTGGTCGCCGCGGTGGCGCAGGAGAAGTCGACCGGTGACGTGCTGATGATGGCCTGGATGGACGACGAGGCGCTGGCCCGCACCCTCGAGACCCGCAAGGGCACCTACTACTCGCGCTCCCGGCAGCAGTACTGGGTCAAGGGCGAGACCTCGGGCCACACCCAGTACGTGCACGAGGTGCGCCTGGACTGCGACGGTGACACGATCCTGCTGATCGTCGATCAGGAGGGCGCCGCCTGCCACACCGGCACGCACACCTGCTTCGACACCGACGTGCTGCTGCCGGCGAACTAGTCGCAATCCTCGGCGAGCATCTGGTTCAGCCGGTCGGACAGGGTCTCCCCGAGCACCGCCAGCTGCGCGGTCTGGGCGTCGTCGAGGCCGTCGAGCACCAGCCTGCGGACGGTGGCGACATAGCCGGGCGCCGCCTCGATCACCTTCTCGAATCCGGCGTCGGTGAGGACCGCGTACACCCCGCGCTTGCCCGCGGTGGTGTCCCGGCGCGCCCAGCCGAGGCGTTCGAGCTTGGACACCACATGGGACAGCCGCGATAGCGACGCGTTTGCCTTGTGGGCGAGATCACTCAGTTGCAGGCGGTGTCCGGCCTCCTCCGAGAGCAGGCTCAACACCCGGAACTCGAAATGGGTGAGCCCGGACTCGCGTTGCAGCCGGGTGTCCAACGCGCCGGGGATCCGGGTCATGAGCGCGACGATCGCCTGCCACGCGCGCTGTTCGACGGGGTCGAGCCACTGGGTCATCGCCGGAACTGCCTCGCGGCCGGGCGGCGGTGGGGACGGTGTGGGACGCGCACCGGAACGAGTTTGCCACGACGTCGCTGTGGCGTCCGGGAGTTGGCGGTGGTCGTGAGGTCACTCACAGCACCGGCAGGTGCGGGTGGGTGCTACCGATCGCCGGTCATCGGCGGGGTGCCGGGCGGCGGGGTCGGCGCGGGAGCGGGCGCCGCGGCGGCCTTGGCGGCGCTGCGGCGGTTGAGCCCGCGCTTGCCCATCAGGGCCAGGACCAGTGCGAAGAGCAGGGCCGCGATGATGGCGCCGACCAGGCAGGCGCCCCGGAAGGCGGGCGCGTCGACATCGAGGATGCGCTGACCGGCGTGTGCGGCGTTGTTGCCGCCGAGCACGATGGTCAGCGTCATCAGGTTGGGGATCGCGGTCAGCAGCGCGACGATCACCGCCGCGCCCGCGATGAACTTGCCGCCCTTGCGTTTCCACACCCGGATCGCCAGCACCACCAGCAGCAGCGGGACCAGGGTGAACACCAGGCCGAACACCAGGCCCCACCAGATGCCCATCGTGAAACTGCCGTGCACCATGCTCGCCAGCCGCTGGGCCCACCAGCGCGGGATGAACGAGGACAGAATGAGATACGCGATCACCAGCACCACGACCGTGGCGACCGTGAAGATCGCCCGGTTGCGCCACACGATGGCGGTGGACTTCTGACCGTTCGACTGCACCTCGCCGGTTGTCATGGGCTCCAGCGTAAGTGCGGCGACGGCGCCGGGCGTCGATCCGTTGCCCGGCGTTTCGGCTACTCGGGTGTGCCCGCGCGTTCGCGCAGGAACCGCAGCGCCTCGTCGGCGTGCACGGCCGCGCGCAACTCGCCGGTGACGATCTTCAGGATCGTGCGATCGGTGTCGATGACGAAGGTGTGCCGCTTGACCGGGGCCAGCTTGCCCAGCAGTCCGCGCTTGACGCCGAAACTCTCGGCGACCGTGCCGTCACTGTCGGACAGCACCGGGTAGTCGAGCCGCTGCTTGGCCGCGAAACCGGCCTGCACCTCGGTGCTGTCGGTGCTGATCCCGGCGCACGAGGCGCCGATGGCGGCGAATTCCGCACTCAGATCGCGGAAGTGGCAGGCCTCGGCCGTGCACACCGGGGTGTTGGCGGCGGGGTAGAAGAACAGCACGAGCGGGCCGTCGGCGAGCAGGCCGTCGAGCGAGCGGAGCTGAGCGGACTGATCGGGGAGCTCGAACTGGGGAGCGGGCTGGCCTGGCTGCATGCCACGACCCTAGCCAGCGCTCGACCGGGAAGGAAGATCCCCGCTCGCCGGGCAGCGAACGGGAATCCACGCGATGACGGGCGCCGCCTCCGACGCCACGCACCCGTCGGGCCTACTTCTGCAGCAGCGCGGCGATCTCGGGATTGCGGATCTGCATCACGTCCAGGATCCCGTGCGCGCGCAGCAGCGGCTCGAGCTCACGGATGCGATCGCTGTGCCCGGCGTATTCGTCGGGGAAGTTCTTCTTGTCCAGCTCCTGGATGGCCTTGGCGTAGGTGACGAACGAATTGAGCGCGCTCGTCGGCGACGACTGCTGGCCGGGACCGTAGTGCTGCTGCGACGGGGCGGCCAACCGGCCGTCCTGTGCGCCCTGGTGCGAGGGGTACAACCTGGCTCCTCTCGGGAAGGGAATTACCGCATGCGACATGGAACGCGCGCGAGTGTAGGTGATCCCGATCACGCCGGGATATCGAATGGGGTCGGGCCAGCGCACGGCGGCGGCGGGCAGCCTGGGATGATGGGCCCATGCAGGGCGCGTCGACACCAACCACCACGACCCGCGACCAGTTCCGGCTGCTCGCCGCCGAACACCGGGTGGTCCCGGTGACCCGAAAGGTGCTGGCGGACTCCGAAACTCCGCTCTCGGCCTATCGCAAGCTCGCCGACGACCGGCCGGGCACCTTCCTGTTCGAGTCCGCGGAGAACGGGCGCTCGTGGTCGCGCTGGTCGTTCATCGGCGCCGGCGCTCCGTCGGCGCTGACCGTCGTCGACGGCGAGGCGACCTGGTTCGGCACCGTTCCCGCCGACGCCCCCTCCGGCGGCGACCCGCTGCGCGCGCTGCACGAGACCCTCGAACTGCTGCGCACCGAACGCCTGCCCGGTCTGCCCCCGCTGACCGGCGGCCTGGTCGGCTACCTCGGCTACGACGCGGTGCGCCGGATCGAGCGGCTGCCCGAACTCGCCACCGACGATCTCCAGCTGCCCGAGCTGGTCCTCATGCTGGCCACCGACCTGGCCGCCTTCGACCATCACGAGGGCGCGATCACCCTCATCGCCAACGCGGTGAACTGGAACGGCACCGACGAGCACGTCGACGCCGCCTACGACGACGCCGTGGCCCGCCTGGACGCGATGACCGCCGCGCTGGCCGCGCCCGCCCCCTCGACGGTGTCGGTGTTCGACCAGCCCGAGCCGGAGTTCCTGCGCCGCCGCACCACCGAGGAGTTCAGCGTCGGCGTGCGCCGCCTGATCAAGGAGATCGAGGCGGGCGAGGCGTTCCAGGTGGTGCTCTCGCAGCGTTTCGAGATGGACTACACCGGCTCCCCGCTGGCGGTCTACCGGATGCTGCGCGCCTCGAACCCGAGCCCGTACATGTATCTGATGCACATCCCCGACGGCGAGGGCGGCACCGCGTTCTCCATCGTCGGGTCGAGCCCCGAATCGCTGGTCACCGTGAAGGACGGGGTCGCCACGACCCATCCGATCGCGGGGACCCGCTGGCGCGGCAAGACCGAGGAGGACGACATCCTGCTCGAGAAGGACCTGCTCGCCGACGACAAGGAGAACGCCGAGCACCTGATGCTCGTCGACCTCGGCCGCAACGACCTGGGCCGGGTCTGCCGTCCCGGCACGGTGCGGGTCACCGAATACCGCCACATCGAGCGCTACAGCCACGTGATGCACCTGGTCTCCACGGTGTCCGGGCAGCTCGCCGAGGGCAAGATCGCGCTCGACGCGGTGCAGGCCTGCTTCCCGGCAGGCACGCTCTCGGGCGCGCCCAAGGTGCGGGCGATGGAGCTGATCGAGGAACTGGAACCGACCCGGCGCGGGGTCTACGGCGGCGTGGTCGGCTACCTGGACTTCGCCGGTGACGCCGACACCGCCATCGCCATCCGCACCGCGCTGCTGAAGGACGGCACCGCCTACGTGCAGGCGGGCGCCGGCGTGGTCGCCGACTCCGATCCGGTCTACGAGGACACCGAGGCCCGCAACAAGGCCATGGCGGTGCTCAAGGCGATCGCGGCGGCCAAGACCCTGCGCACCTACGAGGGCGGCGAGGCATGAGCGAGTCGGCGGCGCGCGGCGAGCACCCCGACGGCGGCACCGCGCCCGCCCCGGCCGCCAAGCCGATCGTCCCGGTCGCGCTGCTCGCGGTCGCCGCGACCGGACTGTGGGCCTCGTCACGCATGACCTGGGTGACGGTGCACTCCGCCGACGGGCTCACCGAACCGCGCACCGACGACCTCGACGGCAGCACCTGGTTCGGCGCCCTGACCCCGCTGGCGCTGGTGCTGCTCGCCTCGATCGCGGCGGTGTTCGCGGTCAAGGGCGCGCTGCGGCAGGTGCTCGGGGTGGTGATCGCGGTGGTCGCCGCGGTCGCGGCGGTGCCGGGGTTCGCGCTGGCCGTGGGGGAGGGCAGGACCGCCGAACGCGCGGGCACCCTGGCCGAGCTGCCGGTGCGCGCGGTGGTCAGCGGCGCCGACACACACCTCGGGCCTGCGATTCTGTCGATTCTGGCGGCCACTCTCGCCCTGATCGCCGGCGTCCTGCTGACCCGCCGGACCGGCCGGGGCACCGAACTGTCGAGCAAGTACGACAACCCGGTGGTCCGCCGCGCCGACGCCAGCGCGCAGGTGAGCAAGCAGCAGTCGGAGACGCGAACCGCCGCGCCGCTGTCGGACCGGGTGCTCTGGGACGCGCTCGACGCGGGCACCGACCCGACCGAGGACCCCGACGAGCCCGGTGCGGACCGCGCGCCGGGCGAGCGGAAGCCGTGACGCCCGGCACCCCCGCCGCAGTGACACGCGCGGCGGCCATTTATTCTTGTCCAGCATCGGTGAGACAGCGCCTGAGGGGACTCTCAGGTGAGAAGTTCGTCTCCCCAGAAAGGATTCGAGCCAGATGACGGTACTCGACTCGATTCTCGACGGGGTGCGGGCGGACGTTGCCGCCCGCGAAGCCCTCCTCGATTTTCAGGCGATCAAAGCTGCCGCGGCCGCCGTGAAGGCACCGCTGGACGCGCGGGCCGCGCTGCACGAGGACGGGATCGGTGTCATCGCCGAGGTGAAGCGCGCCAGCCCCTCCAAGGGCACGCTGGCCGACATCCCCGATCCCGCCGTGCTGGCCAAGGCCTACGAAGACGGTGGCGCGCGCATCATCAGCGTGCTCACCGAGAGCCGCCGCTTCGGCGGTTCCCTCGACGACCTCGACGCCGTGCGCGCCGCGGTGAACATCCCGGTCCTGCGCAAGGACTTCGTCGTCGGCCCGTACCAGATCCACGAGGCCCGTGCCCACGGCGCCGACGTGATCCTGCTGATCGTGGCCGCGCTCGAACAGGATGTGCTCGCCTCGCTGATCGACCGCACCGAATCCCTCGGCATGACCGCCCTGGTGGAGGTGCACACCGAGGAAGAGGCCGATCGCGCGCTCGAGGCCGGTGCGTCGGTGATCGGCGTCAACGCCCGCAATCTCAAGACCCTGGAAGTCGATCGCGACGTGTTCGCGCGGATCGCGCCCGGTCTGCCCTCGGAGGTCATCCGGGTGGCCGAGTCCGGGATCCGCGGCACCGCCGACCTGCTGGCCTACGCCGGTGCGGGCGCCGACGCGGTGCTCGTCGGCGAGGGCCTGGTGACCAGCGGCAACCCGCGTTCGGCGGTGTCCGAACTGGTGACCGCGGGCACCCACCCGTCCTGCCCGAAGCCGGCCCGCCGGAGTATTCGGTGACCGCTCTGCCCCCGGCCAGTGCCGGTGTCGCCCGGTACAGCGACTACGAGCCCGACGCGGGCGGGCACTTCGGCGTCTACGGCGGACGGCACGTCCCCGAGGCGCTGATGGCGGTGATCGAGGAGGTCACCGCCGAGTACGACAAGATCCGTTCCGATCGCGGCTTCCTCGACGAGCTCGACCGGCTGCAGCGCGACTACACCGGCCGGCCGTCGCCGGTGTTCGAGTGCACCCGGCTGGCCGAGCACGCCGGTGGCGCGCGGATCTTCCTCAAGCGCGAGGACCTCAACCACACCGGTTCGCACAAGATCAACAACGTCCTCGGCCAGGTCCTGCTGGCCAAGCGGATGGGCAAGACCCGCGTCATCGCCGAGACCGGCGCCGGTCAGCACGGCGTCGCCACCGCGACCGCGTGCGCGCTGCTCGGCCTGGACTGCGTGATCTACATGGGCGCGGTCGACACCGCCCGCCAGGCGCTCAATGTCGCCCGGATGCGGTTGCTCGGCGCCGAGGTCATTCCGGTCGATTCCGGTTCGCAGACCCTCAAGGACGCCATCAACGAGGCGCTGCGCGACTGGGTCAGCAACGCCGACGACACCTTCTACTGCTTCGGCACCGCCGCGGGCCCGCACCCGTTCCCGCTGCTCGTGCGCGATTTCCAGCGCGTGATCGGGCTCGAGGCGCGCGAGCAGATCCAGCAGCCGAGCCAGGCGGGCCGGCTGCCCGACGCGGTGGTGGCCTGCGTGGGCGGCGGCTCCAACGCCATCGGCATCTTCCACGCCTTCATCCCGGACGCCGGTGTGCGCCTGGTCGGTTTCGAGGCGGCCGGTGACGGCGTCGAAACCGGGCGGCACGCGGCCACGTTCACCGGTGGCACGCCCGGTGCGTTCCAGGGCGCCTACTCCTACCTGCTGCAGGACGAGGACGGGCAGACCATCGAATCGCATTCGATCTCGGCCGGTCTGGACTATCCGGGCGTCGGGCCCGAGCACGCCCACCTCAAGGACATCGGTCGCGCCGAGTACCGGCCGATCACCGACACCGAGGCCATGGACGCGCTGCTGCTGCTCTCTCGCACCGAGGGCATCATCCCGGCCATCGAGTCCGCGCATGCCGTGGCGGGCGCGCTGAAGCTGGGCCGTGAGCTCGGCGAGGGCGCGGTCGTCCTGGTCAACCTGTCCGGTCGCGGGGACAAGGACATGGACACCGCGGGCCGCTGGTTCGGTCTGTTCGACGACGACGCCGAGGAGAACCAGTCGTGAGCCAGCAGTCCCGTCTGGCGAACACCTTCGCCGCCGCGCGCGCGGAGAACCGGGCCGCGCTCGTGGGGTACCTGCCCGCGGGCTATCCCGATCTCGCCGGATCGATCGACGTGGTTCGTGCCATGGTCGAATCCGGTTGCGACATCGTGGAAGTCGGCGTCGCCTACTCCGATCCGGTGATGGACGGACCGACCATCCAGGCCGCCGCCGAGCAGGCCCTGCGCGGCGGGGTGCGGGTGCGCGACGTGTTCCGGGTCGTCGAGGCCATCACCGAGGCCGGGGGACAGGCCGTGGTGATGAGCTACTGGAACCCGGTGCTCAAGTACGGCGTCGACACCTTCGCGCGCGACCTGGCCGCGGCCGGTGGCGCGGGCATCATCACGCCGAACCTGATCCCCGACGAGGCCGACGACTGGTTCATCGCCTCGTCCACGCACAATCTGGACCGCATCTTCCTGGTCGCGCCGTCCTCGACCGAGGAGCGACTGGTCAAGACCCTCGAGGCCTCGCGCGGTTTCGTCTACGCGGCCTCCACCATGGGCGTGACCGGCGCCCGTGACGCGGTCTCCTCGGCCGCGCCCGCCCTGTGCGCCCGGATCCGCGCGCACTCCGACATCCCGATCGGCGTCGGCCTCGGCGTGCGCTCGGGGGCACAGGCCGCCGAGATCGCCGGCTACGCCGACGGCGTGATCGTCGGCTCGGCCCTGGTCTCGGCCGCCGCCGAGAGCCTCGACGCCGTGCGGGCACTGACCGCCGAGCTGGCCGAGGGCGTGCGTTCGGCGACCGTCCGCATCTAGTTCGTCCGACATCCGGGCCCGGCAGCGCAGACGCTGCCGGGCCCGGTGTCGTCATCGGTGCGGCGACCACTGTTCGGGTGGCGGCAACGTGCCCGTGCGCCCTTCCATTAACCTGGGGCGCGTGAACTCAGTCCTGGCCTACATTCCGAGTCCGCCCCAGGGCGTCTGGCACCTCGGACCCGTCCCGCTCCGGTCCTACGCGCTGTTCATCATCCTCGGCATCATCGTCGCCCTGTGGTGGGGTGAGCGCCGGTGGCGCGCGCGCGGCGGTCAGCCGGGGGCGGTGCTCGATGTCGCGATGTTCGCGGTGCCCGCCGGGCTGATCGGCGGCCGGATCTACCACGTGGCCACCGACTGGCAGAAGTACTTCGGCGAGGGCAAGGACCCGATGGAGGCCCTCTACGTCTGGCAGGGCGGCCTTGGCATCTGGGGCGCGGTGTTCTTCGGCGGCGTCGGCGCCTGGATCGGCTGCCGGGTGTACAAGATCCCGCTGCCCGCCCTCGGTGACGCGATCGCGCCCGCGGTGCTGCTCGCCCAGGCGATCGGCCGCCTCGGCAACTACTTCAACCAGGAGCTCTACGGCCGCCCGACCGATCTGCCGTGGGGTCTGGAGATCTACAACCGGTTCAACCCCGAGACCGGCGCGCGGGACATGATGAACGGTGTCTCGACCGGCCAGGTCCAGGAGGTCGTGCACCCGACCTTCCTCTACGAACTCATCTGGAACGTACTGATCGTCGTGCTGCTGGTGCAGCTGGACAAGCGCTACCGGATCGGGCACGGACGCCTGTTCGCCCTCTATGTCGCCGGGTACAGCTTCGGCCGGTTCTTCGTCGAGCTGATGCGCAGCGACGAGGCGACCCAGGTGCTCGGCATCCGGATCAACTCGTTCACCTCCGCGATCGTCTTCCTCGGCGCCATGGCCTATTTCGCACTGGCGACCAAGGGCAGGGAGACCCCGGCGCAGTTGCAGCCCAGCGATGAGGTGCGGCCGTGGCCGTGGCAGATCTCGAAGCTGCGGGCGGCCGGTGCGGCCGACAACGCCGCGGACGCCACGTCCACGGACAAGGCGGCGACCACGGACAAGGCCGTGAGCACGGACAAGGCCGCGCCGACCCAGGACAAGTCCGACGACGAGACCCCGGCGGCCGAGGACGCGGTCGCCGAGCCGACGAAATCGGGGACGAAGAAGTCCTGAACCACGAAGGGTTCGCCAAATCGGCGGGCGTGCGGCAACATTCCAGACGCCCGCCGCGATATTTCGTCGACAGTGTCGCCGGTCGTTCGAGGGGCGCCCGAGGCGACACCGGCCGCGGGCGCGCCGCCGTTCGGCCGATCGCCACCGGCCGGGGGCCACGACGGGTACCGCACGAATGATGGAGGACATGAGTGACCGACCCCTACAACCCCAATCCACAATACGGCCCTGACCTCGGCAAGCAGCCCGATTCCGGTGCCCAGCCGCAGTACGGTCAGCCCGCCTACGGCCAGCCGTCGGATCCTTACGCGCAGCAGCCGGGCTATGGCCAGCCGCAGCCGGGATACGGTCAGCCGCAGTACGGTCAGCCGCAGCCGGGGTACGGTCAGCCCGCCGATCCGTACGGTCAACCCCAGCCCGCCTACGGCGGGGCGCCCTACGGCATGCCGCAGGGCTACAACCCGGCCGATCCGGAAGCGCCGTACGGCCGGGACATGTACGGCGTCCCGTTCTCGGACAAGCAGAAGCTGATGGCAGGCCTGCTGGAGATCTTCCTCGGCAGCTTCGGTGTCGGCCGCTTCTACCTCGGCTACACCGGTCTCGGCATCGCCCAGATCGCCGTGGTGTGGCTGACCTGTGGCCTCGGCGCGATCTGGCCGCTGATCGACGGCATCATGATGCTGACCGGCAAGGTGCCCGACGCGCAGGGTCGTCCGCTGCGTGACTGAGCGTGATCACCGCTCGCGCCGAACGGGTGCTCCGCCTCCGCGGGGCACCCGTTCGCGTTTCCGGGTGAGAATTCCGATCATGGTGAGCGATACTCTGTGTCGGTCTGTGGCGGCGCCGTAGCGTCGCTTGGCCTGCGCGTACCGACGCGCAGCGGAGAAAGGGATCTCTCGTGCGCAAATTACTTGCCGCCGCCGTACTCGCCGTCGTCACCGCGACCGGCCTGTCGGCCTGCTCGTCCGACGCCGACCCGAACGTGCTGAAGGTGGGCACCGAGGGCACCTACGCGCCGTTCAGCTACCAGGAGGGCGGCACGCTCACCGGCTACGACGTCGAGGTCGCGCAGGCGGTCGGCGAAAAGCTCGGCAAGCGGGTGGAATTCGTGCAGACCCCGTGGGACTCGATCTTCGCCGGCCTCGAGTCCAAGCGCTTCGATCTGGTCGCCAACCAGGTCACCGTGAATCCCGAACGCACCGAGAAGTACTCGCTCTCGCAGCCCTACACCATCTCCGAGGGCGTGATCGTCACCGCCGCGGACAACACCACCATCACCTCGCTCGCCGATCTGGCGGGCACGACCACCGCGCAGTCGGCCACCAGCAACTGGGCCAAGGTCGCCGAGGGCGCGGGCGCGAAAGTCGAAGCGGTGGAAGGGTTCGTCCAGGCCGTGCAGCTGCTCAAGGCCGGTCGCGTGGACGCCACCGTCAACGACACCCTCGCCGTGGGCGAGTACGTGAAGAAGACCGGCGACACCGGTGTGAAGATCGCGGGCCAGACCGGCGAGACGAGCGAGCAGGCCTTCGCCGCGCGTAAGGACGACGCCGCGCTGATCGCCGACGTCGACAAGGCGCTCGCGGAACTGGCGGCCGACGGCACCCTGGCCCGGCTGTCGGAGAAGTACTTCGGCACCGACGTCAGCAAGTAGCGGATGGACTCCGCGACCAGGGAGCTGATCTGGCACAACCTGTGGCCGATGCTGAAGGCCACGGTCACCATGACGCTGCCGTTGACGGCGATCAGTTTCGTCATCGGCCTCGTCATCGCGGTGGGTGTCGCGCTGGCGCGGATGTCGTCGCGGCGGGTGTTCTCGGCACCCGCCCGCTTCTACATCTCGATCATCCGCGGCACGCCCCTGCTGGTGCAGCTGTTCATCGTGTTCTACGCACTGCCGCAGTTCGGGGTGGTGATCGATCCGTTCCCGGCCGCGGTGATCGCGTTCAGCCTCAATGTCGGTGGCTACGCGGCCGAGGTGGTGCGCTCGGCGATCATGAGCGTCGCGCACGGGCAGTGGGAGGCCGCCGAGTCACTCGGCATGACCTATCCGCAGACGCTGTGGTTCGTGGTGTTCCCGCAGGCTTCGCGGATCGCGGTGCCGCCGCTGTCGAACACGCTCATCTCCCTGGTCAAGGACACCTCGCTGGCCTCGACGATCCTGGTGACCGAGCTGCTGCGCACCGCCCAGCTCGCCGCCGCCCCCACCTTCGACTTCTTCGCCCTCTACGGTGTCGCCGCGATCTACTACTGGATCATCTGCCTGTTCCTGGGCTTCGGCCAGACCCGGCTGGAGACCCGATTGTCGCGGCACGTGGCGGTTCGGTAGCAACCGATTTCGTGAACACCTCGCTAACTCACCGGTCAACCCGACCGGGGAAAAGACGCGCCGGGGCGGGAGGACTACGCTCTTACCCGTGATGCGACGGACGAAGATTGTGTGCACCCTCGGACCGGCCACTGCCTCCCAGGACCGTATTCGTGAGCTCGTCGAAAGCGGCATGGATGTGGCCCGGCTGAACTTCAGCCATGGCGACCACGCCGACCACGCCGACAACTACAAGATGGTCCGCGCGGCCTCCGACGAGACCGGCCGCGCGGTCGGCATCCTGGCCGACCTGCAGGGCCCCAAGATCCGCCTCGGCCGCTTCGCCGAGGGCCGCACCGAGTGGGCCAACGGCCAGCAGGTGCGGATCACCGTGGACGACGTCGAGGGCACGCACGGCCGCGTCTCGACCACCTACAAGGAACTCGCCACCGACGCCAAGGCCGGTGACCGGCTGCTCGTCGACGACGGCAAGGTCGGGCTCACCGTCGAGCACATCGACGGCAACGACGTGGTCTGCCGGGTCACCGAGGGCGGCCCGGTCAGCAACAACAAGGGCCTGTCGCTGCCGGGCATGAACGTGTCGGTGCCCGCCCTGTCCGGCAAGGACATCGAGGACCTCGAGTTCGCGCTGAAGCTGGGTGTGGACTTCATCGCCCTGTCGTTCGTGCGCTCGCCCGCCGACATCGAGCTCGTGCACGAGATCATGGACCGGGTCGGGCGGCGGGTGCCGGTGATCGCCAAGCTGGAGAAGCCCGAGGCGATCGACAACCTCGAGGCGATCGTGCTCGCCTTCGACGCGGTGATGGTGGCCCGTGGCGACCTGGGCGTGGAGCTGCCGCTCGAGCAGGTGCCGCTGGTGCAGAAGCGCGCGATCCAGATGGCCCGTGAGAACGCCAAGCCGGTGATCGTGGCGACCCAGATGCTGGAGTCGATGATCGAGAACTCCCGCCCGACCCGCGCGGAGGCCTCCGATGTCGCCAACGCGGTGCTCGACGGCGCCGACGCGGTGATGCTGTCGGGGGAGACCTCGGTCGGCGCCTGGCCGATCGACGCGGTCCGCACGATGGCGCGCATCGTCACCGCCGTGGAATCGGAGACCTCCCGGGTCCCACCCCTGACCCACGTCCCGCGCACCAAGCGCGGCGTGATCTCCTACGCCGCCCGCGACATCGGCGAGCGCCTCAACGCCAAGGCGCTGGTGGCGTTCACCCAGTCCGGTGACACCGTGCGCCGCCTGGCCCGGCTGCACACCCCGCTGCCGCTGCTGGCGTTCACCCCGCTGCCGGAGGTGCGCAGCCAGCTGACGCTCACCTGGGGCACCGAGACCTTCATCGTGCCCATGGTGGAGAGCACCGACGCGATGATCCACCAGGTGGATCAAGCGCTGCTGTCGATGGAGCGTTATCGCAAGGGTGACCTCGTGGTCATCGTCGCGGGCTCCCCGCCGGGTACCGTCGGTTCCACCAACCTGATCCATGTGCATCGCATCGGCGAGGAGGACCACTAGTCGTGAGTAGTTCGGTAGGCGGATCGGTCGAGGTCGACGCCGCGCAGGGTGAGCCGTCCCCCGATCTGGGGGTGCTGCTCGGTCTGCTCGACCTCGAACCGATCGGCGAGGACGTCTTCCTCGGCAACCATCCCGAGAAGGTGTGGAGCCGCACCTTCGGCGGGCAGCTGGTGTCGCAGGCGATCGTCGCTGCCGGACGCACCGCGGTGGGTCGCCCGCTGCACGCGATCAACGCGCATTTCGTGCGCGGCGGAGATGTGAAGAAGCCGATCGAGTACCACGTGCAGCGTCATCGTGACGGTCGCGCGCTGGCCAACCGGACGGTCACGGCCAGCCAGGACGGGCAGGAACTGTTCGTCATGCTGGCCGCCTTCCAGGACTGGGGCAAGGGGCTAGAGCACTCGCACGAGGGGCCGGATGTGCCCGACCCCGAGACCCTGCCCCGGGTCGAGGAGAGCTTCGCGGGCTTCGAGGACAAGCTCGAGATGTTCATCAACGCCCCGCACCCGATCGACATGCGCTACACCAACGACCCGGCGTGGATCCTCAAGGGCACCGGCGAGAAGCTCAACCACAACCGGGTCTGGATGCGCACCGACGGCACCATGCCCGACGATCCGCTGCTGCACGTCGCCGCGCTGGGCTACTCCTCCGACACCACCGTGCTGGATTCGATCATCACCACGCACGGTTTGTCGTGGGGGCTGGACCGAATCCTCGCGGCGACGGTGAACCATTCGATCTGGTTCCACCGGCCGTTCCGGTTCGACGACTGGACCCTCTACGCCACCGAGTCACCGGTCGCGGCGGGCTCGCGGGGCCTGGCGACCGGCCGGTTCTACTCGCGCACCGGCGAACTGCTCGCCACCACCGTGCAGGAAGGCGTCATCCGGCACTTCCCGGCCCGCTGAATCGCTCAGCGCTGCTCGCGGTCGAGTTCGAGGGCGAGGTCGGTGCGCTGGTCGGCGCGCAGCCGGAAGGGGATGCCGGGGCACGGCGGTGGCCCGACCGCGCCGTAGACGGCCAGCACCAGACAGTCCTCGAGCTCGGTGACATCGGTGTCGGTGAATTCGACCGGGTCGCCGACCAGGCTCAGCGCGATCTCGTAGGTGGCCTCGGTCTTCGGGTCGAGACCGGAATGCGTACCGCGCCACTGTGTTTCGAGATCGTGGTGGATCGGGTCGGCGGTGTCGACGGGCAGGGTGAACCGCCAGGCGAAGACGTCTCGGTCCTGAAGATGGTCGTCGACCACGGTCCGGATACTGGCGACGATGCGGTCGAGGATTTCCGGCGTCACGAACACATGGAGCGAAACATCCGAAATGCGTTTCGGCAAGTCTCCAGTCCTGTCCTGTGTCGAACCAGCAGGGCAACAGCGCGTCCGCGCCGAAGTGTAATCCCTGTGCGGCCCGGGGAACAGAGCCTCGTTCAGCGGCCCCGCTGAGCGGCCAGGAATGCCGAGAGCGGGCGCGCCGCCCCCGGCTCGATCACCAGGCCGGGACGCTGCTCGACGTATCGGGTCTGTTCGTGCGGCGCCAGCGCGCCCAGCAGCGGGAACAGCAGTTCGGCGATGCGGTCGCCGACCTCGAGGAAGGCCTCGGCCGAGAGCCCGATCGGGTCGGCGATGTTCTCCCGGCCCACATAGGCCAGGTCGTTGCGGGCCCGGTGCAGTGCGGCAATGGATTTCGCGCCGGTGACCTTGGCGATCCGGTGTGCCTCCGGCAGGGTGAAGGTGCGCGCCGCGGCGCCGAAGCCGAGTTCGGCCACCTGCTCGCGCAGTGATTCGGTCATCGTCAGCACCAGGTCGGCGCGATCGACCATCTCGGGCTTCAGTTTGCGCGCCTTGAATCCCTCGGTGTCGCCACCGAGTCCGGCAATGGTCTCCGCGGCGAGCGGTTCGGCCGGAAAACCCACCAGCGCACGTGTTCCGGCGCTGTCGGCGGTGAGGCCGGGCAGGCCGTGGTCCACCGCGAACGCCCTGGCCAGTCGTTCGGCGATCACCGAGCGGCAGACATTGGAGTTGCAGACGAACAGCACGTGCATACCGACACCGTAATCGGGTCGATTGTCGTGCAATAGACTGAAATTGTAACCATCACAGGCGTGGTACCGGTTATTCACCTTTCGGTTGAATTCCGTACATGAATCACGATGCGGAAATCCGTTGCGTGTGACCGTGATACCCACGAGATAGGTGCCGGAAACCCCGCGATGATATGTGTCGGTGATCACTCGTTCGGGTCATAATAATTCGATTCGGTAATAACCGGCGGTACGGTGGGCTCGGTGCCGTGCACCCGGCCGCGGGTGGAGAACATCGGCCCGCGCGCGGGCACCACCGGCGCGAAGGCGGCCAGCCCGGTCGCCGCCGTCATGTCGTCGTAGACCGCGTCGATCCCCCCGCGCCGGAAGTACGCCTCGTGCCAGAAACCGGTGCCGCCGGAATCGCGCAGGAATTGCTGCCACCACTGCCGGTGCGGCGCCGAGCGGGTCCAGCGTTCGAGCGAGTCCAGATCGCGCCAGTACTGCCTGGCGCCCCAGTGCGGCGGCAGCATCGACCACACCACGTCCTCGTGGTGGAGCAGGCCGTCGGGGCGGTCGGCGTGCGAGCGGTAGAGCTTGGGGCCGACCCCGAGCAGTCGCAGCACGCCACGCGGGGTCCGCACCCGCATGCCGAGCAGGATCATCACCAGGTCGGGATAGGCGTCCAGATCGACCGTCGTCCGCTGTACCCGCATGTCCGCGCCCTTTCGCCGTGCCGCTCTCCTGGTACTACGGTGCGCCCGCCCCGGCGGTTCGACGGCGGTTCGCTTCCCGACGCGCCGAGACGCTATAGTGGCCGCGGTGCGCCGGGTTGGCGGAACTGGCAGACGCGACGGTCTCAAAAACCGTTGTCCGAAAGGACGTGTGGGTTCGAGTCCCACACTCGGCACCACGGCGGCAGCGCGGCGTCTCGCCGCGCTCCGCGGGGGAGTATCCGGTGCGGGGTCGCGAGCGACCGCCACGCCCGCGGTCACCCGCGGCTTCGGAGGTACTCTCTACATCACTCGGTCACCGTCGCCAGTCGTGGTGTGATCGACAGGCATCGGAATCCAGAGGGGTCGAACCTATGAGCACGAATGCAGGGGGCGCTGACGCCACTCGTGAGGCCGTGGCCAAGCGTGTCGTCGTCGCCGAGGACGAGGCCCTCATCCGGATGGACCTCGTGGAAATGCTCAAGGAAGAGGGCTACGACGTCGTCGGCGAGGCGGGCGACGGTCAGCAGGCCGTCGAGCTGGCCGAGGAATTGCGCCCCGATCTGGTCATCATGGACGTGAAGATGCCCCGTCGTGACGGCATCGACGCCGCGGCCGAGATCGCCACGAAACGTGTTGCGCCCGTGGTGATCCTGACCGCGTTCAGTCAGCGCGACCTGGTCGAGCGGGCCCGCGACGCCGGCGCGATGGCCTATCTGGTCAAGCCGTTCACCAAATCCGATCTGGTGCCCGCGATCGAACTCGCGGCCAGCCGTTTCCACGAAATCACCGCGCTGGAAACCGAAGTCGCGAATCTGTCGGATCGGCTCGAGACGCGCAAACTGGTCGAACGCGCCAAGGGCGTGCTCATGCAGACCCAGGGGCTGTCGGAACCGCAGGCGTTCAAATGGATTCAGCGCACCGCGATGGATCGCCGCACCACCATGAAGGCGGTCGCCGAAGTCGTGCTGGAGAACCTCACCCCGCAGTGACGCGGAACGCGTTGTGCCGGTACGCGCGCCGAAAGCCGAAAAACTTTACGTAAGCGAAACAATAATGTGAACTACGACTGGACACGAAGCATCCGACATGATGCGAATGTGATGCGGATCTAACAATCCGACGATATGTTCTGTCCGGGCTGAACGTGGTCGGCCCCCTCGGTGACCCCGGGGAGCACAGAACATAGAGGTGAGACGTGCTCAGTTCGACATGGCGCAGTCGTTCGACGCGAGGAGTTCTGGTTATCGGAGCTGCCGCGTCGTTGGTGCTGTCCGGATGCAGCGACAAGTCCTCCGACGGCGGTGGGGGTGGCGGCTCCGAACTGTCCATCCAGCCGGTCGTTCAGGTCGATACCGAGGGCAACGCGGTCGAGCAGACCGATGCCGGTGCGGCCGCCGACCCGGCAGGCGACGGCACGGCCAAGTGCGCGCCGACGAGCATCGCGATGGCCGGTCCGCTGACCGGCGGCAACGCCGCGCTCGGCATCAACGTGGTGATGGGCGTCAAGCTCGCCCTCGACAAGCACAACAAGGCCAATCCCGACTGTCAGGTGACGGTCAAGGAATTCGACACCGAGGGCAAGCCCCAGGTGGCCACCAACGTCATTCCGCGCATCGTCAGCGACCCGAGCATCGTCGCGCTGATCGGCCCGACCTTCTCCGGTGAGACCAAGGCGACCGGCCAGATCCTCAGCGAGGCCGGCCTGCCGACGCTGACCGCCTCGGCCACGAACCCGGCGCTGACCGAGAACGGCTGGAAGACCTTCTTCCGCGGCCTCGGCAACGACAACTCCCAGGGTCCGGCGATCGCCAACTACCTGATCGACGAGAAGGGCTACAAGAAGATCTGCGTGGTCCAGGACAACACCGATTACGGTGTCGGCCTCGCCCAGGCGTTCACCCAGGCCGCGGGCACCGCGGTCGACGCGTCCTGCGGGGTCAATGTCAAGGAAGGCGACAAGGACTTCGCCGCGGCGGTCTCGCAGCTCTCGGCGGCCAAGCCGGACGCGATCTTCTACGCCGGCTACTATGCCGAGTCCGCGCCGTTCGTCCAGCAGGTGCGCTCCGGCGGCATCACCGCGACCTTCGTCTCCGCCGACGGCAGCAACGACCCGGAGTTCGTGCGACAGGCCGGTGAATCCTCCAAGGAGGCGCTGCTGTCGTGCCCGTGCTCCCCGGCACCGGATTCCTTCACCACCGAGTACAAGGCGCTCAACGGCCAGGCCCCCGGCGTCTACTCGGTCGAGGGCTACGACCTGACCACGATCCTGCTCAAGGGCATCGACTCGGGCAAGGTCACCCGGCCCGAGCTGGTCGACTTCGTCCGCGACTACGACGGTGCCGGTATCGCCCGTCAGTACAAGTGGGGTGACACCGGCGAACTCGCCAACGTCCAGATCTGGATGTACGAGGTCAAGTAGTCACGACTGTCGAACGGTGCGCCCGGTGATCCCGCGCGCACCGTTCGCCTGACACGAGAGAAACCATGACATCAGCGGCTTCGCTCGGTGTGGCTCTGTTGGCGGACGGGTCCATCGATTTCAACGTCTCCGGGGTGATCGACCAGTTCTGGCGATTGACCGTGGACGGTCTCACCTACGGATCGGTCTACGCCCTCGTGGCCGTCGGTTACACATTGGTGTACGGCGTGCTGAGGCTGATCAACTTCGCCCATTCGGAAATCTTCATGCTCGGCATGTTCGGTAGCTATGTCGGCTTGGAGCTGCTCGGGTTCGCCCCGAGCGGGAACGTGTATTCCCAGGGCGTCGTCCTCACGGTGATCTATCTGGGTATCGCCCTGCTGTTCGGCATGGCGGTCTCCGGTGTCGCCGCGGTGGGACTCGAACGGGTGGCCTATCGGCCGTTGCGTAAACGCGGTGCCAAGCCGCTGGCCTTCCTGATCACCGCGATCGGCATGTCGTTCGTGATCCAGGAATTCGTGCACTACATCCTGCCCAAGATCAAGCCCGGCCTCGGCGGCACCAACGCCCAGACCGGCATCCGGCTGGTCGAGCCGAAGGTGCAGTTCACCTTCCTCGGCGCCGAGGTCACCAACGTGGCGATCGTGATCGTGGTCGCCGCGGTGTTCCTGGCGATCTGCACCGAGGTGATGATCAACCGCACCCGGTTCGGCCGGGCCATTCGCGCGGTCGCCCAGGATCCCGACACCGCGACCCTGATGGGTGTCTCGCGGGAACGGGTCATCATGCTGACCTTCCTCATCGGCGGCCTGCTCGCCGGCGCGGCCGCGCTGCTCTACACCCTGCGCGTGCCCACCGGCATCATCTTCTCCGGCGGCTTCATCCTCGGTATCAAGGCGTTCAGCGCCGCGGTGCTCGGTGGTATCGGCAACCTGCGCGGCGCGCTGCTCGGTGGCCTGCTGCTCGGGATCGCCGAGCAGTACGGGCAGATCCTGTTCGGCTTCGAATGGCGTGACGTGGTCGCGTTCGTGCTGTTGGTGACCGTGCTGATGTTCCGGCCCACCGGCATCCTCGGTGAGAGTCTGGGGAGGGCAAGAGCATGACCGACCTCACGAAAACCCCTGTGCCAGAGCCACAGTCCGAGCCCCACCGGGCCGGTGTCGGCGACGGGATCCGCAGCTGGTGGGACGGGCTCTCGCGGCCCGCCCAGTGGATCGTCGGCATTCCGATCGTCGTCGTGCTCGCCCTGATTCCGGTGTTCCCGCCGCCGCTGCTCGACACCCCGGGGGTGAGCTTCGGCGGTGTGATGGCGCTGTTCTCGATGTACGCGCTGATCGCCATCGGCCTCAACGTCGTGGTCGGCCAGGCCGGTCTGCTCGACCTCGGCTACGTCGGCTTCTACGCCGTCGGCGCCTATACCGTCGGCCTGCTCACCAGCCCGAACAGTCCGTGGAACCAGACCGACAACTGGCTGGAACCGAGCTGGGCGTGGGTGGCGTGCGTGCCGATCGCGGTGGCGCTGACCGCGGTGTCGGGCCTGATCCTCGGCACGCCGACGCTGCGTGTGCGCGGTGACTACCTGGCCATCGTGACGCTGGGCTTCGGCGAGATCGTGCGGCTGATGGCCGACAACCTCGGCGATCTCACCAACGGCAGCCTCGGGCTGTCCAAGATCGCCTACCCCGAGGTCGCGGTCTCGGAGTCGAAGCCGGGCGGGGTGTTCTCGCCGGGCAATCTCGGTGACACCAGCAGCTGGAATCCGTTCGAGCGGGCCAACAGCGGCACCTGGTGGTTCTGGCTGGGCCTGATCCTGGTGATCGGCGCGCTGCTGATCATCGGCAACCTGGAACGCAGCCGGGTCGGGCGCGCGTGGGTGGCCATCCGCGAGGACGAGGACGCCGCCGAGATCATGGGCGTGCCGACCTTCAAGTTCAAGCTGTGGGCCTTCGTCATCGGCGCCTCGGTCGGTGGCCTGTCCGGTGCCATGTACGCCGGGCAGGTGACCTATGTGAACCCCAAGCAGTTCGACATCATCCTGTCGATGCTGTTCCTGTGCGCGGTGGTGCTCGGCGGTTCGGGCAACAAGCTCGGCGTGATCGTCGGCGCGTTCCTCATCGCCTACCTGCCGATGCGCCTGCAGTCGGTGCAGCTGGTGTCCAACGAGTCGACCGGGTATCTGCTGCTCGCCCTCGTGCTGGCGGTGCTGCTCGGGCTGTGGTTGCTGTGGCGCAAGCGCGGGGACACCCTGGGGGTGTGGGCGCGGCGGGCGGTGATCGCCACCGCGATCTTCGGGGTGGTGGCCGGGCTGCTGCTGTTCGGCAGTGTGCTGCTGTTCCGCGCGGGCGGCGCGCAGTCCCTGGGTGACCTGAAGTACCTGTACTTCGGCCTGGCCCTGGTGGTGATGATGGTGCTGCGGCCGCAGGGCCTGTTCCCGGTGCGGCAGAAGCTGCTCGCTTACGGCAGGCAGGTGTACCAGGCCGTGCGCAAGCCGGCCGAACTGATCGGAGCGAAGCGATGACCGGGCCGGGCGCGGGTGACGCGCTGTTCGACAACGAGGACATGGCGGCGGGCTATCAGCCGCCGCCGGAGGCCGAGAGCGCGGGCGATGTCGACCTGACCGCGGTGCTGCCCGAACTCGGCGATGCCGAGACGGTCGCCGATGTGGTCGCACCGCACCGCGCGATCGAGACCGCGGTCGGTGAGCCGCTGCTGCGCACCGACGGTCTGACGGTGCGCTTCGGCGGTCTGACCGCGCTGGACGGGGTGAGTTTCGAGATCCGCCGCGGCGAGATCCTCGGGCTCATCGGCCCCAACGGCGCGGGCAAGACCACCTGCTTCAACGCCATCACCGGTGTGTACAAGCCCGCCGCGGGCACCGTGTACTTCGACGGCAAGCCGCTGGCCAAGACCAAGCGCAACGAGATCACCCGGCTCGGGATCGCGCGCACGTTCCAGAACGTGCGCCTGTTCAACGAGATGACCGCGCTCGAGAACGTCGTCGTCGGCACCGACGCCAGGCATTCGACCTCGGTGCCCGGCGCGATCTTCCGCACGCCGCGGCACCGGCGGGAGGAACGCGACGCGATCGAACGCGGGATGGCGCTGCTGGAATTCGTCGGCATCGCCCCGCGCGCGGTGGAGAAGGCCCGCAACCTCTCCTACGGCGATCAGCGCAGGCTCGAGATCGCGCGGGCGCTGGCCACCGAGCCGAAACTGCTGTGCCTGGACGAACCGGCGGCCGGGTTCAATCCCAGCGAGAAGTCGGCGCTGATGGATCTGATCCGCAAGATCCGCGACGACGGCTACACCGTGCTGCTGATCGAGCACGACATGCGCCTGGTGATGGGCGTGACCGACCGGATCGTGGTGCTCGAGTTCGGGCGCAAGATCGCCGACGGCCTGCCCGCCGAGGTGCGTGAGGACCCGGCGGTCATCGCGGCCTATCTCGGTGTGCCCGACGCGGACACCATCGAGGAGGTGCGCGAGGAGGCCGAAGTCGCCGCGGCCGAGGGCGCGACACCGCCGCCGGTGCCCGCCACAGTGGTCGTGGAGAAGGCACCGCAGGGCGAAGCCGAGGAGATCGTCACCGAGACACCGCTGCTCGAGGTACGCGACATGGTCGTGAACTACGGGCGGATCGAGGCGCTGCACGGCATCTCGCTGACGGTCTCGGCGGGCGAGCTGGTCACCCTGCTCGGCGCCAACGGCGCCGGGAAGACCACGACCATGCGGGCGCTGTCGGGTCTGCTGCCGTTGACCTCGGGCAAGATCCTGTTCGAGGGTGCCGACATCACGGGGATGAAGGCGCACGATCGGGTGGTCGCGGGGCTCATCCAGTCGCCGGAAGGTCGCGGGGTGTTCCCCGGCATGACGGTGCTGGAGAACCTCGACATGGGGTGCTACGGCAGGCCGTTCGAGGAGAAGGCGGAGTATCAGCGGACGCTGGACTGGATCTTCGAGCTGTTCCCGCGGTTGGCCGAGCGGCGTAAGCAGGTCGGCGGGACGTTGTCGGGTGGTGAGCAGCAGATGCTGGCCATCGGGCGGGCGTTGATGGCGCGGCCCAAGTTGTTGTTGCTCGATGAGCCGTCGATGGGGTTGGCGCCCATGGTGATTCAGCAGATCTTCCGGATCATCAGTGAGATCAACAGTCGGGGTACGACGGTGTTGCTGGTGGAGCAGAACGCTCAGCAGGCGCTCACCCGCAGTGATCGGGCGTACATCATGGAAACCGGCGAGATCACCAAGACCGGTGCGGGTGCAGACCTGCTGGTGGATCCGGCGGTGAAGTCGGCGTATCTGGGTGTGGACTGACTCGGGGTCTACCTGCCCCGGGCGGTGTACGGGCTGTGTTTATTTGAGCGCTGGCGCGCTCGAGTTCGCGCCCCGGGAGGTCCCGACGATCAGGCGCCGTGGCTTGCTCCTTCGTCGCCTACGCCACGGCACCTGATCGTCGGGACGGGCGCGAACCGCCGACTTCGTCGGCGATCCCTCCTCGAGGTCGGGATGTGCGGGGCTGGGAGTGCGGTGATGGCGGACTCGGGTTCGCCGTCTCGGCGGTCCCGACGTGCGGGGTGGGTTCGTGGGTGACCGCTCGGGTCCGAGCGGTGCGAGGATGGCAGCGTTCGATTCAGCGATAGCGAAGGAAGTGGTCACCGGTGTCCGGTACCGAGCAGGCGTTCACCCAGGCGAGCGTCGATGTCAAGCAGCTCACCAAGAAGCCGAGCAACGAGCAGTTGCTGAAGCTCTACTCCCTGTTCAAGCAGGGGTCGGTGGGGGACAACACCACCAAGAAGCCGGGGCTGACGGATTTGGTCGGTAAGGCCAAGTGGAATGCCTGGAACGATCTGAAGGGCACCTCGACCGCGGACGCGCAGGCGAAGTACATCGCCCTCGTCGAGGAACTCAAGACCACCCTCGGCTGACACGGTCCGGCCGCGGCGGCCACTGCGGGGCCGCCGCTCCCCGGGGTCGCGGGTGCGGGGCTGGGAGTGCGGCACGGCGGACTCGAGTGGTGGTGTTCGGGGATGTCGGGGGGTGTCCCTAGACTCACTCGGGTGAGTTCACCGACGACTGCTCAGGCATCGACAACGACCACTCCCGGCGAGGGCGAGCGGCCTACGCTGCTGCTGCTCGACGGGCATTCGATCGCCTATCGCGCGTTCTTCGCGCTACCGGCGGAGAACTTCAAGACCGTGACGGGGCAGACCACCAACGCGGTGTACGGGTTCACCTCGATGCTGATCAATCTGCTGCGCGACGAGAAGCCGAGCCATGTGGCCGCGGCGTTCGATGTCTCGCGCAAGACCTTTCGCACCGAGGCGTATCCGGAGTACAAGGCCAATCGCAGTGCGACCCCGGACGAGTTCCGCGGGCAGGTCGAACTCACCAAGGACGTGCTCGGCGCGATGGGTATCCCGGTGATGGCGATCGACGGCTACGAGGCCGACGATGTGATCGCCACCCTCACCACCCAGGCGGTGGCCCAGGGGTATCGGGTGCTCATCGTCACCGGTGACCGCGATGCCATCCAGTTGGTGAACGACGATGTCACCGTGCTCTACCCGCGCAAGGGCGTCTCGGACCTGACCAGGTTCACCCCGGCCGAGGTGGAGACCAAATACGGGCTGACCCCGGCGCAGTACCCGGACTACGCGGCCCTGCGCGGCGACCCGAGCGACAACCTGCCGGGCATCCCGGGCGTCGGTGAGAAGACCGCGGCCAAGTGGATTCGCGAGTACGGCGACCTGGCCACCCTGGTCGACAAGGTCGATCAGGTGAAGGGCAAGGTGGGCGACTCGCTGCGCGCCAACCTGTCCAGCGTGGTACTCAACCGCCAGCTCACCGAGATGGTGCGCGAGGTACCGCTGCCCTACACCCCGGACCAGCTGGCCAAGGCGCCGTGGGACCGGGACAAGATCCACCAGCTCTTCGACGACCTGGAATTCCGGGTGCTGCGCGATCGGCTGTTCGAGACGCTCGGTTCGCCCGAGCCCGAGGCCGAGTCCGGCTTCGAGATCAGCGGCGGCGCCCTCGATCAGGGCGCGGTCACCGACTGGCTGGCCGAGCACGCGAAAGCCGGTGTGCGCCACGGTCTCTCGATCGTCGGCACCGGCACCCCGGTGCACGGTGACGCGCGGGCGCTGGCCATCGCCGCCGCCGACGGCGAGGGCGGCTACATCGATCTCACCGTGCTCACCCCCGAGGACGAGACCGCACTGGCCGCCTGGCTGGCCGACCCGGCCGTGCCCAAGGCGCTGCACGAGGCCAAGGCCGCCGGGCACGCGCTGCGCGGGCGCGGTTTCACCCTGGCCGGGCTCACCAGCGACACCGCGCTGGCGGCCTACCTGGTGCGCCCCGGCCAGCGCAGTTTCAACCTCGACGACCTGTCGCTGCGCTACCTCAAGCGCGAACTGCGCGCCGAGACCGGCGACGACGGGCAGCTCTCGCTGCTCGACGACGAGGACACCGTCGCCGCCGACATCGCCCGCGAGGAGATGCTGCGCGCCCGTGCGGTCGCCGACCTGGCCGACGCGCTCGACGCCGAACTGGCCCAGATCGAGTCGCGGCCCCTGCTCGACGAGATGGAACTGCCCCTGCTCGGCGTGCTCGGCGAGCTGGAGGAGGCCGGCATCGCCGTCGACGTGGCCCAGCTCGAATCGCTGCAGCGCCAGTTCGCCGACCGGGTCACCGAGGCCGCGAACTCCGCCTACGAGGTGATCGGCAAGCAGATCAACCTGGGCTCGCCCAAGCAGCTGCAGGTGGTGCTGTTCGACGAGCTCGACATGCCGAAGACCAAGCGCACCAAGACCGGCTACACCACCGACGCCGACGCGCTGGAATCGCTGTTCGAGAAGACCGGCCACGCCTTCCTCGAACACCTGCTCGCCCATCGCGACGCGACCCGGCTCAAGGTCACCGTCGACGGGCTGCTCAAGTCGGTGTCCGACGACGGCCGGGTGCACACCACCTTCAACCAGACCATCGCCGCCACCGGCCGGCTCTCCTCGACCGAGCCGAACCTGCAGAACATCCCGATCCGCACCGACACCGGCCGCCAGATCCGCGACACCTTCGTCGTCGGCCCCGGCTACGCCGAACTGATGACCGCGGACTACAGCCAGATCGAGATGCGGATCATGGCGCACCTCTCCGGTGACGCGGGCCTGATCGAGGCGTTCAACTCCGGCGAGGACCTGCACACCTTCGTCGCGTCCAAGGCCTTCGACATCCCGCTCTCGGAGGTGAGCCCCGAACTGCGCCGCCGGATCAAGGCCATGTCCTACGGCCTGGCCTACGGCCTGAGCTCCTATGGCCTCTCGGCCCAGCTCAAGATCAGCACCGCCGAGGCCAAGGAGCAGATGGACGTCTACTTCGACCGTTTCGGCGGTATCCGCGACTACCTCGCCGATGTCGTCGACCAGGCCCGCAAGGTCGGCTACACCCAGACCCTGTTCGGCCGCCGCCGCTACCTGCCCGACCTGGACTCCAGCAACCGCCAGCGCCGCGAGTCCGCCGAACGCATGGCGCTCAACGCCCCCATCCAGGGCACCGCCGCCGACATCATCAAGGTCGCGATGATCAACGTGCAGAACGCGATTCGCGAGGCGGGCCTGCGCTCGCGCATGCTGCTGCAGATCCACGACGAACTCGTCTTCGAGGTCGCCGAGGGTGAACGCGAGGCACTCGAGACGCTGGCTCGCGACGAGATGTCCTCGGCCATCGAACTCTCGGTGCCGCTCGACGTCTCCGTCGGCACCGGTCGTAGCTGGGATTCGGCGGCGCACTGAGGAATTCGGCCACCACACCGAGCGCCGGTGCCTGGGGCGCCGTCGACAGCGCGGTGTGGTGCAGTCGGTCGGCGCCGCGGAATCCCAGCTGCGACCGGGGTCGGGGCCGCCGTACCGGGGGTTCAGTGGTTCGGCGGCGCTGCGGTCGGCGCCGGGATGTGTGACGATCGCTGAGATGGACAACCGGGTCGGGGTTGGACAGGTGGGTGGACATGCGTATTGCGATGCTGTTCTACGGCAGTCGCGGAGATATTCAACCGGGTGTCTGCCTGGCGCTGGAACTGCAGCGTCGCGGGCATCGGGTGACAGTGGCGGTGCCGCCGAATCTGGTGGCGCTGGCCGAGGCCACGGGTGTGACCGACGTGGTCGCGGTCGGCAAGGACACGCACACGGCGTGGACGTCGGCGGCGGCCAAGGAGTCACTGTCGGGGCGGAATCCGTTGCAGCGGGCGAAGTTCGCGTTCGACACCGTGCGCGCGGGGTTCGCGGCCTTCGACGCGGATCTGTGTGAGCTGTTCCTGCGCGCGGACGTTGTAGCGGGCGGAGATGTCGATTCGGCGGGGAGTGCTTCGGCCGCAGACGCTACAGCCGCGCGGGGCGAATTCGACCTGCTCGTGGTCGGGCCGCTGTGTCAGGAGCGTGGCTTCGCCGTCGCCGAACGACTCGGTGTGCCCCTGGTGGTGCTGCGCTACGGCCCGATGTCGGAGAACGGCGTGATCGGGGCGATCCCCGGCATGCCCGAGGACTGGTCGCCGACCTGGAAGCGCCGCTCCTGGCAGCTCGCCGACGGCGTCACCTGGCTGGCCACCGGCTGGAACGAGAACTCCTTCCGCCGCCGGATCGGCCTGCCGCCCGCCCGCACACCGCTGCCCGGCCGCCTGCGCCGCGCGGGCGTCCCGCAGATCCAGGCCTACGATCCCGCGATGGTTCCCGGCCTGGTCGAGGAGTGGGGCGAGCGCAAACCGGTGGTGGGTTTCCTCGACCTGCCGCGCGAGAGCAGATCCGGGCTCGGTGAGATCACCGCCGACGATCCCGTGCTGGCGGGCTGGCTGGCCGCGGGCACGCCCCCGGTGTTCATCTCCTTCGGCAGCATGCCGCTGACCGACCCTGACGCCGTGGTGGACACCCTGCGCGGTGCCTGTCGCCGGGCCGGGGTGCGGGCGCTGATCGCCGTGGGGGAGCGGCGCGGCCCCGACCCCGCCGACCCGGACGCCTACTTCACCGGACCGGTCGACCACTCGTCGGTACTGCCGCACTGCGTCGCCGCGATCCACCACGGTGGCGCGGGCACCACCGGCGCCACCCTGCGCGCCGGACTACCCACCCTGATCTGCGCGGTCACCGCCGATCAACCGTTCTGGGGCGACCGCGTCCGTGCCCTCGGCGTCGGCGCGGGGATACGGATCGGGGCGCTGACCGAAGATCTCGCCAACACCGAGCTCACCGCCCTGCTCACCGAGGAGGCCCGCGAGCGTGCCGCCGCGTTCGCCACCGCCATGATCGCCCCGGACAAGGCGGTCTCGAGCGCCGCCGACCTCGTCGAATCCCGGATCGGCCCACGCTGAGGAGTCCCGGCCGGGAGTCCGGTGCCATCGCGCGCGGGTGGGCCGCTGTGCGGGCTCACAGCGTCGTGCGCGGTGATCGGGCAGCGCCCGGGAAATGTGGCAGCATCAGCACCATGTCCGCCGATGTCATCGCGACCCCGCTGCCCGCCTGCCCCGATATCTCCCGCGCCTTCGCGGCCTCGTGGCCGGTGCGGCTCGCTGACACCGACGGCCAGGACCGGCTGCGCCTGGACGCGGTGGCCCGGTACCTGCAGGACATCGGCTTCGATCACCTCGACGCGGTGGAGGACGGCGACACCCACCAGGCCTGGATCGTGCGCCGCACCGTCATCGACGTCTACGAGCCGATCGTGTTCGGCGACCGGGTCCACCTCCGCCGCTGGGCCGACGCCCTGTCGAATCGCTGGTGCGACATGCGCATTCAGCTACGCGGCGAACGCGGCGGCCACATCGAGGCCGCGGCGTTCCTCATCCACATCGACCCTGTCGCCGGACGACCAGCCCGCATGAGCGAGGCGTTCATGGCACCCATGCTGGCCAGCACCACCGAGCACCGCTTGCGCTGGCGCGCCGCCCTCACCGAACTCGACGACGCAGAGGTCGAGTCCGTGCCGTTCCCACTGCGGGTCACCGACGTCGACCGCCTCGGCCACGTCAACAACGCCGTCTACTGGGAAGCCGTCGAGGAGACCCTCGCCGCCCATCCCGCCCACCACGAACTGCCCTACCGCGCGATCGTCGAACACGTCGGCCCGGTGATGATCGGCGACAAGGTCGCGCTCCGGACCGCCCAGCGCGCCGACGGCCTGCGCCTGCAACTCGACGTCGACGGCTCGGCGCGCGCCCTCGCCTCGGTCGATCGCCTGCCCGGCGCGACCAGCTGAGCGTGCCGGCGCTGGTTCAGCCCTCGGACACCGTACTGCCCGGACCCACCGGCTGACGGAATTCGGCGGGTCGATCACCGCCCGTCCGGGCCACCAGCTGCGCCGACCCGCCGGTCAGATCCACTCGATCGCGCGGCGGCGCCCCTCCGAAGGCGTCTCCCGATGCATCAAGGTGCTCTGCCGCTGCTCGAACTCGTGGTGCTTGGACCCCTGGAACAGGGCGGCGAGGTGCAAGCGGGGGAGATTACCGCACTACCGAGCCCCGCGCCGAACTGTGCGCGGGCCCACCGGGGCTGAGCTGGGGTGATGGTACTCACGGGTAGACACTCCGGATGTCTATCAGGTTGCGATCTCGAGACAATCGACCTATTGTCGAACCCGTGCCGAATCCCGCCGACCGCCTTGCCGCGCTGCTTGTCGCTGACCGCGACCGCGCGGCCGCTGCCGCGCAGACCGCGCCGGTGGCCACCCGGCAGATTCTTCTCGTAGTAACCCGCCGTAGCGGGGTCTGATTCGGACCAGCCCCCTCGCTGCGGGCTGATTTTCATTGTTCTGCTGGTCCCACCTGCCAACGAAGACGATCTTCGGGAAGACCTCACCTGCAATGACACTGCTGACACTGGACCATGCCCTGCTCGCCGCCGCTCCCGCCGGGCTGCGCGCCGAGCTCATCGACATCGACCCCGCCGAGTTCCTCGACCGGTACACCCGCATCGACGGACCGGTCACCCTCGGCGAATGGTCTTGTTCCGGAACGGATTTCACCGTCACCCTGGAACTGGCCGACCACCTGCGCACCGTCATCGCCACCGGCAGCCCCGTGGCGGCCATGACCTCCGCGCTCTACGACGAGGGCTACCCCCTCGAGATCCTGCAGTTCCGGCAGCGCCGCACCGAGGCGGGCACCGCCACCTTCGTGCAGTGCGAGTTCAACGGCCGGCGCGGCTGGGCCGCGGCGATGGCCGACGACGGTGCGGAATCGACCGTGCGCGCCATGATCGCCGGAGTCAACCTGCTCGCGCGCTGACCACGTGACAACGAAGGGCCCGTTCACCGCGAAAGGTGAACGGGCCCTTGACGTTTGATGTCGCCTACTCGGCGGGCGAAGCCTGCTGCTCGGCGATCTGCTTGCGTACCTCGTCCATGTCGAGGCCCTTGACCTGGGTCACCAGATCCTCGAGCGCGGCAGGCGGCAGCGCGCCCGGCTGGGCGAACACGAGCACGCCCTCGCGGAAGGCCATGATGGTCGGGATCGACTGGATGTTCGCGGCGGCGGCGAGCCCCTGCTCGGCCTCGGTGTCGACCTTGCCGTGCACCACATCGGGGTGCTTGTCCGAGGAGGACTCGAAGGTCGGGGCGAAACTGCGGCACGGGCCGCACCAGGAAGCCCAGAAATCGACGAGAACCACGTCGTTTCCGGTGATGATGTCGTCGAAGTTCTGCTGGGTCAGCGTCTGGGTGGCCATGACGTCCTCTCCTTGTCGGTGTCCTCGGCTGTAACGCCGTGGCTTCCCTCTATCTTCCACCGATCACGATCACGGGGCGTATGCGGCGTGTCGGGGTGCCCCGCACGCGCGTCGGGACGGGGGCAGGCGCGAGGATGTGGGGGTGAACGGTGCGAAGGCGAGCCTGCGGCTCGGTGTGATCGACGGTGACGGAATCGGCCCCGAGGTGGTCGCCGCGACCCGCGCGGTCGTCGACGAGGCGGTCGGCGCGGCGGGCCTGGCGCCGGTGGACTGGGTGCCGCTGCTGATGGGCCACGACGCGATCGCCGCCCATGGCGATCCGCTGCCCGAACAGACCATGGTCGCGCTGGCGGACCTCGACGCCTGGATCCTCGGCCCGCACGACAACGCCTCCTATCCCACCGACCTGCGGGTGGCCCCCGGCGGCGCCATCCGCAAGCGGCTCGGGCTCTACGCCAACATCCGGCCCGCCGCCGCGTTCGCCGGTGTCCGCGCCGCCGCGCCCGACATCGACCTGGTGATCGTGCGCGAGAACAGCGAGGGCTTCTACGCCGATCGCAACATGTTCGCCGGGTCGGGGGAGTTCCGGCCGACCGCGGACGTGGCGATGGCGGTCGCGGTGATCACCCGCCAGGCGTGTGAGCGGATCGCCCATCAGGCGCTGCGGCTGGCGCGTGGCCGTCGCAAGCGGGTCACCGTGGTGCACAAGGCGAACGTCCTGCCGATGACGACCGGACTGTTCCGTGACGTCTGCTACGAGGTGGCCACGCAGTACCCCGACGTGCGCGTCGACGACGAGCACGTCGACGCGATGGCCGCGCACCTGGTTCGCGAGCCCGGTGCCTATGACGTGATCGTCGCCGAGAACCTGTTCGGCGACATCCTCTCCGACCTCGCGGGCGAACTCAGCGGCTCGCTCGGGCTCGCCCCTTCGCTCAACTGCTCCGACACCAAGGCGATGGCCCAGGCCGTGCACGGTGCCGCGCCGGGTCTGGCCGGGCACAACAGGGCCAATCCGGCCGCCCTGCAACTCTCGGCGGCGATGTTGTTGCGCTGGTTGGCCGTTCGCGACGGCGACCATGCCGTGCACGATGCCGCCGAGCGGATCGAGCGGGCCGTCGCGGCGACTTTCGCGGCCGGAATCGCGACCGCGGATCTGGGCGGCCTGGCTTCCACCAGCGAATTCACCGAGCAGGTCAGAGCGCGCGTGCACCGGAGGTGAAGGGACCCCTTTCACATTCGCTGATTAATCTTCGGTTACTGTCTCTGCACGCTGTGTCCGGTTCGCATACATTGCCAAACAGGCGCTGACACGTGGCCGGCGTCGACGTGAAATGTGGAGGCTCCTTTGTCTGTTCGAACTGTGCTCGGCCGCGGTGCCGTGCGCGCGCTCTGTATCGTCGCCGGCGGCGCCCTGGTGCTGGCCGGCTGTGCCGAGAACACCGAGGGCGACGGCACCGAGGTGGCGAAGGTGTCGGTGGAGAAGGTCGACGAGCTCGCCGCGACCGTTCCCGACAAGGTGAAGCAGGCAGGCAAGATCGTGGTCGGCGTGAACGTGCCGTACCAGCCCAACGAGTACAAGGACGCCAGCGGCAAGATCGTCGGCTTCGACGTCGACCTGTTCGACGCGGTCGCCGCCACCCTCGGACTGACGGTCGACTACGTCGAATCCTCGTTCGAGAAGATCATTCCCTCGGTCCAGGCGGGCACCTACGACGTGGGTATGTCCTCGATCACCGATTCGCGCGAACGTGAACAGCAGGTCGATTTCACGACCTATTTCTCCGCCGGTATCCAGTGGGCCCAGCAAACCGGTAAAGCGATCGATCCCAACAATGCGTGTGGGAAGAAAGTCGCCGTACAGTCCACTACGGTCGAGCACACCGACGAGATTCCCGCCAAGAGCGCCAAGTGCGTCGCCGAGGGCAAGCCCGCCATCGATATGAAGGCCTTCGACGAGCAGAGCGCCGCGACCAACGCGCTGGTGCTCGGTCAGGTCGACGCGATGTCGGCCGACTCCCCGGTGACCGCGTACGCGATCAAGCAGAGCGACGGCAAGATCGAGGCCGCGGGCCCGCTGTTCGACTCCGCGCCCTACGGCTGGGCCGTGGCGAAGGGCTCGCCGCTGGCGGTGTCGCTGCAGAAGGCGGTGCAGCACCTGATCGACAACGGCCAGTACGGCGAGATCACCACGAACTGGGGTGTGCAGGAAGGTCAGATCGAGACCTCGGTGATCAACGGCGCAGTGAGCTGACGTGACCGAGAAGTTCACCAAGGCGGAGGTGCCCGGACCGGGCACCGAACCCGAACCGATCAAAGCGGTCCCGCTGCGCAGGCCGGGCCGCTGGATCGCGGCGGCAATCATCCTGATCCTGGTCGGATTGTTCGCCTACGGCGCGGCCACGAACCCCGCCTACCGGTGGGACACCTACGGCAAGTACCTGTTCGACAGCCGGATCACCGCGGGCGCGATCGTCACCCTGGAACTCACCGTGCTCGCGATGGCGATCGCGGTGAGCCTCGGCACGGTCCTCGCGGTGATGCGCCTGTCGCCGAATCCGGTGCTTCGCACCGCCGCGTGGGTCTACCTGTGGATCTTCCGCGGCACTCCGGTGTTCGTGCAGTTGGTCTTCTGGGGCCTGGTCCCCTCGATCTACAAGCAGATCGATCTCGGGGTGCCGTTCGGCCCGCAGTTCTTCCACCTGGACGTGCAGCAGTTGCAGGCGGCGTTCCTGTTCGCGGTGATCGGCCTGGGTCTCAACGAGGCCGCCTACATGGCCGAGATCGTGCGTGCCGGTATCAACTCCGTCGGCGAGGGGCAGCGCGAGGCCTCGGTGGCGCTGGGCATGTCGTGGACGCAGACCATGCGCCGCACGGTATTGCCCCAGGCCATGCGGGTGATCATCCCGCCGACCGGCAACGAGCTGATCGGCATGCTCAAGACCACCTCACTGGTCACGGCCATTCCCCTCAGTACCGACCTGTTCGGACGCGCGCGTGACATCTACGGCGTGAACTTCCAGCCGATCCCGCTGCTGCTGGTCTGTGCCACCTGGTACCTGGCGATCACCAGTGTGCTCATGGTCGGGCAGTACTACTTGGAGCGCTACTACTCGCGCGGTGCCACCCGGCAGCTGACGGCCAAGCAGCTGCAGGAACTGGCGACGGCGCAGGCGGCGGTGAAGGCGAAATGACCGAAGCAGTGACCACACCGCCGATGGTGCTGGCCGACCGGGTGTGCAAGAACTTCGGTGCGCTGAAGGTGCTCAAGGGCGTCTCGCTCGAGGTGCAGCGCGGCAAGGTGCTGTGCCTGGTCGGGCCGTCGGGCTCGGGCAAGTCGACGTTCCTGCGCTGCATCAACCATTTGGAACAGGTGAACGCGGGCCGGCTCTACGTCGACGGCGAACTCGTCGGCTACCGGGAGAAGAACGGCAAGCTCTACGAGATGCATCCGCGCGATGCCGCGATCCAGCGTCGCGACATCGGCATGGTGTTCCAGCATTTCAACCTGTTCCCGCACCGCACGGCGCTGGAGAACGTGATCGAGGCGCCGACCCAGGTGCGCGGCATCCGCAAGGCGGAGGCGATCAAGCGGGCCGAGGAGTTGCTCGACCGGGTTGGCCTCGGGCCCAAACGCAATGCCTATCCGGCGCAGCTCTCCGGCGGTCAGCAGCAGCGCGTCGCGATCGCGCGGGCGCTGGCGATGGATCCCAAGCTGATGCTGTTCGACGAGCCGACCTCGGCACTGGATCCCGAGCTGGTCGGCGAGGTGCTCACCGTTATGCGTGAGCTCGCCGACTCGGGCATGACCATGCTCGTGGTGACCCACGAGATGGGCTTCGCCCGCGAGGTCGCCGACGAGCTGGTGTTCATGGACGGGGGTGTGGTCGTGGAATCGGGCCCGCCGCGCGAGCTGCTGGCCAACCCGCAGGAGGAACGCACGAAAGCATTCCTTTCCCGGCTGCTCTGAGCGCACACACGAAAACGGCCCCGCGGTGATCGCGGGGCCGTTTCTCGTTCACTCGGGCCGGTTCCCGGCCAGGAGTTCGAGGGAGACCTGGGCCTGGGCGATGCGGCGGATGGCGGCGACGGCGGTGTCGCCGAGCACTGTCAGCACCACGACCGCGTCGATGATGTCCTCGCGCCCGCCCGCGGCCAGCGCCGTCGCCACGTCGTTCTCGGCGATCGTGCGTGCGCCGTCGAAGAAGCTGGGTAGCGCGGTGGTGCCCCAGTCCGCGTAGCCGAGCTGAGCCAGGCGCACGAGCACCGAGGTGAGTGTCTCGATGGCGGGACGGCTCGGTTTCATGTCCCAGCCGCGCCGGTCCATCTCCGCGCGCACCGTCGCATACGCGCGGTCCCATTCGGTCTCCGGCGCCGCGGACGCGGGCGCGGACAGGCTGCCCTGCACCACCCCGAGGAGCTTGAACATCGACAGCTCCGGGGAGTCGACCGCGGCGAGCACCTCGCCGACCGTGGCCACCGGCAGCCCGCCCACCTCGATCATCGCGCGGATCAGGCGCAGCCTGCGCAGGTGGTCCTCGCCGTAGCTGGCCTGGTTGGGGCTGGTGCGTTCGCCCGCGGGCAGCAGTCCTTCGCGCAGGTAGTACTTGATCGTCGCCACCGCGATTCCACTGCGTTCGCTCAACTCCGAGATCCGCACGCCGCCTCCGTTGTCGTTTCCCCTCTTGCCCATCGAGTCTGTCGCAGATAGTCTAACTATCCATAACGGATAGTAGGACTATCTATCTAGGGGAGATTCATATGTCCGTCCTGACCGCTCTCGACGCGCTGCCCCGCAGGCGCGCTCCACTGCATCGCCCGCTGCTGTACTTCGCCGCCGCCAACGCCGTGCTCGCCGTCGTCGCGGTGGTCGGCATGCTGGTCGACGACCGCGTCATCGCCGGATCGGCCGCCTGGTTCAAGCCGCTGAAGTTCGCCGTCTCGTTCGTGCTCTACAGCCTGGCGCTGGCCTGGCTGATCGCCTTGCGGCCCAAGGCTTCCCGGCTCGTCGGGCGGATGGCCACGGTGATCGTGATCGCGGGCACGATCGAGCAGGTGATCATCGTCGGACAGGTGATGCGCGGCCTGCGCAGCCACTTCAACACCGCCACCTCGCTCGACACCACCCTCTGGATCACGATGGGGGTCACCATCATCGTGCTGTTCCTGGCGACCCTGGTGATCGGCATCCGGCTCGCGGTGACGCGCATCGGTGATCTCGCGATCAGCTGGTCGATCCGGCTCGGGCTCGCGATCACCCTGGCGGGCCTCGCCCTGGGGCAGCTGATGACGCGGCGGGATTCCGGGGTGGAGGGGATCATCGGCGCGCACACCGTCGGCGCGCCCGACGGCACGCCGGGCATGCCGTTGACCGGATGGAGCACCACCGACGGTGACCTGCGCATCCCGCACTTCTTCGGCATGCACGCCCTGCAGGTGCTGCCGCTGCTGGCCGCCCTGCTGGTGGTCCTCGCGCCGCGCGTCCCCCTGCTGCGGTCGCTGCGGGTGCGGCTCGGTCTGATCCTGACCGTGTCCGCCGGGTACGCCGCGACGCTGGCCCTGCTCACCTGGCAGGCGCTGCGTGGACAGCCGCTCATCCATCCCGACCGCGCCACCCTCACCGCCGCGGCGGCGATTCTCACCGGAGTCGTTGTCGGAGTACTGATCTCGGTCGCGAGCGCGACCACCGTCCGAAAGGCAGTCACCGCATGAGCACCCTGTTCGACCTGGTCTTCTACGCCGTCGTCCCGTTCTGGGCACTGATGATCTTCGCCCCCACCTGGCGCCACACCCGCACCATCATCTCCTCGCCGTGGATCGTCGCACCGGCGCTGGTGATCTGGGCCGTCGTCACCATCCCGGTACTCGACACGTTCTGGTCGATGGTGAGTTCCCCGTCGCTGGCCGGGATCACCGAGGCCGCGGCCGACCCGGCCATCCTGACCGCGCTGTGGGCACAGATCATCGCCTGGGACCTGTTCCTCGGGCGCTGGGTCTACCTCGACAGTCGCGCCCGCGACATCCACCCGCTGCTGATGGGACCGATCCTGCTCGGCACGATCATGTTGTCGCCCATCGTGTTCCCGGTGTACCTGCTGGTGCGCGAGGTGGCAGGGCGCGCCCCCGCCGGGAATTCGCGGGTGGCACAGGCGGATCCGGTGACTGCCTAGCCCCTCCCTCGCGGAGCCGTCCCCGGCCTCCGCGCACCGGGGAGCACGGCGCCTGGGCTCCCTCGATCCGATCGGTATTCACTGTTGGCCGGGGCCGAGCGCGATGCGTAGTTGGCCGAGAAGCACTTTCGCGGCTGGGCTGCCCGGTCGATCCGCGCGCCAGACCAGGGCGAGACGGCCGCGGACGACCGGGTCGACGACGCCGAGCACGCGGACGCCGAACGCGGCGGCTTCCGCGTCGGTGAGCGCGGGCACGAGTGCGGTGCCGAGGCCGCGGGCGGCCAGGCGGAGCAGCAGCGGGGGAGCGGCGGCCTCGAAGGCCACCTGCGGGGTGAAACCGGCGGCGGCGCAGGATCGTTCGAACACCCCGCGCAGGCCGGTTCCGCGCGGCAGGCAGATGAGACGGCGGTCGGCGAGCGCGGACAAGGGGATCGTGCCCGCCGATTCGGCCGGATCGACCGGTGTGTCGAGGGCGACCGCGGCCACGACCGGAGTTTCCAGCACGACCTGGACCCCGAGGCCGGGACCGGTCGGCGCGCCGGACAGTCCGATCAGCGCGATGTCGAGTTCATCGCGTTCGACGGCGGCCAGCATGTTCTCGGCGGTGTCCTCGGTGAGGCTGATCCCGACCCCGGGGTGATCGTCGTGAAAATCGGCCAGGATGCCCGCCACGTCGAACTCCTCGGTGGCGGCGCCGGAGATCACGCCGAGCCGGACGTGTCCGCGCAGGAGGCCGGTGAACTCCTGCACCGTCTCGGCGATCCGGTCGGCGGCGGCCAGTGCCGCGCGGGCATGGGCGAGCACCGCGGTGCCGACCTCGGTGGGCGTCACCGCGCGGGCGCCACGGTCGAGCAGGCGCTGGCCGAGTTCGCGTTCGAGCTGACGGATCTGGGCGCTCAGGCCCGGCTGGGTCAGGTGCAGGCGCTCGGCGGCCCTGGTGAACCCGCCTTCGTCGACCACCGTCACGAAGTACCGCAGCTGCCGCAATTCCATAACTGGTGATTATAGGTTTCAGAAGAACTATCTGTTGTACTTCTTCCTCTACGGCGGGCACCGTCGAAGACATGACAGACAACGCGACCGACACCCTCGATTCCGCCCGCTTCACCGGCCCGGTGTTCAACCCCGGCGATCCCGGCTACGCCGAGGAGATCGCCGGATTCCAGACCGCCTACACCCACCGCCCCGCCCTGGTCGTCGGTGCCGTGCACGCCGAAGACGTGCGTGCCGCCGTGGAATACGCGGCCCGGCACGGACTTCCGGTGGCCGTGCAGGCCACCGGCCACGGCCTCTCGGTGGCCGCCGACGGTGGGGTACTCGTCACCACCGGCCGCATGGACACGATCACCATCGACCCGCAGGCCCGCACCGCGCGCATCGGCGCCGGGGTCAGGGCCGGTGCGCTGATCGAGGCGGCGGCGCGGCACGGGCTGGCGCCGCTCAACGGCTCCTCGCTCTCGGTGGGCGTCACCGGATATGTACTCGGCGGCGGACTCGGCCTGCTGGCCCGCGAATTCGGCTACGCCGCCGACCATGTGCGCTCGATCGACCTGGTGACCGCCGACGGCCGGATGCGCACGCTCGTCCCCGGCGACGAGTTGTTCGGCGCGGTCCTCGGTACCGGCGGCAATTTCGGTGTCGTGACCGGCCTGGAGCTCGGGCTCGTCGCCGTCACCGAGCTCTACGGCGGTCAACTGATGTTCGACACCGACCTGGTCGACGAGGCGCTCGACGCGTGGCGCCAGTGGACCGCGACCGTGCCCGAGACCCTCACCTCCAGCATCGCCGTGCTGACCTTCCCCGACATCCCGCCGGTCCCGCAGCCGCTGCGCGGCAGGCACGTCGCCTCGATCCGCATCGCCTTCGACGGACCGGCCGAGGATGGCGAGCGACTGGTGGCACCGCTGCGCGCCCTCGGCGACCGGCTGCGCGACGACCTGCGCACCATGCCCTACACCGAATCGCACGCCATCCACAGCGATCCGGACTTTCCGCATGCCTACGCCGCGACCAACGCGCTGCTCGACGATCTCACCCCGGCGGCGCTGTCGGCACTGCGCGCGCAGACCGCGCCCGGCGGGCCGGTGGACGCGGTGATCGACGTTCGTCACCTCGGCGGTGCCCTGCGGCGCGGCGACGGCATCGCGGTCGATCATCGCGACGCCGAGTACGTGGTGCGCGTGATCACCGGCGCGGGGGAGGGGGATCAGGCGCCCGCCGGGCTGGCTGCCGTCCGGGAAGCCTTGGTGCCGTGGACGATCGGGCACAGTCTGAACTTTCTCTACGGTGCTGGCGCCGCGGCAGACGCGGCGCAGACCGCGGCCGGATACGCGCCCGAGACCTACGCCCGGCTGCGCGCGCTGAAGTCGAAGTACGACCCGCACACCATGTTCCGGCTCAACCGCACCATCGCCTAGAACGGGCAGTGTCGTTGTCCGGATTGTCCGAGCTTGTGTCGCCTGTCGGCCTCCGCTATCGTAGTGATATCACTCAGATATCGGGAGGATGTCATGGAGCTGCGGTCCGCATTCCGCGTCAACGGATTCTTCGTCTTGCTGGGGTGGCTGGCGCTCACCCTGTTGTTCGGTGCCGCCGCCACGCTGGCATTCATCTCGTTCTCGCAGCACAACGGTGGTCCGGCGACCCTGGTCGGGGCCATCGCCGCCACCGTCGTCGTGGTGGCGCTGGCGCTGGCCGCCACCGGGCTGATCATCGTCAACCCCAACGAGGCCAAGGTCGTCACCTTCTTCGGCCGCTACATCGGCTCGGTCAGTGAGCCCGGGTTCTTCTCGGTGGTGCCGCTGTCGGACCGCAAGTCGATCTCGTTGCGGGTGCGCAACTTCGAGACCCAGAAGCTCAAGGTCAACGACGCCGACGGCAATCCGGTCGAGATCGCGGCCGTCGTGGTCTACAAGGTGGTCGACAGCTTCAAGGCGGCCTTCGCCGTCGACGACTACGAGGAGTACGTCGAGACCCAGTCCGAGGCCGCGGTGCGCCACCTCGCCACGACCCACCCCTACGACGCCCACGACGACGAGCGCACCAGCCTGCGCGACGGCGCCGAGGTGGCCGAGGAACTCACCGTCGAACTGCGCGAACGCACCCTCACCGCGGGCATCGAGGTGATCGAGGCCCGGATCACCCACCTGGCCTACGCCCCCGAGATCGCCCAGGCGATGCTGGTCCGCCAGCAGGCGGCCCAGGTCGTCGCCGCCCGCACCCACATCGTGGAAGGCGCGGTCAGCATGGTCGGCCTCGCCCTGGACCAGCTCACCGCGGCCGGCACCGTGGAACTCGACGAGGAACGCAAGGCCACCATGGTCTCGAACCTGCTCGTGGTCCTGTGCAGCGACCGCGCGGTCCAGCCGGTCGTCAACACCGGATCCCTCTACTCCTGAGGGTCCTTCGATGACCGCGCCGAAGAAGGAACCCAAAAAGGTCCTGGTCCGGCTCGACCCGGCCGTCCACGAGGCCATCGCCAAGTGGGCGGCCGACGACCTGCGCAGCGTGAACTCCCAAATCGAGTACGCGCTGCGCCTGGCGTTGGAGCAGGCGGGACGAAAGCCCAAGCGGGACTGAGCTACGTCGGGTCGGCCCGATCGCGTTGACTCGGCTCAGCCGGACGCGGTCGCCGTGGGGGAGCCGAACAGCCGGGTCAGATCAGCGAGCAGGAGTCGGCCACGCTCTCCGCCGCCCTTGACGCGGCCGTCGAGTACCAGACCGACCAGCCCGTGCAGCTGGGCCCACAGCAGATCGGCCGCGGCGTCCTCGTCGTGGGCCCACTCGTGCACCTGCCGGCCGGGCTCCGGGGCGACCGCCCGACGTAACGCCTCGAAACACGCGCGCGCGGGCGCGGACGTGTCGGCGGTGCCGAACGGAACCTCCGGCAGGGTGTGCATGAGGCGGTAGAGGTGCGGGTCGGCCATGGCGAACTGCCAATAGGCCATCGCGGTCGCCGGGAGCAGGCCGCCTTCGCGCTGCTGGATCGTCGGGCACCGGGCGCGATCGAGGTGCTCGGCGAGCTCGGTGAATCCGACATCCACCAGATCCAGCAGCAGCGCGCGTTTGCCGGCGAAGTACTGGTAGACGATCGGCACGGTATAGCCGACCCGGTCCGCGACGGAGCGCATGGTGATGCCGTCGAAACCGTCGGACTCGGTCGCGATCGCGCGCGCCGCGGTCAGCAGCTCGGCCCTGAGCTGCTCGCGAGCCTCGGCTCGCGCACAGGCGGACCCTTTGATCCGCTTTCCTTCTGGGGGCACGGCGCTACTCCTCGGTCATTTTCTAACAAGGGTAGACAATGCCGCGGATCGGCTCTACCGTCAATTTCTAACGTTGATAGAAATTGACGTGTACCGAGTTGAGGAGCACTCCATGCGAGTTCTTGTTACCGGCGTTTCGGGCACCATCGGGAGTGCGGTGGCGCGGGCGCTGCGCGGGCGCGGGCACACCGTCGTCGGCACCGTGACCGCGCCCGGCCGTCCGGTGCCCGAGGGTGTCGAGCCGCTGGTCGCCGACCTGTTCGACCCGAGCGCGTTGTCTGCCACCGCCGCGCGGGTCGATGCCGCCGTTCATGCCGCGTCGAGCAATGACGAACGCGCCGGTGAGCTGGACGGAATCGTCGTCGAGTCGCTGCTGTCGGCCTTCCAGGGCACCGGCAAGGCGCTGGTCTACACCAGCGGCCTGTGGCTGCACGGCGATACCGGTGACGAGCCGGCCACCGAGGTCTCGCCGTTCGCGCCGCCGATGGTGGTCGCCTGGCGGCCCGCGCTGGAGCAGGTCCTCGTCGACGCCGCCGCCGAGCGGGGTGTGCGTACCGTGCGAATCCGGCCCGGCCTGGTCTACGGAGATGGCCGCGGCTACGTGCCGATGCTGCTGAGTCCGCAGGAGGATGCGGACGGCACCGTGATCCGCCACCTCGGCGACGGCTCCAACCGCTGGTCGGTGGTGCACGCCGACGACCTCGGCGAGCTCTACGCCTCGGCGGTGGAGTCCGCGCCCGGCGGTTCGGTCTACCTGGGCACGAACGAGGACTCGGTGTTGGTCCGTGACGCGGCGAAGGTCGTCGCCGCCCGGGTGGGCGCCCGGATCGAGCGCTGGGATCCCACTGCGGCTCAGCAGTACTGGAGTGTCCTGGTCGAAGCGTTCATGCTCGACCAGGTCGCCGGCTCGGCCAAGGCTCGGGCGGATCTCGGCTGGGTGCCGTCGCGGCCGGGCTTGCTCGAGGACCTCGCCGCGAACTGATCCGGGATGCGCGGCGCCGGCCACCGTGGTGGCGACGGCGCATGGGCGGGCCATGGTGACCGGTCACCAATCCTGGCTGGTCGACTTGGTCGAGGAGCGCATTTCTGCCTGGGTGACGCGCCCCAGGCGCGCTCTGGGGCAACCGAACTCGACGACGCCGGTAAGTTGGATCGGTGCCCATCTCGTTCGACATTCCTGGAATGCAGCAGTTGGACAACACGACCTGGGGGAATCCGGCCACTCGTGATGTCGTCGCGTTGACCTATGTCAACGGCGCGCCCGATCTGCCCGCGCGGCTGCACGATCTGAAACGGCTGCGCAAGCGGTTGGCCGAGCACCATGCGAGGACCGGCTGTCTGATCGAGGCCTTCGTGGTCTGGGTCGACCAGCTGCCCGCGCTGCTGCGGGTGGAGAAGACACTGCTGCCGGGGCAGCGCGGGGAACTGGTCTTCGCGGCCTCGATCGTGGTTCCCAAGGATCGGTGCTCGGCGGTGTTCCAGATCATCTGCCCCGAGACCGGGATACCCGGCGAGCGGGAGGCCACGGTCGGCCGCCGGTTCCGGCGCGAGCAGATGTGCCCGCCGCACCCGTACGCGCCCGGCCTGCGCGGGCGCCTGCCCTATCTGCGCTCCGACGACGTCGAGTTCGACCTCGAGTTCCCCGACCACGCCCTGACCAGAACGCGACGGTGGATCGCCGACACGGTGCCGAACGTGCGCGTCGACCCGTCCTTCGCGGCCCTGCCGGAGTTCTAGGCGCTGGCCTTCTCGCTGATGAAGATGGCGGTGCCGGGGAAGATCTGCCCGCGCAGCGGCGACCACTGACCCCACTCGCGGTCCAGCCACTCCGGCCAGTCGGGTTCGACGATGTCGACCAGGGTCAGCCCGGCGCCGACGATCTCGCGGACCCGGTCACCGATCGTGCGATGGTGCTCGACATAGGTCGGCACGCCGTCGCCGTCGACCTCTACATAAGGAGTGCGATCGAAATAGGGGATCTGCGCGACGAGGCCCTTCTCGCCGGGATCGTCGGGGAAGATCCAGCGCATCGGGTGGTTGACCGAGAACACCCAGCGCCCGCCCGGCCGCAGCACCCGCGCCACCTCGCGCATCACCAGCGCCGAATCGGCCACGAACGGGACGCCGCCGAAGGCCGAGCACGCCAGATCGAACGAGGCGTCGGCGAACGGCAGGGCCTCGGCGCCCGCCTGCACCAGCGGCACCCGCGGTCCGCCCTGATCCATCGCGGCGACACCACGCTCGAGCATGCCCATCGAGACGTCGAGGCCCACCGGACGCGCGCCCTGCCCGGCCAGCCAGCGCGAGCACGGCGCCGAACCACAGCCGATCTCGAGCACCGACTTGCCGGCCAGATCACCGAGAAAGCCCATGTCACCCTCGTGCAGGCCCTCCGGGCACCACACGAACTCGCCGCCGGGGGAGTCCACACCGAGGAAATCGGCGTGGGTCTGGTGGTACTGATCGGCGTCGGCGTCCCACCAGCGCCGGTTCGCGCGCTCGCTGTCGCGCGAACCGATCTTGGTTCGGGTGGTGGCTGAGGTCCCCAGCAGCGCGTTGGCCTGCGCGTGGCGTTCGTCGTCGGACACGCCGAACAGGGTATCGGCGTGGCGCGGGGGGTGGTTTGCCCGGCTCGGCGGGGTTCGCGTACGCTGAGGCACGCGAGTGTCTTTCGAGGAACACTGTGCGCCGGGGTTGAATGCGTACGGTATCCGATGACGGAGTCGCCCGTGCTGAGTTCCATCACCAGCAAGTGTGGCGGTCCGTGCGATACTTTCCCAGTATCCTTCGTCGCCTCGTCGCGGTGATCTCGCAGCGTACCGAAAGTTCCAATGTCCGCAACCGACCACAATCCGTCCGGAGCAAACCCACATATGCCCACCACCGTCACCTCGCCGCAGGTAGCCGTCAACGACATCGGCTCCGCCGAGGACTTCCTCGCCGCCATCGACGCCACGATCAAGTACTTCAACGATGGAGACATCGTCGAGGGCACCATCGTCAAGGTCGATCGTGACGAGGTTCTGCTCGACATCGGTTACAAGACCGAAGGCGTCATCCCCTCCCGTGAACTCTCCATCAAGCACGATGTCGACCCCAACGAGGTCGTTTCCGTGGGCGATGAGGTCGAGGCCCTGGTTCTCACCAAGGAGGACAAGGAAGGCCGCCTGATCCTGTCGAAGAAGCGGGCGCAGTACGAGCGCGCGTGGGGCACGATCGAGGAGCTCAAGGAGAAGGACGAGGCCGTCAAGGGCACCGTCATCGAGGTCGTCAAGGGCGGCCTGATCCTCGACATCGGCCTCCGTGGCTTCCTGCCCGCCTCGCTCGTCGAGATGCGTCGTGTCCGCGACCTCCAGCCGTACGTCGGCAAGGAGATCGAGGCCAAGATCATCGAGCTCGACAAGAACCGCAACAACGTGGTTCTGTCGCGTCGCGCCTGGCTCGAGCAGACCCAGTCCGAGGTTCGTTCCGAATTCCTGCACCAGCTGCAGAAGGGCCAGGTCCGCAAGGGTGTGGTCTCCTCGATCGTCAACTTCGGTGCCTTCGTGGACCTGGGTGGCGTCGACGGCCTGGTGCACGTCTCCGAGCTGTCCTGGAAGCACATCGACCACCCGTCCGAGGTCGTCGAGGTCGGCAACGAGGTCACCGTCGAGGTCCTCGACGTCGATCTGGACCGCGAGCGCGTCTCCCTCTCGCTCAAGGCGACCCAGGAAGACCCGTGGCGTCAGTTCGCCCGGACCCACGCCATCGGCCAGATCGTGCCCGGCAAGGTCACCAAGCTGGTTCCCTTCGGTGCCTTCGTGCGCGTCGAAGAGGGCATCGAGGGCCTGGTGCACATCTCGGAGCTGGCCGAGCGCCACGTCGAGGTCCCGGACCAGGTCGTTGCCGTCGGCGACGACGCGATGGTCAAGGTCATCGACATCGACCTCGAGCGTCGCCGGATCTCGCTGTCGCTGAAGCAGGCGAACGAGGACTACCACGCCGAGTTCGACCCGTCGAAGTACGGCATGGCCGACAGCTACGACGATGCGGGCAACTACATCTTCCCCGAGGGCTTCGATCCCGAGACCAACGAATGGCTCGAGGGTTCGGACAAGGTCCGCGAGGAGTGGGAAGGCCGCTACGCCGAGGCCGAGCGTCGCCACAAGATGCACACGGCTCAGATGGAGAAGATGGCAGCCGACGCTGCCGCCGAGGCCGCCAACGGCGGACCCGCCTCGGGCAACTACTCCTCCGAGAGTGGCGCTCCGCAGGCCTCCTCCGGCCCGGCCGAGTCCACCGGTGGCTCGCTCGCCAGCGACGCCCAGCTCGCGGCTCTGCGGGAGAAGCTCTCCGGCAACGCCTGATTCGGGTAGAGCAGTACCGAAGGCCCTGGTCCACACGGACCAGGGCCTTCGGCCATTTCCGGGGTGTCGCCGCCACGCACACACAGACGCACCGGGCCGTGGATACGGCCCGGTGCGTTCGGTCTTGGTGGGGGAGCAGGGCTTTCGCCCGCCGATCAGTTCGCGGCGGCGGGGACCCAGTAGGTCGAGGCCATGCCGGTGCGCTTGCGCATCGCGGCGAAGCTGTGCCGGGCGGGGGAGAGCAGGGCCGTGAACCAGGATCGGCGGTATTCGGCGAGGGTCGCGGCGACGGCGGGGAATTCGGTGCAGTGCACACCACCGGGCATCCCGAGGCGGTGGCGAGCCGTCCGGTGATCTCTGGTACCCATGCTCATCCTTCGGTAGTCGTGCTGGCCTTCTCGCCGTGGGGGAACATTAATCGACGCGACGCGCCCGACGCCGCATTGTGCGGTGGTCGACCCTTGGGCGTGTCGGAAATATGTCGCCGCGGCGCCGGGCGGGATGCGAGACTGGGCCCATGTTGCGGATCGGCCTCACCGGAGGCATGGGAGCGGGAAAATCCACAGTGGCGCGCAGCCTCGTCGAGCTCGGGGCGGTGCTGATCGACTCCGATGCGATCGCCCGTGAGGTCGTCGCCCCCGGCACGCCGGGCCTGACCGCGCTGGTCGAGACCTTCGGCGACGGGATCCTGGCCGCGGACGGCAGCCTGGATCGGCCCGCGCTGGCCGCGGTGGCCTTCGCCGACGACGAGGCGCGCGGCAAGCTCAACGCCATCGTCCATCCGCTGGTCGGCGCCCGCACCGCCGAGCTGATCGGCGCGGCCCCCGCCGACGCCGTCGTGGTGCAGGACATTCCGCTGCTGGTCGAGAACGGGCTCGCCCCGCTGATGCAGCTCGTCGTCGTGGTCGGCGCCGACGTCGAGACCCGGCTGCACCGGCTGGTGGAGCTGCGCGGGGTCGACGAGGCCGACGCCAAGGCCAGGATCGCCGCGCAGGCCACCGACGAGCAGCGCTGCGCGGTCGCCGATGTCTGGCTGGACAACAACGGGGCACCCGGCGAGGTCGAGGCCCAGGTGCGCACGCTGTGGGAGCAGCGGCTCGTCCCGTTCGAGCGCAACGCGCGCGAGGGTGTCCGCGCGCGGGCCGGCTACCGGCTGGTGCCGCACGAGCACGAGTGGGCGGTGCAGGCGCGCCGGATCATCGCCCGCCTGCACCTGGCCTGCGGTGCCTCGGCGGTGCGCATCGACCATGTCGGGTCGACCGCGGTGAACGGGCTGCCCGCCAAGGACATCATCGACATCCAGGTGACGGTGGCCGACCTGGCGACCGCCGAATCGCTCGCGGATCCGTTGGCCGCGGCCGGATTTCCGGTGGCGACCGGGATCACCCACGACAATCCGAAGCCGACCGCGACCGATCCGGCGGGCACCGACCTCGCCCTGTGGGGAAAACGCCTGCACGGCAACGCCGATCCGGCACGCCCGGCGAACATCCATCTGCGCGTGCAGGATTCGCCCGGCCAGCGCTTCGCCCTCGACCTGCGGGACTGGTTGCGGGCCGAGGAGGGTGCCCGCGCGGAGTACCTGGCGATCAAGCGCGAGGCCGAGCGGGCCGCGGCGGACAAGGCCGGCGAGGCCGCGGGTGAGGCGTATTACGCGGTGAAGGAACCCTGGTTCGACGCGGTGTACCCCAAGGTCACCGAGTGGGCTCGCGCCCGCGCGTGACCCCGATGCCGATCTGTTAAACATCAATGTTTCGGAAATTGGCCGGACGGGCACGCGCGCTGGGTACATTGTGGCGGGTCACCACAAGGTGACTCGGTTCACAGGGAAGTTGTAGCGCGTATGACAACACATCACCGTCAGCTCGGCCGTGCGGGCTTCGGCATCACCGCCATCGGCGCCGTCGCCGTCAGCCTCGTGCTGGCCGCCCCGCAGGCCTCGGCCTGGGTCGGAAACCTCAATGTCGCCGGCACCGATCACAAGGTCGGCTGCAGCTACAAGCTGACCGCCAGCGTCGAGGTCGACCGGCTGACCTCGGTGAAGTTCACCGACAACGGCAAGGACATCCCGGGCAGCCCGGTCTCGCCCTCGCTGCTGTCGGGCACCGTGAGCATCGACTGGAAGCCGACCACCGCGGGCCAGCACAAGCTCGAGGCGCGTCAGCTGCTGATCAGCGACTCGATCACGGTCACCGTGGCCGAGGCGGCCAATACCGGCAGCGCGGGCTGCGGCGGCGGCCTCGGCGGGCTGATCCCCAGCCTGTCGGCGGGCTGAGTCACACCGACGCCCGAGCTACCGACCGTCCGCGCCCCGACCGGGGTGCGGACGGTCTCGTCGTTTCAGCGCCAGGTCAACGTCATGCCGCGGGTCGCCAGCCAGCGCTCGATCGAATAGCCGTTGGCGGCGATCCCGTCGACCGCGGCGGTGGCGTGCTCGATCGCGGCCTGGGACTGCGCGGTGTCGAGAAGGCCGTCGGCGTGCGCGACCAGCAGTTCGTCGATGTCGACCAGGCGCACGTCCCGGCCGGTGCGCACCAGCAGGTCGAGGTAGTGGTCGACCGAACGCCACAGCGTGGGCGAGTCCCTGGTGAACTCGCCGACGTCGACGTAGACGTCCTGCCACTGATCGATGCCCGGGTTGTAATGGAGCTTCGAGGCACGCAGCGACAACTCGGGCACCACCCAGGACTCCAGGTAGTGGAAGCTCCGATGATCGGAGTGGCGGCCCATGTAGAGCCCCCACGGCTCCTCCCGGTAGACCTCCACCGGCCGCACGAACCCCTTCGGATCGGTGTTCGTCTGCGCCGCGATGTCGAAGTACTCGACCTTGGGTGGGTGCACGTGCACGGTGGATGCCTGGGTCATAGCCGCAGAATCTACCGGCGCCCGGTGGCGATCGCCCGGTCGCGAAACGATCCGGCGAACCTGTCGGTGGTGCGGCCTAGTCTGGTCCCATGGCATTCGCAACCGAGATCCCGGCCGAAGGGTACGAGGAGCGGGGCAGCACCCCGCTGGCTCATTCCGAGCATCGCCCGGTCGGCACCATCGCGCGCGCCGGTGGGCAGTTCGAGGTGGTCAGCGAGCATTCACCGGCCGGTGACCAGCCCGCCGCCATCACCGAGCTGGAACGCCGGATCACCGCGGGTGAGAAGGACGTGGTCCTGCTCGGCGCCACCGGTACCGGTAAATCGGCAACCACGGCCTGGTTGATCGAGAAACTGCAGCGGCCCACGCTGGTGATGGCACCGAACAAGACTCTCGCCGCCCAGCTGGCCAACGAACTGCGCGAGATGCTCCCGCACAACGCGGTCGAATACTTCGTCTCGTACTACGACTACTACCAGCCCGAGGCCTACATCGCCCAGACCGATACCTACATCGAGAAGGACAGCTCGATCAACGACGATGTCGAGCGGCTGCGGCACTCGGCCACCTCGAGCCTGCTCTCGCGCCGCGATGTGGTGGTCGTCGCGTCGGTCTCGTGCATCTACGGCCTCGGCACGCCGCAGTCGTACCTGGACCGCTCGGTGCAGCTCGAGGTCGGCACCCAGATCGACCGCGACGCGCTGCTGCGCCTGCTCGTCGACGTGCAGTACACCCGCAACGACATGGCCTTCACCCGCGGTTCGTTCCGGGTGCGCGGCGACACCGTCGAGATCATCCCGTCCTACGAGGAGCTCGCGGTGCGCATCGAGTTCTTCGGTGACGAGGTCGAGGAGCTCTACTACCTGCACCCGCTCACCGGTGACGTGGTGCGCAAGGTCGATTCGCTGCGCATCTTCCCGGCCACCCACTACGTGGCCGGTCCGGAGCGGATGGAACGCGCGGTCACCGACATCGAGGCCGAACTGGCCACCCGCCTGGCCGAACTGGAACGCCAGGGCAAGCTGCTCGAGGCACAGCGGTTGCGCATGCGCACCGAATACGACCTGGAGATGATCCGCCAGGTCGGGTTCTGCTCCGGCATCGAGAACTACTCGCGCCACATCGACGGCCGCCCCGCCGGATCGGCGCCGGCCACCCTGCTCGATTACTTCCCCGACGATTTCCTGCTGGTGATCGACGAATCGCACGTCACCGTGCCGCAGATCGGCGGTATGTACGAGGGCGACATGTCGCGCAAGCGCAATCTGGTGGAGTTCGGCTTCCGGCTGCCGTCGGCGGTGGACAACCGCCCGCTGACCTGGGAGGAGTTCGCCGACCGGATCGGCCAGGCGGTGTATCTGTCCGCGACGCCGGGCCCGTACGAACTGGGCCAGGTCGGCGGTGAGGTCGTCGAGCAGGTGATCCGCCCGACCGGTCTGGTCGACCCGCAGGTGGTGGTGAAGCCGACCAAGGGCCAGATCGACGATCTGGTGCACGAGATCCGCGGGCGCACCGACCGCGACGAGCGCGTGCTGGTCACCACGCTGACCAAGAAGATGGCCGAGGACCTCACCGACTACCTGCTCGGGCTCGGGGTGCGGGTGCGCTACCTGCACTCGGAGATCGACACCCTGCGCCGGGTGGAATTGCTGCGGCAGCTGCGCCTGGGCGACTACGACGTCCTGGTCGGCATCAACCTGCTGCGCGAGGGCCTCGACCTGCCCGAGGTGTCGCTGGTGGCGATCCTGGATGCCGACAAGGAAGGCTTCCTGCGGTCGAGCACCAGCCTCATCCAGACCATCGGCCGCGCGGCGCGCAACGTCTCCGGTGAAGTGCACATGTACGCCGACAAGATCACCGACTCGATGCAGCACGCCATCGAGGAGACCGATCGCCGCCGCGCCAAGCAGGTCGCCTACAACGAGGCCAACGGCATCGATCCGCAGCCGCTGCGCAAGAAGATCGCCGACATCCTCGACCAGGTCTATCTGGAGGCCGACGACGAGGTGGCCGTCGGCGGTTCGGGCCGCAACGTCAGCCGCGGCCGCCGCGCCCAGGGCGAGCCCGGCCGTGCCGTCAGCGCGGGCATCTACGCCGAACGCGATGTGAAGTCCATGCCGCGCGCCGAACTGGCCGACCTGGTCAAGGAACTCACCGCGCAGATGATGAACGCGGCCCGCGAACTGCAATTCGAACTGGCGGGCCGCCTCCGCGACGAGATCGCCGACTTGAAGAAGGAACTACGCGGCATGGACGCCGCCGGGCTGAGCTGATCGGCCATGACACCGGCAACCCGACCGCCACGGGTTCTCGGCCGCTTCGCACCGCCGAAGAACCCGCGGCGCCGGCCGCCAGAACTACTGCTGCTGCATCCACTCGGCGACGCGGCGGTCGGCTTCCTCGCGGGAGACGTCCTCGACCCGGGTCATCACGGCCCAGCGGTGGCCGAACGGGTCGACCACCACGCCGTAGCGGTCACCGGTGACGAAGGTCTGGGGTTCCTCGGCACTGCGGGCGCCGTGGGCGATCGCGCGGGCGACCACCGTGTCGACGTCGGGGCAGTAGTGCACGATCGAGGTGTGTACCCAGCCTTCGGGGGCGCGAACGTTGTTGTCGGGGATCGGCATTCCCAGCTGCAGGGTGGAGTCGCCGATGAGCAGTTCGGCGTGTGCGGGCTGCCCGTCGGGCAGGTCGGCGCGGCTGAGGAGCTTCGCGTCGAAGACCGCGGTGTAGAAGTCGATGGCGGCGTTGCCATCGGGCACGGCGAGGAAGCAGGTGATGGAGTGGTAGCCCTCGGGAACGGGCGCGACGGATTCGGTCATGTGTTCGATCCTGCTCGGCGCGGGCGGGCCGGTCTTGTAAGAACGCGACAGATCCGGATCGGCGGATCGGCGGCCCGTGCCCATGCCGGGTGAACCGCCGGATCCCAGTGACGTGAAGGGCATTCTGCATCCGGGCGAGCAGGCCAGGCACCGCACGCTGAACCGGTTGCCGGTCGGGCCCGCACTGGCCGAATTCGCCGACTGGTACTGGGTGGTGCGCTGGGATCTGCGCGGCAGGCCCGACTATCGGGCCGAGATCCTGTCGTTTCCCTGCGTGAATCTCACCTTCGAGCGCAGCACCCTGCGCACCGGGGGTTTCGTCACCGGTGTGTGCACGACGAAGTACGTGCGTGAGCTCAGTGGGGAGGGGGAGACCTTCGGCCTGCGGTTCAGTCCGGGCGGATTCGGCGCGTTCACCGGCACCGACGTGGGCACCCTGCGCGATGATTCGGCCCCGCTGACCCAGCTGCTGCCCGACGCGGCAGGGCTGGCCGAGCGCGTGCTGGCCGAACCCGACGACGACCGGCGCCGGGTGCTCGTCGAGTCCTTCTTCGCCGGGCGGGGTCGCGGTGACGATCCGCAGTACGCGCAGGTGGCCGCGATCGTGCGCGCGATGTCCTCCGACGCGAGCCTGACGAGGGTCGATCAGGTCACCGAGCGGTTCGCGATCCCCATCCGGACCCTGCAGCGCCTGTTCCGTCGCTATGTGGGCGCGGGCCCGAAGTGGGTGCTGTGCCGATTCCGGTTACAGGACGCCGCCGACCGGCTCGCCCACGGCGGCGCACCGGATCTGGCCGTGCTCGCCGCCGATCTCGGTTATTTCGACCAGGCCCATTTCTGCCGCGAGTTCGTCGCCGAAATCGGGATGTCGCCGACCGAATACGCCCGCCGGTCGCGATGACCCCGATCGACCTGGCGTTGTGACGAAAATCCCAGCCCCGCAGCGGCATTGATTGTGTTGTGATAGACCACAGTTTCATCGACGCTCGGTTCGATCGCCCCAGGTGGACTTGTACTGTTGTCGCCTCGACCACGGTCGACGCGACAATTCCCGCCAACACTCCCGGTGTGATCTGTTGCGATTTCTGATAAATCGGCCTGTTTTGGCGTTAGGGTCGACCCAATTGCCGCGCTGACGCTCGATTCCCGGGTGGCTCGGTGCTGGCACCGACCAAGTTGGAGGAGAGATGACCGCCTACCGGACCATTGTCGTCGGTACTGATGGCTCGGACTCGTCGTACGTCGCAGTGGAGAAGGCCGCGGCGCTCGCCGGCGACGCGGACGCGACTCTCGTGCTGGCCTGCGCCTACTTCCCGACCGATGACCGCGATGTCGCCGCCGCGGCCGATGTGCTCAAGGACGAGGCCTACCAGGTTCGTGGCTCGGCCCCGACCAACGAGATCCTGCACGTGGCGCGGGAGAAGGCCGTGGCCGCGGGCGCCAAGAACATCGTCGACCGGGCCATCGTCGGTGAGCCGGTCGATTCGCTGCTCGACCTGGTCAAGGAGACCAAGGCCGATCTGCTCGTCGTCGGTAACCGGGGCCTGAACACCCTCACCGGGCGCTTGCTCGGCTCCGTCCCCTCGGACGTGGCCCGCAAGTCCCGCTCGGACGTGCTGATCGTGCACACCGTCCGATAATCGACACAGACAAAGCGCCGACGCCCGCCAGGACGTCGGCGCTTTGTCGTTGTGGACCCGTTCGCGCGATGATCACGCCTCCAGTGCGGCGAGGACCTCCGGGAGTGGCGCGGTATGCACGACCGCGAGGCGCTGGGTGGCTCGGGTCAGCGCCACGTAGAGGTCGTTGAGCCCGCGGGGTGACTCGGTGAGGATGGTGTGCGGGTCGACCAGGTAGACGCGGTCGAATTCCAGCCCCTTCGCGTCGTGGACGGTCAGGACCTGCACCGATTCACCGGCCAGGGCCGACAGATCCGGCACCAGGGCCGCGGGCGCCAGGACCGCGCTCGTGCCTGGACCGTGCTCGGCGTCCAGGAGCCGGGCCAGCTCGCCGGCGACCTGGTCGGGCCGAACCCGGTGCGCCCGGGGCGGATTGCCGGTCTCGCGCACCGAGCGCGGCACCTTGACCCCGGGGTCGATGGCGGCGAGGACGTCGGCGGCGACGGCCATGATCTCGGCGGGCGTGCGGTAGTTCACGGTGAGCTCGGTGAGCTTCCAGCGTTGTGCCACATAGGGTTCCAGCACCCGCTGCCAGGACGAGGCACCCGCGGGATCACCGGTCTGGGCGACATCGCCGACGACGGTCACCCAGCGATTGGGGATGCGCCGCATCACCATCCGCCACGCCATCTCGGAGAGCTCCTGCGCCTCGTCGACGATCACGTGGCCGTAGGTCCAGGTGCGGTCGCCCGCGGCGCGTTCGGCGGTGGTCTGCCGGTTGCCGAATTCCTGGCGCTGGGCCAGCTGGGAGGCGTCGATCAGGTCGTAGGCCATCAGGATCTCGGGATCGAGTTCGTCCTCGATGTCCTGGGGCGCCGAACCGGTGAGGATGTCGAGCGCGTCCTGGGCCTCGGCGAGCTGGGCGCGCCAGCGGCGACGGGATCGCTCGCGCTCCTCGGTGTCGTCGACGCCGAGGAGTTCGGCCAGCTCGTCGAGCAGCGGGGCGTCGGCGGCGGCGAAGGTGCCGTCGTCGGAGCGCACGAGCTCGGCGCGGTCCTGCGGGCTCAGCGTCTTGGCCGCGCGGTCGAGGCGGGCGGGGTCGGCGAGCAGGTCGGCCAGCACCTCCTGCGGGGACAGGATCGGCCACAGCGCGCTGATCGCGGCCTGCACCTGCGGGTCGGCGCGCATCTCGTCGCCGATCTCGCTGAGATCGGCCGAGCTGAGCAGGCTCGTCCCGCCGGACAGGTCGGCGCCCATGGTCGCGGCCAGCTGATCGGTGAGCGCGTCGATCACCGAGGACGCGAAGATCGGGCGCGCCAGATTGTGCGGGCGGCGCGAGGAGCGGGCCCGGCCGCGTGCCTTGGTCGCGATCTTGCGGTCCAGCGTCACCGGGTATCCGTCGAAGCTCAGGCGCACCGGCTCGGCGGGCACCTCCTGGCGGTCGCGCACGGCCTGCTTGAGGACCTCGAGCATGTCGAGGGAGCCCTTGATCTCCCCGGCGCGCAGCGAGTCCTCGCGCACCGCCTTCACACCGGGATACAGGTCGCCGATGGTCGACAGCAGCACGCCGGTCTCACCGAGCGAGGGCAGCACCTGCCCGATGTAGTCGAGGAAGGTGGCGTTGGGGCCGATGATCAGCACGCCGCTCTTGGCCAGCTGCTGGCGGTAGGTGTAGAGCAGGTAGGCCGCCCGGTGCAGCGCGACCGCGGTCTTGCCGGTGCCGGGACCGCCCTGGACCACCAGCACGCTCTTGTGCTCGGAGCGGATGATCGCGTCCTGCTCGCTCTGGATGGTCTCGACGATGTCGTTCATGTGCCCGGTGCGGGCGGCGTTGAGTGCCGCCAGCAGCGCGCTCTCGCCGCCGACGCCGTCGTCGGTGCCGATCGCGCCGTCGCGCTCGGCGGTGGTCAGATCCAGGTATTCGTCGTTGATCGCGGTGACCGCGCGATTGCGGGAACGGATGTGGCGCCGCCGCGTGACGTCCTCGGGATTGGCGGTGGTGGCCAGGTAGAACGGGCGGGCCAGCGGCGCGCGCCAGTCCAGCAGCAGCGGCTCGTAGTCGTTGTCCTCGTCGAGGATGCCGAGACGGCCGATGTAGCGCGGCTGCTCCTCGGCGGCGGCCAGGTCGATGCGGCCGAAGCACAGCCCGTGCTCGGCGGCGTCGTACTTGGCCAGGTCCTCGCTGTAGAGCGCGGTGAACGACTCGCGTTCACTGCGCGCCTGCGGGGTGCCGCCGGATTCCAGCAGCACGGTCTTGAGCCGGGTCTGCGCGTAGTCGCGCATGCCGTCGAGCCGGTCGTAGAGCACCGAGAGGTACTGCTGCTCCTGTTCGATCTCGCGGCTGCGCGCGTCCGGCTCGGCGGTGGCGCGGTCTTCGGCGAGGCGGTCGGGCAAAACAGGACTCCTTTGTCACCGCGTTGAGAACAGAGTTGTCGAGTCTACTTGTCCGCGGGCGCACTCGTAGCGACCGCGGCCGAAGCGGGGAAGACCTCGTCGCCGAGGACCGGCGCGAAGTGCTCGACCACCGGGAACGGCTCGTAGAAGTGGTGCAACAGCGCCCGCCAGCGCTGGTATTCCGGCGAGCCGCGGAAACCCTCGGTGTGATCGGTGAGCCGCTCCCAGCGCACCAGCAGCAGATAGCTGTCGGGCCGCTCGACACACCGCGACAGCGACAGCCCGCCGAAGCCGGGCATGGCGGCGATGATCGGATACGCCTCGGCGAAGGCCGCCTCGAAGGCGTCGGCGAGGCCGGGGCGAACGGGCAGCAGCGCGTGTTCGACGATCACGCCGATCAGTCTGTCAGGAGGCGTGGGTGTTGTTCGAGCGTCGATTCTGACCGAGACCGAGCTCACGATGACCGGACGGCTTGTCGCGGTACATGGCCAGGTCGGCGTCGTGCAGCACGGCCTCGGGGGTGCGCCGTTCGTGCGGACCGAGTTCGGTGATGCCGATCGAGGCGCTCACCTCGAGCCGGTGGCCGTGGGCGATGATCGGCTCCGACATCGTCACGCGCAGCCGTTCCACCAGCGCGGGCAGGTCGGCGCGCTGCGGATGACCGGCCAGCAGGACCAGGAACTCGTCACCGCCGAGCCGGCCGACCAGATCCTCGGCCCGCAGCGCGCGCTGCAGCCGCTGGGCCACGATCTGCAGCACGGTGTCGCCGATGGCGTGGCCGAGGGTGTCGTTGATCGCCTTGAAGCCGTCGAGATCGATGAACAGCACCGTGGTGACCATGGTGCCGCCCTCGTCGGCCAGCGCGGTCGAGAGCTGCGACAGGATCAGCGAGCGATTGGCCAGCCCGGTCAGCGCGTCGTGGGTGGCCTGGTATTCGAGCTGGCGGCGGCTGTCCCGGAATTCGGTGATGTCGGCGAAGGAGGACACCCCCGAGGAGTCCGGGCTGTCGGGATTGAGCAGCCGGCAGTTGCACGAGAGCCACACCAGCTGCCCGTCGGCGCGCTCCACGCCGAAGACGTACTGGGTGACCACCTCGCCGGTGGCCAGCGTGCGCGCCATCGGATGCTGGTCGCCGGGCAGCGGCGCGCCGTCGCGGTCGATCATCGTGGCCGGGAGTTCGTCGAAGTGCCTGCCGATCACCGGGTCGGCGTCGTCGATGCCGAGAATCCGCCGGCCCGCCGGGTTGATCGATTCCAGCCGCCCGCGCCGATCGACGACGAGCACGCCCTCCTCCAGCTGTGAGACCACCGTCGTGAAATGCGATTCCGCCCGCCGCGCCGAGGCCTCCGCGGCCCGCTGGGCGGTGAGATCGTGCACGACCACCTGATAGGCGAGTTCGCCCTGCCACACTGTGAGAACCGACACGGTCTGCACGGGGACGGTGCGTCCGTCGATCCGGACGAGGTCCATGTCGGTGGGTGGGGAGGCCGAGCCCTCGGTCGTCAGCTGCTCGATCCGGGCCAGCATCGGCGGGATCGAATCGGGATGAACGAACATCGTGATGGACAATCCGAGCAGGTCATCGGCCGATCGGGCCCCCAGCAGGCGCACCATGGCCGGGTTGACGTAGACGACGGTGCCCGACTCGTGCACGCAGATCGCGTCGGGGGTGTGTTCGACCAGCGAGCGGTACCGCTGCGCGAGCTGTTCGGCGCTCGCCGCGTCGGTGATGCGTTCTCCCACTGCGATACCCCCGATCTCGGCCTGGTGTGATGACGATGCACAGGACTATGGTGGTGAGCCCTGATGAGATCCGCGAGGAGCGATGTGACAGCGGACGTGCTTCCCGGCGACATGGCCCACCGCTTCGATTCTATGTCGATCGGCGGCATCGGTGTCGTGTCCGGTTACGGCTGGGGCCGTGAACGCCTGTGGCAGGGGTTACTGACGGGGAAACCCGCCGCCCGTTTGTACCCCGGTTACGGCCCGGAACGCGATCAGCACGCGTGGGTCGGCCGCGTTCCGGACGGCGGCGATCCGGTGTACGGTACCGGCCTGTTCGGGCGCGCCGTGTTCGCCGCGGCCGCCGAAGCCGTCGCCGACGCGACCGCGCGCGGCTGGCGCCAGGCGGGCCGCACCGTCGGTCTGGTGCACGGGATCACCCTGGGCGATGTGGCCGATTGGCGTGATTTCTATCTCCTCGATCACGGCCACCGCCGTCCCCGCGGCTATCTGCCGCTGCTGCACTCGACGCCGATCTCGGTGGTACAGCAGGAATTCGGCTTCCACGGGCTCTCGATGAACGTCTCGGCGGCGTGCAGTTCGGGCAGTGCCGCCCTGCTGACCGCGAAGATGTGGCGCGACCTGGGAGTGGTCGACGACGTGCTGTGCGTGACCACCGACATCTCCGCCACCCCCGAGATGCTCGACCATTTCGTCCGGATGGGTGCCGCCGTCGCCGACGCCGACCCCTTCACGGCCTGTCGCCCCTTCCAGGAGGGCAGCCTCGGCTTCACGATCGCCGAGGCATCGGCGGCCTTCCTGCTCACCGACGCGGTCGAAGCGCCCTACGCCAGGCTGCTGGGCGGGGCGATGACCAACGACGCCCACCACGTGGTCTCGATCGAGCCCACCCACACCCACGTCATCGATTGTGTGCGCCGCGCGCTGTCCACCGCCGGGGTCGACGCCGCCGAGGTCGCCTACGTCAACGCGCACGGCACCGGTACCCGCCAGTGCGACGCCGCCGAACGCGACGTGCTGACCACGGTGTTCGCCGACCGTCCCGTGATCACCGCGCTCAAGCCGCTGCTGGGGCACTGCCAGGGCGCCTCCGCGGCGGTCGAGGTCGCCGCCATCGCCCTGTCCTACGAGCGCGGCCTCGCGATCTCGGCGCCGACCGTCGCGCCCGCCCACCCGCGACTGCTCGACGGGTCGGCGCCGATCATCGACGGTCCCACCGTGAAACTGTCGATGGGCATGGGCGGCAACAATGCCGCCGTCGTGCTCGCCGGGGCCTGAGCCTCAGTCGCCCTCGCCGATGTCGGGTCCACCGGCCAGGGCGTATCCGCCGGTGATCGGCTGATCCTGTGGCAACGGCACCGCCCAGCGCAGCCGGGTGCCCGGCATCTCCGGCTGATTGCCCTCGGCGTCGGGGCGGCTCGACGGTCCGATCTCGAAGTGCCCGCCCGACTCCTGGGCGCGCTGCTCGAGATTGCGCAATCCGCTGCGGATGACGTGGTTGGGAATGCCCCACCCGTTGTCGCTCACGGTGATCGTCAGATCATCGGCCACTTCTATGACGATCGCGACCGTGTCGGCGCCGGAGTGGCGCACCGCGTTGCTCACCGCCTCGCGCACCACCGCCTCGGCGTGATCGGCCAGCTGCGGATCGAGCACCGACAGCGGGCCCGAGACCTGGATCGTGGCGCGCAGGGCGATGTCGGCGGTCTGGCGGCGGATCGCCATCTCCAGGCGCTGCTGCAGTCCCGCGCTGTGGCCGGGTCCGCTGGCGTGCAGGTCGAAGATGGACGTGCGGATCTCCTGGACGACCTCCTGCAGATCCATGATCGTCGTCGACAGTCGTTGCCGCACTTCGGGAACCACCGCTTTGGGCAGGGTCGCCTGTACGGTCAGGCCGATCGCGAACAGGCGCTGGATCACGTGGTCGTGCAGGTCGCGCGCGATGCGGTCGCGGTCGGCGACGATGTCGAGCTCGCGCATCCGGCGCTGCGCGTCGGCCAGTCGCACCGCCAGCGCCGCCTGGTCGCAGAACGCGGCGGTGAGTTCGAGGATCTCGTCGGAATAGGGGGCGAAACCGGGCGGTCGGATCGTCACCAGCACTCCGAGGGTGGCGTCCGGGGTGCACAGCGGCAGCACCAGGGCCGGTCCGGCGCAGGGGGATTCGGTGTCGGGGAACTCCACGCCGAGGGTCACCGCGGAGACGTCGTCGAAGCGCAGCGGGGTGCGGCGGCTGAACGCGTCGCCCAGTGCCGTGCCCGCGATCGGGATGGTCTGCCAGTCCTGGCCAGCGTCCGGACCGGTCCACTGGGTGATCACCAATTCGGTGATCTCGCCGGGCAGTTCGTCGGGGACCGGCACCGAGGCGAGGAAGGCCTGATGCGATCCGGTCAGCTTGCGCGCGTGATCGACCACGTGGGCGAGCACCCGATCGGATTCGGTGCCGGCCAGGAACTCGGTCGCGATGTCGCGGGTCGCCTCGATCCAGGCCTGTCTGGTGCGCGCCTGCTCGTAGAGGCGGGCGTTGTCGACCGCGATGCCGGCCGCGGCCGCCAGCGCGAGGACGAGGACCTCGTCCTCCTCGGTGAACGGCTGACCGTTGGACTTCTCGGTCAGATACAGGCTGCCGAACACCTCGTCGCGAATGCGCACGGGCACACCGAGAAACGAGTGCATCGGCGGGTGTCCGTCGGGAAAGCCGACCGAGGACGGGTGCCGGGCCAGATCGTCGAGCCGCAACGGCGCCTTGTCGGCGAACACCGCGCCCAGCACGCCGTGGCCCGCGGGTAATCGCCCGATGTGGTCGCGGATCCGGTCGGGCATGCCCTCGTCGATGAACTGCGCGACCTGCTGATCATGACCGCGCACCGCCAGCGCCCCGTAGCGGGCGTCGACCAGGTTCATCGCGGTGCGCACGATGGTGCGCAGCGTCTCGTCCAGATCCAGGCCGGCGGTGACGGTGAGCATGGCCTCGACCAGGCCGTCCATCCGGTCGCGCGAGCCGATCATCACTTCGACCCGGTCCGCGACTTCGCCCAGCAGGGCGCGCAGATGCTGCTGGGACACGGTTCCGCCCACCGAATAGCGGTCACTCCGACCGTCATTCGCCATCGCCGTATCCCGTCGCCGTGCTCCCCGAACCCACCGAACGCAAAGTCTAGTCCGCAATCAGGGGACTTTCGGCCCTTCACCGGCATGGGCTGCCGATGGTGGCATAGGGCACCGGGAAATGGGATCGAGAAGTGGGGCAAGTGATGAATTCGTTGTCGAGCACCCAACACTGGACGACCGCCGCGGACCCGGAGCTCGCGGTGACCACCTGCGGCGAAGTGCCACCGCAGGACGTCACCCGCGCGGTTCGCGCCATCACCCGCGTCATGCGCAGGCATCACCTCGACAGTCCGGCCCGCGTGCGCGTCACCGCGCCGCAGGGTTGCGACGAGCCGACCCTGGTGCAGGCCAACATCCGCACCAACGACACACTCACCCGCGTGCAGGTCACCGGGCCGGGCGGCTTCGCCGTCACCTTCGCCGCCGAGCGGCTCGACCGTCAGCTCGCCCGCCGCGCGGGCAAGGAGGCGCGCGCCGCCTGGCCGGACCCGGCGCGGCGCCCGCTGTCGCGGGTCACCGAGACCCGCCCGATCATCCGGCGCAAGGACTGCGCGCTGATGACCGGCACCCCGCTGGAAGCCAGCACCGTGCTCGACGCGATGGACTACGACGCCTACCTGTTCACCGACTCCGACACCGGTGAGGACGCGATCGTCACCTGGGCCGACCCGCACGGCGTTCGCCTGGCTCGCCAGCACCACACCGCCGCGGCGGGAGAGTCGGCCGAGCTGCCGCTGACCGCCAGCGCGATGCCGGTCCGCGTGGCCCCCGACGCCGCGCCCGTCTACGCCGAGGACGAAGCCGCCGACGTGCTGTGCACCGGCGGGCTGCCCTACCTGTTCTTCACCGACACCCACACCGGCCGCGGCAACCTCCTCTACCGCCGCTACGACGGCGACCTCACCATCGTCGTCCCGTCCTGAGCCTTCACGGCTCGCGGAGTTTCGTCGCCAGGACCGCGGCCTGGGTCCGGCGTTCGACGCCGAGTTTGGCGAGGAGGCGGGAGACGTAGTTCTTGACCGTCTTCTCGGCCAGGAACATCCGCGCCGCGATCTGCCGGTTGGTCAGGCCCTCGCCGAGGAGTTCGAGGAGCCGGCGTTCCTGGTCGGTGAGTCCGGCCAGCGCGCCGGAGGGTTCCGCGCTGCGCCGCAGGCGGGCGCGCAGCGCGTCGGCGGCCCTGGTGTCGAGCAGCGAGTGCCCCGCGCCGACCTGTTTGATCGCGTCCGCCAGCCGCATCCCGTCGATGTTCTTCACCACATAGCCGCTGGCCCCGGCCAGAATCGCGTCGAGCATGGCGTGCTCGTCGGAGAACGAGGTCAGGATCAGGCAGTGCAGGTCGTCGAACTCGGCCAGCAGATTGCGGCACAGCTCGATCCCGTTGCCGTCGGGTAACCGCACATCGAGCACCGCCACATCGGGCCGGGCCTCCCGAATGAGCACCATCGCCTCGGCGACACTGCCCGCCTGCCCGATCACAGTGAGTTCAGGATCACCTTCCAGCAGATCGATCAACCCGCGCCGCACGATCTCGTGGTCGTCGACCAGAAACACCTCGAGCACGTCGGCTCCTTCATCGTGTCAATCGCCCCACCCCAACGACAAACATAATCGGAACCCCGAAATCCCGGACGCAGACCGCGAACTCGACCACCACGACCCGACCTCGAGGAGGGTCCGCCGCACAGCGGCGGTTCGCGCCCGTCCCGCCGATCAGGCGCCGTTTCGTACGCGACGAAGGGTCACAAAAACAGTGCAGAAAGTAGGGGCCGCCCGGGGGGGCGGAAACGAAGCGGCCCCCCCGCCCAAAAAA
>NZ_JBHVVA010000008.1:0-86115 GCF_042883805.1 Nocardia sp. NPDC058176 | reverse complement strand
CCCCGGCGCGCGGTTTGTGGGCGGTTTTTGTTTCGTTTCTTTTTAAAATTTCGGGGCGGGTGTGGGGGGGGACCTCCCTGGGCGCGAACCTCGAGCGCGCCAGCGCTCCAATAAATCTGTCGGTGGTCGCGCCTAGCATTGTTCGAGGGGGTTCATGTCCGGTCGGCGGATGACGATGGAGAAGGGATTCACCAGGTGGCGGAACGCCTCACTGTGCGCGGAGCTCGGGAACACAACCTGAAGGGTGTGGACCTCGATCTGCCGCGCGACAGCCTGATCGTGTTCACCGGTCTGTCCGGTTCCGGGAAGTCGAGCCTGGCGTTCGACACGATCTTCGCCGAGGGGCAGCGTCGCTATGTCGAGTCGCTGTCGGCCTACGCGCGACAGTTCCTCGGGCAGATGGACAAGCCCGATGTCGACTTCATCGAGGGTCTCTCGCCCGCGGTGTCGATCGACCAGAAGTCGACCAACCGCAATCCGCGGTCCACGGTCGGCACCATCACCGAGGTCTACGACTACCTGCGCCTGCTCTATGCCCGCGCGGGGACACCGCACTGCCCGGTGTGTGGCGAGCTGATCGCCAAGCAGACCCCGCAGCAGATCGTCGACCAGGTGCTCGCGATGGACGAGGGCCTGAAGTTCCAGGTGCTCGCGCCGGTGGTGCGTACCCGCAAGGGTGAGTTCGTCGACCTGTTCGACCAGCTCAAGACCCAGGGTTACTCGCGTGTACGGGTCGATGGCGTGGTGTATCCGCTCACCGATCCGCCGAAACTGAAGAAGCAGGAGAAGCACGACGTCGAGGTCGTGGTCGACCGGCTCTCGGTCAAGGCGGCGTCCAAGCAGCGGCTCACCGACTCGATCGAGACGGCGTTGCGGCTGGCCGACGGCATCGTTGTGCTCGATTTCGTCGACCGCGACGAGCACGCCCACGATCGTGAACGGCGCTTCTCCGAGCGGCTGGCCTGCCCGAACGGTCACCCGCTCGACATCGAGGATCTCGAGCCCCGCTCGTTCTCGTTCAACTCGCCCTACGGCGCCTGCCCCGACTGCACCGGCCTCGGCATCCGCAAGGAGGTCGATCCGGAGCTGGTGGTTCCCGATCCGGAGCTGAGCCTGGCCGAGGGCGCGATCGCGCCGTGGTCGCGCGGGCAGACCGCGGAGTACTTCAACCGGCTGCTGTCCGGCCTGGCCGAGGCGATCGGTTTCTCGATGGACACCGCGTGGCGCGACCTGCCCGCCAAGGCCCGCAAGGCGGTGCTCGAGGGCAGCTCCGATCAGGTGCACGTGTCCTACACCAACCGCTACGGCCGCAAGCGCTCCTACTACGCCGATTTCGAGGGCGTGATGCCGTTCCTGCAGCGGCGGATGGAGAACACCGAGTCCGAGCAGATGAAGGAGCACTACGACGGCTACATGCGCGATGTGGCCTGCCCGGTCTGCAACGGTTCCCGGTTGCGCCCGGAGATCCTGGCGGTCACCCTGGCCGCCGACGGCACCGACAAGTCGATCGCCGAGGTCAGCGACCTGTCCATCGGCGACTGCGCGAACTTCCTCAACGCGTTGACGCTGGGGGAGCGCGAGGCCGCGATCGCCGGTCAGGTGCTCAAGGAGATCCAGGCCAGGCTCGGCTTCCTGCTCGATGTCGGCCTGGAATACCTCACGCTCTCGCGCGCCGCGGCGACCCTGTCCGGTGGTGAGGCGCAGCGCATCCGGCTGGCCACCCAGATCGGATCGGGGCTGGTCGGCGTGCTGTATGTGCTCGACGAGCCCTCGATCGGCCTGCACCAGCGCGACAACCGCAGGCTCATCGAGACGCTGCTGCGGTTGAAGAAGCTGGGCAACACCCTGATCGTGGTCGAACACGACGAGGACACCATCCGCGCCTCGGACTGGGTGGTCGACATCGGCCCGCTGGCCGGTGAGCACGGCGGCCGCGTGGTGCACAGCGGTCCGTACGCCGAACTGCTCACCGAGCCCGAATCCCTCACCGGCGCTTACCTTTCCGGCCGGGAGCAGATCGAGGTGCCGATGGTGCGCCGCCCGATCGACAAGAAGCGCAAGCTCACCGTCGTCGGCGCCACCGAACACAACCTGCAGGGCATCGACGTGGCGTTCCCGCTGGGTGTGCTCACCGCGGTCACCGGCGTCTCCGGATCGGGCAAGTCGACCCTGGTCAACGACATCCTGGCCACCGTTCTGGCGAACAAGCTCAACGGTGCCCGCCAGGTGCCGGGCCGCCACACCAGGATCAACGGCCTGGACAACCTGGACAAGCTGGTCCAGGTCGACCAGTCGCCGATCGGGCGCACCCCGCGCTCGAACCCGGCCACCTACACCGGCGTCTTCGACAAGATCCGCACCCTGTTCGCCTCCACCACCGAGGCCAAGGTCCGCGGCTACCAGCCGGGCCGGTTCTCGTTCAACGTCAAGGGCGGGCGCTGCGAGGCGTGCTCGGGCGACGGCACGCTCAAGATCGAGATGAACTTCCTGCCCGATGTCTACGTCCCGTGCGAGGTCTGCCACGGCGCCCGGTACAACCGGGAGACCCTGGAGGTGCACTACAAGGGCAAGACCATCGCCGAGGTGCTGGACATGCCGATCGACGAGGCCGCCGAGTTCTTCCAGCCGGTCACCTCGATCCACCGCTATCTCAAGACCCTGGTCGAGGTCGGGCTCGGGTACGTGCGCCTCGGTCAGAGCGCGCCGACGCTGTCGGGCGGTGAGGCCCAGCGTGTGAAACTGGCGGCCGAGCTGCAGAAGCGCTCGATGGGCCGGACCGTCTACATCCTCGACGAGCCGACCACCGGCCTGCACTTCGAGGACATCCGCAAGCTGCTCAAGGTGATCAACGGCCTGGTCGACAAGGGCAACACGGTGATCGTCATCGAGCACAACCTCGATGTCATCAAGACCTCGGACTGGGTCGTCGACATGGGCCCCGAGGGCGGTTCCGGTGGTGGCACCGTGGTCGCGACCGGCACGCCGGAGGACGTGGCGCGGGCCTCGGCCAGCTACACCGGACAGTTCCTCAAGGAGGTGCTCGCGGCACCGGCACCGGTGAAACCGGCCAGGAAGGCAGCGGCGAAGAAGGCGGCCGACAAGGCCGCTCCGGCGGCGAAGAAGGCACCGGCGGAGACCGCGGCGGCCAAGCGCCTGGCCCGAAAGGCGGCAGCGCTGCGCTGAGCGCGGATAGGGTCCGGTGGGGACTTTCCGAAAACGCTACGAAGTGAAACAGGCGTATGTAACATTCGCCTCACTCTGTCCGGAAAACCGGTCAGTAGCGATTGTCGACCGGCAGCCGGTGGCATCTCGCGCCCGTGGGCGGCGTGACTCGCCGGTGCCGGGCAGTACGAAAGGAACGTCCCCATGGATGGCGAAATCCCCACGGACCTCATCGCGATGGTTCTGGCCCTTCTCAGCGGGGGGTCCTCGCTGGCGTACACGCCCACCCCGCCGTCCGCCTGAGCCCGGCGGAATCGAAAGGAACTCTCTGATGGATACCGGAAGCGCCGGCCTCGCCGAAATCTTCTCCGCCATCGCCCAGGCGCTGACCTCGGGCTCGGCCATCTCGGTCACCCCGGGCACCCCGCCCGCCTGAGCGGCGACCCTCTCTCCCCAGACGACAAGATCCGCCGGCGCACTGCGCGTCGGCGGATCTTCTCGTTCGTCCGAATCGGGTCAGTGCACCGGGCCGGTGTACTTCTCGCCCGGCCCCTGCCCCGGCGCGTCCGGCACCGAGGAGGCCTCGCGGAACGCGCGCTGCAGCGCCTGCAGGCCCTCGCGGATCGGTCCGGCGTGCGGGCCGAGGTACTCCACCGACGAGGTGACCAGCCCGGCCAGCGCCGTGATCACCCGGCGCGCCTCGTCCAGGTCGACGCCCGCGCCGGAGTTCGGGCTGTCCTCGGCCAGTCCCAGCTTCTCCGCGGCCGAGCTCATCAGCATCACGGCCGCCCGGCTGATCACCTCGACGGCGGGGATGTCGGCCAGGTCGCGCACAGGGGGATCGAGCTCGTCAGTCATGCTGATCAGGCTAAGCGAGGCGTTCGCGCCCCGATCGCGCCAGGGCCGATTCGGCGATAGCCGAATGCGATGCTAGACTTTCCGCTGACGACCGCCCCTGGTTGTGTCATGCGACCTGGGGCAGATAAGTGGAGCCCGACTCCCACCGTTTCCCGGCGAGCAATCGTATTGGACAAACGGTCCCGGTCACCCACCCGATGTGGCGGGTTTCCCGCGTGCCTGGCACGCGGGGGTCGACACCGAGCTCGCGAGGGCATCGGCTGTGGGCGATCGGTCGACATCGGGCCCCGTGGCGGAGAAATACCGCACCGGGGCTTTCGTGTTGAAACAGGGGTTGCAGTTATTGCGTGCGGTCGTTATGACGACACCGCTTGACCTAGGAGGCCCCATCAGCACTGAGACCCGCATCAACGATCGCATCCGTGTTCCCGAGGTCCGTCTCATCGGACCCGGCGGCGAACAGGTTGGGATCGTGCGTGTTGAAGATGCACTACGCGTCGCGCTCGAAGCCGATCTCGACCTCGTCGAGGTGGCACCCGATGCCCGTCCGCCGGTCTGCAAGATCATGGACTACGGCAAGTTCAAGTACGAGACCGCGCAGAAGGCGCGCGAGTCCCGGAAGAACCAGGTCCAGACCGTGATCAAGGAGCAGAAGCTCCGCCCGAAGATCGACGATCACGACTACGAGACCAAGAAGCGTAACGTGGTGCGCTTCCTCGAGGCCGGCTCCAAGGTCAAGGTCACGATCATGTTCCGTGGTCGTGAGCAGTCCCGGCCCGAGCTCGGTTTCCGGCTGCTTCAGCGTCTGGGCTCCGACGTCGCCGATCTCGGTTTCGTCGAGACCTCGGCCAAGCAGGACGGCCGCAACATGACCATGGTCCTCGCCCCCCACAAGGGCGCGAAGACGCGGGTGAAGGCCCAGCAGGACTCGGCCCCGGCAGCACGTCCGCAGCCGGCCGGTCCCGCGAGCGCCGAACCGGCTGCGACGGTCACGCCGACCGCGCCCGCCGAGCCGGCCGCGCCGGTGGAGCAGGCTCCGCCGGCCGACCCGCAGTAACACCGATCTCAACGACTAGATAGAGGAATCCATGCCGAAGAACAAGACCCACAGCGGCGCCAAGAAGCGATTCAAGGTGACCGGCCGGGGCAAGCTGCTTCGCGAGCAGGCGAACCGTCGCCACCTCCTGGAGCACAAGTCCTCTCGCCGGACTCGTCGTCTGGAAGGCACGGAGTCCGTTGCCGACGTCGACGCCCCCCGCGTGAAGCGGCTGCTCGGTCTCGCCTGATTTCCGGCACGACCGTCGCATCCTGACGATTCCGCGGCCGGGATAACCGGACGCCGACAACTACCGAACTCGGGCGCCGCCGCGCCCCCAGATGATCAAGGACTACCAAAGTGGCACGCGTCAAAAGGGCCGTCAACGCTCAGAAGAAGCGCCGTTCCATCCTCGAGGCCTCCAAGGGCTACCGGGGCCAGCGTTCGCGCCTGTACCGCAAGGCCAAGGAGCAGCAGCTCCACTCGCTGACCTACGCCTACCGCGACCGCAAGGCGCGCAAGGGTGACTTCCGCAAGCTGTGGATCGCTCGGATCAACGCCGCCGCGCGTCTGAACGACATCACCTACAACCGCTTCATCCAGGGCCTCAAGGCCGCCGGTGTCGAGGTGGACCGCAAGATCCTGGCCGAGCTCGCCGTCTCCGACGCCGAGGCCTTCGCCGGTCTCGTCGCTGTCGCCAAGGCCGCGCTGCCCGCCGACGTCAACGCCCCGGCCTCGGCTGCCTGAGCTTGACGCACAGCGATCTGTCGGAACGACCCGTGGACGCGCTCTCCGAGCGCAATCCACGGGTCGTTTCCGCTGTCAAGCTCCAGCGCGCGGCCAATCGCCGCAAGTCCGGCCGCTTCCTGGCCGAGGGCGCCAATGCCGTGGCCGCCGCGTTGGAGACCGGCCGCGTCCACGAGCTGTTCTATTCGCTCGGCGCCGCCGAACGCGAGACCGCGCTGATCGCGGGTGCCGCCGCCGACGGCGTGCGCACCACGCTGGTCGGTGACCGGGCCGCCGAGCATCTCGGCGAGACCGTCACCGCGCCCGGCCTGGTCGCGGTCTGCGAGCTGGTCGACGTCCGGTTGGCCGAGATCCTCGACCGCGGCCCGCGCATGCTCGCCGTCCCCGTCGAGATCGCCGAGCCCGGCAACGCGGGCACGCTGATCCGGGTCGCCGACGCGGTCGGCGCCGACGGCGTGGTCCTGGCGGGCGAGACCGTCGACCCGCACAACGGCAAGTGCGTGCGTGCCAGCGCGGGCAGCCTGTTCCACGTGCCGATCGCCCGCGGCCGCGACATCACCGCCACCCTCGACGCGATCTCCGCCGCGGGCGTGACGATCCTGGCCACCGCCGCGAACGGCGAGGTCGACCTCGATGCCGCCGACGACATTCTCACCGGCCCGGTCGCCTGGCTGTTCGGCAACGAGGCGCACGGGCTGGACCCGGCCGTGGCCGCTCGTGCCGATCACCGCATCCGCATTCCCATCCACGGCCGCGCCGAGAGCCTGAATCTGGCCGCAGCGGCGGCGATCTGCCTCTACGCGAGCGCCCGCGTGCAGCACGCGAAGTAGTCGCGCCGCCTCAGCACGGGTCGACGGCGTCCTTGATGTCGTCGAGGATCTCGGTGGCCCAGGGCGGCGTGAGCGCGTCGCTGCCCGCCACCTGCATCGCGGTCATGATCGTCAGCAGCATGCCGGTGGAGATGAAGCGGCGTGACTGTTCGGTGTCGGCGCCGGTGAGTTCGCCGACCAGCCGGTAGATGCGCCCGAACCGTTCCCGCATGTGCTCGCCGATGGCCGGATCGCCGCTGGCGGCGGCGCCGTGCAGCAGCACCAGCGGCAGTTCCCGTTCGGCCAGGAAGGTGTCGTAGCCGATGCCGAGCGCGCGCAAGGCTTCCGTGGTGTCGGCCTCGGGTGCGATCTCGGCGTCGCGGAACACCGCCTCGATCCGGCTCGACACCTCGTGCAGGCAGGCGATGAACAGCTGCTGCTTGGTGCCGAACAGGCGGATCACATAGGGCTGCGACACGCCGGCACGGCGCGCGATCTCGTCGGTTTTCGTTGCGGCATAACCGGATTCGGCGAAGGCCTGGACCGCGGCCTCCAGCACCTGCGCACTGCGTTCGGACGCGGTCATCCGGGTTCTCGTCGTGCCGCCCATGCGGTGCCCGCCTCCTCGAAAAGCGCCGTTGCCTCTTGACATGTTATCAGTCGATGCATAACCATGGGCGTGGTAGTTATCAGTGAATAACAACAAGGGCTGGTCATGACTCAGACACTCGAACCCGGCGATCCACCCATCGTCGAAGCGCCACCGTCGAACGGGGCGAAGAACAAGCCGGTCGGTGCGGTCATCGCGGCCGTCGGCATTCCGATGTTCATGGTGACCTTGGACAACCTCGTCGTCACCAACGCGCTTCCGGTGATCAAAGCCGAACTGGGAGCGTCACTTTCGGACCTGCAATGGTTCATCAACGCCTACACGCTGTCGTTCGCGGCACTGCTGCTGTCGGCCTCGGCGCTCGGTGACCGGATCGGCCGGCGCCGGGTGTTCCTGTTCGGTATCGGCATCTTCGTCGTCGCCTCGGCCGCCTGTGCGCTGGCCACCGAACCGTGGATGCTCATCGCGGCCAGGGCCGTGCAGGGCGCCGGTGGTGCGGCCGTGATGCCGCTGTCGCTGACCCTGCTCGCCGCCGCGGTTCCCGAGCGGATGCGCAGCGCCGCGATCGGCATCTGGGGCGGCATCGCCGGGCTGGGTGTCGCGGTCGGTCCGGTGGTCGGCGGCGCGGTCGTCGACGGGCTGAACTGGCAGTGGATCTTCTGGCTCAACGTCCCGATCGGGCTGCTCGCCCTGCCGTTCGCGGTGCGTATGCTGTCCGAATCACGCGGCACCGCACGGCGACTCGATCTGCTCGGTCTGCTGCTGTCCGCCGGTGGCGTGCTGGCGGTGGTGTGGGGCGTCATCCACGGTGGTGAAGACGGCTGGACCACGCCGAAGGTGCTCGTGGCGCTGATCGGTGGTGCGGCCCTGCTGGTCGGTTTCGTCGCCTGGGAGGCGCGGGTCATCGATCCGATGCTGCCGCTGCGCATGTTCCGGTCGCGCGGCCTGAGCCTGAGCTTCATCGTCTCGTTCGCCTTCTCGGCGGGCGTGTTCGGCGCGATCTTCCTGCTGGCCCAGTTCTTCCAGGTGGTGCAGGGCTACACGCCGCTGGAATCGGGCATCCGCACCTTGCCGTGGACGATGGTGCCGATGGTCGTCGCGCCACTGGCCGGACTGATCGTCGACCGCGTCGGCCCCCGGGTGCTCATCGCCTCCGGCCAGGTCCTGCTCGCGATCGCGCTGGCCTGGATGGCGCTGATCACCGGCACCGACGTCGCCTACGGTTCCTTCGTCGCCCCCTTCGTCCTCGGCGGCATCGGCATGGGCCTGACCTTCGGCCCCTCCGCCACCATCGTCATGGCCAGCGCCTCCACCGCCGACCAGGGAATGGCCTCCGGCATCAACAGCACCGTCCGCGAAGTGGGCGTCGCCATGGGCATCGCCGTCCTCGCCTCGGTCTTCGCCTCCCGCGGCTCCTACACCGACCCCCAGGCCTACGTAGACGGCCTCATCCCCGCCGTCTGGGTCGGCGCAGCCCTGGTCGCGGTCGCCGCCGCCTTCGCCGCCTTCCTGCCCGCCCACATCCGCCAAACCACCTGACCTGACCAGCCGACGGCCCGCCCGCCCCACCCGGCGCGCGGGCCGTCGTCGCTCCGCGTCCGCGAGCTCACCGCGACCCGACTGCCATCGCCATGCCGGGCACGGCCACGACCTGCTGCGGATCGTCGTACACGATCACCCCCGGTGCATCGGAATCCAGCCGCTCCCAGGTGATCCCGTGCGCATCGAGGATGGCGAGGTAGCCGCTGACCCGGTCGATCATCGGCAGCGCGGTCGACTTGAACCACGCGACGGCACCCGGATGACGCTCGCGGTCGTAGACCCGCGGATCCACCGCGCCCGGATCCACCAGATGCGCGGCGAACCAATCATTGCCACTGCGGCGGAATCGCTCCTGCACGTGAGTGAGCCGCCCCGCCTCCGCCAAGCCGTTCACCAAGGCGAAGACGCCGGGGATTCGGCCGTGCCGGTTGGGCTCGACACCTTGGAACCGCACATACAACCGCCGGACCGAAGGCTCGGACCGCCGGTCCGGCACCGCGCGCCGGCTCACCCGATCCCACCCGGTCGGCCCGGTCCCGGATCGGGGTAGGTATCCGGCTGCGCGCACAACCCCGCCACACGGGGGAAGGGGCGGCTACGGACAGGCCGGACGCCGAGTCGGCAGAGGGCGAGGCCGCTGCCCGGGGTGGTGCGGCGGCGTTGGGGTGGGGTGGAGTAGGTCTGTTCCGGCATCGAGTGGTCCTGTTCTCGAGTCGAACACGCTGATGTGTTTGATCGGTTGGACGGGGCGCGGGGGCGTTCGGTTCCCACGAATTTCCGGGGGTGGGGGAATCAGTGGGGTGACCGGTCTGACCTGGACTTGTTGGTCGGTGTGGGGACCATTGACCGGCTCATAGCACGGGGGTGGGCGCGTCGCCGGTAATCCGGATGAATCGCGCGAACCCGATCCCATAGGATTTGTGCAGCACCGATGCGGGTTGGCAATGACGCGCCCGTGAACCGATCCCCAGGGGAGAGTCGAGAAGATCGTGGCCGACGACAACAGTGGAGTCGAGCAGAACGCCAAGCTGTCCGAGGAGGCCCTCGCGGCCGCGGCGGCGGAGGCCGAGAAGGCGTTCGCGGCGGCGGCTGATCTGGACGCGCTGGCGGTCGCCAAGACCGAGTACATCGGCGGCAAGTCGCCGATCGCGCTGGCGCAGCGTGAGCTGGGCAGCCTGCCCAAGGAGGAGAAGGCCGACGCGGGCAAGCGGGTCAACGTCGCGCGCAAGCGGGTGTCGGAGGCGTTCGACGCGCGCCGCGCCGCCTTGCTCGAGCAGCGCGATCAGGCCGTGCTGGTGGCCGAGAAGATCGACGTCACGTTGCCCGCCCGCCGGGCCGCCGTCGGCGCTCGTCACCCGATCACCGTCATCTCCGAGCAGATCGCCGACGTGTTCGTCGCGATGGGCTGGGAGGTCGCCGAGGGTCCCGAGGTCGAGACCGAGCACTTCAACTTCGACGCGCTGAACTTCCTGCCCGATCATCCGGCGCGCACCATGCAGGACACCTTCCACATCGCCCCGGAGGGTTCGCGCCAGGTGCTGCGCACGCACACCTCCCCGGTGCAGGTGCGCTCGATGCTGGAGCGCGAGCTGCCGATCTACGTCGTGTGCCCCGGCCGCACCTTCCGCACCGACGAACTCGACGCCACCCACACCCCGGTGTTCTCCCAGGTGGAGGGTCTGGCGATCGACAAGGGCCTCACCATGGCGCACCTGCGCGGCACCCTGGACGGTTTCGCACGCGCCCTGTTCGGTCCCGACACCCGAACCCGTATGCGCCCCAACTACTTCCCGTTCACCGAACCCTCGGCCGAGGTCGACGTGTGGTTCCCGGACAAGAAGGGCGGCGCGGGCTGGGTCGAGTGGGGCGGCTGCGGCATGGTCAACCCGAAGGTGCTGATCGCCTCCGGTATCGACCCCGAGGTGTACTCCGGGTTCGCGTTCGGCATGGGCATGGAGCGCACCCTGCAGTTCCGCAACGGCATCCCGGACATGCGCGACATCGTCGAGGGCGACGTGCGGTTCACGCTGCCCTTCGGTATCCGGTCCTGAGCGACAACCCCTTTCGACACAGAGAGCGAAACGTCAAGTGCGAGTAGCGCAGTCCTGGCTGACCGAGATCCTGCAGCGCACCACTCCCGAGTGGTCGGTCTCCGCCGAAGAGCTCGACGCGGGCTTCGTCCGCGTCGGCCTCGAGGTGGAGGAGGTCGACGAGCTGGCGCCGATCGGCGGCGACATCGACAAGCCGCTGGTCGTCGGCCGGGTCGCCGAGATCACCGAGCTGACCGAGTTCAAGAAGCCGATCCGCTTCTGCAAGGTCGACGTCGGCAACCCCGAGCTGCAGGAGATCGTCTGCGGTGCCCGCAATTTCGCGGTCGGCGACCTCGTCGTCGTGGTGTTGCCGGGCGGCGAGCTGCCGGGCGGGTTCAAGATCTCCTCGCGCAAGACCTACGGGCACACCTCCAACGGCATGATCTGCTCGGTCGCCGAACTCGGCATCGGCAAGGATCACGACGGCATCCTGGTGCTCGAGCCCGGTTCCGCGCAGCCCGGTGACGACGCCAATGTGCTGCTCGGCACCGACGACACGATCATCGAACTCAACATCACCCCCGACCGCGGCTACTGCTTCTCGGTGCGCGGCCTGGCCCGCGAGCTGGCCTGCGGCTTCGACCTCGAATACGCCGACCCGGCCGTGCGGACCCTGCCCGACTCCGACGCGCTCGCCTGGCCGGTGCGGGTGGAGTCGGAGTCGGAGTGCACCCGCTTCGGCGTGCGCCGCGTCACCGGAATCGATCCCGACGCGGTGAGCCCGCTGTGGCTGCAGCGCAGGCTGATGCTGTCGGGCATGCGCCCGATCTCCCCGGCCGTCGACGTCACCAACTACGTGATGCTCGAACTCGGCCAGCCGCTGCACGCCTTCGACGCCGCCAAGCTGCACGGCGGCCTGGTCGTGCGCAACGCCAACCGGGGCGAGACCCTGCGCACCCTCGACGACACCGAGCGCACCCTCGACGCCGAGGACGTGGTGATCGCCGACGACTCCGGCGTCATCTCCCTCGCCGGTGTGATGGGCGGGGCGAGCACCGAGGTCGGCGAGGGCACCACCGATGTGGTGCTCGAGGCCGCCACCTGGAACCCGCTGCGGGTGTACCGGACCGGGCGCAGGCACAAGCTGTCCTCGGAGGCGGCCAAGCGCTACGAGCGCGTCGTCGACCCGGAGATCAACATCGTCGCGCTCGATCGCGCCGCCACCCTGCTCGCCGAGATCACCGGCGGCACCATCGAATCCGTGCTCACCGACATCCGCGTGCCGCTGGAACCGGCCGCGCCGATCGTCATGGACATCGATCTGCCCGACCGCGTCGCCGGCGTCACCTACCCGGCGGGCACGGCCGTGCGCCGGCTCGCGCAGATCGGCGCGAGTGTCGACATCGAGGTCAACGACGCGGGCAAGACCGAACTGCTGGTGAGCCCGCCGAGCTGGCGCCCCGACCTGACCCAGCCCGCCGACCTGGTCGAAGAGGTCCTGCGGCTGGAGGGCCTCGAGCAGATTCCGTCGGTGCTGCCCGCCGCGCCCGCCGGTCGCGGCCTGACCGCGAAGCAGAAGCGGCGCAGGGCCGTGAGCCGCGCGCTGGCCTTCGACGGCGCCGTCGAGGTGCCCGCACCGGTATTCCTGGCCGGTGACGTGTTCGATGTCTGGGGTCTGGACGCCGACGACCCGCGCCGCAACACCACCCGCGTGCTCAACCCGCTCGACGCCGAACGCCCCGAGCTGGCCACCACGCTGCTGCCCGGCCTGCTGGACGTGGCCGCGCGCAACATCTCCCGTGGTGCCCGCGACCTCACGATCTACGGCATCGCCCAGGTCGTGCTGCCGGGCGAGCAGACCCGCGCGGTCGAGGCGCTGCCGGTGGACCGTCGTCCCACCGACGAGCAGATCGCCGAACTGAACGCCTCGCTGCCCGAGCAGCCGGTGCACGTGGCGGCGGTGCTCAGCGGCAAGCGTGATCCGCGCGGGCCGTGGGGTCCGGGCCGCCCGGCCGAGGCCGCCGACACCTTCGCCCTGGTCGAGGCGGTGGCCGACGCGGCCGGTGTCACGATCGAGCGTCGCGGGGCCGCGTACCTGCCGTGGCATCCGGGTCGGTGCGCCGAACTGGTCGTCGACGGTGCCGTCGTCGGGCACGCGGGCGAGCTGCACCCGGCCGTGCTCGAGCGGGCCGGTCTGCCGCCGCGCACCTGCGCGCTCGAACTCGACCTCGACGCGCTGCCGCTGATCGAGTCGCGGCCCGCGCCGACGGTCTCGGCCTTCCCGGCCGTGCTGCAGGACGTGTCGATCAGCGTCGAGAAGGCCGTGCCCGCCGCGAGTGTCGAATCGGCCCTGCGTACCGGCGGCGGCGACCTGCTCGAGGACATCGCCCTGTTCGACGTCTACGAGGGCGCCCAGGCCGGTGAGGGCCGCAAATCCCTCACCTACGCCCTGCGCTTCCGCGCCCCCGACCGCACCCTCACCGAGGACGAGGCCAGCGCCGCCCGCGACGCCGCCGTCGCCTCGGCCACCACCGCGGTCGGCGCCGAACTGCGCGGCTGAACAATCGCCGAAGGGCGCCCGGTGCTGAACCGGGCGCCCTTCGCGTATTCGCCTGACGAGTATCCGCCCGTGCCTGAACCGCTACGGCGGAAACCACCTGCGAGAGAACCGCCTGGGCGCCTGCGATCGCGGCGATCACGCGGCTTGGCCGAAACAGCTCGGGGCCCTGACCCGGTCGGGACAGGCGTAGCGACGACCGCGCGGCCCGCCGGCGGCGGTATCGGTTAGGTTGGACGGCGTGTCGATGATGAAAGGTGCCAACGTAGCGGTGCCTGCCTCCGCGGTCCGGGTCGAATTGGGTTGGCAGTCGGGGCCGGGTGTGCCCGACGCCGACGCGTCCGCCCTGCTGCTCGCCGGGACGAAGGTGCGCTCCGACGACGACTTCGTGTTCTACAACCAGGCCGCCCACCCCTCGGGCGCGGTGCGCTACGAAGGTAAACAGCAGGGCCCGACCGTGGTCGACGCGCTGTCGGTGAACCTGGTTCAGGTGGAGTCCGACATCGAGAAGATCGTGCTGGCCGCCTCCGCCGACGGCGGCACCTTCGGCCAGTTCCACGGGCTCTACATCCGCATCGTCGACGCCGCCAACGGCGCCGAGGTGGCCCGCTTCGACAGCACCGGTGCCACCACCGAGACGGCCTTCGTGCTCGGGGAGCTCTACCGCCGCCAGGGCGCGTGGAAGTTCCGCGCGGTCGGCCAGGGCTACGACACCGGATTGGCCGGGCTGGCCACCGATTTCGGCATCTCCGTCGACGACGCCCCCGCCGCGCCGACACCACCGCCCGCGCCGCAGTTCGCGCCGCCGCCCGCCCCGCCTGCACCGCAGTTCGCTCCGCCCGCGCAGCCCTACGCCCCGCCCGCGCCTCCGGCCCACCAGCCGTACGCCCCGCCGCCCCCACCGCACGCGCCCGCGGGTCAGCCGCAGTTCGCGCCCCCGCCGCCCGGCCAGCCCTACGCCCCGCCGCCCCAGGCTCAGCCCCAATTCGCCCCGCCCCCACCGCCTTCCGCGCCGCAGCCCACCGGCGCCCCGGTGAACCTGGCCAAGCTCTCGCTGACCAAGGAATCGCCGTCGGTCTCGCTCACCAAGCACGGCGCCACCGGCGGCGCCATGCGGGTCAACCTCAACTGGACCTCGATGGCGGCCAGCGGCGGCCTGTTCGGCAAGTTGCGCGGCAAGAACATCGACCTCGACCTGTGCTGCTTCTACGAGCTGTCCAACGGCGCGATCGGCTCGGTCCGCGCGCTGGACCGGCGCTTCGGCGCCCTGTACGAGCCGCCGTTCATCCACCTCGACCAGGACGACCGCACCGGCGCCAGCGTCACCGGCGAGAACCTCTCGATCAACCTCGACCACACCCAGGCCTTCCGCCGCATCCTCGTCTTCGCCTCGATCTACGACGGGGCGACCGACTTCCGCAACGTCCATGCCACCGTCACCCTGTACCCGGTGAACTCGGCGCCGATCGAGATGACCCTCGACGGGTGCACCGACAACTCCCGCGACGCCGTGCTCGCCGTGCTGGACAACGTCAACGGGGAGCTGGTGGTCCGCCGCGAGGGCGCCTTCGTCCGTCCGCCCGCCGGGCAGCCGGGTGGCGGCGTCATCGAGATCGCGCGGCTCTACAACTGGGACTTCGGCTTCCAGGCGGGCCGCGGCAAGTGATCGGTCACCCCGCGACCCGGGTGCTGAACGCGCTGGTCTATCACCCCGACAAGCATGTCGCGCAGACCCCGGCCGCGTTCGGCCTCGACTACCGCGACCTGACCATGCGCACCGCCGACGGCCTCGACGTGCACGGCTGGTTCGTGCGCGCCGAGCGCCCCCGCGCGCACATCCTCTACGCGCACGGCAACGCGGGCACCATCGGCGACCGCGTCTCGATCATCGCGCTGCTGGTCGCGGCCGGTTTCGATGTCCTCGCCTTCGACTACCGCGGCTTCGGCCACAGCGCGGGTAGCCCGGGGGAGCAGGGCACCTACCTCGACGCGCGCGCCGCCCGCACGGCCCTGCTCGACCAGCCCGAGGTCGACCCGGACCGGGTGCTCTACCTAGGTAAATCCCTCGGCGGCGGGGTCCTGCTCGAACTGGCCACCGAGTTCCCGCCCGCGGGCATGATCCTGATGTCGACCTTCAGCGGCATGCGCGACGCCGCCCGCTCGGTCTACCCGTTCCTGCCCGCGCCGTTGATCCCGAACGCCTACCCGAGCCTGCGCCGCATCGCCGACCTGCGCGTGCCGGTGCTGATGATGCACGGCGACCGCGACGAGCTGCTCCCGCTGCGGCACGCCGAACGCCTGTACGCGGCGGCGAACGAACCCAAGGAGCTGGTCGTCGTCCCCGGCGCGGGCCACAACGACGTCATCGACACCCTCGGCCCGCGCTGGCCGCAACTCATCGGCGACTGGTTCGTCGCCTCGATCGCCTGAGACCGCCGTGTTCGAGGCCCGGGCGTGGGCGGCCGGTTCTGCGTAGCCTGGCGGTATGAGCGATACGAGCGAGATCCTCGGTCGGCTGGCCGCGCTGCCGGATGCCGAGCTGGTGTCGGTGCTGCGCGCCGCGGTCGCCGGGCGGCCGGGTCTGGCCGCGGTCGCCGCCGCACTGGCCGAGGCCGAAGCCGGTCATGGCGACATCGATCCCCCTGTGATGCTGGACACCGACATAGCCGATCCGAATGTGGCGCCCGTCGCATCGGAGCAGGTCGGAGGCGCCATTCCGGTACCGCCGGTACCGTCTGGGCTGCCGGGAACCCCCGCACCCACCGCGACCGGCGGATACTCCACTTCCGGAGTGCCGACATTCGACACCGTTCGCGATAAGGTCGAGCAGCGTTTCGGCACCGCGCAGGGAATGGGTGAACTCGACCGGCAGACTCCCGCGGGTCGCAGCGCCGACGAACAGTGGGAGGCGCGGGAGAAGGCCGCGCGCGAGCGTCTGGACCAGATCCGGAAATCGATGCACGGCAACGATTCCGGGGCCGACGACAAGTAGCCGCAAGGTCTCCCGTCCCGAGCAACGAACCGTGATGGGTGGACACACATGACACAGGCGCGCCAGATCGCCGAACGACTGCTCGACGCGCAGGTGGACTTCCTGCTCGCCGAGGTGACCGGCGACCGGTTCGCCGAGGTGATCGCCCGCGATGTGGCCGCCGTGCTCGCCGTGGGCGACACCATCGTCTTCGGTGACGTGGTGTCGCTGGAGCAGGGCGAGGAAACCGTCGCCACCGTCTTCGACCGCATCGGCGGCAGTCCGGTGATCGCCGACACCGTCGGCATCTTCTCCGACGCCATCTACGACCACATCGCCGCCAACACCGAATACACCCTCGGCGACGTGGTCGACCGGGAACCGGTGGAAGCGCTGCTGGAGAAGATCTTCGGCATGCACCAGGCCCAGGAGCGCATCCTGGACCGGCTCACCGAGAGCCCGCTCGTCGCCACCGTCGCCTCGCGTTTCGTCGACAAGCTGATCGGCGACTTCATGCAGGCCAATCGCGAACGCGCCGAGAAGATCCCGGGCGTCTCCTCGCTCATGTCGCTGGGCCAGTCGGCGGCGACCCGGGCCAAGAAGGTCGCCGACAGCACCTTCGTCGGTGACCTCGCGGGCAAGGGCGCGCTGTTCGCGCTCAAGCGCACCAACAACGCCATCCGCGACATGCTGCGTGACGCGCCGGTGCACTCGGCGGCCATGGAGTTCTGGGACCTGCACGCCGACGAGCCGGTCGCGGGCCTGCGTGAGTACCTGACCCAGAAGGACCTGAACGAGCTGGTCCAGATCTGCTACGAGATCGCGGTGACGACCAGGGAGAAGGAATACTTCGGCCTGCTGGTGCGCGAGTGCGTCGAGGTCTTCTACACCAAGTACAGCGACCACACGCTGTCGTCGATGCTGCCCGAACTCGGCCTGAGCGCCGAGGACGTGAGCGCCGAGATCCTGCGCTACGGGCCCGCCGTCATCGAATCGGCGAAACGCAACGGTGTGCTGGCCGGACTGATCCGGGAACGGCTCGAGCCGTTCTTCTTCTCCGAGCAGGTCCTCGGCATTCTCGGCGAGTGAACAGCGGCCGCTGAGCCGATTACGTCGATTCGCCACGGAATCGCCTGCTCGTCGTCTACTTTTCGTGCTGCGTTCATTTCCGGAATTCGCTCGGCGGGACCGAATGTGCCCGCCGTCACCGACATTCGGCGGGCCGAATGTATCGGGCACAAATCCGCCGGGTAACGCCCCGACCTGGGCCGTGGTGAGCTTTCGGCGACATCCTCGCCGCTCTGTTTCGGGCATGTTGAGATCAGTGCACGAAACCCGCTCCGGGGCCGCCCCGCCTTGACCGTGTTCGCCGCGGCGTGCAAGTTGACACCTGACTTTCGCTGGGCCGCCGGGAATTCCACCCGGCGGCATTTCAAAGGAGCAGGTGGTGCGCGCACGTTCCCGGCCGGATCGGACCGGAATCCGATCCACCTCGCCCGGGGTCGCGAGACTGCTCCGGCCGCGCACCATCGCCGGGCAGCTGGCCCGGATTCTGGCGGTGTCACTGGTGCTGGTGCTCGCGCTGCTCGGGCTCACGGTGTCCGGCCAGATCGGCGAATACCGGCGCAGCGGCGAGACCGTCGACGCGGTGGTGCTGGCGCTGGCCGCCCAGGACCTGGTGCACGAGTTGCAGCGCGAACGCGGGCTCAGCAACGGCCTGCTCGGCGGCGACGCGCGCCTCGGCCAGCCGGTGCTCGACCAGCGCACCGGCACGGACCTCGCCCTGCGGAACCTGTCGGCCACCGTGGCAGGCGATCCACCCGGCGCGAGCGAAGTGACCTCGGCCCTTGGCCACCTGACCGGCCTGCCGGGTGTGCGCTCCCAGATCGATACCCGCAATGTCACCCGGTCGGCGGCGTTCCAGTTCTACACCGACGGCATCGACGCGATGAACCGGCTGTTCCTCGGCCTCGACCAGGCCCGCGACCCGCAGGTCCGGCACGGCCTGCAGGCGCTCTACGCCCTCGGCGACGCCAAGGAGTTCAACGCGCGCGAACGCGGTTTCCTCAACGGGGTGTTCGCCGCCGGGGAGTTCGCGCCGGGGGAGTACGTGCAGTTCCTCGACATCCGCGCCGCGCGGACCGCCGCGCTCACCCAGTTCGGCCGCGACGCGACCGTCGCCCAGCGCGATCGCCTCGACGCGGTGCTCGCCGGCGAGAATGCCGCGCGCGCCGCCGAATCGGAGAACATCGCCATCGCCTCGACCGCGGGCCCGCTGACCCAGCAGGTCGACCCGGCGCGGTGGTGGGCACAGATGACGGCCGTGATCGACGACCAGCGCGGCGTGCAGCAGGCGATCGGCGACGACATCCGCGCCCGCGCCGACGAGCTGCGCCGTGAGGCCGCCCTGCTGCTCGCGGCCTTCGCGCTGGCCGCCCTGCTCGCGATCGCGGCGGAGTTCGCCCTGGTCTTCGCCAGTATCCGCGCCATCGTGCGCCCGCTGGCCCGGCTGGCCGCCGAAGCCGACGAGGTGGCCTCCGCCCGGCTGCCCGAGGTGATCGCGGCCTGGCGCGGTTCCGATACCCGGCCCGACCCGCCCGCACCGGTGCGCACCCCGCCCGGCGCGGGCGTCGAGATCGCCGCGGTGGCCGGGGCGCTGGACCGGGTCCAGACCACCGCGTTCGAGCTGGCCTCCGAGCAGGCGCTGGTGCGGCGCAACACCACCGAGTCGATGGCGAACCTGGCGCGGCGCAATCAGAATCTCGTGCGCAGGCAGCTGGGTTTGATCAGCGAATTCGAGCGCGAGGAACTCGATCCCAAGGCGCTGTCGAACCTGTTCGAACTCGACCATCTCGCCACCCGGATGCGCCGCAATGCCGAGAGCCTGCTGGTGCTCGTCGGCGAGGCGAGTCCGCGGCGGTGGGCCGAGCCGATCGCGCTCAGCGATGTCATCCGGGCAGGCTTGTCCGAGGTCGACGACTACCGCCGGGTGGTGCTGCGCCGGGTCGACGACCTCGCCGTCACCGGCGCGGTGGTCAGCGAACTCGCCCACATCCTGGCCGAACTCATCGAGAACGGCCTCGCGTTCTCCCCGCCCGATCTCGAGGTCGAGGTGTACGGGCGCCGGATGGCGGGCGGCTACCTGCTCGCCGTGGTCGACCACGGTGTCGGGATGCCCGCCGACGCCCTGGCCGAGGCCAATGCCCGCCTGCGCGGCGAACAGGACTTCATCGTCGCCTCCACCCGCTATCTGGGCCACTACGTCGTCGGTCGCTTGGCCGCCCGCCTCGGCATCGGCGTGGAACTCACCACCTCCCCGGTCAGCGGCATCGTCGCCCGCCTGCTCCTGCCGGCTGCGATCCTCGCCGACGAAACCGCCTCCCGCCCAACCGGTCCAACCGCAGTCGCCGAGGAGACACCGGCTGCCGACGCCGAATCGCTCGCGCCGACCCAGGCGATCGAGCCGGGCGCCCGTCTGGCACTGCCGCGGTCCGAGGCCACGACAGGTCCCTCCGCGTCCACCCACTCGGGCAGCCGGGAGCCCGAGCGGTCGACCCCGAACGGCGCCACCGCGCACCCGACCGAATCCGTCTACGCCCAATTCTTCAGCAGCGCAACAGCACCCGGATCGGCCACCAACCCGACCTCGGCTGGTCCAGCATCGGAACCGAGCACCGACCCCGGCCACAGCGCCCGGATGACTTCCGAACCGATCGGCGACAACAGGGACCTGGACAGCCCGGCGGCCCCTGTCGAACGAACGCGCAACGGCCTGGTGAAACGGCCCAAGCGCGCCAGACCTGCCGGCCCGGATCGCCCGCACCACGATCCGCTCCCGCACCAGGACCGCCCACCCGCGCCCGACCGCACCCCCGACCAGACGCGCAGCATGCTCGCCTCGTTCCGCACCGGCCACGAACGCGGCGGGCTCGGGACCGAACTGTCGTCCACCCCTGCCGAGCACACCCGCTGACCGAGCGGACCCGACCTCAGGAGACCCGGTGACCACCCAGCTACCGACCGCCGATCCGCACACCTTCAACTGGCTGCTCGGCAACTTCGTCCGCAATACCGACGGGGTGCGCGACACGGTCGCCGTGTCCTCCGACGGACTGCTCATCGCCATGTCCGAGGGCCTGGACCGGGCGGGCGCCGACCGGCTGGCGGCCATGGTGTCGGGATTGTCGAGCCTGGCCCGCAGTGCTTCGCGCAGTTACGATTTCGACGGCCTGAAGCTGATCATGATCGAGATGAAGCGCGGCTTCCTGCTGGTCTCGGCGCTCGGCGACGGCAGCTGCCTCGGGGTGATCGCCGACGGTGGCTGCGATGTCGGGCTGGTCGGCTACGAGATGGCGGTGCTCGCCGAACGCGCCGGATCGCTGCTCGACCCGCTGCTGATCAGCGAACTGCGCGAGTCGTTGCGCAGATGAGAGATTCCGACCGGCCCCGCCTGCCCGATCCGCGCATGATCCCGGTGCGCACGCCGACCGGCTGGCGCGGCCCGCTGCCCACGGCCGACGAACAGGTCGCCGACCCTGGCGACGACCGATTCGTCCGCCCGTTCGTCGTCACCGCGGGCCGCACCGTCCCGGTCCTGGACGGCCTGCGCATCGAAACCCTCGTCCAGGCACCGCCCTCGGCCCTGTCGGCGCCGCTGCGGTTCGAGGAGAGCGCCGTCGTGCGGCTGTGCCTGCGGCCACATTCCATCGCCGAAATCGGTGCCGCCCTGCGGGTTCCGGTCGGCATCGCCAAGGTGATCGTCAGTGATCTGGTGGCGGCGGGGCACGTGACCGTCCGTGACGCGCCGGAGCTGTCGACCGCCGCCATCGAGAGGATCAGGGATCTTGTCCGGGCACTCTGAATTCCGTACGCCGGCGATGCCGTCCTCGGTGAAGATCGTGGTCAGCGGCGGCTTCGGCGTCGGCAAGACCACCTTCATCGGCGCCATCTCCGAGATCGAGCCACTGGTCACCGAGGCCTCGATGACCGAGGTGTCGATCGGCATCGACGACCCCGGCCACCGCGCCGACAAGACCGCGACCACCGTGGCCCTCGACTTCGGCCGCATCACCCTCGACGACTCACTGATCCTGTACCTGTTCGGCACTCCCGGCCAGGACCGCTTCGTGTTCCTCTGGGACGACCTCGTCGACGGCGCCCTCGGCGCGGTGATCGTCGTCGACACCAGTCGCGTCGAGGACTGCTACCCCGTCCTGGACTACTTCGAAGACCACAACACCCCTTTCATCATCGTGGTCAACCGCTTCGACGACGCCCCGCACTTCGACCTGGACGAGGTCCGCGAAGCCCTCGGCCTCGCCGACTGGATCCCCGTCCTCGACTGCGACGCCCGCGACCGCGACTCCGTCAAGAACACCCTCGTAGCCCTCCTCGAACAGGTCCTCCTGCACCGAGCCCACCCCCGCCACCGCGAGGTCAGCTGACACCTGGACAAACGATCACCACGCTCTGGTGGCGGCATCGGCCGAGAGCCGACCGCCACCAGAGCGTGGTGATCTCGATATGTCAGGCGGTGCCGAGGGGCGTGCCGAACCAGGAGGCGAACTTGGCGGAGAGGGTCTCGCCGAGGAAGTCCAAGGCGCCGGGGGTGGCGGCCATGGTGCCCGCGTCGGAGGTGGTGCAGCCGGGGGCAGCGGGGATGCCGTTGAGGCGGTCACGCAGCCAGACCAGGGCGGCGGGGCCGCCGACGACCTCGGCCACGATGTGTTCGCTGGCGTGGTCGCGGGTGTAGGTGAGCGAGGTCCCGGGGGTGCGGCAGTAGGTGTCGACGAGTTCGTTGGTCGACGACAGCGGCAGGATCTCGTCCCAGGCGGAGTGCCAGATGAACATCGGCACACCGGGGGTGGTCTTGCCCATCTTGGTGTCGGCGAGCATCTCCGCGACCGGCGGATCGCCGAACTGCTCACCCTCGGAGCCGATCATGCCGGTCAGGTCGAGGAACGGCAGCAGGGCCGACTGGTACTGCACGCACAGCGACGACTTGATCGCGGCCAGTCCCTTGCCGAGCGGATGGAGTCGCTGGTCGAGATAGGCGGCGAAATCAGGATATTCGCGCGTGAGGCCGAGGACGGCGGCGAAGACCAGGCCCGAGGTGAGCTGATGGTTCGCCATCAGCAGCGCCGCACCGAGATCGGCGCCGACGCCGCCTTCGGCCACGCCGACGATGTTGAGCTCGGGCGCGTAGGAGGCGTGCAGTTCGGCGGCGTGACCGGTCGCGATCGACCCGCCGGAGTAGCCGTAGAGCCCGACCGGCGCGGTCGGCCCGGCCTCGAGCGGGGCGAAGTTGGTGGCGGCGCGAATGCCGTCGAGGGTGATCCGGCCCGCCAGCGGACCGGCGGCATAGGCCGAATTCGGCCCCTGATGATCCGGCACCACCACGGCCCAGCCCTGCGCCAGCGCCGCCTGCGCGAACAGGAATTCGGCGGGCACCACGATCTGGCCCGCGAGCGGAGCGACCGAAAGATGTTGCAGCGCGTAGGACGGCGCGCAGTAGCCCGCGGTCGAGTCCTCGGCCATCTGCACCGAGAGCAGCTTGCGCGGCTCCACCGCCTGACCGCGCGGCTTGATCAGCGTCGCCACCGCGGGGATCGCCTCGTCACGGCTGTTGTTCGAGCGATACGACACCTGCCAGGCGTCCACGTCCACCGGCAGGATGCCGAAATCGGCGATGTTCACCTGCCGGGCCGCGATGATCGCGCCGGGCGCGGTCGCCGCGACCACCTCGGCGGGCGGGCGGTAGAAGCCGGGATCGAGCTCGGGCGGCAGGGGGATCACCGGTGCCGGGGCGATGGGCGCGGGCTCGGCGGCGACCGAGCCCGCCGCGACGACCGATGCCGTCAGGATCACGCCGGTGACCAGGGCGAACCACCGCAGAACGGTAGGAGATTTCATCGTGCACAGTCCTCACAGGAATTGAGACTGCTCCGTCTCAATGACGGCTACTATGGCACGACTGTGGCGTAGATCGCAATCAGCGAGTGGCGTCGGCCGACGTCAGCGCGGTGAGCAGGGTGGAGAAGACATCGACGAGCACCTCGACCGGCGGGCGCGGGTCGTCGAGACTCCATTGGTGCACCGCGCCGTTGACGGCGCCGATGAACGCGGCCATCGCCACCCGCCAGCCACCGGGTGGTGTGCGCGCGTCGGGCAGCCCGGCGGTCGCCGCGGCGACCACCTCGCCCCAGCGGTCCCGGATCTGCGCGCGATGGGCCTCGACCGCCGGGCTCACGCCGACGATCTCCACGAAAGCGACCTTGACACAACGGATGTCGGCGGTGATGGCCTGGGTGTAGGCCCGCACGGCGGCATCGATGATCACCCGCACCTCGGCGGTCTGCACCGCTGTGATCGCCGTGATGACCGCGTCCCTGGCCCGGTCCTGCACGGTGTCGTAGACCGCGACGAGCAGTTCCTCCCGCCCGGCGAACAGCTCGTAGAACTGCCGCCGCGACAGCCCCGCCGTCGCGCACACGTCACTGAGCGAACTGTTCGCGTACGACTTCTCGGCGAACACGGTCAGCCCCGCCTCGATGAACAGCGCCCGGCGCTCGAGTTGCCGCTCGGCGACCGAGGTGCCGGTGTAGTTGTGTCGGGTCCGGGCTGGCGTCACGGCTCCGACCCTACTGCGCGGCCCCGCGGCGCGAACCCGGCAGTCGGGCGCCGCCCTAGACTCGGCGGGATGGGCGAGCACAAGCAGCGGATGTTGGCGGGCGAGCTGTACAAGGACAGCGATCCCGAGCTGGTGGCCGAACGGCAACGCGCGCAACGATTGTGCGACGAGTTCAACCGCACCGGACCCGACGAGACCGACCGCCGCACCACCGTCCTGCGAGATTTGCTGGGCAAGCTCGGCGAGGGCTCCTGGATCATGCCGCGGTTCCAGTGCGACTACGGCTACCTCGTCGAGATCGGGTCCAACAGCTTCCTCAACTACGACGCCATCCTGCTCGACTGCGCCCCGATCGTGATCGGCGACGACTGCTCGATCGGCCCCCGCGTCCAGCTGCTGACCGCGCTGCACCCGATGGACGACCACGACAAGCGCAGGCAGCGGTGGGAATCGGCGGCACCGATCCGGATCGGGAACAACGCGTGGTTCGGCGGCGGGGTGATCGTGTGCCCCGGCGTGACCATCGGCGACGACGTGGTGGTCGGTGCGGGCAGCGTGGTCACCCGCGACCTGCCCGACCGGGTGTTCGCGGCGGGTAACCCGGCCCGGGTGATCCGGCAGCTCTGAGTTTGCCGACCGCTCCCGGGGTGTACGCACGACGACGCCCGCACCGCGACATGCGGGCCGGGTGCGGCGTCGGGTCGCGCCCGCCCGCCTGCGGCAATACTGTCTTTCCATGGGCGAATCGCGAATCGAGACGGAGCAGGAAGCCACCCGACCGCTGCGCGAGGACATCCGGTTTCTCGGCGGCATCCTGGGCGACACCCTCCGCGACCATGAAGGACCCGAGGTGTTCGATCTGGTCGAGCGGGTGCGGACCGAGGCGTTCCGGGTGCGCCGCGAGGAGGTCGAGCGCAGTGCCGTCGCCGACATGCTCGACGGCACCCCCACCGAGGTCGCGATTCCGCTGATCCGCGCGTTCAGCTATTTCGTGCTGCTGGCGAATCTGGCCGAGGACCTCCAGCGCGACCGGCGCCGCGCGGTGCACGTGGCGGCGGGGGAGCCGCCGCAGGACTCCTCACTGGCCGCCACCTACGACAAGCTCGACGCCGCGGCCATCGACGGCGCGACGGTGGCCGACCTGCTCACCGACGCGCTCGTCTCCCCGGTCATCACCGCCCACCCGACCGAGACCCGCAGGCGCACCGTCTTCGACGTGCAGGCCAAGATCACCGAGCTGATGCGCCTGCGCCGCCGCCTCGCGCCCGGTGAACCCGGCTACGACGAATCGGAACTCCGGATCCGGCGCGAGGTGCTCACCCTGTGGCGCACGGCGCTGATCCGGTTGGCGCGCTTGCGGATCCAGGACGAGATCTCGGTGGGCCTGCGCTACTACGACCTCACCCTCTACGACGTGATCCCGGCCATCAACGCCCAGGTCCGCGCCGCCCTGCGCTTCCGCTGGCCCGAGGTCGACCTGCTCCCGCGCCCCATCCTGCGCCCCGGCTCCTGGATCGGTGGCGACCGCGACGGAAACCCCTTCGTCACCGCCGAAGTCGTGCACACCGCCGCCGAACAGGCCGCCGCCTACGCGTTCGGCCGGTATCTGCGCGAGCTGGTCGAACTGGAGAAGACGCTGTCGCAGTCGGGCCGCCTGGTCCAGGTGACGCCCGCGGTGGCCGCCCTCGCCGAGGCGGGCTATCCCGACCCGGCGTTCTTCGCCGACGAACCGTATCGCCGTGCGCTGCACGCGATCCGGGCCCGCCTGAGTGCTACCGCCCGGCGCTCGCTCGGCGAGCTGCCCGAGCACGGTCTCGACACCGAGGCCGCGCCGTATCCCACCCCGCAGGCGGTCCTCGACGACCTCGACGCGATCGATGTGTCGATGCGCGCCACCGGCGATGCCCTGCTCGCCGACGACCGCCTCGCCGCCCTGCGCCACGCCATCGAGACCTTCGGTTTCCACCTGCAGGGCCTGGACATGCGCCAGAACTCGGAGGTGCACGAGCAGGTCGTCACCGAACTGCTGGCCTGGTCGGGCGTGCACGCGGACTATCCGAGCCTGACCGAGGCCGAGCGCGTCGAGCTGCTCGCCGCCGAATTGCGCACGCGCCGACCACTTCTGGGCCCGAACGCCCAGCTGAGCGAGCTCGCCGTCAAGGAATTGGGGGTGCTGCGCGCCGCCAAGGACGTGATCGACACCTTCGGCGCCGCCGCCATCCCGAACTACATCATCAGCATGTGCACCTCGGTCAGCGACATGCTCGAGGCCGCGCTGCTGCTCAAGGAGGCGGGCATCCTCGACCCGGGCTCCGCCGAGAACCAGTCGAGCTGTCCCGTCGGCATCGTTCCGCTGTTCGAGACCATCGAGGACCTCGCCGCGGGCGCGTCGACCCTGGCCGCGGTGCTCGAGGTGCCGGTGTACCGCGAGCTCGTCGCGACCGCCGGGATGCGGCAGGAGGTGATGCTCGGCTACTCCGATTCCAACAAGGACGGCGGGTATCTGGCCGCGAACTGGGCGCTGTACCGCGCGGAACTGGATCTGGTGGAGGTGGCGCGCAAGTCGGGGATCCGGCTACGGCTGTTCCACGGGCGCGGCGGCACGGTCGGCCGTGGCGGTGGGCGCAGCTACGACGCCATCCTGGCCCAGCCCGCCGGTGCGGTGCGTGGCTCGCTGCGGCTCACCGAACAGGGTGAGGTGATCGCCGCCAAGTACTCCGAACACGGTGCGGCACACCGCAATCTGGAATCACTGATCGCCGGAACCCTCGAGTCGACCCTGCTGGATGTGGAGGGTCTCGGCGAGGACGCCGAACCGGCCTACGAGCTGCTCGACGATCTGGCCGCCCGCGCCCGCGCCGCCTACGCGCGCCTGGTGCACGAGACCCCGGGCTTCGTCGAGTACTTCCGCCAGTCCACCCCGGTCGCCGAGGTCGGCGATCTCAACATCGGCAGCCGCCCCGCCTCGCGCAAGCCCACCAACTCGGTCTCGGACCTCCGGGCCATCCCGTGGGTGATGGCCTGGAGTCAGGCGCGGGTCATGCTGCCCGGCTGGTACGGCACCGGCACCGCGCTCGAGGACTGGGTGGGCGATGATCCCGAACGTCTGGCCCGGCTCACCGACCTCTACCAGCGCTGGCCGTTCTTCCGGACGGTGCTGTCGAACCTGGCGCAGGTGATGGCCAAGAGCGATCTCGACATCGCCGCCCGCTACGCCGATCTCGTCGTCGACGAGACCCTGCGCGCGCAGATCTTCGGCATGATCCGCGACGAGCACGCCCGCACCATCCGCATGTACCTGGCGGTCACCGGCCACCCCGGCCTGCTCAGCGACAACCCGTCGCTGGCGGAGTCGATCCACAACCGCTTCCCCTACCTGGAGCCCCTGAATCAGCTCCAGGTGGACCTGCTGCGCAGGCTGCGCGGCGGTGACGATTCCGAACTGGTGAAGCGGGGCATCCTGCTCACCATGAACGGCCTGGCCACCGCCCTGCGCAACTCTGGCTAGCGGCCTACAGGCAGACGCTGATGCTGATCGGACCGATCGGGATGCTGGCGCACACGGCGACCGAACCGACGACCGGCTGCGCGGTGGCCGCCGAAGCGGTACCGGCGCCGAGGGCGGTGACGGACAGGGCGACGGCGGCGACGGCGAACGGTCGGGCAATCTTGGCGAACATAGGCTGATCCTCGGGTAGAACGGGCACTACAGCCTCCGGGTACGGAGGCCGACTCATCAGAACACGGTACTCGGCCCGATATCCCCGGAATCGGAACGCTCAGTCGGTGACGACGGCGATCGCGTCGATCTCCACCAGCATCTCCTCGCGCGGCAGCCCGGTGAAGACGGTGGTCCGCGCGGGCAGTACGCCGTTGGTGGTGTGCTTGGTGACGAACTCGCCGTACGCGCCGTTCATGATCGTGAAGTCCTCGCGCTTGGTGAGGTAGACGCGCAGCATCACCACATCGTCGAAGCTCGCCCCGGACGCCTCGACGATCGCGCGCACGTTCATCAGGGTGCGGGTGGTCTGGGCGGCGACATCGCCGGGGTGCAGGTACTCGTTGGTCTCCGGGTCGACCGGGCCCTGCCCGGAGACCTGGACGAACGGTCCCTTGCGCACACCCTGGGAGAAGGTGTGGGCGGGTGCGGGCGCGTCGGCGGTGCGGACAGCGATCTTGTCGGACATGGTCAGCCTTTCCTCGCGGTGACGGCTCGGCGGGGGTCCCAGCCGAGTTCGGTGGAGATGGCATCGGCCGTCGCCCGGATCTGGGGGAGCAGCGCGAGTACCTGATCGTGGTCGAGCAGGACGTCGGGCACCGAGATCGACACGGCGGCCACGACGGCGCCGATCCCGTCGCGCACCGGCACCCCGATGCAGTTGACGAAGCTCTCGTGTTCCTCGTGGTCCTCGGCGAATCCCTGCGCGGCGACGAGCTCGAGCTCGGCCAGATACTGCTCGGGGGTGCGCAGGGTGCGGGTGGTGAACGGGTGGAAGTCCAGGCGCGCGGCGACTGCGGGCCATTCCGCGCGCGGGAGGGCCGCGACGAGCACCTTGCCGACCGCGGTGCAGTGCAGCGGTGCGGGCCTGCCGATCCGGGAGTACATGCGCACCGCCTGTTCGGCGTCGACCTTGTCGATGTAGACGGCGTCGCCGGATTCGTAGGCGGCCAGGTGCACCGTCTGGCCGGTGGCCGCGCCCAGCGCGCTCAGGTGCGGCCGCGCGACCGTGCGCACGTCGCGGTTCTCCAGTGCGTGACTGGCCAATTCGAACATCCGCGCGCCCAGCGAGTACCGATGGGCGTTGTCGCGCACGACGAATCGTTCGGCCTGCATGGTCTGCAACAGCCGCAGCACCGTCGACTTGTGGACCCCGAGCCGCCCGGCCAGGTCGTCGAGGGACTGCGAGTCCTCGCCGAGGGCGATGAGAATGGACAGGGCGCGCGACACGCTTTGACTCATCGCCCGATCGTCCCATCCAGCGCGTCCGGGTAGCGCAACCCGGCCCATACCCGGGCGGGCAGCGCCGCCAGCCGTTGAATGTCTTGCACCGGAGGAAGTTTCGCGGCATCACCGGTGGCGGTGAGCGCGGCGGCGGCGCACAGGTGGCCGTAACACAGGCGGGTGCGCGGGTCGGTGCCGTGCAGCAGGGCCGAGAGGTAGCCGCCCGCGAACGCGTCACCGGCGCCGATGCGTTCGGTGAGGTCGAGGGTCAGCGCGGGCACCTCGATCGCGGTGCGGCCGTCGAATCCGGTCACGGTGTGCTTGTCGTTCTTGACGATCAGCTGGGCCGGTTCGGGGAACAGCGCGCGCAACGCGGCGGGGTCACCGGTGCCGAAGAGCTCCTCGGCCTCGTCGGCGCCGAGCAGTGCCACATCGGCGCCACGCACGTGCGCGGCGAGTTCGTCGGCCGCCGCGTCGAGGCGCGAACCCCACAGGGCCGGACGGTAATTCAGGTCGAAGCTGACCAGTCGGTCGCGGCGGGGCAGGGCGAGCAGGGTGCGGGTCAGCTCGTTCGCCGAGGCCGACAGCGCCGGGGTGATGCCGGTGAAGTGCACTAGATCGGCGCGGTCGAGCAGGTCGGCGGCGGCGTCGCGTGCGAGGTCTGCGGGGGACAGGGCGCTGGCGGCCGAGCCCGCCCGGTAGTAGAGCATCCGGCTGCTGTGTGCAGGGAGATCGTGCGGTGCGCCGGAACCGCTGCCGCGCTCCTTGACGTAGACCCCGGTCGGCCGCGCCGGATCGACCGTCACCGCCCCGACATCGACGCCGTGCGCGGCCAGCTCGGCGACCAGATAGCGCCCGAACCCGTCCTCGCCCACCCGCGACAGCCAGGCCGCCGAGACACCGAGCTGGGTGAGCACCATCGCCACATTGGCCTCCGCGCCACCCGCCCCGCGCTCGAACTGCGCGGACTGCTCGAGCGGTCCCGGCCGGGCGACGAGCACGGCCAGCCCCTCGCCGACGGTGACCGCCCTGGGCTGCTCCGATGTTGTCTGCGTCACCTTCTTCGCCCTTTCGTGCTTGCGGTCACTGCCTCTGCGATGCACAATAACGAGCAGAAACACTGAATGCAACCAGCGTTGCACAGTATGCAATGCGTGTCTGATATGACCGCTCGGCCCGGTATTCCCGGCCGGATCGAGGAAAGGGATGCTGTGAAAATCGACAACGGCGTCGTGGACGCGCTCGCCGAGGAGTCGCTCGGGCCGCACCACAAGAGCGTCCCGCCCGCGGCGTGGGGCCGCACCGCAGGCGAATACCTCGCGAGCGCACCGGAACTCGCGCAGTGGCAGACGCCGCTGCTCACCCTCGATCGCGGCAGGCTCGACGCGAACCGCGCCCTGATGGCGCAGTGGTCCGCCGCCGCGGGCGTCGCGCTCGCCCCGCACGGCAAGACCACGATGGCGCCGCAGCTGTGGCGCGAACAGCTCGACGCCGGATCGTGGGCGATCACCCTCGCCACGGCGTGGCAGGCCCAGCTCGCGCGCTCGTTCGGCGTCGGGCGGATCATGCTGGCCAACACCCTCGTCGATCCGGTCGGCCTGGCCTGGGTCGCCGCGGAATCCGCGCGCGATGCCGGTTTCGAGTTCTTCTGCTGGGCCGACAGCGTCGCCACCGTGGAACTGATGGACAAGATCCTGCGCGATACGCCGTCGAGCCCGCCGGTGCGCGTGCTCGTCGAGCTCGGTGGCCCGCACGGACGCACCGGGGCGCGTACCCGGGCCGAGGCCCGCGCCGTCGCGGCCGCCCTGCAAGCGAGCGAGCGGCTCGAACTGGCCGGGGTCGCCGGGTACGAAGGCGCGCTGGCGCACGATCGCAGTACCGAGGGCCTCGCCGCCGTGCGCTCCTACCTGGTCGAACTCGCCGCCCTGCACCGCGAACTCACCTACCCGGGCCCGGCCGTCGTCACCGCCGGTGGCAGCGCCTATCCCGAACTGGTCGTCGCCGAACTGGCCGCCCTGGCCGACGACACCACCACGGTCGTCCTGCGCAGCGGCGCCTATCTCATCCACGACGACGGCTTCTACGCGGGCATCTCCCCGCTGGCCGCCCCCGCGGTGGAACCGGGCCTGCGCGCCGCGATGCACGGCTGGGCGCGGGTGGTCTCGCGACCCGAACCCGAACTGGCCCTGCTCGACGGCGGCAAACGCGACTTCCCCTTCGACGAGGGCCTGCCCGTGCCCCAGTTGGTCGTCGGTTCCGGCACCACCCTGCCGCCGACGGCCACGGTCACCGCGCTCAACGACCAGCACACCTTCCTGCGGCTGCCCGGCGCCGCGGCCACCGACCTGCCCGTCGGCAGCATCGTGCGCCTCGGCCTGTCGCACCCGTGCACCGCCTTCGACAAATGGCGGCTCATCCCGGTGCTCGACAGCGCCGACGCCACCGACCCCCGCGTGGTCGACCTGATCCGCACCTACTTCTGACGGATGACCATGACGGACTTGCTTTTTCGAGACATCGACATCGTCGACGGCACCGGCGCACCGCGCACCCGCGGCGATGTCCTGATCCGCGACGGCCGCATCGCCGAGACCGGCCCGCCCGGATCGATCGGTATCGAGGCGAGAGTGCTTCCGGTGGCACCGGGTTCGGTGCTCACACCCGGATTCGTCGACATGCACGCGCATTCCGACCTCGCCCTGCTCACCGACCCCGGCCATCTGCCGAAGATCACCCAGGGCGTGACCACCGAGGTGATCGGCCAGGACGGCCTGTCCTACGCGCCGATCGACGACGCCGCACTCGCGGTGGTGCGCAAGCAGATCGCGGGCTGGAACGGCAACCCGGCCGGCTTCGACTTCTCCTGGCGCACCGTGGCGCAGTACCTGGACCGGCTCGACGAGGGCATCACGCCCAATGCCGCCTACCTGGTCCCGCAGGGCACTCTGCGCCTGCTCGTCGTCGGGAGCGAACAGCGCGCGGCGACCAGCGCCGAGATCGACCGGATGTGCGCGGTGCTGGCGCAGAGTCTCGACGAGGGCGCGGTCGGCATGTCGAGCGGGCTCACCTACACGCCCGGAATGTACGCCGACACCGGCGAATTGGCCGCGCTGTGCGCGGTGGTCGCCTCCTACGGCGGCTTCTACGCCCCGCACACCCGCTCCTACGGTGCCGGTGCGCTCGAGGCCTACGCGGAGATGGTCGGCCTGGCCGAATCCACCGGCTGCGCACTGCATCTCACCCACGCCACCATGAATTTCGGCGTGAACCGCGGCCGCGCACCGGAATTCCTCGCCTTGCTCGCGCGTGCCCGTGCCGAGGGCTGCGACATCACCCTTGACACCTATCCCTATCTGCCCGGTTCCACGACGCTGTCGGCGCTGCTGCCGAGCTGGGCCATGTCCGGTGGTCCCGATGCCGCGCTGGCCCGGCTCGACGACCCGGCCGAGCGCGCCCGGATCACCGCCGATGTCGATGTCAACGGCTCCGACGGCTGCCACGGCGTCACCGTCGAATGGGAGACCATCCAGATCAGCGGCGTCGGCGACGACACCCTGTCCGAGTACGTGGGCCGCACGGTCGCCGAGATCGCCGCCGACCGGGGCGAACCGCCCGCCGAGGTCTTCTTCGACCTCCTGCGCCGCGACCAGCTGGCCACCACCATCCTGCAGCACGTCGGTCACGAGGAGAACGTGCGCGCGATCATGGTCGACCCCGGTCACATGGGCGGCAGCGACGGCCTGCTCGTCGGCGCCCGCCCACATCCGCGCGCCTGGGGCACGTTCCCGCGCTATCTGTCCCGTTACGTCCGGGAGCTGGGCGTACTCGGCCTCGAGGAATGCGTGCACCACCTCACCGGCCGACCGGCCGCCCGATTGCGGCTGGCCGACCGCGGACTCGTCCGCACCGGCCATGCCGCCGATCTGGTCGTGTTCGACCCGGCGACGATCCACGACACCGCCACCTTCGAAGACCCGAAACAGCAGGCGCGCGGCATCCAGTATGTGCTGGTCAACGGCGAATTCGCCGTGGCGGACGGCGCCGCGACCGGTGTGCGCGCCGGCCGTGCACTGCGAATGGACCCCACGCGACAGGAGACCCGATGAACCCGCTGCTCAGCTCGTCCTCGCGCGCCGTGGCGGTGATCCGCGCCGACCGCGCGCTCACCGTGGTCCGCGCACCCGAGATCCCCGACCCGGCGGCCCTGGCCGAAGCGCTCGCGGGCGCCGGTATCCGCGCGGTCGAACTGACCTTCACCACCCCCGGTGTGCTCGACGCGATCGGCAAGGCGAGCGGGGTCCCCGAGGCGGTGATCGGCGTCGGCACGGTGACCACCCGCGAGCAGGCCGAGGCGGCGATCGCTGTCGGTGCCCAGTTCCTGGTGACACCCGCGCTGCGCCCCGAGGTCGCCGAAGTGGCTGTCGCGCATTCGATTCCGGTGATCATGGGCGCCTTCACGCCTTCCGAGGTGCTCGCGGCCGCCGAAATGGGCGCGGCGGCGGTGAAGATCTTCCCGGCCCGCGCGCTCGGCCCGGCCTATCTGAAGGATCTGCTCGGCCCGTTCCCGCACCTGTTCCTCATCCCCTCCGGCGGCGTCAATGCCCACAATGCCCGCGAGTTCCTCACCGCGGGCGCCATCGCCGTCACCGCGGGCACCGACGTGGTCGCCCCGGCCGACGTCGTGGGCGCGCGCTGGTCCCACATCGGCTCCCAGGCCGCTCGCTTCGTCCATTCGCTTGATTGAGAGGTATCCCCATGGGCGCCACTGTCGACTGGTTGCGCACCTCCACCCCCGGGTTGCTGGTGCTGTGCGGTCTCGCGATCGCCGTGCTACTCATCGCCATCATCAAGGTCAAACTGGAGCCGTTCGTCGCGCTGCTGCTGACCGGCCTGGTGCTGGCACTGGCGGCCGGGCTACCGGTCGCCGAGATCGTCGGTACACCGCTGAAAGCCGGTGAGTCACTACTGGAAACCGGCTTCGGCGGCATCCTCGGCCACATCGCGGTGATCATCGGGCTCGGCACCGTACTCGGCGCCATCCTCGAACGCTCCGGCGGCGCCGACGTGCTCACCGACAAGCTGCTGCGGGTGTTCGGCGAGAAGGGCGCGCCGGTCGCGATGGGCCTGCTCGGGCTCATCTTCGGCATCCCGGTGTTCTTCGACATCGGCATCTTCGTCCTCGCGCCGCTGATCTACGTCGCGGCCAAGCGGGGCGGGCGCTCCCTGGTGCTCTACGCCATGCCGATGCTGGCCGGACTGTCGATGACGCACGCGTTCCTGCCGCCGCACCCCGGTCCGGTCGCCCTCGGTGGTCTGCTCGGGGTGAGCCTCGGGTGGCTGATCATCATGGGATTCGTCTGCGGCATCCCGGGATTCATCGCCGCGGGCATCGTGTGGGGCAGCTATATCGGCAAGCGGGTGCATGTCGACGTGCCGAAGGAGTTCGTGCCGCTGGAGCCGAACGGCACCAACGGCACGACCGAGGTCGACGGTTCCGGCGGCACGACGGTGCTCACGAAGACGCCGCCCTCGGTGGCCCTGATCGGTGCGATCATCGCGATCCCGCTGGTCCTGATCCTCGGCGCCACCTTCGGTTACCAACTGCTGGACGAGGATTCGGCTGTCCTGCAGGTGCTCACCTTCTTCGGCACGCCCGCGGTCGCCCTGCTCATCACGGTGCTGGTCGCGTTCTACGTGCTCGGGATCCGGCGCGGCTCGACCGTGCAGGAACTGAGCACCATCACCGCCGAATCGCTCAAGCCGGTCGGCATGGTGCTCCTGGTGGTCGGCGCGGGCGCGTTCTTCGGCAAGGTCATCTCGGCCACCGGCATCGGTACGGCGCTGGCCGACACCATGTCCGCGGCCGGGCTCCCGGTGATCGTGCTCGCCTACCTGATCAGCTGCGGCCTGCGCATCGCGCAGGGCTCGGCCACGGTCGCCATCGTCACCACCGGCGGCATCGTCGCGCCGCTGGTCGCCGATCAGGGTTACTCCCAGATGGCGATCGCCCTGATCGCCATGGCCATCGCCGCGGGCTCGATCATCCTCAGCCACGTCAACGACGGCGGTTTCTGGATCATCGCCAAGTACTTCAACATGACGGTGAAGCAGACCCTGCAGACCTGGACCGTTCTCGAAACCATCCTGTCGGTGGTGAGTTTCGCGGTGGCGGCGTTGCTGTTCTCGATCTTCGTCTAGCGCCGAACGTGCCGAGCCGGGCCATCCCTCGCGGATTGCCCGGTTCGGTGCTGTTCGGACCATGGCCGCCGGATACTCGGGCTACTGGGTCTGCTCGGGTTGCGAGTGTGCGGGACCGGCGCTCGGTGGCATCGATGCCGTTCGGCTAGGTGTCAGGTCAGCTGGCGGCGTGCAGGGCGTGCACCAGGCGGGCGAGGGCTGGGTGCGGGTCGGTCTCCGGCTCGAAGCCGCCGAGGCGGTGGACGACGGCGCCGTCGAGATAGTCGACCAGGATCGCGGTGTCGGCGGGCGTGATGCCGGTCTGTGCGGCCATGTCGGTGGCCCAGGCACGGAGTCGATGGTGTGCGCGGTGCAGTGCGTCGTGCAAGGCCGGCACCGTCGGCGCCTCGCCGAACAGGGCGAGGCGGGCCCTGGTGCGGACGCGGTCGGTCGTGGTGGTGTGGATGAGGAACAGGGCGAGCCCGTCGACGAGCTGATCGACGGTGGCGGGGGCGGGTACCCGGTTCAGCGCCGCCCAGTCGAGGTGATCGCGCTGCTCGAGGCGGTCGGCGAGCCCGCACAGCAGCGCGTCGCGGGTGCGGAAGTAGTTCGAAGTGGACCCCGATGGCAGGCCCGCCGCCTCGTCCACCGCGCGATGGGTCAGGGCGCGCGGACCACGGGTGCCGAGCACCTCGATGGCGGCATCGAGGACCTGTTCGCGTTTGGTGAGCACGCGGTGATACTACGCCCGTAGTGATTGGGACTACATTCGTAGTGTCTGACACTACGAATGTAGTAGGTTTCTGGTGACCCACCGGGGTCTGGGTGGCGGCATGGACGTGCAGTCTCGGCGGACAGTCCGCGTCGACGGAACGAGCGGGTCGGTCGTGACCCGCCTGCTCGAGCTGGGCGGCGGGAAGTGCCAGAGGCGGTTCGCGTCGAGGAATAGGGGCGCGTCCGTGTGCCGGGCCGAGTCCGGCGTCAGGGTCGTGGCGCAGGAACATGTTGCCGCAGCAGCGGATTCGAGTCGAGGGAGTGTCGATGTCCACAGCAATCGTCGTCGGAGGCGGGATCGGCGGAATGGCTGCGGCGGTGGCGCTGCGGGCGCGGGACTGGTCGGTGCGGGTGTACGAGCGGGCGCCCGAGATCGCCGAGGTGGGGTCGGGAATCGGCCTGTGGCCCAATGCCTTGCGGGCACTCGATGCACTGGGCGTCGGTTCCGCGGTGCGCGGCAGCGCGATCGAGGAACAGTCGGCCGGGATCCGCGACGCTCGGGGACGGTGGCTGTCGCGCACCGACGCGGCCACGATGCGCGAGCGCTTCGGCGCCCCCGTGGTGATCCACCGCGCCGCACTCCTCGACATCCTGCGCGCCGCGGTGCCCGACAGTGTCGTACACACCGGTGCCACAGTGGAATCCGTGGATCACGACGGCACGGTGACCCATTCCGCGGGCACCACGACTGCCGATCTGGTCGTCGGCGCCGACGGTATCCACAGCGTGGTCCGGCGCGCCGTCTGCGGGGAGGTCGCCCCGCGCTACGCCGGATACACCGTGTGGCGAGCGGTCGTCGAGATCGCCGAGCCGCTGGCCGAATACGGCGAGACCTGGGGTCGCGGAGCGCGTTTCGGCATGGTCCCGCTCACCGACGGCCGCATCTACTGCTTCGCCGTCTACAACGCGCCCGAACACGCCCCCGGCACCCTCGCCGAGGTCCGCGCCCGCTTCGCCGACTGGCACGCCCCGATCCCCACCCTACTCGCCGCCGCCGACGCGAACACCTTGCTGCACAACGACATCTACGACCTCCCCGCCCTGCCCACCTACACGGCGGGCCGGATCGCCCTCCTCGGCGACGCCGCCCACGCCATGACCCCCAACCTCGGCCAGGGCGCCTGCCAAGCACTCGAAGACGCGGTAGTCCTCGCCCGCCTGGCGAACGCCCCCGACGGCCTGACCCGCTACGACCACGAACGCCGCCCCCGCACCCAGATGATCGCCCACCGCTCCGCCCAGATCGGCACCATCGGCCAACTCTCCGCCCGGTCTCTGGTCGCCCTGCGCGACACGGCATTGCGACTCGCGCCGTCCTCAGCACCCATCCGATCCCTAGCACCAATTCTCGACTGGACTTGCTGAGCCCGTCGTCGCTGAATCTCGCCGGTGCGCGGTGCGTGCCGGGGTGGGCACTGCGCGTCGTCGCGCTATTCGTCTGCTGAGACCACCGATCCACACCGCCACAACGGTTCCCGATCACCGTCCACTTCTCGGCCCGGCAGGCCCGCCCACCCGGCGTACGAGGCAGCTCCAGATCGGCGCGATTCGGACAGTTGATCACCAGGCGCTCAGGTGAGTATCGGCCGAGAGGACGCCGCCATCAGAGCCTGGTGATCAACGGTCCAGTTCGGGACGCCGGGCTTGGTCGCGGTCGTCGATCTCGCCCGCGCCGACGGTCGCGGGGTGTGGGCGCACTGGTCGCGGGGCGTGTGGTGGTCGGGCGGGTGGCGTGGTGCCGGTCGGAGGTGCGTGCGGACCGGTCGCGAGGGCGCGTCGCGGTGGTCGGGCGAGGCGGCGTGGTGATCGTCGGGGGGCGTGGGTGGCGCTAGAGCGGGTGCGTCGTGACGGGAGCAGTGGGGCGGTGCGTGGTGGTCAGGAGGGTGTGTGGGGGAGGGGGAGGATGCCTAGGTCGGCGTCGATGCCACCGTCGACGACGAGGGTGGTGCCGGTGATATAGCCGGCGGCGGGGGAGGTCAGGAACCAGATCGCTTCGGCTTGTTCGCGGGGTTCCGCGAAGCGGCCGAGGGGGATGCGGCGTTCGAGTGCGGCGAGGAACTCGGGGTCGCGGTGCACGTTGGCCGTGATCGCGGTGCGGGTCAGGCCGGGCGCCAGGGCGTTGATCCGAATCCCCTGCGCGGCGTAGTCGAGTGCGAAGGCGCGCACGAGATTGATCAGTGCCCCCTTGGACGCGTTGTAGGCCCAGTTCCCCGTATCGCCGCGCAGCCCCGCCACCGATGCGGTGAACACCACCGACCCGCGACTGGCCCCCAACGCGGGCAACGCCGCCCGCAACCCGTGGATCGGGCCGCGCACATTCACCCCGAGAATGCGGTCGGCCCGCTCCACCGCGCCCTCCGCACTCAACGGCGGCGTCCCACCGATCCCCGCATTGAGCACCAGCGCATCGACCCGCCCGAACCGCTCGAGCGCCACCGCTACCGCCGCTTCGTTCACCGCCGCCGTCGACACGTCCCCGATCACCGGCACCACCTCCGCACCGAGATCGGCCAACCCCCGCGCGTCGATGTCGACCGCCACCACCCGATGCCCCCGCTCGGCGAACAACAACGCGGTAGCCCGCCCGATCCCCGACCCCGCTCCGGTCACGATCACCACCGGCTGTTCCCCGACTGCTTCTCCAGACATACCGAGCACCTCAACACGACCAGGACCGCCCCGACACCCTCCGCCTCACCGTGCGCCGAAATACCCGCTGCGTCACACGATCCCGTCGACCGCGCCGCGGCGACCGACCACGGGTCGCCGCGGTTCGGCACGACCAACCGGACCGGAGTCGGGCCGACTCGAATACCTGGCCGCTGTGCGGCTTGCGCCCTCGGCGCGACCAGCGGCGGACCGGAGTCGAACTCGCGGCGCACGCACCACGAGACCACCGGCCCGACCTCCTCGTCAGTCCTGGTCATGCCGACGGTGGCGGTCATCTCGCCCGAAAGCGCGGAGCGGCCGAAGACCACCACTTCGATGCGTGGTCCACGACCGTCGGGCGCCGGATCAGGAGTGGTAGCGCGCGTACATCGCCGCGGCGGCCGCAGCCATCCGCGCGCGGAGTTCGGGCGGGTCGATGACCTCGATGTGGTCGCCGAGGCTCAGCAGGGCGTGGGTGAGGACGTCGTAGGACTCCGAGGGCACGGTGACCTCCACCCGGCCGGTCGCATCGGGTGAACCGGCGGAGTCGAACACTTCGGCGACGGCCGCCGGGTCGATGCTCAGGCGAAGCAGGGGCAGGTGCTCGGGGGAGATCAGGCAGCGGGCGCGGACCCGCAGCATGGAGCGGGCGAACTCGTCGGAGGCCGCGGACCAGTGGGCGGCGAGGTCGAAATCGGCGGGGCGGGTGAAGGATTCGCCGGTCGGCTCGGCGGTCTCGACGCGGCCCGCGCGGTAGGAGCGGATGTCGGTGCCCTCGCGGGCGACGAGGTACCAGGTCCCCGCCTTCATGACCAGGCCGAACGGGTCGAGCACCCGGTCGACGGCGCGGTCCCGGCGCCGATACCGGACGGCGAGACAGCGGTCGTGCCAGACCGCGTCGGCCAGCGTGGCCAGGGCGGGGGTGTCGTCGGGGCGGCGGAACCAGCCGGGCATGTCGATGTGCACGCGCTCGGCGATCCGGGTGGCGCGGCCGCGCAGCTCCGGCGGCAGCGCGGCGAGCATCTTCAACTGCGCGGTGGCCAGCACGGTGCCGAGGCCGAGGTCGGCGGCCGCGCCGGGCAGCCCGGCCAGCAGTACGGCGTCGGCCTCCTCGGTGGTCAGGCCGGTGAGCCGGGTCCGGTAACCGTCGACCAGGCGCACCCCGCCACCGCGCCCCGGCTCGCTGTAGACCGGCACCCCCGCCGCCGAGAGCGCCTCCACATCGCGATACACCGTGCGTACCGACACCTCCAGCTCCCGCGCCAGCACGGTCGCGGTCGTCCCGCCGTTGGCTTGCAGCAGGAGCAGCAGCTGCACCAGCCTGCTCGCTCGCATGATCTCGAGACTAGCCGCGAAACCTGACACAGGATGACAAGGTTGGGTCGTACCGTCGAGGAATGACCACTTGGAGCCAGTTCACCGAGGAAGCCCCGAGCATCTCCGCGCTGTTCCTGCGCAGGCACCAGGCCACCGGCAACCTGTGCATGCTCGGCACCGTGCGCGCCGACGGTTCCCCGCGCATCAGCCCGATCGAGCCGACGATCTTCGAGGACATGCTGGTCCTGGCCGGCATGCCGAACACCAGGAAGTTCGACGACCTCGCCCGCGACCCGCGCTTCTGCCTGCACACCGCCACCGTCGACACCATGGTCACCGACGGCGACGCCAAACTCTTCGGCACCGTCACCGACGAGCACGACGAAGCCGTCCACGCCCGCTTCGCCCAGAAACTCTTCGACGACAAGGGCTTCGACATCCGCGGCATGAAATTCGACCACTTCTACATCGCCGACCTGACCGGCGCCTCCACCGTCGAGGCCACCGAAGACCACCTCGACATCACCATCTGGAAACCCGGCCACCCCGAAACCGTCATCCAGAAGACCTGAAGCTGGACAGTCGATCACCACGCTCTGGTGGCGGCATTTCCCGAGAGCCGCCCGCCACCGCAGCGTGGTGATCATGTGTCCAGCGAGGGAGTCCACCCTGGACCGGTGATCACCAGGCTCTGGTGGCGGGCGCCTCTCGTCCGATACTCACCTGAGAGGCTGGTGATCGATCATCCAGCGCGAGGTGGGGCCCGGCGTGACGGCGGGGCGCATGCTGGAGGAGGTGCATTCTGGCTGGTGGGGCCGTATGGGGCGGACCTGTCTATGAATGAGCTTGCATAGTCGTGCATAATCATCACATGGTTGATTCGGCTGTGGAGACTTCGGGACCCGTCTTGCGGGTGGCCGTCGCCGGTGCGAGTGGATACGCCGGTGGTGAGGTGTTGCGTCTGCTGCTCGCCCACCCCGAATACCGAACCGGGCGCCTCGAGATCGGGGCGCTGACCGCCGGATCCAACGCGGGCACCGCGCTGGGCGCGCTCCAGCCGCATCTGCTGCCCCTGGCCGACCGGATCCTCGAAGCGACCACCCCCGAGACCCTGGCCGGGCACGACATCGTGTTCCTCGGCCTGCCGCACGGCCAGTCCGCCGCCATCGCCCAGGCGCTGCCCGAGTCGACGGTCATCATCGACTGCGGCGCCGACTTCCGGCTCACCGACCCGGCCGTCTGGGAGAAGTACTACGGCAGCGCCCACGCGGGCAGCTGGCCCTACGGTCTGCCCGAGCTACCCGGCGCGCGCGACCGGCTCACCGGTGCCCGGCGCATCGCGGTGCCCGGCTGCTACCCGACCGTGTCCAGCCTGGCGCTGGCCCCGGCGATCGCGGCGGGCATCATCGAGCCGAACGTGCACGTGGTCGCCGTGAGCGGCACCTCGGGCGCGGGCCGCAAGCTCGACGTTGCCCTGCTCGGCTCCGAGGTGATGGGCAGCGTGCGGGCCTACGGCATCGCGGGCGCGCACCGGCACACCCCCGAGATCGCGCAGAACCTGACCGCGGCGGGCGGGGTCGACGTCTCGGTGTCGTTCACCCCTGTACTGGCCCCCATGCCGCGCGGCATCCTGGCCACCTGCACCGCCCCGGTGAAGGTCGACCTCGCCGAGGCGCGCGCCGTCTACGAGAAGGCCTACGCCGACGAGCCTTTCGTGCATCTGCTCCCCGAAGGCGTACTGCCGCAGACCGGTTCGGTCCTCGGCTCCAACGCCGTCACCCTCCAGGTCGCCGTCGACACCGACGCGGGCCTGCTCGTGGTGATCGGCGCGATCGACAACTTGACCAAGGGCACCGCGGGCGCCGCGGTGCAATCGATGAATCTGGCCGTCGGATTCGACGAGACCGCAGGACTTTCCACCGTAGGAGTGGCACCGTGACGACCCCTGATCCGCAGACGCCGGACCATGGCAAACTGATCCACACCCAGGGCGTCACCGCGCCCTTGGGCTTCCGCGCGGCGGGCATCGCGGCGGGCATCAAGGCCAGCGGCAAGCCCGACCTGGCCCTGGTCCTCAACGAGGGCCCCGAATACGCCGCCGCGGGCGTGTTCACCAGCAATCAGGTCAAGGCCGCACCGGTGCTGTGGTCACAGCAGGTGCTGAAATCCGGCCATGTGCGCGCGGTGATCCTGAACTCCGGCGGCGCCAACGCCTGCACCGGCCCCGGCGGTTTCCAGGACACCCACAAGACGGCCGAGGAACTCGCTGCCGCACTGAGCAATTGGGGCACCGAGACCGGCGCGGGCGAGGTCGCGGTGTGCTCCACCGGCCTGATCGGTGACCGGCTGCCGATGGACAAGCTGATCCCCGCGATCACCGAGATCGTGCACGAGATGGGTGGCGGCATGTCGGGGGGCTCCGACGCCGCCCACGCCATCATGACCACCGACACCGTGCCCAAGGAATCGGCCTTCCACCACGAGGACAAGTGGAACGTCGGCGGCATGGCCAAGGGTGCGGGCATGCTCGCCCCCTCGCTGGCCACCATGCTCGTCGTGCTCACCACCGACGCGGTGGCCACCCCCGAGCAGCTCGACGAGGCGCTGCGCAAGGCCACGAAGTACACCTTCGACCGGCTCGATGTCGACGGCTCCTGCTCCACCAACGACACCGTCCTGCTGCTGGCCAACGGCGCCAGCGGCGTCGCCCCGTCGCAGGAGGATCTCGACGCCGCCGTCTTCACCGTCTGCGACGACCTCGCCGCCCAGCTCATGGCCGACGCCGAGGGTGTCACCAAGCGGGTGCGGGTCACCGTCACCGGCGCGACCACCGAGGACGAGGCACTCACCGCCGCCCGCGCGGTGGCTCGCGACAGCCTGGTCAAGACCGCGCTGTTCGGCTCCGACCCGAACTGGGGCCGCGTCCTGGCGGCGGTCGGCATCGCCCCGATCACCCTGGACCCGAACCGGATCGCGGTGTCGTTCAACGGCAATCCGGTCTGCGTCGACAGTGTCGGCGCGCCCGGCGCGCGCGAAGTGGACCTGTCCGGCGAGGACATCGACGTGCTGATCGAGCTCAATGTCGGCGAGGGCACCGCGATGGTGCGCACCACCGACCTCTCGTACGCCTACGTCGAAGAGAACTCGGCGTACAGCTCATGAGCAGCAGTGTGGTGCACAGCCTTTCGGCCCTGGACAAGGCGCACGTCCTGGCCGACGCGCTGCCGTGGCTGCAGAAGTTCCGCGACAAGGTCGTCGTCGTGAAGTACGGCGGCAACGCCATGATCGACGACGAGCTCAAGGCCGCCTTCGCCGCCGACATGGCCTTCTTGCGCACCGTCGGCGTGCACCCGGTGGTCGTGCACGGCGGTGGCCCGCAGATCAACGCCATGCTGAAGCGGCTCGGCATGGCGGGCGAGTTCCGCGGCGGCTTCCGCGTCACCACCCCCGAGGTGATGGACGTGGTCCGGATGGTGCTGTTCGGCCAGGTCGGGCGCGAACTCGTCGGCCTGATCAACGCCCACGGCCCCTACGCGGTCGGCATCTCCGGCGAGGACGCGCACCTGTTCACCGCGACCCGGCGCACCGTCGCGGTCGAGGGTGTGGCCACCGACATCGGCCTGGTCGGCGACGTCACCGAGGTCAACCCCGGTGCCGTGCTCGACCTGATCGACGCGGGCCGCATCCCGGTGGTCTCCACCATCGCCCCCGACGCCGACGGCATCGTGCACAACATCAATGCCGACACCGCCGCGGCCGCTCTCGCCGAGGGCATCGGCGCGGAGAAACTCGTCGTCCTCACCGATGTCGAGGGCCTCTACACCGACTGGCCGGACCGCTCCTCGCTGACCAGCGAGATCGACGCCGACGCCCTGGCGGAGTTGCTGCCACGCCTGGATGCGGGCATGGTGCCCAAGATGGAAGCCTGCCTGCGCGCGGTGCGGGGCGGGGTGCCCAGCGCCCATGTGATCGACGGGCGCGTCCCGCACTCGGTCCTGCTGGAACTGTTCACCGGAGAAGGAATCGGAACCATGGTGACCCCCGCGGGGTCGCCGGATGGAACGCAATCATGAGCGAAGTAGCGAAACTGCAGCAGCGGTGGTCGGCCGCGATGATGGACAACTACGGCACCCCGAAGGTCGCGCTGGTGCGCGGAGCCGGTGCCGTGCTCTACGACGCCGACGGCAAGCGCTACCTCGATTTCCTCGGCGGCATCGCGGTCAACAGCCTCGGCCACGCCCACCCGGCCATCCTGGCGGCGGTCACCCAGCAGCTGGGCACCCTCGGCCACGTGTCGAACCTCTACGCCAGCGAACCGGTGATCGAGCTGGCCGAGAAGCTGCTCGCCCACTTCGGCGACGGCGAGGGCAAGGCGTTTTTCTGCAACTCCGGCACCGAGGCCAACGAGGCCGCGTTCAAGATCGCCCGGCTCACCGGCCGGTCCAAGATCGTCGCGGCCGAGGAGGCCTTCCACGGCCGCACCATGGGCGCGCTCGCGCTCACCGGTCAACCCTCGAAGCGGGAGCCGTTCGAACCGATGCCGCCCGGCGTCGTCCACGTGCCCTACGGTGACGCCGCCGCACTGGAGGCCGTCGTCGACGCCGACACCGCCGCGGTGTTCCTCGAACCGATGATGGGCGAGAGCGGCGTGGTCGTCCCGCCGTTCGACTACCTGGCCAAGGCCCGCGAGATCACCTCGCGGGCGGGCGCACTGCTCATCCTCGACGAGGTGCAGACCGGAATCGGCCGCACCGGAACGTTTTTCGCGCACCAGGCGGCGGGCATCGTCCCCGACGCGATCACCCTGGCCAAGGGCCTCGGCGGCGGCCTGCCGATCGGCGCCGTGCTGGCGCAGGGCCGCGCGGCCGAACTGCTCACCCCCGGCCTGCACGGCACCACCTTCGGCGGCAATCCCGTCTGCGCCGCCGCGGCGCTGGCGGTGCTGCGCACGATCGACGACGAGGACCTGCTCACCCATGTGGAACGGGTCGGCAAGAAGCTCAGCGACGGCATCGCCCTGCTCGAGCATCCCCAGATCGATCACGTGCGTGGCGCGGGACTGCTCATCGGTATCGTGTTGCGCGACACCATCTCCGCGCAGGTCGACGCACGGGCGCGCGAGGCCGGATACCTGCTCAATCCCGCCAAGCCCGACGTGATCCGGCTGGCGCCGCCCCTGGTCCTCACCGAGACCCAGGCCGACAATTTCCTCGCCGACCTGCCCGAGATCCTCGACAAGGCCGCCGCCGATGCCAAGGGAGCGACCAAGTGAGCCTGCGCCATTTTCTCCGCGACGACGATGTGACCCAGGCCGAACAGGCCGAAATCCTCGCCCTCGCCGCGGAATTGAAGAAGAACCCGTTCGCCCACCGGCCGCTGGACGGCCCGCGCGGGGTCGGGGTGATCTTCGAGAAGAACTCCACCCGCACCCGGTTCTCCTTCGAGCTCGGCATCGCCCAGCTCGGCGGGCACGCGGTCGTCGTCGACGGCCGTGACACCCAGCTGGGCCGGGAGGAAACCCTCGGTGACACCGGCAGCGTGCTCTCGCGCTACGTCGACGCCATCGTCTGGCGGACCTTCGAACAGTCCCGCCTCGACGAGATGTCGGCCACCGCCACGGTTCCCGTGGTGAACGCGCTGTCCAACGAGTTCCATCCCTGTCAGGTGCTCGCCGATCTGCAGACCATCGCCGAGCGCAAGGGTGCGCTGACCGGCCTGAACCTCACCTACTTCGGCGACGGCGCCAACAACATGGCGCACTCGCTGCTGCTCGGTGGCGTGACGGCCGGGATGAACGTGACCGTGGCCGCGCCCGCCGGTTTCGAGCCGCTGCCCTGGATCCTCGACGCCGCCGCCAAGCGCGCCGCGGAAACCGGGGCGACGGTGTCGGTCACCGGCGATCCGGTCGTCGGCGCGACCGGTGCCGACGTGCTCGTCACCGACACCTGGACCTCCATGGGTCAGGAGAACGACGGTCTCGACCGCGTCGGCCCGTTCCGTCCCTTCCAGCTCGACACCGAACTGCTCGCCCACGCCGATCCGGAAGCCATTGTGCTGCACTGTCTTCCGGCGCACCGTGGCGAGGAGATCACCGACGAGGTGCTCGACGGCCCGCACAGCGTGGTCTGGGACGAGGCCGAGAACAGACTGCACGCCCAGAAGGCGCTGCTGGTCTGGCTGCTCGCGAAAGCCGCCGCGTGAGACCGCGAACCGGGGCCTGCGTGGGGGTGAAGCGATGAGCGCGCCCGACAAGAGTTCGCCCGCCATCGCCCGCACCCGCGCAGGCCGCCAGTCCCGCATCGTGGAGTTGCTGTCGGCGCACTCGGTCCGCAGCCAGACCGAGCTCGCCGCGCTGCTCTCGGCCGAGGGCATCGAGACCACCCAGGCCACCCTCTCGCGTGACCTCGACGAACTCGGCGCGGTGAAATTGCGCGCCGCCGACGGTGGCGCGGGCGTCTACATCGTCCCCGAGGACGGCAGCCCCGTCCGCGGTGTCACCGGTGGCACCGGTCGCCTGTCCAAACTCCTCGGCGACCTGCTCGTCTCCACCGACGCCAGCGGCAACCTCGCCGTCCTGCGCACCCCGCCCGGTGCCGCCCACTTCCTGGCCAGTGCCCTCGACCGCGCCGCCCTGCCCTACATCGTCGGCACCATCGCCGGCGACGACACCATCGCCGTCATCGCCCGCGAACCCCTCACCGGCGCCGAACTGGCCGCCAAGATCGAAGGGCTGGCCTGAGTCCGGACCATCCGGGCGAAATGTCAACCCTGGCAGGCGATCTCGTGGGCGCGAGCCAGGCCGCTCAACCGGTCGGCTGGACGCGGAGCCCCGCGAGGGCGATGTCGATGAGCAGCGGGGCGGAGTCGGGGGCGTTCTGGCAGCCCGCGCCGATGCCATGGCCCAGGCGCAGGATGTCGCGGGGGCCGACCTCGGGGCGGAAGGTACCCGCTTCCTGCAGCGGGGTCAGCACCTCGTCGGCGGCGGTGACGAGCACGGCGGAGCAGGCGGCGAGCACATCGTCGGAAGTGCGGTCGATCGCGGCCTTGAGTGTGGTTGCCAGGCCGTGCTTTTCGATGATGTAGGTGACCAGCTCGCGGAACCACGCTTCGAACGCCTCGGCCGGCGGGAGCGTCGTGCGGAATTCGGTCGCTCGCGCCCCCACGGTCTCGATGGCGGAGCGGTACACGGCCTCCATCAGCACGGTGCGGTTCGGGAAGTGCCGGTAGAGCGTTCCGGGGCCGACGCCGGCGCGGCGGGCGATGTCGTCGAGCGGGGCGTCGATGCCCTGTTCGGCGAAAACCTCACGCGCGCAGTCGAGGAGGCGTTCGTAGTTGCGGCGTGCGTCGGCACGCATCGGCCGCGACGGTGCGTCCACAGATCCTCCACTGGAAACGGATGAAGTCTCCGATTAGGGTTGCGAAACCGGAGACACTCTCCCTATGCTAGCTCTGTCATAAACGGAGACTCTCTCCGTTTGGCTTCCTCGTCGATGGAGCGCTCTTGACCACCACACTCTCGGTAGCCGCTCGGCGCGGCCGGGTCCGGCCCGGAATCGTCCTGTCCACCCTGCTGACCTGCCAGCTCATGATCATTCTCGACGTCACCGTGATGAACGTGGCGCTCCCGCGAATCCGCACCGACCTGGACTTCAGCGCCACCGGTCTGTCCTGGGTGATGAATTCCTACACGCTCGTCTTCGGCGGTCTCCTGCTGCTCGGCGGCCGCGCTGGTGACCTGTTCGGCCGCCGCAGGCTGTTCCTCGCGGGCGCCCTGCTGTTCACCCTCGCCTCGCTGGCCGGTGGCCTCGCGCCCTCGGCGGGCTGGCTGCTGGCGGCGCGGGTGGCGCAGGGCATCGGTGCCGCCATGGCCGCGCCGAACACCCTCGCCCTGCTCACCACGACCTTCGCCGAGCCCAAGGCCCGCATGCGGGTGCTCGCGCTGTTCTCCGGGATGTCGAGCGCGGGCTTCGCGATCGGACTCCTGCTCGGCGGACTGCTCACCGCGTGGTTCGACTGGCGCTCGGTCCTGTTCATCAATGTGCCCTTCGGGCTCGTCATCGTCGCGCTCGCGCTGCGCTACCTGCCCGAGGTGCCGCGGCGCCGCACGCGACTGGACCTGCCCGGCGCGATCACCGCGACCGGCGGTGTCGCGGCGCTCGTCTACGGCTTCATCAGCGCCGCCGCCGACGGCTGGGGCGCGGCCGCGACCGAACTCTGGCTCGGCGTCGGCGTGGTGGCGCTGATCGCGTTCGTGGTCCTCGAGTCGCGGTCGGCCCATCCGCTGTTGCCGCTGCGCCTGTTCGCCGACCGCGATCGCGCCGCCGCGTATCTGAACATGTTCCTCGTGCCGATGGCGGGCATGTCGATGTTCTTCTTCCTGACCCAGTACCTGCAGGATGTGCGCGGAATGAGCTCCTTGGCAACGGGTTTCGCGTTCCTGCCGACCGCGGTCGCGATGTTCGCCGTCGCCAGGCTGATACCCCGGCTGCTGCCGCGCTTCGGCCCGAAACCGGTGACGATCACCGGCGCGGTCACCCTGGCCGCCGGACTGCTCCTGCTGACCCGGCTGACCACCGACAGCGCCTACTTCCCGCTGCTGTTCGTGGCGATGACCGCCATCGGCCTCGGGATGGGTCTGGCGGTGTCGCCGCTGAACGTCGTCATCATGTCCACGGTGTCGGCGGAGGAGGCGGGTGCCGCGGGCGGCGCGCTGCAGACCCTGCAGCAGACCGGTGGCGCGCTCGGCCTGGCGATCCTGGTGACGGTCTTCGGCACGGCGTCCCGCGCGACCGGCGGAGCACCGGCCGACGCCCTGGTCGGCGGTGTGACCGCCGCCTTCGCTGCCGCCGCGGGCATCGCCGCCGTCACCGCGCTCGTCGCCCTCACCTTCCGCGGCACCCGACCGTGACCATTTGGTAAATTACCGAATCGAGATGATTCGTCAATTGTCGGCCGAGGAACGGATGATGCGGTGAGCACAGCGGGGACCAAGGGGGTGCCGCGCGCGGAGCGGGAACGCCAGATCCTCGATGTGGCGGGCGAACACATCGGTCACGTCGGCTACGCGGGGCTGTCGGTGGGCCGGGTGGCCGAGCTGGCCGGGGTGTCGAAACCGCTGGTGTACAACTACTTCCGGACCAAGGACGGGTTGTATGTGGCCTGTGTCGAGCGGGCCGCCGACGCGGTGTGCGGGGCCATCGAGCCGGTGCTCGACGGTCCGCCCGACATGCAGATGGCCGAGCGCACCCTCGCGGCGATCTTCGGCGCGCTCGCCGACCGGCCCTATCACTGGAACATCCTGTCCGACACCTCGCATCCGGCCGACGGCGTGGCCGCCGACGCCGCCCGCGCCGCGCGCAAGCGGATCGCCGGTCAGGCCGCGCGCGGCGCGAGCACGGTGCTCGGTGCGCGCGGTGTCACCGATCCGGTGGATCTGTCCGCGCTGACCGAGGTGTGGATGGGCATCGTGTCGGCGCTGGTCGCCTGGTGGGCGCGCCATCCCGAGGAGACCGCCGAGGCGATGGTCGCGCGCAGCGGGCGGCTGATGTCGGCGCTGTTCGTCGACGTGGCCGGCATCGAGTGATCGAGGTCAGCGGGTGCCGACGTATTCGACGTACCCGGTGCCGGTGATCGGCCGCCCGCGGAAGGCGCCGGTGTAGCGGTAGCTGCCCACATAGCCGCCGGTCATGCCGTAGACGTAGTCGTCGTTGACGACGGCATCGATGCTGATCAGCTCGTTGCCGTCGTGGTCGTCGACGGCCCAGGAGAACTCGGTGCCCAGCCGCATCTCGCGACCGTTGGGCGTACGCCGGGCCGTGGGCTCGAGCCGGGTGACCTCGAAGTGGAAGCCGTCTTCGAAGACCCCGCCGTGGTCGTGGCGCGACCGCAGATAGACCGCGCGCTGCACCGGCACGCCCAGCGGCCCGAGCAACTCCACCATCAGCACCTGGGTGTCGGCGTCGAGATTGATGATCTGATAGGTGAAGAAGGCGAACCGCAGGTCGATGGCGACGGCCCGGGCGTATTCGAGGGTGCTCAGGCCCGCGAGCTCGTAGCGGGTGCCGTGGTGCACGACCGTGCCCGCGTAATCGCACAGCAGTGACCAGTGGTCGTAGAGCCCACCCCGCACCTTCGCGAAGTGCGCGACCTTGTCGGTGGCACGCACCTCGAGATCCACCGTGAACTCCGGATTCCGGTAGGCGACGGTGTAATTCGGGTAGCTTCCCTCGACCAGGAACTCGTCGCCGAAGCGCAGCGCGCTGCCGTCCTCGGCGAGGTCGAGTTCCCGCGCGACCTGGTAGCCGCGGAACTGTCCGGGGAACTGGACACCGGCGCCCGCCAGCAGGCAGGCGGTATCGGCGGCCGAGGTCTCGATGAGGTGGTTGTTGTGCCAGATCCCGATCTTCGGCTGCCCGATGACGGTGATGAAGTCGAGGAAGTTCAACGGCGCGGGCAGGCTGGGGAACATGAGCCCGTAGTGGACGGTGCTGTACCGCCCGCGCGGCGGATGGAACGGCGTCGCGGGATCGAACGGGGTGCCCGCGAGCGCATGGGCGCCCGAGGCGGCACGCTGCACGCCGTGGAGCAGTGAGGTCGTCATCGACATGGCGGAACCACACCTTTCGCTGGTGACACACCGTTGTGCCACGTACTCAATTGACCAATGAGGAAATTACCATGTGGTCAATTGAAGCGAAACCTGTCGGCTAGCGGGCGAGCATCGGGGAGCTGACTTTGCTGACGAGCCAGCGGTCGGCGTCCTTGCGCAGCGACAGCGAGACCGAGAGCTGACCGGGCGCCGGTTCGCCCCCGGTGCCGAGGCTGGTGATGGTCTGGTTGATGACGGCGACGGCCTCGGCGGTCGTCTCGTCGGCGGATTCGATGGCGCACTGGACGGTGCCCACGGTGGAGACCACCTGTCCCTGCGTGAGCACCTCGCGCAGATCCCGGCTGGTGGCGTCGAATTCGGTCTTCCAGTCACCGGTGGCACCGGCCAGGACGGCCGCGAAATAGGTGTCGAGGTCGTTGGCGTCGTAGCGGGCCAGGACCGGGGCATAGGCGCAGGCGGCCTGATGGGCGGCGGCGCGGGCCTGCTCGCGGGCGCGCAGGTCGTGGTTGTCCACGGCGAACCAGGTCGCGGTGGCGACGGCGGTGAGGGTGATCGCGGCGCTGAACGCGATCGTCGTGCGGCCGAACGAGAGTCGGCGACCCGGTTCGGCCGCGGTCTCGTCGATGGGCTCGGTGGTCATCAGCAGGTCCTCGCGGAATCTAATTGGCGGGCAGCGGAATCGAGAGTTCATCGCCGGTTACTCCCGGCGGCGGACCCGATCCGTTGTCGGGTCCCGCCGATCGGGGCGCGTTCGCCGAACCGCGGATCTGCAGCTCGGGATGACTGGTGACGCAGTAGTTGTAGAGACGGCTGCGCCCGTCGGAGACCTCGGCGGGGGAGACCGGGATGGTTTCGTACTCGCAGGTGGGGCGTGGCCAGGCGTCGGCCAGGGTGTGGAAAGCGTTGCCGTGGGCTGGAACTCCGATCGCCACCACCCCGGTGCGCAGGGCCGGGAACAGTGCCGTCATGGCGGGCGTGCGCAGTCGGGCGGCGCGGGTGATGGCGACGAAATTGGTCACCAGATCGGTGAGCGGATCGGTGGTCTCGGTGAGGACCCCGCCGAGTGTGGCGAGCCTGCCCGGCCCGAGGTCGAGCAGTTCGCGCACTTCCTGGTCGGCGGCGGTCATCTGGTCGAACAGCGTGCCCGAGCCGCGGACGAGGGTGGTGAGGTCGGGTTGGGCGTGGCTGGTCGTCTCGGCGATGACCTGGAGATTGCGGATGAGCTCGCTGGTCTGTGGGAGCAGCCCGGTCAGCCCCGCCATCGCCTGGCTGAGCCCGCTGATCACCGAGCGCAGCACATCGGGCCCGCCGCCGAGGGCGCGATCGAGCTCGTCGACGATCACCGTGAGCCGCTCCGGATTCATCCCGGCCACCAGCGCGCCGGTATTCGACAGGAACGAGTCGATCGTGACCGGTGTGCTCACCTGATCCGCCGACACCACCGCCCCGTCGGCGAGATGGGGCCCGTCGCCGGTCTCGGGCCGGAAGTCCAGATACTGCTCACCCGCCGCTGACAACCGTCCCACCGCCACCGGCGAGCCGACCGGAATCTTTGCCGCACTGTCGATGTCGACCACGGCGCGAATGCCGCTCTCATCGAGATCGAGGGTGCGCACCGTACCGACCCGCACGCCGCGCACGGTGACATTGCTGTGCGGCAGTAGCCCGCCGGAGCTCTCCAGCCGCACCTGCACGGTGTAGGTCGTGCGCAGCGGCCGCACCCCGACGACGTCGACGGCGATGTACGCGGAGCCGACCAGCAGCAACCCGACCATCCCCACCATGGCGAACACGGTGCGGAACCGATGCGTCCACCGCGCGAGACGGACGACGATCCCGGCCAGACGATCGATCATCGTGGACCTCCCTGCAAGCGCCCGAGCACCCGGGCGAGGACCTGGGCCAGACTGCCGACGAAGGCCGTCACATCGGTGCCGTCGGGCATCCGGCTGCCCGCCGGGTCGGTGAGCGCGCCGATGTCGAGATAGGAGATCGTCGCCGCGACAGCCAGACTCGATCCCCGCGTGCTGGCCTGTAGCGCGGGGGAGAGCGCGTTGAACGTGTCGAGGGTGCCCGCGAGATCGTCGCCCATCCGGGTGAATCCGGTCATCAGGGCCTGCACGCTGTCGAACAAGCTGAGGAATTCCGGGCCGGTGGTCGACGTGAAATCACCGAGGGCGGCGGTCACCGTGGCGACCTGCGTCGTGAGATCGGTGATGGCGCGGTTGTTCTCGGCGATCACCGAGATCAGCTCGGGGAAGGTGTCGGCGACCTGACCGAGTTCGGTCTTGCGAGCCCGCAGCGTCGAGGTGAGTCCGTCGAGACCGTGCAGCACCGAATCGATCTGGTCCGTGCGCTGATTCAGTGCGCCCAGCACGGCGGTGAGTTCGGTCAGCAGATGCGAGAGCTGCGGTCCGCGACCACCGACGATCGCGTTGAGCTCGGAGGTGATGCGGGCGACCTGGTTCATCGCACCGCCGTCGAGCAGCATCGACATCGCCATCATCAGCTCCTCCACCGAGGCGCCCGCCGAGGTGTGCTCGCGGTCGATGGTGTCGCCGTCGGACAGCAGCGGCGCACCCGGCCGATGCTCGGGCAGGGTCACCGCGACGTGGATGTCGCCCAGCGGAGTGGCCTGGCGCAGTTCGGCGCGGGTGCCGCGCGGCAGCGCGATGTCACGGCGCACCTCGAGCTCGACCTCGGCCAGGAAATCCACGGTGTCGATGCCGGTCACGACCCCGATATCGGTGCCGCCGATCTTCACCCTGGCCCGTTCCGGCAGATTGAGCGCGTTGTCGAACACCGCGTGCAGGCGATAGGACGGCCCGTCGACGCCCGGACGCGGCAGCGGCACATTGTCGACGGTCACCGCGCAGGAGGTCACCCCGAACACGGTGACCACCGACAGGACCAGGCGGGCGGCGCGGCTCATCCGGTGAGTCCCAGCAGCGCGGCGGTCAGCCCGAAGTCGGGGCCGAAGTCCATCAGCTTGCCGGTGCGGCACCCGTCGGCCCGCAGCGCGACGCGTTCGCACAGCAGCGACAGGATCTCGTTGTCCAGCAACGACTTGTCGGTGAGCAGATGCAGGCGCAGCGCCTGATGCTCGGGGCTGACCGACCGGGAGAGGTTCTCGAACAGCAGCGGCGCGACGTCGACGATCTCGGTGAGTCCGCGGGCATTGTCACGCATCTGCGCGGTGATGCCGACCAGTCGCCGCACCGCGTCGGTGAGCGGGGCCCGGTTCTCGTCGAGCACGGTCGAGGTGTTGGCGATGAAGTCGTTCACCTGCGCCAGCACCGCGGCCAGCCCGGGTGCCTGCTCGGCGAGCAGGGTGACCAGTTCGGTGAGCCGGGCGCTGAAATCGCGCACGGTCTGATCGTTGCCCGCGACCACGGCGGTGAGTTCGTTCAGTTCGATCACCGTGCTCGAGATCTGATCGCGATTGGCCAGGGTCACCTCGAAGGCGCCCGCGAGCGCGTCGAGGGTTTCGCGGATCCGGTCGCCGTTGCCGTCGAGCATCGGGAACAGCACCCGGCTGGCCATCGGGCCGTCGGCGTTGTCGCCCTTCAGCGCGGCACCGAGCTGCTCGAAATTGCGCAGGATGCGGTCGAGTTCGACGGGAGTTCTGGTGCGGGCCAGCGGGATGTGCGTGCCGTCGGTCAAGGTCGGGCCCTCGCCGGTGTAGGCCGGGGTGAGTTCGACATGCCGGTTGGTGATGAGCTGGGGTGAGACGAGCGCGGCCATGGCGTCGGCGGGCAATTCGGTGCCGCCCTCGATGGTCATCCGCACCTCCACGAACGAGCCACGCTGCTCGATCGCGTCGACCCGGCCCACCGGCACACCGAGCACCGACACCTCGTTGCCGACGAAAAGCCCGGCGGCACTGTCGAAATCGGCGCTGATTTGCAGCGAATCCGGGCGCAGCGACACCGGAATCGACGAGCAACCCGCGCCGATCACCGACAGGATCACCAGCGTGAGTACCTGGAATACGGTGCGCGTCATCGGCATCCCTCGATCGCGTGCGCCAGGCACAGCCAGTTGTCCGGGAACAACCACGGCATGTAGACCTCCCCGTACGGCCCCTGCCCGAAGCCGTTGTTGAACTGGCGCACCGTCACCGGCATCACCTGATACAGCGCGTCGAGATTGTCGCGGTTCTTCTCCAGGCCCTCGGACATGGTGTTGAGGCTGTGGATGAGCGGGCCGAGCCTGCCGCCGTTGTCGACGCCCATGTCCCGCAGGATCTTCGAGGCCGCGGCGACATTGTCGAGGAGTTCGCGCAGCAGTTCGCGTCGCTTGGCCACCGCGTCGCCGATGGCCTGGCCCCTGGTCAGCAGCAACAGCACGCTGTTCTGGTTGTCGGCGATCAGGCTCGAGACCTGGTCCATGCTGCCGAGCAGCTGGTCCACCTCGTCGCGGCGGGTGGCGATGACCCGGGCCAGCACGCCGACACTGTCGAGCGCCTGGGCGGTGAGCTGCGGCGAATCGCCCATCTGCGCGCTCACCGCGTCCAGGCTCGCGCGCAGCGCGTTCGGGTCGAGCCGCTCGAGATGTTCGAAGGAGTTGCGGTACTTCGGGTCGTTCACCACCTTGGCCAGGTTGTAGGGAACGGTGGTGGCCGCCAGCGGGATCCGCGCGCCGTCGAGATCGGTGCCGGTGCCCGGATCCAGTTCGATGTGCATCTTGCCGAGAATGGTCGACATCTTGATCGCAGCTTTCGCGTCTCGCCCGAGCTCGACGTCGGAGTCCACGCTCATGCCAACCACCACCCGATCACGTTCCAGCCGTACCGATTTCACGGTGCCGACCTCGATTCCGGCGATGTCGACACTGTTGCCCGCGCGTAGACCGGCTGCCTGGGTGAACTCGGCGTGCACGGTGGCCGTGCCGAGATCGGCACGCGAGAGCACCCCGGAACCGAGGACCAGCGCCACCACGGCCGCCCCGGCGGCCATGCCGAGCCACAGATTCCGGTTCCCCGTCGAACCACGCGCCGCGGCGACACCGCGGTCGATCAGGTCCCTGATCATCGGCACACCTCCGAGTGCGAGTCGCCGCCGATCTGGGAGAACAGACCGGGTGGGAGCGCCACACCCCACAGCGAGACGTCCAGGCTGCAGACGTAGGCGTTGACATAGGTGCCGTTGCCGCTGACCCGGGCCAGCCCGGCCAGCACCAGCGGGAGTTCGACGGCCGAGCGATCCAGCCGCGCGCCGTTGGCCAGCAGCAGTTCCACCCCGGTGCTCGCCTGTTCCTGCGCGCGCGCCATCCCGGGCGCCACCCGCTCGATCAGCGCGGTGAGTTTCGTCGTCGATTCGGCGATCCCGGTGACCGCGTCGCCCAGTTCCGTGCCCTGCTCGTACAGGCCGGTCACCAGGGCGCGCGACTGCGTGATCAGGGTCTCCAGCTCACCGCTGCGGTGGGCCAGGCTCGCGATCACGTCACTGAGGTTGCCGATCACCGCGCCGAGGATCTCGTCGCGTTCGCCGAAGGTGGTCGCCAGCGCGGCGGCCTGGGTGATCAGCGCCGACAGCGAGACGCCGTCGCCCTGCAGTGCCTGGACGAGCGTCTCCGACAGCGAGTTCACCTCGTCGGGTTGCAGGAGGCTGAACAGGGGTTCGAAACCGGACAGCATGGTCGAGACGTCGAACGAGGATTCGGTGCGCTCCAGGGGAATCGCGCCGTCGGCGGGGAGCGGTTCGCCCGGCGTCTCGCCCGCGTCCAGCGCGACATACCGCTGACCGATCAGGTTCTGGTAGCGGATGAGCGCCCTGGTCGAGGTGCTCAGGCGCTGGCGGGACTGCACGGCCAGGGTCACCCTGGCATGACGGCGATCCACCAGCTCGATCGCGTCGACCCGGCCGACGCGCACCCCGGCGATGCGCACGTCGTCACCGGTGCGCAGGCCGAGCACATCGGTGAAGGTCGCGCTGTAGCGGTGGGTGTCGCCGGGGACCGCGCGCTGCAGGGTGGACCAGATCGTGTAGGTCGCGATCAGCGAGAGCGTGACGAACACGACGAGGCCCAGATAGGTGGTGCGCGAGCGCATCTCAGTGACCTCCCGGTGGGGTGACCGTCACGGTCGACCCCGCGAGAACGGGGCCGAGCAGCAGTATCTGAGTGGTGTTCGGGCGTCCGCCCACGATGGCGGCGACGGCATCGGTGCCGGTGAGCGCGATCGGCCGGACCGGTGAGTCCTCGACTGGCGCAGTGGAACTCGCGGGAGCGGTGATACCGGGAATGACCAGTCCGGGCACGGTGGGCAGGGTCAGCCCGGGAATCGCGGGCAGGGGCAGGCCGGGAATCTCGGGTAGCGAGAGCTCGGGCAGACCGGGTGGCGTCGGCAGTGGTGCCGGACCGGCTGTCGACAACCAGCCGGGAATCAGCTGCGTCGGATACTGCTGCGGCGCGGCGACTTCGGGGACCGACGCGCCGCCGCAACGCGGCCCGGCCTGTGGGCCGTAGCGCGGGCAGTCGGCTGCCGTGTACTGACGGAACGGGGTGAACGACACCGTCACGTTCCAGCGCATCTGCCTGCTCGGACCCCAGTTGAACACCGACGACAGGCGGTTCAGCGAGACGTTCAAGCCGCGGATCGTGTCGGTGAGCGCGGCGGGGTCGGCGGCCAGTGCGCCGAACGTCTCGTCCAGGCCGACCACGAGTTCCTTGCCCGCGTCCGGATTGCGGGCGAACAGTTCCTGGGTCGCCGCGGTGGCGGTGCCCGCGGCGGTGAGCAGGTCGACGAGCTGGGCCCGCCGGTCGGTGATGGTGCGGGCGGTCTGTACCGACCGGCCGAGGACGTCGACGAGTTCGGGCGCCGACTGGTTCACCGCCGCCGCGGCAGCGCCCAGATCGCCCAGCAGCTCACCGATGCCGGGCAGCGCGCGGACCTCGGTGATCCACTGGTCGAGGCGTTCGATGGTGGAACCGGGCAGGCGGGCGTCACCGTCGAGCGCGTCGGCCAGGGTGGCCAGCACCCGGGCCAGCTTGGCGGGCTGGATGCGGTCGAGGACATCGCGCAAGGTGGTGAGCGTGGTCTGCAGCGCGACGGTCGCGCTGCTGGTGTCCTGCTCGATCACCGCCCCGGCCCGCAGTGCCGGCGCGGCGCCGTTGTCGACCAACTCGATCGAGGTGACACCGAAGATGTTGGCGGGTACCACGCGAGCGGTCACCGAGGACGGAATCGCCTCGGCGGCGGCCGGTTCCAGCGCCAGCTCGACCCGCTGGCGCAGCCCCTTCTCGGCGATCTCCACCCCGGACACCGCACCGACGAGCATGCCGCGGAAGCGCACATCGGCGCGGGCGGGCAGACCGTCACCGGTGCTGGTCAACCGCGCGGTCACCGGCACGGCGTCATCGAAATAGCCGGCGTAGCGCAGGCCGAGCAGCGCGACCACGCTCGACAGACTCACCGCCATGGCCACTCCGGCCATGCCGAGCCGCCGCCGCGACCAGCCGCGTCCACTGGGATCCGGATACATCACGACCACCTATCCCGAGATCCGGATGCCGGGGTCGACGCCCCAGATCGCCAGGGTGAGAAGCAGATTGAGGAAGACGACGACGATGATCGTCATCTTGATGGCGTGCCCCGCCGCCACCCCGACACCCTCCGGCCCACCCGCGGCGACATAGCCGTAGTGGCACTGGATGAAGGTGGCGACCAGCACGAAGGCCACCGCCTTGAGCACCGAGTAGACGATGTCGCCCGGGTCGAGGAACTGGTGGAAGTAGTGGTCGTAGGTGCCGATCCCGGTGCCACCGAGGAAGAACACCGTCAGCTTGGTGGCGAGATAGGCCGTCGCCATGCCGATGGCGTACAGCGGCAGGATCGCCACCGCCGCGGCCAGCATGCGGGTGGTGATCAGATAGGGCATCGGCCGGATCGCCATCGACTCGAGCGCGTCGATCTCCTCGGCGATCCGCATCGAACCGATCTGGGCGGTGAACCGGCAGCCCGCCTGGGCGGCGAAGGCGATCGTCGCCAGCAGCGGGGCCAGCTCGCGGGTGGTGGCGAATCCGGAGATCGCGCCGGTGAGCGGACTCATCGTCAGCAGATCCAGCGCGGTGTGCGATTCCATCCCGACGGTGACCCCGCCGAACCCGCACAGGATCAGCACCACGCCGACCGTGCCGCCACCCACCACCAGCGCACCGTTGCCCCAGGTGACGTCGACGATCAGGCGCACCACTTCCTTGCGGTAGTGCCGCAGCACGAACGGAATCGCGATCAGCGACTCGAGGAACACCATCCCCTGGTGTCCCAGACGGACATTCGCGTCGGCGACCGGCCGGGTCGCCGTCCGCACCGCCCGCCACGGCCGCAGCACCGGCGGCAGATAGCCCGCCATCTCAGAGCACCTTCGACGGGAACACGGTGTTGTAGATCTGGGTCAGCGCGATATTGGCCGCGAACAACACGATCGCCGAACTGACCACCGCCGAGTTCACCGCGTTCGCCACCCCACCCGGCCCGCCCTTGGTGTGCAGGCCCGCGTCGCAGGCGATGATCGCGGTGAGCGCGCCGAACACCGCCGCCTTCACGATCGCCACCAGCAGGTCGGCCGCGACGGCGAAGGAGGCGAACGTGCTGATGTAGGAGCCCGGGGTCCCGTCCTGGATGAAGACGTTGAACGCGTAGCCGGTCGCGAAGCCGATGAACACCACGAAGCCGCACAGCAGCATGCTCACCAGCACCGCCGCCAGCAGTCGCGGCGCGACCAGCCTGCGCACCGGGTCGACGCCCATCACCCGCATCGCGTCGATCTCCTCGCGGATGGTGCGCGAGCCCAGATCCGCGCAGATCGACGAGCCGACCGCGCCCGCGATCATCAGCGAGGTGACCAGCGGCGCACCCTGCCGGATGATGCCGAGACCGTTGACCGCGCCGATGAACGTCGTCGCGCCGACCTGGCCGACCAGCGCGCCGACCTGAATCGACACCACGACCGCGACCGGAATCGCGACCAGCAGGGTCGGGGTGGCTGAGACGCCTGCCATGAAGGAGCACTGCCGCAGGAACTCCTGCAAGGGAAACCGGCGGTGGACCACGGCGAGAACCAGCTCCGCGGTGGCCCGCCACGCCATGGTGACCTGTCGGCCCGCGGTCTCGATGGACTGCTGCGGATGCTCGCGCCACCAGCGCAGCCCGAACTCGACGACGAGCTCACGATCCGCTGGTGCAGCGGTCTTTTCGCGCGACGCGACGATGACGATCACCCCGGTTCCCGATGGTCGCCGACCCGCGCGACCAGAACTGACTGTCGAACTACGTGTACGTAGAAAACGTATTTCTACGCTGCCGTAGAGAACTGGCTCAGACAGTAGCAAGCGCAGCCGTCGGCTGTCTTCGATTTCGGGGATGATCGCCGGGAGTGGGCACGGCGGAAGCCGGGGAGGTCTCGCCGCGACGGAACCGATCGCGGCGCGCTACATCGCGAGCGCGCGGCAGGGGAGGGGGCGCCCGCTGGTTACCGGAGGCCGCTCGGTGCTGCGGTGCTCAGTTGAACGGGTACTGCCCGCCGCCCGCGCCGCCGCCGGGATTGTTCGGCGTCGCGACATCGATGATGTTCTGGACCAGTGTGACGATGGCGCGTCCGACATCGAGGACGCTGTTGCCGAGAAGGGAGAATTCCTGCGCGATCTGCTGGAGCATCTTGTTCGTCCTCACGTGTGGCGAGCCGAATAGTGCTCTCCCAGAGTGCCACACGTGCGGACGACGCGGTGGGTCTCCGGCGGTCTCAGGAGGCGAGGAAATTCAGGATGGCGAGCGTCAGTGGCGCGCCGTGCTCGAACAGGACCTGCCCGATGTGCAGGCCGAGGGTGGCGCCGGACTCGTAGTGGTCGGACAGGAACTGCAGGACCGAATCGATCATGAGGTGGTTCTCCCTGTGCTGAAGCGGACCCGACGGTCAGGCGAAGAAGTTCTGCAGGATCGGTGTGCCGAGATCGATGGCCAGCTTGGCGATGCCGAGGCTGAGATTTCCCAGTCCGACGACGACGGTGCCGATGAGGTCGTAGTTGTCCTGGGCGAAATCACGTAGTTGCTGCATGGTGGCTCCTTGACCCCGACCGGTGGGTAGCTGCTGTGACCAGCGTCTCACACATGCCGCGCACCGCCAAGGTCTTTCGACTTGTTTTCGCAGGTGGATGGCGATTTCCAGGGCGGGTGCCATCGGTGTGCCGACCGGCCGGTCGTGGTTGGCGGCCGGGGTCGCTGGGGTGGTTGACCAGGCTGGACGACCCCCGCTATGAATGAGATTGCATCATCGTGCATAATCATTTGCAGCAACGGCGCGAGCCGAATCGGCGGCCGGAGCATCCATACTGCTCAGAGCAGCCCGTGCAGATGACGTAGACACACTTCGAGGAGCACAACAGACATGTCCGATCGCGTCGTACTCGCCTACTCCGGTGGGCTTGACACCTCCGTCGCCATCAGCTGGATCGCGAAGGAGACCGGTTCCGAGGTGGTGGCCGTGGCCATCGACCTCGGCCAGGGCGGCGAGGACATGAACGTCGTGCGCCAGCGCGCGCTGGACTGCGGCGCCGTGGAGGCCATCGTGGTCGACGCGCGCGACGAGTTCGCCGACGAGTACTGCCTGCCCACCATCCAGGCCAACGCCATGTACATGGGCCAGTACCCCCTCGTCTCGGCCATCAGCCGGCCGCTGATCGTCAAGCACCTGGTCGAGGCCGCCAAGTTCCACAACGCCACCACCGTCTCGCACGGCTGCACCGGCAAGGGCAACGACCAGGTCCGCTTCGAGGTCGGCATCGGCGCGCTCGCGCCCGACCTCGAGGTCATCGCTCCGGTCCGCGACTACGCCTGGACCCGCGAGAAGGCCATCGCCTTCGCCGAGCAGAACAACCTGCCGATCAACGTCACCAAGAAGTCGCCGTTCTCCATCGACCAGAACGTGTGGGGCCGCGCGGTCGAGACCGGGTTCCTCGAGGACCTGTGGAACGCGCCGACCAAGGACGTCTACGACTACACCGCCGACCCGACGGTGAACTTCGAGGCGCCCGACGAGGTCATCATCAGCTTCGACAAGGGTGTGCCGGTCGCCATCGACGGCCGTCCCGTCACCGTGCTGCAGGCCATCGAGGAGATGAACACCCGCGCCGGCCGCCAGGGTGTGGGCCGCCTGGACATGGTCGAGGACCGCCTCGTCGGCATCAAGAGCCGCGAGATCTACGAGGCGCCCGGCGCCATCGCGCTGATCACCGCGCACCAGGCCCTCGAGAACGTCACCGTCGAGCGCGAGCTGGGCCGCTACAAGCGCCAGGTCGAGCAGCGCTGGGGCGAGCTGGCCTACGACGGCCTGTGGTTCTCCCCGCTCAAGCGCGCCCTCGACGCCTTCGTGCAGGACACCCAGCAGCAGGTCACCGGCGACATCCGGATGGTGCTGCACGGTGGTTCCGCCGTCGTCAACGGCCGCCGCTCCGAGCAGTCGCTCTACGACTTCAACCTGGCCACTTACGACGAGGGCGACACCTTCGACCAGTCGCTGGCCAAGGGCTTCGTCCAGATCCACGGCCTGTCCTCCAAGGTTGCCGCGCGTCGCGACCTGAACCAGAAGTAGTACTGAGGAAGTCGTAGTCTCGACACCGGCCGGTCCCGTCAAGGGCCGGCCGGTGCTGTGAACAGCCATGCCCACCACCCTTTCCGACCGGAGGAGAACCCGATGACCCACAGTGGAACCAACGAAGGTGCCCTCTGGGGTGGGCGATTCGCGTCCGGACCGGCCGAGGCGATGGCGGCGCTGAGCAAGTCGACCCACTTCGACTGGGCGCTGGCGCCCTATGACATCCGTGCCTCCAAGGCGCACGCCCGGGTGCTGCACAAGGCCGATCTGCTCTCCGCCGAGGACCTGGCCGCCATGCTGGTCGGCCTCGATGCCCTCGCCGACGATGTCGCCTCGGGTGCCTTCGGACCGGCCGAGTCCGACGAGGACGTGCACGGCGCGCTCGAGCGCGGGCTGATCGAGCGGGTCGGGGCCGAGCTCGGTGGGCGGCTGCGCGCCGGGCGTTCGCGCAACGACCAGGTGGCCACGCTGTTCCGGATGTGGCTGCGCGACGGTGTGCGTCGCGTCTCGGCCGGTGTGCTCGATGTGGTCGACGCACTCGTCGCCCAGGCCGCCGCGCATCCGGACGCGGTGATGCCGGGCAAGACCCACCAGCAGGCCGCCCAGCCGGTGCTGCTCGCCCATCACCTCCTCGCGCACGCCCATCCACTGCTGCGTGACCTCGAACGCCTGCGCGACTTCGACAAGCGCGCCGCGATCTCGCCGTACGGGTCGGGCGCGCTGGCCGGTTCCTCGCTGGGCCTCGACCCCGAGCAGATCGCCGCCGAACTGGACTTCACCGCGTCCGCGGCCAATTCGATCGACGCGACCTCCTCGCGTGATTTCGCCGCCGAGGCCGCCTTCGTGCTGGCGATGATCGGGGTCGACCTCAGCCGGATGGCGGAGGAGATCATCGTCTGGAGCACACCGGAATTCGGCTACGTCACCCTGGCCGACGCCTGGTCCACCGGTTCGTCGATCATGCCGCAGAAGAAGAACCCCGATGTCTCGGAGCTGACCCGCGGCAAGGCGGGCCGCCTCATCGGCAACCTGACCGGCCTGCTGGCCACACTCAAGGCCCAGCCCCTGGCCTACAACCGGGACCTGCAGGAGGACAAGGAACCCCTGTTCGACTCGGTCGCCCAGCTCGAACTCCTGCTCCCCGCCATCGCGGGCCTGGTCGCCACCCTCACCTTCCACACCGACCGCATGGCCGAACTCGCCCCCGCCGGCTTCACCCTCGCCACCGACATCGCCGAATGGATGGTCCGCCAAGGCGTTCCGTTCCGCGTCGCCCACGAGGCGGCGGGCGCCTGCGTCCGCGCCGCCGAGTCCCGCGGCGTCGGCCTGGCCGAGCTGACCGACGAGGAATTCGCCGCCATCGACCCGTCCCTGACGGCCGGTGTCCGCGACGTCCTCACCGTCGAAGGCTCCATCGCCTCCCGCAACGCCCGCGGCGGCACCGCCGGCGTCCGCGTCGCGGAGCAGCTGGGCGAGGTCCGCACCGCCGCCACCGAAGCCCGCACCTGGCTGAGCTGACCTCCTTCGAGTCTCCGAGCCGGCCGACGCCGAAGGTGTTGCGCCGCTGGTCCGGTGGCCGGTGATGCCGTGTGCGGCGCCGCGCTCGTGGCCCGGATAGTCTGCGCGGATGACCCTGCTCTTCCTGGCACTGGCCATCGCCACCGAGGTGACGGCGACCGTCTCGCTGAAACTGTCGGAAGGCTTCACGAAGCTGGTGCCCTCGATCGTCGTGGTACTCGGCTACGGCGCGGCGTTCTTCTTCCTGTCCCAGGCGTTGAAGCGGGGAATGGCGATCGGCGTCGCCTACGGCATCTGGTCCGCCGTCGGCGTGGCGGCGATCGCGACCATCGGCGTCCTGTTCCTGGGGGAGCGGCTCACCCTCATCCAGGTCGGCGGCATCGCCCTGGTCATCCTCGGCGTCCTCGCCCTGGAACTCGGCGGCGCGCACTAGCCCCACCCCACGCGCCGACCACAGGTGCGCCACCCCGAAAGGGGGCCGACCCGATGAGCACCGACCACCACGCCGAGCACCTGGCCCGCACGGGTGCGCGCCTTACTCGCGTGGTTGCCACCTCCACGCCGTACCGCCCATATCCTGCGGCGCCGTGTTCCGTCGCTCCAGAATCCGCCGTACGCCGCCCGACTCATCGTGGCACCAGCTGGACAGTTGATCACCACGCTGTCAGGTGAGCATCGGCCGAGTGGCGGCCGCCACCAGCGCGTGGTGATAAACGGACCAGTTCTGGTCGATGGCGTGGCTCGGCGCGGTGGGTCACAGCTCGGCGCGGACGCGGAAACCTGCGTCGCGCAGGGCATCCAGGACGTCGTCGCGGTGGGTGGGGCCTCGGGTCTCGGCGGTGAGGGAGACCTCGACCTCGTCGACGGCCAGCCACATGCCGGTGCGGGAGTGGACGATGTCGACGACGGAGGCACCCGCGCGGCCGACGACACCGAGCAGGGTCGACAGCGCGCCGGGGCGGTCGGCGATGGTGACGCGCATCGCCAGGTAGCGGCCCGCCGCGCTGAGGCCGTGGCCGATCACGCGGGTGAGCAGCAGCGGGTCGATGTTGCCGCCGGACAGGATCGCCACGACGGGGCCGGGGAGGTCGCGGTCGCGCAGAGCCGGGGTGAGCAGGGCGGCGACACCGGCCGCACCCGCGGGCTCGACGATCAGCTTGGCTCGTTCCAGACACAGCAGCAGGGCCTTCGACAGTGCGTCCTCGTCGACGGTGACGATCTCGGTCACCAGCTCCGCGACATGGGCGAAGGGCACCGCACCCGGCAGCCCGACGGCGATCCCGTCCGCCATCGTCGACATTCGCGCGGCCCGCACCGGAGCGCCCGCGGCGAGCGAATCCGGCCACGCCGCCGCCTCCGCCGCCTGCACACCGATCACTCGCACGTGTGGCGCCAGGGCATGCAGGGCCACCGCGACTCCGGCGAGCAGACCACCGCCACCGGTCGGCACCACGACCGTGCCGACATCGGGTACCTGCTCCAGGATCTCCAGCGCGACGGTCGCCTGACCGGCGACGATGTCGGGATGGTCGAACGGATGGATCAGCGTGGATCCGGTGCGCTGCGCGAATTCCTCTGCGGCGACCAAGGATTCGTCGATGGTGTCGCCGACCTGATGCACCTCGGCCCCGTACGCCCGCGTTGCCATCAGCTTCGGCAACGACGCCCCGATCGGCATGAACACCGTCGAGGTGATCCCCAGCTCTGCCGCCGACCACGCGACCCCCTGCGCGTGATTGCCCGCCGACGCGGCCACCACCCCGCGCGCCCGCTGGTCGGCGGGCAGATGGGCGATCCGGTTGTAGGCACCCCGCGGCTTGAACGACCCCGTCCGCTGCAGGTTCTCGCACTTGAGCAGCACCGGCGTCCCCACCCGGTCCGACAGCACCCGCGAGGCCACGGTGGGTGTCCGCCGAATCACCGGCGCCAACAGCCGACCCGCCGCCTCGATCCGCTCGATCCCGACCGTCTCCATACGCCACATCGTGCCGCATCCCCACCCCGAATCCACCGCAACACCGACCCGATCCCACCCTCAACCACCTGGACACGTGATCACCAGGCTCTGGTGGCGTTCGGCTCTCGGCCGTTACTCACACCAGTGCCTGGTGATCACCCGTCCAGTTGGTGATGGGGCGCGTTAGGCGGTTTTGGCGATGTTGTGGGCGATGGTGCCGAGGCGGGTGAGGCGGGCGTCGCCCAGAGGAGTGAGTTTGCCGCCGAGGCGGTTGGTGACGAAGGCCAGCGACAGGCCGGTCTCGGGGTCGGCGAAGGCGCCGGAGCCGCCGAGGCCGAAATGGCCGAAGGCCGAGATCGGGTCGGCCTTGGACGGCTTCATGGGGACGCCATGGAAGCCGAGGGCCCACGGGATGCGGAAGGCGAGCACGTAATCGGGGGTGAAGACCTGACGGGTGGCGGCGCGGCGGATCGAGTCGGGGTCGAGGACGCGGGTGCCGTCGAGTTCGCCCTTGTTGGCGAGGGCGGCGTAGAGGCGGGCCAGCGCACGCGCGGAGAAGACCCCGTTCACGCCCGGCATCACCGAATCGTGCACGCGCGGGTCGACGATGAGTTCGGCGAAGCCGCGCGGCGTGGTCTCGGCCGCGGCGGCGAAGCGGGTGCGGGTCAGCAGATCCGAGCCCCGGTCCCAGTCCATGCCCGCGGCCCGCAGGCGCGGGAAGGTGGTCGCGATGCGGTGCCGGTGCTCGGGCGGCACCCGGAACCAGAGTTCCTCGGCGTCGAGCGGCTCGGCCAGTTCGGTGCGCACGACGTCGACGAACTCGCGCCCGGTCACCCGTCGCACCAGCTCGGCGGCCAGATGCCCGTAGCTGATTCCGTGATAGCCGCTGGTCGTGCGGTGCCGGGGATCGGGCGCGGCCGTGGCCAGTGCCTCGGTCACCGCCGCGTCGTCGAGAAAGCGCTCGGTCGGGCCGGGCAGCAGACCGCGCAACCGGTGCAGACCGGCGCGATGGGTGAGCACGTCGCGCACCGTGATGTGGGCCTTGCCCGCCGCGGCGAACTCCGGCCAGTAGTCGGCCACGGCCGTGTCGTAGTCGAGCTCACCGCGCTCGACGAGCTGATGGACCACCGTGGACGCCACGCCCTTTCCGGTGGAGAAACCCAAGGCGACGGTCTCCGCGGTCCACGGCACGCCAGGACTCGCATACCCGGCCCAGACATCGACCACCGGCTCGCCGTGCAGGTACACACTCAGTGCGCCACCGCCGTGCGCGGGCTTGCGGAACAGGCTGTCGAAGACGGCGACCAAGCGGACGAAACGGCGATCCACCGACTGCGTTGTCGAAACTCCCATCGTTGCAGCATGCCACCGCGCACAAAGGACCGGTCGGTACGGTGATCGTTTCCTGACCGTCACATCGGGCAGTACGCCCGCAATACGGCGTCCATAGCATGTGCGCATGCCCCCGAGACGACGATCGGCGCTCCTGGCGAGGCTCGTGGTCGACGAGCCAGGCCGTCCCCAGGTGATCCTCGGCGAACTGCGCCGGGTGATCCTCGACGGCGCCGTGCCCCCGTGCACCGTGATCCCGCTGCGCGAGGTCGCCGAACTGTTCGGGGTCAGCCACATCCCCGTGCGCGAGGCGCTCAAGACGCTGATCGGGGAGGGCCTGGTCACCCATCGCCCGCAACGCGGCTATGCCGTCGCCCAGCTCACCGCCGCCGAACTGCGCGAGATGTACATCGTGCGCGACACCTTGGAATCGGCCTCGCTCGCCGCCGCGGTCGCCAACGCCGACGACGCGGACCGCACCGAACTGCTCGCCATCAACGAACTGCTCGAACGCGCGATCCTCGACGACGATCCCGAGACCTATCAGCGCCAGTCACGTCACTTCCACGTCGCGCTCACCCGCCCGTCGCGGATGTTCCGGCTGCTGCACATGCTGGAGTCGGCGTGGAACGTCACCGAGCCGGTGCGGTCGATGGTGCACATCGACCGGCGCGATCGCGAACGTCTGCACACCGAGCACGTGCTGATGCTCGAGGCCTTCCTCGACCGCGATGTCGACCGTTTGCTGGTGGTCGCCGAGGAACATCACCGCAGGTTGGAAGCGGTGGTCGCCACCCTGCCGACCGATACCGGGCTGCTCGCGCCGGAGAATATATCGGTCGTGCAATAGCCGGGAAATCATCGAGAAACGGTCGGGCAATAGCGGATATCTACGGTCGGTGCAGCTGATTCACCCCCTCGGATGGGATGCACAATGACCGAAACACTCACACCGTCTGCGGGCGCCCCCGCCGGTGATCCGCCGCTCTACGATCCACGCCTGACGAACGAGGATCTGGCCCCGCTCCGCAAGCAGTCATGGACGTCCTACAACTTCTTCGCGTTCTGGATGTCGGACGTGCACAGTGTGGGTGGATATGTCACCGCGGGCAGCCTTTTCGCACTGGGACTGGCCAGCTGGCAAGTCCTGGTCGCCTTGCTGGTCGGCATCACCATCGTCTATTTCTTCTGCAATCTGGTGGCCAAGCCGAGTCAGGTGACCGGGGTGCCCTATCCGGTGATCTGTCGCACCGCGTTCGGTGTCCTCGGCGCCAATGTGCCCGCGATCATCCGTGGTCTGATCGCGGTGGCCTGGTACGGCATCCAGACCTTCCTGGCCTCGGCCGCCCTCGACATCGTGCTCATCAAGCTGTTCCCCGGGCTGGCGCCGTACGCCGTCACCGCCGACTACGGATTCGCCGGATTGTCGCTGCTCGGCTGGGCCAGCTTCCTGCTGCTGTGGGTGTTGCAGGCGTGCGTGTTCTGGCGCGGGATGGAATCCATCCGCAAGTTCATCGATTTCTGCGGTCCCGCGGTCTACGTCGTCATGTTCCTGCTGTGCGGCTATCTCATCTCGCAGGCGGGCTGGAGTGCGATCGACCTGAGCCTGGGCGCGGTGGAATACACCGGCTGGTCGTCGGTGCCGGTGATGATGGGCGCGATCGCGCTGGTTGTGTCCTATTTCTCCGGACCGATGCTCAATTTCGGTGACTTCTCCCGCTACGGCAAGAGTTTCGCCGCGGTCAGGAAAGGGAATTTCCTCGGCCTGCCGCTGAACTTCCTGGTGTTCTCGGTACTGGTCGTCGTGACCGCGTCACTCACGCTGCCGGTGTACGGCGAACTCATCACCGACCCGGTCGAGACGGTCGCCCGGATCGATTCGACTTTCGCCATCGTGCTCGGCGCGCTCACCTTCACGATCGCCACCATCGGCATCAACATCGTCGCCAATTTCGTCTCGCCCGCGTTCGACTTCTCGAATGTGAGCCCGCAGCGGATCAGCTGGCGCGCCGGCGGCATGATCGCCGCGGTCGGCTCGGTGCTGATCACCCCGTGGAACCTCTACAACAATCCCGAGGTCATCCACTACACGCTGGAGGTGCTCGGCGCCTTCATCGGACCGCTGTTCGGCGTGCTGATCTGCGACTACTACCTGGTGCGCAAGCAGAAGGTAGTAGTCGACGACCTGTTCACGATGTCGGAGAGCGGCACCTACCACTACACCAAGGGCTATCACGTGAGCGCGATCGTCGCGACCGCCGTCGCCGCGGTGATCGCGGTGTTCCCGGTGCTGGCCAACAGCCTGCCCGGCATGCACACCACCGCCCAGTACAGCTGGTTCATCGGTTGTGGCGTCGGCTTCGTCGTCTACTACCTGCTGACCGGGGACCGCAGGGCCGCCGCCAACGCCACGGAGGTCACCGCCTGATGCGCATCCGGGTCGTCAACCCGAACACCACCCGGGCGATGACCGACACGATCGAGCAGTGTGCGCGGGCCGTCGCCGGTCCGGGCACACTGCTCGACGCGGTCACCGCCGAGACCGGACCGGCCTCGATCGAGAGCCACTACGACGAGGCGATGAGTGTGCCCGGCCTGCTCGCGGCCATCCGGCGCGGCGAGGCCGAGGGCGTGGACGGCTACGTCATCGCCTGCTTCGGCGATCCAGGACTGGACGCGGCGCGGGAGCTGGCCGCGGGGCCGGTGATCGGGATCGCGGAGGCGGCGATGCACACCGCCAGTCATCTCGGGCGCGGGTTCAGCGTCGTCACCACGCTGGGCCGGACCATCGGCCGCGCGGCGGATCTGGCGGAACGCTATGGGATGCAACGCTTCTGCCTCGGAATCCACGCCTGCGAGCTGCCCGTGCTCGACCTGCACACCGACCCGCGGGCCCGCAAGATCGTGACCGAGGCCTGCCGCGAGGCGGTCCAGGCCGACGGGTCCGACGCGGTGGTGCTCGGCTGTGCCGGGATGGCGGATCTGTGCGCGCACATCCGGGACGAGATCGGGGTGCCGGTGATCGACGGTGTCGCGGCGGCCACGCTGACCGTGCAGTCCCTGCTCACCCTCGGCCTGCGCAAATCGGGGATCGGGGAGTTCGCGACACCGCCACCGAAGACCTATACCGGTCTGCTGGAGTCGTTCGGGTCCTGAGCGCTCAGACGCCGACCGAATCGGCGGTCAACGCGCCCAGCACGGCGTCGAGGTCGTCGACATCGACGACCAGGCGGGTGAAATCCGGCCCGTCCAGGTCGATGCGCACCGCGCTGCCGCCGAAGGTGGTGTCCCAGAACTCTTTGCGACCCTTGCCGCGATACACGCCCGCGGCGATCACCCCGGGGATGAAGGTGCCCGGCGCGCGCACCCACGGCGGGCGCAGGTCCACCTCGGCGGTGGTGATCTCGGTGATGGCGGCGCGGTCGATCACGACCTGCTGACGCAGCGCGAGCAGGCGATGCCCGCCGAGTACGTGGACCGTCACCGTGTCGTCGTCGATCTCGACCTCGACCATCGCTACCTCACTCGCCGTCTGTGGAACCGTTCGAAATCCAGACTCCTCGCGCGGCCTGTTCGGCGACTGTGGTGAGCCTGTGATTTGCCCAAGGAAGCGAGTTACATCGGAACATGTAGATATGCGCATCAAACTGGTTCTGGCCTGTCGGCTGGTCAGGACACCGGGGAAGGGAAAGGCGGCAAGGAGGAGCGGGTCAGTGCTGGGTGGCCTGTTCGGCGAGGTCGAGGACCTGGGCCAGCCAGGGCGTGTACTTGCCGGGGTCCTCGGCCAGGTCGACGCGCAGGTCCGCGGGGGAGCGCAGGGCCCAGTCGGCGATCTCGGCCGGGTCGGGCTGGGGCGCGTGCTTGCCGACGGCGCCGATGAGGACGTGGTCGTACTCGTGCTCGACCCGCCCGGTCGACGCGTCACCGGCGCGATAGCGGAAGGCGCCGACCTCGGTGAGCTCGGCGGCCAGACCGAACTCCTCGCGCAGCCGGATCGCGGCCGCCTCGGCCACCGGCTGCCCCGGCAGGGGGTGCCCACAGCAGGTGTTGGCCCACTGCAGGGGAAATCGCGTCTTCACCGCGGCGCGCTGCTGGATCAGGACGTGGCCGCGGTGGTCGAACAGCAGCACCGAGAAGGCGCGGTGCAGGATGCCGGGCGGCCGGTGTGCCTCGGCCACCGAGCACTCGCCGGTCGTCCGGCCCGACTCGTCGACCAGTTCGACGAGCAGGGCTTCACGATCGGTCGACGGGTCGGCGAGCGGTTCGGTCACCCGGCCACCCTATCGGCGCCGGTCCCCGCCCCGACGCGCCCGGTGGTGTGAGCCGAATCGCCGGAACATGCGGCGTGTCACAGGCGACACATAATGGAGGTCCGGTGTGGTTAGCTCATATGAGCACATCGGGGTGTGTGAGGTGTGTCACTTTCAGCAGGTAGGCCAGGTGGGAACGGTGGATATCAGTCCAAAAGGTGTGGTCAGTTCGGTGCAGCGGCTGCTGGCCACGGCGCAGAACGGACTGGAAGTGGTTCGCTTCGGCGGGCTGGCGCACGATGTCGAGTCCTCGCCCTTCGAGGTCGTCGAGCGCAGGCGCATGTACCGGTTGCGGCACTACTTCCCCGACGACACCTCGGCGGGCCGTCCGGTGGCACTGCTCGTGCCGCCGTTGATGGTCAACGCCGACATCTGGGACGTGAACGCCGCAGGCGGTGCGGTCGGGATCCTGCACGCCAGCGGAATCGACTGCTGGGTCATCGATTTCGGCTCACCCGCGACCGAGGAGGGCGGCTGGGAACGTGACCTGGCCGACCACGTCCTCGCGGTGAACTCCGCCATCGACACCGTCTGCGAGGCCACCGGCGCCCAGGTGCACCTGATGGGCTACTCACAGGGCGGCATGTTCGCCTACCAGAGCACCGCCTACCGCTACGGCAAGGGCGTCGCCTCCATCGTCACCTTCGGCAGCCCGGTCGACATCGTCGCGGGCATGCCGTTCGGGCTGCCCTACGGCGTGGTCTCCGAGGTCGCCGACTTCCTGGCCGACCACGTGATGCACCGGCTGCCGATCACCGAGTCCATGGTACGCATCGGATTCCAGATGCTCGATCCGGTCAAGACCGCGAAATCGCGGATCGACTTCCTGCTCCAGCTGCACGACCGGGAAGCGTTGCTACCCAAGGAGCGTCAGCGCCGCTTCCTCAACAGCGATGGCTGGGTGGGATATTCGGGTCCCGCCGTGGCCGATCTGCTCAAGCAGTTCGTCGCGCACAACCGGATGATGCTCGGCGGCTTCGTGATTCGCGATCACCCGGTCTCGCTCGCCGAGCTCAAGTGCCCGATCCTGGCGTTCGTCGGCGAGGTCGACGACATCGGCCAGCCCGCCGCCGTGCGCGGCATCGTGCGGGCCGCACCGCACGCCGAGGTGTACGAAGCCAGCTTGGTGGCAGGGCATTTCGGGCTCGTCGCCGGTTCCACGGCCACCAACCACACCTGGCCGATGGTGCGCGACTGGATCGCCTGGATGGACGGCAACGGCACGCTGCCCGAGCAGATCGTGCCCATGCAGGAACACGTCGACAGCAACGCGCCGCGCACCGCGGCCACCCGGGTCGTGCACACCGCGGCCTCGCTGGCCGAGGCGGGCGCCGGCGTCGGCAAGGCGCTGGAAGGCATCGCCAGCAACACGATTCGCGGATCCTTCGAGATGGCGGGTGAGGCGGCGCGCGCGCTGCCGCGCCTGACCCGGCTCGGCATGATCCAGCCGCACACCCGCATCTCGCTGGGCAAGCTGCTCAGCGAACACGCCCGGCGCGCGCCGAACAAGGATCTGTTCCTGTTCGACGACCGGGTGCACACCCACGCCGCGGTCGAGGTACGCATCGACAATGTCGTGCGCGGACTCATCTCGGTCGGCATCCGGCCCGCCACCCGGGTCGGTGTCGTCATGGAGACCCGGCCCAGCGCACTGGCCGCGGTCGCCGCGCTCTCGCGCCTCGGCGCGGTCGCGGTGCTGCTCGCCCCCGGCGCCGAACTGGATCGGGCCATCCAGCTCACCGGTGTGCAGACCCTGATCACCGACCCGGAGAACCTGCGCGTCGCCGCGGCGACGGGCTGCCGGGCACTGGTGCTCGGCGGTGGCGACAGCCGGGCCCTGCCGGTGCAGACCGGCGACCGGGTGATCGATCTCGAGCAGGTCGACCCGGCGAAGGTGCGGGTGCCGGCGTGGTACCGCTCCAACCCCGGCCTGGCGCGCGAGCTCGCGTTCATCCTCGTCGTCGGCACCGGTGACCGGCTCGAGGCCAAATACATCACCAACCATCGGTGGGCGCTCTCGGCGTTCGGCACCGCGAGCGCGGCCGACCTCGACCGCCGCGACACGGTGTACTGCCTTGCGCCGCTGCATCATTCGTCAGGTCTGCTGGTGAGCCTCGGCGGTGCGGTGGCCGGTGGCAGCCGGATCGCGCTGGCACGGTCGATGGAGATCGAGCCGGGCCGCTTCGCCGAAGAGGTGCACCGCTACGGCGTCACCGTCGTCACCTACACCTGGACCATGCTGCGCGATCTGCTCGACGCCGAGGTCTTCCCGGCCGGACACAACCATCCGATCCGGCTGTTCATCGGGTCCGGTATGCCCGCGGGCCTGTGGCGCCGCACCGTCGAGCAGTTCCCGCCGGCCAGGGTGCTCGAGTTCTACGCCTCGATCGACGGCGACGTGGTGCTCGCCAATGTGACCGGCGCGAAGATCGGCGCCAAGGGCCGGCCGGTGCCCGGCACCGCCCGCGTCGAACTGGTCGCCTACGACCCGGTCAGCGAGCAGATCCGGGTCGGCGACGACGGTTTCGCGCGGCGCTGCGTCGACAACGAACCCGGTCTGCTGCTCGGCAAGGCCGTCGACATCGCCGACATCTCCGACGGCGGCCTGCGCGGGGTGTTCCAGGCCGGTGACGCCTGGTGGCCGACGGAGAACCTGTTCCGCCGCGACAGCGACGGCGACTACTGGCTCGTCGACCGCCGCGACACGGTGATCCTGACCGCGCGCGGCCCGGTGTTCACCCAGCCGATCGTGGACGTGCTCAACGACATCACCCCCGTCGACGTGGAGGTCGCCTTCGCGTTGAAGACCCCCTCGGGCACGCTCGCCGCCGCCGCGCTGAGCGTGCGGGCGGGCTTTCGGCTCGAACCCGGCGATGTCACCGAGGCCATGCGGGCGCTCGAACCCGACCAGCGACCGGATCTGGTCTACGTCGTCGACCTGATCCCGCGCAGCTCGAGCTTCCGGCCCTCGGCCACCGCGGTGCAGGCCGCCGGTTTCCCGAAGGCCGGACCGGGCACCTGGCTCTACAACCGGGAGACCGACACCTACGAGGTGCTCACCGACGCCGTGGCCGCGGAACTGTTCGGCGGGAACTGAACGCACCGATCAGCCGCGGCCGACCTCGAACCGGCTCACCGCGGCTGATCGGCGCCTGCGCTGATCGCTACGCGCGATACTCGGTGACCGCGTCGACGATGCGCGTCAGCTGGGCTTCGCTCAGCATCGGCCACAGCGGCAACCGCACGATGGTGGCCGAGAAGTTCGCCGCGCGCGTGCACGGCACGGGGGTGCGGCCGTACTTGAGCCCGGCCGGGCTCGAATCCAGCGGAATGTAGTGGAACGGCGCGACGATCCCGCGTCCGGCCAGATGTGCGATGATGCCGTCGCGGCTGTCCTCGGTGGGCATGCGCAGGAAGAACAGGTGCGCGGTGTGCCCGCTGTCGGCGGGAATCGTCATCGGCCGCACATCGTTGCGGGCCGCCCACTCCGGGAGCGCGGTCGCGTAGGTGTTCCACACGCGGTGCCGGTTGGCCTGGATGGTGTCGAACTCGGCCAGCTGCGCGTCGAGCACGGCCGCGTTGAGTTCGCTGGGCAGATAGCTCGAGCCGATGTCCTGCCAGGAGTACTTGTCGACCTGACCGCGCAGGAAGCGGGCGCGGTCGGTGCCCTTCTCCCGCATGATCTCCGCGCGGCCCATCAGGATCTCGTCGGCGAGCAGCAGCGCCCCACCCTCGCCGCAGTGCACGTTCTTGGTGTCGTGGAAACTCTGGGTGCCCAGCGTGCCGATCGTGCCGAGTTTGCGGCCGCGCCAGGTGCCGCCGAGGCCGTGCGCGTTGTCCTCGATGATCGCCAGCCCGTGCGCGCCCGCCAGGTCCAGCAGCGGTGCCATGTCGGCGGCGACACCGCCGTAGTGCATGACCACGATCGCCTTGGTGCGGTCGGTGACCGCGGCCGCGGCGGCGACGGGGTCGATGTTGCCGGTGGTGTCGTCGATGTCGACGAACACACACGTCGACCCGCGCAGCGCCATCGCGGTGGCCGCCGAGGTGAACGCGAAACTCGGGACGATCACCTCGTCATCGGGACCGAGTTCGAGCAGCAACGCGCCCAGTTCCAGCGCGTGCGTGCACGAGGTGGTCAGCAGCGCGTGGTCGGCACCGGTAATTGCTTTGATCCTGGCGGTCGCCGCCTTGGTGAACCGGCCGTCGCCGTGGCTGTGGTCGGAATCGAGGACGGCGAGCAGATTGTCGCGTTCGGCCGCGGCACGGAACGGCCTGCTGAAGATGATCCGGTCGGTCACCGGCGGTGACTCATCTCGGAACCGACGTCGACGCCGTGCTGCGCGGCGAGGGCCGCGGTGACGTCCGGTCGCGGCGTCGGGGTGTCGACGGTCAGGTACAGCGGTTTGCCGACCAGGACGTGCAGCGCCACCCCGAGATACTCCGCGATCAGGCCGAGCGAGAACAGCGTCGCACCCGAGCACAACAGCAGGACGACGATGATCGACGCCCAGCCCTCGGGGTTGCCATGGTCGCGCGTCAGCGCCGACGCGATGACCACCGCGGCCATGATCACCCCGGCCAGCGCGAGGGTGATGCCCAGCATGCTCACCAGGCGCAGACCCCGGGTGCCGCTGCACAGCACCATCTTCCAGAACAGCGAGAACAGGCGGCGGTAGTTGTAGCCGGACTCCTCGCGGCCCTCCGCGCGCAACGTCACCGGAACCGAGACGGTATTGCCGACCACCCAGGTCAGCGCCACATCCAGGTACACGCCGTTGGCGGCGACCTCGGCCAGCTGACGACCGATGTCGCCGCGGATCAACCGGAAACTCTCGAACCGCGTCGAATCGGGGAACGCGAACACCGTCGCCAGCACCACTTTCGCGCCGCGCGAGGTGACATTGCGGAGCAGCCCGTGCGGCCGGGTGTTGGACGGCTTGGAGTAGACCAGGTCCGCGCGCGAGGCCAGCGCCGCGTCGAGGAAATCGCCGATGAAGGCCGGGTCGTGCTGGCCGTCCTCGTCCATCGTGACGATCCAGTCGCCCCGCGCGGCCGCCATGCCAGCGATCGTCGCCGCGTCCTGACCGTAGTTGCGGCTCAACCAGACCGCGCGCACCTGCGGGTAGCTGTTCGCGAGTTCCTGCAGCACCACATCGGAGCGGTCCGGCCCGTTGTCGTGGACGAGGATGATCTCCTCGACTGCGAACCGGGTGCCTCCGGTGGAGGTGCTCGGGCCGGTCAGCCGATCCAGTTCGGCGACCAGCGCCGCGATCGTCTCCTCGCCCCGGTACACCGGGACGACCACCGACACCGAATGCACCGGTCGCGCGCGGTGGCGCTCGGGCGCCCCCGCGTGCAGCACAACGCTCGGACGGGACGCACGCGCTGAGGGAATCGGCATCGTCGGCTTTCGGTATGTGTCACTAGCGCCAGCAGTGTTGCGAGACTTTAACACTGTGGCGCGCCGAGATCTGCTAAGTGACCGGTGATACGTGACGGTGTCGACACGCGGGCCGCTACCGGTAGGGTCTCGTGCTCATGGTGGAAACCACGATTCCGCCCCGTCGGACGGTGGACCGATGGGGCTCGAGCACCACGGCAGCGGGTCCGGTCTTCCCCGGCCGCGGTGTCTCCCGGATCTACCTGTCCCACGGCTCCCGGATTCGGTGGACGGCCCCGGCCACTGGGCTGCTCTCGTTCACCCGATGGTTGCTGTTCGCCGACGACATCGCCGTGGTGGGCACGCGATGACGGCAGGTGCGACGGCCCGCGACGGTGTCCTGGAGACGCCGGGCCCGCTGCTGCGAATCGTGAAGCGCCAGGAGCTGGCGTTCGCGATCGTCGGCGGGTTCAACACCGCGCTCGGCATGGCGCTGACCCTGCTGTGGCTGACGATCCTCGGGGACGGCAGGCCCGGCCTCGCGGTGGTCGCCGCCTACGCGGTGAGCATGGTGGTGGCCTTCGTCGGGCACCGCACCCTGGTGTTCCGGGTGCGCGGGCGGGTACTGCGCGATTTCCTCGCCTTCTGCGGGGTGAACGCGGGCGGCCTCGTCCTCAATGTGGTGCTGGTGGAGCTCGCCGTGACCGGGCTCGGCTTCCCCGCGGCCCCGGCGTCGATGGTGGTGATGGGCCTGGTCGCGGTGCTGAGCTTCTTCGGGCACCGCTACATCTCCTTCCGCAGGCGACCGGCTACCGGCGATGCCACGACGGCGGGGTAGGTTGATCGCCATGGCGCACGAATCCACCCTGGACGCAACCCTGCTGAGCCTGCTGGCCTGCCCGCAGGACAAGGGCCCGCTGCAGCTGGTCCGCACCGAATCCGGCGCGAGTGTTCTCTACAACCCGCGCCTGCGCCGCGCCTACCCGGTGGACAACGGCATCCCCGTGCTGCTGATCGACGAGGCCCGCGAGGTCGCCGACACCGAGCACGAGTTCTTCACCGCGCAGTCCTGACCGGGGCGGTCAGACCGGGTCGATATCGCCGGTGAGATAACGCTGCACCGACGGCCCGACCGCGGCGACCACCGAATCGAGTGGCATCGAGGCGATCGGCTCGAGCTCGATCACCTTGCGTGTGATGAGCAGGCCCATCATCTGCGCGGCGACCAGTGACATGCGCGCGCGGCCGTCGTCGGCGTCGGTGGCGATCCGCGCGCGCACCCGCTCGAGCACCACTTCGAGCAGGAACGAGCGCACCAGGTTCGGTTCACCGGCGAGCATGCTGCGCACCATGGCCACGACGCCGGGCCCCGCCGAGGAGTCCCACACCGTCACCACCGCGCGCACCACCGTTTCGCCGAGCCGTTCCACCGGCGCCGCGTCGATGGTGCGCAGCGTGAGTTCTGGGTCGACGGGCAGCGCGACCACCGCGGCGAACAGTTGCTGTTTGGTGCCGAAGTAGTGGTGCACGAGGGCAGGGTCCACCTCGGCGTCGGCGGCCACCGCGCGGATCGAGGTGCTGGCGAATCCGGCGCTCGCGAAGCGGGTCCGCGCGGCCTCCAGGATCGCGGTCCTGGTGTCGGTGTTACCCGGCCTGCGGCCGGTGCGCCGGGACCGTGGTGCGTCCGAACCGGATTCGTCGCCGCTCATCTCGTGCTGTCCTCCATCCGTCGAGTCATCTCATCATGGAGTACGCCGGTTCAGCGTGGCCGCGCCGAGGCACAGGGCGACGACGGCGAACCCGGCCACGACCGCGAGATCACGCCACATCGCGGCCGTCGGCTCCGCGTGCACCGAGACCTGCTGCAGCGCGTCGACCGCGTAGCTCAGCGGCAGCACGTTGCTGATCGCCTCCAGCCAGTTCGGCAGCTGGTCGCGCGGCACGAGCAGCCCGCACAGGAAGATCTGCGGCGCCACGATCACCGGCATGAACTGCACCGCCTGGAACTCGGTGCGCGCGAACGCGCTCGCCAGCAGACCGAGCGCCACCCCGCACACCGCGTCGACCATGGCGATCAGCATCACCCAGCCCGGGTTGCCGGCGGCCGTCAGCCCGAGCAGGCCGAAGGAGACCAGGCAGGCCACCGCGGCCTGGGCCGCGGCGGCGAGGGAGAACGCGCTGCCGTACCCGGCGAGCAGATCGAGCTTGCTCAACGGCGTGGTGAGCAGCCGTTCGAGGGTGCCCGAGGTGCGTTCGCGCTGCATCGCGATGGCGGTGATCAGGAACATCACGATGAACGGCAGGATGCCGAGCATGGTGATGCCGACCCGGTCGAACATCGTCAACGGGGTGTGCGGCGCGCGCGGCGCGTCCTGATAGATGAAGTACAGCAACGTCATCAGGATCGCGGGCACCACCAGGATCATGGCGACGGTGCGATGGTCGTTGCGCAACTGGCGCAGGATCCGGCCGGTCGTGGCGGCGTAGGGCCGCAGGGTGACGCTCATCGGAGCTCTCCATCGGTGATCAGGCTGAGGAAGGCGGTCTCGAGGTTCTGCTCGCCGGTGCGCTCGCGCAGCTCGGCCGGGCTGAGCTGGGCCAGCAGCGCGCCCTCGCGCATCAGCAGCAGGCGGTCGCAGTGTTCGGCCTCGTCCATCACATGGCTCGACACGAGCAGCGTCGTTCCCGCCGCGGCCAAGTCGTGGAACTGCTGCCACAACTCGACCCGCAGGACCGGATCGAGCCCGACGGTCGGTTCGTCGAGGACGAGCACCTCGGGCTTGCCGACCAGCGCGCACGCCAGCGACGCCCTGGTCTTCTGCCCGCCGGAGAGCTGATCGCCCAGCTGGCCCGCGTGATCGGTCAAACCCACTGCGGCGATGGCGGATTCGACATCGCCGCGAGTCCGGCCGTACAGCGCGGCGTAGTAGGCGACGTTGTCGCGCACGCTGATGTCGGCGTAGATGCTCGGCGCCTGGGTCACGTAGCCGACGCGCCGGCGCAGCGCGGCACTGCCCGCCGCGTCGCCGAGCACGGTGACCGTGCCCGATTCGACCAGCTGGGTGCCGACGATGCTGCGCATCAGGGTGGTCTTGCCGCAGCCCGATGGGCCGAGCAGTCCGGTGATCGAGCCGCGCGGGATCTCCAGGGTCAGACCGTGCAGGACGCGGCGTCTTCCGCGGCGCACGGTCAGATCGGTGACCTCGACGGCGGGTGGTTCGGGAGCGGTGTGCGACATGGGCCGCCTCAATTCATCGAGTGTTGAATTCACTACGTGATGAATTTAGCGCGGCCTGGTCGCCGTGACAAGGTCAGTGCGCGTGTCGCGGCGGTGTCGCGGCCTCCTGACCTGGCTCGACGACCACGAACTGGCCCATCATTCCCCGGTCCTCGTGCCAGAGCAGGTGGCAGTGATACATGTACGGCGTCGTCGGATCCGCGGGTCCGTCGAAACGCAGCGCCAGGGTCGCGGTGGTGCCCGGCGCCAGGAAGATCGTGTCCTTCGGACCGGCCAGATCCGGGGTCGGCGGCGCGCCCGCGTAGTCGAGCACCCGGAACTGCACGTCGTGGACGTGGAAGTTGTGCGGCATGCCGTCGGAGTTGCGCACCACCCACTTCTCGGTGGTACCGCGGGTGACGGTGGCGTCGATGCGGTCCATCGCCATCTCGGTGTCGTTGATCTTGGCGAAAGTGAGATCGAAGTGGCGTTCGGTCACCGCGTCCGAGCCGTCGGGCGTCGAGGGTGCGACCAGGGTGGCAGGCAGGTCGGGAGAGGGTCGCAGGGTCTCGGCGGCCCTGAGCTCGAGGATGTCGAAGGTGTCGTCGCCGCCCGCGAACCGGTTCCCCCAGAAGTCGAGTCCGGCGTCGAGGCGCTCGCCGCGCAGGATGGTGCGTTCGCCCGCGCGCATCCGGACCACGATCTCGGCGCGCTCGCCGGGGGACAGGCGCACCCGGTCGAGGGTGGCCGGGCGCTCGAGCAGTCCGCCATCGGTGCCGATCAGCGCGAACGGGCGGGCGTCGTCGAAGGCGAAGGTGAAGGTGCGCGCGGTCGCGGCATTGAGCAGCCGCAGCCGCACCAGCTCGTCGCCGACCTCCTGATACGGCCCGATGGTGCCGTTGACCATCGTGTTGTCGCCGAGAAAGCCCACGTCGCGCATGATCGCGCGGGTGCCGTCGAGTTGCTGTCCGCGCATTCGCAGGTCCTGCACGATCACCGGCAGATCGTCGACGCCGTAGTCGTGCGGCAGTGGGAGTGCTCCGGCGAGGTCGTCGTCGATCCAGAACATGCCCGCCAGTCCGCGCCGGACGTGGTCCTCGGTCGCGCCGTGTGGATGCGGGTGGTACCAGAGTGTCGAAGCCGGTTGCGCCACTGTCCATTCCGGTGTCCAGGTGGCCCCGGCCTCGGCCATCTGATGCGGCCCGCCGTCCATCTTCGCGGGCAGGTGCATGCCGTGCCAGTGCACGCTGGAGGCTTCGGGCAGCGTGTTGCGGACCTGGACCCGCACCCGCTCGCCGTTCGCGGCCCGTAGCGTCGGGCCGAGGTAGGTACCGTTGAACCCCCAGGTGTCGGTCGGTCGACCCGGCTCGAATTCCGTTGTCCCCGATTGCATGTCGAGTGTGAACACCCTGGTTCCGTCGGCGTCGACGGTGGAATCGGCCAGCGGCGGGATGGCCAGCGGCCGGGTGAATTCCGTGGTGCCGACGGTGGAGATGTCGGCCGTGGTCCAGAGCCAGGCCGTACCGCCCCCGACCGCGAGCACGAAGGTGAGAGCGAGGGCCGCGGCGCCGAGGAGCAGGCGGCGGAATCGAGCGGGGTGTGCCATGCACCGACGGTAGGGATTCGGGGTGTCGGCCCACATCGGGAAGCGTCCCCATATCGACCCCCAGTCGCACCCTGATCGAGAACCCGCGCGGCGGTGGAATAAACAAATCTAACAGTCGTTCAAGTTTATGTTCGGTTCGCTCACCTCAGGAAGGGTCGTTTCGTGGCCAACCCGTATCGAGAGCTGTTCGCCGCCCGCGGCGCAGTCGCCTTCACCGCCGCCGGTTTCGTCGCCAGAGTGGGGATGCCGATGGTCGGCATCGGCTTGATCACCATGCTGTCGCAGCTGCGCGGCGACTACCTGCTCGCCGGCGCGGTGTCGGCCTGTTTCACCCTGTCCATGGCCCTGCTCGGGCCGCGGATATCGCGACTGGTCGACCGCCGGGGTCAGAGCCGTATCCTGTTGCCCGCCACCGGGATCAGCGTCATCGCGCTCGGCGCCCTGCTGCTGGCCGCCGGCTACGGCGCACCCGCCTGGCTGCTGTTCGTCCTCGCAATACCGTCGGGCTGCATCCCGAGCATGTCCGCGCTGATCCGGGCCCGCTGGACCGAGATCTTCGCCGGCTCGCCCCGGCTGCACACCGCCTTCTCGTTCGAATCGGTCCTCGACGAGATGACCTTCGTCTTCGGCCCCGCCCTCTCGGTCGCCCTGTGCACGACCCTGTTCCCGCAGGCCGGACCGCTGGTCGCGGCGGTGCTGCTGGTGCTCGGCGGTGTGCTGGTCACCGCGCAGCGGGGGACCGAACCCGCGGTCCGGGTCGCGGGCGGCAGCGGCGCGAAGGTGGGATCGCCGTCGATGATCGTGCTGGTGCTCGCGCTCGTCGCGGGCGGCACCATCGTCGGCACCATCGACGTGGTCAGTGTCGCCTTCGCCGAACGGCAGGGCAGTCCCGCCGCCGCGGGCATCGTGGTGTCGGTCTACGCGCTCGGTTCCGCCGTCGCCGGGCTCGTGTTCGGCACACTCGACCTCCGGATTCCGCTGCCGCGACTGCTGCTGCTCGGCGTCACCGGCACCGCGGTCACCACGCTGCCGCTGGTGCTGGTCTCCAGCATCGCGGGGCTGGCCGCCGCTGTGTTCGTCGCCGGTGTGTTCTTCGCGCCGACGATGATCGTGATCATGACCCTGGTCGAGAAATGCGTCCCGGCCACCGCCTTGACCGAGGGCATGACCTGGGCCATCACCGGCCTGAACATCGGTATCGCGGCGGGCGCGGCCGGCACCGGGCTGGTCGTGGACCTGTTCGGTGTCGGAGCGGGCAGCTACGTCGCGCTCGGCGCGGGCCTGTGCGTGGTGACGATCGTCGGGATCGGCTACCCGGTGCTCGGCAACGCGGTCGCCGAACCCGTCGACGCGCCCTCGCTATAGTCGGTCCGATTCGGTCGAACGAGGAGGAAACCGCTGGACGAGGCAACCACCGACGGGCGACTCCGCAAGGGCAGGCAACGTCAGCAAGAGCTCATCGAGGCCACCTTGCGCGTCGTCGCCCGCGACGGCGTCGCGGGCGTCAGTCACCGGGCCGTCGCCAAGGAAGCCGGTCAGCCCTACACCTCGGCCGCCTACTACTTCAGCAGCATCCACGAATTGCTCACCGCCGCGCTCACCGGCTCCATGGACGCCGACGCCGCGGTGATTCGCCAGGTCACCGACACCGCGGACACCGACGGCCGCCGCGACCTCGCCGAACTCCTCGCCTCGGTCGTCCGCGATCCGGGTCGCCTGCTCGCCGAGTTCGAACTGTTCCTCCTCGCCGCCAAGGACACCGGCCTGCGCCCCGCCACCGACCGCTGGCTGGCCGCCCTGGCCGACTTCGCCCGCCGCTACACCGACGACCCCGTCCGCGTCCGGGTCTTCGTCGGTGCGGTCGACGGCCTGCTCGTACAATCCCTCCTCACCGAAAACCCGCCAGGACCAGACGAGTTCGACGCCATGCTGCGAGTTCTGCTGCCCGAGTAACTCGGCGCCGGACTGCCGGGTTGCCGAACGGCTGGGTCGCCGGACCGACGGTGTCGCCGGACCTCCGGGGTCGCTGGATAGTCGGGTCGCCGGTCGCCGGTCCGACGCGGGTTGCCGGATGGCTGGGTCGGGGTGTCGGTGTCGCCGGACCGCCAGGGTTGCCGGACCGCCGGGGTCGCCGGGATCGCTGGGTCGCCGGGACGGTTGGATCGCCGTGGTGCCGGGTCAGCTGCGGCACAGCATAGTGGGATCCGTCCTCGGTCTCCGCTCCTGAGCATCCTCATCCCCGAGGTCGTGCGGGCATGCCGGACAATGGCGGTCGTGTCCGCACAGGAACTCGCCGTCGACCCGGTTGCCGCCGCGCGGCGGTTGCTCGGCGCGACGCTGTCATCGGGGCCGGTGGCGTTGCGCATCGTGGAGGTCGAGGCATATGGCAGCGATCGCACCGGACCGTGGCCGGATCCGGCCGCACATTCCTGGCCGGGACCGACGGCGCGCAATGCGGTGATGTTCGGGCCATCGGGACGGCTGTACGTCTACCGCTCGTACGGCATCCACCTGTGCGTGAACGTGACCGCCGGGTACGACGGTGTCGCCACCGCGGTCCTGGTGCGCGCGGGGGAGGTGGTGGCGGGCATCGACCTCGCCCGGGACCGCCGACCCGCCGCCCGCACCGATGCCGATCTCGCCCGTGGCCCGGGCAATGTCGGCAGTGCGCTCGGCATCTCGCTGTCCGACTACGGCACCGAACTGTTCGACCCCTTCGCCGCGGTCCGCCTCGACTTGGGCTCACCGATCCCGCGAGCGGAGATCTCGGCGGGACCCCGGGTCGGCGTGCGCCTGGCCGCCGAGGTGCCGTGGCGATTCTGGCTCCCGGACTCACCCGCCGTCTCCGTCTATCGGCGCAGTCCGCGCGCGCCGTCCGTCGATTCGCTACGCGGCCGTTGAACCGCAGGTTTTCGCCGCCTCTTGTCTGGACTGACGACCCCTCATCGACTGACGACCTCTCACCACGTGTCATGGGCTGAATTCCCGCTCGCCCTGCGCTCCGCACGAACACGCCCCGACCTGCGGTGTGCGCGGCGCGGCGGGTACGGAAAGATGGTGCGACGTGAGCGGTGACATCTTCGACGAACTGACCTGGCGCGGCCTGATCGCGCAGTCCACCGACCTGGACCAGCTGCGCGCGGCCGCCGCCGCTGCGCCGCTGACCCTCTATGCCGGTTTCGACCCCACCGCGGCGAGTCTGCACGCCGGTCACCTGGTCCCGTTGCTCGCGCTCAAGCGATTCCAGCGCGCGGGCCATCGCCCGATCGTGCTCGCCGGCGGCGCCACCGGCCTCATCGGTGACCCGCGTGACGTGGGCGAACGCACCATGAACTCCACCGACACCGTCGCCGACTGGGCCCAGCGCATCCGCGGCCAGCTCGAACGCTTCGTCGACCTCGACGATTCGCCGACCGGCGCGCTGATCGTGAACAACATGGACTGGACCGGGTCGCTGTCGACCGTCGACTTCCTGCGCGATGTCGGCAAGCACTTCTCGGTCAACGTCATGCTGGCCCGCGACACCGTCAAACGGCGCCTCGAGGGCGAGGGCATCTCCTACACCGAGTTCAGCTACATGCTGCTGCAGGCCAACGACTACCTGCAGCTGCGCCGCGAGCACGGCTGCACACTGCAGGTCGGTGGCTCCGACCAGTGGGGCAACATCATCGCCGGTGTGGAACTGAACCGGCGCGTCGACGGCGCGCACGTGCACGCGCTCACCGTCCCGCTGGTGACCTCGGCCGACGGCAAGAAGTTCGGCAAGTCCACCGGCGGCGGCAGCCTCTGGCTCGACCCCGAACTGACCAGCCCCTACGCCTGGTACCAGTACTTCGTGAACACCGCCGACGCCGATGTCGTCCGGTACCTGCGCTGGTTCACCTTCCTGTCCAGGGAGGAACTCGACGCGCTCGAGCAGGCGACCGCCGAACGTCCGTTCGCCCGCGAAGCACAGAAGCGCCTCGCCGCCGAGATGACCACGCTGGTGCACGGTGAGGCCGAGACCCGCGCGGTGGAACTGGCCAGCCAGGCCCTGTTCGGTCGCGGTGACCTGCGTGAACTCCCCGAGTCCACGCTCGGCGCCGCCCTGCGCGAGACCGCGATCGACGGCAAGGTGGCCGAGGTGGTGCCCGGCGAACCGAGCACGATCGTCGACCTGCTCGTCGCGGCCGGCCTGTGCGAGAGCAGGGGAGCGGCGCGGCGCGCGGTCAACGAGGGCGGTGCCTCGGTGAACAACGAGCGCGTCAGCGATATCGAGTGGACCCCGTCCGATGCCGACTACCTGCACGGACAGTGGCTGGTGCTGCGCCGTGGCAAGAAGAACATGGCGGGCGTGCGCCGGATAGCCTGAGATCGTCGCGGAGGCCTGAGTCACATCCGTGTGATTCAGGCCGTCGCAACGCTCGGAGCCGACCCGCTGACCTGCGCAGATGCGCTGCCATCCAGGCGATTTGACGCGGCGTTATCCGGCGCGTAACTTATTGGAAGTCAGAGCGACACGGACACCAACCCGGAGCCGAGACGCTGGTCCTGAGGGGCTGGCGGGGCAAGGGAAACGCGGTAGGACGGGGTGCGCCTGGCAGTGCCTGCACTGTGACCGACGACATGTTTGACATCGTCTGGAAGCAGGGTTAGGCTGGAACAGTTGCCCAGCGGAAGATCCGGACCAGATCCGGTGCTCTGCTGGTGCGTGTGTTCTTTGAGAACTCAATAGTGTGTCGATGAATGTCAGTGCCAATAATTATTATTGGTTCCAGCCTTCGCGTACCCCCCGGTCGTGG
>NZ_JBHVVA010000007.1:0-367815 GCF_042883805.1 Nocardia sp. NPDC058176 | reverse complement strand
GGTTAGGCACCGCGGCTTGCTCCTTCGTCGCGTACGCCGCGGCGCCTAACCGGCGGCCCGGCCGCGACCGGCCACTGCGTGGCCGCCGCTCCTCGGGGTCGCGGGTGCGGGGCTGGGTGAGGCTGTCATGGCGGATTCAAGTGGTGCCGTGTGGGTGGCTCTCAGTCGAGGAGGGCTACCGAGGCTATGCGGTGGAGGGTGAAGTGGCGGGTGGCGCCGGAGACTGGGTCGATGGCGTCCAGTTGGCCGTTGCCTACGCGGAGGGGCTCTACTACGCGTTGGCTGGCCACGCCCTGGGCGTCCACGTAGCCGATGTTGACGGGGCGGCCTACGCGGGCGGCCAGTTGGAGTAGGGCGAGGGTGGCGGCGGTGCCGGTGCGGGTGCCGTCGGTGCGGACGGATCGGCCGGTGCGGGCGCCGGCGGCGCGTTCGCCCGCGCGGAGTTCGGTGACCAGCATGGCCAGCTGTTCCTCGCTGGGGGAGCTGGGGCGGTAGGGCTTGCGGGCGAGGGGGCGCACGGCGATGCGGGCGCCGCGGGGGCGCAGGTCGACGATGGTGCCCGCGGAGTCCTCGCCGGCGGGTGCGAAGCCGGCGGCGCGTAACTGGTCCAGCATTTCGGCGAGGGGGGCCAGGGCGATCGCCACGGTGGGGGCGATCGCGCGCAGGGCCAGGGTTTCGGCGACGGGGGCGGCCAGGACCTGGGCGAGCAGCGCGGGGTCGTCGCTGCGGAGGAAGGACTGGGCCACGCCCGCGCGCAGTTGGCCGTGTCTGCGGGCCACGTCGTCGATGAGATAGGTCAGCGACTGGGGGACGGGGGTGCGGGAGTGGTTGGCGAACAGGGCGTGCAGTTCGGCGGCGGTGAGCCCGGCGTCGAGCGCGCGGCGCACCGAGGCATCGCCGACGCGGTAGACGGTGGCCGCGCCCGCGGACTCCACATCGGCGACCAGGGCGATCCGGCCGCGCAGTTCGGGTACCAGCGGGCCGGGGGCGATCACGGTCAGGTCGGCCTGGACGAGCACGTGGTCGACGGGTTCGGGGAGCGCGGCGGCCATCTCGGCCTCGGCGTCGGCGATGCTGGTCGGCGCACCGTGCAGCAGAGCACGTGCCGCCGAGTCGAGGGCACCGCGCCCGAGCAGGCCGACGGTGGCGGCCTCGGCCAGCGTGGCGGCCACCGCGTCGAGGCGGAAGTGCCTGCGCCGCCGCGGCATCCGCCAGGCCAGCAGCTTGCCGAGATCACCCGGGGTCAGCGCGGTGCCGGTGGGGTACTCGGCGAGCAGCCCCAGAATCGCGTGCCGGTCGCGCACGGCGTGCGGTATCCGCAGTTCGGCCGACAGCGCCGCGATCGGCTTGTCGGCGGCATCGCGCAGGCCGATCATCCACGGCATCCGGTCCAGGTCGAGCCAGGCCTGTGCCAGCAGCACCCAGCGCGTCGCGGGCGGCGCGTCCAGCCAGGCGTCCGCGGCGGGTGTCGGCGCCCAGAAGTCGTCGGTGGAGTCGAGATCGGGCGGCGGTTCGGGCAGGCCCTTCTCGACGAGTTTCGCCGCGGCCAGCAATTCCAGCAGCAGACCGGCGCGCTGCTCGTCGATTCCGGTCTGCTTGGCCAGCCTGCGCAATTCGCGCACCCCGAGCCCACCGGCGCGCAGGGCGGGGGCGGGCAGCTTGCCCAGCGCGTCCAGCAGATCGGTGCAGTCGCGCAGCAGCTCGCCGACTTCACCGGCGCCGACCGCGTTCACCTCGGCGGGGGCGTTCTTGGTCAGCGCCGGTTTCGGCGGGGTGAGCGCGTGCGGGTCGGTCACCGGTTCGCCGCGCAGTAGTTGTCCGACGGTCACCGGCAGCTCGACGGTCTCGTTATCGATGCGGTGCAGCAGCCGGGCCGCCAGCAGCCGCGGCACCGGGCGCTCGGGCGCGGTCCCCGGCGCGGCGTCTCTGGTGCGGCCGCGCGGACCCGTGGTGGCCAGCTTCTCCAGCAGCGCCCGTTCGGCCGGACTCGCCTGTGCCAGCGCCGCGTTCACCTCCGGCTCGGTGAGCGCGTCCGGCAGCGCGGTCGTCGCGCCGAGTGGCCAGGGGAGGGCTTCGGCGGCCGAGGGGGCCAGGTGCAGGTCGTCACCGACCTGCCAGACCAGCGCACGGTCGAGCAGCCGGGTCAGCGCGGCGGTGAACGCGGTCTTGGTGACGCGGTCCTTGAGCTGCGCGTGCAGCGTGACCCGGGTCAGCGGCGTGAGCTCGGTACCGATCGTGCGCGCGTCCTCATTGGCCGTCAGCGCCTCGATGATCGCGAACTCGAGCGTGTCCAGCTCGTCGGCCGCCCGCAACACCGAGGCACGCTGCTGCGCGCGCACCGCGAGCACCGACATCGACGCGGGCAACGGCACCGCGAGATCGGGGCGCATCTGCAGCAGTTTCACCAGCTGAGCGTCGGTGCGCGCACCGAGCCAATCGGCAAGTGAGTCCGTCGCGATCATCCGATCAAGCCTACGTGGTGCGTATGCCAGAATGTGTTCGTGGTGAACAAATCGAAGAAGCCCTACGTCGACAACGGCTGGCCCGAGGTGGCCGACGGCGAGCACGCCGTGACCGAACTGTCGGCGACCCGCGCCGGTAACCTCTCGCCCTTCGGTGAGGACGCCGTGTTTCCCGTCCCGGCAGCCACGCTGCCGTATGTGCATCCCCAGACCACCATCAACCGGGTGTAGTCCGGACGGGAAAAACAAGAGCCCGCATCCTTCGAGGATGCGGGCTCTTGTTGTCTGCGGAGGCGATCAGGAGGGCAGCAGGCCCTTGTTCGCCTGGAAGAAGTCGATCACGGCCGGGTCCAGCTGAGAACCCTTGGCGGCGTTGACGAAGTCGAGTGCCTGCTGCGGCACGGCGATGCCCTGCTGCTGCACGACGGTGAGGGCGCGGTCGACGGCCTGGAAGACTTCCTGGCTCGGATCCTGGACCTGCGGGACCTCGGGAACCCACTTCGGGGTCGAGGGAACGGCGCGCTCGCTCGGGCCGCTGCTCAGGCCCAGCTTGGCCGAGCAGGAGGGCCATGCGCCCCAACCCTGGGTGGCGAGAACCTTTTCGGCGACCGCGATCTGCTGTTCGCGGGTGGCGTTGTGCGCGGAGGCGGCGTACTCCCCGCCGCCGTGTGCGGTCCAGGTGGAGGGCGAGAACTGCAGCCCGCCCTGGTAACCGTTGCCGGTGTTGATACCCCAGTTGCCGCCGGCTTCACACTGTGCGAGGCGATCCCAGTCGGAGTCGGGGGCCGCGCTGGCGTTTCCGGCGAGGGCTGCACTCGCGGTGCCGAAGATCGCGCCGGTGACGGCGACCTTGGCAACGGTGCGCCCGGTGGAAGTCGGCTTGCGGTGGCGTCCACTCATATCGGGTTTCTTCCTCTCGTGCGCACCTGCATGTGGTCCGGACTGAGAGGTCTCCCGGTCCGCCCTCACCCCTCGATTCCAATCGGGGTCCGGTACCCGCGGGGCGAGGTTCGGTGCGGCGGGCCGGTGGTGCCGGGGGTTGCCCCGACTGAGAGAAACGGTACGACGGACCGCGGGGAAAGTCACTATTTGGTAACCGGCGTGTACGACGGGTCTCGGGGTGGTCTCAGGGTGATCCCCGATGCCGTCGGCGCGTCCGCGCAGGTAGCTGCGGTGTCGGGTGTGCGCGACGGTTGCACGCTCACTTCGTGATCATGCCGTTATGTGATGAAGGTCACATAACGGCCTGGGTAACGATCCCCCGGGGTAACCGGTTGACGCGTCAGCGGGCGCGGCGGCCCGACCACAGCGCGTATCCCAGCGCGAGCAGGAAGCCGACCGGCGCGAGCATCGCCAGCAGGTACAGCCACAGTCCCGGTCGTCCATCGGTCACGATCGGCGTCGCGAAGATGCCGATCACGGCGAGCACCCCGATCCCGACGAAGGCGACGGCCACGTGCAGCAGGCGATCACTCGGGCGGCGGGGAGCGGGCGAGGCGGGCGGAGGTGAGTTCGTCACCGGTGCACCGTAAAACTGATGTGCTCGCGGTATGGCCACCGGGGTAGACTCTGGGCACATCGCGTCCTGCCTTGTTGTGGGGCGCGTTCTTTTCGCGACAAGCAGAAGTGTGTAACCCGGGCCACAAGGGTTCGGGTGTCGAATGATGAACGGGTGAGCGCAGTGCCGACCGGCCGGGTGAAGTGGTACGACGTCGAAAAGGGCTTCGGCTTCCTTTCCCAAGACGAGGGCGAGGACGTCTATGTCCGCTCCTCCGCGCTGCCCGACGGCGTCGAGGGCCTCAAGCCCGGACAGCGCGTCGAGTTCGGCATGGCCGCAGGCCGCCGCGGACCGCAGGCGCTGAGCCTGAAGCTGCTCGAAGCCCCGCCCACCGTGCGCGGCGACCGCGGCGCGCAGCCCGCCCGCAAGGACGCGGGCCCGCGCAAGTCGCCCGATGAGCTGCACGGCCTGGTCGAGGACATGATCACGCTGCTCGAGACCAAGGTGCAGCCGGACCTGCGCCGGGGCAAGTACCCGGATCGCAAGCTGTCACAGCGCATCTCCGAGGTCGTCCGGGCGGTCGCCCGCGAGTTGGACAACTGAGCGAACATCGGCCCCGGACCACTGGTCCGGGGCCGATGTCGTTCAGGCGTCGTCTTCGGGCGTGACGATCGACCAGGCGGCGTGCGGGATGTAGGTCTCGCGGTCGGTGGCGATGTCGCGGGCCAGGATCGGCAGCTGGACCTCGATGCCGACCAGGCGCAGGTCCGGTTCCGGCTGGGAGTCGATCGTGAGGGCCCTCGCCCGCGCCGGGTAGTCGGCGAAGCTGAGCACCCGGTCGACCTGCTCGCCGTTGGGCCGCTGGTAGATCAGCTGCACCAGCCACGGGGATTCGACGATCTCGGTGGGCAGCGAGATCTGCACCGGCATCCCGGACGGCACCCGCAGCGGGGTGGTCTCGCCGTAGCGGCAGTCCTCCATCCGGACGGTGCAGTACATGAACGGCGCCACGGTGACCGACTTGCCGTGCGCGTAGGCGGTGATCTTCGGTTCGTACGCGGGCGCCTTCGAGACGGCGACGGCGACCCACACCGCGGTCACCACGGCGAGCGCGGTCAGGCCTGCGGCGACCGAGATGAGGACCGTGCGAACGTTGAGCGTGCTCACCAGATGGGATCTCCTGTCCCTCGCGGAACCGAACCGGGATCGACCCGGTCCGGATGGGTAACGGTCACTTCCTGCTCCACATGCTGCGGACGATTACCGCCGAGGCCGGGGAGCAGTGAGTGTCCGGTGTAACTGGCGAAGGTCTGCACCAGCCCGAGCACCAGGATCACGCTGATCACCGCGAAACCCTTCCAGTACTCGGTCGGCAGCAGCACACCGGCCGACCCGCCGACCACCCAGCTCAGCTGCAACACCGTCTCCGACCGGCCGAAACCGGAGGCGATCGACTCCGGCGGCAGATCGTCCTGGATCGAGGCGTCGAGCGAGACCTTGGCCAGCGCGCTGGCCGCCGCCGCGACCAGGGCGGCGAACGCGGCGCCGAACAGATTGCCGGTGAACACGGCGAACAGCGCGACCGCCGTGCACGAGGCCGTACACCCGAGCACCACCAGCGATGGCCTGCCCAGTTGCAGCCGCGCGCCGGTCGCGTTGCCGCCGAAGTTGCCTATCGCCGCGGCCGCGCCGACCACGCCGAGCATCGCGGCCTGCTCGGTGGGACTGCCGCCCGACCCCTTCGCGACGAAGGCGACGTAGAAGGTCAGGAAACCGGTGAGCACGCGAATGGAACTGTTGCCCCACAGTCCGGTCACCACCGACCGTCCGAGCGGTTGCCGTCGTTTGCGCGGCGGCACGGCGGACAGCTGGGCCGGTTCGAGCACCTCGGTCTGCGCGTCGGGGCCGTGATAGGTCAGCGTCGCGGGCACCTCGCCCTCGGTGACCTCGACCCAGCGCGGGATGCGCAGGCTCAGGTACGCACCGGCGATGGCGAGGCCGGTGGCGAAGATCAGCGCCCCGGTCGACCCGGCTATCAGCGCGGCCAGCGCGGCCAGCGCGCCCGCGCCGATCGTGCCGCCGACCAGGCCGAACACGGTCAAGCGGGAATTGGTGCGGACGAGGTCTATGTCGGGTGGCAGGACGCGCGGGGTGACCGCGCTCTTGAGCACCGCGAAGGATTTCGAGCCGACCATCATGCACAGGGCCAGCGGATACAGGCCCCAGGTGTCGATGTTGAAGATCAACAGCACCGCGAAGATCGTGCGCAGGCCGAAGGTCGTGGCCAGTGCCAGTCGCCGCCCGCGCTGCAGGCGGTCGAGCAGCGGCCCGATCAGCGGGGCGATCAGCGCGAACGGCGCGATGGTGATCAGCAGATACAGCGCCACCTTGGTCTTGGACTCGGCGGTGGCGCTGGCGAAGAACAACGTATTGGCCAGGGCGACCGCGATCGCGGCGTCGAGCGCGAAGTTGGCCATGGTGGCGTAGGTGAGCGCGGTCAGGCCGGACTGGTCGGCGCCGTCGGCCTTGGCCGCCCGCTGGAAGGTCGCGAATCCGCGCTCGGTGAGTTCGCGGCTGCGCATGGCGGCGACCCTGGTGACGGTGAGTTTCCGGGGGACACGCTGTTTGCCCGTGTCCTCGACGATCTCCTCGGCGCGGGTGAACGGGCGGGTGCCCGCGGGGCCGTGGTCGTTGACCGGGTTGCTCGGCGCGGGAGGTCGACCGGTCTGCTGCGGGTCGGGTGGGATGCGGTGGTCGGGGGACCTGCGGTCGGGCGACGGGCCGCCGCCGCGCTCCGGGTCTCCGCTCTGGGCCCGGTTCGATGTCGTCCAGTCGCGTTTACCCCGGCCACTGTTCGGCAACGGAGTCGTCTGTGGATCGGCCGGACGATTGCGCCGGAAGATGCCCCGCGTCGGCGGATCGGCGGGCGTATCGGGACGGGGAAAGACTTTGCGCGGCGTACCCGAACGCGGCGGGTACTGCCCGAAACCGGGGTGCCGCCCGGGTGGGCCCCCTGCGGTGCCGTCCCGGCGACCACGGTCGGGACCGGACGGATCGCGGGGCGTATTGACGTCCCCCCGGCTGTGACCAGCCGAGGTTCCTCCTGGCCCGTGAAATGGACCTTCGGTGGGTTCCTGGTTCACTGAGTCGTGCTCCCCGCTAGGCGGTAAGGCTGACGGACTCTCCGCAGGCGTTTTGCCACTCCGCCCGTCCGGCGGCGTGGATGTTCTTGGCGGCATTGTGGTCGCGGTCGTGTACCGCGTGGCAGGCCGAACACGTCCACTTGCGTAGCGAGAGATGCTTCCTGCCGCTCCGCACGCCGCAGCCGCTGCATATCTGGCTCGACGGATAGAAGCGCTCCACTTTCCCGAAGACCCGACCATATCTGGCGGCTTTGTACTCGAGCATGTTGACGAACATGCTCCATCCAGCATCGTGGATCGATTTCGCCAGTCGCGTTCGAGCCATGCCGGAGACGCACAAGTCCTCCACGAACACCGCTTGGTTCTCGCGGATGATCGCGGTGGACTGTTTGTGCGCCCAGTCGCGGCGGGCGTCGGCAACTGCGGCGTGGGCCTTCGCAACACGGATGCGTTGCTTGTGCCGGTTCTGGCTGCCGACTCGTTTGCGGGACAGTCTCTGCTGCGCGACCCGAAGACGCCTGGCCGCGCGCCGGAGGAATCTGGGTGAGCTGATCGTTCTCCCGTCCGAGAGCACAGCGAATGTTTCCAGTCCGAGGTCGATGCCCACTTCGGAATCGGACGGCGGCATCGGCACGTCGTTCGTGTCGACCACGAACGACGCGAAGTACCGTCCCGTGCTGTCGCGAATGATCGTCACCGATGACGGATCCGACGGGAGCTCGCGAGACCATCGAACTGCGAGTTCTCCGACCTTCGCGAGATAGAGGCGTCGGTTCGCCCTGATGCTGAATCCGTTGCGGGTGAGCCGGATCGATTGCAGGGAGTCTCTGCGTGACCGGAACCGAGGAGGGCCGACCCTGCGACCCTTCCGTTTCCCGGACAACGAGTCGAACCAATTGCGATAAGCCCGACGCGCGTCCCCGCACGCTTGGACCAAGACCACTGATGCCACCTCTGCGAGCCAGGAGCGCTCTGGTGACTTCTTCGCAAGGGTGATGACTCGTCTCTGGATCTCGGTATCGGAGATCTTCACCCCCGCCCTGTGCGAGTCCTGCCGCAGCCTGAGGCAATCGTTGAACACCACACGTGCGCATCCGAACGACTGGGCGAGCGCGTTCTGCTGCTCGGGCGTCGGATACACGCGGTAGCGATAACGCAACTGCACGCCGCGACGATAGCAGCGATGCATGATTGCTCGCTACGGCCGCTGGCGGCGCGGAAGGTTGCCGTAGGTGCCCGAGCTCTCCTCTCGGGCCTCTGACTGGAACGCTCCGTGCACCTGTCACAGTCCAATTCTGGCGCACGCGGGCCGCGTGCGTTCACTCGCGGCGGGGCAATGTCGGACACATCGGGCTATTTCGGGACGAAACGCACCTCGAACAGCCGGGGCCAGTACTTGCCGGTGAGCAGGAATCGGTCGGTTCCCGGGAGGTGGGCGATGCCGTTGAGGACGTCGGTGCCCGCGCGTTCGGCGGGGGAGAGCAGCCCGCCCGCCTCGATGACCGCGAGGACCTGGCCGGTGTCGGGGTCGATGTGCAGGATCTCGTCGGAGGGGTAGTTGTTGGCGTAGACGGTGCCGTCGGGGGCGCAGTCCAGTTCGTTGGGCTGGGGGCGGGCGTAGCCGGACAGGGTCACCGAGCCGGTTTTCGCGAAGGTCACCCGGTCGCGGAAGGTGAGGGTGTCGGTGCCGTCGCTCATCACCAGCCGGTCCGGCTGGGCGCACACGCCCCAGCCCTCGCCCTCGTAGGACACCCGGCCGGTCTCGGCCAGGGTTTGCGGGTCGCGGGCGAAGGCGATGCCGTCCTTCCAGGTGATCTGCCAGACGATGTCGCCCGCGCGGGTCATGCCCTCGCCGAACATCTCGGCGGGCAGGTCGACGTGGGCCCGTTCGGCGCCGGTGTCCTGGTCGGCGGCCCGCGCGCTCGACACGCCCCACATGCCGGTGCTCTCGTAGCGGATGCCGTCGACCACTTCCAGACCCTGGGTGAAGGCCTTCGGATCGTGCGGTGACGAGCCGATCACCTCGACGCGCCAGCGTGGCGGGCCCGGCTCGTCGGGGCCCCCGCAGGCGGTCGTGGCGAGCAGGCTGACCAGCACAGCGACGGCCAACGAAGTCCCGATGCGGTTCATACGGCAAAATGTATGCCGTGAGCGCAGTATCTGTTTCGGAGTCCGGCGTGCGTCCCGTTCTGGCCGATGCGGCCGAGGTCGCACGTCGTGCGCTCGTCGAGTTGGAACCCGACGGGGTAGGAATCCATCTGGGGGTGACCGCCGAGGACGACTCGGCAGCCACCCACCGGTTCGAGACGACCCTGGCGGGTTATCGCGGCTGGCAGTGGGCCGTGGTGGTGGCCGCACCACCGGGGGCCGACCGTGCCACCGTCAGCGAGTCGGCGCTGCTGCCGGGGCCCGACGCCCTGATCGCGCCCGATTTCATCCCGTGGGAGCAGCGGGTCCGCCCCGGCGACCTCGGCCCCGGCGACCTGCTGGCCCCGCCCGCGGACGACCCGCGCCTGGTCCCCGGCTATGTGGCCACCGGCGATCCGGTGATCGACGAGGTGGCCCGCGAGGTCGGGCTCGGCCGCGTGCAGGTCCTCAGCCTCGACGGCAGGCTGGAAGCCGCCCAGCGCTGGTACACCGAATACGGCCCCGACACCGAAATGGCCAAGGCCGCCCCCGCCACCTGCGGCCTGTGCGGCTTCTACTTACCCCTGGCCGGCGCCCTGCGCGAGGCCTTCGGCGTCTGCGCCAACGCGATGGGCGCCGACGGCCACGTCGTCAACGTCGAATACGGCTGCGGCGCCCACTCCGACGTGGTCGCCCCCAGCGGCAACGGTTCCCCCCGCTACGAGGCCTTCGACGACCACGCCGTCGACTTCGTGGACATCGTCCGCGCGGAACAGGCGAATGCCGGTGACGCGTCGAGCGTCATCGAAGATGATTCCGCCGACCAGCAGGTGTCGGCGTCGCTTCCGGCCGACGAGCAGGGGGCAGCGCCGGATCCGGCTGACCGGATCGAAATCGCGAATGCTTCGGCCGGCGAGAAGCAAGCAACAGAAGCTCAGGTAGCCGACGCCGACCAGGAAACCGCCGAAGCAGTGGCCGTGGACGCGGCAGCCGCCGACCGGGCCGCCCTCGCCGAAGGTGTGGAGGCGGAGTCGGCCGAGGACGTCGTCGCCGCGGAAGTCGTTGCGCGTACCGAGCAGGCTCTGTCCACCGATCCGATTTCGGTCACCGATCCGGCCGAGGCGACCGAGGTCTCCGGGGTGTCCGAGGCCACCGAGACGACCGAGGTCGCCCAGACGACCAAGGGCCCCGAGCTCACCGACGGCACTTCGCCCGCCGCCGACGACGCGAAGGGTTCTACCGCCGCGTCGGACGCACCCTCCACCACAGGTGACGTCGAGGCCGCTGACCAGGATTCGCTCGCCGGAGCCACCGCACCAGAGCCGGCCGAAGCGGTTGCCGCCGCAGAGTCCGCACCGAGCGCTCAGTCCGCCTCGGCCACCGAGACCGCAAGCGACGACACCGTTGGCGCCACTGGTGCTTCGGAGGTTGCCGCCGCCCGCCGCGACATCGAGGCCGCGGATGCGGGTGCGGTGGAAGCGGATGAGACTGCGTTCGCAGCTGACGTGTCGGTGCCCGATGCCGATGCCGATGCCGATGCCCGGGGTGCCGGGGAATTCGTGGACGAGCACGGATCGTCGGTGGCGCGCTGAACGGAGCGGCGGATCCCTTCGGGACCGCGGAGCTGCGGGCCGGAGTTCTTGCCGCCTGGCGGGATTCGCCGACGCGGTTGCGTGAGGACAGTGCGAGTGAGGCGGATCTGGTGGCCGCGGGCTACCGGGATCGGGTGCTCACCGAGCTCGCGCAGAACGCGGCCGATGCCGCGGCGAAGGCCGGTGTCGCGGGAGAGTTGACAGTCCGGGTGCTCGACGGGCGGTTGCATGTCGCGAATACCGGTGTGCCGCTGAGTGTTTCGGGTGTTCATGCGCTCACGGCCTTGCGAGCGTCCGGCAAGTCCGATGCTGCCCAGGTCGGGCGGTTCGGGGTCGGGTTCACCGCGGTGCGGTCCGTCGGTGACGAGATCGAGGTGCGCTCGACGAGTGGATCGATCCGGTTCTCCCGCGCGGCGACCCTGAACGCACTGCACGACACCGGCATCCACATCCCCGACGACCTCACCGCGATCGCCCCACCGGCGCTCCGCCTGGCCTGGCCGGTCCCGACAACCCCCGTCGCCGGCGCCGACACCGAGATCGTCGTCCACCTCCGCGACGACATCGACCCGACCGCACTCCTCACCGCCATGCGCGCCGAGGCCCCCGACCTGCTCCTGGAACTGCCCGCCCTCCACCGCATCCGCATCGGCGACGACGAATTCACCAGCACGGTAACCATCCCCGCTGCCGCTGCCGCTGCCGCTGCCGCTGCCGCTGCCGCTGCCGCTGCCGCTGCCCGCGGTGGTGCTGCCCGCGGTGGTGCCGAGGCGGACGACAGGGCTGCTGCCGACGGCGAAGTGGGCGGCAATGCCGCTACCGAATCCGCTGCCGACGGCGCCGCCGCTGCCGACGGCGCCGCCGCTGCCGAGGGCGACGGCGCTGCCGTGGGCGCCGCCGCTGCCGAGGGCGATGTCGCCGCCGCTGCCGAGGGCGATGTCGCCGCCGCTGCCGAGGGCGACGTTGACGCTGCTGCCGAGGGCGATGTCGACGCTGCTGCCGAGGGCGACGGCGCTGCCGAAGCCGACGGCGCTGCCGGTGCGGATTTCGGAGCGCTCACCGAGCTCACCATCACCCTCCCCTCCGGAGACCGCCGAACCTGGTGGCAGTACCGCACCCCCCGCGCCCGCTGGCTCCTCCCACTGGAAAACGGCCGCCCCGGCCCCGCCGCCCCGGACGTCCTGCGTGCACCCACCCGCTCCGACGAGGATCTCTCCCTCCCCGCCATCCTGGTCGCCGACATCCCCATGCAACCGGACCGCCGCCGCCTCCTCCCCGGTGCCCGCCTCTCCGAACTCGCCCAGGGCTACGCCGATTTCGCCCGCGCCCTCCCGCCCCGCGACCGCCTGACCCTCGTCCCCACCCCCTCCTTCGCCCGTAGCGAAACCGACGGTCTCCTCCGCGAAGCCGTCATCACCGAACTCCGCACCAACCCCTGGCTCCCCGTCTGCGCCCCTGCAACGTCCCCGGATCCGGGCGAATCCGCGCCCCCGCGCTCCGATTTCGAGGCGCTGACGAATCCGGAAGAGCTCGCAGGTCTCGGATCCGATGCGGTCGATCCTTCGACTCGCGTCACCCTCGGCGACTCCGAGTCTCCCGCCGAAACGCTAGACCTCGCCGACCTTTTCGCGGCCGAACCGCACACCGCGCCCCCAAGGGCTGCCGACCAGCACGGTCCTGGCCGATCGTCGGACCAGACCGAGACACCAGATCTCGCGGACTTGTTCGCGGCCGACGAATCCGCCACGTCGAGCACTGTGGACGTCGGCGGACAGTCGGGTCGGACCGAAACGTCCGACGTGTTCACATCGGTCGACCCTGCCTCTCGCCTGGACATCCCCGGCAGCGCCGTCCCCACCAGCATCCCCACCCGCGCGAGCGTATTCCCCGACCTCACCCCGGAACTGGCCGAACTCCTCGCCGACATCACCGGCCCCTTGGTGATCCCGGAACTGTCCGGCCGCCCGTACCAGGACAAACTGTCGGTCCTCGACGTCCACCGCCTGGGCCCGGCTTCCCTGGCCGAGCTCTCCAGCGGCCTGGACCGCGAACCGCGCTGGTGGCGCCGGTTCTACGCCGCGCTGGAACCTTTCGTCGTCGACACCAGGACCGCCGAGGAGTTCGGCGCGCTCGCCGTGCCGCTGGCGGACGGCCGTCTGGTGACCGGACCGCGCACTGTCGTCCTCGACGATCAGCTCACCGTCGCCGTCCCGGTGCACTGGGCCCGCCTGGCTCACCCGGACGCCACGCACCCCCTGCTGGCCCGTCTGGGCGCCCGCAGCGCCTCCGCCGAGGACCTGCTCACCGATCCCGGCCTGCGTGACCTGCTCGAGCAGGACCCGGCCGACCCGGACACCGTCACGGCGGTCCTGCACCTGGCCCAGTTCACCTCGGCGACCCTCCCGCCCTGGCTCGGCCTCCTGGAACTCCCCGACGACACCGGCGAGTTGCGCCCCGCCGACGAACTGCTCCTCCCGGGCGCCCCACTCGCCGACGTCCTGGTGGCCGACTCGCCCTTCGGCACCGTCGCCGACTCCGCCGTCGCCGAGTACGGCGACCAAGCCCTGCGCGCGATCGGCGTCGGCTGGGATCTGGCGGTGCTCACCGATCCAGACCCGGTCGGCCCCGACCACGACCTCGACGACGAACAGTCCTGGTGGGACAGCCTTTCCACCGACCCTCGCGAGCTCGTCGCCGTCCGCGACCTGGACCTGGTCGACGACCACCGCTGGCCGCAGGCCCTGCGCCACCTGCTCGCCACCCCGCGCACCCGCGCCCTGCTGGCCGATCGCGACGGCTACACCGCCTGGTGGCTGCACCATCACGCCCAGCTCGACGGCATCCCGCTGGGTCGGCTCCGCCACCCCGACGACGCCGAATTCGCCGGTCTCCTCCCGGTCTTCGCCGCCGACGGCATCCACGGCACCGACCTGGCCGCCCTGCGCCCCCTGCTGGTCAACCCGGACGTGATGTCGGCCGAGCTGGCCGAAGAACTCCTCGACGCCCTCGCCGACCCCGCGAGAACCCCGGCCCCCGAGGTCATTGCCCGCACCCACACCCGCCTGGCCGAGGCCGTCGCCGCCGGCGCGCTCGACCCGCGCGAACTCGAGCTGCCCGAGCAGGTCCGCGCCCTCTCCGGAGCCGTCGTCGACGCGGGCACCGCGCTGGTCCTCGACGAGCCGTGCTTCGGCCTCGTCGTCCCACCCGAGCGTCTCCTGGTCGGCGACAGCGCCAGCGCCGAGGCACTGGCGACCCTGCTCGACCTGCCCCTGGTCTCGGAGGAGATCAGCGCCGAGGTGCTCGGTACCGGCAGGCACAGCACCTGGGCCGCGGAACCGCTGGGCGTGGTGCTGCGACAGCTGTGGTCACCGCCCGGCACCACCGGCGCGCTGGTTCTGCACGACACCCTGGAAGTGCACCTGCGCGGCGCGATCTCGGGCACCGTGCGGGTGCCGTGGTGGCGCGCCGACGGCGTCGTGCACGTCCAGGTACCCGGTGTCGGCTAGCTCGCGTGCGCGACGACCATCTCGGCGAGCAGATCGAGCTGGGCCTGGACCGCTTCGCTGTCGTCGTCGACCAGCCAGCGCAGCACGATCCCGTCGATGACGCTGAGGATGAACCGGCTCAGCGTGCTGACCGGGGTGTTCCACTGGGCGCCGGTGGCCTCGCGGCAGTGGTCGATCACGTCGGCGACGGTGTTGTCGTTGAAGGTGTACTGCTCGCGGGCGATGGCGATCTTGGCCGGGGTGGCCTCGCCTTCGCGCAGCGCGTAGGTGGTGGTCTCGTAGGTGAGCAGTTGTCGCTCGGGGGTCGCTTCGATGTTGCGCCACATCAGTTCGAGGCAGTTGCGCACCAATTTGTGAAGCGCTTCTTTTCCTGTTCCGGCGTCTTCCCATACCGATTCATCGGCATCGACGGAATCGCGCAATTCCATGGACAGCGCTTTGACCAGCTCGGTCATCAGCGCGTCCTTGTTTTCGAAACAGTAATGCACCACACCGAGCGAGACACCGGCCGCTTGGGCGACATCGCGGGTGGTCACGCCCGCCACGCCCTTTTTCTCGGCGAGACCGATCGCGGCCTCGATCAGGTGGGCTCGTCGTTCTTCGACGCTCAATCGGGAGGACACGTGTGCGAGTTAAGCGCTCGCGTCGCGAACAGTCAATTCGCCGGTCCGCGTGGAAAATCCTGGACATACGACCAGTTGGTGTGGTTGTCTCCGAATCGGAAGTTGCGAAGGAGTTCCGCTGATGCCCCTGACCCGTCGTACCGTGCTCGCCGCCTCGGCGCTGGGCGTGACCGCCGTGCCCGTCCTCTCGACGCTGGCGGGGGCTCGAATGCCCGGCGCGCAGGCGAGCCCGGAACCCGGCGGATTCGAATTCGGGCTCGGTATCGCCGATCTCACCGGCCCGGCCGCGGAATGCGGCATGATGGGTTACTCCCAACTCGAACAGACGACCGCGGGAATTCATCTTCGGCCGCGCGCCAGAGCGTTCGTGATCGGGTCGGGCCGAAATCGCGTCGCCTTCGTCGCGGTGGAGAACGGCGCGGTGTTCGGCTCGGTGCACGACGGCGTCCTGCGCGCGCTCGCACAGCGTTTCGGTGACCGCTACACCGAGCGAAATGTCGTGCTCACCTCCACCCACACCCATTCCGGTTGTGGCGGTTCCGCGCACGACTACGCCTACACGTTGGCGACGCTGGGATTTCAGCAGCAGGTCTATGACGTCGAGGTGGCGGGCATCGTCGAGGCGATCGTCGCGGCCGACGCCGATTACGCGCCGGGCACCGTCGCGCTGGGCCGATCGGAATTGCGCGATGCCAGCGTGAACCGCTCGCGGGTGGCCTTCGACCGCAATCCGGCGGACGACCGGGCGGTGTTCCCCGACGCGGTCGACCCGGCGGTGACCACGATCGTGTTCGCCAGGGCGGGTCGCCGGGTGGGCGCGCTCACCTGGTTCGCCACCCACAACACCTCGATGACCAACGCCAACCGCCTGATCAGCTCCGACAACAAGGGCTACGCCAGCTACGCCGCCGAGCATCTCGAGCACGGCGTCCGCCACCTCGACGGCAAGCCCGATTTCCTCGCCGCCTTCGCGCAGACCAACGCCGGTGACATGTCGCCCAATCTGAATCTCGCCCCTGGCGACGGGCCGACCACCGATGAGTTCGCCAACACCAGGATCATCGGCGAACGCCAGTACGACGCGTCGAAAGCCGCCGCCGCGCAGGCTGTTCCGATGTCGGGCGCGGTCGCCTCGCTGCACTGCTACATCGACCTCGCCGACCTGGCGATCGACGGCCGCTTCACCCCCGACGGCGCGCCCAAGCGCACCGCACCGGCCGCCGCGGGCGTCTCGCTGGCCGCGGGCAGCGTCGAGGACGGCCCCGGCCTGCCCGGCGGCCCGATCTCGGAGGGCGTGCGCAATCCGCTGGTCGACTTCCTCGGCGGGATCGACCATCCGCACCCGGCCTGGCTGGCCGACGCGCAGGCGCCCAAGGCGATCTTCGCCCCGCTCGGCCTGCTCCCGCCGGTGCCGTGGGTGCCGAATGTGGTGCCGATCCAGCTGGTCCGCCTCGGCGGGCTGTATCTGGCCACGGCCGGCGCGGAATTCACCATCGTGGCCGGGCTGCGGGTGCGGCGCGCGGTGGCCGCGACGCTCGGCGTCGACCTCGATCAGGTGCTGCTGCAGGGCTACACGAACAACTACCACCAGTACGTCACCACGCCGGAGGAGTACGACGCGCAGCAGTACGAGGGCGCGTCGACCCTGTTCGGCCGCTACACGCTGTGCGGGTACGTCCAGGAGTTCACCCGACTGGCGGAGGCGTTCGCCGGCGGCGGCGCGGTGGCGCGCGGTCCGGCGCCGCGCGATGTCTCCGCGCTGCAACCGAACTTCGTCGCCGCGCCCGGCCCCGACGCGACGCCGCAGGGGCTCGGCTTCGGCGCGGTCCTCGTCCAGCCGCCCGCGCACACCGCGCGTGGGGAGCGGGTGGCGGTCGAATTCGTCTCCGCGCACCCGAAGCACAATCCGCGCCGGGGCGACACGTTCCTCGACGTGCAGCGCCGCACCGGCAGCGGGTGGACACGGGTGGCCAACGAGGGGGAGTGGGACGTGCGGTTCCACTGGCGCAAGGAAGGCGACGCGATCTCGATCGCCCGCTTCACCTGGGACGTCCCCGCCACCGCCCAGCCGGGCACCCACCGCTTCGTGCACTACGCCGACGCGCTCGGCGCCGACGGGATGCTGCGCCCGGTCACCGGGACCAGCGCGGAGTTCGAGGTGACCGCCTAATCGGTGTCGATGCCCACCTGGGCGCCCTTGTCACCGCGCCGGGCCGATCGGCGTTGGGCCAGGTAGATCGACGACCCGAGCACACCGACGACGAACCCCATCACGCAGACCGGACGCGCGTCCGCCCAGTCCGGGACCACCCACACCAGCACGGTGGCCAGGGCCCAGGCGGCGAAACCGGCCAGCACGACCGGGCGCGGATCGACCAGGAATCGGGGCAGCTGAGGAATCTCGGGGCTGACGGGTCCGGCATCCATACCCAAACAGTAGCGGTGCGAAACCCATCAGGTGGGCCTGGCGTACCGTAGAGTTCTGCACTGTGACAACGCCATCGGACGTCCGCGCCCTGGCCGGTGATCTCTCACTGGCGGTTGTGCGGCTCACGCGACATCTGCGCGGCCGCCGTGCCGACGCGCAGATCTCGCTCACCCAGCTGTCCGCGCTCGCGACGCTGGCCCGCGATGGCGCCATGACGCCCGGCGCGCTGGCGGGCAAGGAACGGGTGCAACCCCCGTCGATGACGCGCGTCATCGCCTCGCTGTCGGACCTCGACCTGGTCCAGCGCCGGCCGCACCCGACCGACGGCAGGCAGATCATCGTCTCCCTCTCGGCCGCCGGTCGCGCGTTGATCGCCGACGAGACCCACGCCCGCGAGGCCTGGATGACCGAGCAGCTGGCCGGGCTGCGGCCCGACCAGCTCGCCGTGCTCGATCAGGCCGTCGCGATCATGAACCAGATCGTCGCCGAATCGGAGTGATCAGCCGATCGTGCGGGCGCGCGCCGCGTCCGCGTCGACCACGTCGTGGCCGAGCGGGAACAGCGACAGCGGCACCAGCTTGAGGTTCGCCCACGCGAACGGCAGCCCGATGATCGTGACCGCCAGCGCGATGCTGGTGAACACGTGGCCGAGCGCCAGCCACCAGCCCGCGAAGACGAACCAGATCACGTTGCCGATCAGCGAGCCCGCGCCCGCGCTCGGCTTGTCGACCACGGTGCGGCCGAACGGCCACAGGACGTATCCGGCCAGCCGCAACGAGGCGATGCCGAACGGAATGGTGATGATGAGGACGAAACAGATGAGCGCGGCGAGCAGGTAGCCCAGCGCCATCCAGAACCCGCACAAGACCACCCACAGGATGTTCAAGATCAACTGGACCAGCTTCATGCTTCCAGCATGCCAGGATTGGCCGGTGGCCGAAGTGATAGACATCGACGACCCCGCCGACCCGCGCGTCGACGACTTCCGCGATCTGTCCTCCGCCGACCGCAGGCCCGATCTGCCCGGACGGAAGGGCCTGGTCATCGCCGAGGGTGTCGTCGTCGTGCAGCGGATGCTGGCGTCCCGGTTCACCCCGAGCGCGCTGCTCGGCGTCGGGAAACGACACGCCGCGCTGGCCGATGATCTGGCCGGTCGCGACATCCCGTACTACCGGGCCAGTGCCGAGGTGATGGCCGAGGTGGTCGGCTTCCATCTCAATCGCGGGGTACTCGCGGTCGCGCCGCGCCCGACCGAGCTGAGCCCCGCCGAGGTGCTCGACGGCGCGCGCACGGTGGCCGTGCTCGAGGGCGTCAACGACCACGAGAACCTGGGGTCGATGTTCCGCAACGCGGCCGGTCTCGGCGCGGACGCGGTGCTGTTCGGCGATCGATGCGCCGACCCGCTGTACCGGCGGGCCGTTCGCGTCTCGATGGGGCACGTGCTCCGGGTGCCGTTCGCCCAGCTGCCCGAGTGGCCGGGCGGACTCGACCTGCTGCGCGAACGCGACTTCCAGATCATCGCGCTGACCCCGGACCCCGCCGCGGTGAACCTGGCGACGGCGATGACCGGCGAGCGCGTCGCCCTGCTGCTCGGCGCGGAGGGCCCCGGTCTCACCGAGGAGGCCATGCGCGCCACCGACATCCGCGCCAGGATCCCGATGTCGCCGGGCACCGACTCGCTCAATGTCGCGACCGCGGCCGCGATGGCCTTCTACGAACGAGTGCGGACGTCATGAGCCCGGGATCCGAAGGCCCCTACCGGGCCCAACCGGATTCGGTGCCCTGGGTGGCCGGTGGCACCGTCGCCGCGCTGGTCGCCGCGCTCGGCGGGGTCGGCGTGTACGCCTTCGGGTCCGCGCTGGCCGCGGTGCATCCGCTGCTCGCGGTCGTGGTGAATGTCGTGGCGGCGGTGGGGGTGGCGCCGACGGCGTGGCGGTGGCGGTTCACGCCGGTGGTGCGGTGGGTGCTCGCCGGTGCGGCGGGCGGGGTCGTTCTCGGCTGGGTCGCGGTGATCGTCGACCAGCTCGTCGGCTGAGGCCGCGCGGCACTCGGTCAGGCCGCGCCGCGGACGGTCTCACAGCGCACGGTCGGGTCGCGCACGGTCGGGTCGCGCGCAGTTGAGCTGACGGCGCCCGGTCGAGCCGCGTGGTGCCCGGTCGAGCCGCGTGGTGCCCGGCCTGGTCTCACAGCACGCGGTCGGCGCCGCGCAGCCAGCCGAATACTCCACGCCTGCGCCGGGTGGCCGCGCCCGGGCGGGCAACCAGCGTGGACTTCGTCTCGGGCGCGCGGCCTTTCGGATACAGCGTGAACCCGCACACCGCCAGGTCTGCCGGACCGACCTGTCCGGCTTCGCCGCGATAGCCGAAGCCGAGCCACTCCCGATTGGCCGCATCGGCGAAGTCCGGCGGATCGAACGGCAGCGACTGCGGTCCGGGCCGATCGTCGCTGCGCCACGGCACCGGACGCTCACCCGCCCAGAACGTGCGCTCCCACACCATCGGCAGCCCCTCGTTCTCCAGGATGTCGACCCGGGTGGAACTGAACGACCGCCGGAACTCCCCCCGCTCCCAATGCGCGAACGCCCCCCAGTGCAGCTTCGCGTCGAACGACACCAGATAGGTCTGCTCGGAGGCGAGCGGCCGCACCAGCAGATCGGGCAGCTTCGTAGGCCGCACCAGCGCCGCCTCAGCGGTACAAACCACGGTCAACCCCGGATAGCACCCGATGTACACCTCGTCGCGATCCGGCCCGGCACACCCGTGCAGCGTCCCGATCATGATCGGCCGCACATCGTGCTCGGCATACAACTGCCCCGCCAACGCCGCCGCCGCAACAGGATCGGGATCAGGTCGACCCCGCAGAACCCCAGCGGGATCGGCCGTGTCGACGTACCAGAGCGTGGAAGCCGAAATCACGAGCCACCTCCCACCTCGACCGAATCACCAGGTCTCGCAAGAACATGGGTAACTCACCGGGTACGGGCCAACTCTCCCCGCACCCGACCACCGGCCGCCAACGTCACCAGACCTCGCACCCGAGTCCGGCCAAAATACCCGGAGAGGCGGAACAGCTCAGTGCCCGGAGCTGCGGACGCCCAGGAGTACGTCTTCCCAGGACGGCATCGGTGCCTTGCCGCGCTTGGGCCGGTTCTGCTTCGGCGCGGGCTTCTCCGCCGCCGCGGGTTCCTCGGCGACCGGCTTCTCCTGCTGTGCCACCGGCTGACTCGGCGCCGCGGGGGCCGCCGGGACCGCGGGAACGGCCGGAATCGGTGCTGTCGGCGCCGGTGCGGCCGGAATCGCCGCCGCGCCACCACCGGCGGCCACCTGACGCTGTTCGTAGTACTCGTCCAGCGTCGGCTGGGCCGGGCGGGCGGTCGGCCGCGCGGTGGGCGCGACCTGCTCGCGCGGGCGCGGCTCGACCGGGACCGGAGGTTCGATGACCGGCGCGGGTGTCTCCACCGGCGCGGGCAGGATGGTGGCCAGTCCGCGCAGTGCGCGACCGAAGTCGGGATCGATCAGATCGTTGGCGGGATCGTCGAGCGGGGAGACCGAACCGCCGTGCGCGTCGGGCTGGTAGCGCCAGTGCGCGGCGATCTCGGAGTGTCCGTTACGCCACTGTAATTGGGCGACCCAGAAACCCTTTTCGTCTTTCCAGGCGTCCCATTCGGCCTGTTCGATGGCGTGCCCGCGCTCGGTGAAGGCCGCGGTGACGATCTCGCTCAGCGTTTCCACCGCGGGACCGTCGGGGAGCACCGGATGCGCTTTCTGCGCCAGTTCGGCAGCCCGCGCGCGTTCCAGCAGCACGGGGTAGGCGAAACGTTCGACTTTGCTTTCCGGCATCCCGGACTCCGCCGTGACCTGCTCGACAGACGCTCCGGCTCGAATGCGGGCCTGGATATCGCGAGGACGCATGGACGCCTCCGTTTCGATCTCGATCTGGCCGAATCGTGCGAGGTCGCCGCGCGCCGCCGCGCGGAGCTTGTCGTCGGCGGGCAACCGGAACTTGGTGCCGGACTCGGTATCGCTGCACACGATGTGGGCGGAGTCGGGCGTCACCCCGATCACTCGAAGTTCACGCACCGCTACCTCCCTATCGCGTCGGCTACGACACCGCCCACTTTCCTAGACAGTAGTGCACATTACTTGGCCGTGGCAGCAGACACGCACGACCGAAATCGCACACCGGGACCGTATGTCCCGCTAATCTGATCGGCTCCCCGCGCGAATTCCGGTCCTGTGCAGGCATTTTGGTGATGGATCAACATCAAATTCAGGCCCCGGGATCGGTCGCTCGAAGCAAATGTTGCGAAGCTCATGCAAAGGGCCGGTGTCCGGTCGATCCCTTTCGGGATCTCCGGGCACCGGCCCTATTGCGGTCTTATCTCAGAGCTGTCCGACGACCCAGTCGATCGAACGGGTCAGCTGCGAAACATCTTCCGGATCGATCGCCGGGAACATGCCGACGCGCAGCTGGTTACGGCCCAGCTTGCGGTACGGCTCGGTGTCGACGATGCCGTTGGCGCGCAGGATCTTGGCGACCTGGGCGGCGTCGACCGCGTCGTCGAAGTCGATGGTGCCCACGACCTGCGAACGGTGCGCCGGATCGGTGACGTACGGGGTGGCGAAGGAGCTCGACTCGGCCCAGGAGTACAGGCGCGAGGACGAATCCAGGGTGCGCTTGACGGTCCAGTCCAGGCCGCCGTTGGCGTTCATCCACTCGATCTGGTCGGCGAACAGCAGCAGGGTGGCCAGCGCCGGGGTGTTGTAGGTCTGGTCCTTGGTGGAGTTGTCGATGGCGATCGGCAGCGACAGGAAGTCCGGGGTCCAGCGACCCGACTCCTTGATCTCGGCGACCCGGGCCAGCGCGGCCGGGCTCATGATCGCGACCCACAGGCCACCGTCGGCGGCGAAGCACTTCTGCGGGGCGAAGTAGTAGACGTCGGAATCGGCGATGTTCACCGGCAGACCGCCCGCGCCGGAGGTGGCGTCGATGGCGATCAGGGCGTTGTCCGAACCGGCCGGACGCGACACCGGGATGGACACACCGGTGGAGGTCTCGTTGTGGGCCCAGCCGATGAGGTCGACGCTCGGGTCCGACACGGGCTCGGGCGCGCTGCCCGGGTCCGCGGAGACGACGATCGGGTCGCCGATGAACGGGTTGGCCTTGGCGACCGAGGCGAACTTGGAGGAGAACTCACCGTTGGTCAGGTGCAGCGAACGCTCGCGGATCAGGCCGAACGCGGCGGCGTCCCAGAACGCGGTGGTGCCACCGTTGCCGAGCACGACCTCGTAGCCCTCGGGGAGGGAGAACAGCTCACGCAGGCCGTTGCGAACGCGCGCGACCACGTCCTTGACCGGCTTCTGGCGATGGGAGGTGCCGAACACCGAGGCGCCAACAGTCACCAGGGACTGCAGCTGCTCCGGGCGGACCTTGGAGGGGCCGCAGCCGAACCGTCCGTCGGCGGGCAAGAGGTCGGCGGGAATCGTCGGGAACGCACTGGTCATGGGGAGGAGTTTAGTGGTGAGGCGCCGCGTTGTGGTCCGCACCCCCTCCCGGTGCCCGGGGGTGTGTGGACGGCCACGTCCGCCGGGTGCGGGGAATTTGCCCTTGCGCCGAGCGGCGACCGATTACCCTCCATCCATGAGCCTCGCCGTGGCCGACTCGGGTCGGACCCTGCTCGACCGATGTGCCTGGGCGTTCGGGAGGCGGCCCGGCCTGCTGCCCGAGAGCGGCCGCCGGGAACTGCTGATCAGGGGGCTGTCCGCCACCGCCACCGTGCTCTCGGTGCGTACCCGGCGTGGCGAGGGTGGCTACCGGTTCTCGGTCCGGGTGAAGCTGCCCGGCGAGCTGGCCTACGACGCGCGGGTCCGGCAGCGGGTCCGTAGCCAGGATCTGGAATGGATGCGCCCCGGCGACCTCGTCGGCTGCCGCGTCGATCCCGGCGACCGGGATCGGGTGGCCCTGTTCCTGCCCGAGATCCCGGAAACCGGCCGCAGCGCCGCCGCCAAGATCCTGGCCAACGGCCGCCGCGCCGAGGCGACGGTCCTCGCCGTGTCCCCGGTCGCGGCCGACTACACCGGCCGCGAGGACCCGGTCTTACGCCTGGACCTGGAACTACGCGCCTGGGACGAGCCGTCACCGTGGCGCGTGCGCCTGATCCAGCCGGTACCGCTGGCCGCGGTCGGCCAGATCGAACTCGGCACCCGCCTCGAAGCCGCCTTCTTCACCGTCGACCGCGGAGACTCCGTCGCCATCGATTTCGCCGCCCTGTCCTGATCGATCGACCACCTCGAATGGTCGTAGTCCGAGTGTTGGCGTGTGTCCGTTCTTTTCGCCACTGGCCCGCACACTCAGCTGTTCAACGCGGTGGCGCCGGGTAAGCTCGCGCCATGACGATCCCGGCCGTGGACTCGCTGCCGCATCAGATGACGGAAGCGCAGTATCGACAGCTTCCCGAGGAGGTCTCCCGGGAGATCGAAGTGGTGCACGGGCACGTCATCGTCTGTGAATCACCCACTCCCGAGCACAATCGCATCGCCCGTCGGCTGGCGAACGCGATGGAGGATTTGCCGAGCACCGAAGCGTGCATTCGGGCCGAGACCGACATCGACGTGGTGCTCTGGCGGGTGCCGAAGTTCACTTTCCGGCGGCCCGACGTGACTGTTTACAGGTGCCTCGATGAACCTGGGGACAAGCCGGAAGCAGGTGACACCCTGATTGTCGTTGAGGTGTCTTCGCCGTCGACCGCTGCCGAGGACCTGCTCGACAAGAAGGCCCAGTACGCGCGCGTCGGTATCCCGCTTTACCTCGTCGTCATGCTGGATACCAAGTTCGATATCGCCGAGGTGCTCGAGTTCCGGCTCGACGCACATGCGCGTGAGTACCGGCTCCACCAGATTCATCGCGAGGGGTTGCTTCACCTCGAACATGTGATCGTCGGCGACATCGCGTTCGCCGAACTCACCCGCTGAATCAGTTGGCGCCAGGTCGGCCGGCTTCTGGCTGCGCCCGTTCGCGCAGGACGCGTTCGCCGGCGTCGACGTAGGTGGTGAACAGGTCGGTGACATCGCGGAGGCGTTGGGTGGCGTGGGGGGTTTCGGTGAGTTGTTCGGCGGAGCGGAGGTTGCGGATGAAGACGCGGGTGCGTTCGTGGCTGGCGGCGAGGAGTTGTTCGAATCCGCCTGCGGCTTCGACGAGGAGGCGGCGGCTGCCCGCGCTGGGGATGGTGCGGGCCAGGCCCCAGGAGACCAGCTCGCGGGTCGCGGTGCTCACCGCCCCGGAGCTGAGCGCCAGTGCCGAGCGCAGTTGGTCCGACGTGGACGGGTCGCCCTGTAGCAGCAGATATCCGTAGACCCGCCCGGTCGCGCGCGAGAGGTGCCAGGTCGCCAGCGTGTCGCCCATGGCGTTCACGAACTGCTCTTGCTCGGGGTTCATCACGATTCGCCTTGTTCGGTGGGTAGGCGACCGAGATCCCACTGTTTGAGAATGCGCAGCAGTGTTTCCGAGGTCGCCTCTGGTGCGTCCCAGGTGAGGATATGGCCAGCGTCCGCGACGACGTGCTCGGTCACTCCTTCCGCCTCCGCCCACCGCGGCATCGCCGTCGCGATGTTCCCGGTGCGATCCAGCGCCCCGCGCACCAGGGCCAGCGGCACCGGCGTCCGGTAGGCCGGATCCGGATCGACGAACGACACCGTCGCCCGCCACACATCGAGGAAGACCCGCTTGGGCATCCGCGCGAAGGTGGCTTCCGTCCTGGCGATCGCGGACGGAGTAACCGCCGACGCCTTCGCCATGAGCCCCGGCAGCGTCCGCGCCGGAATCATCGCCAGCGACGGCGCCGCCAGCCGCAGCGCGAACCGCTCGAACCCCGTCAGCGGCCCGGTGTTCCACGTCGAATCCAGCACGATCAGCCCGCCCACCCGATCGGCGTGCGCGCGAATGAACGCCTGCGCCAGATTCCCCCCGAGTGAATGCCCGACCAGCACACCCCGATCCACCCCGCACTCCCGCAACAGCGCCGCGAGATCCTCCAGCGCGTCCACCGCCCCGAACCGCACCCCCGGCGCCAGCACCGACTGCCCATGCCCCCGCAAGTCCCACGTGATCACGCGATAGCCCTCCGTGGCCAGCGCATCGACCTGCGCCTCGAACATCGCGTGATCCATCCCGGCCCCGTGCACGAACACCACCGCCGACCCATCACCACCCGAATCCCCGAACGCGATCTCAGCCCCCGGCCGCCCAAGCCGCCGATCAAGTTTCACCATTCTCTGAATATAGATCACATTCCGCCCGGTGGTCGGGATCGATAGTCTTTCAGTGGAGAAGGGGGAGTCGCCAGTGAACGAATCGATGGCACTGCGGATGGCGGGATCCTGGATGGACGGCCGTAGGGCCCGTCATCTGCTCGCGGCGGGCCTGGGGATCGCCGGCGCGCTGCTGTGGGCGATGCAAGCGCTCGGCGGGTGGCTGCAGTCCCACGAAGGCAAGTGGCAGAACAACGACTACCTGTCGGTCGGCAACTCGACGATCACCGCCGACGATCTGCTGACGATGGTCTCCCTGGCCTCCCTGCTCATCGCGGGCCTCCTGGGGCTCGGCGCGACACTCCTCCTGTGCGGCAGGGTATCCGGGCGCCACCCACTGTTGGCGGGAGCGTGGCTGGTGGTCCTCGGCCAGCTGTTCGCGGCGGTACTCGCGTGGATCCCGATCGACGCCTTTTACCACTCGACCCCCGCGAACATCGTTTTCGCGACGCCGCTGGTGGCCTTGCCCCTGCTGACGATTCTCCTTCTGACAGAAGGACACGCACCTACGAAAAAGACCGGGTTTCAGCGGTGAGTGAGCCGCCGAAACTCGGTCTCCGGGTGCTGTGAGACGTCAGCCCTGCGAGATGGTGGACCAGCCCGCGACCTCTTCCGGGGTGCGGGGGCCGGGGCCGGTGTAGATGGCGGCCGGGCGCACCAGCTTGCCGAGTTGCTTCTGTTCGAGGATGTGGGCGCACCAGCCCGCGGTGCGGCCGCAGGTGAACATGGCGGGCATCATGTGGGCGGGGACCTCGGCGAAGTCGAGGATGACGGCGGCCCAGAATTCGACGTTGGTTTCGATGGCGCGGTCGGGGCGGCGTTCGCGGAGTTCGGCGAGGGCGGCCTGTTCGAGGGCGGCGGCCACCTCGAAGCGGGGGGCGTCGAGGCGCTTGGCGGTGGCGCGCAGGACGCGGGCGCGGGGGTCCTCGGCGCGGTACACGCGGTGGCCGAAGCCCATCAGCTTCTCTTTGCGGTCCAGGATGCCCTTGACCAGGGCGCGGGCGTCGCCGTCGCGTTCGACCGCTTCGATCATCGGCAGCACGCGGGCGGGGGCGCCGCCGTGCAGCGGGCCGGACATGGCGCCGATCGCGCCGGAGAGCGAGGCGGCCACGTCGGCGCCGGTGGAGGCGATGACGCGGGCGGTGAAGGTGGAGGCGTTCATGCCGTGCTCGGCGGCGGAGACCCAGTAGGCGTCGATCGCCTCGGTGTGCGCCGGGTCGGGGTCACCCTTCCAGCGGGTCATGAATCGCTCGGTGACGGTGGCACACTCGTCGATCTTGCGCTGCGGGACGGCGGGCTGATAGATGCCGCGCGCGGACTGGGCGACATAGGACAGCGCCATCACCGAGGCACGGGCGAGGTTCTCGCGCGCGGTCTCGTCGTCGATGTCGAGCAGCGGCTCGTAGCCCCAGATCGGGGCGAGCATGGCCAGCCCGGCCTGCACGTCGACGCGCACGTCACCGGTGTGCACCGGCAGCGGGAACGGCTCGGCGGGCGGCAGTCCGCGGCCGAACTGACCGTCGACCAGCAGGGCCCACACGTCACCGAAGGTCACGCGGTTGGCCACCAGGTTCTCGATGTCGACGCCGCGATATCGCAGCGCCCCGCCATCCTTGTCCGGCTCGGCGATGTCGGTGGTGAAGGCCACCACGCCTTCCAATCCGCTGACGAAATCCTGTGGTACCGAGCTGGTAGTCATGGTGACTCTCCTTGCAGGGGCATGCCGATCTCCCTGAACCATAGACCCGCAGGTACCCCGGAGTAACGTCGCCCCTATGCGTGAACTCGACCCTTCCGCGGTGCCCGCGCCCGACGCTGTCACGGTGTCGGCGGCGGCACTGGCCGACGCGGTGATCTCCGGCGCCGTCGACCTGAGCGCCATGCGGGTGGACTACGGCGATCCGCGGTCGGCGCCCGCCACCGAGGCCGACCTCGAGGAATCGTGGGTGTCGGACGGCTGGGAACCGTTGCTGCGCAACTGGATCGATCAGGCGCGCACCCTCGGCGTCGCCGAACCCAACGCGATGGTGCTGGCCACCGTCTCCCTCACCGGGCCCGCGCCGCGACCGGTGGCGCGCACGGTGCTGTGTAAAGGCCTCTCGCCCGAGGGCGTCACCTTCTATACGAACTACGACTCCGCCAAGGGCAATCAGCTCGCCGCCGACCCGTACGCCGCCGCCAGCTTCGTCTGGCCTGCACTGGCCCGGCAAGTGCACGTGCGCGGGGTGACCGAGCGGGTGTCGGCCGAGGTGACCGCGGCGTATTGGCAGGAGCGACCCCGGGAATCCCGGCTGGGTGCCTGGGCTTCGGCGCAGTCGCAACCGATCGCCACCCGCGCCGAACTCGATCGGGCGCTGGCCGAGACCGAGGCCCGCTTCGCCGAGGTCGACGACATCCCGGTCCCGCCGTTCTGGGGCGGCTACCTGCTGCGCCCCGACGAGGTGGAGTTCTGGCAGGGCAGGCGCGGACGGCTGCACAACCGCATCGTGGTGCGGATCGACGGCGCGAGCACGACCGTCGAACGTTTGCAGCCCTAACGAGCGGTGGGCTTTCTCACCGCGCGCAACCATTCTCGGATGCCGCGGCGATGGCTAGCCTGCGGCGAGTGAAACTGCTCGCCGACACCGAACCCCTGCGCAATCGGGACTATCGCAGGCTGTGGACCACCAATATCGTCACCGTCATCGGCGCGCAGCTCTCGGTGGTCGCGGTTCCGCTGCAGATCTTCCAGATCACCGGCAGTTCCGGTTATGTGGGGCTGGCGGGGTTGTTCGGCCTCGTCCCGCTGGTGGTGTTCGGGCTGTGGGGCGGCGCGCTGGCCGATGTGATGGACCGGCGCACACTGCTCATCATCACCACGGCGGGCACCGGCGCGACGGCGGTGGCGTTCTGGGTGCAGGCGGCGCTCGGCATGACGAATGTCTGGCTGGTGCTGTGTCTGTTCGCCGCGCAGCAGGCGTTCTTCGCGGTCAACCAGCCCACTCGCAGCGCGGCCATCGCCCGGTTGCTGCCGCCCGAGCAGATCGCCGCGGCCAGTTCGCTGAACATGACGGTGCAGAACACCGGCATGATCGCGGGTCCGGTGCTGGCCGGTGTGCTCGTCCCGGTGATCGGCCTGTCGACGCTGTATCTGATCGACTCCATCGCCCTGCTGGCGACGCTGTGGGCGGTGTGGCGCATGCCGGCGATCCCGCCGACCGGTACGGCCCGGCGCGCGGGCCTGCGCGAGGTGTTCGACGGCTTCCGTTATCTCACCGCGCACAAGGTCCTGCTCGCCTCCTTCGTCGTCGACATCATCGCCATGGTGTTCGGCATGCCGCGCGCGCTGTTCCCGCAGATCGCGCACGAGACCTTCGGTGATCCGCCCGAGGGCGGCGTGGCGGTGGGCCTGCTGTTCGCGGCGATCTCGCTGGGCGCGGTGCTCGGCGGGGTGTTCTCCGGCTGGGTGCCACGTATCCGCAGGCAGGGCCTCGCGGTGATCATCTGCATCATCGTGTGGGGCGTGGCGATGGGCGGGTTCGGGCTCGCGGTCGGCCTGGCCGGGCACTGGTTCGGCCTCGGGGTGTGGCTGTGGATCGCGGTGGCGTTCCTGGCGCTGGGCGGCGCGGTCGACATGATCTCGGCGGCGCTGCGCACGGCGATGTTGCTCAACGTCGCCACCGACGAGATGCGCGGCCGTTTGCAGGGGGTGTTCATCGTGGTCGTCGCAGGTGGGCCGCGAATCGGTGATGTTGCCCACGGTTTCGCCGCGGCGAGCCTGGGTACTGCTGTAGCTGCCGCCGGTGGTGGTGTGCTCGTGGTGATCGGGGTGGTGCTGGCGGCGCTGGCCTTCCCCGCATTCGTCCGCTACAGGATCACTCGCGCACACGCGGCGGTGTGAGAACACCGCTGAGTAACCCCTGGTTGCTCGTTCGGACCGAACAAGAGTTAGCGTTACATCGAGCGCCTGTGCCGACCGCATCGGTGCCTCACGGTTCGGCGCCGGGTTTCAGGGCTCGGCGAGAATCTCAACTAGCCTGAGAGGGATCCTTCCGTGCCCGCTGAGAACATCACCAACGTCGCCGACGCCAAGGCGGTACTGCAGTACCCCGGTGGCGAGTTTCCAATCTCGGTCACCTCGGCCGCGGAGGGCAACGACGGACTCGACTTGGGCAAGCTGCTGGCCAGCACCGGTTACGTCACCTACGACCCCGGTTTCATGAACACCGCCTCGACCAAGTCGGCGATCACCTACATCGACGGTGAAGCGGGCATCCTGCGCTACCGCGGGTACCCGATCGACCAGCTGGCGGGCCGCTCGACGTTCATCGAGGTCAGCTACCTGCTCATCTACGGCGAGCTGCCCACCCAGGCCCAGCTCGACGAGTTCACCGATCGCATCCGCCGCCACACCCTCCTGCACGAGGACCTCAAGCGGTTCTTCGACGGCTTCCCGCGCAACGCGCACCCCATGCCGGTGCTGTCGTCCGCGGTCAACGCCCTCTCGGCGTACTACCAGGACTCGCTGGACCCGCGCGACCCCGAGCAGGTCGAGCTGTCCACCATCCGCCTGCTGGCCAAGCTGCCCACCATCGCGGCCTACTCGTACAAGAAGTCGGTCGGCCAGCCGTTCCTCTACCCGGACAACTCGCTGAGCCTGGTCGAGAACTTCCTGCGGATGACCTTCGGCTTCCCGGCCGAGCCCTACGAGGTCGACCCCGAGATCGCCGCCGCGCTGGACATGCTGCTGATCCTGCACGCCGATCACGAGCAGAACTGTTCCACCTCGACCGTGCGCCTGGTCGGCTCCTCCGACGCCAACCTGTTCACCTCGGTCTCCGGTGGCATCAACGCGCTGTGGGGCCCGCTGCACGGCGGCGCCAACCAGGCCGTGCTCGAGATGCTCGACGAGATCAAGGCCAATGGCGGCGACGTCAAGGAATTCATCCGCAAGGTCAAGAACAAGGAAGACGGCGTGAAGCTCATGGGCTTCGGGCACCGCGTCTACCGCAACTACGACCCGCGCGCGACCCTGGTCAAGCAGGCCGCCGACAAGATCCTGTCGAAGATCGGCGGCGACGACCAGCTGCTCGACATCGCCAAGCAGCTCGAAGAGGCCGCCCTCACCGACGACTACTTCGTCTCGCGCCGCCTGTACCCGAACGTCGACTTCTACACCGGCGTCATCTACCGGGCCATGGGCTTCCCGACCCGCATGTTCACCGTGCTCTTCGCCATGGGCCGCCTGCCGGGCTGGATCGCGCACTGGCGTGAGATGCACTCCGAGCCGCTCAAGATCGGCCGTCCGCGCCAGATCTACACCGGTTACGGTGAGCGCGACTACCGTGACATCGCTGGCCGTTAGTCCGAACTGAAACTATCGAAGGGGATAGCCGCATGACCAAGCCGGAGATCGAATTCCAGGAGGGCCCCGCGCCCACCGAGCTCGTGATCAAGGATCTCGTCGAGGGCGAAGGTGCCGAAGCGGTGGCCGGTGGCACCGTCGAGGTGCACTACGTCGGTGTCGAGTTCGAGAGCGGCGAGCAGTTCGACTCCTCGTGGGACCGTGGCGAGTCCCTCGTCTTCCCGCTGCGTGGTCTGATCCAGGGCTGGCAGGACGGCATCCCGGGGATGAAGGTCGGCGGTCGTCGTCAGCTCACCATCCCGCCGGAGCTGGCCTACGGCCCGGCCGGTGCGGGTCACCAGCTCTCGGGCAAGACCCTGGTCTTCGTGATCGATCTGCTCAAGGCGAACTGACCCGAAAAACATAACTGCGGCCCGCTTTCCAGGATGGAAGGCGGGCCGCAGTCGTGTTCGCTGGGGCATTGCGGGAATTCGGTTGTGCGAATTTGCTATCAGAGCTGTCATCCGCTACGAATGCTCGTGTCCATGACAGTGAGCTGATCGATTCGCCCGAGGTTCGGGGCTTCTTCGGGGGTTTCGGAAGGAGATTCTCGATCATGTTCCACAGCAAGAGCGTTCGGCACCTGCTGGCCGGGGTACTGCCGGTGGCGGTGGCGATGAGCCTGGTCGGCGCGGGAGTCTCGGCCGCCGAGACCGATCAGCAGGCGCGCTACGCCGCCGGGCTGTCCAGTGTGGGCGAGACCGATGGGGTCGGGTACCGCAGCACGGTCTCGCCGGATCTGAAGACGGTGTCCGCCTCGCTCGACGAGGGCCGGTTCGTGCTCGCGCCCGACGCGGGCGCGGTGATCGTCGAGTCGGCGACCGGTAGCCCGATCGGCGAGATCCCCGCCTCGTTCACCACGGCCGCGGGCAATGTCATCAACCTGGCCACCGAGATCGCCGCCGACGGCCGCGGCCTGACGGTGACCCCGCAGATCACCGAGGCCGCCGCGACCGACCTGAAGGACATCGCGACCAGCCCCACCGCCCAGTTCCCCGACCCGGTGCAGAACGGCGCCGCGGCGGGCGCCGGTATCGGCGCGCTCATCGCCGCCGTGGTCTGCCTGCCCTCGCTGATGGCCTTCCTGATCGTCTACGTGCCGTGCGTGGGCCTGGTCGGCCTGCCCAATGCCCTTGTCGGCGCGCTGATCGGCGCCGTGGTGGGCGCGGTGGCCCCCGAGGTCATCCCGCAGGTTCTGCCCTAGTCGCCACTCGTACGACGGCCCGGTCGCCTCGACCGGGCCGTTGTCGTGCTCACTCGCGCACGACCTCCACCGGATCGGTCAGCGCCAGCGCCAGCGCGGACTGCTGGGCCTGACCGCGCGGGGGCAGGGCGTCGAGCGCCTTGCCGGTCTGATCGGTGAGATTGCCGACGATGTTCTGCAGCGCGCCGACGCCGCCGGTGAGCTGCTCGATCGCCGAGACGAGCTGGGCGCCACCCTGTTCGGCCAGGGCGGGCAGGCCCTCGGCGAGTTCGGCGCCCTGGGTGAGCTGGTCGCGGGCGCTGTTGAGCCGGTCGACGACGGTGCGCAGCAGGGTGCCCAGGTCGGTGTTCGGGTCGACCGCGGAGCCGGTGAGCTCGGCCAAGCCGTCGAGCTGGGTGCCCGCCTGGTTCGAGACCCCGCGCAGTGCCTCGAGTTTGGTGATGATGTCGGCCAGCTGCGGATCGCCGGCGAAGGGCAGCCCGTGCAGCAGCGGCAGGATCTGGTCGAGGCCGGAACCGAGCGCGGCGGCGCTGTTCTGGACACCGGCGATGGTGACCCCGGTCGCGCCGAGCGCGTCGGCGAGCTGATTCGCCTGCTTGGCCGCGCCGTCGACGGTCTGGTTCAGCAGCTCGATGGCCGAGGTGAGCTGGCCCGCACCCTCTTTCGCGAAATCGAGGAAGCCGAGCATCTCCTCGGCGCCGCCACTGAACTGGTCGGCGCCCGCGGCGGCGGCGTTCACGCCCGCGTTGAGCAGCTGCGCGGTGAACTGCACCGAGGTCATCTGATTGCGCGCCTGCGAGACCGCGGCCAGCGCCGCGTCCACCCCCGACGCGCCGATCCGGTGGGTCACCACGTCGACCGCGCCGTTCACGGTGCCATGATCGGCACCGTCGTGCGTGGTCACGGTGACCTTGGCGCGCTGCGGGTCCGGGGTCGCCAGGGTGGCCATCGAGGAGGTGAGGTCGGCGGGCAGGGTGATCACCGCGGCGTAGTCATCGGCGTCGACCTCGCCCGGCTTGGCCACCGTCCACTCGTAGCCGCCCGCGTCCTGGACCGCCTTGGCGACTCGTTCGCCGGTCGGGCCGGTATCGGCGTTCACCAGGGCGATGCCGGTCGGCGCGGAGTCCGTGCCCGCGCAGGCGGCGACGGCGCCGCCCGCCAGCAGGACGGCGGTGGCGAGGCAGAGCAGGCGAACTCGTTTGTCGATCACGACGGCGACGGTATCGGGTGTCTTCGTGCTGGTCGTGGGGGATGTCTGAGAGTTCGTTGAGGAAGTGCCCGCCGGGTGTCCGCCGGGCGGCTCGCGCGCGATGGTGGCGATAGTGCGTCGAGGTCAATATGTGTTGCGTCACAACAACTCCCGGACGGGTGCCTGATCCGGTACAAATCTTGGGTCAATCGACATCGAATTGTTTCGATTCGTCCGGGGGGTTCGGGGATTCTTCGGGGGCGTCGGGAGGGAGTTCTTCGAACATGTTCCACCGCAACATCATTCGCACGGGCCGTCGCGCGGTCATCGCCGCGCTGCCGCTGGCCGTCGCCGTCTCGCTCGTCACCACGGGCACCGCGGCCGCCGACGTCACCGCCGAGCAGCAGGCCGGGATCGCCACCGGGCTGTCGAGCGAGGGTGTCGCCGACGGCGTCGGCTACCGCACCGTCGTCGCGCCGGACCTGCGCACCATCTCCGCCACCGTCGACAACGGCCGGTTCGTGCTCACCCCCGACGCGGTGAACGTCGTCTCCGACACCGGCGCCACCGTCGGCACGCTGCCGCTCAAGCTCGACACCGTCACCGGCAACGCGATCGCGGTGGCCTCGGTGGTCTCCGCCGACGGCAAGACGCTCTCGATCGCCCCGCAGCTGTCGGCCGACACCACAGGCGAGCTGAAGGCCATCGCCACCAACCCCGAGGCGGCCAACCACGACCCCGTCCAGAACGGTGCCGCCGCGGGCGCCACGGTCGGTGCGATCGCCGCGGCGATCCTGTGCGTGCCCGCGCTGGCCGCGTTCATCATCGGCTACGTGTTCTGCGCGATCCCGTCGGTGATCTCGACCGCCATCACCGGTGCGGTGATCGGCGCCGTGATCGGTCTGGTCATCCCGGAGGCCGTGCCGCAGGTGCTGCCCTGATCTGATGGCCCGCCATCGGTAGAACCGCCGCGCGCCCGTGACTTTCGAGTCGCGGGCGCGTTGTCGTGTGCGGGGTCAGTGGGCCGGGCGGATCGGCAGGACCAGGACCAGGCGCGCGCCGCCGAGGCCGCTCGCCTCGAAAGAGGCGCTGCCGCCGTGTAGTTGGGCCTGCTGGGCGACCAGGGCGAGGCCGAGGCCGGAGCCGCCCTTGGTGGCGCGGCTGCCGCGGAAGAACCGCTGGAACACGGCCTCGCGTTCGGCCGGGGGGATGCCGGAGCCGTTGTCGTCGACCGCGATGACGATGTGGTCGCCGTGGCGGTGCGCGGAGACGATCGCCTCGGTGGCGCCGCCGTGGCGCACGGAGTTGGTGAGCGCGTTGTCCACGGCCAGCCGCAGACCGGCGGGCAGGCCGCGGGTGATCAGCGCGGCGTCGGTGTCGATGCGCACCGACAGCCCGGGGTTGTGGCGCATCGCGTCGTGGGCGGCCTGGTCGCACAGGTCGGCCACATCGGTGCGCACGTGATCGGCCTCGGCGGTGAGGTCGCCGCGGGCCAGCCGTTCCAGTGCGGTGAGGGTGCTCTCCACGCGGGTTTCGTTGCGGGCGAGGTCGTCGAGGATCTCGCGGCGCTGCTCGTCGGTGAGGTCGAGGGTGCGCAGGACCTCGAGGTCGGTGCGGATCGCGGTGAGCGGGGTGCGCAGTTCGTGGGCGGAGACGGCGGCGAAATCGCGGGCGGTCTCCAGCGCGGCGGCGGTCTCGGCCTGTGCCTCGTCTACGCGGGCCAGCATGGTGTTGACCGCCTCGGCGAGCTTGACGGCCTCGTCGACCCCGGAACCGTCGACCGGCTGCGCCGTGGCGTCGGGCGCGCCGAAGGCACTGCGCGCCGACACCTGCCTGGTGAGCTTCACGATCGGGCCGACGGCGCCGCCGGCGAGCAGCCAGCCCAGCGCCGCGGCCGCCGCCACCGCGATCGCGGCACCCGCGAGCACCCAGCGCTGCTGATCGGCGGTCGCCCGCGCGGCCTCGGTGGTCGGAATGGCGAGCGAGACGGTTCGCCCCTGCGGCTGGTTCTCGGTGGTGGTCAGTACCCGGTAGGGCTGGTCGTTCACCTCGACGGTCTGCGAGCCGGGGGCCAGCTCCGGCAGCTGGGTCGAGCTCGACGCCGTCACCTGACCGTTGTCGCGCACGGTGAGCGCCATGGTGTTCTGCAGGCCGGTCAGATTGACGAATCCGGTCGCGAGGACCGGCTCGATCAGCACGATGCGCGAGGCGATCTCGAGCTGCTGATCGGTTTGGGTCACATTGTTGCGTTCGATGGCCTGGAATCCGACGAAGGCGGCGATCGACACGATGATCACCGCACCGGCCGCGGCGGCCCCCGCGACCCGAGTTCGCAACGAAAACGATTGTCTCCGACGGCGTTTCGGTGGGGGCTCGGTCATTTCGGTTCCCTGAGCACGAATCCTACGCCACGAATCGTATGCAGAATCCTTGGCGTGTCATCTATTTCGAGTTTGCGGCGCAGGTATCCGACGAACACATCGACGACATTCGTATCGGCGATGAAATCGTAGCCCCACACCAATTCCAGCAGGCGTTCTCTGGTGAGCACCACACCGGCATTCCGTGCCAACGTCGACAGCAATTCGAATTCCCTTTTGGTGAGCTCGATTTCCTGCCCGCGCACCAGCGCGCGATATCCCGCGACGTCGAGTTGCAGCGGTCCCACGGTGATCGTCCCGGGTGCCACGGCCTCGGGCGTGTCGGTGCGGCGGCGCAGCAGCGCGCGGATGCGGGCGACCAGCTCGGCGAGTTCGAACGGCTTCACCAGATAGTCGTCGGCGCCGGACTCCAGCCCGGCGATCCGGTCGTCGACCGAGGCGCGTGCCGACAGCACGCAGATCGGCACGTCGTTGCCCATCGCGCGCAGCGCCGTCACCACCCCGGCGCCGTCGAGGACGGGCATGTTCATGTCGAGCACCAGCGCGTCGGGTGCCTGCTCGGCGACCGCCCGCAGCGCGGCCGCGCCGTCGCGCGCGACGAGCACCTGGAAACCGGAAAGCCGCAGGCCACGTTCGACCGAGGCGAGGACGTCCTCGTCGTCGTCGACGACCAGGACGGTGGAGGCAGCGCTACGTTCGGTCACGCGGTAATCCTATTGGCGCGCCCCCGGGGGCAGCGCCCGCGCCGCTCAGGAGGTCGGGGCCACCGGATCGCCGTCGCGGTCGGGCGCGGTGCCCTCGGCGGGCGGGACGGGGGTGCCGAGCGGGGGATTGGCGAGGATGCGATCGGAGAGCGCGGTGAGCACCGCGGGGTCCTCGATGGTGGCCGGGGTCTCCACCTGTTCGCCCGCGGTGAGCTGGCGGATCGTCTTGCGCAGGATCTTGCCGGAGCGGGTCTTGGGCAGCCCGGTGACGATGATCGCGTCGTGCAGGGTGGCGATCGCGCCGATCTGGCCGCGGACCCGCTCGATCAGCTCGTCGCGCAGCTGCTCTGGGTCGATCTCCACGCCCTGCTTGAGGACCACGTAGGCCAGCGGCAGGCTGCCCTTGAGCTCGTCGGGCATGCCGATCACCGCGCATTCGGCGATGGCTTCGTGCCCGGAGATCGCGGCCTCGATGCTGCCCGCCGAGAGCCGGTGCCCGGCGATGTTGATCACGTCGTCGCTGCGGCCCAGGACGTAGAGGTAGCCGTCCTCGTCGAAGTAGCCGGAGTCGCCGGTGAGGTAGTGACCGGGGAAGGTCGCCAGGTAGGAGCGGATGAACCGCTCCCGGTCGCGCCACAGGCCGGTCAGCGTGCCGGGTGGCAGCGGCAGCCCGATGACGATGTTGCCCTCGACGCCGGTCGCCACCGGATTGCCGTTCGCGTCGAGCACCCGCAGCCGGTAGCCGGGCACCGGCACGCACGCCGAACCCGGCTTGACGGGCAGTTCCTGCAGGCCGAGCGGGTCGGCGCAGATGGGCCAGCCGGTCTCGGTCTGCCACCAGTGATCGACCACGGGGCAGTCGTCCTGACCGGCGAGCAGCACCTCGGAGGTCCACTCGAAGGTGGCCGGGTCGAGGCGCTCGCCCGCGCAGAACAGCGCGCGCAGCCGGGACAGGTCCGAGCGGTGGGCGATGGCGGCCTCGGGGTCGGCGCGGCGAATCGCGCGCAACGCCGTCGGCGCGGTGAACAGCACCCGGACGTCGTGCTCGTCGACGATCCGCCAGAAGATCCCCGCGTCGGGGGTGCCGACCGGTTTGCCCTCGTAGAGCACGGTCGTCGCGCCGATCAGCAGGGGCGCGTAGATGATGTAGGAGTGGCCGACCACCCAGCCGACATCGGAGGAGGCCCAGAACACCTCACCCGGGTTGACGTTGTAGATGTTGCGCATCGACCACGAGAGCGCGACCGCGTGCCCACCGTTGTCGCGGACGACGCCCTTGGGCTTTCCGGTGGTCCCCGAGGTGTAGAGGATGTAGAGCGGATCGGTCGCGGCCACCGAGACCGGCTCGGCGGGGGACACGTCGGCGACGGTGGCGTCCCAGTCGACCCAGCGGGCCGCGACGGTCTGCTCCGAGGACGGCAGCACATCGGTGGCGGGCAGCGCGGCGGAGAACTCGATGGTCGGGAACTGCGGGCGCTGCTTGACGATCACCGTGCGCACCGAGGCCGTCGTCGTCAGGTCGAGTGCCTGCAGCACGATCGGCGGGTAGTCGATGCGGCGGTTGGGCTCGAGCCCGCCCGAGGCGGTGATCACCAGGACCGGTTCGGCGTCGTCGATGCGGGCCGCGAGCTCGGGCGCGGCGAACCCGCCGAACACCACCGAGTGCACCGCGCCGATGCGCGCGCAGGCCAGCATCGCGACGACCGCTTCGGGGATCATCGGCAGATAGATCACCACCCGATCACCGGCCACCACACCGAGATCGCGCATGGCTCCGGCGAATCGGGCTACTTCGTCGAGCAATTCGGCATACGTATAAACGGAAGTGGTGTCCGTCATAGCGGAGACATATATGAGGGCCGGTTGATCGGCGTGTCCGCCCTCGGCGACGGTGCCCGCCCGTACATGGCGATCCAGGGCGTTCACGCAGGTATTGAGCCGGGCATCGGGGAACCAGCGGGCCGAACGCTTGTCGGCGGCGTCGAGGATCTGCTGGGGTTCGACATCCCACTCGATGCTCTGAGCTGCGGCGGACCAGAACTCGGCCGGGTCGACCAGACTGGTCTGATAGACCGGCCGGTACTCGTGTTCGGTGTCCAACCCCGTGACTCCCTAGCCTCGCTTCGATGCCCGCTCGATAGATCCTGATGATTGTGGCAGACTTCACGCGACACCCGAGGGGGTGCCGCGACCTTTGGTTTTGCCTGGAACGGGCAGGTCATCGCGCGGACCTCGACCGGGAGTCAGCCAAGAAGTTATTGATCCGTTAGAATCTGATGTCACTTATTCGGGCAGTCGTAGACGCAATTTCTCGGCCAGCCGCAGTTCTCGGCCAGCACCGCCTGGCGAGCCAGCATTGCGCGTGTGGAGGTTCGCTGATGGCGCTTGGTAGACGAGGCCAGTTTGGAAAGTGAGTGGGAGATGCGTGACGCCGCTAGGTCCGGCAGCAAGCGCTGGGCGCTCGGCAACTGGGACCTGCGTTGGAAGGTTACGGCCGTGCTGGCCGTGCCACTCGCGGTCGCGGTCGGGCTCGGCGTGTCGAGAATTACCGCTGAGTTCTCGGAGGCCAACCGGCTGTCGAGCATCAACGAGCAGGTAGACACGATTCCATCGGTCACCGGGCTGAGCGCTGTCTCGGCCAGGGTGACGGGTAGCCAGATGGTGCCCGCGGGACCGGGGGTCACCCTGGTCACCGACCAGGACCTCACCGATCTCGACGGCGCGATCGGCGCGGCCGAGGGCTCGCTGGGCAGGCTCACCGAGCTGCCGAAGGCGCACGACGCGCTCGAGCGGATGATCGCGCAGGCCAAGTCCGTGCGCGCGCAGGGCAAGGCGCTGACCTCCTCGGCCGAACCGGCGCTGGCCGCCGTCGACCAGATGCGCCGCGACAGCGTGTCCATCGTGGAGACCACCGTCGCGCAGGTGAGCGATCCGGTGATGGACACCGCCAAGCTGCGCCTGGTCGACGCGCTCAACACCCGCTCGGTCCTCGTCTCCGAGCTGGCCGCGATCTCCGAGATCCTGCGCGGCCTGCCGACCGGTCAGCAGAACTACCTCACCGGCGTCAGCACCGAGCGGCACATGCTCGACGTGCTCGCCAACCGCCTGCCCGACGGCAACCAGGTGATCGCCGATCTGCAGAGCCAGGCCGACATCCGCCAGAACCTGATGAGCGGGCCCGAGGTCCAGGCGGGCAAGCTACCCGTCGGCGAGATGCGTACCTCGCTCTACACCAGCCTCGTCGGCTACCAGGGCCTCGTGGACGAGGCCTCGCGGGACATCGAGATCGCGATGAACGATCTCACCTCCTCGGCCGCGACCGGCGCCTGGACCTATACCGGCGTCGTCATCGCGACCATCCTCGCCGCGCTCCTGCTGGCGGTGTTCGTCGCCCGCTCGATGATCGTGCCGCTGCACCGGCTGCGGTTGGCCGCGCTGCGCGTCGCCGAGTCCGATCTGCCGCACGAGGTCGCCCAGCTCCGCAACGGCGCCGCCCCCGAGGACGTGCCGCTCGAGCCGATGCCGGTGCGCTCCGACGAGGAGATCGGCCAGCTGGCCCGCGCCGTCGACGACATCCACGGCCAGGCGCTTCGCCTGGCCAGCGACCAGGCGCAGATGCGTTCCCAGGTCAACGACATGTTCGAGACCCTGGCCCGGCGCTCCAAGTCGCTCGTCGACCATCAGCTCACCCTCATCGAGGCGATGGAGTACGACGAGAAGGACCCGCGCCTGCTCGAGAACCTCTTCCGGCTCGACCACCTCGCGGCGCGCATGCGCCGTAACGGTGACAACCTGCTCATCCTCGCCGGTACCAAGCAGCGGCGCACCAAGTCCGCGCCGGTCGAGATCGCCGACGTGCTGCGCGCCGCGATCTCCGAGGTCGAGGACTACGAGCGGGTCAAGCTCGGCGCCACCCCGCGCGGTTCGCTGGTCGAACCGGCCGCCTCCGACCTGGCGCACCTGTTCGCCGAGCTGCTCGACAACGCGCTGCGCGCCTCCCCGCCGGAGACCGACGTCAAGTTCACCTTCGCCCAGGCCCACGATCAGGGTCTGCTGATCGAGGTGGCCGACCGCGGTATCGGTATGCCGCCCGCGGAGATGACCGACATCAACCGCAGGCTCGAGCAGACCGCCGAGCCCGGTCCCGACACCGCCCGCCACATGGGTCTGTTCGTGGTCGGCAGGCTGGCCGAGCGGCACGGGCTCACCGTGCGGCTGCGTCCGACCTTCGACACCGCGCGCGATCCCGGCGTCACCGTCACCGTGCACGTGCCGGTCGGGCTGATCGTCGCGGGCGCCGGTGGGCCGATGGTGCCGCCGCAGCAGCCCTCGCAGCAGCAGCGCCCGAACCCGCAGAACCAGCCGCAGCCGCAGAACCAGCCGCAGCCGAGCACCATGCAGACCCGCGCGATCACCCGCACCCCGGGTGGCAACGTGATGGTCACCGTCGACCCCGGTGTCAGCGGCCCGATCCCGGCCGGTGCCGGTGGTGGGCTGCCGCAGCGTTCGCCGGGCAACTCGATGGCGCAGGGGCTGCAGCAGGACGCGGCCGAGCAGTCCTCGCCGACCCTGCGTCCGCCGACGCCCGGTCAGGGCAATGTGCCGCAGCGCGGCAAGCTCGCCGCCGCGAGCCTGCCCAAGCGTTCGGTGACGCCGGGTGGACCGCCGCGTTCGCCGGGCGCGCCTGGTGCGCCGGGACCGCAGGGCGGGCCGGGTCAGCCGGGCGAGCAGAAGCCCGCGGCCGCGGCGCAGTCCTCGGCCGGTGGTCTGCCGGTGCGTCAGCCCGGTGCCAACGGCGCGCCGTCGCGTGCCGACGCACCGCAGCCGCCGCGTGATGCCGCGCCGCCGCAGCGGGGGAGCACCCCGGGTGGTCTGCCGCAGCGTTCGCCGGGCGCCAACGGTGCCCCGCAGCGCGATCCGTCCTCGGGTCTGCCGCAGCGCGATCCGTCGAACCGGTTGCCCCAGCGGGACCAGACGGGCGGCCTGCCCCAGCGTGAGCCGACCGGTGGCCTGCCGCAGCGTGACCAGACCGGCGGGCTCCCGCAGCGTGATCCGGCGACGGGTCTGCCGCAGCGGGACCCCAGCGCGACCGGTGGTCTGCCCCAGCGTGATCCGGCGACCGGCCTGCCGCAGCGCGGTGGCGCCACGCCGCAGCGTGACTCCGAGCCGGTGCAGCGTGATCCGTCGACCGGTCTGCCGCAGCGCGCGGCCCCGGTCAACGGGCTGCCCCAGCGTGATCCGGTACCGCGTCTGCCGCACCGGGACCAGACCGGTGGTCTGCCCCAGCGTGATCCGGCCACCGGCCTGCCCCAGCGTGACCCCGGTGCTCAGCGTGAGCAGACCGGCGGGCTCCCGCAGCGTGATCCGTCGTCCGGTCTGCCGCAGCGCGAGTCGACCGGTGGTCTGCCGCAACGCGATCCGGCGAGCGGCCTGCCGCAGCGTGAGCCGACCGGTGGTCTACCGCAGCGGGACCCGGCCAACGGTCTCCCGCAGCGTGAATCGACCGGTGGTCTCCCACAGCGTGATCCGGCCAACGGTCTCCCGCAGCGCGGCGACCGGCCGAACGGTCTGCCCCAGCGTGACCCCGCGGGCGGGCGCCCGGCCAACGGTCTGCCGCAGCGTGATCCGGCCGACAACGGCGGACCGCAGCGTTCGCCCGCGTCCGGTCTGCCGCAGCGGGAAGCGCCCACCGGCCCGGCTGGGCCGAATGGGCTGCCGCAGCGTGCTCCCGGGGCTACTGTGGTACCGCAGGCGAACGCTGAGCCCGGAGTGGCTCTGCCCCAACGGGATCGGGATCCTGCAGGGCCGGAGGGCGCTGCGTCGGCAGGGCGCGATCCGGGTCGGCACAGCTACCGGTCGAATCCGGCCAAGGCTGCGTCGTTCTTCCAGACCAGGTTGCAGCCGGCACCGGAAGGCGATTCCGTCATGGGCGGCACGCCGATCTTCGCGGAGATGATGTCGGCGTGGCTCACGGACGAGAATTCCGACCGGTCCCAGATGGCCGCCGCCTTCGAATCACCCGGTGATGAAGGATGGCAGGCCGCGCGCGCGGCCAGCGAGGCCAAGCCAGAGGTGCGCACCGCCGCGGGCTTGCCTCAGCGCAACCCGGGCGGAAGGCTCGTACCCGGTGGCGTCACCGGTAAGGCCGACACCACCGCGCACCGTGATCCCGAAACGATCAGGTCCAGCTTGAGTCGTCACCAGCAAGGCGTCCGGGATGGCCGAGCGATGAAGGCAATGAACCTAACCGGAGATAAAGGAGACCGATGAACCCCGATCTAGGTGGTACGAACCGTCAGCTGGATTGGCTGGTTTCGAACTTCGCCAACGAGGTTCCTGGCGTAGCCCATGCCGTCCTGGTCTCGGCTGACGGCCTGCTGATGGCCGCGAGCGCACAACTACCGGTCGACCGCGCGGAGCAGCTCTCCGCCGTCACCGCCGGACTGGCGAGCCTTTCCGTCGGCGTGTCGAATCTGTTCGAAGGCGGTACGGTACTGCAGTCCGTCGTCGAGATGGAGCACGGATACCTACTGCTCATGGCAGTCGGCGACGGCTCGTATCTCGCGGTCCTGACCAACACCTCCTGCGACATCGGTCAGGTCGGATACGAAATGGCCTTGTTGGTCGAGCGTGTGGGTCAGACCGTGCAGGCCACGCCACGCGTCACGATGGGTTCCTGATGGTGGGATGGACATAGACGATCACCGCATGGGGAGCGCCGAGCCCAGCCTCGTCCGCCCGTACTCACTGACTGCCGGTCGCACCAGACCGGCGGTCGAGTTGGCGCTGGAGGCACTCGTCGCATCGCATCCGGTCGCCATGGAGCGGCAGTTCGAACTGAACAACCTCGAGACGTCCATCGTGGAGTTGTGCAGGCAATCGCCGTCCGTTGCTGAGATAGCCGCTCAATTGGGTATCCCGATCGGGGTGGCGCGGGTACTCGTGGCCGACCTCATCGAGGCCGGTCATGTGCGGGTCTCGGCGACTTTGAAAGACGATTCCAGCGACGATGAACGTCGCGAGCTGATCGAAAGGGTTCTCAGTGGACTCCGGCGTATTTGATTCGACGGCGCAGGTCGACACCCGCACGAGCAAGCCGACTTCGGCGAAGATCGTTGTCGCCGGTGGCTTCGGTGTCGGTAAGACCACGTTGGTCGGTGCGGTGTCGGAGATCGTTCCGCTGCGCACCGAGGCGTTGGTGACCAACGCCAGTACCGGAATCGACAACCTGACCGGCATCCCGATGAAGTCGACCACCACGGTGGCGATGGACTTCGGCCGGATCAGCCTCGCCGACGACCTGGTCCTGTATCTGTTCGGCACGCCCGGCCAGTACCGGTTCTGGTTCATGTGGGACGACCTGATCCGCGGCGCGATCGGTGCCGTGGTGCTGGTCGACACCCGCAGGCTGGAAGACAGTTTCGCCGCCGTCGACTACTTCGAGGCGCGCGGTCTGCCGTTCCTGGTGGCGCTCAACGAGTTCGACGACGCACCGAAGTACCCGCTGGAGGACATCCGCCAGGCCCTCGCGGTTCCCGCCGACGTGCCGATCATGTCGATCGACGCCCGGCGCCGCGAACCGGCCAAGCAGGCCCTGGTCTCGCTCACCGAGTACGCGCTACGCAAGGTGATGCAGGGCTACTGAAACCGAGCCGGGGCTGCCGCGATGAAGGCCGCAGCCCCGCACTCGTTTCCGGGTCAGGACTCCGGTTCGGGGTCCGGTCGCGTCCACCCCAGGATCATCGCCGGTGCGCAACCACCGGCCATCAGTGCTGCCATCATCAAGAGCCCGCCCGCGTAGGCGGTGCGATAGGCGTCGGCTTGCGGCGCGAACGTGCCGGCGAGAATCAGGTAGCCCAGCGGTGGCAGCGTCAACGACTGGGTGAGGGCCAGGCCCACCGAGCGCGCCTTGTTGCGTTCGGCGATCTCGAATTCGTCGAGCATCGGGTCCGGCGCGTTGTCCTGTCCGCCGCAGGCGATGCGCAGCATGGTCCAGCTGGGCAGGAACAGCAGTACCGCGACGGCGACGACGATCGGCGCCACGCCCAGATCCAGTGCGGCGAGCAGGCCAGCCACCGTCAGGCCGAGCAGGGCGATCACCACGGTGACCACGAGAACGCGGCGCCGATGCCGGGTCCGCCAGGTCGTCAGCATGCCCGCGCTGCGCTGCTCCTGGACCAGCCAGCGCCGGACGCGATAGTTCTGGTAGCGGTCGAAAAGTCCGGTCGGGCTGGTCATGACGTGCCTTTCGGTCGTGGGTACAGCTCGGCCGAGAGCGGGCCGAATTCGGTGCGGGAGAACACGGCTTCGACGGGCAGCTCGAACACATCGCAGATGCGCAGGGCCAGGTCGAGGCTCGGGTAGTGATCGCCGCGCTCGAGCGCGCCGATGGTCTGGACATTGACGTTGACCGCTTCGGCCAGCGCGGCCCGGCTCATCCGGTGTTCCGCGCGCAGTACCGCGATGCGGTTGAAGATCGGGAGGGTTTCCCCTCGTCTCACTGGGCTCACCTAATAAAGTGTTGTAAAAACACAACAGTATGTCAAGGTTGTCCAATAAAGTGGCTGTTGTGAAGGTGGACGGTGTCGATCACTGCCAGGATGCAGCTGTGTCAGAGTTCCCAGGTCCACGCTCGTTCACCCGGCGCACCCTGCTCGGCGGCGCGATCGGCGCCGGTCTCGTCGCGACGGCGGGCAGATCCCTCGCCGATCCCGGCGCGCGCACGATCGCCGCGCGCACCCGCTTCTTCGGCGCCGCCAATGTCGACCAGGTCACCGGCGCCGTGCGCGGCGATCGGGTGATCCTGTCCTGGTTCGGCTGCACGAGTTTCGCGGCGTCCTTCGGCGGCACCGTCGTCCTGCTCGACGCGTGGGTGCCGCGGGGCCTGCACAGCGGATACGTCCCGACCACCGTGGCGCAGGTCGGTGACCTGCGGCCGGAGGCGATCTTCATCGGGCACGGGCACTTCGACCACGCCGGTGACGCCGGTGCCTTGGCGCAGGCCTCGGGCGCGGTGGTCTTCGGAACGGCCGAGCACTGTGCCCAGATCGAGAGCCAGGTCGATGCGCCGACGTTCCGCACCGTGGCACTCGGCGACGCGCACTCGGCGCCCGGCGAGACCTATCGCCACTCGGTCGGCCCGATCGAGGTGACGGCCGTGCGGCACGTGCACTCGGGACCGAAACCACCGGACCACAGCGAGGCCGGTTCGGCGCCCTTCTTCCCGGTCCCCGACCTGCGCGACGCGATCGCGAATCCGCCCGAGCTGTGCGATCTCGTCGCGCTCGGGTCGAGCCTGTCCGACGAGGAAGGCGGCAGCCTCCTCTATCAGTTCCGGGTCGGTGGCTTCACGCTCACCTGGAACGACTCCGCCGGACCACTCGCCGAGGCCGGGCCGCAGGTGTACGACGTTCTGCGCGGACTGCCCGCCAGCGATGTGCACGTCGGCGCGATCCAGGGCTTCAATCAGCCGTTCAACGGGTTGCGCGATGTCCGCCAGTACATCGAGGCGGTCCGGCCCGAGGTGTTCGTACCCAGTCACCACGACAACTGGCTGCCCGGTCTCACGGCGCGCGGCGACACCTATCAGGTTGCGTTGCAGGGTGAATTGGACCGCATTCCGGCCGATCGTCGCCCGAGTGTGCGTTTCCTCGCCGATCCGGGCGACTACCTCCGGCCGGACTCGCTCACGTTCACTCTCTGAACCACAGTCGAGCTAGGCTCACCGCGTGCGCATGTCGGCGGATGAGCTGCTCGGACAACTGCTCGATCCCGGCTCGTTCGTGAGCTGGGATCGCCCACCGGTCGAACCCGCGGTCTCGCCGCGTTACCGCCAGGATCTGGTCGCCGCGTCGCGCCGGGCGGGCACCGACGAGGCGGTACTGACCGGCGAGGGGCTGCTGCGCGGCCGCCCGGTCGCCGTGATCGCCTGCGAATTCGCCTTTCTCGCAGGCTCTATCGGCGTCGCCGCGGCCGAGCGGATCGTCACCGCCGTGGAGCGGGCCACCGAACGCGGCCTGCCGCTGATCGCCTCACCCACCTCCGGCGGCACCCGAATGCAGGAGGGCACTGTCGCTTTCGTGCAAATGGTGAAGATCGCGGGTGCGGTCGCGGTGCACAAGGCGGCCGGTCATCCCTACCTGGTGTACCTGCGCGATCCGACGATGGGCGGAGTGTTCGCCTCGTGGGGTTCGCTGGGCCACATCACCTTCGCCGCGCCCGGCGCGCTCATCGGCTTCCTCGGCCCCCGTGTGTACGAAGCCCTGTACGGCAAGCCTTTTCCGCCCGGCGTGCAGACCGCCGAGAACCTCTACCGCAACGGCGTGATCGACGGCGTGGTGACCGTCGAGGTGTTCCGGCGGATCGCGCACCGGGCATTGAGTGTGTCCAGCGGCTCGGTCGACCCACGCCATGTGGAGCCGGGATGGGCTGAGCCCGTGCGCAATCCCGTCGCGACCTTGCTCGCGGCTGACTCGATGCCCATGGCCTGGGAATCGGTGCTCTGCACCCGTAGGCCGGGCCGCCCCGGTATCCGCGATCTGCTTCGCCATGCCACCCAACGGGTTCCGCTCAGCGGTACCGGACAGGGCGAGTCCGATCGCACCGCACTGCTCGCGTTCGCGCGTTTCGTCGGCCAGCCCTGTGTCGTCTTCGGGCACGACCGCGCGGGCCGGGCGGACGAGCAGACCATGGGTCCGGCCGCGCTGCGCGAGGCGCGCCGGGCGATGGCGCTGGCCGAGGAGCTGCGCCTGCCGCTGGTGCTGGTGATCGACACCGTCGGTGCCGCGCTGTCCAAGGAGGCGGAGGAACGCGGGCTCGCCCCCGAAATCGCCCGCTGCCTGGCCGATCTGGTCACCCTCGACACCCCCACCGTCTCGGTCCTGCTCGGTCAGGGCACCGGGGGCGGCGCGCTCGCGCTGCTGCCCGCCGACCGGGTGCTGGCGGCCAGGCACGGCTGGCTCGCCCCGCTGCCGCCGGAGGGCGCGAGCGCCATCGTCTTCCGCGATACCGAGCACGCACCCGAACTCGCTGCGGCACAGGGGATCCGGTCGGCGGATCTGCTGGCCGACGGTGTGGTCGACCGGATCGTGGCGGAGTATCCCGACGCCGCCGACGAACCGGTCGCCTTCGCCCGCCGGATGGTGCTCGCCATCGCCGAGGAGCTGGCCGGACTGCGCGGCCGCCCGGTGGCGGAACTGCGGGGCCTGCGACAGGCACGCTACCGGCGGATCGGACTCACCGGGGCCGTTTACTGACCAGCGCCCCGTTTCCTACCCAATCGAGGACTCGGCGAAACACGCGAGGTGTCGTCGTTGACGCTTCGCCCAAGCACTTCTACGGTCGGAAGGGTGACCTTCCGTAGCGCCGCCAGCCCAGTTCCCACCATCGTGCTCAACGACGGGAACGTGATCCCGCAGCTCGGCTACGGCGTGTGGCAAGTACCGGAGGACGAGGTCACCGGAGTGGTCGCCGAGGCGCTGCGCGTCGGCTACCGCAGTATCGACACGGCCGCGGTCTACGGAAACGAGGAAGGCGTAGGCCGCGCCATCCGTGAGTCGGGGATTCCCCGCGACGAGATCTACGTGACCACCAAGCTATGGAACGCCGACCAGGGCTACGACAGCACGCTGCGCGCCTTCGACGCCAGCCTGGAGCGTCTCGGCCTGGACTATCTGGATCTGTATCTGATCCACTGGCCGGTGCCGTCGGCGGGCCGCTACGTCGACACCTTCCGCGCGTTCCAGGCGCTCAAGGCGCAGGGCCGGATCGGCTCGATCGGCGTCTCCAACTTCCGCGTCATCGACCTGGAGACCCTGATCGCCGACGCGGGCGAGGTCCCCGCCGTGAACCAGATCGAGCTGCATCCCACCCTGGCCCAGCGTGACCTGCGCCAATACGACGCCAACCACGCCATCGCCACCGAGGCGTGGAGCCCGCTCGGCCAGGGCACCCTGCTGGACAACCCGGCCATCGTCACCATCGCCAAGGAACTGGACCGCACGCCCGCGCAGGTGATCATCCGGTGGCACCTGCAGCTGGGCAACATCGTCATCCCCAAGTCGGTCACGCCCTCGCGCATCGCCGAGAACTTCGACGTGTTCACCTTCGAGCTCGACGCGCAGGCCATGGAGGCGATCAACCGCCTCGACAACGGCAACCGGGTCGGCCCCGACCCGGCCACCCTCAGCGCCGGTCTGGACTGATCCCCAGGTAGCCGGTCAGTTCGGCGGCCGCCGCCCGGCCCGCCCGATTGGCGCCGATCGTGCTCGCCGATGGCCCGTACCCGATCAGATGGATGCGCGGATCGACCGCCACCTGCGTCGCGAGTCGCCCGGTCATGGTGATGCCGCCGCCGGGTCCGCGCAGCCGCAGTGGCGCCAGATGATCCAGTGAGCTGCGGAAACCGGTGGCCCAGAGGATCACGTCGGCGGGTTGGAAACTGCCGTCCGCCCAGCGCACGCCAGCGGGCTCGATGCGTTCGAACATGGGCTGCCTGCGCAGCACACCCCGGTCGCGGGCGGCGCGCAGGCGCTCGTCGAGCCGCAGGCCGGTCACCGAGACGACCGAACCCGGCGGCAATCCGCGCCGCACCCGGTCCTCGACCATGGCGACCGCGGCGCGCCCGTCCTCTTGCGCGAAGGGCTCGGACCGGAACACCGGCTCGGATCGGGTGACCCATGTGGTGGACGTCACCTGGGAGATCTCGTCGAGCAACTGCACCGCCGAGATGCCCCCGCCGACGATGACGACGTGTTTGCCCGCGAACTCCGCGGCCGTGCGGTAGTCGCGGGTGTGCAGCTGGCGGCCGGCGAAGGTGTCCGCGCCCGGATAACGCGGCATGAACGGGTGCTCCCAGGTACCGGTGCCGTTGATCAGCCCCCGCGTCCGCAGGGTGCCCGCGCCCTCGGTCTCCACGTGCAGCACCTCGCCCCGCCCCGCGCAGCTCTGGCCGTCGGCGGTTCGATCGCACACCACGTTCACCGAGACCTGCCGCTGAACCCGCAGGTCGAAGCGCTTTTCATAGAGTTCGTAGTAGTGCGGCACCGCGGTGGCCGCCGGGGCGGATTCCGAGCCGGGCGCCAGCGTCTCGGCGAACGACATCCCGGGCAGATCGTGCACCCGGTTCACCGTGGTCAGCGTCAGCGAGGGCCAGCGGAACTGCCAGGCCCCGCCCGGTCCCGGCGCGTGGTCGACGATGAGGAAATCGCGTTCGGGCGCCAACCCGAGCCTGCGCAGGTGATAACCGGCGGAGAGCCCGGCCTGACCCGCGCCGATCACCACGATGTCGAAGTCGGTCGCCACAGCCGCCGATGCTATCGCCTTACCGGGCGCCGACGGCTGGCTGTGGCAGAGTTAAGACATCCACGTTGTCCGGTACTTCTGGGGAGGATGCATGCTCGGCGTGACCCGCGACGGTGACGTGATCACCATCGAATTGCAGCGCGAGGAACGGCGTAACGCGCTCAACGCTGATCTGGTCGACCAGTTGCGCACCGCCGCGCTCGACGCGGTGGCCCAGGGTGCGCGCGCCATCGTGCTGACCGGGCGCGGCCCGATCTTCAGCGCGGGCGCCGACCTGTCCGGCGTGTACTCCGAGGACTTCCTCACCGGCCTGCTCGACATGCTGCACACGATCGAATCCGTTCCGGTGCCGGTGATCTCGGCGATCAACGGCGGCGCGCTCGGCGCGGGTGTGCAGCTGGCGCTGGCCTCGGACCTGCGGGTGATCGAACCCGACGCCTACATCGCGGTTCCGGCCGCCAAGCTGGGCATCTCGGTCGACCGCTGGACGGTGCGCAGGCTGGTCTCGCTGATCGGCGGCGGCCCGGCGCGCACCATCCTGCTCGGCGCGGAGCCGGTCTCGGCCGCCGACGCCTACGCCTACGGCTTCGCCAACAAGCTCGGCACGGTCGCCGATGCCCAGGACTGGGCCAAGTCGATCGCCGCGCTGGCGCCACTGTCGCTGCAGGCGATGAAGCTGGTGCTCAACGACGACGGCACCCGTGATCCGGCCAGCGCCCAGCAGCGCGCCGCGCTCGAGGCCGCCTGGGCCAGCGATGACGCCAAAGAAGGTCGGAAGGCGCGGCAGGAGAAGCGCCCGGCGAAATTCCTCGGCCGGTGACCCGCCTCACGCGTTTGGCCGGGTCGGTGGCGAGCACCGTCGGTCTCGCCTGGGTCGCCCGCGCGGTCTGGGGGCTGCCCACCGCGCTCGGCGCCGGACCGTCCGCGATCGAACCGACCGCGCTGGGTAAGTCCTCTTACCGGGACGGCCGCTTCCACAACACCGAGCCCGCCAGCATGCTCGCCGCGGGCGCGGCGCCGTCGCTGCTGTGGTCGGGACTCACCAAGGGCCGGGTCGGGCGCCCCGCGCGCCCGGTTCCGCTGGTCACCCCCGAGCTGCCCGAGCAGGCCGCGCCGCTGGCGGTGACCTGGTACGGGCACGCGAGCGCGCTCATCGAACTCGACGGCTACCGCGTGCTGGCCGACCCGGTGTGGAGCGAACGGGTCTCCCCGTCGCCACTGATCGGCCCGGCCCGGCTGCACCCGGTCCCCGGCGCGCTCGCGGAATTGCCGACCGTCGACGCGGTGATCATCTCCCACGACCACTACGACCACCTCGACAAAGCCACCGTGGACGAGCTCGTCCGCGCCCAGCACGCGCCGTTCGTGGTGCCGACGGGCATCGGCGCGCATCTGCGCCAGTGGGGCGTGCCCGAGTACCGGATCATCGAGCTGGACTGGGGCGGTTCGGTCTCGCTCGGCCACGATCCCAGCGATCGCGGCCTCACCATCACCTGCGCCGAGGCCAGGCACTTCTCCGGCCGCGGCCTGGTCCGCAACACCACGCTGTGGGCGTCGTGGGCGCTGGCCGGTCCGACCAAGCGGGTCTATTTCGGCGGCGACACCGGCTACACCAAGGCCTTCGCCCAGGCCGGTGCGGTGCTCGGACCGTTCGATCTCACACTGCTGCCGATCGGCGCCTACGACGAGCGCTGGACCGACGTGCACATGAACCCCGAGGAGGCGGTGCGCGCGCACGCCGACCTGTGCCTCGGCGACGCGAGCCACGGACTGCTCGTGCCGATCCACTGGGCGACGTTCAATCTGGCCTTCCACGAATGGTCCGAGCCGGTCCGCAGGCTGGTGTCGGCCGCCGCCGAGGCGGGTACTCCCATCGTGGTGCCCAAGCCGGGCGAACGGGTGGTTCCGAATGACCTCCCGCCACGGGTTTCGTGGTGGGAAGATGTGGAGTGAACCTTTCGGCTTCGTGCAGCGACGGGCAATCGCGCCAGACTGGGAAAGGAACATCGGCAGATGAGTCTCGTGGACACCTTGAAGGGCCTGCTCGGTAAGGGCAAGGACACGGTCGAGCAGAACGCGGACAAGATCAACGACGCGGTCGACAAGGCCGGGTCCTTCATCGATGAGAAGACCGGCGGCAAGTACAGCGACAAGATCGAGAAGGGCAAGGAGGCGGCCAAGAAGGTCGTCCCGCCGCAGCCCGGCACCGATCCCGGCCCCGCGACCGGCGGCACCACCCCGACCGACCCCGGTCCCGCACCGACCGATCCGGGACCGAAGGCCTGATTCGGTGCGCGGGGACCGAGCTGATCGGTCCCCGCCACTGAACCGCGTCGATGGTCCGCCGGGAGTTCCGGGGCGCACCGGGTGAACCGGACATCGAGGTTGAGCTCAGCAACCTCGACAAGGTGCTGTATCCGGCCACCGGAACGACCAAAGGTGAGGTGATCGCCTACTATTCGGCGATCACCGAGGCGATGCTGCCCCATCTCGCGGGGCGCCCGGTCACCAGGAAGCGGTGGCCGAACGGGGTCGACGATCCCGACTTCTTCGAGAAGAACCTCCCCGAGCACGCGCCCGCGTGGATCCACCGCGTCGCGATCGAGCATTCCAGCCGCCGGGTGGTGTACCCGGTGCTCGACTCCGAAGCGGGCCTGGCCTGGCTCGGACAGCAGGCGGCGCTGGAAGCCCATGTGCCGCAATGGCGTTTCGACGGCACCGAGCGTGGGCCGGCGACCAGGATCGTGTTCGATCTCGACCCTGGGCCGGGCGCCGGGCTGGCCGAATGCGCGCGGGTCGCGCTGGCCGTGCGCGACATGGTCGCCGAGATCGGGATGCGCGCGTTCCCGGTGACCAGCGGCAGCAAGGGAATTCACCTCTACGTGCCGCTGGACCGGCCGGTGAGTTCGCGCGGCGCCTCCACCGTCGCCAAGCAGGTGGCCACCAATCTCGAACAGCTGCACCCGGATCTGGTGACGGCGACGATGGCGAAATCGGCGCGCACCGGGAAGGTGTTCCTGGACTGGAGCCAGAACAACGCCGCCAAGACCACCATCGCCCCCTACTCGCTGCGTGGTCGCACCGAACCCAATGCGGCGGCACCGCGCGAGTGGTCCGAGATCGAGGACGCGAAGTCCCTGCGCCAGTTACGTTTCGACGAGGTGCTCGCCCGCTGGAAGGCCGACGGTGACCTGCTCGCCGACCTGGACCCGCCCTTGCCGCGCCATCCCGATTCGCTGACCAAGTACCGCAGCATGCGCGATCCGCGGCGTACTCCCGAACCGGTGCCCGCCGACGCTCCCGAGCCGGGGCCCGGTGACCGGTTCGTCGTGCAGGAGCATCACGCGCGCCGCCTGCACTGGGACGTGCGCCTGGAACACGAGGGGGTGCTGGCCTCGTGGGCGGTGCCGAAGGGCCCGCCGACCGAGCCGAAACACAATCGGCTCGCCGTGCGCACCGAGGACCACCCGCTCGAATACCTGCACTTCCACGGCACCATTCCGAAGGGGGAGTACGGCGCGGGGGAGATGACGATCTGGGATTCGGGCACCTACGTCACCGAGAAATGGCGTGCGGACGAGGTGATCGTCGAGCTCGACGGGCAGCGGCTGCAGGGGCGCTACGCCTTCATTCAGACCAAGGGTGACCAGTGGCTCATGCACTACATGCGCGACCAGAATCGGCGAGAAATCGTGTCGGACAACGGTTCCGCCGGGTTGCCGCGCAGGCTGTCGCCCATGCTGGCCACCGCGGGCGAGGTCGATTCGCTGGCGGCGGGGGAGTGGGCCTTCGAGACCAAGTGGGACGGATTCCGGGTCATCGTCGAGATCGACGACGGTGCGGTCGTCGTTCGCAGCCGAGCGGGCAATACGGTCACCGCGCGATACCCGCGACTGGCCGCCCTCGGTACCGAATTGGCCGGGCACAGGGTGGTTCTCGACGGTGAGGCCGTGGTGCTCGACGACAAGGGGATTTCGGATCTGGCTGCCCTGCAAGCGGATTCGGCGCGCGCGATCTTCGTCGCCTTCGATGTGCTCCATCTCGACGGCACCTCGTTGCTGCGCAAGAAGTACACCGACCGGCGCGCGGTGCTCGAAGCGCTCGGCAGGCTCGCGCCCTCGATGAATGTCGCTGGGCTGCTGGCTGGTTCGGGTGCCGAGGCGATGGAACTCAGCCGTGAGCAGGGGCAGGAGGGGGTCGTCGCCAAGCGGGTCGACTCGGTGTATCAGCCGGGCAAGCGCAGTCAGACCTGGCTCAAACAGCGCAACTGGCGCTCGCGGGAAGTGGTGGTCGGCGGCTGGCGGCGCAGCGCCGCACGGCCGTTCAAGTCGCTGCTGCTGGGGATTCCGCACGAGAACGGGCTCGTCTATGTGGGGCGGGTCGGAACCGGTTTCGGGGCGGAACAGCAGCGTCGGATAGCGGCGCACCTGCATCGCCTGCAGCGCAAGACATCCCCGTTCGCCAACGAGATGACCACCGAGGAGTGCCAGGACGCCGAATGGGCGACGCCGTCGCTCACCGGCACCGTGCGCTTCCAGGCCTGGACCGACACCGGACGGCTGTGGCATCCCGTCTGGGATGGGCTGACCAGTACGCCGGACTGACGCTCGCCACGAAAGCTGTGCCGTTGCTAGGGTGATCGCGTTGTACCCGGTTCGAATCAGCGAGGAGTGCACGGTGGATTTCAAGAACCTGGCGGGCAAGGCGATGGACCTGGCCGCCAAGAACGCCGACAAGGTCGACGGCGTCATCGACAAGGCCGGTGACGTGGTCGACGCCAAGACCGGCAACAAGTTCGCCGGTCAGGTCGACGCCGCGCAGGCCGCCGCCAAGAACGCTCTGCGCGAGAAGTCCTGAATTCCACGGCGGGCCGACCGCCATCGGCCCGCCGTGTACTCGCCGGATAGCTGCTAGTTGGCCTGCTGGGCCCACTGGGTGGTGCCCGGCGGGGCGTTCCAGGTGTTGATCAGGTCGATGCCGGCGATGATCAGGGTGGGGCCGCCGACGATGAGGGTGCCGATGATGCCGCCGACCGTGGCGCCGGTGATGAAGCCGGGGATGGCGCCGACGCCGGGGATCACGACGCCGCCGACGATCAGGCCGATGACCGCGCCGAGACCCATGCCGACGAAACTGCCGATCGCGGTGGCCAGGCCGAAGGTGGACGCGAAATTCGACTGTGCCGCATAGTTTTCCGCGGGTGAGGCGACCGGCGTCAGGTTCGGTTTGGCGGCCGCGACATCCTTCACCGCGGTCAGCTCGAGCACCGTTCCGTCCGCGCTGATCTTGTGCGGCAGCGGGTATTCGAAGCTGCCGTCGCGGACCGAGAGCGGCAACGACATCAGGGTCGCGCCCGATTTGTCACGGATGTCGACCGCGCCCCCGGTGGCGGTGAAGACACCGTCGGTGAGAGTGGTTACGAGGGTGTTGCCGACGACGTCGGTGCGGTAGCCGACGTCGGGTGTCGCCGGGTCGGCATGTGCCACACCGGTACCGACCAGTGCTGCCGCGAGCACCGGAATCGCCGCTGCGGCGAACTTGCGGATGATCATGTGAACGTTCCCATCTGGCTCATCAGGTGAATGCCCAAACGAATGCGCCGTGATCGTGGCTCCCCCGAGAAGCTATGGCGGCGCGTGAAGCGGTCCAGCTCGAATTGTCGACTCGACCATAGCTCGCTGCAGGGTTGCCGATCAGTGAATTCGAGTTTTAAACCTGGAATTTTTCCTTGATAATTGTGGCGCCGAGCCGTGCCGCGCTACAGCGCCGCGCTCAACCCGATCGCGCCCGCGCACACCGCGACGACGATCACGAGCGCGACCGCATCGCGCCTGGTCGGAGCGCTGGGATGCGCGGTCAGCATGCCGGTGCCGCCCCGCGCGGTGATCGCCTCACCCAGCTCGCCCGCGCGCCGGGTGGACACCGCCATGCACGCGGTGAGGATGTCGATGAGCGGATTGTCGGTGGCCCGGTGCAGCCAGTTCTCCTTGGGGCGCAGTTTGCGGGCCGCGCGCAGCACCCGGATCTCGTCGAGCAGCAGCGGGAGCCCGCGCAGGGTCAGCGCGACGACCACCGCCCACTCGTCCACCGGCAACCGCAGCTTGCGCAGCGGCGCGCCCAGCTTGGCCAGCGCGGGCGCCACCTCGCCCATCGGCGTGGTGAACGCGATCAGGAGCGAGGCGCCGACCAGCACCATGCCGAACACGAACACCTGCGCGTACGCCAGCACCGCCCGTCCGCCGACGGGCAGGTTGATCAGCCCGCCGAGGACGACGATGCCCCAGAACCACCACGGCAGCCGGGGCAGCGCGCCGATCGGCAACCGGGCGAGAACGAAGATCACCGCGAGGAACACGATGATCACCCCGAGCACCGGCCACGACGGCAGGAACATCAGCAGCAGGCTGAGCAGGAAGGCCGCGATCATCTTCGTCCCCGCCCACAGGCGGTGCACGACGCTGTCGACCTGGACCTCACGCAGGAGCACAGTGCTCATCGGACGACTCCGTTCCCCGGCTCGTTGCGCGGTGAATTGTCCAGGCGCCACACGGCTTCCGGCCGCGCGGGCAGCATCGCGGTGGCATCGGTCTCGACCGGCCTTCGCGCACCGGCGGTTTCGACGACGACGCCGGCATCCAGGTGCACGGTCCGGTCGCAGACCGCGGCCACATCGGTGACATCGTGTGAGATGACGATCAGGGTGAGCCCGGAATCGCGCAGGCGGGCAAGCAGTTCCACGATCTCGGCCCGGCCCTGCGGGTCGAGTCCGGCCAGCGGCTCGTCCAGCACGACCACCTGCGGATGACTGGCCACCATCGCCGCCAGCACCACCCGCTTGGCCTGCCCGCCGCTGAGCTCCTCGACCGAGCGGGCGGCGAGGCGTCGATCCAGCCCCACCGCGTCCAGCGCCCGGCCGACCGCGCCGGAGCCGGTGGCCCGGCCGCCCCAGTCGCCGATCTCGGTGCCGACGGTCTGCTTCTGCAACTGCAGGCGGGAATGCTGGAAGGCCAGCGCGACGCGCCCGATCTGCTTGTCGACCGGGCGGCCGCGCAGTTCGCAGCGGCCCGAGCTCGGCGCGATCAGCCCGGCGATGATCCAGGCCAGCGTCGACTTGCCCGAGCCGTTGCCGCCGACGATCAGCAGCGCCTCGCCCTGGCGCACCGTCAGGTCCACGCCGTGCAGCGCGGGCGCCTCCCACGGGGTGCCGCGGTTGTAGGTGTGGCGCACGTCGGCCAGTTCGAGGATGGTCGAACCCATCGGGCTGCGGCGCTGATCGCGGGCGGGTGTCGGCCAGCTGGCCAGGTGGTCGACCATGCGGCCGTTGGCCAGGTGGATCACCCGGTCGGCGGCGGTGGCATCGGCCTCGTGGTGGGTCACCAGGACGACCGCGGTGCCGTGGCGGCGCGGCAGTTCGGCCAGCAGCGCGACGAGGTCGCGGCGGCCGTCGGGGTCGATCATCGAGGTGGCCTCGTCGGCGATGAGCAGGGCCGGGCGACGCGCCAGGGCGGCGGCGACGGCGAGGCGCTGTTGCTGTCCGCCGGAGAGGGTGGCGGTCTCGCGTTCACCCATGCCGTCCAGGCCGACCTCGGCGAGCAGGCCGTCGACGTCGACCTCGGCGGCCAGTTCCGACGGCAGGCCCCACACCACGTCGTCGGCGACCGAGACGCCGAGGGTCTGACTCTCGGGTCGCTGCAGCACCAGCGCGGTGCCGCCGAGCTTGCCCAGGCCCGCCGAGCCGGGGCGATCCACCGTGCCGAAGGTCGGCGGTCGACCGGCCAACACCCTGGTCAGCGTGGATTTTCCGGAGCCGTTGTGGCCGACGACGGCGACGAACTCACCCGATCGGATGGTCAGATCGATATCGGCCAGCGCCATGGCGTCGGCACCAGGGTAGTAGTAACTGACGCCCTGCAGACGCACGGGCAGCGGGGCGATCGGGCGGTCGTCGTCGGGCGCGTCGAGGCGGTCGCTGCCGGGCAGCCAGGCCAGCCGGTCCAGGACCGAACCGAGGACGAACCAGGCCACGACAGCGCTCACCAGCACCCCGAGCGCCACCGATCCGCCCACGTACAGCCACCACCACTGCAGCACCACATCGGTGGCTTCCGAGGCCATCCGCCCGAGCGGTTCCAGCTGGGACTGGCGGGCGGCCAGGTTCTCGATGCCCTCCGCGGTATTGCGGATCGCGGTGAAGAACAGCTCCCTGGTGCGGCTGAACACCAGCAGCATGCCGACCGAGAACAGAGCCCACGCCGCACCGGCCACGAGCGCCGCCGCGACAACGGTGGCCAGGCCACCGCCGCGCCGCTTCACGGTGCCGATGATGCCCGCGACGGTGGCGGCACCGAAGACGCCCAGCGCGGGCATCATGCCCGCGGCGACGAAGGTGACCAGCCCGGCCGCGATCGTCGCCGTGAGCAGGGCGCGCAGGCGATACCGGTGGGCCAGCAAACCCAGCGGAACCGCGGCCACCAGCTGCAGGGCGGCGGCCATGGGGACCAGCGAGCCGACGGTGATCAGGCCGACGGTGAGGCCGCCCATCACGGCGCCGGTGGCCAGTTCGATCGGGCGCAGGGGTCCGCGGGGAAGCTCCACGGGCTTGTCTCTCACGTGTCCAGTCTGCCAGGGGGGTATGTGCGGAGCGTGAGAGCGGGCGTGGGGGTTGTGTGTGGAAGTTGCGGCGGGTTCGCGCGCACTCAGGCCGGGGGCTCCGACAGCCAGCCGCCCATGGCCACTGTGCGGAAGTGGGTGGTGAGGGTGTAGTCGTCGTCGATGACGTGGAGGGCTATCGCCGGGTCGGGGGCGTAGTCCATGACGCGGTGGGGTGGGGTGACCTCCCATTCGCCGCCGAGGACGGAGGCGGTGCTGGGGGCGGTGATCATGGGTTTGCCCGCGAAGGTGGTGGCGATGGGGGAGTGGGCGTGGCCGGTGAGGACGCCGATGATGCGGGAGTCGCCGGCCACGATGGCGGCGAGGCGGCCGGGGTCGGCGAGGGCGATGACATCGACGACGGGGCTGTACAGGGGCTTGGGCGGGTGGTGCAGGGCCAGCAGGATGGGGCCGTCGGGCGGGGCTTCGGCGAGGGCGCGGCGCAGCCAGGCGTAGGTGTCCTCGTCGAGCAGGCCGCTGGGTTCGCCGGGAATGCTGGAATCGAGCATGAGCACGGTGAGCGGGCCGATGCGATGGGCGCTGTTCACGGGGGCGCTCGAGGCGGGTTCGCCGAGCAGCTCGGTGCGCAGGGCGGCGCGGTCGTCGTGATTGCCGGGGAGCACGTGGACGGGGATGTCGGCCCGCAGCGCCAAGCGCGCTTCGGCGTACTGTTCGGGCTTGCCGGAATCGGTGATGTCACCGGTCACCAGGATGACGTCGGGACGGCGCGGCAGGTCGGCCAGATAGGCCATCACCGCCTCCACGCGTTCGACATTGCGCGCGGTGAGGTCGAAGTGGGTGTCGCTGAGCTGAGCCGCCAGGATCATCGGCAGTCGCTTTCTTCTCTGGGATCGCTCCGTTGCGTCAGAGTGCGCCGGTATCGCTCATCGGCACCTCTCAAGGCTAGATGACCTGGGCTTATCCGTCTTCATGAGGCGTACCACGGACCGAAACCCGTCCGGTGGTCTGTGTCACCTCTCACGCCGGAAATCTCGCCGATCCGGCGCGCTCGGCGAGCTGTTGTAGTACCCGCAGGAAGGTGTCGCGGTCGGCGGCGGGCAGGTCGGCGAACAGGCGTCGTTCCTGCTCCTGGATGTCGCGTCGGGCACTGTCGCGCAGCCGCGCCCCCGCCGCCGTGAGCCGGACCAGGTTGACCCGGCGGTCGGCCGGATCGGGTTCGCGCTCGAGCAGTCCGCGGCGCTGCAGATCGTCGAGAACGGGGATGATCCGCGTCTTGTCCGCCCCGATCGCCTTGGCCAGCGCGGCCTGGGTGTGCACCGGCTGTTCGCCGAGCCCGAGCAGGACGACATAGCCCCACATGGTGAGTCCGTGCCGGTCGAGGACGGGCCGCTCGGCCTCGGCCAGCGCGCGGCCGAGCGGCACGAGCATGGCCGCGAGGTCGGGGCGGGTGGGTTTCGGCATGCCCGAAATCTACTGCGCCGAGATGGTGGCGCTCGTACACCTTGGCAGATGATAAGCAGATGAATATGATCTGCATATGCTTACGATTATGGACAATCGAGTACTGCTGGCGCGGCACGAGCGCGCGGTGCGGCTGAGTGCCGACGCGGTGCACGCGGCCGAAGGTTTGCCGCTGGATCTCGAAACGCCTTGCGCGGGTTGGGATCTGCGTGCCCTGCTCACGCACATGAGCACCCAGAACCGGGGTTTCGCCGCCGCCGCGCGTGGCGAGAACGACCCGGCGGTCTGGGAAACGCGCCGCACCATCGACCCGGTCGGCGACTACCTCCGCTCGGCCGACGAGGTCGTCGCCGCCTTCGCCGCCCCCGACGCGCTCACCCGAACCCTGCCCCTCCCCGAGATCCCACCCGGCCGCTTCCCCGCCCCGCTCGCGGTCTCGTTCCACCTCATCGACAGCGTCGTCCACGCCTGGGACGTCGCCCGCGCCCTCGGCAACACCATCGACCTCGACCCGGACCTGGCCCCCACCGCCCTGTCCATAGCCGAAGCGGTCCCCACGGGCGCAACCCGCCTCACCCCCGACGCCGCCTTCGCCCCCGCCATCGACACCCCCGCCGAATCCGCACCCCTGGACCGCATCCTGCGCCTCCTCGGCCGCTCCCCGAGCTGGACCCCCGCCTGACCGACCCGGCCCCGCGCTCATGCCGAAGCGGTCGCGCCCGACCTGGACCGTTGATCACCACGCTCTGGTGGCGTTCGCTTCTCGGCCGATGCTTACCTGAGAGCGTGGTGATCAACTGTCCAACACCTGGCGTTGCCGTCAGGGGCGCGGGACGGGTTGTGCGAGTGCGGCTCGCCACGGGCGGGACGATGCCCTGGGGAGGGGTGTGGATGGTTCGGGCCTAGAAGCTGCCGAGCTGTTGTGTGGCGGTGTGGAGAAGTTCGACGCACTCGTCCGCGTCGTCGGTGAGTGGTGTCCAGAAGGACGGGTCCGGAGTGGCTTCGAGGTCGAGGACGGGTGGGGTGAGCCAGTCGGCGTCGAGGCGCAGTTTCCAGGAGTGCAGGTGGGTGCGGGGGAGGGTGGCGGTGCGGTCGAAGAGGGGGTCGCCGAGGATCGGGTGGCCGATCCAGGCGAGTTGCACCCGGATCTGGTGGCGGCGGCCGGTGACCGGCTCGAGCGCGAGCAGCGCGTGGTCGTCGCGACGGGCGACGGTGCTGAACCTGGTCAGCGAGGGATAGTTCTTCGCGGGCAGCAGATCGGCGTCATCGACGAACCAGCGCTCACCCTCGCGCCGGATCGCCTCACGCGGCGCCGCGATCCGCACCCGATTCTTCCGCCCCACACTCAACGGCAGATCCAGTTCACCCCGATCGGGCAGATCCGCCCCCGCCACGACCGCCAGATACGCCTTACGCGCGGTCTGCTTGTTGAACTGCCTGGTCAACTGCCCGTGCGCGGCCAGATCGGTCGCCAGCAGCACCAACCCTGAGGTCACCTTGTCGATCCGATGCACCGGATACACCTGCGTCCCCGCCGCCTGCGCCACCTCGACCAGATCCGTATCGTGCCGCTCCCCGGTCACCGAGATCCCGGCAGGCTTGTTCAACGCCACCACCGCGTCATCGACGAACACGGTGTATTCCTCCCGCACCCTCTGCCAGTCCAAGTCCACCCGGACACCCTAGGCAGCATCCGAAACGCCGCAATGCCCGGTGCATGGTTGATCTGTTTCCCTGTCTCGGCAGGTGGCGCGGGGATATCGTGTGCGGGTGTTCTCTTCGCTTGCGGCACAACGAATCCGATCGCGGGTTCTGGTCGGTGCCATGTCCGTTCCGCTGTCGCTGGCCCTGTTCGGGTGCAGCGCCTCGTTCTCGATCGGCGGGCCGGATTACGGGGCGCTCGAGAAGGAGATCGCCACCGAGCTCGACAAGTCCTACGAGTCGATCTCGCGCAAGGTCGACTCGGTCGAGTGCCCACGCCCCGACAAGAAGCCGAAGGCCGGCGAGACGTTCCTGTGCAACGCCACGGTCGACGGCAAGGTCGTGCGCGTCGAGGTGACGGTCGAGGACGATGAGGACAAGGTGCGGTTCGAGAGCATCGACCTGGCCTTCGACCTCGAAGACACCGCGCGCCTGCTCACCACCGACGTGTCCGACAAGGCCGGCTTCCCGGTGACGGTCGACTGCGGGCAGGGCCTCGAAATCGTCGCGATAGGCGACACCTTCACCTGCACGGCCCTCGACGACAGCGGCGGTTCGGCGATCGTCGAGATGACCGCGGGGCCCGGCGGCTCGAGCAACTGGAAGCTGATCGAATAGCGGCGTCAGGCGTGGCGGAGGCGGTGGGGGCGGAGGCGGTTGAAGCCGCGGACGCGGACGCTGCGGAGGTGGCGGATGGCGAATTCGGGGTGGTCTTCCAGGGCTTCGGCGGCGGCGTCGTCGATGAGGATGTTGCCGGGGCGGGCGACGCCGGTGAGGCGGGCGGCGATGTTGACGACCGAGCCGTAGAGGTCGCCGAGGCGTTGCAGGACCTCGCCGTAGGCGAAGGCGACGCGTAGTTCCGGTGTGCCGCCGACCAGCATGGTCGACTCCTGGATGGACAGGGAGATGCGGGCGGCGTCGGCCGCGGTCTCGGCGGCGAACATCACCTCGTCGCCCACGTTCTTGATCACCCAGCCGCCGTTGTCGGTGATGGCCGAGGTGGTGGTCGACTCGAAAGCCTCCAGCAGCGTGGACAATTCGTCGGGATGCAGGTGCCGGGTGAGCCGGGTGAAGCCGACCATGTCGGCGAATCCGACCGCCAGTGTCCGCGTGGACCCGTCCCCGGCCACATCGTTGGACCGCGCGACCGCCGCCGCCAGATGCCGCCGCCACACATACGACTGCAACTGCTCGATGCTCGCCATGGTCGACTCGGTGGCCACCCGGACCCGCTCCGCGAGCGGTATCGCCGGATCGGCCGCGGCGGCCCGCGCCTTGATCTCGGCCAGCACCAGATCGGCCTGCCATTCGGCCAGCCGCGCCATCCCCTGACCGATGGTCCGCGCGGCCGCCGCCTGCTGCCGGATATCAGCGGCGGCAACGACTTTCATGCTGCGGAAGTTGCTGACGGAGGTGATGTCGAGCTGGGTGTAGTCGACTTCCTCGTCGGTGTTGGCCGGAAACCCCAGCGCCGTCCACAGCCGCCGCGACTCGGCCTCCGCCACGCCCGACTGCTCGGCGACCTGCGTCCTCGTATAGCGGCGCGGCCCACCGAGGAGCGCCTCCTCGACGCTGCGCTGCACCAACTCGGTCATTTCGGCGTCCGACATACCGAGACTCTACGACGCGCGCCCCCGGGCCAGGTCGATCTCGCGGGGCATCGGGAACCTTCACAAGGCCGTGACCCCGACCACACCTGCCCGAAGCCGACCCCGCTGACCTGGACGGTTACCCGGACGTGCGCAACTCCGGTCACAAGTGCGTACTTGTCGGCCCACTCGGCCCGCGCCGACACTCGGAACCCCGAGGTCAGGCCGACCTCGCCACTGATCGGAGCGACATGAGCACAGCGAAACCGCCGGTGACCGTCCTCGGCGCCGGGTCGATGAGCAGCGCCCTGGCCCGCGCCTTCCTCGACGCCGCGTACCCGACGCACGTCTGGAACCGCACCATCGACCGCGCCGAGCCCCTCGCCGACGCGGGCGCCACCGTCCACCCCGCCATCGCCGACGCCGTGCGCGCGGGTTCGGTGATCATCTCCTGCCTCACCACCGCCGCCGCCACCCGCGAGAGCCTGCTCCCGGCGGCCGATCAGCTGTCCGGCCGCGCCCTGATCACCCTGCACACCGCGGTGCCCGCCCAGGCAAGGGAATTCGCGCACTGGACCGAGGAGGTCGGCGCCCGCTACCTGGGCGGTGCGATCAAGAATGTCCCCGCGGCAGTGGGCAATCCGGACACCCTGCTCTATTTCGGCGGCGATCGTGAAGTCTTCGACGAGCACACCGAGACCCTGCGTGTCCTCGGCGGCGATCTCGAATTCCTGGGCCCCGAACCGGATCTCGCCGCACTCTACGAATCCGCGGTCGGCGCCACCCTGCTCCCCGCGCTGCTCGGCTTCCTGGAAGGCGCCGCGGTACTGGCCGCCCGCGGCCTGCCCGCGCACACCATGGTCCCGTACTCGGTGAAGTGGCTCCAGATGATCGAATCGCTGCTGCCCACGCTGGCCGAGGAGATCGATACCGAGGACTACACCCGCCTCGGCGCCTCGGTCGGGTTGTTCCACGGCGCCCTCGCCGACGACGACCAGCTCGCCGCCGACACCGGCGTCGACATGTCCTGGCACGCGCCCATGCGCGAACTACTGCGCCGCGCGGTCGCCGAGGGCCGCGGCGAACAGAGCGTCACCGCGCTGTTCGAACTGCTCGCCGCGCCCAGATAGGTCAGTACAGCACGGCGTAGGTGGCCGCGAGCGTGAAGCCGTGCTCGCCGACCTCGCAGGTGACGGTGCCTTGGTAGCCGACACCGCAGGTGGTGTTCTCCCTGGTGATCCGATGCCCCTCGGGCAGCACCAGCGCGTCCGGGTGGGTGAAGGTCGGTTCCTCGGACTGGACGAAATGCGCCGCTTCGAGAATGCCGACGCGCAACTGGTTGGTGCCCTCCGGCGCGTCGATCGGCACCGCGTCACAGCCCGCGGGGCCGTTGTTCCAATAGATGGCGCAGTTCCGTCCGTCCGGGGTGGTGAAGAAGACACTGCCCGCGTATTCGGGTCCGGGGACCAGGTATTCGTTGGGGTCGACCGGGGTGTAGTCGTCGAGTTCGGATTGCGCGGCGGCCGGTCCGGCGGCGAGGATCCCGGCGACCAGTGCGGCGCCGGACATGACGGCGAGAGCGGATCGATACGACATGGACGTCCTTTCTCGATCGGGTACCTAGGTTTGTCTACCCGGGCCCCCACACCGTTAACCGAGGCGCGCGGATCTCACCCACAACGTGTGACGCGCGGTGGCGCGCGCCCGGCCTAGCGTCGCCGTATGGGCTCAGTCATCGGTGATCTGCTCCCCCTGGCGGTGGGTGTGGCCATCTCGCCGATCCCGATCGTTGCCGCCATTCTGATGATCCTGTCCAAGAACGCGGGCGGTGCGGCGAAGGGTTTCGCCGCGGGCTGGGTGGCCGGAATCCTGGCCGTCACCGTGGTGGTGACCCTGCTCTCCGGGGCGCTCGGCTCGGCGGACAAGGAACCGTCGGTCGCGGTGTCCTGGATCAAGATCGTGCTCGGCGTGCTGCTGGTGCTGCTCGCGTTCGAGCAGTGGCAGTCCAGGACGGACACCTCGGTGCCCGGCTGGATGCAGGCGATCGACACCCTCACCGTCGTCAAGGCGGCCGGTCTGGGCGCGCTGCTCTCGGCGGTGAATCCGAAGAACCTGCTGCTGTGTGTTTCGGCGGGCATCGCCATCGGCGCGGGCGGGCTGAGCGCGGGCGGCGACATCGTCGCGATCGCGGTGTTCACCCTGCTCGCCTCGACCACCGTGCTCGCGGTCGTCCTCGGCTACGCGGTGGCAGCCGACCGACTGGGCCCGGCCCTCGACAGCGCCCGGCAGTGGTTGCAGGCCAACAATCACGCCGTGATGGCGATCGTGCTGCTGGTGATGGGCGCGGTCGTGGTCGGCAAGGGCGTCGGCGGGCTCTGAGGGGGACGGTCATGAAGTCGTTGCCGGTGTTCGAATCGCTGCACGGGTACCAGCGCTCCTGGATCCGGCCCGATGTGATCGCGGGCCTGACCGTGTGGGCGGTGCTCGTCCCGGAGGCGCTGGCCTACGCCTCGATCGCCGGGGTACCGCCGGTGGTCGGCCTGTATGCAGCTGTCCCCGCGCTGATCCTGTACGCCCTGGCGGGCAGTTCACGACACCTGGTGGTCGGCCCGATGTCGGCGACCGCCGCGCTCTCGGCCGCGATCATCACCCCGCTGGCCGGCGCCGACGGCGGCCGCTACATCGCGCTCTCGGCCGCGCTGGCCGTCGCGACCGGCATCATGGGCCTGCTGGCCGGGCTGATCCGGCTCGGCTTCATCGCCTCGTTCATCTCCGAACCGGTGCTCAAGGGCTTCATCGTCGGCCTCGCCCTGACGATCATCATCGGCCAGGTCCCCAAGCTGTTCGGCGTGCCCAAACACGAGGGCAACTTCTTCGAGCAGGCGTGGGGAGTGCTGCGCGAGCTAGGCGACACCCACTGGCGCACCCTGCTGATCGGCCTGTTCGGCCTCGCCGTCGTGCTCGGGCTGAAACGCTGGCTCCCGCTCGTCCCCGGCTCGCTGCTGGCGGTCCTGCTCGGGATCGTGGCGGTGGCGCTGTTCGACCTCGACGACAAGGGCGTGGCGATCGTCGGCCACATCGATTCCGGCCTGCCCGCGCTCGGCCTGCCCGACGGGCTCGCGCTGCGCGACTACCTCGACCTGCTCGGTCCCGCGGTCGGTGTCCTGTTCATCGGCTTCGCCGAGGGTCTCGGCGCGGCGAAGACCTACGCCGCCAAGGCCGGATACTCGATCGACGCCAACCGGGAGCTGCTCGGTCTCGGCGCGGCCAACCTCGGGTCGGGCCTGAGTTCGGGAATGGTGGTCAACGGCAGCCTGTCCAAGACCGCCGTCAACGGCGCGGCGGGCGCGAAAACCCAGGTCAGTGGCCTGGTCGTCGCGGCGCTCACCATCCTGACATTGCTGTTCCTGACCGGCCTGTTCGAGAAGCTGCCCGAGGCCACCCTGGCCGCGGTGGTGATCGCCGCCGTCATCGAACTCGTCGACATCGGCGCGCTGCGCCGCCTCTACCAGGTGTGGACGCGCCTGCTGGCCAGCATCTACGGCCATGCCGCGCGCGCCGACTTCCTCGCCGCCATGGCCGCGATGTTCGGTGTGCTGCTGTTCGACACCCTGCCCGGCCTGCTGATCGGGGTCGGCGTCTCGATCCTGCTGCTGGTGTACCGCGGCTCGCAGCCACACATCGCCCAGGTCGCGAAGTCCGACGGCGTCTGGCTGGACATGGCCCGTCATCCCGACCTGCGCTCGCGCCCCGACCTGCTCGTCGTCCGGGTGGAGGCCGGTTTGTTCTTCGTCAACGCCGACTACGTGAAGGAGCGGATCCAGCACCTGTGCACCGAGGACACCCGGCTGGTCGTCCTCGACGCCGAGACCTCGCCCGGCCTCGACGTCACCGCCGCGGCGATGCTGCTCGACCTGCGCAACGCCCTTGCCCACCAGCGCATCGACTTCCGGATCGCGCGCCCGGTCGCCCAGTTCGGCGACACGCTCGGCTCGGCCGAAGGCGCCGACAGCCCGATCGGGGTCTACCCGACCGTCGCCGCGGCCGCCGCCGATCTGCCCGAAACCCCGCCCACCCGATGAGGAGCTGATGTTTCCGATGGCACTCGACTACGACGACCGCACCGACTTCGACAACGCCGACCGTGGATTCATCGAGACGCTGACGCCGATGCGGATCACCAAGGACGACGGCACGGTCGTCTTCGACACCTCCGGCTACGGCTTCCTCGACGGCCCCTGCCCCGACACGGTGAACCCGAGCCTGTTCCGCCAGGCCCAGCTGGTGGTGAAGAACGGGCTCTACGAGGTGGTCGACGGGATCTATCAGATCCGCGGCTTCGACATCTCCAACATGACGATCGTCGAAGGCGACACCGGCATCATCGTCATCGACCCGCTCATCTCGGCCGAGTGCGCCGCGGCGGGACTGAAGCTGTATCGCGAACATCGCGGCGATCGCCCCGTCACCGGCGTGATCTACACCCACTCCCACGGCGACCACTTCGGCGGCGTCGACGGTGTGCTGCCCGAGGGCCGGGGCAGCGTGCCGATCCTCGCGCCGCACGGCTTCATGGCCGAGGCGGTGTCGGAGAACGTCTACGCGGGCGTGGCGATGACCCGGCGCGCCATCTACATGTACGGCACCGGCATGTCGCCGGGCCCGGAGGGACAGTGCGGCACCGGGCTCGGCATCCAGACCTCGACCGGCACCTTCGGCCTGATCCCGCCCACGATCGACATCACCCACACCGGTCAGCAGGAGACCGTCGACGGCGTCTCGATCGTGTTCCAGATGACCCCGGGCACCGAGGCGCCCGCGGAGATGAACTTCTACTTCCCGCGCCACCGCGCCCTGTGCCTGGCCGAGAACGCCACCCACAATCTGCACAACCTGCTGACCCTGCGCGGCGCGCAGGTCCGCGATCCGCGGATCTGGTCGCACTACATCGACGAGGCGATCGAGATGTTCGCCCTCGACGCCGATGTCGCCTTCGCCTCGCACCACTGGCCCACCTGGGGCGTCGACAACATCCGCTCGTTCCTGTCCACGCAGCGCGATCTGTACATGTACCTGCACGATCAGACCCTGCGGATGATGAACGTGGGGATGACCGGGTCCGAGATCGCCGAGGCGATCGAGTTGCCGCCCGGCCTCGACGACGCGTGGAGCGCGCGCGGCTATTACGGCTCGGTGAGTCACAATGTGAAGGCGATCTACCAGCGCTACCTCGGCTGGTACGACGGCAATCCGAGCTCGCTGTGGCAGCGGCCGCCGACGGAACTGGCGACGCGCTACGTCGAGACCATCGGCGGTCTCGACGCGGTGATCGCCAAGGCCGAGGAGTACGCGGCGAAGGAGGACCTGCGTTTCGCCGCGGAGTTGCTCAAGCACGCCGTGTTCGCCGAGCCACAGAGCACCGCGGCGAAAGAGGCACTGGCGCAGATCTATCAGAAGCTCGGCTTCGGCTCCGAGAACGCCACCTGGCGCTGTATCTACCTGACCGGCGCCAACGAACTGCGCGACGGAATCCAGCCCACCGCACTGGATCTGGGCGGCGGGATGGCGGCCGCGCTGACGATCGAGCAGCTGTTCGACACCCTCGCCATCCGCGTGAACGGCCCTCGCGCGGCGAAGGATTCCTTCCTGATCGAGTTCCATTTCACCGACCTGGACACGGTCATGCGCCTGACCCTGTCCAACGGCGTCCTGATCCGCACGGCCGACCCACGCTCGAAGGTCGACAGCGACCTCACCCTCACGCTCACCAAGACCCAGCTCCTCGGAATCCTGGCGGGCAAGGGCCTCGACGGCATCGACCACACCGGCGACCCGGCGGTGCTGCGACGCCTGTTCGCCCTGCTCGACACCCCCGACCCGGACTTCCCGATCGTCACACCGTGACCATCTCGATTCGGGTACGGGATCGCTAGCATCGGTAACGTTCTGCCTGATCCGGGCGAAGATCACTTCGACATAGGAGGAGTTCCATGAAGAAGACGATTTTCGCGGCCGCACGCCTTGCGGCCGCCGGCGTTTCGGGTCTGGCCTTCGTCGCGATCGTGGGTTCGGGGGCCGCCCAGGCGGCGCCGCAGGACTGCGTTGTCGAGCGGGATCTCTTCGGTGCGTCGGCAGTCTGCCAGCCCGACGGCGGAAGCAACTACGTCCTGCGGGTCGAGTGCTTCGGCCTGTACGCCAGCGGTCCGTTCCCGCTGTACGGCATCGGTCCCTACCACTCGCTCAGCTACCCGTTCACGCCGAACGGGGAGCGCGTCAACGCGGGCTGTACGGGCATGGGCCCCGGCGTCGTCGCGGTGACCACCAATGCCTTCGTCGAGGTCTATCAGGGCTAGGCGATCCCGCTGAGCGGGAGATCCTCGCGTTCGGACTCGCCCGTCCCGTCACCCTCGATAGGGTCGGCGGGACGGGCGAACTGGAGGACGACGTGGGTGTGAAGCAGCGGGCCGCGGTGCAGATGACCGCGACGGAGATCGCGGAGTTCCTCGACCGCAGCCGGGTGCTCACCCTGGCCACCCTCGACGCCGACGGCAAACCGCACCTGACCGCGATGTGGTTCGGCCACGTCGACGGGACGATCTACTTCGAGACCAAGGCGAAGTCGCAGAAAGCCGTCAACCTGCGTCGCAATCCCACCCTGACCTGCATGGCCGAGGCGGGCGACACCTACGACCAACTGCGTGGCGTCTCGATCGAGGGCACCGCCCGGCTGATCGAGGACACCACCGACGAGCAGTACTGGGCCGCGGCGATCTCGGTCTTCGAGCGCTATGTCGGGCCCTACACGCCCGAGTCGAAGCCGCTGGTCGAGGCCATGATGAACAACCGCATCGTCGTGCGGGTCGAACCGAGCCGGACCCGCTCCTGGGATCACCGCAAACTCGGATTGCCCGCCATCCCACTGGGCGGCAGCACCGCGGACGCCCCGCCCTGACGGCGGTGTCGATGGCGTTCAGCTCAGGAAGCGGTTGGTCGGATCAGCTCGGTCAGCGCCGCCGCGGCATCGAGCAGCGCGAGAGAGCGTGCGGTGATCGCGGTATCCCGGGCGGACAACGCCTCGCGTAAATCCTCGGACCGGTCGGCTCGTCGCAATTCCGGCAGTACCGCGCGCAGGCGGGGAATCCGGTATCCGGCTCGCCGCAGCTGATGGACGATCCGCGCGTCGCGCACCTGTGCGGGGGAGTAGTGGCGCGCGCCGGTGGAGGTGCGGTCCGGCACCGCCAAACCTGTTGCGTCCCAATGCCTGAGGGTCGAGGTCGGGATGCCGAGCGCGACAGCGAGTTCAGCGATGCTCATCGCATCGGACCCGCGCACCTCACCGATCGGCTCGGTCGAGATGGCCGCCGCGGCCGCCATGGCGAGTTCCAGGTCGACGCGTTCGGTGTGCAGATCGGCGTGCACCGCGTCCAGCAGCGCCAGTGCCCGCCCGCGCTCACCGGCGTGCACCGCCCGCAGAATCCGCTTGGCCTCGACCGGACCCGCGCCCGCGGCGAGTGCCCGATACGCCAGCGCCGACCGCAGATGGATCTGCCGGTAGACCCGATGACCACCGCCGGTGCGATCCGCCGGCGGCAGCACACCATCGCGCTCGAGGTCGCGCACCTGCTGCACGGAGTACCCGGAGCCCCGCGCGACATCGACGGTGCGGCCGACCAGCGAATGTAGGTTTTCCACACGAAAACCCTAGTCATCGACGGAAAAGTCCACACAAGCACTTCAATGAGACGCTGGAAGTATGACGACAGCGGAAATCATCGAATACGTGTCCGGCCTCGGCGGCGTCCTGAAGGTCAGCCCCGCCGAGGGCAGCGAATGGCCCGCGATCAGCTGGGGCGACACCTTCTTCTACTACGCCCCCGACGGCGTCGTCCCGACCACCGGCCAGCCCTTCGCCACCCTCGTGACCAAGGACTACCCGGACGACCGAACCTCCCGCCTCGACCGCCCCGACACCTTCCGCGTCAACATCGCCGTGGGCAAAGAAGCGTTCACCGAGTGGACCGGCCACGCCCCCGGCCACGGCCCTGCCGACACCGACGCGAGCGTCACCGACACGGTCATCGCCCACCCCGTCTACGGCACCGCGGGCTGGCTCGCCGTGCTCAACCCCGGCCCCCGAACCGCCGCCCCCGTCCGCGATCTGCTGCGCATCGCCCACGACCGCGCCCGCACCCGCTTCGAACGTCGCCCGCGATAGACACACCCTTGGATCAAGATCACCAGGCTCTGGTGCAGGACGCCTCTCGGCCGATGCCCGCACCAGAGCCTGGTGATCATTGGTCCAAGTCAGGTGGTGGGGATGCGGGTGATATCCCATGGCGCGGTGCGGGTGAGGTTGGTAAGACAGTTGGCGTATCGACCGATCGCGTGCCGAAGGAGCCCTGTGCCCGAATCTATCCCCGCCGACCCGACCGTGCTGCACCCGATGCCCGGTCAACCGCGGGTGGTGCTGCTGAAGCCGCTGATCACCTCGCCGCTGATCGAGGTGGGGGAGTACTCCTACTACGACGACCCGGACGATCCGACCGCGTTCGAGACCCGGAATGTGCTGTACCACTACGGCCCCGAGAAACTGATCATCGGGAAGTTCTGCGCCATCGGCACCGGCGTGCGGTTCATCATGAACGGGGCCAATCACCGCATGGACGGCCCGTCGACCTTCCCCTTCCCCACCATGGGCGGCTCCTGGTCGGACCACTTCGACCTGCTCACCGGCCTGCCGAGCCGGGGAGACACGATCGTCGGCAACGACGTCTGGTTCGGCAACGGCGCCACGGTGATGCCCGGCGTGCGAATCGGCCACGGCGCGATCATCAGCACCGGCTCCGTGGTCACCGCCGATGTCCCCGACTACGGCATCGTCGGCGGCAACCCGGCCCGCCTCATCCGCACCCGCTACGACGACGAGGACATCGCCCGGCTGCTGGCGATCGCGTGGTGGGACTGGCCCGCCGAGCACATCACCGAGCACGTGCGAACGATCATGTCGGGCAGCATCGCCGACCTCGAAGCCGCCACCCCGGAATCGACGCACCCGCCGCGTGACAGTTCATAGGCCGTGGCCTCGTCCAACATGGTCCATCGATCCTCTTCGTCGAGAGCCATTGTCGCTCAGTCGAATTGACCGGATGCCGCGCGAATCGCGGCCGTGATGCGGTCCACGTCGATGTGTTCCTCCGCGGGCAGCGGCGCCCCCACTTCGTCGCGCGCCGCCGCCGCGGCCGCGAGCAGGCGGCGGGCTTCGTCGATGTCCCCCGCGAGAGCGGCGGCCCCGGCGAGCCCTTCCTGCGCGAGGGCGATCGCCCGGGGGTCGCCGGTGCGCTGGGCGACCGCCATCCCTTCCTTGTGGAAGGCGCGGGCCTGGTCCGGGTCACCGCGCAGTTCGGCGATGAAGCCGAGTTCGGCCAGGCTCTGGGCGATACCGGGGGCGTAGTCGACGAGGCGGTTCCAGTCCAGGGACGCCCTGGTGTGTTTCTCGGCGTCGTCGAGCCGGCCCTCGCGCCGGGCGCCGAGGCCGAGGCCGACCTCGGCGAAGACCCGCCCACGTTCGTGGCCCTGGCTCACCGAGAGTTCGCGCGCCCGCTCGTGGAGCAGCCGCGCCTGCGTCAGATCCCCGGTCAGCAGGGACAATCGGCCCAGGCCCGCCAGCATGTCGGCGACCTGGGGCCAGAGTCCGAGTTCGTCGGCCCTGGCCAGGCCGTCGTGGTGCAGCCGCGCGACTTCGCTGTAGTCGCCGATGATCTCGGCCCTGCGGGCCAGCAGCTGGGCGGTCCGCAACTGTCCCCACCGGTCGCCGAGGAGCGCGAACAACCGGGCGCTCTCGGTGGCGTCCCGCTCCATGGCCGCCAGGTCACCGCGCAGCAGCGCGTGGTGGGCGGTGCTGCTCAGCGCCGCCGCGCAACCCCAATCATCCTGGGCCGTACGGAATCCGGCCAGTGCCCGATGGGCGAGCTGCTCGCCGACCGACTGATCACCGCCACCGAGCAACGCCTCCGACAGCAGCCATTCGATGAACGCGCGACCGGCCGCATCGTCCACCCGATCGAATCCCGACAGCCCAGCGTCGACCAGTGCCAACCGGTCCGAATCGCTACAGCTGAGCAGCATCAGCGCCGACCGCCACCCGTTGGCGCGAGCCCACAGCGCCTCCTCGCCCGGCATGCTCAGCACCGCCTGGAGCAGGCGGATACCCTCCCCGGTGCGTCCGCGCAGGAACCAGTACCAGGACACCGCGTCGACCAGCCGAAGCGCGCCGCGAGCATCACCCCTGCGCACCGAATCCTCCACCGCGGAACGCAGATTCGCGTACTCGGTGTCGAACACCGCGAGCCACCGCGGCTGATCCGCCCCGCGCAGCTGGTCGCGCGCCCGCTCGGCCAGCTCGGCGTAGTACGTATTGCGCACCTCGCGCACCAGATCGGCCTCACCGGCTTCGCTCAGCCGATCCGAGCAGTACAGCGCGACCGATTCCAGCAGCCGATAGCGCGGCTCGCCGTCGGAATCGGTCATCGCGACGAGCGAACGATCCACCAGCCGGGCGAGCAGGTCGAGGACCCGCCCGTGCGGCAGGTCCGCCACCGCGCAGATCCGCTCGGCGGCGGCCAGCCCGAACCCGTCGGCGTGCACCGAAAGACGTCGCAGCACAGCCTGTTCCGGCTCGGTGAGCTGCTCCCAGCTCCAGTCGATCACCGCGCGCAAGGTCTGCTGTCGACCGGGACCGCCCCGGTGCCCGGCGACCAGCAGCTCGAATCGATCGTCCATCCGCGCGGCCAGTTCCCGCACCCCGAGCGCCCGCACCCGCGCGGCAGCCAGCTCCAGCGCCAGCGGAATCCCGTCGAGCCGACGGCAGATGGTCGCGACCGCCGCCGCGTTCTCCGGGTCGATGGTGAACCCGGGCGCCGCGGCCGCCGCACGGGCGGTGAACAGGCGGACGGCGCTGAACTTCGGCAGCGTCTCCGCGCTGACATCCCCTGGCGAATAAGGCAATTCGAGTGGGGCGACCGGATAGAGGGCTTCACCCGAGACGCCGAGCGGTTCACGGCTCGTGGCCAGAATCCGCAACCCCGGCACCGATCGCAACAGTCGTTCGGTCAGCTCGGCGACCACGGCCACCAGGTGCTCGCAGTTGTCCAGAACCAGCAGCACCCGCTGACCGTCCAGCGCGGTGATCAGCCGATCGACCGGACCGGCGGGGGACCGGATGTCGTCGCGGATGCCCAGAACCGCGTGCACCGTGTCCACGATGGTCGTGAGCGAGTCGTCGGTCGCGTCGATCCCGGCCAGCTCCACGAACCACACACCGTCGTGCTGCTCGGTGATCAGCGTGCGCGCCGCCTCGATCGACAGTCGCGTCTTGCCGACCCCGCCGGGGCCGATGAGGGTGACCAGCCGGTACTCGCCGAGCAGTCCGCGCACCTCGTGCGCCGCCTCCGCCCGCCCGATCAACTCGGTCAGCTGGCCGGGCAGGTTCGTCGTGGCCACGCGGGGCGCGAGCACCGGATCCTGGGCGAGGATGGCCCGGTGCACGGCGACGATCTCCGGGCTCGGATCCACCCCGAGCTCGGACCGCAGCCGCTCCCGCAACTCGGTGAACCCGGCCAGCGCCTCACTCTGCCGCCCGGATCGGTACAGCGCCCGCAGATGCGCCGCCCGCAATCGTTCGCGCAGTGGATGTTCGGCGACCACCGGCGCCAATTCGCCGACCAGCGCGGAGTATTCGCCGAGTTCGAGCAGCGCCTCGGCCCGCGACTCCACCGCGGACAGCCGAAGTTCCTCCAGCCGAGTGGCTTCGACCGCCGCGAACTCCTCGTCGGCGACATCGGTGAACGCCGCACCGCGCCAGAGCCCGAGCGCGGTGGTCAGCGCCTCGGCCCGCGATCCGGCATCGGTTCCGGCGTGCGCGAGCAACTCCTCGAACCGCCCCGCGTCCACCGCGTCGGCCGTGACATCCAGGCTGTAGCCCGCGGCCCGCGAGATCACCAGCGCGCGGGCGGACGGTTCGGCCGCGGCCAGGGCACCGCGCAGCTGCGACACCTTGACCTGCAACGCGGCCGCCGCGTCCTTGGGCGCCCGCCGCGGCCACAGCACGTCGATGAGCCGGTCGCTCGACACCGAACGCCCACGGTGCACGAGCAACACCGCGAGCACCGTGCGCACCTGCCCGGCCGGAATCGTGACCGGCTCGCCCTGATCCGTCCACACCAGCAGTGGGCCGAGCACGCAGAACCTCATATCCGTGACGATACGGACGTGCCCGGACACCGTGTAGGGCGGATGTAGGGGACGCGTAAGCCGGTCCGGCGATCGTCGTGGAACAACGACTTCCGCCCGGAAAGGCAGATCCGATGCAGACAGACTCCCTGCGCGTGGCCATCATCATCGGCAGCACGCGAGCACAGCGCTTCGGCCCGACCGTCGCCGACTGGTTCCACAAGCACGCCGCCGCGCACGGCGGCCTCGACCTCGACCTGATCGACCTCGCGCACGCCGGACTCTCCGATGTCCTCGCCGACGATCCCGACCCCGCGGTCCTCGCCCTGGCACCGCGCCTGGCGCAGGCCGACGCGTACGTGGTGGTCACGCCCGAGTACAACCACGGCTATCCGGCCCCGCTCAAGACCGCCATCGACTCCTACGTCGACGAGTGGAAGGCCAAGCCGGTCGCCATCGTCTCCTACGGCGGCGTCTCCGGTGGCCTGCGCGCCGCCGAACAGTTGCGCCAGGTGTTCGGCGAACTGCACGCCGTCACGATCCGCGACACCGTGAGCTTCCACAACTGCTGGAACAAGTTCGACGACGCCGGTCAGCCCCTCGACCTCGCCGGTGCGGGCGCCGCCGCGACGGCGCTGCTCAACCAGCTCACCTGGTGGGCCCACGCACTGCGCGAGGCCCGCGCCGCCCGCCCCTACTCACTCTGATGAAGGACACGATGATGAGACGCCCGGCGACAACCCTGGCACTACTGGCCTTCTCCAGCCTGATCACCTCGCTGGACTTCACGATCATCTACGTCGCGCTGCCCGATATCGCCCGCGACGTCGGCTTCTCCGGGCACTCCATGCAGTGGGTGGTCAGCGCCTACGCCATCTTCTTCGGCGGCCTGCTGCTGCTGGGTGGCCGATCCGCCGACCTGCTCGGCAGGCGACGGATGTTCGTGCTCGGGATGGTGCTGTTCGGCGCCGCCTCGCTGCTCGGCGGCATCGCCACCACCACGACCGCGCTGATCGCCGCCCGCGCGATCCAGGGCATCGGCGCCGCGCTGCTGTTCCCCGCGACGCTGTCGCTGGTCAACACCATGTTCGAGGAGGGAAGGGAGCGGATCCGCGCGCTCGCGGTGTGGGCGATGGCCGGTGCGGGCGGGCTCAGCCTCGGCGCCCTGCTCGGCGGCGTGCTGACCAGCGCGTTCGGGTGGCAGGCCGTGTTCTTGATCAACATTCCGCTGGTCGTCGTCGGTGCGGTGGCGGCGTTCCCGCTGCTGCGGGCGGACGGGCCGCGCGATCGCGGACGCGGATTCGACGTGCCCGGCGCGGTCACCGGAACCGTGGGCGTCACGCTGCTGGTGTTCACCGTGGCGCAGGGGCCGGAGTCGGGTTGGGGATCGGCGCCGGTCCTCGGCGGTGGCGTGCTGGCGGTGGTGCTGCTGGCCGCGTTCCTGGCCATCGAGGCGCGCAGTTCCAGCCCGCTGATGCCGTTGCGCCTGGCCCGTGCGCTGGGACCGGTGCTCGCCGTGATCTTCGTGTTCGGCGCGAGCATGCAGAACATCGTCTACTTCCTCACCCTGTTCCTGCAGAACGTGTGGCGCTACAGCGCGCTGGTCACCGGGCTGGTGTTCCTGAGCCTTTCGGCGGTCATCGCGGTCGCGAACTTCGTCGCCGAGCGGCTGATCGTGCGGATCGGCATCCGCACCACGCTGATCATCGGCCTGCTGCTCGGGGCGGTGGGCGGTGCGCTGCTGGCCGCGGGGATGGTCGTCGACGGTTCCTACCTGACGATCGTGCTCGGCATCCTGGTCTACGGCGCGGGGATGGGCTCGGTGTACCCGACGATGTACGCCGCCGCCGGAACCGGTGTCGCCGACCAGGAGCAGGGGACCGCCGGTGGGATGGCGAACACCGCGATGCAGGTCGGGGTCGGCGTGGGGCTGGCGGTGCTGGTCGGCGTCGCGCACGCCGGGACGGCCGGGCTCGACGGTGAGGCGTTGCGGCTCGCGTCCGCGGATGGTCTGCGCGTGACGGTGGTCGTCGCTGCCGCGCTCACCCTCCTCGGCCTGCTCGCCGCGGCATCGCTGCGGGGAGATCGAAACACGAACGCGCACAGCGACTCCGGGGCCACGGATGCTGAATCCGCTGCGGTCCCGGCCGCGTCTTGACCTCAACGATGGTTGAGATTCTAACGTCTTTCACGAGTTACGAGAACGGAGAACGATGATGATCGCAGTACTCGGTTTGGGTGAAATGGGCTCCGCACTGGCCGCCGCCATGCTGGCCGCCGGTCACGAGACCACCGTCTGGAACAGGTCGGCGGACAAGGCCGTGCCGCTGGTGGCCAAGGGCGCTCGCCTGGCCGATTCCCCCGAGTCCGCCGTGCGCGACGCCGAGCTGGTGATCGTGAACGTCCAGGACGGCGCGGTCGCGGGGAAACTGCTGGCGGCGGCGGGCACGGCACTGGCGGGCCGCACCGTGGTCAACCTGACCGACGGCCCGTCCGAGCAGGCCTCGGCGGCCGCGGAACTGGTGGCCGACCTCGGTGCCGACTACCTGCACGGCCAGATCATGACCATCGCCCCCGCGATCGGTTCGCCGGACACGGTGATCTTCTACGGCGGCCCCCGCGCGGTCTTCGACAAGTACGAACCGGTGCTCCGGATTCTCGGCGGCCGCGGCACCCACGTCTCCGATGACCCGAGCGTGCCCCTGCTCTACGGCATGGCCATCCACGACATCATGTGGGGCCTGCTCAACGGATTCCTCCACGCCGCAGCTCTTCTCGGCGACGCCGGCCTCCCGCTCACCCGCTTCGCCGACCAGGCGGCACCCTCCCTGTCCGCCCTGCCCACCCTGTTCCCGATGCTCGCCACCGAGATCGACCGCGCCGAATACGCCACCCCCTTCGGCGCCCTCAAACACCACCTACCGTCCATCGACGACGTGATCGCCGAAAGCCATTCCCGCGGAGTCGACACCGAACTCCCCACCTACACCAGAAAACTCGTCGCCGACGCCCTCGCCGCCGGCCACGGCGACGACAGCTACTCCCGCCTGATCGAACACTTCGCCCCCCGATAACCCAGCAAGCGGGCCGCGGCACCCCCGCGGCTCGCTTTCATCGTGCGGTGAGGTCACGCCCCGACATGTCTCGACGGGGCGAAACGCTGCTGCTGCCAGTGCATTCGGTTGCGGACGAGGGTGGCGGCGAGGCCGGAGTCGGGGACCGGGATGCGGATGGGGGTTGCGCCGGGGGCTGTGGGCTGGAGGAGAAGTGTCTCTCGGGATTTGGTCATCATCGGTAGGTCGTTGACCAAGGCGATCGGTTGAGGCACGACCAGCCAGCAGTAGGGGAGTTCGTCGGCGGGTAGAACGACCGGCCATACCGCGCGGATCTCGTCGAATCGGATTTCTCCGAGAACAGTTGGTTCACGGTAAACCTTGGCCCACCGGCGCCCGGCCGGCAGGACCCAGCCATCCCTGCCGTGATTCCGTTTCCAGACGATGGCATCGGCCTCCAGCACCGCCTCACCCAGGTGCCACTTCAGTCGCTCCGACGACAGTGCGAGCGGGTCGTCGGACGCGGCCCTGCCCACCGCGAGGACGTGCCCGACCTTGAAAGTCGCCGACCAGGTGCAGAACCTGGTCGCGAGGATGCCGACAACGCTCAGCCCGGCGACAAGACCGTGCGGAAGCACCGGTAACCGGGCATAGAGCAGGGCAGCGACCTCGAAGGCGATGATCACGAACTGCGCCGCCGCGCCCAGGTTCCCCACCGTCCACCGGTCCGGCGGCCACGGCCCACCCCGTCGTAACAGGACCACGGCCAGGATCGACGGCGCGGCGATCACCAGCACGTGCAGTGGGAGTGCCCAGGCACGGACGGATGGGGCGATGACCAGGGACAACGTCAGGGTGCTCGCGATGACGACGATCGCCGGAATCACGAGATGGGCGAGCCGCAGATGGGTGGTCACCCGCGCCCAGCGCCGCGCCAGCGCCGCCGCGGCAACCGGATCCGCGAGCGCGGGCGGAGTCGAAGACAGCATGGTGGAGACCCCCCGATCGACGCGGCCGCCGACGATGGCCGTGATCATCAGGGTATCCGGGCGGCATTGCCATCCACGGCGCGGTCGGCGGACACTGGAGGAATGGTTGACAGAGAGCAGCGCACACCCTTCTACGGGGTGGTGATGATTCTCGCGGCGCTCGGTGCGTCGATGGCGGTCAGTTTCTACGGGCCGACCTGGCTCCGCGTCACGGTCTACATCCTCACGGCCATGGTCATCGTGGTGGGTGGCGTCATGACGTTCCGGGACTACTCGCACTGACCTGGGGAATGCCCGTCGCCCCGGTCCGCCGGGGCGACGAACACAGGCGTGGGGTCAGCTCGAGCTCGTGACCTGGGTCGCTGCCGTCGACAGTTGAGACCTGCATCACCGCTGTGCTTTAGTATCCCAATAGTTAGACGCTGGTGTCTTACTTTTGGTGTGAACGGAGTGGAGCGTTGGCCTCCTCGAAACGGATCTCCCGCGGCCTGGCCGGACTGGCGGCGGGCATCACGGCAGTGACCCTGTGCGCGACCCTCCCGGCCGCCGCGGCACCGGTCGCGGACCCGGTGGTCGTGCAACCGGCCCCGGCGATTCCGCTGCCGCCGGAACTCGACCCGGACTTCTACCGCCCGCCCGCCGAGGCGGTCACCGGAAAGGCGCCGGGCGAGATCATCGCGGCCCGCCAGGTGAACGTGGCCAACCTCGGCCTGATCCCGATCAATGTCGACGCCTGGCAGCTGTCGTACCGGTCGAACAACAGCCGCGACGAGCCGATCGCCGCGGTCGCGACCGTGCTGAAGCCGCGAGGCTCCGCGCCGGACAAGGTGCTGTCGCTGCAGGCCGCCTCGGACTCGCTGGCCGGGTACTGCGCGCCGTCCTATGTCGTGCAGCAGTGGTCGGTGGCCAGCCTGGCGGGCCAGGTCGTCACCCCCGCGGAGCTGATCGTCGCGCAGGGCGCGGTGGCGCAGGGCTGGGGCGTCGTGATTCCCGATCATCAGGGCCCGAACGAGGCCTTCGCGGCGGGTCCGCTCGCGGGCCGGATCACCCTCGACGGGATCCGCGCGGCGCAGCGGTTCGACCCCATGCGGGTGTCGCCGACGGCACGGATCGCGCTGTTCGGTTACTCCGGCGGTGCGATCGCGACCGGTCACGCGGCGGAACTGAAGCAGAGCTACGCCCCCGAGCTGAACATCGTCGGCGCCGCGGAAGGTGGTGTGCCCGCCGATCTCGGTGCCGTCCTCGCCGTCGGCAACGGCCAGCTGTGGTCGGGCATGATCATGGCCGCGGTCCTCGGTCTGACCAGGGAATACCCGGAATTCGCCGACCTGCTGAACCGGGACCTCGATCCGCTCGGCCAAGGACTCTCGGCGGTGAAGGGCCTGCTCTGCGTGGCACCCAACACCGCGCTGTTCCCGTTCCTGAACATCAAGGGCCTGCTGCGGGTCCCCGGTGACCCGCTGCAACATCCCGTCGTCCTCGATGTCGTCGACCGGACGCGCATGGGCAAATCCGTGCCGGACATGCCCATGTTCATCTGGCAGGCCAATCCCGACGAACTCATCCCGGTCGGCCCCGTCAACACCCTGGTCGACACCTACTGCCAGAGCCCCGATGCCCAGGTCCGGTACACGCGAGAGCATCTCGGTGAGCACATCACCACCCAGCTCTCCGGTGTCGCCACGGCGATGCTGTGGATTCGCGACCGCTTCGACGGCGTGCCCGCCGAACCCGGCTGCCGAACCGACGACGCGGCACTGATGCTGCTGAACCCCGAGGGACTCGGCCTGCTCGCCGCGACCCTCGGTGAGACCACCGCGGGCCTGTTCGGCAAGGCACTCGGCGCGAGCTGACCACCGACCGGCGACGCGCTCGATGGCGCCTCATCCATTTCGGATGAGGCGCCATCGCCCGTTCGTGGCCGATGCTGGTATCGACGCCGCGCTCCGGAAAGGTCGGTTCCCCGATGGCTTCGCTCGCCCTGTCGCTGCTCCCGGTCGCGCTCGGCATCATCATGAGCCCGCTGGCGGTGATCGCCGTGGTGGCCGTGCTGTTCTCGCGGCGGGCCCGCGTCAACAGCGTCGCCTACCTGGTGGGGTGGGTCGCCGGGATCGTCGTTTCGCTCGGCGCCGCCTACGCCGTTCTGGTGGCGCTCGACGTGCACGACCGGCTCGACCCGCCGCTGTGGCTGTCGATCCTGCACCTGACGCTCGCCGCGGTGCTGCTCGTCGGCGCCTGGTACGTCTTCACCAGGGAACGCCAGCGCCTGCGGGCGTTGGCGCGCGCCCGCAATCCCAGCGAGATCATCGATGCCGCACCGCAATTGCCGTCGATTCTGCAATCGATCGAACACTTCAATCCGGCCCGATCGGCGCTGCTCGGTTTCGCGCTGTTCGTGCTGAATCCGATCGATGTCTCGTGCGCCATCGTCGCGGCGTTGACCTTGCGATTGAGCGATACCTCGACCACGGCGCACTTCGTGGCCGCCGTGGTGTTCGTCCTGATCTCCGCGAGTTCGGTGGCCGTTCCGGTCGGGATGCTGCTGGTGCTGCGGGAGCGGGCCGAAGCGCCGTTGCGGGCGATGCGGCGGTTCATCGCGGGCAACGCGAAGCTGCTCAATGTCGGTCTGCTGGTCCTCATCGCCGTCATGCAGATCAACAAGGGTCTCCAGGGCCTGTGAGATCGCCGGCGGCTAACCGTTCAGCCGCGCGGTCAGCTCGGGAAGGCCGGGGCCGCTCAGCTCGGACATCGCGATGGTGCGTCCGCTGACGCCGAGCAGGAGCGACAGTGCGGGCCCGGTGATCTCGGCGCCGTCGCCGAGGACGATGTCGGCATCATCGGCCACCAAACGCAGCCCGGCGACGTGTTCCTTGGCACCGCCCATCGACTTTCCGGTGCGAACCTGGAGCCGCAGCGCGCGGTCGATCGCGTCGATCGGGTAGGTGCCGACGGTGCCGAGCGGGCGGCGGATGTCCTCACCGTGCACCACGGATTCGACGAGCCGGGTGTCCACCGGCGCGGGCGGGCCGGAGGTGCGGTCGGCGACCGCGCGGAACCGGGCGAGCATCTGCGATGCCGTGCCGAGTTCGCGGTCGATGCCGTTGCGGTTGTCCCGGTCGAAATCGAAGCGGGCGGAGATCATTCCGCGCACGAAGCCGAGCTTGGTGGTGACGGCGGTGGAGATCTGATGGGCCACCACATCACGCACCGTCCACCCCGGGCACAGCGACGGGGTCTCCCAGCGCGCGTCGTCGACGCCTTCGAGGTATTCGATGAGCGCGTACCGCTCGGCATGCACCAGTGGCCAGACGTCGGACATGGCATTCCTTTTCGTCGATCAGCGGAAGTAGGGATAATCCTGGACCCAGTGGAACCCGCGGTTACGCAAGGTGAAGCTGTTCGGGTCGACGCGATGCAGGGTGATCGTCACCGGGCGGTCGTTCAGCGTCCCGCGCAGGCGCAGCTCGTCGGGTGTGGGGCGCTCGGTCGACAGTGTCGCGAAAGGTGGCGGGCTCTCGGCGGTCGGGTCCGTCATCGTGGCGAGTTCCAGCCCGCCGTCGGAACGGAACAGGGCACGCGCCGGGACGAGTTCACCGTTCATCCGCTGATAGGTCGCCTCCTCCGGATCGTCGAAAACCAGCCGCTGCCAACGAGTCTCGTCGGTGGTCAGCGGCGGTGTCGACTGCCCGTCGAGGGTGAACTCACCCACCTCCCAGATGCCGTACAGCTCGGACTTGGGGCTGGCGGCACCGTACTGCTCCTGCCAGACCACCCAGCGGTCGTATCCGCTACCCAGCGCGACCCACAGGCCGAGCGCCGCCACCACCCAGGTCGCGATGCGGTTGCGCCGATCGTCGGTGAACAGCGCGGGTGGCGTCAGCGGCGCGCACGCGCGTTGCCGCACGAAGACATCGGCCAGCCGAGGCAGATACGGCGCGAGCAGGAACAGGCTGATCAGCAGCAGGTGCCCGGCGAGCAACTTCTCCGGAATGTCGAAGGTCATGTTCAGCAGGAGGATCTGCGCCGTGCTCACCAGACTCACCGCGGCCCCGAGCCCCGCGGTCCGCGACACGAACAGCAGCAGCCCGGCCACGACCTCCACCGCGCCGAGCGTCATCTCGTACGGATAGGAACTGCCGACCTGCAACCACAGCACCGAGGCCGGACTCAGATCGCCGTACGGCTGCAACAGCTGCGCCAGTCCGGGGGCAGGCATCTGGGTGGGGATCAGCTTGGCGAACCCGAACTCCACCATCTGCCCACCGAGGCACAGCCTCAGGAACAGCGTGAACCAGGCCAGCAGCCGGGGGGAGGAGGTGCGACGGTCGAGCACCGTCCACACCGCGGTGGCCACCACCGCGACGATCAGCAGACAGAACACCAGCACCCACACGGCAGCCTGGTCGCCCGCACCGGAATCATGGCGCTGCACTGCGTCGACCCCGAAGATCGCCCGACCCACCGGACCGGTGATGGGGTCGGTGATCGCCATGTTCCACGGTCCCCAGTACTGGCGGACCCACCGGCCGAGGAGCCCGAGCAGCGCGAACGGGATGTAGGTGAGGAGCAGGCAGAACAGGCCGAAGTAGACGACGCAGAACCGGAGTGCGAGCTGGGTCAGCGGAAAGCCGGCCCGACCTGTCCGGATGGCGGCGGTGATCACTGCGGCATGCGCGGGTCGTGGGAGGCATCGGCGTACAGCGCCGGGCAGCCGTACTCGTCGGCGCCGGGCCGGAGTTCGAAGTGCCAGGGTTCGTTGCGGTAGATCTGGCACAGCCCGTACTCGGCGCCGTGTGCCGACAGCCAGGTCGCGGCCTCGGTCGGCCCGATGTCGACCGCCTCGCCCGTCACGTGCGCGGAGGTCTGGGGCGAGGCCACCCACCGGGCCGCTTCTCTCTCCGAACCGTATTTCGCGACCGCTTCGCGCAGCAGCTGTTCCTGGTACTCCGCGGACCGCCGGCCACTGGTGACGACGAGTTCGACCCCGTCGTCCGCGGCGGCGGTGGCGGCCTGGCGCAGGGCATCGAGGAGATCGGGGTCGAGATTGCCGAGCGACGGATTCTCCTCGTCGAAGACCGTCGCACCGGGCGGACCGTGCTGGTCGATGTTGTCGAGCAACCGCAGGACCGCGGACAGGGACGGCAGCGACTGATAGGCGAATACGCCGATCCACACCGCGCCGACGAGGGCGAGAGCGGCGACAACGGTCGATCGGAGACGGCGCGTCGCCGGTACGTGAGGGTTCATGCCTTTCAGTCAAGGCAGCATGGTGTTGCCGGCGCGTATGCCGTTTCGGATACGCCGGCGATATCCCCCGGCTGGGAGAATCGAGCGACCATGCGCGTACTGATCGTCGAGGACGAGCCCTATCTGGCCGACGCCATTCGCGACGGCCTGCGCCTCGACGCGATCGCCGCCGACATCGCCGGGGACGGCGACACCGCCCTGGAACTGCTGAGCGTGAACACCTACGACATCGCCGTCCTCGACCGCGACATCCCCGGTCCCTCCGGCGACGAGATCGCCCAGCGCATCGTCGCCTCCGGTAGCGGCATGCCCATCCTGATGCTCACCGCCGCCGACCGGCTCGACGACAAGGCCACCGGGTTCGGGCTCGGCGCCGACGACTACCTCACCAAACCGTTCGAACTCCGCGAACTCGTGCTCCGGCTCCGCGCACTCGACCGCAGGCGCGCCCACAACCGGCCGCCCGTGCGCGAGATCGCGGGCCTGCGCGTCGACCCGTTCCGTCGCGAGGTCTATCGCGACGGTCGCTATGTCGCGTTGACCCGCAAGCAGTTCGCGGTGCTCGAAGTGCTCGTCGCAGCTGAAGGCGGGGTGGTCAGCGCCGAGGAACTGCTGGAACGCGCCTGGGACGAGAACGCGGACCCGTTCACCAATGCCGTGCGCATCACCGTGTCGGCGCTGCGCAAACGCCTCGGCGAGCCCTGGATCATCGCGACCGTGCCCGGCGTCGGGTACCGCGTCACCACGGGACCCGCGGCGTGAACAGGCCGCCGGGTCTGAGCGTTCGGCTCAAACTCACCCTCAGCTACGCCGGGTTCCTCATGCTCGCGGGGACTTTGCTGCTCGCGGCCGTGCTGGTCTTCTACCTCTACTTCCTGCCCGCCGGTTGGATCGACACCACCGGCAACTTCTGGATCGACCGCTCGGTCCTCTTGCGCGCCTTCGCTCCGTTCATGGCCCTGGTGCTGGCCGCCCTGCTGGTCTTCGGGATCGTGGGCGGCTGGCTGCTCGCAGGCCGCATGCTCGCCCCGCTGACCCGCATCACCGCCGCCACCCGCCTGGCCGCGAACGGCTCACTCTCCCACCGCATCCGGCTACCCGGCCGCGACGACGAGTTCCGCGAACTGGCCGACACCTTCGACGCCATGCTCACCCGCCTGGAATCCCACGTCGCCGAGCAACAACGCTTCGCCGCCAACGCCTCCCACGAACTGCGCACCCCCCTCGCGATCACCCAGACCCTCCTCGAAGTGGCCCGCGACGATCCCGCCCGCGACCCCGACGAACTTATCGACCGCCTGTCCGCCGTCAACACCCGGGCGATCGACCTCACCGAAGCACTACTCCTGCTCAGCCGCGCCGACCGCCGCTCCTTCACCCGCGAACCCGTCGACCTGTCCCTGCTCGCCGAAGAAGCCACCGAAACCCTGCTCGCCCTCGCCGAACACCACGGCGTCACCCTCGAGACCACCGGCGAGGTGGCCCCCACCATCGGCTCCCACGCCCTCCTCCTGCAACTCACGACGAACCTCGTCCACAACGCGATCGTCCACAACCTCCCCGACGACGGCACCGTCTGGGTAACGACCCGCGTTGTTCCCGGAGCTGTGCTCCTCACCGTCGAAAACACCGGCGACCACCTCCCCCCAAACCTGGTCGCCACCCTCACCGAGCCCTTCCAACGCGGCACCGAACGCATCCGCCACCCCGACCACGCAGGCGTCGGCCTCGGCCTCGGCCTGGCCATCGTCGACACCATCACCCGAGCCCACACGGGCACCCTCACCCTCACCCCCCGCCCCACCGGCGGCCTCCGCGTCACGGTGCAACTACCGGGCTAGGGCTCCGGTAGTATGCATTTCGTTGGGTAATAGCCAACTATATGCATACTCTTCGAGAGGTGGTGCTGATGGCAGAGCATCGCAGCACCACGCTGCCCAGTGAGCTCTGGCGAGCCCCACTCCGAACCCTGCGCCCGCAGGACTTGGCCGAGTTCTATGCCCAACCGCGGCCCGAGATCGCGCGGCTCGTCGATCGAGGCGTGCTGCACCGCGTTGCGTACGGCTACTACATCATCGTCGCGCCGGAATACGTCGGCCGGACCTGGCTGCCCGGCCTCGAGGCAGTCGCCGCGGGCATCGCCGCATCGATCTACGGGCCGGACAAGGCCATTGTCATGGGAATCAGCGCGGCCCGCGTGCTGGGCGCCGTGCCCCGTGCGCTGGCGACTGCGGTTGTCGCCGTTCCGCGCCAGCACCGGCCGATCGCACTGACCGACCGCGCGGCCCAGATCCGGTTTGTCCGCCGCGACACCGACGCGCTCGACGCGGAGCGAATCGAAACGCCGCTCGGCCCGGCGCTGGTCACGACGCCGGAGCAGACCGTGCTCGATCTCGCCCGGCGCCCGGAACTGGGCAACGCCGAGGCGGAGGTTCGTCCGGCGATCGAGACGCTCTACCGTCGCGCTGATCGGGCGAGACTTGCACAGCTCGCCAAGGAGCAGCGCCTGGGTGTGGCGCTTCGACGTGTGGAAAGTTGGGTGGGGGGATGAGGGCCGACGAACGTGACAGTGTCGCAATTCAATTCGGAGTTTCTCCGGAGCAGGTCGAGCGCGACCACCTGATCTCCCACCTGCTATCGGCGATCAGCCGCGGATTCGGCGACCGCTTACACTTCATCGGCGGAACTGCCCTTGCCCGTACACATCTGGTGAGCGGCAGGCTCAGCGAGGACATCGACCTGGTCGCGCTGGGCAACCGAACGGTGCTGGCAGCCGAACTCGACACCGCATTGCCGCGATCGGTCGCACGGAGCTACGGTCGGCTGGAGTGGGAGCCGTCGTTGAGCGATGTCCCGGATACCGGGGCCGCCCATCTTCGCTCCGCATCCGGTGTGTCCGTCAAGATCCAGTTGCTGGCGGCCCGCGGCAGACCGGTCTGGCCGACTGAACTCCGCCATATCGAGCAGCGCTACAGCGACGTGCCGTCTGCCGAACTCCTCGTGCCCACACTGCCTGCTTTTGTTGCAGGAAAGACGGCAACATGGCACGACCGGCGCGCACCACGCGATCTGTGGGACCTCTGGGCGCTGAACAACATCGGTGCGATCGACGGGGCCGCGGGAGCGCTGTACCGGCGGTACGGCCCAACCAACCGGCTCCCCACCCCACAATTGTTCGATCGCGCACCGGACTCGGACGACTGGAATGCCCAATTGGCCGGGCAGACTCGACTGGCGATCACCGCCGAGATCGCGCTGTCGGCAGTGCGCGATGCCTGGGCACGCGTCACGGAGTGATATAGCTGCGCGTGGCCGCTCTGCGCTGATACCTCGTTGATCGGGTCGAGGGCGAAATCCTTGACAGGTCTTCGCGGTTCACACCGTGTGCACGGGGCTGCAGATGTTCACTTGCTCATCGAAGTCGAAATCCATTGCCTCATAAAGGTTTGAGTGTTTCCGCTGTTGTGGTTCATCGACAACGGGCGGCACGACGCCGATGCAGAACACAGTCCGGTAGGGGCGCGGGGGCATCGATGCCAAGAAGTCGTCGCCGTCCGCGAGCAGCGGATGGTTGCCCACGAACGGTACGGGCACGTCGAATTCCTCCGTGACAGTCTGGCCCGGCCCCACCCGCAGCGTGTCCGGCCGAGGTGGCGGCGCGTACAGCAGCACCGGACATTCCGGCGCCGTGTACTTGCGGCGGCTGATCTCGACGACGCCGTCACTTCGCGGAACCAGGTTGGCCGATCCGATCGTCGAGTTCGCGCCATTCGCGAAGTAGATGTCGGTGTCGCGATGGTTGGTGACCTGGAAGCGGACGCTCAGCCGGTCAGCGCCGGTGACGAACTCGGTATCCATCTCGATGTCGTCGTCCTGGGTGACGACAATGCTTTCCTCGCACTCGGCCGGGTCGGGATTCGGGACCGTGGTGACTACCGGTCGACCCATCGATTCTGTCGGGCCACCACAACCCATGCAGAGGCCAACGACGAGCAGTATGAGCATCGTGGAACGAGTCGATAGGTGCCGGATCATCGTGCTCGCTGGGAGTCGTAGTGTTCGCGCAGGGGCAATCCGAGTTCGGCGCGCATCGCGTTCTCCGTCAGCGCTGCGGGGCCTGTCTACGAGCGGAACGCATCGCGCCGGTGGCGAACCGAGTGGATTTCGACCGCGTGCTTGTCCTCGTTGATGCGGTAGACGATTCGATAAGTGCCGCGCCTGGCTGAATAGAATCCATCGAACGGCTCATCCAGGGGCTTGCCGACTCGGTGCGGATTGGTGGAGATCGGTCCGGTAATGGTCTCCATGGCGGCGAACGCGACATCAGCGGGCAGGTTCTCGTGGATGTTGCGACGAGCCTGGGCGGACATGATCACGGAGTAGGGCTCGGGTGCTGCGGTCACGCCGCACCGCGACGGCGCTTCTCCAACTCAGCGCGGACCTCATCGACATCGAAGGTGTCGCCGGAGGCGAAGTCTTCCTTGGACTGGCGGAGGTCGGACATGGTGTCGCTGTCGCTGAGGATCTCCAGTGTCTCCTGCATCGACTCGTACTCGGCGACGGAAATCAGCATCACGTCGGCACGGCCGTTGCGAGTGATGGTGAAGTGATCATGCTCGCGCGCCACTCGGTCGGCGAGCTCGGCAATGCGCGCCTTGGCCTCGGTGATGGGGATGATCTCCATGTGGACATGGTACCAGTCGGTCATAATTGCGACCAGTACTCTGACCTGTATGGCGACAAGGATGACCTGTCATCGCCGACCGCCCTCGCCGCGGACCGATTTCAACGACGAAGAGTTTCGCGGAGGAGGGCAGGGCAACCCCTCGTCGAACTAGGACGGAAGCTGTCCTACATCCGTGACACCCTCGAATCATGAGCGAAACCGACTCGACTGTGGGACAACCGGATCAGACCGGCATCACCGACTACAACGATCCGAACGCGCCGTGGAACCAGACTTGGGACCAGGACAGTATCGTCAGCTGGAACGACGATGTGATCAAGGAGTTCCGGGAGAACTCGGGCAAGGTGGGCGGTGCCTACGCGGGCGGGGACCTGATCCTGCTCACCACCACGGGAGCCAAGAGCGGCAAGCGGCACACGACTCCGCTGGGGCCCCTGTACCGGGACGGCATCATGTACGTGAGCTCGTTCATCGAAGACAACTACCCGGCCTGGTGGTACAACATCAAAGCCAACCCGCAGGTCACTGTCGAGCTCCGGGACAAGACCTACGCGGCGACCGGCAAGGTGCTCGAAGGCCCGGACTATGACGAGTTCGCCACCTGGGTGCTGGCCAACAACCCCGTGCTGGCCGACTACCAGTCAAAGGTTGACCGGCCCGTGCCGCTGGTCGTGCTGACCCTCGACGGCGAGGGTTGAGTATGTGTGCCCACGTACGGGCGCAAACCCACCGCAGCTGATCCACGATAGGGCTGTCGTCGGGGTCAGCGGGTTCACGCGGCTACTGTCGCCCTCGTGGAAATGCGGCCCGTCATCGATTCGGCTGAGCGGCTGACCCGTCGTGGTCAGTGGTTTGTTTCGACGCAGTGTGTTCGCGTCGAAACGCCTACCTTCCAGGGATTGGCGGACCAGTGGCTCGAGTTCGGCATTCCCGCAACGCAGGTCGATCGTCTCGTGGACTTTCAGCAGCGCTGGGGTGGACTGGTCGTGCCTCCGTCCGTGGACTACGACGGCGGACCGAAGATGCTGTGGGCGGACCTACCCGCAGGTGAGCCAGAGCGTGATGGGTACTTCGACGCCGGTGTGCAGCGTGTGTCGATGGCCTACTCGTTCATGATCGGTCCCGCAGGGGAATTCGGCATCGACGCGGACCGGTGGACGCCCTTGCACGCGAGCATCGAAGGGTGGATCGAATCGTTGGCGTTGGCACATCACGCCTCGACTCGGGCACATCTGGTCACCACGATTCGCGGTGACCAGATCGACGACCTGCCGCTGCACGAGTTCGAGCCCATGCCCGAGGTTCGCGGCCTGGCCGACACGTGGTGGCGGGGACCGGATTCGGTGATCGCGATCAACACCGGAGAGGCTCGAGGCTTCGACCAGCCGAGGCTGCGTGTCGCCCGTGTCTACCGAGGGCTCGACGAGTAGGGACTTCGACTTGCGGTCGAGCGGTGTGTTCCGCAGCCTCGGTCAAGATCCAGTTGCTGTCGGCGCGGGGAAGACCGTGACATGGCATGGCTGGCGTGCACCACGCGACCCGTGGGACCTCTGGGCCCTGAATCGCATCGGCGCGATCGACGACACCGCGGGTGCGCTCTACCGGTGTTGCGGCCCAACCAACCGCCTGCCCGCCCCGCAGCTGTTCGATCGAGCGCCGACCGAGAACGACTGGAATGCCCAACTGGCCGGTCGGACTCGGTTGACGATCAGTGCCGAACTCGCGCTGTCCGGGGTCGGCGCCGCCTGGGCGCGAATCCCGAACACCGGCTGAGCGGTGGCAGCATCGGCATTCGCTGTCCGCTCGATCGATGACGAAACCGCGGCGGAAACACTCGACATCGAAGCCGGTGTCCACCGATCGGTGGACACCGAATTCGACCGGTCGAGGCTGTTCTGGGGAGGAGCTCGGACAGCAGTATTCGAGTATGCGAAATCGACTGGTGGCCACGGCCGGCTGGAGTGCACGTCGCCCGTGGCGGGCCATAATCGGATGGTTCGTCTTCGTTGCCCTGTGTATCGGGGTGGGGGTGGGGATCGGTGGGAAACATGCTGCTACAGAGGATTTCCGGATCGGAGAAGCCGGGCGGGGCGAGGCGATCGCGGCCTCGGGTGGTCTGCAACCGCGAGCGGTGGAGCGGGTGCTCATCACCGCGGGCGGGGCCCGGCTGGACGGCGTGGCCGATGATGTCGCGCGGGAAGTCACCGATCGGATGCTGCGGCTGCGGGAGGTCGAATCCGTGGCAGTGCCGGTGTATTCACCCGGTGATACGGCGCTGCGGGTCGATGTGACCTTGACGGGGGCGGAGCTCGACGGGAAAAAGCATGTCGGTGCGTTGCGGGCGCAGACCGAGGAGGTGCAGCGGGCTCATCCCGAGCTGCTGATCGAGCAGACCGGTGGGCCTTCGATCAGCAGCGGTGTCGACGAGTTGCGCGGGCGGGACCTGGCCCGCACGGAGTTGATCGCATTGCCGGTCACCTTCATCACCCTGATGTTCGTCTTTCGTTCAGTGGCGATGGCGCTGGTGCCGGTGCTGCTGGCGGTGTCGTCGATCATCGCCGCCATCGGGTTGTCGATGCCCGCCTCGCACCTGTTTCCCGATAACGGTGTTGGCACCAACATCATCTTGCTACTCGGTCTGGCTGTCGGCGTCGACTACACGCTGTTCTATTTGAAGCGTGCCAGGGAGGAGCGCGCCCGCTCCGGTGGAGTGCTGGGTGCGCAGGCTTTGGTGGAGCTGGCCGCGGCGACCTCGGGCCGGGCCGTGGTGGTGTCCGGGCTTGCCGTCGCGGCCTCCACCGCGACCCTGTACTTCGCCGATGACGTGATCTTCTCCTCGATCGCCACCGCCGCGATCCTGGTGACGCTGGTCGCGGTGATCAGCTCGCTCACCGCGCTACCGGCACTGCTCGCGGTGCTCACCCGCCGGGCCGCACGCAAGTCCGCGGTTACCGCACCGAACCACCGTGACCCGGCGAACGGCGGGCGATTCACCAGGTTCCTGCTCGGTAGGATTGCGATGAAACCTGTTGCCGGACTGGCGATAGCGGTGACGGCGATGCTGGCGCTCACCGCGCCGGTGCTCGGTCTGGAACTCACCGATATGGGGCGGGAGACGCATCCGCGCACCATCCCCGCCATGCAGACCTTCGATCGTCTGAACGCCGCCTTCCCAGAACTGAAAGCCATGCACCAGGTGGTCGTCGCGGCGGAACCGGATCGGGCGAACGAGGTCACGGACGCGCTGCATGCCCTGGCGCGACGGGCGGCGGCGGACCCGGCGCTCACGGGCACCTCGGACCTGCGTACCTCGGCCGACGGCCGCGTCAGTCTGCTGGAACTACCTGCGCCGCACCACGTCAGCGACAGGGCGGCCGTGGAGTCGCTCGAGCGGATCCGAGCGGACTACGTGCCGGCCACGATCGGCGCCCTGTCCGATATCGACTTCGCGGTGACCGGTGAAGTCGCCCGCTACGCGGACTACCCGGCACATCAGAAACAGAAACTACCCGTGATCATCGCGGCATTGTTGCTCGCGACCTTCGTTCTGACGGCCGCGGCATTCCGGTCTCTCGTGCTCGGTGCGATCGGTGTGGTGCTGAACCTGCTCTCCGCGGGTGCGTCTCTGGGACTGGTGACCCTGGTCTTTCAGCACACCTGGGCCGAGGACCTGCTCGACTTCGACTCGACCGGCACGATCGGTTCCCGGGTGCCGTTGCTGCTGCTGGTGATCCTGTTCGGCTTGTCGATGGACTATCAGATCTTCGTGCTGAGCCGGATCGAAGAAGCCGTCGGCAAGGGGCTGAACACCAGGCAAGCCGTGCTCGAAGGTGTCGGCGGTTCGGCCGCGGTGGTGACCAGCGCCGCGTTCATCATGGTCACCGTGTTCGCCAGCTTCGTTCCGCTGCACATCATGGAAATGAAGCAGATGGGCTTCGCGCTCGCTGCCGCCGTACTCCTCGACGCGTTTGTCATCAGGATCGTGATCCTGCCCGCGCTACTGCTCATACTGGGGGACCGAACCTGGTGGCCCGTCCGGCCGGTCGGCACCACCGAACGCTTCGTCCCGGTGAAAGTAGGCTGATCGAAATGGACCAGCAGCCGCGTACCGACGATCGATTCCGGGTGCGGATATTGCGACGGTGGTACCACGGCTGCTGGGTCCTGTTCGGTCTGTGCCCGCCGGTGATCGCTGTGCACGACAGGATCGACGCCACGAAGTACGCGACGTGGGCGCTGGTGGCAGTACTCGCCGTGACCTACTTCGTCCTGAGGTGCTTTCCCGGCAATCCCCTGGTGCGGCCCAGCGGTTTCCTCTGGGTGCTCGTGCTGGTACTCGGCGGAACCGCGATCCTGCTCGACGGCGGCGCGGCGTTCTTCATCGTGTCGCTGCCCATGTTCTGGATCTATTCCACCACCCAGCGCCAGGCGATCGGCTTCATCGGTGCGGCCGCGGCGGTCACGTTGATCGGTACTTTCACCGGGACGCCGTTTTCCCCGGGGAACGTGGTTTTCACCTTGATCGGCCTCGCCGGCGGTGTCCTGCTGGGGTTGTGGATGGACCGGGTGCTCGAACAGGGGGAAGAACGTGCCCGGATGCTCGGCGCCGAACTGGAACGCACCCAATCGGAACTGGCCGCGGCGCACCAGCGACAGGGCGCGGCCGAGGAACGCGAACGGCTCGCCCGCGAGATCCACGACACCCTGGCCCAGGGCTTCGCCTCCATCGTCGTGCTGGCCGAGGCGGCGCGCGCGGGCCTGGAAACCGACCCGGTGGCAAGCGCCGGACAACTCTTGTCCATCGAACGCACCGCCCGCGAAAACCTGACGGAAGCACGTGTCCTCGTCGGGCCGGCGCCGACGGGCGGTGTCGTGTCCGGCGGTATCGCACCGGCGCTGCGACGCATTCTCGACAGGTTCGTCGAGGACACCGGGCTGGTCGTGGACGCGGAGCTGCACGATGTCGGCTGTGATCAGCGCACCAGGATCGCACTGGTGCGCTGCGCCCAGGAATCGCTGGCCAATATCCGAAAGCACGCCGGGGCGAGCACGGTGAGCATCGTGCTGGCAGAAGGAGCGTCCGGACCGGAACTCGAAATCACCGATGACGGAACAGGTTTCAGTCCCATCGCGGCCAGGGGCTTCGGCCTGAACGGCATGCGCGCCCGGCTCGCCGAACTCGGCGGTGAGCTCACCGTCACCAGCGCGCCCGGCGAAGGTACCCGCATCTTCGCCGTACTACCCGCCGACGATCGGACGTGATGTGGCAGGACCTCTACGCCTGATCCTCGCTGACGACCACATCGTCATGCGTGCCGGTCTCACGGCACTGCTCGCCGCCGAAGCGAGTATCGACATCGTCGGTGAAGCCGAGGACGGCCGCGCCGCCCTCGAGCTCGCGCAGCGACTGAAACCCGATGTGGCCCTGCTCGATCTGCGCATGCCGGTCATGGACGGCGTAGCCGCCACCCGGGAGATCACCGGCCGCACCACCACGCGCGTCCTCATCCTGACCACCTACGACACCGACTCCGATATCGAACGAGCCATCGAAGCCGGCGCGATGGGCTATCTCCTCAAGGACACCACCCGCGACCACCTCGTCGAGGCCATCCACTCCGCCGCCCGCGGCCGCACGGTCCTGGCTCCTCGGGTCGCGGATCTCCTCGTCGCCCGGTTGCGCCGCCCGGAACCGATCCCCTTGACCGCTCGTGAAACCGATGTCCTGCAAGCCGTAGCCGGTGGCCTCTCCAACCCTGAGATCGGCAGGTTCCTGAACATCGCCGAAGCCACCGTCAAGACCCATCTGCTGCGCATTTTCGCCAAACTCGACGTCAGCGACCGCACCCACGCCGTGGTTGTCGCCCTGGACCGCGGGCTCCTACCCCGGTCGAGGCCGGAGGGTCCGAGCTCGCCGTTGTGATCAGATCGCAGCCGCTTCGTTTGGCCGATATGTGCCCTCGGCAGGACACGCAAAACATTGGCAACCGGAAAACGCCTGGTCATCGTGGGTGACTACGCGTTGTAGGTCTGGACCAAATATACCCGGCACCCGTCTCGTGAGGGAGCCGGTGCGGGTTGTGGCGAGACGGACCGGCCGGATCGACCGGGTTGCTAGCCGACGCCGACTGTGGTGCGGAAGGGCCGTTGTTCGGTGTGGATTGCCCATAGTTGTTCGGGGAGTGCGTCGGGTGCGTACTGGGGGTCGCCGCCGCCGATGATCAGTTGCCCGACTCGGATATTGCGTGGCTCGAGTGCTTCGTGCAGCATCGCGCCGTAGGCGGACTCGCCTGCGAAGGCGATCGAGGTGCCCGCGACGCTGGTGTTGGGTTGAGCGGCGCTGGAGCCGTTGACGAACAAAGATCGTGCCTCTGCCGAGTTCGGTCATTCCGTCGAGTACCTGTTCGACGGCGGTGACGGGGCCGAGGATGGAGAATTCGGTCGCGGCGGAGAGGTCCTCGGCGGTGGTGTCGAGGACGGGTCGCAGGAATTTCTGGCGGGGACGGGGCTGTACTGGAGAACTTCGATCGGGCCGAGTTCGCTGGAGTCTTTGTCGAGCGCGGCGGCCAGGGTGGTCCGGTTTTGCACATCGGCGGGGTACCCGGCGGCTGTGGTGGCGTCGGCGGCGAGTTCGTCGACGAGACGGTCGAGTTTGTTCTGGGAGCGGGAGATCAGCGCGACCGAGAACCATTCGCGTCCGAAGCGGCGTGCTGTGGCCAGGCCGAGCCCGGGGCCCGCGCCGATGATCGCGATCGTTGTCATGGTCACCCTTTCGGGGTGGCGCCTCAGCGCAGGTTGGTCTGGAAGAACGTGGTCAGCTTGTCGAAGGGGATGACCCCGGTGCGGTCGTAGAGGTCGACGTGTCCGGCGCCGGAGACGACGACCAGTTCCTTGCGGTCGCCGGCGAGGCGGAAGGCTTCCTCGCTGAATTCGCGGGAGTGGGCGTTCTCGCCGGTGACGAACAGCATCGGGCGCGGGGAGACGGTCTCGATGTCGTTGAAGGGGTGGAAGTTCAGGAACTTGACGTTGCTGGACAGGGTCGGGTGGGTGGTGGTTTCCGGTGTGGCGCCTTCGGGGGTGACCGCGCTGCGCTGGGTGCGGTAGAAGCCGTAGAACTCGCGCTCGATCGGGGTGGATTCGGTGGTGAGTTCGTGGACGGTGCCGCTGGTGTATTCGGCGGGGCCACCGGTGAATTCGACGTCGCGCTGGGCGACTGCGGTATCGATCATGGCTTTGCGCTGGTCGAGGGTGACCGAGTGGTTGAGCCCGTTGCGGGCTGCCGCGCCCATGTCGTAGCGACTACCGCGCGGGTCAACTCGGCTACTGGTCGCGACGGTGTTTTCGCAGGATTCGCCATGTCGACGGCGCGGAAGGAGAGCGCCTCGCCGCGATGCAGACCAAGGCGATTGCCGCGCTGTTGGTTGGTCTGTCTCCGCGATCATGGGGACGGTGACGGTGGGAGCTGAATACAGGCGGTGCTGGTCGGGACAGGCGATACGGTTGATCGGCGTGTCGTGGCAGTTTGACGGTGTGTCGGTGACCTGACCCTGAGCCACGCGTTCGCGTTATTGCGACAGAAGCGGGCGCACGGTTTGTTTAGAAGCCCCGTTACGCGTGGCCTGCGGCAGGATCGTCCCCGGTGCTGCTAGACATGCATCCGTGCACCCAGCGCTCTCGCCATCGCAGATTCAGGTTCTGCATCATCTCGTGACCGCCGAGATTCCGGCTCCTGATGCTATAGCGGCCACAGTCCGGGGGCTTGACCAGGAGAGCATCACAGCCGACGTGCAAACTCTCAGTTGGATGGGCCTACTGGAAGTCACCGGTGAGAGTCTGGTTATTACGCCGCGAGGCAAGGCAGTGTACTTCGAAGCCGAGTGCGCCACGCTTGGCGAACGCCTGGCTGAGGTGAGCGTATTCGCCGATGAGATGCAGCGACGTACACCCTCACTCAGTCCGGAAATGCACGCGCTCCGTGAACTCGCAGAAGGTGCATGGACCGGAACAGAGGCGGTAGCGTATGTCGAGCGTTGTGCGAAGACGCGCTGAGCTGACGCTACGGTTTCTCGTCGGCGTTCAGATGAAGCTCGTCGTGACTGGTCTTGAGTTGACGACGGGGCCTGCGAGCCTTGTCGGACACCGGCAGAATAGCGGCCTGCTCGAGGTCTGCCACCGTAACCTTGGGTCCGGCGAGGATCCGGTCCAACAGTTCCTGTTGCACGGGAGCGAGGTCGGTGAGTCGGCGCAGCACGGAGAGCAGTTCCATGAGTTCGCGCGACCAGCTGGATGGCCACGAGTCGACATGCAAGTCGTCCAGTGGGCTCGTCTTGCGGCTGTTGGGGTTCGCCTTGCGGTATCCGAACCACTTCTTGACGATCTGCATGCCGCCGACGTCATAATTCCACACCTCTGTGGGGACCGGGCTCACGAATCCGGCACCCAAGTACAGGGCTCGGTTCATCTCGGCGTAGTGGATTTCGCTCGGAACCTCCGTCCCGATGTGCTGGTCGTAGCGGAGCCGACGCGGATCGCCTGGAGGGAAGAGGACATCTCCTGCTCGTCGACCGTCTTTCGGATCGACGTACAGTTCTCCGTACGTCGAGGCCCACAGCAGACGCTCGCCAAGCTTCACGGCCTCGTGCCACAGATCGGGATCGCGAGTGAGCGGCAGCCGTACGCCAGGAGTGCGTAGTTCCTCGGCGAACCGCTCGGTGAACCCACTGTGCCCGGCGACAGCCGCCACATATGCGGCCAGGTCGTGCACCGTGATGCGGTCGAGGCCGAGCTCGGTCGCCAAGTGGGCGAGCAGGCGTGGATGCACATTGGGCGTGCCGTCCGGGTGGAGGATCGGCATGATCTTGCCGCCGCGGCCGTTGAAGTGGTGGGTGTCGGGGAGCAGCGCGGTGGCGACGACGGCCGGCCCGGTCTCGATCTCATGGGAGGACTGCTGGTTGAGGAAGAGCTGTCCCGGCTGAAGCGCTTCCCACAGCGTGGGTCGGGCGAAGTCGATGACGCGACTGTCGGAGATCAGCCATTGCCGGTCGAAGCTACGCATGGCTATGCGGATCAGGTCCGGCATGAGGTCAGTTTCGTCTGCAAGCTGGTGGGCGTGCTCAGGTTGTCCGGGCAGTGGGGGTCGGCAGACGTGTAGTGAACGATCTCGCGTCTCCTTGAACAGCTTCGCCTGCTTGTCTGGGTCGGCCTCGTGAATCAGACGCGCCCAGCGCCGTTGGAGCAACTGCTCGCTGGGGGCGTTGACCCACGAGCGGTTGGCCTTAATTCCCGGACTTCCCCAGGGGAAAAGATCATCGAGAGCGGGATAGTCTTCCCACGCAGTCTCGGTGACTGGGCGGAACGGCCGGATGTCGGCAGAGTGCGTGTCCTGCCAGCCGTCGTCGTCCAGTTGGATCTCTTTGAGCTGGCGGTACTTATCTGCTCGCCTGCCGTGTACGGCTCGGTAGTGGATGCGGGCGGGTCGATCGGGATCGGCGTCTTTGCTGCGGACGAAGATGCAGATGGCCAGCGGCTGGGCAACACCAGGGAAAATCCGGGTGGCCACATCTGGGCGATGCCCTTCCGGAGAGAGGTCTATGATCCAACCCTCGTCGCAGGTGCGCCTCAGGTAGTTACGCATGCCACGCCCGCCGGGTCCAGTGGTGAAGCCGGCGGGGGTGATGAAACAGACGACTCCCTGCTGGTCCTGTTGATCGGCGTCGAAGACCTTCCAGGTTGCCCAGCGCCAGAAGTAGATGTAAAGGTTCTTGAGCACGTGCTCATAGCGGCCGTTTCCGGGCCACTTGAACGCTTCGATCGGGGTGCTGCCCTGCGCCGGGCTTCCCTTCTCTATCCAGCCTCCGCGGCCCATGGCCTTGTCGTCGTAGGGTGGGTTGCCGATTGCGACGGTGACCGGTGTGTTTGCCTTCACCTGGTTCGCTCGTCGACGCGATTCCGAGATCACGCCGTATGTTGAGGCGAGGGTTTCCTCGGCCAGATACGGGTTGTCCAATGTGTCGGTGACGAACAGCTTCATACCGTCGGGCGGTGCGACTGCTTGATGCCGCTTGAGCAAGTCCGAAGCCCTTAGCTCGGCGACGGCGAAGGGGCCCATCTGCAGCTCGAAACCGATGAGGCGCTTTGCCAGACTGCCTATCGCATCCGGAATCGCCCCAGGGCCATCGTTATCCGCCGTCCAAGCGGCGACGTGCTCGATGACCGCGTGTAGGTATGTGCCCGTCCCCATCGCCGGATCGACGATGCGCACGCCGTCGTCCGCGTATCCGGCCTGGCGACCCAAGCGGGTACGGAGCACATCCTCGGTGAGGCGCACCATCTCCTCGACAATTTCCCGAGGGGTGTAATACGAGCCGCTCTTCTGGCGCAGCTTCTCGTCGTATACCTCCAGGAACGATTCGTACAGGTGTAGGTACGCATCCCGTCGGCCCTTGCGGATCACTGCCCATTCGACAGCGTCGATTACCTGGATAAGCAGGTCGAGGCTGACCTCGAAGGTTACCGTGATGTTGTCGGTCAGGAGCTGAAGGGCTTTGCCCATCAAGGCGTGTCCGTCGTCCAGGCGTCGGCCGATCTCGTGTAGCCCCACTCCTTTGACAGAGATGTCCTCTGTACGCGCCAGCAGAAGCGCGAAGGTCACCGTCTGGGCATATCCGTCAGCAAAGGTAGCGTCGTCAGCTGACGGGAAAAGCAGCCTCCGCCAGTCGTTTTTCAGCCCAGTGAACCGCAGTTCCTCGGGACGCGCGCCCTCAGCTGCATACTGTCCCTCCCATTCCAGCTGCTCCAGGACGGCCGCACGTAGCAGGCGGCACAGCGGCGCGGTGCGCCGGACCAGTGTGTTGATGTGGCGGATCGGCTCAGGAACCCAGTGGAGGAAGGTCCTCAGAAGGGCATGGAACGCTGCAGGCTCCCGGACGGACAACGAGCGTCCTACGCTTCCGAGATCGCCGTCGAAGAAGACTGGCGCACCGATCAGCTCGCCGGAGCGAAAGAGGCGCCATTCAGTGCCGTTGGTGTAGAGGACGTTCGGCAAGTCGCGGAGCCGTTCCCACTGCTTCTTGTTACGCCCGGTGAACTTTTCTGGATCGACCGTCTGACCGGGGCGCTTGACCTCGACATAACCTACGATTTCACCGTGCACCTCGACCGCATAGTCAGGGCGCACGCCAACATCACGCAGGGGCGTTTCGGAATGCCACAGGACGCCGTCCATGGCGTCGTGGCTGCCCACAGCTTCCAGGAGATTCTGCAGCGGTGGTCGAATTGACGCCTCGGGGTCGCCAGGTCCGTTCACCATGGCCTTGCATGACGCACCGAAGATCGAGATAGCTTCTGCGAGCCAGTCGAACTCCTGACCCTGCGTCACTGCCACACCCCCGCCCTATCGATCGCGACGCGAGGAGTATGTCACATCCTAGCCCTAGAGGATGACGTGAAAGCACTTGGGACCAAACACGTTTCGGTGCGATGATCGGCGACGGTGCGACTATCCGGCCAGAGATCGTACCCAGCTCGCCACCCTTCATCGGCACGCACGCTCGGCCTGGCCGAAGATGTCGCATGCCGTTGATATCCGTCAATGGGCTGGTATCGGACAGGTCAGCCGTGATCGAGGATTCACAGCCGCTTCAAGACAAGTTTCGAGCTGCCCCGGTGGGCGAACACGCACCGGCATGGGTGTCAGCAATCCGAGAAGACGCTGGTCAGATACGGTACGCCTCCTCCAAGGCCAACCGCTCTGCGGTTGGCCATGTTTTGAGTGCCCTCGGCAGGATTCGAACCTGCGACACCCGCTTTAGGAGAGCGGTGCTCTATCCCCTGAGCTACGAAGGCGGGGGACCAGCTGTTCGTTGGGCTCGGCTGGCCGAGGTGAGTATAGCGTGGGGTGGGGGATGGGGGCACGAACCGGGTTGGGGGCGACACGGAATGTGAAATGGGGGTGGGTGTTCGTGGTGGGGGATCGGTGTTCTAGCGTTCGGTTGGTTTCCGCCCCCGTGGGTGCTCGTGCGAATGATGACGGTTCTGCCTTCTTGTGAGGAGTGCGTGGTCATGGTTGTGCGTCGATGGTGAGAGTGCTGGTGCTGGCGTTGGCGCTGGGTTTCGGCCTGGTGGGATGCGCGGCCGACGGCGGGTTGGTCGAGGATTCGGCGCTGTCGCAGCGGGCCGATCAGGATGCTGTGGCGCGTACCGCCGCGCTCGACGGCGCCGACGCGGGCACCCAGACCGACATGCTCACCTTCTATCGATCGGTCTGCGCCTTGCAGACCCGCTACCGCGCGGACCTCAAAACCGCCGAACACGAGACCGGTGCGCTCACCCCGGACCGCTACCGCGACTCGGCCGTCGCGATCCTGGCCACCCGCGCCGCCGCGGCCGACACCGCGCGCACCACGGCCGACGGCCTGCCGATCCCGAACGTCCTGTCCGACGAATGGCGTTCCGCCCAGGACGAATTGGTGACCCTGTTCGACGGCCTCCACCAGGCCGACCAAGCCCGCTCGGCCGACATGTCCCGCACCGCCCTGACCGACACCGAACGCCTCCGCGCCGTCGCCCGAGAACTCCTCTCGGCCTCCGCCCGCCAGATCGAAACCGAAAACCCCCGCATCCGCACCATCGCCGAATCCCTCCCCGCCTCCCAACAGGTCCGCCGCGAGATCGCCGAACTCCCCGAATGCCGCTCGCCCAGCTGAACCCAAAGCTGCCGACTCTGGCCGATAGCATCACATAGCGTCGGGCGCTATCATGGTGGAGTGACCAGGATGATTACCCAAGCCGAGCTGCGAAATGGCAGCGCAGGCGTCATGGACGCGCTGGAAGCGGGTGACGACTTCATCATCACTCGCAATGGGCGACCGGTCGGCGAGCTGCGCCCGATTCAGCCACAGCGTGATGTTGTGACGTCAGACCTCAAGGCGCGGTTCGCCAGGTTCGCAGGGGCAGCCACCGCTGCTGAGGAACGCGCGGAGATCGACGCGGCTTTCGGGGCCGAGCGTCTCGATGACTGAGGAGCCCGGGTACCGGAATCCGGTCGGGCTGCTCGATACCTGTGTCCTCATCGACCTCGCCCGTATCGATGATGCCTACCTGCCGGTGCGTTCCCGGATCAGCACCGTCACCCTCGCGGAATTGGGCATCGGCATCGCCCTCGCCGTAACCCCGACGGAGTTGGCGTTGCGCTCCGAGAGGATGTCGGAGGTCGAGCATGCTTTCGACGCGCTACCGCTGTGTAGCGCCGCTGCCCGGCGCTTCACATCGATGGCGAAGCTGGTGGTGGCCGCGGGGCGAAACCCGAAGCCGCGCAAGTGCGATCTGATGATCGCGGCCATCGCCTCCGTCAACGATCTCCCGCTCTATACCAGCAATGTTGCTGACTTCACCGGACTCGAACCGGTGCTGACGGTTGTGCCGGTCCCCGTGAGCTGACCGGCGCCAGGTTCGTTCAGAAGCCGTCGAATCCGCCGTCGAAACCGCTGTCGTCGAGGCCGGTGTCGCCGTCCCAGGAGCCGTCGGCGCCTTCCCATTCGTTGCCCTGGTCGAGGGAGTCCTCGCCGGAGCCGTTTTCGAAGGCCTGGGCGGTGTAGCCGACGCCTGCCATGCCGGTGAAGAGGCTGGCGAACAGGAGGGCCGAGCCCGCGCCCCAGGCGCCGGCGATGAGGGCGGGTTTCCACCAGGGTTCGGAGTACCAGCCCGCGGGGACGGGGCGGCCTGCGACGCGGCCGCCGGGGAAGTAGTTGGGGGTGCCGGAGGAGGGGGCGGGGGAGGCGGTGATGCGGCGGCCGTTGTGTTCGACGATGCGCTTCTGGTCGACCTGGCCCGCGATGTCCTGGCCGTCGAGGGCGGGGATCGGTGGTCCGGGGTCCATGTCCATCGCGACGCGGGCCGCGCGGATGTAATAGAGGCCCTCGAGCGCCGACTGCTTGGCCAGGTGCGCCTGCCCGGCGGAGGCGGCCCGGTCGATCTGGCCGCCCGCGGCGTTGTAGCGCTCGGACGCGTCGGCCAGTGCCTGGCGGGCGGCTTCGTTGCGGGGCGAGAGCTGATAGACCTGTCCGCCGAGCCGCTCGATCGTCACCCTCGCCTCGGCCTGTGCCTGCTCGAGATCGCGTGCGTCGCGCCGGTTCTGTTCGGCGCGCAGGTACAGCAGTGCTGCCACCGACACGATCACGATCACGATCAACCACCACAGCATCGCGCACCTCTTCCGCTCGAGGTTTCGAGATGCTGTCCAGTTTACTGATCGGTTGCCCGATCCCGCCGACCCGTGATGATCAGCGCGTTGCCGGATAGCTCGTCGCGCGAGGCGCGGCTCAGCCCAGCGGTTGGATGATGCAGGTCGTCGTGCCGTGCGCGACGAGTTTGCCGCGCTCGTCGAGGACCCGGCCTTCGGCTGTCGCGGTCCGGCGGCCCACGTGCACGGTGGTTCCGGTGGCGGTCAGTCGCTGTCCGTCGGTGGCTACCGTGCGGATGAAGTTCACCTTCAGTTCGAGGGTGGAGTAACCCAGCCCCGGACCGAGCGTGGTGTGCACCGCAGTGCCCATCACCGAGTCAAGCAGCGTCGCGCAGATCCCGCCGTGCACCGTGCCGAGGGGGTTGGCGAAGTCGGGCCTGGTCTCGACCGCGATGGCGACCCGGCCTTCCTCGAGTTCGAGCACGGTCATGCCGAGGAGCCGGCCGATGTTGGGGATCTGGTCGTGGGGCAGCGAGTTCATGGCGCGCAGCAGTTCCAGGCCCGACATCTGGGTGGGGTCGGTGATCGCGTCGCCTGCTCGGGTGGTTGTCATCGTTCGGTCCTCTCGACCACGGCACTTCCGGTCCTTGGTAGACCGTTCGGTCTATGCGTGTTCGAACGCTACACGACGATGGACTGATCGGTCTACGCCGCCGGATTCTCTACTATCTGCGCATGACCGCAGACAAGCGCCCGCCCCTGGACGAGGACCAGGTCGGCCTGGTGGTCGAGGTGTTCCGCATGCTCGCGGATCCGACCCGCGTCCAGGTCCTGTGGGCACTGGCCGACGAAGAATTGTCGGTCAACGAACTGGCGAGCAGGGTCGGCAAACCGGGCCCCTCGGTCTCCCAGCACCTGGCGAAACTGCGCATGGCCCGGCTGGTCCGCACCCGCCGCGACGGCACCACGATCTACTACTCGCTCGACAACGACCACGTTCGGCGCCTGGTCGTCGACGCTGTGCACAACGCCGAACACGCGGGTCCCGGTGTGCCCGCGCACCATAGTGGCCCCGATGCCGAGCCGCCGCACAGCCGACCGCCGAGTCCGCGGTGAGCACAACGACCAGCAGGAATGTTGTCTGAGGAAACAGTCGACGGGGCCATACTTTTCGGTAACATCGCCCTTGGCGTGACTCATGTCACGGCAGGGACTTGAAGGAGCACCGATGCTGAGCACCATGCAGGACGACCAGCTCTCACTGGCCAAACTGCTCAACTATGCCGCCACATTCCAGGGCGATTCGACTGTGTCCACCTGGACCGGTGACGGCGTGCGCACGATCACCTACCGCGAGCTCGGCGCCGACTCCGCGCGGTTGGCCAATGCGCTGCGTGGTCTCGGCATCGAAGAGGGTGACCGCGTCGGCACCTTCATGTGGAACAACAACGAGCACATGGTCGCCTACATCGCGGTGCCCGCGATGGGCGCGGTGCTGCACGCGCTCAACATCCGGCTGTTCCCCGAGCAGCTGGTGTTCGTCGCCAACCACGCCGAGGACAAGGTGGTGCTGGTCGACGGCACCCTGCTCCCGCTGTTCGCGCAGTACCTGCCGAACCTGAAGACCGTGCAGCACGTGATCGTGGTCAACGGTGACCCCGCCGCGCTCACCGCCCCCGAGGGCGTGACCGTGCACGCCTACCGCGAGCTGCTCGACGCCCAGTCCGCCGACTACGACTTCCCGGTCGTCGACGAGCGCTCCGCCGCCGCCATGTGTTACACCTCCGGCACCACCGGCGACCCCAAGGGCGTCGTCTACTCGCACCGCTCGAACTGGCTGCACGCCATGCAGGTGAACTCGCCCAACGGCATGGGCTTCCAGGGCTCGGACTACGTGCTGGCCATCGTGCCGCTGTTCCACGCCAATGCCTGGGGCCTGCCGTACGCGGCGCTGATGTCGGGCGCGAACATCCTGATGCCGGACCGCTTCCTGCAGCCCGGCCCGCTGCTGGAGATGATGGCCGCCGAGAAGCCGACCTTCGCCGCCGCCGTGCCGACCATCTGGGGTGGCGTGCTGGCCACGCTGGCCGTGCAGCCGCAGGACATCTCGCATCTGCGCACCGCCGTCGTCGGTGGTTCCGCGGTGCCGCCGTCGATGATGCGCGCCTTCGAGGAGAAGCACGGCGTGCGCATCCTGCACGCGTGGGGCATGACCGAGACCTCCCCGCTGGGCAGTGTCGCGCACGCGCCCGCCGGTGCCGACGGCGAGGAGGCTTGGGAGTACCGCTACACCCAGGGCCGCTTCCCGGCCAATGTCGAGGCGCGCCTGGTCGGTGACGACGGCAAGGTCGTCCCGAACGACGGCGAATCCCTCGGTGAGCTCGAGGTGCGCGGTGCCTGGATCACTGGCTCGTACTACTCGCCCACCGGCGCCGAGATCGACCCGGACAAGTTCGACGACGGCTGGCTGCGCACCGGCGACGTGGGCAAGATCAGCCCCAACGGCTACCTCACCCTGGTCGACCGCTCCAAGGACGTCATCAAGTCTGGTGGCGAGTGGATCTCCTCGGTGGATCTGGAGAACGCGGTGATGGGTCACGCGGCCGTCGCCGAGGCCGCCGTCATCGGTGTGCCGGACGAGAAGTGGGACGAGCGCCCGCTGGTCGCCATCGTGCTGGCCGAGGGCGCCGCCGCCGAGGCGGGCGAGCTGCGCGAGTTCCTGGCCGACAAGTTCGCCAAGTGGCAGCTGCCGGAGCGCTGGACCTTCATCGCCGAGGTGCCCAAGACCAGCGTCGGCAAGTTCGACAAGAAGCGCCTGCGCGCGCAGTACGCCGAGGGCGAGCTGGAAATCGTCACCCTGGGCTGACGCTTTCAGAAGCAAGGCGGGCGTGGAATCGGATTCCACGCCCGCCTTCTTCGTATTCAGTTGTTTGTTCTGTTGTCGGATTCTGTTGTGCGATTCAGTTGTCGATATTCAGTTGTCGAGGAGAAACGCCAATGGCTCAACAGTTCCGGAGTTCCGGGCTCTGGTTGAGGAGCTGCGCGCGCGGGCTGATGTAGCGCGAGTAGGTCTCGCCGCCGACCGACGACAGCGGGAAGGCCGCGACCCGGTGGCAGTTCTGGAAGGCCAGCTTCACGCCGAAATGCCGTTCCAGCCCACCGCGAATGGCATCGGAGGCCAGGGCGCGCAGCAGCTGACCGCGGGCCACCTCGTCCGGCGGCGGCACCCGGTTGTCGGCGTATTCCTCGTCACCGTCGCGCAGATCCGCGGCCACCCGGCTCACGACCTCCCAGGCGTAGGGCAGTGAGGTGCGGACACATTCGACGAAATCTGCGTCGTCGATATCGCCCTGTTCGGCGCGTTCGAGCAGTGCTGCGGAAACATCGAGGGACATGGCGCTCTCCTCCTGCTTGGGGGTGGTCGGCGGGATGCGATGCCCCTTCGAGTCTAAACGAAATCCGTTGTCAATAACCCTGGATTCATTCCGAAAGTGCTTTTCTCAGTGCGCTTTTCGCATCGGCGGCCAGGTCCGCGACCAGTTCGCTTGCCGATTGCTCGGTGCTGAGCGAATGGGCTTGCCCCGCCCACAGATTCACATCGTCGGAGTTGCCCGCTGCCCTGCCCTCGGCGCGCAGCGGGGCCGTGGCGTAGTGAATTTCGGGGTAGGCGGCGGGGGCCGTGGCGGAGTGCTCGACAAGAAAACTGTTGCGGATTCCGCGCGCACGGCGTCCGGTGAACGCGCGCGTCAGCATCGTCGGTTCGGGCGAGCCGATCGCGCCGCGGTGCACGGGGTTGGTGCCCGCCTCCGGACACCGCAGCAGCGCGGTGCCGATCTGGGCCGCCGCGGCCCCCGCGGCGAGGACACCGGCCACCCCGGCGCCGGTGGCGATGCCGCCCGCCGCGACCAGCGGCCGGTCGGTGACGGCGGTGAGCAATTGGAGCAGGGTCAGCAGGCCGGGCGCATCGATCGGGTCCTCGGCCGGGTCGTCGAGGAAGCTCGCGCGGTGCCCGCCCGCCTCGGCGCCCTGGGCGATCAGCGCGTCGGCGCCCGCGTCGAGCGCGATCAGCGCCTCGGCGGGCGAGGTGACCGTCACCCACACCTCGGTGCCGACCGCGTGCAGCCGGTCCACCTCCACCGCGGTGGGGCAGCCGAAGGTCGTCGAGACCACCGCGACCGGATCGGCCACCAGCAGATCGAGCTTCTCGGCCCAGGCGTCGGTGTCGTGCTTCGGGGTGCCGAGGGGGAAGTGAGCACCCAGCTCGGCGAGGTAGGTCGCGTAGGTCGCGGGTTCGGCCACCGGGCCGGGCGTGAACAGATTCACCCCGAACGGGGCCGTGGTCGCCGCCCTGGTCGCGGTGATCTGCTTGGCCACCGCCTCGGCGCTCAGGTATCCGGCGGCCAGTTGGCCTAATCCGCCCGCCGCCGAGACGGCGACCACCAACTCGGGTGTGGAGGGGCCGCCCGCCATGGGTGCGGCGACGATGGGGACACGCAAGCTCTCGATCACCATGGGCACGAGTCTGGCCCGGATGGGCGTCGGCGCGGGTGTCCGACGGCCCGTGTGACCGGCTCGGCAATGTGATCGTTACGGTGCAATACGCCATCTAGCTGGGCATTCAGGGCAAAAGGTTGCGGAATGGTCACGGCGGGGTAGAGTTCCCGTCACAACGGATGCTGAACCGTTACACAGGTTCGGTGGTGGGAACACTCAGGTGGCTCCCGCGCTGGTCGTCAGGCCGGTTTCGTTTTCCTTGTTGTCGGACGCTAGGACGAGACCTTGTCGCAGCACCGTGTGGGCCCCGAATCCATCTCCGTGCATGCCCTGCTGGGCGACGCGGGGGCTGGGCGCCCCAGCCGGCACCGTGCCGAGCCGTCTCGTTCCGATCGGGTGCGCGCCGCCGCCACCGCCGCGGTCGCCGCCGGTGCGCTGGTCGGCACCGCCGCCCAGGTCGCGCCCGCGCTGGCCTTCGCCGCCCCGCTCCTGCCGAGCCAGGACGACACCAAGGAATCCGTCGTCCCCGCCGCCGCGCGCCAGGCCGCCGAGGTGAACCTGGTGGCCGCCCGCGAGGCCGCCCCCGCTCCCGAGGCCGCCCCGGTGAACGCGGTCGCCGCGCCCATCGCCGCCCCGGTCGCCGCGCCCTTCGGCCTCGGCAACCTGCCGCCGGAGATTGCCGGTCCGCTCGCGCAGGTCGAAGACATCCTCCAGGGCATCCAGCACCAGGTCGCGCCGCCGCAGGCCGCCCGCCCGGTCGCGGGCCCGATCAGCTCCGGCTTCGGCTCCCGCTGGGGCGCCATGCACTACGGCATCGACTTCGCCGATTCGCTCGGCGCGCCGATCCACTCCGTGTCCAACGGCACCGTCATCGAGGCGGGCCCGGCCTCCGGCTTCGGCCTGTGGGTGCGGGTGCTGCAGGACGACGGCACCACCGCCGTCTACGGCCACGTCAACGAAATGCTGGTCAGCGAGGGCCAGCGGGTGAACGCGGGCGATGTCATCGCCACCGTCGGCAACCGCGGCCAGTCCACCGGCCCGCACCTGCACCTCGAGATCTGGGATCAGGGCGGCGCCAAGATGGACCCGATCCCGTACCTGGCTTCCAAGGGTGTGCCGATGGAATGGGGCCCGTCCTCGCACTGAGCGGGCGAGCGGACTCCTCCGCGTGAGCATGGTGACGGTGGTTGATTTATGACCCCCGTCACTTTGCTGTGCGAACCGGCAACACCGGCTATCACCGGGCCGATACTCCTCTGTGCCCGTGGGACCGGTGTCCTGGGAAGTGGGGGCTTGCGGCGCGATCCGAGACTGCCTGTCGTCGGCCCTTATGATGGATCGACCGCCCGGCGCGGGCCACCGCGTGTCCAGGCTAGTTGAGAGGTGAATGAACTCGAATGGAAACCGCCCGCCGTTCTGCCCGCGGTAACCGCCGTCGCCGGTCGAGCAGTCCGACCTTCGGGCAGTTGCTGACGGCAGCCGTCGAATCGGCGGCCGAGTCCAGCGCCATTCGGTTCAACCCCACCGGTGCCCCCGCCGACCAGCGGGAGCTCAGCTATCGCGAGCTCGACGAGCGGTCCTCGCGGCTGGCCCGCGAGCTCATCGCGCACGGCCTCGGCCCCGGTGACGTGGTGGCCATCGGCATCGCGCGCAGCGTCGAGTCGGTGCTCGCCGTCTGGGCGATCGCCAAGACCGGCGCCGCCTACGTCCCCGTCGACCCCAGCTACCCGGCCGACCGCATCGCCCACATCGTGGCCGACTCCGGCGCGGTCCTCGGCCTGACGACCGCCGCGCACCGTCCGGTCCTCGGCACCGGCATCGACTGGCTCGAACTCGACGACCCGGCGACGGCCGCGCGGATCGAGGCAAGGCCCGCGCACCCGATCTCCTACGCCGATCGCCTGCGCACCCTCGACGAGCGCCACCCCGCCTACGTCATCTACACCTCCGGTTCCACCGGCAAGCCCAAGGGCGTCGTCGTCACCCACACCGGTCTGGCCGGGCTGGTCTCCGCCGAGCGCGAGCACTACGGCGTCACCGCGCAGGCGCGCGTGCTGCACGTGTGTTCCCCGAACTTCGACGTCTCGGTGCTGGAACTGCTGCTGACGTTCTCGGCCGGTGCGACCCTGGTGATCGCGCCGCCGCAGGTCTTCGGTGGTTTCGAACTCGCCGATCTGTTGGCGCGCGAACGCGTCTCGCACATGCTCATCACGCCGGGTGCGCTGGAGTCGGTCGATCCGGCCGGGCTCGACGAGTTGCGTACCGTCGTCGTCGCCGGTGACAAGTTCGGGCCGGAACTGGTGGGGCGCTGGGCCGTCGGCGAGCGCGAGTTCTACAACGGCTACGGGCCGACCGAGGCGACCATCCTGGCCACCAGCACCGCGCCGATGGATCCGGCCGCGCCGGTGACGATCGGCTCCGCGATCGCCGGAGTCGGTGCGTTCGTACTGGATTCGCGACTGCGCCCGGTGCCGAGCGGAGTGATCGGGGAGCTGTATCTGACCGGTCCCGCACTGGCGCAGGGCTATCTGAACCGGCCCGGTCTCACCGCGGAACGCTTCGTGGCCAGTCCCTTCGGCGCCGACAACGGTGACCCGAACGCCCGGCTGTACCGGACCGGAGACCTGGTGCGGCGCAACGAGTCCGGTGACGGCGTCATCGAGTACGTGGGCCGCTCGGACTTCCAGGTCAAGATCCGCGGTTTCCGTATCGAACTGGGCGAGATCGACAATGCCCTCACCGCGCACCCCGAGATCGACTTCGCGGCCACCCTCGGCAAGACCCTGCCCTCGGGCGCGACGGCGCTGGTGTCGTATGTGCTGCCCAGCGCGGGCGCGACGGTGGACGTGGCCGCCCTCGACGGCTTCCTCGCGGAATCGTTGCCTGCCTACATGATTCCGGCCGCGATCATGACGCTCGCCGAGATCCCGCTCACCCCGGTGGGCAAGCTCGATCGAAAAGCGTTGCCGGAGCCGGTGTTCGCGGCCAGGGAGTTCCGGGCGCTGTCGACGCCGGTGGAGGAGATCGTCGCCGAGGTCTTCGCGGCACTGTTGACCGTCGGTGACGGCGAGGCCGTGCGGGTCGGCGCCGACGACGACTTCTTCGAACTGGGCGGCAACTCGCTGCTCGCGGCCCAGGCGGCCGCCAGGATCGGCGCCGCGCTCGACACCAGGGTGCCGGTGCAGACGCTGTTCGAGGCGAGCACGGTGGCCGCGCTGGCGCAGCGGGTCGAGCGGCACACCGGCACGGGCGCGGGCCAGGCGCTGGTGGCGCAGCCGCGCCCCGAGCAGATTCCGCTGTCGTTCGCGCAGCAGCGGATGTGGTTCCTCAACCGGTTCGATGTCACCAGCGCGGTGAACAACATGCCGGTCGCGGTGCGCCTGTCGGGCGAACTCGACTCGGCGGCGCTGCGGTCGGCGGTGCACGATCTGGTGGGCAGGCACGAGGTGCTGCGCACGATCTACCCCGAGATCGACGGTCAGGGTTACCAGGTGATCCTGCCGGTGACCGATCCGCGCGCGCTGCCGGAACTGCCGGTGCGCGAGGTTTCGCCCGAGCAGGTGCCCGCGGTGGTGACCGCCGCGGTGACGACCGGTTTCGACATCGCCGTCGCCCCGCCGATCCGGCTGGAACTGCTGCGCGTCGGGGCCGAGGAGCACGTGCTGGTGTGCGTGGTCCACCACATCGCGGGCGACGGTGTCTCGATGGGTCCGCTCACGCGTGACCTGATGAGCGCCTACCTGCAGCGCGTCGCCGGTGGCGAGCCGCAGTGGGCGCCGCTGGCCGTGCAGTACGCCGACTTCACGCTGTGGCAGCGCGCGGTGCTCGGCGCCGAAGACGATCCGGATTCGGTGCTGGCCAAGCAGATCGGGTACTGGCGCGAGCAGCTGGCCGGGCTGCCCGATCAGCTCGACCTGCCCACCGACCGGCCGCGTCCCGTGCACGCCACCTCGCGCGGCGCCGGCTACGACTTCCGCATCCCGGCCGAGATCCACGCCGGGCTCGATCGCCTCGCCCGCGGCAGCCAATCGACGCTGTTCATGGTCGTGCACACCGCGCTGTCGGTGCTGCTGTCGCGCCTGTCCGGCACCACCGACATCGCCGTCGGCACACCGGTCGCCGGTCGTGGCGACGCGGCACTGGACGACCTGATCGGCATGTTCGTCAACACGCTCGTGCTGCGCACCGAGATCGATCCGGCGCGCGGTTTCGCCGATCAGCTCGCCGTGACCAGCGCGACCGATGTCGCCGCCTTCGGCCATGCCGACGTGCCGTTCGAGCGGCTGGTCGAGATCCTCGATCCGGCCCGCTCCACCGCGCGGCATCCGCTGTTCCAGGTGATGCTCAGCTTCCAGAACATGGCGCGCACCGCGCTGGAACTGCCCGGCCTTTCCGTCGGCGGGGTCGATCTCGACATCCCGTTCGCCAAGTTCGACCTGCAGTTCGAGATGGTCGAGGACACCGACCGCAGCGGCGACCCGCACGGCATCGCGGTCGGCATCACCTACGCCACCGATCTCTTCGACGAGGCCACCGTCGCCGGTTTCGCCGACCGGCTGCTGCGGGTGCTCGACGCCGTGGTCGCCGATCCGGCGCGTCCGCTCGGCACCATCGAGGTGCTGGAGCCGGTCGAGCGGCAGCGAATCCTTCAGCAGTGGAACGACACTCGCCACGAGCTGGCGCCCGCGCTGCTGCTCGAGGGATACCGGCGCGCGGTCGTCGCGCATCCCGACGCGGTCGCGCTGGCCTACGAGGGCGTGGAACTCACCTACCGCGAGTTCGACGAGCGCGTGAACCGGCTGGCCCGGCTGCTGGTGCGGCAGGGGGTCGGCGCGGAGTCGCTGGTCGGGCTGGCCGTGCGCCGGTCGCTCGATCTCGTGGTCGGCATGTACGCGATCGTCACCGCCGGTGGCGCCTATGTGCCGCTGGATCCGGATCATCCGGCCGAGCGGATCGCCTACATTCTCGAGACCGCGCAGCCGGTCTGCGTGCTCACCACCACCGCCGACGCGGTCGAGGTGCCCGGCACCGTCCCGGTGATCAACCTGGACACCGTTGCGCTGGAAGACTTCTCGGGCGCGCCGCTGGCCGCCGACGAGTTGCTCCGCCCGGTGCTGCCACAGCACCCGGCCTACCTCATCTTCACCTCGGGCTCGACCGGTCGCCCCAAGGGCGTCGCGGTGTCGCACGCGGCGATCGAGAACCAGATCACCTGGATGCTCGCGGAGTACCCGCTCGGCCCCGGTGACGTGTACCTGCAGAAGACGGCGACCACCTTCGACGTCTCGCTGTGGGGCTATTTCATGCCGTTGCGCGGCGGGGCCAAGCTCGTCGTCGCCACTCACGACGGTCATCGCGATCCGGCCTACATCGCCGAAACCATTGTGGCGCAGGGTGTCACGACGACCGACTTCGTGCCGTCGATGCTCACCGTGTTCGCCGCGCACACCAGGCCGGGCACCATCCCGACGCTGCGCGAGGTGTTCGCCGTCGGCGAGGCGCTGCCGCCGGAGACGGTCGAGGCGTTCCGCGCGGTCTCCGACGCGCAGGTGCACAACCTGTACGGCCCGACCGAAGCCGCCGTGTCGGTCACCTACTGGCCGGCGGGGGAGACCGATCGTGGTTCGGTGCCGATCGGTGTGCCGCAGTGGAACACCCAGGTGTACGTGCTGGATTCGCGGTTGTCCCCGGTGCCCGCCGGTGTCACCGGGGAGCTGTACCTCGCCGGTGATCAGCTGGCGCGCGGCTATGTCGCGCGGCCGGATCTGACCTCGGATCGGTTCGTGGCCAACCCCTTCGCGCCCGGCGCGCGGATGTACCGCACCGGTGACCTCGTGGTGTGGCGCACGCCCACCGCGGACACCCACACGCTGGAGTACCTGGGCCGCACCGACTTCCAGGTGAAGTTCCGTGGCCAGCGCATCGAGCTCGGCGAGATCGAGACCGCGCTGCTGGCCCAGCCCGCGGTGAGCCAGGCGGTCGCGATCGTGGCGGATTCGTCCGCCGGTGAGCAGCTGGTGGCCTATGTGGTGCCCAAGCCGGGCGCCGAGATCGAGCAGGCGCCGCTGCTGGCCGCCATCGGAACGACGTTGCCCGCGTACATGGTTCCGTCCGCGCTGGTTTCGCTGGCGGAGTTCCCGCTCAACCCGAGCGGCAAGCTCGACCGCAAGGCGCTGCCCGCGCCGACCTTCACCGCCGGCGAGTTCCGCGCGCCCGCCACCCCCACCGAGGAGATCGTGGCCGGGGTGTTCGCCGAGCTGCTCGGCCTGGCCCGGGTCGGCGCCGACGACGACTACTTCGCTCTCGGCGGCAACTCGCTGATGGCGACCCGCGCGATCGCCCGGATCAACGAGGCGCTCGACGCCGAACTCACCATCCGCGACCTGTTCGAGGCGCCCACCGTGCTGGCCCTGGCCGCGCGGATCGGCGCGTTCGGCGGTGGCGCCGCCCGGGCCGCGCTGGTCGCCGGTCCCCGGCCAGAGCGGATTCCGCTCTCGCTGGCCCAGCAGCGGATGTGGGTGCTCAACCAGCTCGACCCCACCTCCAGCTCCTACAACATCCCGTTCGCGATCCGGCTGACCGGCGAGCTCGACGTGGCCGCGCTGCAGGCCGCGGTCACCGACGTTCTCGGTCGACACGAATCGCTGCGCACCCGGTTCCCGATGTTCGACGGTTCCGCCGCCGCGGGCGTCACCGGGCACGCCGTCGGCATCGGCCCGGCGACGGGTTCGGCCCCGGCTTCCCTGGCAGACGGGGTGGGCGCCGGTGCCGCGGGGCTGGATGGCAGGCCCGTGCAGGAGATCGTCTCGGTGGCCGAGGCGCTGCCCGGCGGTCTGGTGGTCGAGACGACCGGTGAGGTTCTCGCCGCCGCTGTCGCGCTGACCGAAGCGGGCTTCGACGTGGCTCGCGAGGTGCCGCTGCGTGCCCGGCTGCTCACCGATGGCACGTCCGCCGACTGGCTGCTGGTGTTCGTGGTGCACCACATCGCCTCCGACGGCGCGTCGCTCGCGCCACTGGCCCGCGATCTGATGACCGCCTACGTCTCGCGCGCCGGGGGGCAGAACCCGACGTGGACGCCGCTGCCCGTGCAGTACGCGGACTACGCGCTGTGGCAGCGCGAGGTCCTCGGCGCCGACGACGAGCCCGGCTCGCTCGCCGCGCAGCAGCTGGACTACTGGCGCGAACAGCTCGCCGGGGTGCCCCCGCTGCTGGAACTGCCGCAGGATCGGCCGCGTCCGGCGGTGCCGACCCTGCGCGGTGCCACCACCGAGCTGCGGTTGCCCGCCGAAGTGCACGCCTCGCTGAATCACATCGCGCGCGAGCACAAGTCGTCGCTGTTCATGGTCGTGCACGCGGCGCTGGCCGTGCTGCTGGCCCGCCTGTCGGGCACCACCGACATCGCCATCGGTACCGCGGTGGCCGGGCGTGGGGAACGGGCGCTCGACGAGCTGGTCGGCATGTTCGTTAACACCCTCGCCCTGCGCACGACGCTGGACCCCGCCGGGTCCTTCGACGAGGCCGTCGACCTGGCCCGCGAGACCGATCTCGGCGCGTTCGCCCACGCCGACCTGCCGTTCGAGCGGGTCGTCGAGGTCGTCGCGCCGGGCAAGGGCAGCGCGCACAATCCGCTGTTCCAGGTGGCGCTGACCTTCAGCAACAACGAGGCGGCCACGCTCGAACTGCCCGGGCTCACCGTGGCCGCGCTCGAGACCGCGGTGGCGGCCAAGTTCGACCTGCAGGTCGACGTGGAGCCGCGTTTCACCGATGCGGGCGAGCCGGACGAACTGATCACCCTGTTCAACTACGCCACCGACCTGTTCGACGAGGCGACGGTGCGCACCCTCGGCGCGCGCTTCGCCCGCATCCTGGCCGCGGTGGCCGCCGACCCGCAGGTGCGCGTCGGTGACATCGATATCCTCGACGAGACCGAACGAGCCCGGTTGCTGGCGGGTGCCGAGCAGGCGCCTGCCCCGACCGCGCCGACCGGCGGCACCACGCTGGCGCAGGCCTTCGCGGCGGCGGCCGAGGACGATCCGGACGGTCCCGCCCTGGTTTGGGGCGAGGAGTCGCTGACCTACGAGCAGCTCGACGCCCGCTCCTCGCGGTTGGCGCGGCTGCTGATCGGGCGCGGCTTCGGGCCGGGTGCCGGTGTGGCCGTTGATCTTCCGCGTGGCGTCGACTGGGCCGTCGCGGTCTGGGCGGTGCTCAAGGCCGGTGCGGCCGTCGTCCCGGCCTCGGCGCTCGCGCTGCGGGTGGAGCCGACGGCGAAGATCGGGCTCACCGTCGGGGCCGCCCCGAGCGGCGACATCGACTGGATCTCGCTGGCCGATCCGGCGATCCGGACCGAGCTGTCGGTGCAGTCCGCGCGCCCGGTGACCTATGCCGACCGGACCAGGGCGCTGCGCGGCGGTGACCCGGCCTTCGTCGGTGCCGACGGCGTGCGCAGCTACGACGAACTCGCCACCGCCGGGGCGCAGGTGCGCGCTGACGCCGACCTGACCTTCGAGGCGCGGACCTTCGGCAGCGGTGCGACCGACGGTTTCGCCGCGCTGGTCGAACCGGTGGCGGCCGGGGTGGCGGGCGCGTCGATGGTGCTGGTGCCCGAGGGCACCGAGGGACTCTCGGCGGTGCTCGCCGAGGAATGGGTGAGCCACCTGTTCGGCGATCGGGCCGGGATCGAGGCGCTCGACACCGCCGAACTCGGCGATCTGCAGGCACTGATCGCCGACGACGCCGCACCGGCCAACCCCGGCTCGGCCGAAGTGGTGCTGGTACTGGGAGACCTGCGCGCGCCGGTAGCGTGAGCCCGGATGACCACCTGGCCGCGGCCGGTGGCGGGATCGCGCACCGAGCGCGAAGGCAGGCGAGACACCGAGTTTCGGTGATGGGTGAGGTGGAACAGCGATGACACGACCGACGCGGACCCGACCGGTACGCACCCGTCGCCCCCGGGTGACGGCGCTCGCGCAGCTGCTGGCGACCGCCGTCGAGACCAATCCCGACGGTGTCGCGGTCGTGCTCGCCGATGCCACCCGCACCCTCGGCAGCCTCACCTACGCCGAACTCGACGAGCGGTCCAACCGGATCGCGCGCCTGCTCATCGCGCGCGGGATCGGGGCCGGTGATCTGGTGGCCATCGGGATTCCGCGCTCGATCGAATCGGTGCTGGCGGTGTGGGCGGTCACCAAGACCGGCGCGGGGTTCGTGCCGGTCGACCCGAACTATCCGGCCGATCGCGTCGCGCACATGGTCAGCGACTCGGGCGCGGTCTTCGGGCTCACCGTCTCGGCGGTCGCGGATCGGCTGCCCGCGCAGGTGGAGTGGCTGGCGCTCGACGGTGCGTCCTCGGCGCTGGTGCTCGACGAGGTCTCCGGCGAGCCGGTCACCAATGCCGACCGGTTGCGGCAGGTCCGCGCCGAGGATCTCGCCTACATCATCTACACCTCCGGCTCGACCGGTCTGCCCAAGGGCGTCGCGGTGAGTCAGGCCGGGCTGGCCGGGTTCTGCGCGGAACAGCGCAGGCACTACCGGGTCGAATCCGACTCGCGCACCCTGCATTTCGCGTCGCCGTCGTTCGACGCGTCGCTGCTCGAGCTGCTGTTGGCGATCGGTGCCGGGGCGACCATGGTGATCGTGGACCCGAGCGTCTACGGCGGTGACGACCTGGCCGCCCTGTTGCGCCGGGAGCGGGTCAGCCATGTGTTCATCACGCCCGCGGCCCTGGCCTCGGTCGACCCGACCGGACTCGACGACTTCCGGGTGGTCGCGGTCGGTGGCGAGACCGTGCCGCCGGACCTGTTGCGGCGCTGGGCGATTCCGCTCGCCGATGGCACGCTGCGGCAGTTCCACAATGTGTACGGGCCCACCGAGACGACGATCGTCACCAATATCAGTGTGCCGCTGGTCCCCGGTGACACCCTGACCATCGGCGGTCCGCTGCACGGCGTCGCCGAATACGTGCTCGACGACCGGCTCGGCCCGGTTCCCCCCGGTGTGGTCGGCGAGCTGTACATCACCGGCGCCCAGCTGACCCGCGGCTATCACGCACGCCCCGGCCTGACCGCCTCCCGATTCGTCGCGAACCCCTTCGAACCGGCCGGTTCTCGCCTCTACCGCACCGGTGACCTGGTCCGCTGGACCGCTGAGGGCGCACTGGAATACGTGGGCCGCAACGACTTCCAGGTGAAGATCCGCGGCTTCCGGATCGAGCTCGGTGAGATCGACGCGGTGCTCTCGGGGCACGAGAGCCTCGACTTCGCCGCCACAATCGGACACGAACTCGACAGCGGCGCAACCATTCTGGTGTCCTACGTGCATGCGGCGCCGGGCGCGAGTGTCGACGCCACCGCGCTCACCGCCTTCGCCGAGCGCTCCCTGCCCGCGCACATGGTGCCCACCGTGGTCATGGAGCTCGACACCATCCCGCTGACCCCGGTCGGCAAACTGGACCGGCGGGCGCTCCCGGAACCGGTGCTCGAGCAGGCCGAATTCCGGGCGCCGACCACCGCGGTCGAGCAGATCGTGGCCGGGACCTTCGCGCAGGTGCTCGACCTGGACGCCGACACCCAGCTCGGCCTCGACGACGACTTCTTCGCCCTCGGCGGCAACTCGCTGCTGGCCACCCAGATCGCCGCCCGCCTCGGCGCCGCCTTCGACACCGACTTCCCGGTGCGGCTGCTGTTCGAGGTGCCGACGGTGGGGGCGCTGGCGAAGCGGCTGTCCGAGTCCGCGGGTGCGGGCGCGCGTCCGGCGCTGGTCGCGGGGGAGCGGCCGGAGCGGGTTCCGCTGTCGCTGGCTCAGCAGCGGATGTGGTTCCTCAACCAGTTCGATCCCGGCTCGGTTGCCTACAACATCCCGATGGCGGTGCGGCTGGGCGGCGGCATCGATGTCGAAGCACTGCGCGCGGCCGTCGGTGATCTTGTCGCCCGGCACGAGACCCTGCGCACGATTTACCCCGAGACCGCCGAGGGCCCGATCCAGCAGGTCTTGGCCGTCTCCGAGGCGACCCCGCGCCTGGAAGTCCGGCCGATCGCCGCCGAGCAGCTCACCGCCGCCATGCACGAGCTGGGTTCCACCGGGTTCGACGTGCGCAGCCAGGTGCCGGTGCGGATCGCGCTGTTCGAACTCGGGCCCGAGGAATCGGTGCTGGCCGTCGTCGTGCACCACATCGCCGGTGACGGCTCCTCGCTGACCCCGCTGACCAGGGATCTGATGCTCGCCTACGCGGCTCGCTCGGCGGGTTCGGCGCCGGACTGGACGCCGCTTGCGGTGCAGTACGCCGACTACGCGCTGTGGCAGCGTGAGCTGCTCGGCAGCGAGGACGACCCGGAGTCGCTGGCCTCGGCGCAGCTCGCCTACTGGCGTGCGGCGCTGGCCGGGCTGCCCGATCAGCTCGACCTGCCCGCCGACCGGCCACGGCCCGCGGTGCAGTCCTTCGCCGGTGGCCGCGTGCCGATCGAGATCGACGCCGAGACCCATCGTGCACTGCTTGCCCTGGCCCGTGCGCAGGGCGCGACCCTGTTCATGGTCGTGCACACCGCTCTCGCGGTGACCCTGGCCCGGCTGGCGGGCACCGACGATCTGGCCATCGGCACCCCGATCGCCGGTCGCGGTGAGGCCGCGCTCGACGACCTGATCGGCATGTTCGTCAACACGCTGGTCTTCCGCACGACGCTGGCACCCGGCGAATCGTTCACCGAGCTGCTGGACCGCCAGCGCGATATCGATCTGCAAGTGTTCGCGCACGCGGATCTGCCGTTCGAGCGCCTGGTCGAGGCGATCAATCCGGCCCGTTCGACCGCGCGGCACCCGCTGTTCCAGGTGGGCCTGTCGTTCCAGAACCTCAGTCGCACCGGGCTCGAGCTGGGTGAGACGGCGGTCGAAGGTGTCGATGTGGACCTGGCGGTGTCGCAGTTCGATCTGCACGCCATCGTCGCCGACGCCTATGACGCCGACGGTGTCGCACAGGGCATCAACGGCGTGTTCACCTATGCCACCGACCTGTTCGATGCGTCGACCGCCGCCACCTACGCCGACCGCTTCGCCCGCGTGCTCGCCGCGGTGGCCGCCGCGCCGCAGCGTCCGGTCGACGAGATCGAACTGCTCGCCGAGGCCGAGCGGGAGCGAATCCTGCACGGCTGGAACGCAACCGGGCATCCGGTTCGGGCTGCCACGCTGGCCTCACTGTTCGCCGACACCGTTGTCGCCCATCCGGACGGGGTGGCGCTGGTCGATGCCGACGGCACCCAGGTCACGTATCGAGAGTTCGCCGAACAGGTGAATCGTCTTGCGCGGCACCTGATCACGCTGGGTGTCGGGGTGGAGGACCGGGTCGCGCTGGCAATGCGGCGCTCGACGGAGCTGGTCGTCGCGATGTACGCGGTGGCACAGGCGGGCGCGGCCTACGTACCGGTCGATCCCGATCAGCCCGCCGATCGAGTGGGGCACGTGCTCGACACGGCGGCACCGGTGTGCGTATTGACCACCGCGCGAGATGGTTTCACCTTGTCGACCGGGGTCGGCGCTGACGCCGGACAACCCGCGACCATTGCTACGGACGCTCGCCCGCTGGGCGCGACCGACGCTGATGGTCCTTCCGTCGATCCCCGCCCACTGGTCGGGATCGACGGCGGTGATCCTCCGGCCGATAGTCGCTCGGTGGTCGGGAGCGACGGCGGTGACTCTTCGGCCGATAGTCGCTCGGTGGTCGGGATCGACGGCGGTGACTCTTCGGCCGATAGTCGCCCGGTGGTCGGGATCGATGCTGGTGGTTCTTCCGCCGATCCTCGCCCGGTGGTCGGGATCGACGCCGGTGACCCTTCCGCCGACCCTCGCACCGTGGTCGGGATCGATGCCCGCGGTCTCTCCGCTGATCCTCGCACCGTGGTGGCGATCGACAGTCTCGACCTGTCCGCGGTCTCGCCGGCGCCGATCGCGGCGAACGAGCGGATCGGGGTGCTGCGGCCGGAGAACACGGCCTACGTCATCTTCACCTCCGGGTCCACCGGCGTGCCCAAGGGTGTCGCGGTGTCGCATGCCGCCATCGTCAACCAATTGCAGTGGAAGACCACGGCATTCGGCCTCGGTCGGGATGACTCGGTGCTGTTGAAGACCGCTGCCACCTTCGACCTGTCGGTGTGGGAGTTCTGGTCGGCCGCGGTGAGCGGTGGCCGACTGGTGCTCGCCGCACCCGATGGTCACCGCGACCCGGCCTACCTGCTCGGCTTGCTCGCCGACCGTGCGGTGACCACCGTGCACCTGGTCCCGTCCATGCTCGACGCACTGCTCACCGAATCCGGCGGCACCCTCCCATCGACCCTGCACCGGGTGCTCGCGATCGGCGAAGCACTGCCCGCCGCGACCGCACAACGCTTCCTTGCGGCCAACACCGCCGCACTCCACAACTTGTACGGCCCCACCGAGGCCGCCGTCTCCATCACCGACCACCGCGTCACCACGGCCGACCGGGTGAGCGTGCCGATCGGCGCCCCCGAATGGAACAGCCGGGTCTACGTCCTCGACGCCCGCCTGCGCCCGGTCCCGGTGGGCGTCGCCGGAGAGCTGTACCTCGCCGGCGCCCAACTGGCCCGCGGCTACTTCGCCCGCCCCGACCTGACCGCCGACCGTTTCGTCGCCGACCCGTTCGTCGGCGGTGGCGCCCGCATGTACCGCACCGGCGACCTGGTGGCGTGGACCGCCGACGGCGAACTCGACTACCGGGGTCGCACCGATTTCCAGGTGAAGATCCGTGGATTCCGGATCGAGCTCGGGGAGATCGAGGCCGCGCTGCTGGCCGCGCCGCGGATCGCGCAGGCCGCGGTGGTGGCCCAGCACGATCCGCGACTGGGGGACCGGTTGGTCGCCTACGTGGTGCCTGCGCCCGGTGCTGATCTCGACGCGGCCGCCGCGAAGGCCGCCGTGGCGCAGGTGCTGCCGTCGTACATGGTGCCCGCCGCGTTCGTGGTGCTCGACCACCTGCCGTTGAACGCCAACGGCAAGCTCGATCGGGCCGCGCTGCCCGAGCCGGTGCTGGAACCGCGCCGCTACCGGGAGCCCGTGAGCGAGCACGAGGTCGCGGTGGCCGAGACGTTCACCGAGGTGCTCGGTGTCGAGCGGCCCGGCCTCGATGACGACTTCTTCGCCCTCGGCGGCAACTCGCTGCTGGCCACCCGCGTGGTGCACCACCTGCGCGAGCGCACAGGCACCGAGCTCACCGTGGCCGCGTTCTTCGCCGACCCGAGCGTGGCCGGGCTCGCCACCCGGCTCGGTGCCGGGGCGGGCGACGCCGCCGACCTCGCGGCCGCGCTCTCCGTGGTACTGCCGATCAAGCGGCAGGGCACCCGCGCGCCGCTGATCTGCCTGCATCCGGTATCGGGTCTGGCCTGGGCTTATGCCGCGCTGGTGCCGTCGCTGCCCGAGGACGTGCCGGTCGTCGGCATCCAGTCGCCGGTGCTGAGCGACCCCGACTTCCGGCCCGCCTCGGTCACCGAACTGATCGATCGCTATCTCGCCGAGATCCGCGCCGTGCAGCCGCACGGGCCCTATCACCTGCTCGGCTGGTCGCTGGGCGGGGTGCTCGGCCAGGCCGTCGCCACCCGGCTGCAGGCCGAGGGCGAGACGGTGGCCTCGCTGACCATGCTCGACAGCCTGCCCGGCGCCGAACTCGCCGACTTCCGGTCCGAACTGCGCCACTCCCTGGTCGAGCTGGGTATTCCCGACGACCAGCTGCCCGCCGCCGACCGGCTCACCGAACTCGGCGACGACGCGGTGGCCGCGCTGCACGCGATGCTGGCGGGCGGGCTGCCGATCTCACGCGAGCAGTTCATCGGCATGTATCGCGGCGCGCTGCACACCGTCGCGCTGGTCAACGAGCTCGTACCCGACCGCTACACCGGTGACCTCACCTACTTCACCGCGCTGCGCACCCAGGACCGCGGCGGAGCCTCGCGCTGGCGGGCGCACGTCAGCGGAATGATTGCTGACTACCCGGTCGAGGCCACTCATCAGGACATGCTCGGTGTGGTGTCGGTTGCCACAGTGGGGCCGGTGATCGCGCAGGTCGTCGCCGCGGCGGCCGGGTAGCGCGATACCTGCCCGTAACGGGAACCAAGCGGTTTACGATTCTGTGGCTAGAGAGTTGGTGTGTCGTGGCGCATACCTCGGCGAGGGTCGGCAATAGCTAGGTAGGTGTGGCTATGCTATGTCGACCCGGCCCGCCGGACGCGAGAGGTGTATTGGTCTGTGGAAAACCCCCGCCGCTCTGGCCGTGCCGGACGTCGTCGCACTTCCGGCACACCGTTGTTCGGCCAGCTCCTCACGGCCGCGGTCGAATCCGCGGCCGAGTCGGTAGCTGTTCGCGACAATCCGACCGGGGCGCCGGGCGGCGAACGACAACTCACTTATCGAGCACTCGATCAGCGATCCTCGCGACTCGCGCGGGAACTCATCGACCGTGGCGTCGGCGCGGGTGATGTCGTCGCGATCGCGATCGCGCGCTCGATCGAATCCGTGCTCGCGGTGTGGGCGGTCGCCAAGACCGGCGCCGCCTATGTGCCCGTCGACCCGGCCTATCCGAGCGAGCGGATCGCCCACATCGTCGCCGATTCCGGCGCGGTACTGGGCCTGACCACCGCCGCCCACCGGGCCACGCTCGGCACCGGGCTGTACTGGATCGAACTCGACGATCCCGTCGTCGCCGAGCGCATCGACGCCAGGCCCGCGCACGCGGTGAGCTATGCCGACCGGGTCTCGCCGATCGACGATCGCCACCCCGCCTACGTCATCTACACCTCGGGTTCCACCGGTCGGCCCAAGGGCGTCGTGGTGACCCATGCCGGGCTCGCGAGCCTGGTCGCCGCCGAGCGCGAACACTATGGCGTCACCCCGGATTCGCGGGTGCTGCATGTTTGCTCACCCAACTTCGACGTGTCGGTGCTCGAACTGCTGTTGGCCTTCAGCACCGGCGCGACCCTCGTCATCTCGCCGGCGCGGGTGTTCGGCGGGTTCGAACTGTCGGATCTGCTGCGCCGCGAACGGGTCACGCACGTACTCATCACGCCGGGCGCGCTCGAATCGGTCGATCCGGCCGGACTGCCCGACCTGCGCACCGTCGTCGTGGCCGGTGACCGCTTCGGCCCGGAACTGGTCGGGCGCTGGGCCGCCGACGGTCGCGCCTTCCACAACGGCTACGGGCCGACCGAGGCCACCATCCTCGCCACCAGCACCGGACCGCTGCGCCCGCACGCGCCGATCACCATCGGCAGCGCGGTGCCCGGCATGGGGCTGTATGTACTCGACGCGCGGCTGCGGCCGGTGCCCGCGGGCGTGGTCGGCGAGCTGTATCTGTCCGGACCCGCGCTGGCACAGGGCTATCTGGGCAGGCCGGGACTCACCGCGGAACGCTTCGTGGCCTCGCCGTTCGGGCCGGGCAGGCTGTATCGCACCGGTGACCTGGTGCGCAGGCTCGAGGCCGACGGCACGCTGGAATACCTGGGGCGCACCGACTTCCAGGTGAAGGTGCGTGGCTTCCGGATCGAACTCGGCGAGATCGACAACGCGCTCACCGCCCACCCCGATCTCGACTACGCGGTGACCCTGGGCAAGACCATGCCATCGGGGGCGACCGCGCTGGTGTCGTATGTGCTGCCGCGGGTCGGGCGCTCGGTCGACACCGGGGCGCTGGCGGAGTTCCTCGCCGAATCGCTGCCCGCGTACATGGTTCCGGCCGTCATCATGGTGCTCGACGCGCTCCCGCTGACCTCGGTGGGCAAGCTCGACCGGACCGCGCTGCCGACGCCGGTGTTCACCGTGCGCGGCTTCCGCGCGCCTGCGACGCCCGCCGAACAGGTCGTCGCCGACGTGTTCGCCGCGCTGTTGCTGCGCGACGGCACCGGCCGGGTCGGCGCCGACGACGACTTCTTCGAACTCGGCGGCGACTCGCTGCTGGCCGCCCAGGCCGTGGCCCGGATCGGCGCCGCGCTGGACGTGCGGGTGCCGGTGCAGGCAGTGTTCGAGGCGCCCACCGTGGCGGCGCTGGCGAATCGGGCCGAGCAGCAACGGGTCTCGGCTCGCGCGCTGCCGCTGACCGCGCGACCGCGCCCCGAGCTGGTGCCGCTGTCGTATGCCCAGCAGCGGATGTGGTTCCTCAACCGGTTCGATCCGGCCTCGGCGGTCGACAACATTCCGGTGGCCGTCCGGCTGTCGGGTCGGCTCGATCTGCCCGCGTTGCGTGCGGCGGTCGCCGATCTGGTCACCCGGCACGAGGTGCTGCGCACCGTCTATCCCATCGTCGACGGCGGCGCGGCCGATGGCTGGTCGCGCGCGGGCACCACGGTGCTCGACGGCGAAGGTCATCAGGTGGTGCTCGCGCCCGGTGATCCGGCTGCCGCACCGGAATTCGACGTCGTCGAGATCGACGAGAGCGAGCTGTCGCAGGCCATCGCCGCGGCCGTGCTCACCGGTTTCGATGTCACGGTCGCACCGCCCGTGCGGGTGCGGGTCCTCGCGCTGACCGGCTCGGCGGTCGATGGTCCCGCGACCGAGCACGTGGTGGTGTGCGTGGTCCACCACATCGCCGCCGACGGGTTCTCCTTCGCGCCGCTGACCAGGGACCTGCTCACCGCCTACGCCGAACGCCGCGGCGGCGGCGCACCCCAGTGGCCCCCGCTGCCGGTGCAGTACGTGGATTACACGCTGTGGCAGCGCGAACTGCTCGGCGCCGAGGACGACCCGCAGTCGCTGCTCGCCGCGCAGGTCGCGTTCTGGCGCGAGACCCTCTCCGGCCTGCCCGAACAGCTGGAACTGCCCGCCGACCGGCCGCGCCCCGCCGTGGCCAGCCGGGCGGGTGGCATGCTCGACGTGCAGATCCCCGCCTCGGTGCACGCCGGCCTGGCCGCGCTGGCCCGCGAGCACAACGCCACCCTGTTCATGGTCGTGCACACCGCGCTGGCGCTGCTGCTGGCCAGGCTCTCCGGCACCCGCGACATCGCCATCGGCACCCCGGTCGCGGGCCGTGGTGAGCAGGCCCTCGACGAGCTGATCGGCATGTTCGTCAACACCCTCGTGCTGCGCACCGACGTCGACTCCGGCGTCTCGTTCGCCGAGCTGCTCGCCGAGGTCAGGTCCCGCGATCTCGCGGCCTTCGGCCATGCCGACGTGCCGTTCGAGCGGCTCGTCGAACTGCTCGAGCCGGTGCGTTCCACCGCTCGCCACCCGCTGTTCCAGGTGATGCTGACCTTCCAGAACCTGGCCCGCACCGAACTGGCGCTGCCCGGTCTCGCGGTCTCGGCCGCCGATTTCACGGTGCCGCTGGCCAAGTTCGACCTGCAGGTGGAGCTGGCCGAGCGGATCGGCCCCGACGGTGCGCCGCAGGGCATGGCGGTCTCGTTCGTCTACGCCACCGACCTGTTCGACCGCGCCACCGTCGTCGACTTCGCCGATCGCTGGGCGCGGGTGCTGTCCGCGGTGGTCGCCGATCCGATGGTGCCGGTGGGCGACATCGACGTGCTCGCCCCCGGTGAGCGCGAACTCGTGCTGCGCGAAGGGAATTCGCCCGGTATCGCGGTGCCCGAGGTCACGGTGGCCGATCTGATCTCCGCGCAGGCACAGCAGCGTCCCGGCGCGATCGCGGTGCGCGCGGGGGAGCGGTCGCTGAGCTTCGGCGATCTGCTCGGTCGCGCCTCGGCGCTGGCACGGGCGCTGATCGCGCACGGCGCCGGTCCGGAAACGCTGGTGGCCGTCGCGGTTCCGCGCACCGAGGAGCTGCCGGTCGCGCTGCTCGCGGTGCTGCTCTCGGGTGCGGGCTACCTGCCGATCGACTCCGGATACCCCGCCCAGCGCCTGGAATACGTGCTCGGCGACGCGAAACCCACTGTGCTGCTGACCACCTCGGCCGAGCTCGAGCTGATTCCGGCCGCCGGCCTGCCGGTTGTGCTGCTCGACGAACAGCACGCCCATCCCACCTCGCCGCTGCGCGCCGCCGAACGACGCGCGCCGCTGCGCCCCGACCACCTCGCCTATGTCATCTACACCTCCGGCTCCACCGGCCTGCCCAAGGGCGTCGGCGTCAGCCACCGCAATGTGCTCGAGCTGTTCGCCAACACCCAGCTGCTGTTCGAGTTCGACGACGCGGACGTGTGGACGGTGTTCCACTCCTTCGCCTTCGACTTCTCGGTGTGGGAACTGTGGTGCGCGCTCGCCGGTGGCGCCTCGGTGGTCGTGGTCGACCACGTCACCTCGCGCTCGCCGATCGAGTTCCGCGAACTGCTCACCCGCGAACAGGTGACGGTGCTGAGCCAGACCCCGACCGCCTTCGCCCAGCTCGACGAGGCCGACCGCGCCGCCCAGGCCGCCGGGGCTGCCCCGCTGCCGCTGCGCTACGTCGTCTTCGGCGGTGAGGCGCTCGACCCGCGCAAGCTCAACCGCTGGTACGACCGGTACGGAACCGGTGCCGCCGCACCGCAACTGGTGAACATGTACGGCATCACCGAGACCACCGTGCACGTCTCGCACCTGCCCATCGCCGCGCGTCCGGCGGGCCAGGACGCGGGCGAGCACACCGCGCCGTCGAGCACGGCCGCGGGCGCGACCGAACTGCCCGGCAGTCTGATCGGGCGCGCGCTGCCCGGGCTGTCGGTGGTCGTCCTCGACGATCGGCTGCGGCCGGTGCCTTTCGGCGTCGCCGGTGAGCTCTACATCGCGGGCAACCAGGTCACGCGCGGCTATCTCGGCAAGCCGGGACTCACCGCGACCCGCTTCGTCGCCGACCCGTACGGCCCGCCCGGCGCGCGCCGCTACCGCTCCGGCGACCTCGGCCGCTGGATCGGTTTCCGTGGCGCCCCGGCCCTCGAATACGGCGGCCGCGGCGATCAGCAGGTGCAGCTGCGCGGGTTCCGCATCGAACCCGGCGAGATCGAGACCGCCCTGCTCGGCGTGTCCGGTGTCGGCCAGGCCGCGGTGGTCGTGCGGGCCGACGAGCACGCGGGCGACCGGCTGATCGGCTATGTCGTCCCGGTCGCCGGTGCCGACCTCGACCCGGTCGCCGTGCGGGCCACCGTCGCCGAATTCCTCACCGGCTACATGGTTCCCGATGCCGTGGTGGTGATCGCGGGCCTGCCGCTGACCGCCAACGGCAAGCTCGACCGGGCCGCGCTGCCCGCCCCGGAATACACCGCCGCCACCGTGTTCCGCGCGCCGACCACGCCGATCGAGCTCAGCATCGCCGAGGTGTTCGCGACGCTGCTCGGGGTGCCCGAGGTCGGCCTGGACGACGACTTCTTCGACCGCGGCGGCAACTCGCTGCTGGCCACCAGGGCCATCGCCCGCATCGACCAGGCGCTCGGCGCCGATCTGGTGGTGCGCGACCTGTTCGAGGCGCCCACCGTCGGCGCGCTGGCCGCCCGGGTGCGCCCCGGTGCGGTCGTCGCCCCGCGCCCGCCGCTGACCCCGGCCCAGGACCGCGGCGTCATCCCGCTCTCACCCGCCCAGCAGCGGATGTGGCTGCTCAACCGGATCGACCCGGATTCCCCGGCCTACAACATCCCGCTGGCCCTGCGCCTGCGCGGTGCCCTCGACACCTCGGCGCTGCGCTACGCGGTCGCCGACGTGCTGGAACGGCACGAGGCGCTGCGCACCCGATTCCCCGCCGACGGTCCCGACGCGGTGCCGTACCAGGAGATCCTGCCGGTCAGCGCGGTGCTGCCGAACGGCCTGACGGTCGAGGTCTGCGACGATCCGCGCGAGCGGGTGATGCGGCTGCTCGCGGGCGGCTTCGATGTCGCCGAGCGGGTTCCGTTGCGCGCCGGGCTGTTCACCGTCCCCGATGACGATCCGCTGGCCGAGGAAGAGCACGTGCTCGCCGTGGTGGTGCAGCACATCATCGCCGACGGCGCCTCGCTCGCCCCGCTGGCCCGCGACCTGGTGATCGCCTACCGCGCCAGGGTGGAGGGCCGTTCGCCCAGCTGGGCGCCGCTGCCGGTGCAGTACGCCGACTACGCGCTCTGGCAGCGCGCGGTGCTGGGCGAGGAGTCCGACGAGACCTCCACCGCCGCACGGCAACTCGACTTCTGGCGGCAGACCCTGTCCGGGCAGACCGGCACCGTGGAACTGCCGCACGATCATCCGCGCCCGCCGCACGCCTCGCTGCGCGGCGCCGACGTGAGTACCGCCCTGCCCGCCGACGTGCACGCGCGGCTGGCCGAGATCGCCCGCGAGCACAACGCCTCGCTGTTCATGGTCGTGCACGCGGCGCTGGCCGTGCTGCTGGCCCGGATCTCGGGCAGTGCCGACATTGCGATCGGTACTCCGATCGCCGGGCGTGGTGAGCCCGAACTCGACGATCTGGTCGGCATGTTCGTCAACACGCTCACCCTGCGCACCGAGGTGGCGCCCGAGCGCGGCTTCGACGAGCTGGTCACCGCGGCCCGCGAAGTGGACCTGGCCGCCTTCGCCAACGCCGATCTGCCGTTCGAGCGGATCGTCGACGAGGTGGCGCCCACCGGCACCGTCTCGCACAATCCGCTGTTCCAGGTGGTGCTGTCGTTCCACAACACCGAGACACCGGTGCTGCGGCTGCCCGGCCTCACCATCGAGGCGATGGACCTGGCGGCCCGGCCCGCCAAGTTCGACCTGCAGGTCAATGTCGAGCCGCGGCACACCGTCACCGGTGAGCCCGACGAACTCGGCATCGTCTTCACCTACGCCACCGACCTTTTCGACGAATCCACCGTGGCGGCCTTCGCCCGCGGCTTCACCGAGATCATCACCGCGGTGGCCGCCGACCCCACGCTCACCGTCGGCGACATCGACCTGCGCGATGCCAGGGAACGCGAACGCGAACTGACCGCGGCGGCCTTCGCCCCCGCGCCCTCGGCCAACGGCGCCGCGCTCGCCCAGGAACTGGCCGCCGCCGTGGAGGAGGACCCGGAGGCGCCCGCGCTCGACCTGGGCGACGCCGAGCTCACCTATCACGAATTCGACGCCCGCTCCTCGCAGCTGGCGCGCTCGCTGATCGCCCGCGGTGCCGGGCCGGGCACCGGGGTCGCGGTGCGGCTCGATCGCGGGGTGAACGCGGCGGTGGCGACCTGGGCGGTGCTCAAGGCCGGTGCCGCGGTGGTGCCGCTGGTGACGATCGACGCGCAGCTGCCCGACCGGCTCGAGGTGAAGCTGGGCCTGACCCTCGACATCCTCGACGCGCCCGACGGCCTCGACTGGTACGACCTGGCCGACCCCGCGCTGCGCGCCGAGCTGGCGGCCGAGTCACCGCGCCCGATCGGCTACGCCCACCGCACCCGCGCCCTGCGCGGCGACGACGTGGCCTTCATCGGCGGCGGCCGCACGCTCAGCTACGACGAGCTGGCCGGTGCCGCCGAGCGGGTCGCCCAGCGCACCGGGCTCAACTTCGAATCGCGGACGCGGGCGGCCGGGCGGCCGGATTCGGTGTCGGGCGTGCTGGAGATCGTCGCGACCGGGATCGCCGGTGCGACGCTGGTGATGGGGCCCGACGACGGCGGTGAGGACGAGGTGAGCCATGTGTTCACCGAGTCCGCGGTGGCCGTGGCCGAGCCGGGGGACGGGACCGGTGCGACGATCGTCGCGCTGAGTGAGATGATCGGCAACGCCGGGCAGTCGCCTCAGCGGCGCGCGGTGGTAGGGATGGATGGCTAGGTGGAACGAACGCTGGCTGACCCGCGCTGGGTGCGGGTCGGAGGCAGTGCGCGTCGAGATCGGTACGAGGTGTGCATGACCGGGCAACGGCGAGTCGACTCCGTCGAGTGGAGGGCGCTGTCGTGACCCGGGCGAGCAGGACCTCCGGCGCCCGGGCCAGGCAGCGCGGGAAGTCGCTGCCGCAGTTGCTGTCGGTGGCGGTGGAGTCGAACCCGGGCGGCCTGGCGCTGTCCTGGTCCGACGGTGTGTCGGTGCCGGTGCGCTGGACCTACGCCGAACTCGACGAACGCGCCAACCGGCTGGCCCGGCTGCTGATCGCACGCGGCATCGGTCCCGAGGACATCGTCGCCGTCGGCATCCCGCGTTCGCCCGAATCGGTGCTCGCCATGTGGGCGATCACCAAGGCGGGCGCGGCCTTCATGCCGATCGACCCGAACTACCCGCCCGCACGGGTGACCCACATGCTCGCCGACGCGGGCGCGGTCCTCGGCCTCGCGGTCGGCTCGGCCGCCAACCGGCTGCCCGCCACTGTCGACTGGCTGTGCCTCGACGACGAGCCGGTGCGCCGCGCCGCCGACGAACAGTCCGGCGACCCGGTCACCTTCGCTGACCGGGTCCGCCCGCTGCGGCTGACGCACCCCGCCTACGTCGTCTACACCTCCGGCTCCACCGGCCTGCCCAAGGGCGTCGTGGTGACCCATGCCGGACTGGCCGGGTACAGCGCCGAGCAGCGCGCGCACTACGGCATCGAATCGTCCTCGCGCACCCTGCATTTCGCCTCGCCGTCCTTCGACGCCGCCGTGCTCGAACTGCTGATGGCGGTCGGCGCGGCCGCCACCATGGTGGTCGTGCCCGCCGGGATCCTCGGTGGCGCCGAACTGACCGAGGTGCTGCGTCGCGAAGCGGTGACGCACATGTTCATCACCGCGGCGGCCCTGGCTTCGATCGATCCGACCGACCTGCACGAGCTGGTCGTCGTCACCGCGGGCGGCGAGGCGTGCCCGCCAGAGGCGGTCCGGCGCTGGGCCACCGAACTGCCCTCGGGCACCCGGCGGTTCCACGACTGTTACGGGCCGACCGAGACCACCATCGTCACCAACATCAGCGCCCCGCTCATGGCGGGCGACGTCGTGAACATCGGTCCGCCGCTGCGCGGGGTCACCCAGTACGTGCTCGACGAACGGCTCGTCCGGGTGCCCGACGGGATGATCGGCGAGCTCTACATCGCGGGCAACGAACTGGCCCGCGGCTATCACCGGCAGCCCGCGCTCACCGCGGCACGGTTCGTCACCGATCCGTTCGACCCCGCCGGTGGCCGCATGTACCGCACCGGTGACCTGGTGCGCAGGCGTGTCGACGGTGCCGTGGAGTACGTGGGCCGCAACGACTTCCAGGTCAAGGTCCGTGGCTTCCGGATCGAGCTCGGCGAGATCGACACCGTGCTGGCCGCGCACGACAGCGTCGACTTCGCCGTCACGGTCGGGCACGAACTCGACAACGGCACCACGATCCTGGCCGGCTACGTGCACGCCGCGCCGGGCGCGCGGATCGACCTCGACCAGGTGCTCGCCCATGCCAAGGCCGGGCTGCCCGCGCACATGGTGCCCACCGCGCTGACCGTGCTCGACACCATCCCGCTCACCCCCGTGGGCAAGCTCGACCGAGCCGCGCTGCCCGCACCCACCCTGCGCGCCAACGAGTTCCGCGCGCCCTCGGGTGCGATGGAGGAACTGGTCGCGCACATCTACACCGAGCTGCTCGCCCCGGCCGATCCGATCGGCGCCGACGACGACTTCTTCGCCCTCGGCGGCAACTCGCTGCTGGCCACCCAGGCCGCCGCGCGCCTCGGCGCCGAGCTGTCCGCGCGGGTGCCCGCCGGTCACCTCTTCGAGAGCCCCACCGTCGCCGGGCTGGCCGAACTGCTCGAGCCGCTCAAGGGCGCGGGCGGGCAGGCCGCGCCGACGCGCCGCGAGCGACCCGAGGTGATCCCGCTCTCGCCCGCGCAGCGGCGGATGTGGTTCCTCAACCAGTTCGATCCGAACTCCACCGCCGAGACGATCCCGTTCGCGCTGCGGTTGACCGGCCCGTTCGATCCGCGCGCCCTGCATCACGCGCTCGCCGACCTGGTGGCGCGGCACGAATCGCTGCGCACCTGGTATCCGGTGCTCGACGGTGTCGGGCACCAGGTGGTGCTGCCGATCGCCGAGGCCGTGCCCGATGTGCTCCTCGATTCCCTCACCGAGGACGAATTGCCGCTGTGGCTGGCCGAATTCGCCGGTACCGGCTTCGATGTGGCCGCGGACGTGCCGCTGCGGGTGGCGCTGGCCGAACTGGGTTCGCGTGAGCACGTGCTCGCGGTGGCGCTGCACCACATCACCGCCGACGGTGCCTCCATCGCCCCGCTGCTGCGTGATCTGCTCGGCGCCTACCTCGCCCGCCGCAACCGGTCGCGGCCGAGCTGGCAGCCGCTGCCGGTGCAGTACGCCGACTACACGCTGTGGCATCAGGAACTGCTCGGCGCCGAGGACGATCCCGATTCGGTGGCCGCGCAGCAGATCTCGTTCTGGCGCACCGAACTGTCCGGGCTGCCCGATCGGCTCGACCTGCCCACCGATCGCCCGCGTCCGCCGGTGTTCACCGGGCGCGGTGCCGAATTCGGCTTCCAGGTCCCCGCGTCGGTGCACACCGCGCTCGCCGCGCTGGCCCAGCGCAGCGGCACCTCGGAGTTCATGGTCGTGCACGCCGCGTTCGCCGTGCTGCTGAGCCGGGTCGCGCACACCGACGACATCGCCATCGGCACCCCCGTGGCCGGTCGCGGCGCGCGCGAACTCGACGATCTGATCGGCATGTTCGTCAACACGCTGGTGCTGCGCTCGCACATCGATCCGGCGATGAGCTTCGCCGAGCTGCTGCGGGCGACCAAACGCGCCGACATCGCCGCCTTCGCCAACGCCGACCTGCCGTTCGAGCGGCTGGTCGAACTGCTCGACCCGGTTCGCTCCCAGGCCCATCACCCGCTGTTCCAGGTGGCCCTGTTCTTCCAGAACCTGGATCTGCCGAACCTGCGCCTGCCCGGTCTCGATGCCGCGCCGGTCGAATTCGGTGGCACGGTAGCCCGTTTCGACCTGCAGCTCACCATCGTGCCCGGCGCCGATCCGACCGAGCCGATGGCCGCGTCGTTCACCTACGCCACCGATCTGTTCGACGCCGAGTCGATCGGCGCGCTGGCCGCCCGCTTCGTGCGCCTGCTCGATGTGGCCTCCGCCGAGGCCGACACCGCGGTCGCCGACATCGATCTGCTCACCCCGGCCGAACGCGAACAGACCCTGGTGGCCTGGAACGGCACCGGTCATCCGGTGCCGCCGGAGCTGATGCTGGACGCGTATCGCCGTGCGGTCCAGGCGCATCCGGACGCCACCGCTCTCGTCTACGAGGGCACGGAGCTGACCTACCGGGAGTTCGACGAGCGGGTCAATGCCGTCGCCCGGCTGCTGATCCAAGCCGGAGTCGGGCCGGAAGGGCTTGTCGGCCTTGCCATTCGGCGCTCACCCGAGCTGGTCATCGGCATGTACGCGGTGCTCACCGCCGGTGGTGCCTATGTGCCATTCGACCCCGATCATCCGGCCGAGCGCATCGCCTACATCCTCGACACCGCCCGGCCCGCCTGCGTGCTGAGCACCCGCGCCGACGCGATCGAGGTGCCAGCGGGCACGGATCTGCTGCTGCTCGACGAACTCGATCTGCGCGGTGTGCCGACGGACCCGGTGCGCCCCGCGGAGCTGCGCGCGCCGCTGCGTGCCGAGCACCCGGCCTATGTCATCTTCACCTCCGGATCCACCGGTAAGCCCAAGGGTGTCGCGATCTCGCACACGGCGATCCACAACCAGCTGGTGTGGATGCTGGCGAAATACCCACTGGCACTGGGTGATGTGTACCTGCAGAAGACCGCGACCACCTTCGACGTGTCGCTGTGGGGCTACTTCATGCCGCTGCGGGTCGGTGCGAAGCTGGTGCTTGCCAGCCCGGACGGGCATCGTGATCCGGCGTATCTGATCGAGCTGATCGCCGAACATCGCGTCACCGTCACCGATTTCGTGCCGTCGATGCTCACCGTGTTCGCCGCCAACGCCGCGCCGGGCAGTCTGCCGTCGCTGCGCGAGGTGTTCGTCATCGGTGAGGCGCTGCCGCCGGAGACCGTCGACGCCATGGCCGCCGTGAGCTCGGCGCGCCTGCACAACCTCTACGGGCCCACCGAAGCCGCCGTGTCGGTCACCTACTGGCCCGCCCGCGCGGGTGCGCGGACCGTGCCGATCGGCTTGCCGCAGTGGAACACCCGGGTCTACGTGCTGGATTCGCGGCTGCGGCCGGTGCCGCCCGGGATCGCGGGTGAGCTCTATCTCGCGGGTGATCAGCTCGCGCGCGGCTATGTCGCGCGACCGGGGCTCACCGCGGATCGGTTCGTCGCGAACCCGTTCGGCGGTGGGGAGCGGATGTATCGCACCGGCGATCTGGTGGTGTGGCGACGTCCCACCGCGAGCGCGCCGCATCGGCTGGATTACCTGGGGCGCATCGACTTCCAGGTGAAGTTCCGTGGGCAGCGCATCGAGCTCGGTGAGATCGAGACCGCGCTGCTCGGGCACGAATCCGTGAGCCAGGCGGTGGCGCTGGTCGTCGCGACCGAACTCGGTGATCAGCTGGTCGCCTATGTCGTGCCCGGGCCCGGCTTCGCGGCCGATCCGGACCGGTTGCAGGCCGCCGTGTCGAAAACCCTTCCGGTCTACATGGTTCCGGCCTCGATCACGGTGCTCGACGAGCTGCCGCTCAATGCCAGCGGCAAGCTCGACCGCAAGGCGCTACCCGCGCCGCGGTTCACCGCCCGCGCCTTCCGGGCGCCGGGCACCGCGCAGGAGCGGCTGGTCGCCGAGCTGTTCGGTGAAGTGCTCGGCCGCAACGACATCGGCGCCGATGATGATTTCTTCGCGCTCGGTGGCAACTCGCTGATCGCCACCCGGCTCGTCGCCCGGCTCGGTGCGGCGACCGGTGAGCGGGTCGCGGTGCGGACGCTGTTCGAGACGCCGACCGTCGCCGGACTGGCCGCCGTGCTCGATCCCGAGGGCGCCACCGCGTCCACCAGCGGGCTCGGCACGCTGGAGCGGCCCGATGAGCTGCCGCTCTCGCCCGCGCAGCGGCGCATGTGGTTCCTCAACCGGTTCGATCAGGGCGGTGGCGAGGGTGCTGCCGCCTACAACCTGCCGTTCGCGCTGCGGCTGACCGGCAGTCTCGATGTGGTGGCGCTCGGTGCCGCGCTGCGGGATGTGCTGGCTCGGCACGAGGTGCTGCGCACGATCTACCCCGATACCGGGGACGGGCCGACCCAGCGGGTCCTGCCCGCCGATGAGGTCGACCTCGATGTGTCCGTGCACCGCGTGGACCCGGCCGAGCTGGTCGAGCAGGTTGGGACGCTCGCCGCGACGGCGTTCGACGTCACCGCCGAGGTGCCGCTGCGGGTCCGGCTGCTCGACATCACCGGTGTCGGCCCGGACGCGCCCACTGAGTACGTGCTCGCCGTCGTGGTGCACCACATCGCCGCCGACGCGTCGTCCATGCCGCCGCTGGTGCGCGATGTGACCACCGCCTACCTGGCCCGGGCCGCGGGCCGGGCGCCTGGCTGGGCCGCGCTGCCGGTGCAGTACGCCGACTACGCACTGTGGCAGCTGGATCGGCTCGGCGCCGAGGACGAAGCCGAATCGACCGCCGCCCAGCAGATCTCGTTCTGGCGCGACGAACTGTCCGGGCTGCCCGACCTGCTCGAACTGCCCACCGACCGGCCACGACCCGCCGTCGCCTCGCTGCTCGGCGGGCGGGTGCCGGTGCGCGTCGACGCGGCCACCCACGCCGGGCTGGCCCGGATCGCCAAGGACAGCGGCGCGACCGTGTTCATGGTGCTGCACACCGCTTTCGCCGTGTTGCTCGCGCGGCTGGCCGGTACCGCCGACGTGGCGGTGGGTACTCCCGTCGCCGGTCGTGGCGAACGTGAGCTCGACGATCTGATCGGCATGTTCGTCAACACCGTCGTCCTGCGCACCCGTTACGACGGCGGCACCGCTTTCACCGACCTGCTCGCGGCCCAACGCGCCGCCGACCTGGCCGCCTTCGCCGCCGCCGACGTGCCGTTCGAGCGGCTCGTCGAGGTGCTGGATCCGCCGCGGTCCACCGCGCGGCATCCGCTGTTCCAGGTGGGTCTGTCGTTCCAGAACGTCGACCGTGCCGCACTCGAGCTGCCCGGACTGCGGATCGCGCCGGTGTCGGCGGATCTGGCTGTGTCGCAATTCGATCTGCACCTGATCGTCGGTGACGGGTACGCCGCCGATGGCACCCCCACCGGCATCGAGGGCTTCTTCACCTACGCCACCGATCTGTTCGACGCCGAGACCGTGGCGGCCTTCGCCGATCGGCTGGGTCTGCTGCTGGACGCCGTGGTGCGGGAGCCCGGCGTGGTCGTCGGGGATGTCGACCTGCGCACCCTTGCTGAGCGGGATTCCGAGATCACCAGTGGTGCTGCCGATCTCGCCGTGCCCGGTGGCACGCTGGCAGACTTGCCACTGCATGCCAGGCCTGAAGCCGTCGCGCTGGTGGCCGATCTGCCCGAGGGTCGGCTCGAGATCACCTACGCCGCGTTCGAGGCGCGGGTGAACCGTCTTGCCCGCCACCTGATCTCGCTCGGTGTCGGTCCCGAATCACTGGTCGCGCTGGCCCTGCCGCGCTCGATCGATCTCGTCGTCGCCATGTTCGCGGTCACCAGGTCCGGTGGCGCGTATGTGCCGATCGACCCCGATCAGCCCGCCGATCGCACCGACTACATCCTGCACACCGCTGCCCCGATCTGCGTGCTCAGCAATGGTTTCCGCACCGATGCCGCGCCGGTGGTGCGCGTGGATCACCCGGCCATCGAGTCCGCCGATCCCGCGCCGATCACCGACGCCGACCGCCGTGCGCCCCTGCACCCGGACAACACCGCCTACGTCATCTTCACCTCCGGCTCGACCGGTCGGCCCAAGGGCGTTGCGGTGTCCCACGCGTCCGTGGTCAACCAGTTGCAGTGGTTGCGTGGTGAATTCGGCACGGATGCCGCCGATGTGTTCCTGCTGAAGACGCCTGCCACGTTCGACCTGTCGGTGTGGGAGTTCTGGTCCGCCGCCGTGTGCGGTGGGCGACTGGTGATCGCCGCACCCGATGGTCACCGGGACCCCGCCTACCTCGATGCGCTCATCGCCGATGCCGGGGTGACGACCTTGACGGCGGTGCCGTCGCTGCTCGACACGCTGGTCGGCTACTGGGACTCCCGCCCGTCGTCGGCACTGGGTGAGTCGTCATCGCCTGCGCTGCCGGGGAATTCGGCACAGTCCGAGTCGTCATCGCCGGCCCCCGCGCGTATCGCGGCACAGGGAGAGCCATCGCCTTCCGCGCCCGCTCAGGTTTCGCCGCGAAGCGCGGTGTCGAGCGAGTTGTTGTCGCCGACGTCCGCGCAAGGGCTGTCGCGGCATTCGGCGCGAGCGTCGTCTTCGCCGCTGGCGGAAGTGTCGGTGCAGCGGTCGAGTTCGGCGCGGCCGCTGGTGCGCATTCTGGCGATCGGCGAGGCGCTGCCGGGGGCGTTGGCGCAGCGGCTGTTGAAGGCGCTGCCCGGCACCAGGATCGACAATCTATACGGGCCCACCGAGGCGGCGGTGTCGATCACCGATCACCGGGTGACCTCGGCGGATGTGCTGAGTGTGCCGATCGGTACGCCCGAGTGGAACAGCCGGGTCTACGTCCTCGACGAGCGGCTGCGCCCGGTTCCCCCCGGGGTTCGGGGTGAGCTGTACCTGGCGGGCGTTCAGCTGGCGCGCGGCTACCTCCGCAAGGCCGCGCTGAGCGCCGAGCGGTTCGTCGCCGACCCCTTCGAGCCCGGTGCGCGGATGTACCGCACCGGTGACCTCGTCACGCGCAGCGCGGTGTACGTCGTGGGCGCTGCCGCGGGCGGCGCCGCCGGTGACGTCGTGGGCGCTGCCGCGGGCGGCACTGCCGGTGACGTTGTGGGCGCTGCCGCGGGCGGCACTGCGGGTGGCATCGCGGTTGGTGCTGCTGGTCGCACGGTGGGTGGTGAGCTGAACTACCTGGGCCGCACCGACTTCCAGGTGAAGGTTCGTGGCTTCCGGGTGGAGCCCGGTGAGGTCGAGGCGGCCTTGCTCGCGCTGCCCGAGGTGGTCGAGGTCGCGGTGCTGGCCCGCGCCGACGCGCACCTTGGTGATCGGCTGGTCGCCTATGTGGTTGGCACCGGACTCGATGTCGCACAGGCCAAGTCCGCGCTGCGCGAGACACTGCCCGCCTATCTGGTGCCCGATGTCTTCGTCGTCCTCGACGTCCTGCCGCGCACCGTCAACGGCAAACTCGACCGCAATGCCCTGCCCGCACCGGTTTTCGGGGCCGCGACCTTCCGCGCGCCCGCGACCCCCACCGAACAGCTGATCGCCGGTGTGTACGCGGAGATCCTCGAGGTCGACACCGTCGGCGCCGACGACGACTTCTTCGCCCTCGGCGGCAACTCCCTGCTCGCCACCAGGGCCGCCGCCCGGATCGGCACCGCACTGGACCGCACCGTCGGCGTCCGCCTCCTGTTCGAGGCCCCGACCGTCACCGACCTGGCCCTGCGCGTACACCGCTCCGACGCCACCGCAGCCCTGCCGCTGGTCGCGGGCCCACGCCCCGACCACGTCCCGCTGTCGCTCGCCCAGCACCGGATGTGGCTGCTCAACCAACTCGACCCCGAAGCCACCGTCTACAACATCCCCGCCGCCATCCGCCTCACCGGCACCCTCGACGTCGAGGCCCTCACCCTCGCCGTCGCCGACCTGTTCGCCCGCCACGAGGTCCTACGCACCCGCTACCCCGACCACGGCGACGGCCCGGAACAGGAAGTCCTCGCCCCGAGCGCCGTCCGCATCGACCTGACCCCGGTCCCGATCGCCCTCTCGGCCGACAACGACGCGCTCCGTGCCGACGTGGCTCGCGCCGACGTGGCCCGTGCAGACGCGCCCCGCGCCGACACACCTCGGGGCGACGGAGCTTGGGGCGACGCACCTCGCGCCGCCGCCGACTTCGGCCGTCCCCGTCACAGCTCGACGGCCGACGCACCTCACCAGACTGGATCAGGTTTCGATACCCCTGCCAGTCATTCGGCCAACTATGCCTTTGGCGTCGCTGCCTCCGGTACTGCTGAACCCCTTGGCGATTCGACCACCGACAGGCGTGGTGGTGTCGCGTCGGGTTCCGGCGTGCCCGCTGTTGCCGCCAGTGGTCTGGCCACTGATGGGCGTGGTTCCGACGCCGGTTTTGACGAGGTCCCCGCGGCTCTGATCGAGGAAGTGCGTCGGACGGTCGGTGTCGGGTTCGATGTCACCGCTGAACCGCCGGTGCGGTTGCGGTTGCTTCGGCTCGGTGCCGAGGACCATGTGCTGGTCTTCGTCGCGCATCACATCAGCGCTGACGGTTTCTCCATGGGACCGCTCACCCGGGACCTGGTGCTCGCCTACACCGCGCGCACGGCGGGTGCACCGCCCGCCTGGTCACCGCTGCCGCTGCAGTACGCCGATTACGCGGTGTGGCAACGGGACTCACTCGGGGACGAAGGTGACCCGGCGTCCCCGGCTGCCGCCCAGCTGGCTTACTGGCGTGAAGAACTGGCCGGGCTGCCCGAGGAGATCGCGCTGCCCAGTGACCGGCCACGGCCTGCGGTGCAGTCGTTCGCGGGTGCGATGAGCGGGTTCGAGATCGATGCCGCGCTGCACAGTGAGCTGGCCGCGCTGGCCAGGGCCGAGGGCGTCACCGTGTTCATGGTGGTTCAGGCCGCGCTCGCGGTGCTGCTCGCCCGGCTCGGCGGGGTCGACGATGTCGCGATCGGGACGCCCATCGCGGGGCGTGGTGCGCGCGAACTCGACGAGCTGATCGGCATGTTCGTCAACACCCTGGTCCTGCGCAGCCGGGTCGACGAGGACGCGCCGTTCACCGACCTGCTCACGCGGACTCGCGACACCGACCTGCGCGCCTTCGCCCACGCCGATGTCCCGTTCGAGCGGGTGGTCGACGCGGTCCAGCCCGCGCGTTCGGCGGGCAGGCATCCGCTGTTCCAGGTGGCGCTGTCGTTCGAGAACCTCGCCCCGGTCGCGCTCGAACTGCCCGGCATCACCGTCGGCGCGCTCGACGCCCGCACCGCCGAGGCCAAGTTCGACCTGCTGCTCACCCTGCGCGAACTCCCCGGCAACGGTGGCATCCACGCCGAATTCACCTACGCCACAGATCTGTTCGACGCCGCGACCATCGACGGTTTCGCCGCGCGGTTCACGCGGGTACTGACCGCCGTCACCGCGGACCCCGCGACCACCGTCGGCGACATCGACCTGCTCGCTCCGGCCGAATTCACCGCCCAGACCACCTTCGCCGGTCCCGCCGCCGAGCCGGAACGCACGCTCTCGCAGCTCATGGACGCGGCCGTGCGGGCCAACCCCACCGGCCTCGCGGTCCGCGGCGACGGTCGCGGATTCACCTACGCCGATCTCGACGCCGCGGCCAACCAGCTGGCCCGCGGCCTGATCGCTCGCGGTGCCGGTCCGGAAGCCGCTGTCGCCGTGGCGATCCGGCGCTCACCCGAATCGGTGCTCGCCGTGTGGGCCATCGCCCGCACCGGCGCGGTGATCGTGCCGATCGACCCCGGTTACCCCGCCGAGCGGATCCGGCACATGGTCGCCGACTCCGGCGCCGTCTTCGGCGTCACCCTCGGCGCCGAACTCGCCGGACTGCCAACGCTGTCGGGTGAGGGCGACTGGCTCGCGCTCGACGACACCGCGTTCACCGCGGAGGTGGCCGGATACGCCTCGGTGAGCCTGCGCGAGATCGAATTGCGCGCCCAGCCGCGCACCGGCAACGCCGCCTACATGATCTACACCTCCGGCTCGACCGGACTGCCCAAGGGCGTCGTGGTCACCCACGCCGGACTCGCCAACTTCTGCGCCGAGCAGAAGGACCGCTACCGGCTCGACTCCACCTCGCGCGCACTGGCTTTCGCCTCACCCTCGTTCGACGCGTCCATGCTGGAACTGCTGCTCGCCCTCGGCGGCGCGGGCACCCTGGTGGTGGCACCGGCCGGTTCGGTCGGCGGTGCCGAACTCGCCGAGCTGATCCGTGAGGAAGGGGTGACCCACACCTTCCTCACGCCCACAGTCCTGGCGACCCTCGACCCCGAGAGCGTCCCCGGCCTGCGCGCGCTGGTCGTCGGTGGCGAACACGTGCCCGCCGACCTCGCCGCCCGCTGGAACACCCTGCCGCAGCGGCACTTCCACAACGGCTACGGCCCCACCGAGACCACGATCATGACCACCATCAGCGCACCGCTCCTCCCCGGCGAAGCGGTGCATATGGGCGGCCCGATCCGCGGCGTCCGCGCACTGGTCCTCGACTCGCGACTGCGCCCGGTTCCCGACGGCGTCACCGGCGAGCTCTACCTCGGCGGCATTCAACTGGCCCGCGGCTACCACGACCGCCCCGGCCTCACCGCCGCCCGCTTCATCGCCGACCCGTTCCCACTGCCCGATGCGCGCCCCTCAGCGGACATGTCCGCGCCCTTGTCCATTGCGTCCACCCGCTCGGCGGACACATCCTCGGCCACTTCGGCGACACCGGCCACCACGTCCGCCTCCTCGGCGGCCCGGTCGAACCACTTGACCATCGCACCCGCGTCCTCGGCGTCCAGCCCTTCGGCCACGGCATCCGTTCGTTCGGCGACCACGGCCGTATCCGCGGCGGCCGGATCCACCCCCTCGACCACCGCCCCCGGCGCGCGGCTCTACCGCACCGGCGACCTGGTCCGCCGTCGCGGCGATGTCCTGGAGTTCGTGGGCCGCAACGACTTCCAGGTCAAGATCCGGGGCCTCCGCATCGAACTCGGCGAGATCGACGCCGTGCTGGCCGCCGCACCGGGTGTCGCCTGGGTGAACACCCTCGGCCGCGACACCGACAGCGGCGCGACGATGCTGGTGTCGTATGTGCTGGCCGAGCCGGGGGAGCGCCTCGACACCGCCGAGCTGACCGCGCTGGCCGCGCAGGTACTGCCCGACTACATGGTGCCCGCCGCCATCGTCGTCCTCGACGAACTGCCGCTGACCCCCGCGGGCAAGCTGGACCGGCGCGCCCTGCCGGATCCGACCGCCGCGCGCGGCGAGCACCGTCCGCCCCGGACCCGGGCCGAACGCGCCGTCGCCCGGGTGATCGGTGAGGTCCTCGGCCGCGACCGGGTCGGCCTCGACGACGACTTCTTCGCCCTCGGCGGCGACAGCATCACCGCCATCCAGGTGGTCTCGCGCGCCGGCGCGGTCGGCGTGACGCTGCGCCCGCGCGATCTGTTCGACGCCCGCACCGTCGCGGCTTTGGCCGCCCGCGCCGAACTCACCGCCGACGCCGCCGTCGGCCCCGCCGCGCTGCCGCTCACCGCCACCGCGGCCGCCCTGATCGAGGCGGGCCAGGCCGCGGTGGAACCACGCGCGGTGCTGCTCGAAGTCCCCGCGGACTGCCCCGACGAGGCCGTCGGCACCGTCGCCGCCGCGGTGATGAACCAGCATCCGATGCTGTGGGCCCTGCTCGACCGCACCGGCGACACCCCGGTGCTGCGCATCCCGCCGCCCGAGGAACGCACCGGCGACGCCTTCCGCAGGCTCGACGCCGCCGACGGTGAGGCCTCGCTCCCGATCGACGACATCGTCGCCGCGGCCGCCGCCGCGCTCGACCCGGACGAAGGCCGCAACATCCACTTCGTCCTCACCGGCGACGGCACCAGGTCCTCGACCCTGGTCGTGGTCGCGAATGCCCTTGTCCTGGACGAGGTCTCCTGGCGCGCGGTGATCGACCAGCTCACCACCGCGTGGAGCCGCGGCCGCCACGCCGCACCCGCCGCCCCCGATGCCGGGCTCGGCGACCTGGTGCGCAGGCTCGCCGACTACCCCGCCACCGTCAAGGCACGCGCCGAACGCGAGTACTGGCACCGCGCGATTCGTTCCAGGGCCGACGAATCCGCCGATCTGCGACAGCGCAACCGGGTCTCGCTGAGCATCACCGGCGAGGGCACAGCCGCGGTCGGCACCGTCGCCGAGGCCTATCACGCCACCGTCGACGAGGTCGCCCTCACCGCCGCCGCGATCGCCCTGCACACCGCCGCCGACTCCGACGCGGCCAGGGCGATCGGCACCGTGGTCCGGCTGCGCGCCGATCAGCGCCTGCTCGGCAGGTCCGACGCGGAGAACGTCGTCGGCGGCTTCACCACCGACTACCCCCTCGCCCTGCGCCTGGACGGCGTCGACATCGCCGACGCGCTCGTCGGCGGCCCGGCCGCCGGTGCGGCACTGGCCCAGATCAAGGAACTGCGGCGCGCGGTGCCCGCCCACGGCGCCGGATTCGGGCTGCTGCGCTACCTCGACACCGAGGCCGCCGACAGCGTGCGCGCCCTCGATCGTGGCCGCTTCGCCGTGCACTTCCGCGACCTGCGCCCGGCCAGGGTGCACACCGACGTGTCCGCCGACGATCTGGCGCTGGTCCTCACCGTCGACGCCACCGACGACGGCATGGTCGTGCGCTTCGACTACGCCACCGCCGTCCTCACCGCCGACGCGGTCAAGGCCTTCGCCGAACACTGGATCCGCGCGCTCGGCGGCCTCGCCGAACACGGATTGCGCCCCGGCGCGGGCGGATTCACCCCCTCGGACTTCCCGCTCGTCCGCCTCGGCCAGACCGAACTGACCCGCCTGGTCCGCCGCTACCCGCTGCTCAGCGATGTCTGGCCGGTGACCCCGCTGCAGTCCGGCATGCTGTTCCACGCGCTGCTCGCCGAGCACTCCGTGGACCCCTACATCACCCAGTTCGTCCTCGACCTCGACCCGGCCGTCGAGGACGAGCGCCTGCACCAGGCCGCCCAGGCCGTGCTCGACCGGCACGACAACCTGCGCGTCGCCTTCGCCACCGACGCCGCGGGCACCCCGCTGCAGGTGGTGGTCGACGACATCGACGTGCCGTGGCAGGTCATCGACGCCGACGACGACACCTACCAGCGCATCCGAACCGCCGACCTGGCCACGCATTTCGACATGGCCACCGCCCCGCTGCTGCGCTTCACCCTGGTACGCACACCAGGACGCGCGCACCTGCTGGTCACCAGCCATCACATCCTGATCGACGGCTGGTCGACCCCGCTGCTGCTGCAGGAACTGCTCACCGCCTACGCCGTCGGCGGCCGCAGCAGGCGCCTGCCCAAACCGGCGCCCTACCGCGACTACCTCGCCTGGCTGGTCGAGCAGGATCTCGACGCCGCCCGCCAAGCCTGGCGCACCGCGCTCACCGGCCTGGCCGAGCCCACCCCGCTCGCCCCGGTCGACCAGGGCCGCGAAATCGCCACGGGCACCGGCGAAACCGGCTTCGAGCTCTCCCCGGCCGACACCACCGCGCTGAGCGAACTCGCCGCCGGTCTCGGCGTCACCGTCAACACCGTGGTCCAGGCCGCGTGGGGTCTGCTCATCGCGCGCCTGGTCGACCGCGACGACGTGGTGTTCGGCGCCACCGTCTCCGGCAGGCCCGCCGAACTCGCGGGCGTGGAACGCATGGTCGGGTTGTTCCTCAACGCCATCCCGGTCCGGGTACGGGTGCGTCCCGGTGACACCATCGCCGAATTGCTGCGCAGGCTGCAGGACGATCAGGCCGCGCTGCTCGATCACCACTACCTCGGCCTCGGCGAGATCCAGGAGATCGCCGGGATCGACGCACTGTTCGACTCGCTCGTGGTCTTCGAGTCCTTCCCCGTCGACCGGGCGGGCCTGGCACAGGCCGCGTCCGGGTCGGCCGCGGTCACCGGGATGGACGCCGCCAACGGCACCCACTACCCGCTGACCGTGCAGGTCGTCGCCGACGGACAGCTGCGGGTCTCGGTGAAGTACCTGCGCGATGTGTTCGGCGCCGACACCGCGATCGCGCTGGCCCAGCGCCTGTCGATGCTGCTGGCCCGGTTCACCGGCGACCCGCAGGCCCGCCTCGCCGAGATCGACGTCCTGCTGGCCGAGGAACGCGCCACCCTGGCCGCGGTGAACGCCACCGACGCGCCGGAACTGCTCGACGAGGCGACGCTGTTGTCGCTGTTCGACGCGCAGGTGGCCCGCACCCCCAACGCCACCGCGCTCGTCGACGGCGAAACCGCCTACACCTACGCCGAATTCGACGAACGCTCGCGCAAGCTCGCCACCGGCCTGCGCGCACACGGCGCGGGCCCGGACCAGCTGGTCGCGATCGCGATGCGGCGCGGCATCGACCTGGTGACCGCGATCTACGCCGTCCTGCGCACCGGCGCGGCCTACGTCCCGGTGGACCCGGATCACCCGGCCGAGCGCACCGAACGCGTACTCACCGCCGCCGCGCCCGTCTGTGTGCTGACCACCAGCACGACCGGGTTCGGCACGGGTGCGGGCGCGCCGGTCGTCGAGATCGACACGCTGGCAACGGAATCGGTCACCGGCTTCGCCGCACCGCGACCGGACGAACTCGCCTACGTCATCCACACCTCCGGCTCCACCGGCATCCCCAAGGGCGTCATGCTCACCCACCGGCAGCTGGTGAACCAGTTCCGCTGGGCGCAGCGCACCTACCCGCACGGCCCCGGCGACGTGGTGCTGCACAAGACCCCGGTCACCTTCGACATCTCCACCTGGGAACTGCTGTGGCCCCTGCAGACCGGCGCGACCGTCGTGATCGCCGAACCCGACGGTCACCGTGATCCGGCCTACTTGGCCCGGGTGATCGCCGAACGTGCCGTCACCACGGTGCATTTCGTGCCGTCCATGCTCGACGCCTTCCTCGCCGAATCCGGCAGCACCGAATTCCCCTCGCTGCGAAGGGTCTTCGCCGCCGGTGAAGCGCTGTCCTCGTCGACCGCGCGCCGCTTCGGTCAGGCCCTGGCCGGAGTCGAGCTGATCAACTGGTACGGGCCCGCCGAGGCCACCGTCGTCACCGCGGCACCGGCCGAACCAGCTGCGGCCGTGAGCATTCCGATCGGCGCGCCCGTCGCCAACACGCGGGTGCACGTGCTCGATCGTCAGCTGCGGCCGGTGCCGCCCGGCACGGCGGGGGAGCTGTACCTCGAAGGCGTGCAGCTGGCCCGCGGCTATCTGGGCGCACCGGCGCTCACCGCCGAACGGTTCGTCGCGCACTCCGGTGGCGGCCGGCTCTACCGCACCGGTGACGTGGTCCGCTGGACCGCCGACAAGAGCCTGGAATACCTGGGGCGCAGCGACTTCCAGGTGAAGCTGCGCGGGCAGCGGATCGAACTCGGCGAGGTCGAGGCGGTCCTGCGCGAACATCCCGCGGTCCGCCACGCCGCCGTCGCGCTCGTGCACGGCTCGACCGGTGACCGGCTGGTCGGTTATGTCGTGCCGGTCGAGGCGCCCGAGCCCGCCCGCGGGCACACGGCCGACAACCGTGCCTTCGGACATCCGGTCGGTACCGGGCCGAATACGGACGCCGGCGCCGCGCACCGAGCGGGGTACTCGATCGCCGCGGGCGTCACCACCGTCGACGAGACCGTCCTGCTCGCGCACGTCCGCGCGGCGCTGCCCGCCTACATGGTTCCCTCGACCCTGGTCACCCTCCCGGCGCTGCCACTCAACGCCAGCGGCAAGCTCGACCGCAAGGCGCTGCCGGTCCCCGCCGTCACCACCCGCCCCTACCGGCCGCCGACCACTCCGCTGCAGCGCGCGGTGGCCGAGGTCTACGCCGACGTGCTCGGCGCGGGCAAGGTCGGCCTCGACGACGACTTCTTCGAACTCGGCGGCAACTCGCTGGTGGCCACCAAGGCGATCAGCAGGCTGCGCACCAGGATCGGCGCCGAGGTGCGGGTGCAGTGGTTCTTCACCGACGCCACCGTCGAGGCACTGGCCGCCCGGATCGACGCCACCCAGGCGGGCACCGGCGACTACGACCTCGAATCCGACGACGCCCTCGGCGTATTGCTGACCATCCGCAACCGGGTGCCGCACGGCACCGAGGCCGGTGGCCCGCTGTTCTGCATCCACCCGATGTACGGCCTGTCCTGGTGCTACGCCGGCCTGGCCCAGTACATCCCCGCGCGACGGCCGATCTTCGGCCTGCAGTCACCCGCGCTGAGCGAGGCGGGCTACCTGCCCGGCACGCTCGCCGAGATGGCGCGCCGCTACGCCGCCGAGATCAGGGCCGAGCAGCCGCACGGCCCGTACCGGCTGATGGGCTGGTCGCTGGGCGGTGTGCTCGCCCACGCCGTCGCCACCGAGCTGCAGGCGGCGGGGGAGCGGGTCTCGCTGCTGGCCATGCTCGATTCGCACCCCGACATCGACGTCCCCGATTTCCACACCGCGGTGCGCGACGCGCTCGCCGAACTCGGCGTCGACATCAGCGCCGCGCTGCCCACCGCGGGCGTGCGCGAGCTCAGCGAGGACGGGCTGGCAGCCCTGCACGCGATCATCCCGGCCAACATGGCCGTGCTCACCCCGGAACGGGTGCGCCGGATCTATCGCAGCGCCGTGCGCTCGGCCGAGCTGATCGCCGAGCACCGGCCCGCGGTGTTCCGCGGCAGGCTCGAGTACTTCAGCGCGCTCGGACACGAGACGGCGGCGCGTAATTGGGCTCCGTATGTCGACGGCGAGATCCACGATCGGCCGGTCGCGGTGGTGCATGATCAGATGACCTCGCCCCAGGCGCTGGCCGAGATCGGTCCGCGGCTGGCCGAATTGCTCGACGCGGGCGACCGGCAGACCGGGGCGCGATGACAGCCCTGGTGCGGGTGGGGCATGATGTGACCGCACTGTTGTGACGATTACCGCTGTTGTACCAACCGCATAACACGTATGGTCTGGCGTGGTGTAACTACCTGGTCGGAATTCGAGACGAAGCGAAGGTGCGAAATTGATCCGTCGGCACACCCGGCGTCGTGGCTCCCGAGCCGCGGCGATGATCGCGGCAGTGGCAGTGGCGACCGGATTGATGTCCGGTATCGGTGTCGCACCCGCCTCCGCTGACCCGATCATCGATTCCGGCAGCTTGCTCGCCAATCCCGTGGCCCCGGACGGTTCCCGGATCGTCAAGGCCGAGGTGAAGGACTCGCGCAGCCTGCGGCTGCACGTGTACTCCGCGGCCATGGACCAGAACATCATCGTCGACGTGCAGCGCCCGGCCGACGCCTCGGTCCCGCGCCCCACCCTGTACCTGCTCAACGGTGCGGGCGGCGGCGAGGATTCGGCGTCCTGGGTCGCCAAGACCGACGCGCTCGAATTCCTCGGCGACAAGAACGTCAACGTCATCCAGCCGATCGGCGGCGCCTGGAGCTACTACACCGACTGGCTGCACGACGACCCGGTCGTCGGCCGCAACAAGTGGAAGACCTTCTTCACCGAGGAGCTGCCCCCGCTGGTCGACGGTGCGCTGGGCACCAACGGCGTGAACGCCATCGCCGGCCTGTCCACCTCGGGCACCACCGTGCTCGCGCTGCCCATCGCCAAGCCGGGTCTGTACAAGGCCGCGGCGGCCTACTCCGGCTGCGCGCAGACCTCCGATCCGATCGGCTCGGAGTTCGTCAAGGTCACGGTCGAGACCTGGGGCGGCGGCGACACCATGAACATGTGGGGCCCGCAGGGCTCGGAGGAGTGGGTCAAGAACGACCCCTACGTCAACGCCGAGGGGCTGCGCGGTCTGGATCTCTACATCTCCAGCGGCAACGGCCTGCCCGGCCCGTACGACACCCTCGACGGTGAGTACGCGCTGCCCGGCGCCTACGGTCTGGCCAACCAGATCGTCATCGGCGGCATCATCGAGGCGGGCACGAACTACTGCACGCACAACCTGGCCAACCGGCTCCAGGAGCTCGGCATCCCGGCCACCTTCAACTTCCGTCCCAACGGCACCCACTCGTGGGGCTACTGGAAGGACGAGCTGAAGCTGTCGTGGCCGACCCTGGCTCGCGGTCTCGGCCTGTAGTTCCCCCGCTCGACGAGACCGCCCCGGTTGCGATCCACTCGCCGCCGGGGCGGTTTTCCTTTGTCGACCTGCCTCTCGACGTTTGCGAATTGTGGTTAACTTAGGTTGACTGGTCCGGCGCCGTCACCCGGCGGCGCCCGAGCAGTCCAGAGCCCTGGTTCGCGGAACGGAAAGTGAGTGCATGGTCGCCGATCGCAGTGATGCCGAACGCGCCTGCGAGCCGACCACCGCACCGGCGCGGGTCGTGCGCCGCAGGCCCAAGGACCGCAAGCTGCAGATCATGCGGGCCGCCGCGCGGGCGTTCAGCGCCCGCGGCTACTACCCGGTCGGCGTGGACGAGATCGCCGCCGAGGTCGGCATCTCCGGTCCGGCGCTCTACCGCCACTTCGCCAACAAATACGCCCTGCTCGTCGCCGCCGCCGAGGAGGGCGCGCGCGGCCTGCGTGATGTCGCCCGCGCCGCCGACGACCCGGCGCTGCCCCCGGCGGACCGGCTCGACGCGCTGATCACCGCGGTCGCCGAGCAGAACATCGACTTCCGCCGCGAGGCCGGGCTGTACCGCTGGGAACGCCGCTACCTCGAACGCGAGGACCGCGTGCGCATCCGCGCGTTCTACCGCGAACTGGAGGCCATGGTCGCCGCCCCCATCGCCGAGCTGCGGCCCGAGGCGAGCCCCGACGACGTCACCCTGCTCGCCGTCGGCGCGCTCAGCGCGCTGGCCAGCATCGCCGCGCACCGCACCACCCTCTCGCACACCAGAATGCTCGCCCTGCAGCGGTCGATGGCCTGGGCGATCGTGCGCGCCGAACTGCCGCCGACACCCGCCGAGGCCGAGCCGAGCAGGCAGAACCGCGGCCTGCCGGTCACCTCCAAACGCGAACAACTGCTCACCGAGGCGATCCGCATCTTCGGTCGCAACGGCTACCACGAATCCGGCATCGAGGAGATCGGCGCCGCGGTCGGCATCAACGCCTCCAGCGTCTACCGGCACTTCGACAGCAAGGCCGACCTGCTCGCCGCGGCCTTCCACCGCACCGGCGACCGGCTGGCCGTGGCCATCGGCGAGGCACTGGCCGAGGCCGACCACCCCGCCGACGCCGCCCGCCGCATCGCCGACCGCTACGCCCGGCTCACCTTCGCGACCCCGGAGATCATGCCGGTCTACTACGCGGAGTTCAGCAATCTGCCGCAGGCCGAACAGCACCGGCTGCGCGCGATCCAGCGCCAGAACATCCTCGAATGGGCCAATCTGCTCGACGGCGATCCGATCGAGGCCCGCTTCCGCGTGCACGCCGCGATCGGCCAGATCATCGACGTCGGCAGGCTGCTGCGCTTCGACTCCCGGCCCGAACAGCTGGACCGGCTGGCGGCGCTGACCGGCGCCGTCCTGCTCGGCACCGGTTCGCCGGAGGGCTGAGCACTCAGCCGCGGCCGTGGCGCAGCCGGAAGAACGCCTTCGCCGTGTGCACGTGACGCGGGTGCCGGTCGAAGGTCGACAGCCGCACCGGCGCGCGATAGCGCCTGCGGGCGATCGACATGGTCCGGCTGTACTCGTAGAGGCCCTGCTGACCGTGGCTGTGGCCCTGGCCGTACTCGCCGATCCCGCCGAACGGCAGCGCGGGGATACCGGTGAAGGCGGTCGAGGAATTCACCGTCACCACCCCGACCCGCAGCTGTTCGGCGATGAACTCCGCGCTGGCGATGTCGCGGGTGAACACGGTGACCGCGATGCCGTTGCCCGCCGCGTTCACCCTGGCCACCGCGTCGGCCAGATCGGCGACCCGGTTCACCACCAGGACCGGGCCGATGCCCTCGCCGGTGATGGCGATGCTCTCCTCCGGCACCTCGGCCAGCACGATCGGCTCCACATAGGGGTCGCGGAACGAATCGAGACCGCCGAGCACCGCGTGCCCGCCGCGCGCGATCGCGTCGCGTACCTGACGGCGCACCACGTCGACCTGGGCGCCGTTGATCATCGGACCGTAGGCGGCGCGATTGTCGGCGCCCGGACGCAGCTTGGCCGCCCGCTCGGCCACCCTGGCCAGGAAGTCGTCGAACACCGAATCGGCGACATAACAGCGCTGGATCCCCGAGGAGTTCTGGCCCGCGTTGGCCATCGCCCCGTAGACCGCGGCCTCGGCCGCCGCGTCGAGGACGGCGTCGACGTGCACGATCATGCTGCCCTTGCCACTGTTCTCCACCACGACCGGCGTGAGCGTCTGCGCGCACAGCGCGATCACCTCGCGCCCGCCCGCCTCCGGACCGGCGTAGGCGATCTTGTCGACCTCGGCCCTTGCCAGCGCGTTCGAGGTGCGCGAGTCACCGGTGACCGCCTGCAACACCGGCTGATCCGGTGCCACCGCGGCCCAGCTGGCCGCCAGCCAGGTGCCGACCCCGGTGGTGAGTTCGTGCGGGGTGAACACCACCGCGTTCCCGGCCGCCATCGCGTAGGCGATCGAGCCCATCGGGGTGAACACGGGGTTGTTCCACGCGCCGAGCACGCCGATCACGCCGAGCGGCAGATAGCCGAGTGAGGCGTGCTGATTGCGGGTGAACCAGCCGCTGGCCAGCCGTTTGCGGCCGAGAGTGCGCTCGGCGTTGCGGGCGGCCCAGTCCAGATTCTCCACCGCCAGCATCACCTCGAGGATGGCGTCGGCCTCCGGCTTGCCGGTCTCCGAGCGCAGCACCTCCACCAATTCGCCGGTGTTGCGGGCGATCTGGCGCCGCCACTCCAGCAGCAGGCGCTTGCGATCGCCGAATCCCAGCTCGCCCCACCAGTTCTGGGTCGCGCGGGCGGTGCGCACGGCGCGGGTGACCTCGGCCGGTCCGTGAATCGGATAGTGCGCGAGCTGTTCGCCGGTGCGCGGGTCGAACGACGTCAGCGCGTCGGATCGGCCGGTGGGCGCGGCGGCGCCCGTCGGTGCAGACTCGGACATCCGTCACCTCTCACAAGATCGAACACACCCGCGAACGGGCCGGTGAGACGAGTGTTTCCCCGATCGTCAGCGTATGGGCGCCCGGGCGAGCCGACAAGGTCATCGCACTGCCCTTGCACTGCCCACGTGAGCAAGACCACAGGGCCGGGCAAACCGCCCCGCTCCGCGCAGAGCGGACCGGGAAAACCGGATGACCGGTAACATCGCGCCGAACGGTATGGATCACTTACCGGGAAGACAATTCCGGGCGCGCTCGTCTCACAGCACCGCACCCGGCCGATGGTGGAGAGTTGATGCCGAGTTCGATCTCAGTGGATTCGCCCGTGGGTGGCGTCGCGTCGCGCGACGAGCCCGCAGTGCTGGTGTCCGATGTGCACAAGTCATTCGGCGATGTGCAGGCGTTGCAGGGCATCAGTTTCCGGGCCGAACGGGCCAGTGTGCTCGGCATCCTCGGCCCCAACGGCGCGGGCAAGACCACCACGGTCAAGATCCTCTCGACGCTGCTGCGTCCGGATTCCGGCACCGCGATCGTGGCCGGGCACGACGTCGTCACCGATGGCGCCGGGGTGCGCCGCGCGATCATGATGACCGGCCAGTACGCCGCGCTCGACGAGAACCTCACCGGCCGGGAGAACCTCGAACTGTTCGGCCGCCTGATGGGCCTGACCAAGTCGGCCGCCCGCAAGCGCGCCGAGGTCCTGCTCGAGGAGTTCGACCTGGTCAGCGCGGGCAAGCGCGCGGTGCGCAACTACTCCGGCGGCATGCGCCGTCGCGTCGACATCGCCTGCGGGCTGGTCGTGCGGCCCGAGGTGGTCTTCCTCGACGAGCCCACCACCGGTCTGGACCCGCGCAGCCGCCAGGGCGTCTGGGATCTGGTGACCGCGCTCAAGAACCAGGGCATCACCGTGCTGCTGACCACGCAGTACCTCGAAGAGGCCGACGTGCTCAGCGACAACATCATCGTCATCGACAAGGGCACTGTCATCGCCGAGGGCACCGCCGACCAGCTCAAGGCCAAGACCGGCGGCAGCTACTGCGAGATCGTCCCGCTGGACCCGAGCCGGTTGCGGGCGACCGTGCAGGCGCTCGGCGATCTGGTCCCCGCGGCGGTGGCCGCCGACCTCGACGGCGCCGACAAGCTGTCCATCCCGGCCCCCGACGGCGCGGCCACCCTCGCCGAGGCGCTGCGCAGGCTCGACAACGCGGGCATCGACCTGGCCGACATCGCCCTGCGGCGCCCTTCGCTCGACGACGTGTTCCTGTCCATCACCGGCCATTCGGGCGGGCACTAGTGAGTGTGTCCTCTCCCGCGGCGACGACCCTGTTCGCCGAGCTTCCCGTCGTGCATCCGAGCAGTTTCGCGCAGTGGCGGGCGCTGACCGGGCGCATCGTGCGGACGATGGCGACGAAGGGTGAGCTCTACGTCGCGGTGCTCACCCCGCTGGTCGTCACCGCCGCCTTCTATCTGCCGCTGCGCTACGTGATGAAGTTCCAGGGCATCGACTACGCGCAGTACGTGATGCCGATCATCGTCCTGCAGACGATGGCGATGACGATGATGTCGAACGCGCAGCTCGCCGCGTTCGAAGCGCTCACCGGCTTGAGCGCGCGGCTGCAGACCATGCCGATCGGTTCGCTGGTGCCCCTGCTCTCGCGGGTGTCCGCGGGCATCGTGCGGTCGGTGGTCTCGCTGATCGCCACGGTCGGCTACGGGTACCTGATCGGTTTCCGGTTCACCGGTGGCTGGGAGCAGGCCCTGGTGTTCTGCGGGTTCGCCCTCGCCGTCGGCGTGGTGCTGACGCTGGGCGCCGACGCGCTCGGCAGCCTCACCAAGAATCCCGAGGCGCTCAGCCAGGCCCTCACCCTGCCGATCCTGATCTTCGGCATGCTCTCGACCGGGTTCGTCCCCGAGGGCGCCTTCCCGACCTGGGCGCGCGCCTTCGCGCGCAACCAGCCGATCTCCCAGTTCGCGCAGACCCTCAGCGACATGGCCGCCGGTCACCTGAGCTGGGCCGGTTCCTGGGTGTCGCTGGTGTGGCTCGGTGGGGCCGCGACGTTGTTCCTCCCACTGGCGGTGTGGGCGAGTGTGAGGCGATCATGACAACGACGACCATGGATACCGCGGCGCAGCTGCCGGTGGTGCACACCAAGCCGGAGTCCTCGGTGTCGGTGTGGTTCGCGCACAGCCTGCTGCAGTGCAAACGCCTGCTGATGGTGTGGCTGCGCGACCCGGCGACGACGATCCAGATCATCGCCTACCCCGCGGTGACCCTGCTGATGTTCCGCATCGTGCTCGGCAACTACATCACCGCCTACAGCGGCATGCCCGCCATCTACGGTCAGGCCGCGCTGCTGACGCTGATCGCGGCCATGACCGGCGCGGTCGTGAGCGCGCTCGGCTTCAAACGCGAGAAGGCGACCGGCCTGCTCAGCCGCTTCTACACGATGCCGATCAACAAGGCCTCGCTGCTGACCGGCCGCCTGCTGGCCGAGATGCTGCGCATCCTGATCACCACGGTGATCGTGCTGCTCGTCGCGGTGCCGCTCGGGTTCCTGTTCATGGAGAACCCGCTCACCAACATCGCGCTGATCTGCGTGCCGGTGCTGTTCGGCATCGGCTTCGCGGTGATGGTGACCGCGCTGGCCACCATCACCGAGGGTGTGATGCTGATCAGCCTCATCGGCATCCTCAACACGTTGCTGATGTTCTTCAACACCGGTTTCGTGCCGATCGCCGCGTACCCGACCTGGCTGCAGACCATCGTCGCCAATCAGCCGATGAGCTGCGCGATCGAGGCGATGAAGGGGCTGTCCTACGGCGGTCCGGTCGCCGAGCCGCTGCTCAAGACCGTCGCGTGGACAGTCGGGATGATCGCGGTCTTCGCCTACCCGGCGATCCGCGGATACAAGCGGGCGGCCGAGACCTCGTAGTCCGTCGAGCGCTCGACGCCGTCCCGGTCCTCGTGATCGGGACGGCGTTCGCGTCTCAGCGCGTGCGCGCGTCCGCGGGGGCGAAGGGGTAGTCGACCCAGCGATCGCGGTTGGTCCAGCCGACCAGGTCGTAGCGCCAGCGGAACGGCCAGGTGTGGGCGACAGTGTTGAACAGGACCGCGCCGAGTGCGGTGTAGTCGTCGTGGGCCGAGAGCAGGGCGCGCTGGCCGCGCGCGGATTCGGTGAAGAACGCCTCGAACATGGCGATCGACTGATCGGTGGTCAGGCGGCCGAGTCCCCACAGCCCGCGCATGCGCATCCAGTAGACCGCGCGGGCCTGCCACGGCCACAGCGCCTCGATCGGGTTCTCGCCCCGCTGGATCGCGGTGACTGCGGTGTCGACCAGGGCGAGCGAATCGGCCACGCTGTAGCCGGTGCACGGGTGCATCATCCCGCCGCGCGAACCGAACGGGACCGCCGTCGCGGTGCCCTTCTTCGGTGGCGGCTGGTCGAGCGGGTAGTGGGCGGCTTCGGTCGGCTCCTCGCCGGTCAGCCGGATGCCGTGGGCGGCGAGGCGGTTGAGCGTGCGCTTGCGCAGCTCGTGCTGTGGCATGCCGCCGCGCAGGCCGAGGCTGGTCTCCTCGAAGATCACCGTGCCGTCACCGAGCGGGACCGCGTAGAGGAACGACGGCGGCTCGTCCGGGCCCGCCCCGTTCTCCGGCCGCCAGTCCAGCAGCAGGCCCTCACCGTCGGCGACCATCGGCGCCGCGGTCTCGGCGTCGACGAAGATCCCGTGCGCGGAGGCCGCCCTTCGCTTGCCCAGCGTCGGCAGGCCCCTGGTGTCGAACACCGTGCCCGCCGAGATCACCGTCCCGTCCGCGAGCTCCACCTCGTGCTGCTCGACACGCCGCGCCCGATCCGCGAAGACCGTCGCGTCATCGAGCGCCAGCGCCGCGTGCAACCCCGCCTTGGACAGCACACAGTAGGGCCGCTCGATCCGATGCTCGCTCTTGGTCCATACCGTCGGCGCCGCGATCCGCTGTGCGATCGCACTCTCGGGCAACCACTCGGGCAGCTCGTCCACCCAGCACGAGAACGTCGGCGGAAACAACCGATCCGGCCGCGGATCCACCGCGGCCACCCGCAACCCGGCCACCGCGCCCCGATGCGCCAGCGCCCGCCCGGCCGGCCCCAGCCCGACCACACAGAGATCGAATTCCCGCACAGTGCTCACGTCCGCATTCAAGCCGCTGCCCACGTCGCCGCGCAACCACCGCACCACCGCGGTGGGGCGTGGTCAGATGAGCGCATGACATCTCAGGGGGATTCGACGTCCGGCGCCGCGGCCAAGATCGCCGCGGTTCTCTCGGTCGTGGTGGCCGGTGCGTGCGGAGTTTTCGTTCTCTTGATCGCCGTGCTCGCCATCGCACTCGAGCAAGAGATCGGCACCAGCTCGGGCACGACCATCGCGGTGGCCGTGGGGCTCGAGGTGCCGATCCTGATCTGGCTCGCTGGTGCGGTCCTGATGATGTTCCGCCGCCCGTCGGGCCGGTGGATCGTCGCGGTCTGCGCGGGACTCGGGGTGGCCTTCGCGGCGGCGGCGGGGCTGGCGGCCGGTTCGGATTCCGGACTCTGGGCGGCCGCCGCCGCGCTGGTCTGCGGGCTCGTCTTCTGCCTGACGGTCAGCGGTTCGACCGGACGTTGGATGGCACGGGGGCCGTTCACTCCTCCAGGGCGAGGGCCTGGCGCATGGTGAGGCGGCCCTGGGTCTGCATGAGGGAGCGGCGGTAGATCTTCTCGGCGATGATGACGATGCCGTAGGTGGCGACGGCCATCAGGGCCAGGGCGATGAAGGGTTCCCACCAGGCGGCGGTGCCTTCGGCGAGGCGGCCCGGCATGGCGACGATGGACATGATCGGGACATAGGACGCGATCACGCGGGCGGTGCCGGTGAGGAAGATTCCGGCGAAGAGCACGATCATGATCAGCATCGACAGCGGTGTCGCGGTGGACTGCAGGTCCTCGCTGCGCGTCGCCAGTGAACCGGCGACGGCCCACAGGCTGGCCAGGGCGAGGAAGCCGACGAGGAAGAAGACGATGAACCAGCCCGCGGCACCGGCGATCTGGCCCAGCTGCTCGGTCTTCCCGGTCGCCGCCAAACCCGCCAGCCCGGCGCCGACGAACAGCGCCAACTGCACGAACGCCAGCACCGCGTTGCCCGCGACCTTGCCGATCAGCAACTGCCGCAACGGCATCGCGCTGGCCAGGATCTCCACGATCCGGTTCTGCTTCTCCTCGACCACGCTCTGCGCGATCGACATCCCGAACAGCACCGAGGCCAGATAGAAGAGGAAGGCGAAGACGAACGCCACGATCTTGGCCAGGCCGGGATCGACCGCGCCCCGCTCGAGCACGTCGTAACCCACCGCGGCGCCGCGCCCGAGCTGTTCGAGCGAGACACCGGCGGCATCGGCATTGCGCTGCAAAGCGATCTGCTGCGCGGCCGCGGTGATGTAGGTGGCGGTGTCGGTGTCCTCGGCGGTCTTGCCGATGAGCAGCCAACCGCTGGGCTCGGCGGGCACGAGGCCGACATCGACCACATCGTCGCGCACCTGCTGCTCGACCGCGGCGCGATCGGTGACAGCGTGCCCGGTGAAGCTGGTGTCGGTGTCGGCGGCCAGCGCGTTGGCGGTGTCGAGCACGACCGCGGTGTCGGCACCGGTGATCGCCACGTCGACCACGTCCGGCCTGCTGCTGAGGAACCCGCTGATGGCCAGCGACGCGATGATCGCCACGACGGTGACCACGGTCGAGATGACGAAGTTGCGATCACGCAGCTTCACCACGACCTCCCGGCCCGCGACGATGCGCCACACGCCCCGCGATTCGTTTCCTGGCGTCGCGCTCATGCCGTCACCTCGCGATAGATCTCGGCGACCGTCGGCCGCACCTCGGCGAACTCGCGCACCGATCCGCGCGAGAGTGCTTCCTTCAGAACGTCATCGGTGCCCGCGCCGTCGAATTCGAGCAGCGCGCGTGGACCGTCGAGGTCGAGGACCCGCACGCCGGGATGCTCGTGCAGCCAGCCGGAATCACCGCTGACGACCAGCCGGTACCGCGATCCGTTGCCCGCGCGCAGCTCGTCGACCGAGCCCTGCCCGACCACCTTGCCGCGCGCGAGAATCACCAGCCGATCACACAGCCGCTCCACCAGATCCAGCTGATGCGAGGAGAACAGCACCGGCACACCCTGTTGCGCGTACTCGCGCAGCAACTCCACCATCGAGTCCACGGCGACCGGATCCAGACCGGAGAACGGTTCGTCGAGGATCAGCGCGGTCGGCTGCGCGATCACCGCCGCCGCGATCTGCACCCGCTGCTGATTACCCAGCGACAGCGATTCGAGCTTGTCCTTGCCCCGGTCGCCGAGTTCGAATCGTTCGAGCAGCTCACCCGCGCGGGTGCGGGCGGCACCGGCGGCCAGCCCGCGCAGCCGGGCCAGATACACCAGCTGATCGAGCACCGGCTGCTTCGGATACAGCCCCCGCTCCTCGGGCATGTACCCGAATCCGCGCCGATCCAGCGCGGTCACCGGCCGTCCATCCCATCGGACCTCGCCCCCGTGCACCCCGAGCACACCCATGATCATCCGCATGGTGGTGGTCTTCCCGGCGCCGTTCCCCCCGACGAACCCGGTCAGCAACCCCGCCTCGACATCGAACGACACCCCGTCGACCGCGACGTTGTCTCCGAATCGGCGTACCAGTCCCGCGACTTCCAACATCGAAATTCCCGTCTGTCGTCTCGCCGACAACCGTACCGACCCAACGCCTTCGACCCCGACGTCGAACCGGTACGGCGGGACGTGTCAGCGCGGGGTGACCCAGGTGGTGATGTCGGCGTGGACGACCTCGATCCCGTCCCGGTCGTAGATCGACACGGGCACGATCAGATTCACGCCCTCGGTGATCGCCGCGAAATCGGGGATCTCGTCGAGCTTGGCCACCGCGCGCAGCCCGGTCTCGGCCTTGGCCAGGTACTGCACATTCATCGCCTTGGGGATCCAGCGGTGGGTGGTCGGCACGGTGGCCTCGCTGAGCATGCCCATCGCGACCTCGGCCAGGTTGCAGGCCGCGATCGCGTGGAAGGTGCCCAGATGGTTGTGGATGCCGAACCACTTGGGCGAGGTCACCTCGCAGACGCCGGGCTCGAGCCGCACCACCTGGGGCAGCACCGTGCCGAAGTAGGGGACCCGCGCGACCATGCCGAGCGAGAACAGCGCGTGCCCGATGCGGTTGTCGGGCAGTTTCTTCCAGCCGCGGAAGGTGGCGGTTTCCTGAGTCATAGGCGTATCTTACTCAAAAGTAAGGTAGCGCGGAACCCTCCGCCGACCTGGCCCGGCATCGCGACAGCTACCATGGCTCGGTACAGCCCGTCTCGACGACGCGGTCCAGGTAGACGCCCCGGCAGGGGCGTGATCGATACCTCATGACCCCCGATTTGAAGAGCGTTGTCGGGATGGTGCATACTGTTCGGGTTGCCTTGCACAGGATCGTGCTCTCTCCGCGGAGGAGCTCGGATCGAGCGAGGCGAGCAGTACCTAGTTTGTGTCTCGCCGGTTCTCCGGTGCGGATACGTCCGGGACCACATTCGGGCCGATGGTGAGCAGGTGACCAGGGCTGAAGAATGAGCGAAAAGGCGACACGCCCGACCGCGTGGACCGGAGAACCATGACAGATGAACAGCGGCGAAGACTGGGCAGTGCCCGGTGGCGTTCTGGCGTCTTTCGTGTGTTCGGGCTGTGCAAATGAGGGTGGTGCAGGAGCCAGCTCCTGTGACCACGAAGGAAAGCGGAGAAAAGGACACTTAGCGTGGCGGGACAAAAGATCCGCATCAGGCTCAAGGCCTATGACCACGAGGCGATCGACGCGTCTGCGCGCAAGATCGTGGAGACGGTGACCCGCACTGGCGCCCGCGTGGTCGGGCCTGTGCCGTTGCCCACCGAGAAGAACATCTACTGCGTCATCCGTTCGCCGCACAAGTACAAGGACTCGCGCGAACACTTCGAGATGCGCACGCACAAACGCCTCATCGACATCCTCGACCCGACGCCGAAGACGGTTGACGCGCTCATGCGCATCGACCTGCCGGCCAGCGTCGACGTCAACATTCAGTGACGGGGACTCGAGACACAATGACTGACAACAAGAACCGGCCCGCAGCCGGCATCCTGGGCACCAAGCTCGGCATGACCCAGGTCTTCGACGAGAAGAACCGCGTCGTCCCGGTCACCGTCATCAAGGCGGGCCCGAACGTGGTCACCCAGATCCGCACCGTGGAGCGCGACGGCTACTCGGCCGTTCAGATCGCTTTCGGCGCCATCGACCCGCGCAAGGTGAACAAGCCGACTTCCGGCCAGTTCGCCAAGGCCGGTGTCACTCCGCGCCGCCACGTCACCGAGATCCGCGTCGCGGATGCCTCCACCTTCGAGATCGGCCAGGAGCTCTCCGCCGATGTCTTCGAAGAGGGCACCTACGTCGACGTGACCGGAATCAGCAAGGGCAAGGGCTTCGCCGGCACCATGAAGCGTCACGGCTTCAAGGGCCAGGGCGCCTCGCACGGTGCGCAGGCTGTGCACCGTCGCCCGGGTTCCATCGGTGGCTGCGCCACTCCCGGCCGCGTGTTCAAGGGCATGCGCATGTCGGGCCGTATGGGTAACGACCGCGTCACCACGCAGAACCTCTCGGTTCACAAGGTCGACGCCGAGAACGGCCTGCTCCTGGTCAAGGGCGCGATCCCTGGCCGCAAGGGCAACGTCGTGATCGTCAAGAGCGCCGTGAAGGGTGGTGCGCACGCATGACCAGCCTCGAGAAGAAGGCCAACCTGACGCTGACCGTCAAGGCCGCAGGCGGCAAGACCGAAGGCACCGTCGAGCTCCCCGCGGAGATCTTCGACGTGACCGCCAACGTCTCGCTGATGCACCAGGTCGTCATCGCTCAGCTCGCCGCCGCTCGCCAGGGCACCCACTCCACGAAGACTCGTGGTGAGGTCCGTGGTGGTGGCAAGAAGCCGTACCGCCAGAAGGGCACCGGCCGCGCCCGTCAGGGCTCGACCCGCGCCCCGCAGTTCGCCGGCGGTGGCACCGTCCACGGCCCGCAGCCGCGTGACTACAGCCAGCGGACCCCCAAGAAGATGAAGGCCGCCGCCCTGCGCGGTGCCCTCTCCGACCGGGCCCGCAACGAGCGCATCCACGTGATCACCGAACTGGTCTCGGGTCAGACCCCGTCGACCAAGTCCGCCAAGGACTTCCTGGCCGAGCTCTCGGACCGCAAGAAGTTCCTTGTCGTGGTCGGTCGCGAGGACGTCGCCGCGTGGAAGAGCGTGGCGAACCTGCAGAACGTGCTGCCGATCGCCCCGGATCAGCTCAACACCTACGACGTCCTCAACAGCGACGAACTGGTGTTCAGCGTCGAGGCCCTGAACGCGTTCGTTCACGGTCCCGCCGAGGCGGCCCAGGAGGAGAGCAAGTGAGCACCATCGCCGACCCCCGCGACATCCTGCTCGCACCGGTCATCTCGGAGAAGTCCTACGGACTGATCGAGGAAGGCACCTACACCTTCCTGGTGCACCCGGATTCGAACAAGACGCAGATCAAGATTGCCGTCGAGAAGGTCTTCGGCGTCAAGGTGACCAGCGTCAACACCGCCAACCGTCAGGGCAAGCGCAAGCGGACCCGCTTCGGTTACGGCAAGCGCAAGGACACCAAGCGCGCGCTCGTGACCATCTCGGCCGACAGCAAGCCCATCGAGATCTTCGGAGGACCGGTCGCGTAAGCGGCTGGCGATCCAGAAAGCAGAGAAGAACTCATGGCAATCCGTAAATACAAGCCGACTACGCCGGGCCGTCGTGGCTCCAGCGTCTCGGACTTCGCCGAGATCACCCGGTCGACGCCGGAGAAGTCGCTGCTGCGCCCGCTCACCAAGTCCGGTGGTCGTAACGCGCACGGTCGCATCACCACGCGTCACCGCGGTGGCGGTCACAAGCGTGCCTACCGCGTCATCGACTTCCGTCGACTGGACAAGGACGGCATCCCGGCCAAGGTCGCTCACATCGAGTACGACCCCAACCGCACCGCCAACATCGCACTGCTGCACTTTGCCGACGGCGAGAAGCGCTACATCATCGCGCCGAAGGGCATCAAGCAGGGCAGCCCGATCGAGTCCGGCCCCACGGCCGACATCAAGCCGGGCAACAACCTGCCGCTGCGCAACATCCCGACCGGTACCACGATCCACAACGTGGAACTGCGTCCGGGCGGGGGCGCCAAGATGGCCCGTGCCGCAGGCATGAGCATCCAGCTGCTGGGCAAGGAAGGGCCGTACGCGACCCTGCGCATGCCCTCCGGTGAAATCCGCCGTGTCGACGTGCGCTGCCGCGCCACCGTCGGCGAGGTCGGCAACGCCGAGCAGTCGAACATCAACTGGGGCAAGGCCGGCCGTATGCGCTGGAAGGGCCGTCGTCCCACCGTCCGTGGTGTCGTCATGAACCCGGTCGACCACCCGCACGGTGGTGGTGAGGGTAAGACCTCCGGTGGTCGCCACCCGGTCTCCCCGTGGGGTCAGCCTGAGGGCCGCACCCGCAAGCCCAACCGCCCGAGCGACAAGCTCATCGTCCGCCGCCGCAAGACCGGCAAGAAGCGCTAAGGAGGAGGTAAGAAATGCCACGCAGCCTCAAGAAGGGCCCGTTCGTCGACGACCACCTCCTCGCGAAGGTGGACGTGCAGAACGAGAAGGGCACGAAGCAGGTCATCAAGACCTGGTCGCGTCGCTCGACCATCATCCCCGATTTCATCGGCCACACTTTCGCCGTCCACGACGGTCGCAAGCATGTCCCGGTGTTCATCTCGGACAACATGGTCGGCCACAAGCTCGGTGAGTTCGCGCCGACCAGGACGTTCAAGAGCCACGTCAAGGACGACCGGAAGAGCAAGCGGCGATGACTGAAACCATTCAGAACCCGACTGCCCGCGCTACCGCTAAGCACGTGCGGGTCACCCCGATGAAGGCGCGTCGCGTCGTGGACCTGGTCCGCGGCAAGCGTGTCGAGGACGCGCTGGCGATCCTGCGGTTCGCACCGCAGGCTGCCAGCGAGCCGGTGGCCAAGGTCGTGGCGAGTGCCGCGGCGAACGCCGAGAACAACCTCGGCCTCAACCCGGCCACCCTGGTCATCTCGACTGCTTTTGTCGACGAGGGTGCCACCATGAAGCGTTTCCAGCCGCGGGCCCAGGGCCGTGCGTTCCGGATTCGCAAGCGCACCAGCCACATCACCATCGAGGTCGAGAGCGTGCCCACTGCCGGCGCTGCCACTCGTAGCCGCCGGAAGGGAGGGGCAAAGTAAATGGGACAGAAAATCAATCCCCATGGCTTCCGCCTCGGTATCACCACCGACTGGAAGTCGCGTTGGTACGCGGACAAGCAGTACGCGGAATACGTGAAGGAAGACGTTCAGATCCGCAAGCTCCTCGCCACTGGCATGGAGCGGGCCGGTATCTCGAAGGTCGAGATCGAGCGCACCCGTGATCGCGTCCGTGTGGATATCCACACCGCGCGTCCCGGCATCGTGATCGGTCGTCGTGGCGCGGAAGCCGACCGCATCCGCGCCGAGCTGGAGAAGCTCACCAAGAAGCAGGTTCAGCTGAACATCCTCGAGGTCAAGAACCCCGAGTCGGATGCGCAGCTGGTTGCTCAGGGTGTGGCCGAGCAGCTCTCGAACCGTGTGGCGTTCCGTCGTGCGATGCGTAAGGCCATTCAGTCGGCCATGCGTTCGCCGAACGTCAAGGGCATCCGCGTGCAGTGCTCGGGCCGCCTCGGTGGCGCCGAAATGTCGCGCTCGGAGTTCTACCGTGAGGGTCGCGTCCCGCTGCACACGCTGCGCGCGGACATCGACTACGGCCTCTACGAGGCCAAGACCACCTTCGGTCGCATCGGTGTGAAGGTCTGGATCTACAAGGGTGACATCGTCGGTGGTCGTCGTGAGCTGACCGCCGCCGCTGCTGCTCCGGAGCGCCCGCGCCGCGAGCGTCCGAGCCGCCCGCGTCGTTCCGGTTCCGCCGGTACCACCGCGACCAGCACCGAGGTCGGGCGCGCCGCCACTGCAGTGGCGGAGGCTCCGGCAGAGAGTCAGGAGGGCTGACGCATGCTGATGCCCCGTAGGGTCAAGCACCGCAAGCAGCACCACCCGAGTCGCTCCGGCATGTCCAAGGGCGGCACCGCGGTGGCGTTCGGTGAGTACGGCATCCAGGCTCTCGAGCCCGCCTACGTCACCAACCGTCAGATCGAGTCGGCGCGTATCGCGATGACCCGCCACATCAAGCGTGGCGGCAAGATCTGGATCAACATCTACCCCGACCGCCCGCTCACCAAGAAGCCTGCCGAGACCCGCATGGGTTCCGGTAAGGGTTCGCCGGAGTGGTGGGTCGCGAACGTGAAGCCCGGACGGGTCATGTTCGAGATGTCTTACCCGAACGAGGAGATCGCTCGCGAGGCCCTGCGCCGCGCGATGCACAAGCTCCCGATGAAGTGCAGGATCGTGACCAGGGAGGAGCAGTTCTGATGGCTACCGGAACACCGGCCGCAGAGCTCCGCGAGCTCAACGAAGAAGAGCTCGTGGCCCGCCTGCGTGAGTCGAAGGAAGAGCTGTTCAACCTGCGCTTCCAGATGGCGACGGGTCAGCTCGACAACAACCGTCGTCTGCGCGTCGTCCGTCACGAGATCGCGCGCATCTACACGGTCATGCGTGAGCGCGAGCTCGGCCTGGCCACGGCACCCGCTGGCAAGGGAGATGCGGCATGAGCGAGAACAAGGAAGAGCGCAACAGCCGCAAGGTACGCAGCGGCTACGTCGTCTCGGACAAGATGAGCAAGACGATCGTCGTCGAGCTGGAAGACCGTCACCGGCACAAGCTCTACGGCAAGATCATTCGCACCACCTCCAAGGTGAAGGCGCATGACGAGAACGAGATCGCCGGCATCGGCGACCACGTTCAGCTGATGGAGACCCGCCCGCTGTCGGCCACCAAGCGCTGGCGTCTGGTCGAGGTCCTGGAGAAGGCCAAGTAAGGTCCCTCCTCGATCCATCGAGATCGTTGCCACGAAGGCCCGTTTCCCTCTGGGAAGCGGGCCTTCGTCGTGCTCGACCTCGCCCAGATCGTCGCTGCGTCTGAGCGGTCTCGAGACCTCAGCCGGTGAAGGCGTAGGGGTGGCGGATCTTTCGGGCGAATTCGACGATGTTGGTGACGGTGTTGCCGGAGACGCCGACTTCGGCGCCGATGCTGGGGGCTGACCAGGACTGGTCGGTGAGTTCGAGGATTTCCTCGATCTGGGCGAGGGTGAGGCGCAGGGGGCTGCGGTGGGCGATCTGGCGGGCCAGGGCGCGGACCTCGGTGTCGTCGTAGTCGAAGTCGTCGGCGGGGGTGTCGAAGTCTTCGGGCGGGTCCAGGGCGTCGGCCGGCTCGGGATCGGTTGACGCCGGTGTGCTGGCGTCGAACTCAGCGGGCTCGGGGGGCTGCTGGTCGGTGTGATCTCGATCCATGGGCAGGGGCGCCGGACCGCCGACCGGATTCGGGTCTGTCGGCTGCGGGCGGGTGGCCTTGGGTTCCGCAGGCGGGGTCGGGTGTGGCGCCGCCTCGGTTGTGGTCGGGGACTTCCCCGGATCGATGCGGGGGATCGGGTCCTCGATGGGCTCCGGCTCGGTGGTGAGGGTCAGTTGTTCGGGTTGTTCGGCCGGAGGTGGAGTGGGGGCCGTTGCCTTGGGGGCAGCGGTGTCGCCGTTGCGGTCACGGGCGACGGTGTCGGCGTGCGCCGTCGCCTCGGGAACCGGGTCGGTACCGGTCGCGTCGCCCGCGGTGGACTGCGCGCCCGCGGTGACCGGTATTCGGCGCAGGGGCGGGGTGCCGCCGTTCGTCCGTGTGGTCGAGTACTCGGCGCCATTGCGACGGTGATCGGCCGCGGCCTTGTGGATCAGTTCGAGCGTGCCCGGGGCGATCGACTTCTCCGTAGACGGACGGCGCGCACTGTGCGTGCGGGTGCGGTCCGCGGCGGACACGGGGATCATCTCGGCAGAGTCGGCAGAGTCGGCAGAGTCGGCAGAGTCGGCAGAGTCGGCAGAGTCGGCAGAGTCGGCAGAGTCGGCAGAGTCGGCAGAGTCGGGCGTGAACTCTGGACTTTCCTGCTCGGGCAGGTTCACGGAGACCGCGGCCGCCACTTCGGCGGGCTGAGCGTCGGATCCGCCTGCGACGGGGCGAGTGTCGATCGCCCGTCCCGCATCACCTGTCGGTTCGTCGAAGAGTGGTGATTCGGCGGCGACTCGGTCCGCGCGCGGTGGGACCTGTTCGACTGCAACGCTATTCGCAACCGCACGCTCGATGAGTCGAGTGTCGTCGGTGATTCGTGGCATCGCCGTCGGCGAACCGGGTTCGAGCGCGGCATCGGCCGAGGTCACGCGCTCGGCGGGGGAGTAGTTCACCGTGTCCACGGGCAACTCCACCGAGGCCGCCTCGATCAGCATCGCGTAGCGCGCCGCCACCCAGGCGTGCAACCAGATCACGACGCCGACCATCACCGGGGCGATCGCGTATTCGGCTGCGCGGCCGTAGGATCCGCTGGCGAGATGGGGGCCCGCGTTGAGGGCGACCGTGGTGCCGAGCAGGGCCAGTTCGAACAGGACGACCTTGCCGCGTTGGAGTTCCCGCCCCCAGCGGGCGGCGGTGGTCGCGGTGATCATGATGATGATGATCGGGATGGAGATCATCGCTTCGATGCCGTAGCTGAGCCAGTAGAGCGGGTCGCTCATGTCGCCACTCGGCACAAGGTTGCGCTGGACGTTCACCCCCGCCCACAGCATCCCGAGGACGACGACGCCGATCAGCGCGCGCGAGGACCACTCCGCCCGCCGATACAGCTGGGCCAGGCGAGCATCCGGACTGGAGACGCGCCGCCGCGCGGCCAGGGCCTTGCGATGCCAGCGCGCGTCGGCCTCGTCGGTGCGCCGGATCTGGGTGCCGGTGCGCCGGTCGCGCCGGTCGGCGGCGAGTTCGTCGACGACCGCACGCCGCCGCTGTTTACGCCGTTGCGCGCGAATCCATTCCGCGAGCTCGCGTTCGGCCCGGATCTCGGCGTCGGAGAGCGCGTCGTACAGTGCGGTGTCGTGCTGCAGCGGCAGCTTGCCGCGCGCCGTCGCCACCTGCCGTTCGAGCGCCGTGATCTCGGTGTCCGCCGGGCTGACGGCATTCTCGATCGACCGATCGTCGGACATCTCGCGCCTTCCGGTCACTCGAACATATGGACTATCGAACATATGTGTGATTGCCAGAGAGCGTAAACGCCGTCCGAGCCGCGGTCAACGACACCGGCCCGATTCGCGCGCACCACGACCATGCCTGGACGGTTGATCACCAGGCTCTGGTGGCGTTCGCTACTCGGCCGATGCTTACCTGAGTGCCTGGTGATCAACTGTCCGGCTTCGCGCCGAGGAGATCCGGCGGCGCGCTGACGGGGACCGCGACCGCGCTGCTCGACCTGCCAAGATGATCCGGTCGCGTGGCGGCCAGGTTCGCTACTGCGATGACTCGGGATCGTCTCGCAGCACGCGCTTTTCGTAGGCGGATCGTTTCGACGATCCGGACACGGCGGCCACCTGATTCGGCACCGCGCGGCGCAACACGATGTCGCGCAACCACTGCGGAAGCAGTCCGGCCAGATGCACGAGCGGGCTGACGTATCCGGGCAGCGACACCTCGAAGCGGGGCCGCTCCACCACCGCGAGCACCGCATTCGCCACATCGGCGGGCTGGAGGAGTTTCGCCGCGCCCGTGGCGGTTCCGGCGGCGAGTTCGGTGTCGACGACGCCCGGCATGATCACCGACAGCCGAACCCCGCTGCCGCGCAGTTCCTCTCGAACACCGGTGAGGTAGCCGAGCACGCCGTGCTTGGTCGCGGCGTAGGTGGCCTCACCGGGCGGGGACAGTCGCGACGCGGCGGAGGCGATGGTGACGATGTGTCCGCGCCCGCGGGTGCGCATGGCGGGCGCGGCCAGGCGCACTCCGCGGATCACGCCGTGCAGGTTGACCGCGAGCATCCGGGTGGTGGCCGTGTCGGGTTCGGTGTCGAAGGCGCCGACCCACATCACGCCCGCGTTGTTGACCAGCACATCGATCGGCCCGAGTAGCGCCTCGGTGGTGGCCAGGAAATCGTGGAAGGAGCGCTCGTCGGTGACGTCGAGTTCGCAGCCGTGCACGGTGCCGGGCAGTTCGGCGGCGGCGGTGCGGGCCGCGGTGCCGGACAGGTCGCCGATGCAGACCCGTGCGCCCGTGAGCGCGAACTGGCGCGCGGTCTCACGGCCGATGCCCGCGGCGCCGCCGGTGATGGCGACGACCAGTCCGGCATGGGTGCGTTTCATCGGCAAAGCCTTTCGATCCAGCGGAAATGTCACTTCTGACATGTCGTCATGTCAAAAATTGTGGCCTAGTATTCCACGCAGTCGCACAGAAGGACAGGGTTCGATGGAAGCGCACTCCGCCGAGCATTCGGCGGGTCGGCGGTACTCGGGGCGCACCCCGGCCGAACGGGTCGGGCAGCGCCGGACGGCGCTGTTGGCCGCGGCTCTCGAACTGTTCGGTACCCAGGGTTACGCGGCCGGGTCGGTGAAACAGCTGTGCGGGCTCGCCGGGCTCACCGAGCGCTATTTCTACGAATCGTTCAGCGACCGCGAGGCCTGTCTGGCAGCCCTCTACGACGAACTGGCCGGCCGCCTCGAGGAGCGGACGCAGGAGGCGCTGCGCGCGTCGGGACCGAGCCTGGACGAGCTGATCGGCGCCGGTCTCGGCGGGTTCATCGGCTATCTCACCGAGGACCCGCGCCGCGCGCGAGTCGTCCTGATCGAAGTGGTCGGGGTGTCGGCGGCGATGGAGCAGCGCAGGCACGCGGTGTTGCGCGACTACGCGGAGCTGGTGGCGGGTCTGTGGTCGTCGGCGCGTGCGCGGCCGCTGCCCGAGCGTGAACGGCTGACCTGCATCGCGCTCGTCGGCGGCGTGAACCACTTGCTGGTCGACTGGCTGCTCGACGGTCGTACCCACGACCCGGCACAGCTCGTCGAGGTGTGCACGGGCTTGTTCACCGCGGTCCGCGCGACCGACCCGACGCTGCCGGAATGAGGATCAGCGCAGCGCGGTGTGCCAGACGACGGCCGCCGCGAGCGCGCCCGCGCCGTTGAGCGACCAGTGCAGCGCGATCGGCGCCAGCAGACTCCCGCTGCGTCGCCGCAACCAGGTGAACACCACCCCGGCCACCGCGGTCGCGGCCACGGCGAGCGCGATGCCGACGATCTGACCGAGCAGCCCACCGCCGACGATCTCGAGCAGACCCTTGTTACCGCTGGTCAGCCCCATCGACGAGGCGATGTGCCAGAGCCCGAACATCAGCGAGCCCGCGGCGAACAGCCCGCGCACCCCGACCACGCGGTCGAGCGTGCCGTGCAGCACGCCGCGGAACGCCAGTTCCTCGGGGATGACGGTCTGCAGCGGAATGACGATCATCGACGCGATCAGCGCGCCGGAGATGGTGGCATAGCGATCGGCCAGGAAGAACGGCCGGGTGATCGGCAGCAGCGCGCCGATGGCGACGGCGGTGAGCACGATGCCGACCGCGCCGAGCGCGTAGAGCGTGCCGCGCCGCCAGTGCCGTGGTGACAGGCCGAGTTCGGCCCAGCCGAGTCCGCGCTTGCGCATGAGCACCAGCAGGGCGACGGCCGCGATGGGCACGGTGACGATGCTGGCCCAGGCGGTGGTGAAGTGCGCGATCAGATTCGTCCCGGCCAGCACGACGACGACTACGGCGATATCGATGTAGGCGTGCAGCTTGGGCCGGGCGGCGGCGACGGGGGCGGAGGCGAGCACCCGACCGAGTGTACGGAAGGATCACGATACGGAAACGGCCCGGTGAACAGCCCGTTCACCACCGCCGATAGCGAATCGGCATCGTCACCGGCGGTTCGGCGGCCCACCAAGATCGATAGCGCCGCGCCGCGCTGTGAGCTACTCGACAGCCGATTCGGACCATCCGGGCAGATCGGTCCATGCCTGCAGCGAGCGCTGGGTCTCGAACCGCCGTGGCTCCCCGCTGATCGGGTCGGTGAACTCGAGCGAGGCGGCCAGCAATTGCAGGGGTCGGGTGTAGTTGTCGACCGATTTGTCGGTGACCACCGGATAGAAGTCGTCACCGAGGATCGGCACGCCGAGGCTGTTCATGTGTAACCGCAGCTGGTGGGTGCGCCCGGTGTGCGGTCGCAGCCGGTAGCGGCCGAGACCGTCGCGGTGCTCGAGCAACGACACCTCGGTCTCGGCATTGGGCTCGCCCTCGACCTCCATCGCCGCCAGCACCTGCTTCTCCTTGATGATCCGGCTGCGCACGACGCGCGGCAGCTCGAGCGCGGGGTCGTAGGGCGCGATGGCCTCGTACTCCTTGCGCACGGTCCGGTGGTGGAACATCGTCTGGTAGGCCCCGCGCCGGGCCGGGTTCACCACGAACAGGATCAGGCCGGCGGTCACCCGGTCCAGCCGGTGCGCGGGGATCAGGTCGGGCAGGTCGAGGTCGCGGCGCAGGCGGACCAGCGCGGTCTGCAGGATGTGCTGGCCGCGCGGGATGGTCGCCAGGAAGTGGGGTTTGTCCACCACCAGGATGTCCTCGTCACGGTGCACGATGCCGATCTCGAACGGCACCTCGGTCTCCACCGGCAGGTCGCGGTGAAACCAGACCGCGCCACCGGGCACATACGGCGCGTTCGGTCCGAGCGGCCCGTCCAGGTCGACGATCTCGCCCGCCCGCAGCATCTCCTCGATCCGTGCCGGGTCGACTCGCGGCAACCGCTCGACGAGATGGTCGCGCACGGTCGCCCACTGCCCGTCCTCGGGCAAGCGGAGTCGGGCCGGGTCGAGGCCGTGCCGTTTAGGCAGCGGCGGCTGCTGCCTACGTCGCATGGAGAACAGTCTCGCAGTGCCTGTTGGCGGCGCGGTGTTCAGGCAGCGCGCACGGCGAGGCCGGGATACTCGACCACCAATCCGTACTCGTCGTATTCCAAGGTGGCGTGGAAGTCGAAGGTCGGCGCGGTGTAGTCATAGCGCTGCCCGGCCCCGTCGACGACGCGGCGATAGTGCTGCGGCAACCGGGCCGCGGTGAGATCACCGGCGCGCACATAGACCGCGGGCGCGTCCGCGGCATCGCCGACCGCGAGACCCAGCCGCCGGACCGGCAGCGCGTTCGTGAACGCCGACGCCTCCAGATCGATGTCGAGACACCCGTCGAGCTCCGGCACCGCGCTCCCGTCGACCTGCCAGCGACCGAGCCCATCGGACTGCACACTCACCGTCCGCCGCCCCTCCGGATACCGCCCGACGATCTGCGCCGACCGCGTATGCCAACTCCCATCGAGCCGCAACCGATAGTCGACCGCCCACACCACCCCGTCCTCGACCGCCGTCGCACACCCCTCGACGACAACCCCCCGCTCATCCCGATGGAAGTACGCCACTTCGAACCCCGTGCGTGCCTCGCGATGCCGCCAGGCGGCCGAGGGCGGCAGGGCGGTGAACGACACAGTGTGCTCCTCACGGACGGCAGTCGGCTCGTGGTGCGCAACATTCCCTACACCGACACCATTCCCGATATTCCGCGGCCGAATCGCCGGAACGAAGGAACCCAACGACTTCCGTCATCGCGGACCGATCTCTTCGGCTGCCGTATCCGGGAGTGGACTGTCCCCTAAACTCGGGCGGCAGACGATCCAGGGGGGACCTCATGCCAATCTCGTTCGTGACCGGCGCGGAGCCGGTAACTTCCGAAAACCGTTTCGTGGCATTGCTTCTCGCGCACGCGAACGCGTCCAGAAATATTCTCCGCTGCCTGGCCGCGCTGATTCTGGCGCTGACCGGAACCGGCATTGCCGCCGCAGAACCATTGTCTCCGCACATCGCACCGGTGGTCGTCACGCTGCCCGCGCCGACCGGGGATCACGCGATCGGTGTGGTGGATCTGCACCTGGTCGATGCCGAACGCCGAGATCCCTATGTCCCGGCGCAGCAACGGGAACTGATGATCAGCATCTGGTATCCCGCCGCGGACACCTCGGCGGCGCCCGTTCGACCGTGGATGGCAACCGATATCGCGCGGATCTACGCAGAGGACCTGGCGTCGGTGGGTGTGCCCTCGGCCGACAGCTGGGCGCTCGCCCCCAGCCGCGGTCGCCTGGACGCACCGGCGGACATCTCCCGGGGAGCTCGTCCGATAGTGCTCTTCTCGCCCGGGATGGGTTTGTCCCGGGAATTGAGCACCGCCCAAGCCGAGGATCTCGCCAGTCACGGCTACGTCGTGGTCACCATGAACCACACCCATGAGACGTTCGCGACGGAGTTCCCGGACGGCCGTATCGCCCGCAGCGTCCTGCCGCCTGCCGCCGAACCCGACGAGGTCGAGAAGCAGGTGGCCATCGCGCTGCCGACCAGGGTCGCGGACACGCGGTTCGTGCTCGACGCGCTGGCCGACCTCGCGGCCGGTGCCAACCCGGACGCCGGCCGGCATCCGCTGCCCGCGCAGCTCGCCGACGTGCTCGACCTGTCCAAGGTGGCGATGTACGGCCATTCGCTCGGTGGAGCGACCGCGGCGCAGGCGATGTACGAGGACCGGCGCATCGGCGCTGCCGCGAATCTCGATGGCGGGCTCTGGGGCCCGGTTGTCTCCGCGGGCCTGGATCGCCCCTTCCTGCTCATCAGCGCGGAGGGTCACCATCGAGATGACATCCCCAGCTGGAAACAATTCTGGTCCACCGCGGGGCCCAAATTGCATTTCCAGCTCCGCGGCGCACAACATCACTCGTTCTGTGACAACCAGATCCTCGCCGACGCGCTCGCCGCGGCCGGTCTCCTCCCGGCTGCGGGCAAGGTGCAATTGGTCGGCGAGATCGACCCCGAGCGTTCTCTTGAGGTACAGCGCGGATATCTGCGCACATTCTTCGACACCACGCTGGGCGGAAACGCCGATCCCGCCCATGCGTTGGCCATGGCGCTCAGTCCGGAAATGACTCCCGTTCCCTAGGGTCCGGAGCAATGAATTTAGGCTAACCTATCTTCGGCGAGTTGCCGCGGACAGGTGAGAGGCGAGAACGTTATGACGGTGCAGGCAGCGCCGCCGCCGGGGGCGGAGTCGGGCAACCGGCCGCCGAGGGCGGTCGCGAAGGCGAAGAAGCAGCAGGAAGCGGCGGCTCGCAAGGAGATCTTGGCGCCGGTCTCGGGGATGCTCACGGCGGCGAGTGTGATCGTGGCCGTCGCCTCGGTCTGCGCGGTGGTGCCGTTCATCCTGATCGTCGAGGCCTGCCGTGAGCTGCTCGCGTCCCCGGTCGACACCGATCGGGTGTGGTGGCTGTTCGGCGCGGCCGTCGCGGTGCTCGTCTTCCGGGCGTTCCTGCAGGTGGTGGCGCTGATCTGGTCGCACGCGGTCGACGCGAACTACCAGCTCACCCTGCGCAGGCTGCTCGCGACCAAGCTCACCAGGGTGCCGCTGGGCTGGTTCGGCGAACGCAGCTCCGGCGAGGTCAAGACCTACCTGCGCGACGACGTCGAGGCCCTGCACTACCTGGTCGCGCACGCCCGTCTCGAATTCGTCGGCGCCCTGGTGGTGCCGGTGGTGACGCTGGGCTACCTGTTCACGGTCGACTGGCGGCTGACGCTGGTACTGCTGATCCCGCTGCTGGCCTACGGCCGCCTGCTCGGCCGGATCATGGACCGCGACGGCCGCGACCGCGTCGCCGTCTACACCCGCTGGGAACGCCGCACCTCCGATGCCGCGATCGAGTTCGTCGACGGCATCCAGGTCGTGCGCGCCTTCGGTCAGGCGGGCAAGGCGCACCGCGAATTCCAGGACTCCGTCGACGGACTCGTGCAGTCCGCGCAGCGGATGAAGATGCCGATCATCCGCGTGCAGGCCGCCTCCGACATCGTCGTCGCCCCGGTGTTCGTGATGCTGGTCGTGGTTCTCGGCGGGCTGTCCGGGGTGGGTCTGGGCTGGGTCGCCCCGCTCGACATGCTGCCGTTCGTCCTGGTCGGCCTCGGTATCGGCAGTTCGCTGCTCGGCCTCGGCTACGGTTCGCAGGCCCTGCGCGCGGGCAACGCGGCCGCGCTGCGCCTGCACGAACTGCAGCAGACACCTGAACTGGACCAGGCGCCCGAGACCACGAGTACCGAGCCCACCGAACCCGGTGTCGTCCGGTTCGAGGGCGTCGAATTCGCCTACCGCACCGGTCACGACGTGCTGCGCGGCATCGACCTCGAACTGCGCCCCGGCACCATCACCGCCCTGGTCGGCCCGAGCGGTTCGGGCAAGTCGACCCTGGCCAAGCTGCTACCCCGCTTCTATGACGTGGGTGCGGGCCGGATCACCATCGCCGGTCGCGACATCCGCGAGTACTCGAGCGAAGAGCTGTATCGCACCGTCGGTTTCGTCTTCCAGGACGTGCGCCTGATCCGCGGCTCTATCCGCGAGAACCTGCTGATCGCGCGCCCCGACGCCGACGACGCGGCCATCGAACGCGCCACCCGCGCCGCCCAGATCCACGACCGGATCGTGGCACTGCCGCGCGGCTACGACTCCGAGATCGGCGAGGACGCCAGCCTGTCCGGCGGTGAGGCGCAACGCCTCTCGATCGCGCGGGCGCTGCTGGCCGACACCCCGGTGCTCGTCCTCGACGAGGCCACCGCCTTCGCCGACCCGGAATCCGAAGCCGCGGTGCAGGACGCGCTGGCCGCCCTGGTGGCCGGTCGCACCGTCCTGGTGATCGCGCACCGCCTGCACACCATCACCGGAGTCGACCGGATCCTGGTGCTGGACAACGGCACTCTCGTCGAACAGGGCCCGCACGCCGAACTGGTCGGCGCCGGTGGGCTCTATCAGCGGCTCTGGGAGATCAACGAGGCCGCGCTCGGCACGCTCGCCCTGGTGGAGGACGCACGATGATTCGCAAGGTATTCCGGCTGGTTCCCGCCGAATTCGCCCCGCTGCTGCCCAAGCTGCTCGCCGCGATCGTGCTGCAGGCGCTGTGCCAGGCCGCCGCCTATCTGCTGCTGGTCCCCGTGCTCGAGGCGCTGATCGGCGATGATCTGAGCCGCGCCTGGCTGTGGGCGCTCGGCATGACGGTGGCCGTCGGCGGCCTGATCGTGTTCGGCTACCTGCAGGCCGTCATCGGTCTGCGCATCGGCCTCGGGATGCAGCGTGGCCTGCAGACCCGGCTCGGTGATCAGCTCAACGCGCTGCCGCTGGGCTGGTTCGAGGGTCGCGACGCCGCCCCGCTGTCGCGGGTGGTGGTCGAGCAGGTGCGTGAGATGCAGGGCCTGATCGCCTATCTGCTCACCAAGGTGCTCACCGGCGTGATCGTGCCGGTGGCCGTCGCGATCGGCATGCTGTTCATCGACTGGCGGATCGGCCTGGCCATGCTGCTCGCCGCGCCCGTGCTGTACCTGGTCAACGGCCTGGCCACCCGGGCATACACCGGCGCCGACGCGCGCCTGCACGACGCGGCGGGCGAAGCCGATTCGCGCGTGGTCGAATTCGCGCAGGCCCAGCCGGTGCTGCGCGCGTTCGGCGCGGTGGGCGCGGGCAACAAGGCACTGGACTCGGCGCTGGTCCGGCACCGTTCGGCGGTGCTGCGGATGATGGTCGCGACCGTGCCGGGTCTGGTCGTGTTCGCGCTGTTCGTGCAGGCGGTGTTCCTGGTGCTGGTCTACCTCGCGGTGGTCCAGGTGACCGACGGCACCATCTCCGCGGCCGTCGCGATCGCCCTGATCGCGGTGAGCTCGCGCTTCATCGAACCGGTGAACCAGGCCGCCCAGCTCGGGACCGCGCTGCGCTCGGCCGCCGCGGCCGCCGATCGGATCACCGATCTGCTCGACGAACCGACCCTGCCCGAGGCCACCGAACCGGTGACCCCCGGCGCACCCGCCGTGGTTTTCGACGCGGTGAGCTTCGGCTACCGCCCCGACGAGCCCGTGCTCGCGGATCTGACCTTCACCGTCCCCGCCGGCACGACCACCGCGATCGTCGGACCCAGCGGTTCGGGCAAGACCACGCTGCTGCGCCTGGCCGCCCGCTTCTACGACGTGGATTCCGGCACGGTCTCGGTGGGCGAGCACGATGTGCGCGCCCAGCCGTCGGAGACCCTGCTCGACCAGCTCTCGCTGGTGTTCCAGAACGTCTACCTGTTCAATCGCACGGTCGCCGAGAACATCCGGATCGGCAACCCCGACGCCACCGAGGACGAGCTGCTGCGCGCCGCGCGGGCGGCCAGGGTCGACGAGATCGCCGAGCGCCTGCCCGAGGGCTACGACACCCAGGTCGGCGAGGGCGGCGCGTCGCTGTCCGGTGGTGAGCGCCAACGGGTTTCGATCGCCCGCGCGCTGCTCAAGTCCGCACCCATCGTCCTGCTCGACGAGGCGACCAGCGCACTCGACCCGCACAGCGAGGCGGTCGTCGTGCGCGGCATCCACGAATTGACCAGGGACAAGACCGTTCTGGTGGTCGCGCACCGCCTGGCGACCATCTCCCACGCCGACCAGATCCTGTTCCTGGACGCGGGCCGCATCGTCGAGCGCGGTACCCACGACGAACTGCTCGCCCTCGACGGCCGCTACGCCGCCTTCTGGAACGAACGCGAGCGAGCCACCGGCTGGCGCCTGGAGCCGGTCTCGGCCTGAGTGCGAAACGCTCGGCGGCCGTGCGGATCTCGTGATCCGTCCGGCCGCCGACGGCGTTCTACCCGGGGATCGGTCCGCCGCTGATGCCGTCGTGTGTCGCGACCGCGGCGGGGATCTCGTTGTGCGTGCCGGTCAGGAACGGCACGAGGATGTCGTTGGTGGCGCGCTGGGTCGCGGCCGGTCCTCGGGAGCCACCGAGGATCCGGGTGACGACGAACCGCGCCGGAGCCGAAAGGAACTGCGGCACATCGGTGAAGCTGTAGTGGTCGGCCTCGTTGATCTCGTAGCGAAAGCCGGGTGCGTCGAGCCGGTCCAGCAGCATGCCGTTTCCGTCGAGATAGCGCTGGGAGTGCCCGGTTTCGGAGCGATCGCTCTCCAGCAGCAGGACCGGCCGGTTCAATGTGTGTTCGGGCAGGGGGCCGTAGAGCGTGCCGTCGATATTGGCGGCGGCGGTGAGTCGTGGATCGGCGGCCAGGGCCGAGAGCGCGGCCGCGCCGCCGAGGGAATGCCCGGTGGCGGTGAGGGTGCCGAGGTCGACGCGGTCGGCGAGTGGTCCGAGCACTTCGGGGCGGGTGAGCTGGTCGAGGACGAAACGCAGGTCGGCGGTGCGGGTGTCGAGGTGTTCGGTCATGAAGCGGGTGCCGTCGGGATCGTCGTCGGCGATCTGCCCGACGGTGGTCGCGATGGTGCCGTCGGCGAGTTCGGTGACGCCGGACTCGTAGGGGTGATCGACGGCAAGGACGATGAATCCGCGACTGGCCAGATCGGTGACCAGCCCGGTGTAGAACGCGCGGGGTGCGCCGTAGCCGGGGGAGAACAGGACCACCGGCCACTGGGCCCGGTCCTGGGCGAGGGGCACATCCGCGGACGCGTGCGAATCGATGCTGCGGTACTCCGCCAGCAGGAACCCGGGCAGCTGGCTGACCCGCGCGGGCAGCTGGTCGCGCCCGTCGATGTACACCCACCGCCGGGCACTGTGCTGATCGGTCGGATACCAGGCCTGCACAACGACATTGCGCCGATCGTCGGTCGCCGCCGTCGCGGGTTCCGGGCGCGATTCGTCGACCCAGCGGAAGATCTCCGACCCCACCGCGTACCGGCCCGTCGGCTCCGGCAGCTCGGGGATCGGCGGCACGGCCCACGGAATGATCGCCGCCGCGGCGAGCACCCCGATCCCGGTGCGGAACACCACCCTTCGCCGCGACGGGTCGGTGTCGGTGAAGATGAACGCCAGGCTCACCGCGATCAGCAGATAGACCGGGACCAGGTGCCAGTAGAAGGTCTCCAGCACCCACTGCGCCACCGCGCCGACGACGAGCAGCGCCAGCACCAGCGGAGCCACCCGCCGTGCCGCCCGCGGGAAGGCGATCAGCACGATCGCGAACACCACAGCAGCGCCCCACAGCACTGCGTCGATCACGGACACTCGGCGCTCGTTTCGACGAATTCGGCTCGGGCGGTCCCCGACCGCCACGACTGTCGTCGTCCAGCGTGCCCGGAATCGTGGCCCGGCGCGTCGCCACCAGGGCGTATTTCAGGGTAGGTCTGGGGGATGACCCTGACCCTGAGGAGCTACTTCCAGTAGGCGCGGGCCTTGATGTCGGTCTTGGGCAGCGCGTGGGTGGTCCTGAGCGTCTTCACGATCGAGCGGGTCGTCGCCCCGTCGCAGGCCACCCAGGCGTAAGTCCCCGGGACGCAGGTGATTTCCTGGGCCTTCTCGCGCAGGAGCCGGCCGTCGTCGACGCGCGGCAGCCAGGTCACCTCGTGACCGGCGTGGCTGTGTACCGGCAGCGTCGGGTCGGATTCGTACTGCGATTCCAGGAAGACCCGCGCCGAGGCGTCGGGAATCGCGTCGAGCAGCGCGTTGATGGCCGGGAGCGAGGCGGTGTCGCCGAAGATGACGTAATCGCTGCGCTCGGTGTCGGGATGGGAGGCGTCCATGCCGAGCAGGCTCGCCTCCAGCTTGTCGCCGACGGTGGCGCGCTCGGCCCACTCGCTGGCCGGGCCGCCGTGAAGGGCGAACTCGATGTCGAAGCGGTCGGTGTCGGGGTCCTGGTTGACCAGGGTGTACCCGCGGTGATGCAGCTTGTCGGTGGTGGCATCGGGAATCCAGATGCGGATGAACTGGGTGGGGTGGGCCGGGTGGTCGGCGAGCAGGCCGTTGCCCTCGAAGCCGATCCGCAGATACTTGTCGGTGACCGTCTCCACCGAGGTGACGCGCAGCTCGTAGTCGTTGGCGCGCCAGACCTTCATGATCAGGCCGTTGGTTCCTTTACCCATGCGGATAAGGCTAGCCTAAGTACTTTTGTTTGTCGCGGTGCGGACCGGGCACGACTCGGCCCGGCCCCACGGCGTGGTGGCCGGGCCGGGGAAGTGCGGTCAGCAGGACAGCGAGGCGTAGTACGCGAGGGTGCACTGTGATTCGGAGGTGAGCTTCCAGGTGCCGTTGACATCGCGCCAGGAGACCTCGATCGGCGGGAAGGTGCCGAAGCCGGGGACGGTGACCAGCAGGTTCGCGGTGGTCAGATCGCCGGTGGTGGCGACCGGGCCCGAGACGGTCCAGGCGAAGCCGGGGACGCTGGACATCACGGTGCCGAGCTGATCGACCAGCGGCAGCCCCGCTTCGCCGTTCTCCAGCTCGTTGGCCCTGGCACCGCGGTCGGCGCCGGTGTTGAGGACCAGCTGCAGCTTGGCCTGGAGCTGGCCGGTGGTCGGTGCGGGGGTGGTCCGGACGATGGAGGGCGCGGCCAGTGCCGGGGCGACGGTGGCCAGGGTGCCTGCCGCGCCGAGGGTGGCGGCGGCGGCCAGGGCGAATGCGGCGGTGGCGGCGCGTGCCTTGTTCATGAACATGTCGGATCCAATCGTTGAGAGTCGGCTGCTAGCGCGCGTTCGTGATTTCACCACGGGGACTGGCATCAACAGTCAATATAAGGTAAGCCTATGCAAACATGTAAGGGTGTATCCCGTCATGGGTGCCCGACCGGGTGAGAGTGGAGTGCCGGTGGACAGACTTCTGGTGGTCGGTGCGGGCCCGAAGGCCATGGCGGTAGCGGCCAAGGCACATGTCCTGCGGGAGCTCGGTCTGCCCGCGCCGCGCGTCACGATCGTGGAATCGCATGCGGTGGGCGGTAACTGGCTGCCCTCGGGCGGCTGGACCGATGGTCGGCACCGGTTGGGCACCAGCCCGGAGAAGGACGTCGGCTTCCCGTATCACTCGAGCTGGGCGCGCGGCCACAATCGCGCGATCAACGAGGCGATGATGGCGTTCAGCTGGACCGCGTTCCTGGTCGAGCGCGGTGGCTATGCCGAGTGGGTCGACCGCGGCCGCCCGAGTCCGCACCACCACGTGTGGGCGAAGTACCTGCAGTGGGTGGCTCGCAAATCCGGGGTGGAGGTGGTGCTCGGCACCGTGCGCACCATCGCCGCCGCGGCCAAGGGCTGGGAGGTCGCGGTCGTCGATGCCGATGGCGTGGCCAGCGCGCTGGGGTCCGACGCGTTGATGATCACCGGTCCCGGCAACAGCGCGCGGGCGCTGGCCGAGCATCCGAAGATGCTCTCGATCGCCGAGTTCTGGAATCTGATCGGGCGCAGGGAACTGCCGTCCATCTCGCGGGCCGCGGTGATCGGCGGCGGGGAGACCGCCGGGTCGGCGATGGACGAGCTGGTCCGCCACGACGCGCTCACCGTCTCGGTGATCTCGCCCGCGGCCACCATCTACACCAGGGGCGAGAGCTACTTCGAGAACTCGCTCTACAGCGATCCGGGCAAGTGGCGGGCGCTGAGCGTCGACGAGCGCCGGGATGTGGTGCGGCGCACCGATCGTGGCGTGTTCTCGGTGCGCGTGCAGGAGAACCTGCTCGGTGACAGTCGCGTCCACCACCTGCAGGGCCGGGTGGTGCGCGTCGGTGGCTTGGGGGAGGGCATCGAGCTCACCTTGCGCAACGAGCGCCGCCCCGATCAGACCCATGCCTTCGACCTGGTCGTCGACGCCACCGGCGGCCAGCCGCTGTGGTTTCTCGACCTGTTCGACGCCGATGCCGCCGACCTGGTCGAGCTGGCGATCGGCGGCCCGATCGACAAGGACCGGCTCGAGGCCTCGATCGGCCACGATCTGGCGGTGACCGGGATGGAGGCCAAGCTGTTCCTGCCGAACCTGGCCGGGCTGGCCCAGGGGCCGGGCTTTCCCAACCTCAGCTGCCTCGGTGAACTGTCCGACCGGGTGCTCGCCGAGGCGACGATGCGCTCGAGCGCGGTCCGCGGGGGCGCTACCCAGCGCGCGGAATACCTCAGATAGGGTAGCCTTACCAAACGTAGTAGATGAGGACAGGTCATGCGTATCGTGTCGTTCGGCTTCCAGACCTGGGGGCGGAAAACCCTTCAGGCTCTGCTCGATTCCGAGCATGAAGTCGTCCTTGCCGTGACCCACCCGGCGAGCGAGGATTCCTACAAGGGGATCTGGTCGGACTCCGTCGAGGAGCTGGCCCGCGACCACGCCATCCCGGTCCACCTGACCGAGAGCGCCGACGCCGCGACCATCGACCTGGTCAAGCTCGCCGAACCCGATGTCATCGTGGTGAACAGCTGGTACACCTGGATGCCCGCCGAGCTGTACAACCTGCCTCGCTACGGCACGTTGAACCTGCACGATTCGCTGCTGCCCAAGTTCACCGGTTTCTCGCCGGTGCTGTGGGCGCTGATCAGCGGGGAGTCGGAGTTCGGGCTCACCGTGCACCGGATGGACGAGCAGCTCGACACCGGCGACATCCTGGTCCAGCACCGCCTGCCCATCCGCCCCGGCGTGACCGGCACCGAGCTGGTGATCGAGGGGATGGAACTCATCCCCGGCGCCGTCGCCGAGGCACTGTCCGCGCTGGAATCCGGCGATGCGCGGTGGCGTCCGCAGAACAAGGACGAGCGCACCTACTTCCACAAGCGCACCGACCGCGACAGCCGTATCGACTGGAGCTGGGACGCCGTCGACCTGGAGCGTTTCGTGCGCGCCCTGTCCGCGCCCTACCCGCACGCCTACAGCTACTACCGCGGTGAGCGGGTCGAGGTGCTGGCGGCGAAGGTCTCCGAGGCTCGCTACGGCGGCACCGCGGGGCGGGTGATCGTGCAGGAAGACGGTGGTGCCGTGGTCAGCGGCCCCGATCCGGTGCGCGGGCGCAATCGCGGGCTCGTGATCACCCGTGTCCGCACTGCCGACGGTGTCGAACACGATGGCGCCAGTTTCTTCCGGCGCGGTGGGTACCTCACCGACGCCGCGGAATAGTTCGTCTCCAGGTCGGAAGGGTGTTATGACGGCCGTCGTTCGCACTGCAGGCCCGAACCCCGGCGCCGAGGTTCGGGTGGAACGCCGCCCGCTGTCCGCCGGGCAGCGCCGGGCCTGGTTCCTGCAGACCCGTGACCCGGACGACGCCTCGCTCAATGTCGCGGTGAGCTACCGCCTCGTCGGCCCGGTCGACGTGTCCCGGTTGCGGGCGGCGATCGACCTGGTCGCGGACCGCCACGAGATCCTGTGCACCACTTATGGTCTCGCTGTCGACGGCGAGCCCTGTCAGGTGCGCGACGCGCGAGTGCGTCCGGCCTGGACCGAGCACGACCTGCGCGACCTGCCGGAAACGAGCCGGGACCGCCGCCTCGCGGTGCTGCTGCGCCGGGCCGTCGGCGCCCCGTTCGACCTGACCGCGGAAGCACCCCTGCGGGTCGCGCTGATCCACACCGGCGCAACGGAATCCGTGCTGTCGCTGGTGGCGCACACCATCGCCTGGGACCAGGAGTCGGCCTCGGTCTTCGCCACCGCCCTCGCCGAAACCTTCTGTCCGCCCGGTCCGGCTGCTGGACCCACCCGGCCGTCGGCTCGCACCGGTGTGTCGTCGCGGTCGACAGCGCCGATGTCCATGAGACGCCGCACCCCGCCTGCCCGGACGGCCGACCCTGCCGCGACGTCGCGGAGCGCTGACTCCCCGGCATGGGCCCGGACGGTCGGCGCTCCGGTGTCGCCGGGAACGGCTGATCTTGCCGCGACGCCGCAGATCGTCGATGACCAGGCGTCGGTGCGGGCAGCGAACCTCGCCTCGGCACAGCGGACAGGCGATACCCCGGTCTCGGAGCATGTCGAGGCTGGGATCGAATACTGGCGGCGGACGCTCACCCCACTGCCCGACGCGCTCGAGCTGCCCGGTCGCAGCGGGGTCGAGGCCGCTGAGGTGCGGCGGGCCGGGCGTGCGACGGTGACGTTGTCCGCCGAGGTGATGGACGCGGTCGACGATGCGGCGGCGCGGCTGGGTACCACGGCATTCGCCGTGTTGTTCGCGGCGACGCAGGCGGTCATCCATCGCTACAGCGGGGCAACGGATTTCGTGGTCGCCGTCCCGGTCACGACCAGGGATTCCACCACCGCCGACCGGATCGGCTATCACGGGAACACCGTGCTGCTGCGCGGATCCTGCACCAGCACCGACGTTTTCGCGGAGTTGCTCGCGCGAACTTCCGCGACGTGCGCCGAGGCCCGCACCCATCGCGCCGTCGGCATCGATCAGGTCGTGCGCGCGGTCAACCCGAACCGATCCGGTGGACGCGACGGTCTCGAGTCCATCGCCCAGCTCGGCTTCGCCGTCCGCGCCGAACCCGTGCCGCTGCGCCTCGACGGAATCGAGGTGACGCGCCTCGACGACACCGGCGAACGCGCGCAGATGCCGCTGCGGCTGACCGTGATTCGCGGGGCACGGGGTACGCGGCTGGAAGCCGTCTACGCCACCGACCTGCTCGCACCCGCCACCGTCGAACAGCTGCTCGCCCACTACGCCCGGCTGCTCACCAGGGCACTCGCCGACACCAGCACCCCGATCGGCGATCTGGACCTGTTCACCGCCGACGAACGCGACCGGCTGATCGAGGTCTCCCACGGCGAGCTCGTGCCGACCCCGCCGACCACCCTGGTCCGCCTGTTCGAGGACCAGGTGCGCGCCCGCCCCGACGACCTCGCACTGCTGGCGCCCGGCCGCACGACGGCCGAGGACCGCGCCCTCACCTATCGCGAGCTCGATCGGCGCGCGAATCGCCTGGCGCACTGGCTGATCGAGCAGGGCATCGGCACCGAGGACATCGTCGGCCTGCGGCTGAGCACCTCGCCGGAGTTCATCGTCGCCGTGCTGGCCGTGCTCAAGGCAGGCGGCGCCTACCTGCCGATCGACCCCGCCTACCCGGACGAGCGCATCGACTTCCTCGACACCGACGCCGGTGCGCGGCTGGTCCTCGGCCCGGTAGAACTGGGCGCGGCCGAGGAATCGGCACTCGATCTGCCCGCTCACGCCCCCGTCGACGCGCGGCGGCGCAGGCCGCTGCACCCGGACAACCTGGCGTATGTCGTCTACACCTCCGGCTCGACCGGACAGCCCAAGGGCGTCCCGGTCCCGCACGCCGCCATCGCCGAACACGTGGTGGGGTTCTGCGCGCAGTGGGATCTCACCGCCGAGGATCGCGTCCTGCAGTCGGCCTCGGTGAGTTTCGACGCCTCGCTGCTCGACATCTTCGTCACCCTCACCGTCGGCGCCTGCCTGGTGGTGCCCAAGCGCGACGCCTTCCGCGACATCGCGCACATCGCCGAACTCATCTCGCGCTGCGGTGTCACCGTGCTGCACATGGTGCCCTCGACACTGAGCACCTTCCTGCTGCTGCCCGAGGTCAGCGAATGGGGTGCGCTGCGCCGGGTTCCGGTGGGCGGTGAGGCATTACGCGGTGAGGTGGCCGACCGGTTCGCCACCGTGTTCGACGCCGAACTGCGCAATCACTACGGGCCGACCGAGGCCGTGGTCTGCGCGACGCACATGCCGGTCGTTGGTCCGCAGGGCACGGGGATGGTGCCGATCGGGGTACCCAACCGGAATGTGTACGCCTATGTGCTCGACGAGCGGCTCGGGTTGGTGCCCGACGGTGTCGTCGGCGAGATCTACCTCGGCGGCGCGCAATTGGCGCGCGGCTATCACGACCGGCCGGTGCTCACCGCGCAGCGTTTCGTCGCCGACCCGTTCCTGGTGGGCGGGCGGCTGTACCGCACCGGAGATCTGGCGCGGCGCAACGAGTTCGGCGCGCTCGAGTTCGTCGGCCGGGCGGACGAGCAGGTGAAGGTGCGTGGGTACCGGATCGAACCCGCCGAGGTGGAGGCCGCGCTGGCCGCCCACCCGGCGGTCGGGCACTGTGTCGTTGTCGCGTCGGCCGATCCGGCGCTCGGTACCGTTCTCGCCGCCTACGTCGTGCCGACGGCGGGCGCGACGATCGACCTGTCGCGTTTGCGCGCGCACGCCGTCGCCGCGCTGCCGGAGTACATGGTGCCCGCCGCGTTCGCGGTGCTCGACGAGATCCCGCTGACCGAGCACGGCAAACTCGACCGCAGGGCGCTGCCCGCCCCGGTGCGCGCACTCGCCGCGCCGCGCCGAGATCCGGTGACCGACACCGAGATCCGCCTGTCCCGCCTGTTCGCCCAGCTCTTCGGTGCCGAGGTCGGCGCCGACGACTCCTTCTTCGAACTCGGCGGCCACTCCCTGCTCGCCGCCCGCCTCGTCACCCGGATCCGCGCCGAATTCGGCGTCGAGATCGATGTGCGCGTCCCGTTCGACACCCCCACCGTGGCCGGCCTCGCCGCCCTCATCGAACGCCGCCCACCCGCCCCGCGAACCCTGATACCCCTCACGAAACAGCCTCGCCCCCAACAGTTCCCCCTGACGGCTGCCCAGCGTGCCCGCTGGGACATCCTGTGTGCCGAGGGGCCGTCGGCAGCGGCCAACCTGTCTCTGGCTGTCCGCCTCGACGGCGAGCTGGACGTCGCCGCGCTGCGCACCGCGCTCACCGAGGTGACCGGCAGGCACGAGATCTTGCGCACCACCTTCCCGTCGACGGCTGGTGGGCTCACGTCCCCCGGCTCACCACTGCGAAACCCATCGGGCCGCATCCGCGACGGCGGCGTGGCGACCACCGATGCCGTCGATGTGGCCGGTGTGTTCGCACCGGCACGGACGGCGGATCCGGTCGAGATGGGCGGTGTTTTCGTGTCGGCTCCAGCCACTCAACCGGTCGAGATGGGCGGTGCGTTCGTGTCGGCTCCAGCCGCTGATCCGGTCGACGCGGGTGGTGCTGCCGTGTCGGCTCCGGCTGTCGAGTTCGACCGTATGTCTCGCCCGGCCGCCGAGGTGGTCGAGGGTGTGCCGGTGCCGACCCCGGCGGCCGAGCCGGTCGATGTCTCCGTGGTCTCGGCCGCCGACCTGACCGCACTCGGTGCGCTGCTGGCGGAGACTGCCGAGCGGGTGTTCGATCCGCGCGAGGCCGCACCGCTGGCAGCTCGAATCATCGTGCTGGATCGGAAGACCCACGTTCTGGTGCTGACCGCGCACCACCTGGTCGCCGATCACCGTTCGCTGCGCACCCTGGTGGCGCAGACAGCCAACGCCTACCGCGACCGGCGGGCGGGGCACGAAACAGGCCTGCCACTCGCCGAACTCGACTTCGCTGATGTCGCGGTATGGGAATCTCAGACAGGCGACGGCCTGGCGGCCCAGCTCGCGTATTGGCGTTCGGCCTTGGCCGGACTGAGCGAAAGCACAGGTCCCGCTACCGATCTGCCGCGCCCGGACCGACTCGGGCGGACCGGGCACATCGCCCGGTTCCCGGTCCCCGCCGCGCTGCGGAACCGGCTGCGCGAGGTCGCCGAGGAAGCAGGCGCTTCGGAGTTCATGCTGTACCACGCGACCGCGCTCACCCTGCTGCACAAGCTCGGCAGCGGCACCGACCTGGCGCTCGGCGCGGCGGTGGCGGGCCACGGTGACGCGATCGCCGCGGGCGTGATCGGTCCCCTGGCCAATACGGTGCTGCTGCGCACCGACCTGCGCGGGAATCCATCCCTGCGCACCGTCCTCGACCGCGCCCGCGCGACCTCCCTGGCCTGCTACGGCAACCAGGACGTCGCGGCGGAACTGGTGCCCGGCGCCGACCGATTCGCCGCGATGCTGCACTTCGACGAACACCACGGAAAGACCGCACCCCACTTCGGCGACGAACTGACCGCCGCCACCCTGTCTTCCGAATTCGACGGCACCCTGCGCGACCTCGCCTTCACCTTCACCAGCTCGCGCGACGGCGGTTTCGCCGCCTCGATCACCCTCAACACCGACCTCTACCACCGCGAGACCGCCCAGCTGTTCGCCCACCGAATGCTGCGCGTACTCAACGCTTTCGCCGACACCCCCGACCTGGCCCTGTCCGACCTGGACGTGATGCCCGCCGAGGAACGCCGCCGAGTCATCGACGAATGGTCCTGCGGCGTGGAGGTTTCCGACGTATGCCCGCTGCCCGAACTACTCCGTCGCGCCCGTACCTATCCGCCCACCCGCACCGCGATCCGCTCGGGCGCCGACACCGTCGACTTCGGCACGGTCTGCGACCGACTGGTTTCGCGCGTCCGGCATCCGGCGGCATCGACCGGTGGGCCACTCGGCGCGCGATCGGAACACGCGCAACCAGAAGGCGTGCAATCGGAAGGCGTGCAGCCTGAGGGCTCGCCGCCGGTAACTACGCGACCAGAAATCGCGCGACCTGAGGGTGTGTCGCCACGCAGTGCGCGATCGGAGCACTCGCACCTGGAGGGTGCGCGATCGCGGGATTCATCGCCAGGATTCGTTCGACCGGAGCGCGCATGGCCGGCGACGTCGCACGCGGTCGTGCACGCGAGCATCCTGATCGGCGACCTGCTCACTCTCATCGAAACTTTCGTCACCGCCGAGGCCGCCGGTGTGCCACTCGAGATCGTCGACGCCTCGGGCACCCTCCTGTCGTTCGAAGCCGATGCGGTGACCGCCGCAATCGCCGACCGACGCGCCGTGGCCGGCTCCCGCCAGGTGGGCCGAGTCGACCCGGCCTACCGCACCACCGACAACCGCGTGATCGGCGCGGGTGCGGGCCCCGTGGCACTCCTGGTGGAAGCCCTGGCCGCGCTGGCCGACGGCGCGACCCTCGAACTCGTCCCCGGCGAACTCGCCCCGGCGATCTCGACCCGCACCACCCACGTGGTCGCCGACGTCGCCGACCTGCGCACCGGCCCGGACGACGCCCACCTACCCACCGTCGCCGACGACGGCTCACCGCACCGCTGGGACCTGCTCGGCCGCAACGAATTACGCGTGGAGGCACCTGGCGGCATCACCGGCACCATCGGCTACGCCGTGCCCGGCTACGCGGGTGCGGTGGCGCGTGGACCGCTCGACGGCAGCGGGCGGGTCCGTCCGGTACCTGGTGCCCGGGTCCTGATTCTCGATGCCGCGGGCAGGCCGACGCCTCCCGGTGTGGTCGGCGAGGTGTTCGTCGGCGGGGTCGCCCAGGCGCTGACGCCGAGCGATCCCGAGCGCGGCTGGGCCGATGGTCTCCTGCGCACGGGTGATCGCGCGCACTGGACAACAGCAGGCTGGCTCAAATTCGCTTAGCCTAACCTACTATCTACGAAGGGCCTGGTGAACGCACCGCGGCCGTGAACGCGAGGAGCTAGGAATGACCCTGCGACGATGGAATCGACCGCGTGGCCGCGTGGCGAGCAGGGCCGGACTCGTCCTGCTCACCCTCGGACTCGTCTCCGGTCTGGTCGCCTGTGGCTCCGACAGCGACGAGTCCGCCGGTGACGGCGCGGTGACCATCACGCACAACTTCGGCGAGACCACCGTGGAGGGCACCCCCGAACGGGTGGTCACCCTCGGCAGCCAGTGGCTCGACGCCACCCAGTCCGTCGGTGTCACCCCGGTCGCCTACGCCGATTCGGTCGCCATGGGCGGCAAGTCCGAGTTCCCGTGGACCCCGCCCGAGCTCGAGCAGGCCACCGTGCTGAAGATGGGCGGCGACATCGCCGAGCAGATCGCCACGGCCGAGCCCGACCTGATCCTGGTGCCCAGCTTCCTGGTCGACCAGACCATGTACGAGAAGCTCTCGCGGATCGCGCCCACCATCGGCGCCGTCACCCCGAACGCCCAGGTCGACAAGTGGAGCGACCAGGTCACCGTGCTCGGCAAGGTGCTGCACCGCGAGGAGAAGGCCACCGAGGTCATCGACGGTGTCAACGCCGAGATCGACGCGGTCGGCCAGCGCTACCCGAACCTGAAGGGCAAGACCTTCCTCACCTGCATGCTGACCGGCCCCGCGCAGCTGATGGTGCTCGCCGACGGCAACGACGGTTCGGCCGAGATGTTCAACCGCATGGGCCTGAGCATCCCGAGCAACATCGCCGACCAGGCGCCCAGCGGCGGCCGTCTCGCGCTGTCGCCGGAACGCCTCGACGAGCTCACCTCCGACGTGCTGATGTGCGGCGCGATGCCGCAGTTCGAGGAGAAGTTCAAGCAGCTGCCCGGCTACAACGAGCTGCCCGCGGTCCGCTCCGGCGGCATCGCCTTCCTCGACACCAAGACGATCAGCGCGATCAACACCCCGACCCCGCTGTCGGTGCCGTATCTGCTGAAGGATCTCGACCCGACGCTCGCGGCGGTCGGTAAGTAACTGAAGTACTGCTCCGCCGGAAGGACCGCCATGCCAGACTCCGCCACCGCCTCCAGGCCCGTTCCACTCGCTCCGGCGCAGCAGGCGGCGTTACTTCCGGAACGCTTGCGTGACACCCCGGCGGGCACGTTGTTCGTCGCGCTCGAACTCACCGGCGAACTCGACGCCGTGGCGTTCGAGCGGGCGGCGGCGGGCGTGCTCGCCGCGCACACCGTGTTGCGCACGAACTTTCCCGCCGATCGGCGAGTGCCGTATCAGCGGGTCGGCGCCGTGCCGGACCAGGTGGTCGAGACCGTGCCGATCGGCGCGGAGCACCTGGCAGGCGCCCTGCGCGCCGATGCCGTCCACCGGTTCGACCTGGTGGACGGCATTCCGGTGCGGATCCGGCGGTACGTGCTGGCCGATCGCTCGGTCCTGTCGATCGCGGTGCACCCCGTCGCCGCCGACGACTGCGCACTGGATCTGCTGATCGAGTCGCTGTGCGTGGCCTACAACACCGGCACGGTCGCGCCCGCGCGGGCGCAGTTCCGTGATTTCGTCCCGCAGCAGCTCAAGAGCCTCACCACCACCCCGACCGCCGATCCGTCGCTGAGCCACTGGCTGGCCCGGCTCGACGGCCTGCCCGAGCGGGCCGAACTCACCGCCGCGGCACCCGGCGGGGAGTCCGCGCCGCCGAGCTTCCGGCTCGACCCGGAGACCCTCGCCGACTTCGCCGCCGGACACGATCTGGCCGCGGCCTTCGCGGCACTGCTCGCCCGCTCGCTCGGTGAGGCCGGGCTCGGCACCGAGGTGGCGGTCGGCGTGCTCGACCAGGCGCGCGACGCCGACGGCGCCGAGGACACCATCGGCCACTTCGCCAATCAGCTGGTCCTGCGGCTGGATTCGACCGCCGAGCTGTCGGGTCGTGATCAGGTGGCGGTGGCCGCCGAGCAGGTCACCGCGGCGCGCGAGCACGGTGACACCAGGATCGAACGGCTCGCCCACCAGCTCAGGGGGCCGGGCGGTGCGCTGTTCCAGGTGCTGATCGGGGTCAGGGCGGCCGCGCAGACCGCTCGGCTGCGCGGTGTCACCGTGCGGGAACTCGACCGCAGGCTGGTCCAGCCGCACGGTGTCGACCTGGTGGTCGATGTCGTCGGTCATCCCGACGGTGCCGTGGTGACACTGCAGACCTCGTCCGACCTGCGGGACAGGCCCGAAATCGCGGCACTCGCCGCGCATTTGGACCGCCGCTGCCGCGCCTGGGCCGTCGGCGCCGACGAGCCGTGCGCGCCGACCCTGTTCGCCGCGCCCGAACCGGGCTATGACCTGTTCGGCCTGCCCGGTGCCGGTGGACCGCCGCAGACCGACACCGAACGCGTGGTGGTCGAGGCGATCCGGCAGGTGCTCGAATTCGACGCCGACGACGAGATCGGCCGCGAGGACACCTTCTTCTCCCTCGGCGGCGACTCCATCGCCGCGCTGCGGCTGGTCACCGACCTGGCCGAACAGGGCTACACCTTCGACGTGCAGCAGGTGTTCGGCTCGCCCGCGATCCACGAACTGGCCGCTCTCATCGACGAAGCCGCCGCCGAGCCCGCGGCCACACCCGCACCGGCCGAGGTCGCGCCGATGAGCGCCTCCGGACTCGATCCCGCCGTGCTGGCCGCGCTCGGGAAGAAGTTCGGGCAGTGAGTACGCAGATCCTCGACGTCGTCGCGCTGTCGCCGCTGCAGCGCGGGCTGTACTCGGTGAGCACGACCTCTGGCGAGATCGACCCGTACCTGGTCACTTTCGCGATGCGGATCGAAGACCTGGCCGACGTGTCGACCCTGCGCAAGGCCTTCGATCAAGTGCTGCAACGGTATCCGCACCTCGGCGGCTCGGTGCTGACCGACGGCCTACCGCACCCGGTCCTCGTGACGACGACGGCCGGACAGATCGGCTGGACCGAGGTCGACCTGCGCGGCGCCGCCGATCCCGAAGCCGCTGCCCGCCAGCGCTATTGGGACGAAGGCCGCCGCCGGATCGATCTCGACAACGGCCCGCTGTTCCGGGTGACCGTGGCGCGCGTCGGCGCGCAGGACTACGAACTGATCTGCACCGCGCACCACATCGTGGTCGACGGCTGGTCGATCCCGCTGCTGTTCGCCGACCTCCTCGCCCTGCACCGCGGCGAAGGCGCCACCCTGCCGCCCGCCCCGCCGCTGCGCGAGCACGCCGCCTGGCTGGCCGGGCGTGACACCGCCGCCTCGATCCAGGCGTGGACCACCGCGCTGGCCGGACTCGCCCCCATGCCGATGATCGCCGGTCCCGCCCCGGCCGACCTGCCCGTGCTCGGCGAGGCCCGGTTCGACCGCGCCGAGACCGAGACGGTCACCCGCTGGGCGCGCGCGCACGGCCTCACCCTCAACACCGTCCTCCAGATGGCCTGGGCTCGCGTACTTTCCGGGCTCACCGGCCGCGACGACGTGGTCTTCGGACAGACCACCTCCGGCCGCGACGCCTCCCTGCCACACGCCGACCGACTCGTCGGCGCGCTGGTCACCACCATCCCGGTCCGCGTCCGCATGGACGACCGCGCACCCGCCGCGATCGGCGCGCACCTGCAGCGCGAGGTCGCCGCCCTGCGCGCCCACGAATACCTCGGCATCGCCGAGATCACCCGCCAGGCGAGCATCGGCCAGCTCTTCGACACCCTGCTCGTCTTCGAGAACACCCCCATGGGTTCGATCACCGCCCGCATGCCCCTGGCCGACGGCGCCACCCTCACCCCCCGCCGCATCGACTCCCCGAGCCACTACCCGATCGCGGTCGTCCCGGTGGTCGAGGACAACCAGCTCATCACCCGCGTGGAAATCCGCCCCGACTTGACCACCCGCTTCACCCCCGACCGCCTCGCCCACCGCCTCCTCGCGGTGGTGCGGTCCATCGTCGACGCCGAAACCGGCAGTGCGGTCGATGTTCTGCTCGCCGACGAACCCGCCGTCCTCACGGCGTCCGCAGCCTCGTCGATGTCATCCGACGGCGAGCCCGCTAGCTTCACAGCGTCGCCCGCCTCGCCGGTGTCATTCGCCGACGGGCCCGACACGTTCACGGCGGTTCCAGCCTCGCCGGTGGCGCTCGACGGCGAGCCTGCCGCGCTCGATGAGGCCGGTCCGGTCGCGGTCGCCGAGCCACCGGTGGTCGCCGGCCGAGCTGCCGCGGTTGCCGTCGGCCCGATGCAGTTCGTCAACGTGCCCCAGGCGCTGCACAGTGCCGCCGAGGCCGCGGGTGAGGCGATCGCCGTCATCGATGAGATCGGCGAACACTCCTTCGCCGAATTCGGTGCCGCGGTAGCGACTCTGGCCGCGGGTCTTCGTGCGAGGGGCGTCGCGGAGGGCACCGCCGTCGCGGTAGTGCTCCCGCGTGACCGCCGAGTTCTGCATGCCCCCTTCGCTATCGCCGAAGCCGGTGGCCTCTGCGTCCACGTCGACCCGTCCACCCCGGCCGACCGCCTCGCGTACATGTTCGAGACCGCCGCCGTGCGTGTAGTGCTCGCCGACCAGACCATGGCGCCGGTGCTCGCCGAACTCCACTCCGAGAACGTGCGTTTCGACCACCTCGTCCCGGACAACAGCGGCACCCTCCGCGTGGCCGGTTGTGCGTCACCGGTGGGAGCTCCGGTCCCGACCGCAGTCGTCGACTCCGCAGCTCACGGCGCTTCGGGGACAGCCTCCGGCACGGTCACCGGCGACGGCGCAGTTGCCGACGCCCACGCTGCCGACGAGGTCGGCGGCGGCGAGCCGCCCGTATCGGCGATCGATGGCGGCCGAAGTCATTCGGGAGCCGCCTTGTCGCCGGTCCCGGCGGTAGACATCGGGTCGAGCGTGATCGACACAGTCGGCTCGGCCGCCGCCGCACCAGCGGGCGCTGACGCGCGACGGGTTCCGGGCTGGACGACGCCGTTCTATGTCGTCTTCACCTCGGGCACCACCGGCCGGCCGAAGGGCGTCGTCGTTCCGCACGGTGCCCTGCTCAATCATTGGGCCAACCACGAGAACCGGATCTTCGCGCCCGCCGCCGCTTGGATCGGACGCACTCTGCGGATCGGGCACGGGTGGTCGACCGGGTTCGATGCCGCGTGGCAGCCCACCGTGGCCTTGCTGAGCGGGCACGCGGTCGTGCTGCTCGGTGACAAGGTGCGCACCGATGCCGACGGGATCGTCGAGGCCATTCGGACCGAGGGCATCGACATCTTCGACACCTCGCCATCCATGCTGAGCCGCCTGATCACCGCCGGTTTGTTCGAAACCCGCGACGGCCGCGAACACTGCCCGCTCACCGTGCTCGCCCTCGGCGGCGAGGCGATCAGTCAGGACACCTGGCAGCGGCTGCGGGGCCTGGCGAGCACCAGGGTGATCAACTTCTACGGCCCGACCGAGACGACGGTCGAGGCGCTGATGGCCGACGTACACGACCACCCCGCACCGACCATCGGCCGCACCTTCGACGGCATGTCCGCCGAGATTCTCGACCATCGGCTGCGTCCGGTGCCCCCGGGCGGCCAGGGCGAGCTCTACCTCTCCGGCACCCAACTGGCCCTCGGCTACCTCGGCCGACCCGCCACCACCGCAACGGCTTTCGTCGCAGGCCCACACGGCCGCCGCTACCGCACCGGTGACCTGGTGCGCCGCGCCACCGACGGCACCGTGATCTACGAGGGTCGCGTCGACAGCCAGGTCAAGATCAACGGCTACCGGGTCGAACCCGACGAGGCCACTGTCGTGCTGCGCGAGATCGAGGGCGTACACCACGCCGCCGCACTGGCTTTCACCGACAGCGGCCGCACCCGGCTCGGCGCGCTGGTCGTCGCCGACCGTCCCGCCACCGAGATCAGATCTGCCGCCGCCCGTCGGCTCCCGCAGTTCCTCGTGCCGAGTCGGATCGTGCACGTCGAGCAGATTCCGTTGAACCGCAACGACAAACTCGACATCCACGCCGCCACCGCACTTCTCACCGCGCCGGTCACCCGTGGACCGGAAGCCGAACCGGCGACCGACACCGAACGCGCACTGCTGGAACTGATCACGGCCATGCGTGACGGATCGGGTGCGCGCATCGGCATTCTCGACAGCCTCGTCGACCTCGGCATCGACAGCATCGGCGTGATCGATCTGGTATCCCGACTGCGCGGTGCCGGGTACCAGGTGGCGGCCAAAGATGTACTGGCAGCGGCGGATCTGCGTGAGCTGGCCCAGCGGATCGACGCAGGAGAAACCGGCGTCGCCCCGACCGAGGTCACCCCGGCGGGCACCATCCTGCCCCTGACCGCCCTCGCCCGCGAGATCGTCGCCAACGGCAACTACCGGTACCTCGCGCAGAGCCAGGTGCTCACCCTGCCGGATGAGACCACCGCCGAAGAGATCATCGCCCGTCTCGACGCCCTGGCCTTGGCCCACCCAACCCTGCGCTCCCGCCTGCACCACGACGAGTCCGGACCCGTCCTCATCGTCGAAGAGTCGTCCAGCGCAGCCGAACTCACCACCCTGCCCCGAGACATCGACCCGGCCACCGCCCTCACCCGAACCGTGCACCGCCTCGACCCGGACGCGGGCCGAATGATCGCGGCCACCCTCCTCGAGGGCCCCACCCGCCGCCTACTCCTCTCGATCCACCACCTCGCCGTCGACGTCGTGTCCTGGCTGTTCCTCGCCGACGACCTCCGCATCCTCGATCAGAATCGCGAAGTTCCACCCGAAGCACTTGTCGTCGAAGCAACTTCGCCCAATGCGTCCGGCGCGCCTGCTGGACCCGAGGTGCCCGCCGGAGCGGGTCCGTTGGGCAGGGCCGCTGCGCTCGATTCACGGGGCCAGCCCGATGTGCCTGCCAGGAGCGAAACGCCCGTGATTCGTGGCGCGGTGCTCGGCGCCCGCTACACCGATCCGGCCCGTGACCGTGCCGCACACACCACGAACCAGGTGGTCGAGTTCGACGCGGCCGAGACCGAGGGGCTGTTGACGGCCTGCGCCGACCACGGCGTGACCCTCGACGAGGCCATGCTGGTCGCCGCCGCGGCGGCCTTCCCCGAGACCGCCGACGCGACGGGCGATATCGCGCTCACTCGCGAGTCGCACGGCCGCCCGGCCGATGACGACTCGCGGCGAGTCGGCTGGTTCACCGTTGAGGAAACCCTCGCGGTACCCGCCCGGATCGCCACGAACTGGACACCGGCGGCCGGGCCACCGGAGCTGGGGGAGCGCGACCGCACGACCCGCGCCCAGGTCCGCCTGAATCATCTCGGCCGATTCGACCTCCTCCAGTTCGGCAGTGGCCCATGGTCGCCGGTGCCGCTGGCGGAGTTCACCGCCGAGTTCGGGGTCGCGGTGGACCCGGAACTGCCACTGCGGTTCACCGTCGACCTCACCACCGCGGTCGTGCCGCGCGAGGGGCGTCCGGTGCTGGTCGCCCAGTTCGATCTCAACTCCGCGGTACTCGATCAGGACGCGATCGCCGAGGGCGTGCGGCGCTGGCGGCGGATCGTGCTCGGCTACCTCGGCTGAGGCGCCGGAAACGGCCGATGACCTTGCCGGATCGATCCGGAGGTCGGCCCGTCACAAAGACCCATCCAGGACCGCTCCATGAGCTACCATGCCATGGAGATTAGGCAAGCCTTGCCTATGTGTGACCGGTGTGGCTGATCTGGTTGATGAGGAGTCTGATGCTCGGCAAAGCGGAAGTGCGCGACATCGTTGCGGCCGATCTCGGTCTCGCGCCGGACAGCATCGGTGACGACGACGACCTCGTGAGCCTCGGGATGCACTCCATGAAGCTCATGCACCTGTCCGCGAAATGGCGCAAGCAGGGCTACGACCTCCGCAGCTCCACCCTGGCCCTGCAGCCGACGATCGCCGCGTGGGCGGACCTGCTCGCCGCGGCGGGCGGCGCCGAATCCGCACCCCCGATCGACCCCGCGCCCGAGGTGGCCGGTGAGGAGTTCGAGCTGGCCACGATGCAGCACGCCTACTGGGTCGGCCGCCGCCAAGGCCAGGCGCTGGGCGGTGTCGCGGCGCATCTGTACGTCGAATTCGACGGCGCGGGTCTCGACCCCGAGCGGTTGCGTCACGCGGTCGCCGCGCTGGTGCGCCGCCACGACATGCTGCGCGCCCAGTTCCTCGACAGCGGTACCCAGCGCATCCTCCCGCAGCCGCTGGTCCCGGTGTTCGCTGCCGCCGACCTGAGCACCCGCCCCGACGCCGCCGACGAGCTCGAGCGCATCCGGCAGGACAAGAGCCACCAGCGCATGGACATCGGCGCGGGGCAGGTCGTCGACATCGCGGTGAGCACCTTGCCCGAGGGCAGACACCGCCTGCACCTCGACGTCGACATGGTCGCCGCCGACGCCCAGAGCTACCGGCGCATCCTCGACGATCTGGCCACCCTCTACGAATCCGACACCGAATCGCTTCCGCCACTGGGCATCTCCTTCCGCCGCTACCTGTCCGCCAAGAACGGCAACGTCCCCGATGCCGACGCCGCCTGGTGGGCCGAGAAGATCACCACCCTGCCCGACATCCCATCGCTCCCGGTGGTGCCGGAGAACGAACGCGCCGACGCCGCGCGCAGCATCCGCCTGCACCACTGGTTCGACGCCGAAGCCAAGGCGGCACTGCACCGCAACGCCCACGGCAACGGCGTCACCCCGGCCGTGGCCCTGGCCACCGTCTTCGGTGAGGTGCTGGCCCGCTGGTCGGCACGGCAGCGCTTCCTGCTCAACCTCCCGCTGTTCGCCCGCGAGCAACTGCACGACGACATCGACCAGGTGGTCGGCGATTTCACCAACTCGGTGCTGGTCGAGGTCGACGCGAGCACGCGCGAGTCGACGGTGGACCGCGCCAAGCGGCTGCAACGCGAATTGCACACCTGCGCCGAGCATTCGGCCTACGAGGGCCTCGATGTCCTGCGTGATCTGGGACGGCTGCGCGGTGGTCCGGTGACTCCGTCGGTGGTGTTCACCTCCGGCCTCGATCTCGGTGAGTTGTTCTCCGAGCGCGTGACTCGGCTCTTCGGCGAGCCGGTGTGGATCATTTCGCAGGGCCCGCAGGTCGACATCGATGCTCAGGTCGCCGAGCTCGGCGGCGGTCTCCTGGTGAACTGGGACATCCGCCGCGACGCCCTCCCCGAGGGCGTCGCCGAGGCGATGTTCACCGAATTCCGCAGCATCGTCGACGAATTGGTGGCACCCGAGGCCGACTGGCACGCCGATCTCGCCATCGAACTGCCCGACCGCCAGCGCCTGGTCCGCATCGAGGCCAACAACACCGCGTCCGACCTCGCCCCCCGAACCCTGCACGCTCCGTTCTTCGCTCGCGCCGCGCAGACCCCCGAGGCGATCGCGCTGCGCTGGCGTGACGGCGGTGCGCTCACCTACGGCGAGCTGGCCGCGCAGGCCCTGTCGGTGGGCCGTGAGCTCACCGAGGCGGGTGTGCGACCCGGCGACACCGTCGCGGTGATCATCGAGAAGGGGCACCGCCAAATCCCCGCTGTCCTCGGCGTTCTCGCCGCGGGTGCCACCTACCTCCCCATCGCCACCGACCAACCCGCCGCCCGTCGCGACCGCATCCTCACCCGCGGCGACGTGCGAATCGCCCTGGTCGACCTGCCCCTCGGTGAGCATCTCCCCACCGACGTGCGCACCATCGCGCTCGCTGACGCACTGGCAGGTCATCCCCTCGACCGCCCTGTCGAATCCACCCCCGACGACCTCGCCTACGTCCTGTTCACCTCCGGCTCCACCGGCGAGCCCAAGGGCGTCGAGGTGAGTCATCGCGCCGCCGCGAACACCATCGATGCCATCGACACCAGGTTCGGCGTGGGGGAGGGCGACCGATTCCTCGGCCTGTCCGCCCTCGGCTTCGACCTCTCGGTCTACGACATCTTCGCCCCGCTGACCCGCGGCGGCACCCTGGTCTGCCTCGACGCCGAGACCGAGCGCGACGCGCAGGCCTGGGCCGAGCTGATCGCCGAAACCGGTGTCACCGTGGTGAACTGCGCTCCCGGCCTGATCACCATGCTGCTCGAGCTGGGCACCGCCGAGCAGTTGCGCACGATCCGGCTGGTGCTCACCGGCGGCGACCGGGTGCGCACCGACCACGCCCAGCGCCTGCGAGCACTGGTCCCCGGCCTGCGTTTCGTCGGCCTCGGCGGCACCACCGAGACGGCCATCCACTCCACCGTCTGCGAGGTCACCGACGATTTCCCGGCCGAGTGGGACAACGTCCCCTACGGCACCCCGCTGGCCAATGTCGCGCTGCGCGTGGTGAACGAGCGCGGCGAGGACTGCCCGGACTGGGTGCTGGGCGAACTGTGGATCGGTGGCGCGAGCGTCGCCGAGGGGTATCGGGGCGATCCCGAGCGCACCGCCGACCGGTTCGTCGAACGCGACGGTCTGCGCTGGTACCGCACCGGCGACCTGGCCCGCTATCTGCCCGACGGGACCGTCGACTTCCTCGGCCGGGCCGATCACCAGGTCAAGATCCGCGGCTACCGGGTCGAACTCGGTGAAGTGGAATCCGCGCTCACCGCGCTGCCGAAGGTCACCGAAGCCGTTGCCCTGGTGACCGATTCGGGCCGCCTCGCTGTCGCCGTGACCACCACCGAGTCGGTGGAAACCCTGCTCGACCAGCTGCGGGATGCTCTGCCGGATTACATGATTCCCGAAGTCATCGAGGTGCTCGACCGTATCCCGTTGACCACCAACGGCAAACTCGACCGCGCCACGATCCGGCGCACCCTCACCGCCGATTCGGCGCAGGCCGGCTACGTCGAACCGGCCAACGAGGTCGAGGCGGCGCTGGCCTACATCGCCGCGCAGGTGCTCGGCATCGACCGGATCGGCGTGGAGACCGACTTCTTCGAGGTCGGCGGCAACTCGATCCTGGCCACCACGCTCACCGCCAAGGTGCGCGGCCTGCTCGCCGTCGACGGATTCGGTGTCGCCGGTGTGCTCGACGGCCGGACGGTTCGTCGCATCGGTGACGACCTGCTCGCCGCCGAACCGGTGCCGGCCCGGTTGCAGCAGGTCGCCCGCATCCTGTGCGAACTCGCCGACATCACCCTTCCCGACCCGGCCCTGTCCCGCTGACCCGGCTCCACCGCAGTAACGAGATTGGTTCGACCAGATGCGATCGTTGGAAGACCTACAGGAAGCCATGCGAGCCCGCCTCGCACAGGAAGGGCTGGCCGCTTCCCACGAGGTGCCCCCGCGTCGCGACCCGGCGCGCGCGCCGCTGTCCTTCGGCCAGCGTTATGTCTGGGCGCACCAGCAGATCGCTCCCGAGAGCACGGCCTACAACCTCTGCCTCGCACTGACTTTCACCGGCCACCTCGACGACGATGCCCTGCGCCGCGCCTTCACCGCCCTGCCCGCCCGCCACGAGGTGCTGCGCACCACCTACCACAATGACGAGCAGGGCAACCCCTACCAGCGCATTCATGCCGAGCTGCCGCCGCGCGTGCGCGAGGTCGACCTGTTCGGTCACGAGCAGCCCGATGCCGAACTGGCGCAGCTGGTCTCGGCCGCCGCGCACGAGACTTTCGACCTGTCGACCGAGTCCTCGCTGCGGCTGAGCTTCGTCCGCCTCGACGCCTCGACGATCGTGGTCGTGCTGGTGATCCAGCACATCGCCTGGGACGGCATGACCCTGCCCGCGCTGTCGCGCGATGTCGAACGGTTCTACGGTCAGGCGCTGATCGGAGAGATCACCGTCGAACCGCTGCGCCGACAGGTCGCCGACTTCGCCGAGTGGGAACAGGACCGCTTCGCCGAGGACGATCACCGTGCGGCCGAGCAGTTCTGGGCCGGGCGGTTCGACGGCGAAGTGCCCGAACTGGCCCTGCCGTACAACCGGCGGCCCGCCGTGGTGTCGGAGACCGGCGCACGGCTCGACCGCCTGCTCGGCACGTCGGCCGATGCCAACCTGCGTGCCCTCTCGGCGCAGCTGCGGGTGACCCCGTTCTCGGTGTTCCTCGCCGCCTATTACGTCGCGCTGCGTCAGCTCACCGGGCAGTCCGACATCGTCGTCGGCACCACGGTCGCTCATCGCGAAGAGTCCGGTATGGACCAGCTGATCGGCAACCTCAGCAACATGCTGCCGCTGCGGTTCACCGGTGGCGTCGACACCTTCGCCGAGCTGGTCGAGCAGGTGCGCACGGTGACCACGGATGCGTTCCGGCACAAAGGATTCCCCGCCGAAGCTGTGGTGCGCGCGGTCAACAAGGCCACCGGCAACATCGGCTCCCGGCTCTTCGACACCATGGTGCTGTTCCTGCATCAGAAGATCGACGGCCCGCAGCTGCCCGGCGCCCGCACCAGCTGGCACCTCGCCGACCACGGCGCCTCCCTGCTGCCGATCGCCGTCGAAGCGTTCATGCACGACGACCGCGTCGACGTCCAGATCACCTACCGCACCGACCTTTTCGACGAGTCGACCATCGTCCGCCTGCACGAGTACATCGACCAGGTGCTCACCGCGGCGACCGCGCAGCGCCCGCTGACCGAACTGCTCACGCTCTCCGAACGCGACCGCACCGCCCTCGACACCTGGTCGCGCGGTGGACGCGTGGCGATCGAGCGCGACACCGTCGACGCGATGATCCGGCATTCGGCGCTGACCCATCCGCAGCGCACCGCGGTCGTTTTCGGCGACATCGAACTTGACTACGCCGAATTCGATTCCCGGGTCAACCGATTCGCTCGACTGCTCCAGGCCCGCGGGATGCGCGGCGGTGACCGGGTCGGGGTGTTCGCCGAACGCAGCGAACACCTGCCGATCCTGTTCGCCGCGGTCCTGCGCACGGGCGCGGTCTACGTCCCGGTCGACCCCACCTACCCCGCCGACCGCATCGAGTTCATGCTCGCCGATGCCGAACCCACACTGCTGGTCCGCGCGGTGACCGGTGCACGCGACCGCGACCTGGGCGAGCTGTCGGTACCGATCGTCGACGTGCACACCGAGCAAACCCGATCCGAACTGGCCGCCCTGAACGACACCCCCATCGACCCGCACCGCCCGATCCACCCACTCGACGCCGCCTACCTCCTCTACACCTCCGGCACCACCGGCCGCCCCAAGGGCGTGGTGATCAACCACCGCGCCATCGCCAACCACGTCCAGTGGATGCGCGACTACCTCGGCTTCGCCGGTGCGCCACGACCGGCAGCGGCCCCCAGCACCACGCCGATTGCTGGTGGCATCGCGGAGATGGCGGGTCGCGACACGCCGGTTGCGGGCGGTGCTGCGGAGGTTGCGGGCGGTGCTACGGAGGTGGCGGGGAGCGCCACGCCGGTGGTGGGTAGCGCCATGCCGGTGGCGGGCGGCGCCACATCGGTCGCGGGTGGCGCTGCGGAGACGGCGGGTGGCACTGCGTCGGTCGAGGGTGGCGCTGTGGAGGTGGCGGGTGGAGCTGCGGATTCGGCGGAGCGCATTCTGCAGAAGGCGCCGATCGGTTTCGACGTCTCGGTGTTCGAACTCGTCAATGCTCTGTGCACCGGGTCGACCACCGTTCTGCCGCCGCCGGAGTGGTGGCAGGCCGATGTGGAGGCGCTGGCCTCGATCATCGAGCGGCATCGGATCACTCAGATCTCGTTGGTGCCCAGTGTTGTTCGAGCGTTCCTCGACTCCGGTCCCGATCCGGCACGGCTGCGATCGATGCGCTTCGTCTACCTCGGCGGGGAGGCTGTGCCGCCGCCGTTGGTCGAGGAGGCGAGCCGGGTGTTCGGTGGCAAGGTGCTCGGGTTGTACGGCCCCACCGAGGGCGCCATGGACATCACCCACGAGGACTTCGCCGGGGCACTCGCCGATCCGCCCGCCTTCCGGTCGGCCCTGATCGGCCTGCCCGAGTGGAACTCCGATGTGCACGTCCTCGACGAGCAGTTGCGCCGGGTACCCACAGGTGTCACCGGTGAGCTCTACCTCGGCGGCATCCAGCTCGCCCAGGGCTACCACCGCCGTCCCGGCCTGAGCGCGGGCACCTTCGTCGCCTGCCCGTTCGCCGACGAGCCGGGCGCACGCATGTACCGCACCGGCGACATCGTGCGCTGGCACCCCAGCGGCAGCCTGGAATACCTGGGCCGGGTCGACGACCAGGTCAAGATCCGCGGCCACCGCATCGAACTCGGCGAAGTCGCCACCGTCCTGCGCCAGGTCCCCGGCATCGCCTCCGCCGTCGCGATCGCGGTCCCACGCGGCGCCGACTCGGTCCTCGTCGCCTACTACATCGCCGACCCGGAGTCCCCCTTCGCCGACAGCGCCTCCGACGAGCACGCCGGCACCATCCGTGCACACCTCGCCCACCTGCTGCCCGACTACATGATCCCCTCGGCCCTGGTCCGCCTGCCGGAACTGCCCCTCACCGCCAACGGCAAACTCGACCGCAAGGCCCTCCCGCAACCGGACCTCGGCGGTGAATCCGGCAATGGCCGTGCCCTGCGCGACGCCGCGGAAACCGCTGTCGCGGAGGTGATCTGCCAGGTCCTCGGCATCACCGACACCGTCCTCGCGGCCGACGACGACTTCCTCGCCCTGGGCGGCGACTCCATCAGCGCCATCCGCATGGCCTCGGCCCTCAAGAAGCGCGGCTTCCTGATCACCACCAGCGCCCTGTTCGAAGCCCGCACGGTCGCCGCGATCGCCACCGCCACCACCCCGCTCGACGAGGCGGCGGGCCCGGTGCTCATCGAATCCGGCGACGGCACCGGCTGGATCCCCCTGCAACCCATCGCCACCCTTCTCACCTCGGGCCCGGCCTACAACGCCTACTCCCAGGCCACCGCGGTGGTCACCCCCGCCGACGCCACCCTCACCCGCCTCACCGCCGCGGTCCACCACCTCACCGACCGCCACCCGCTCCTCCGTTCCCGCATCGCCACCGGCCCCGACGGGTCACCCGCCTACTTCGTGCCTTCGGCTGTCCGCATCGGACCAGCGGCCACGAAAGCTCTGGCCGAGGTCGCCGAGTCGCCAGCGCACGCCGTGGTCGTCACAGCCGACAACGACCTACACTCCGCAGTCCCTACTCGGACCGCCGATCGGGATGCCGCCACCGATCCGACTGCGAGCGCCGTGTCGGATGTCGCTACCGAGCTGACGGCGGGGGCTGAGCTGGGTGCCTCCACCGAGCCGATCGCGAATCTCGTGCCGGGTGCGGTCACAGCGGAGTCGGGTGCGGTTGCCGACCGGCCGGAGCTGGCGGAGGCGGTCGACGCTGTCTCCGGTGGCGGCCAGGGCGCCGTGGCTGAGATGGAGGTAGAAGCCGGGTTTCCGGTTGTGTCGGAAGTGGTCGTACCGGAAGCCGAATGGGCTGATGGTGCAGGCGAATTGCTGCAGCGCCATCTGCGCGAAACCGCCGAATCGCTCGATCCTGCCGCGGGCCGGATGGTCGGCGCGGTCTGGGCACACACCGACGGCGGTTCGACGGGCCGCCTGCTGCTCGTCGCCCACCACCTGGTCGTCGACGGCGTCTCATGGCGAATCCTCCACGACGACCTGCGCCAATGGTGGGACGGCACAGCTGATCTCGGCACCACCGGTACCTCGGTCCAGACCTGGAACACCAATCTCGCCGCCCTCGCGCACACTCCTGAGATCACCGCGACCCTCCCCACCTGGCAGGCCGCAGCCGAGGCCACCGACCCACCACTCGGTACCCGCCCCTTCGACCCCACCCGCGACACCGTCGCCACGGTCCGCGAGATCACCGCCGACCTCGACACCGACGACACCCAGTTCCTGATGACCACCGCCGCAACGGCTTTCCGCTGCGACTTCCTCGACATCCAGGTCGCCGCCCTCGCCGTCGCCACCCACCGCTTCCGCCGCGACCGTGATCGCGACAGCGCGACCACCTCCGTCACCATGGAACGCCACGGCCGCGTCGACGACCTGTTCACCGGCGCCGACCTCGCCAACACCGTCGGCTGGTTCACCACCGCCTACCCGATGGCACTCGACATCAGCGGCGGCCGTGCGGAATTCGAGCCGGACATGGTGCGCGCGGTGCAGGCGGTCAAGGAACAGGCCCTCGCCGTCCCCGACTCCGGCATCGCCTGGGGGCTACTGCGCTGGCTGAACCCGGAGACCGGGAAAGCGCTGGAAACCCGTGCCGCACCGCAGATCAGCTTCAACTACATGGGTCGCTTCGCCCTCGCCGGTCCGGACGACGCCTGGGCTGCGGCCCCGGAGTTCGGCTACCTGGGCGGTCACGCCGACCCCGACATGCCCGCCCCCGCCGTCCTCGACATCAACACCGTCGCCCTCGTCGAAACCGGCGAGCACCCCACCCTGCGCGCCTCCTTCCGCTACCCGGGCGGTGTGCTCACCGAGGCCGAGGTGACCGAGTTCGCCGCCCTGTGGACCGGCGCCCTGCGCGACCTGGCCAAGACCGTCCGCGAGAACCCGGCCGCCCGCCGCACTCCCAGTGACGTCCTCGCCACCGAGGTCACCCAGCTCGACCTGGACCGCTGGACCGGCCTCTACGGCGCCTTCGAAGACGTCCACCCCCTGGCCCCACTGCAAGCGGGCCTGTACTTCACCGCCCTGAGCACCGCGGGCCGCGACGCCTACACCGTGCAGACCACCATCACCGTGCGCGGCGCCCTCGACGTCGAGCGCCTGACCCGCTCGCTGAACACCGTGTTCAACCGCTACCCGAACCTGCGCATCGCGGTCTCGGTCTCGCACGCTGGTCAGCCGTACGCGATCGTCGCCGAGCGGATGGACTTCCAGGTCGACGAGGTCGCCATCGACACCGCCGTGCTCGAGGACTTCCTCGAAACCGACCAGGCCAAGCCCTTCGACCTCGCCCGCGGTCCGCTCATGCGCGCCACCGTCGTCCACCTGCCCGGCGACCAGCACATGCTCGTGCTCGCCTCGCACCACATCCTCACCGACGGCTGGTCGGGCCAGCTGCTGCCGCGCGAGATCTTCGCCCACTACGCCGACAGCACTGCCGAACCACTCGGCAGTCCAGCCACTTTCGCCGAGTTCCTGCGCCACACGAGGGCCACCGAGGCGGCCACCGAAGCGGCCTGGACCGAGTACCTGACCGACGTCGGCCCCTGCCTGGTCGCCCCGAACCGCGCCACCGGCAGCTCGGAAGTGCCCGTGCAACACCGCTTCCCGATCGAACCGGACCTCGCCGACGCACTCACCGAACGCGCCGCCGAACTGGGCACGACCTTCAGCGCGCTGTGCCAACTCGCCTGGGGCAGTGTGCTGCGCTGGGTCACCGGCGAGGAATCGACGGTGTTCGGCGAGGTCGTCTCCGGTCGACCGGCCGATCTCGACGACATCGACACCGCCATCGGCTGTTTCGTCAACACGGTCCCCGTGGCGATCCGCCTCGACGCGCAGCGCACCTGGCGCGAGATCGTCACCGAGACGCAGCGCCGCCGCCGAGAACTGCTGGAGTTCCACCAGTTCCGCCTCACCTCGGCCATCAAGGCCACCGGCACCCGCAAGCTCTTCGACAGCATGTTCGTCTTCCAGTCCTACCCCTCCGGGCGCGAGGAACTGGTCCGCCTGCTCGGCGCGCGCGAACTCGACCTGGTGGCCTTCGAAGGCCGTGGCGCCACCGACAACGCCCTGATGGTCATGGTCTTCCCGGCGGACCTGCTGTTCCCCGGCGAACCGTGGCAGGTGGTCGTGTTCTACGCCGAGGACTCCTTCGACGCGGGCGACGCCGAGATCATCGAAACCGCTTTCACCAACACCCTGCGCGCGCTCGCGGGCGATGTCGATGCCGCGCTCGGCGCGACCGAGATCCTCGACGACGAGGACGCGGCGATGTTGGCGATGAGACGTATGTGGCAGTGAAGGAGATAGGTACATGGCAGGCTCACCCGGCTGGCTCCGCAAGTTCCACCGTCCCCGCACCGCGGGGGCGCCACCACTGGTGATCTGTCCGCACGCGGGTGGCGGCGCCTCGAGCTATCGGCCGTTCTCCAAGGCGCTGTCGCCGGACTTCGACGTGCTGCTGCTGCAGTACCCCGGCCGCCAGGACCGCGCCGCCGAACCGGCCAAGGGCAGCATCGTCGAACTCGCCCGCGGCGCCTTCGACGAATACGAGCGCACCCCGTTCGCCACCGGCGCCGCGCCGCTGACGGTGTTCGGCCACAGCATGGGCACCATGGTGGCCTTCGAATTCGCCCGGCTGGCCGAGGCGGCGGGTTTGCCGGTGCGCCTGCTCGGCGTCTCCGGCGCGGTCGCGCCCTGGCAGGTCGCCGACATGCCCAACCACCCCACCGACGACGACGAACTGCTCGAGCACCTGACCGGACTGCAGGGCACCGGCGCCGACGTGCTCGGCAACCGCGACCTGATGCGGATGGCCCTGCCCGCGCTCAAAGCCGACTACGCCGCCTTCGACGCCTACACCTGCGGCAAGGACGTCACCGTCGCCGCGCCGGTCCACGCGATGGGCGGCAGCGACGACGAGTTCGTCGCCATCGGCGACCTGTACGCCTGGCAGCAGCACACCGAACAACCACTGGCGGTGAGCCTGTTCGACGGCGGCCACTTCTACCTGCACGACCACATCGCCGACATCGCCGAGGTACTGGCGACCGGGCTGGAGAACCGATGAGCGCGCACGATCCGATCGTCATCACCGGCATGGCCGTGGAGGCACCCGGCGATGTCGACACCCTCGGCGGCTACTGGGACGCGCTGGCCGAGTCCCGCGACCTGCTCGGCCCCTTCCCTCGCGATCGCGGCTGGCCGCTCGACCAGGTCTTCGGACTCGGCCGCCAGGAAGGGTGGAGCACCGTCCGGGATTCGGGCGGATTCCTCACCGGCGGTGCGCGATTCGATCCCGGCTACTTCGGGATCAGTCCGCGCGAGGCCGTCGCGATGGATCCGCAGCAGCGCGTCGCGATGCGGGTGGCCTGGCGCGCGCTGGAGAACGCGGGCATCAACCCCGGGCGTCTCGACGGCGACGAAGGTGGCTGCTACCTGGGGGTCTCGGCCACCGAGTACGGCCCGCACGCCGCACAGGTCAACGAGCACACCGGATATCGCGCCACCGGCGGCGCGTTCGGCGCCGTCTCCGGCCGGATCTCGCACGGCCTCGGCCTGGTCGGACCCACCATGACCGTCGACACCGCCTGCGCGTCCTCGATCACCGCGCTGCACCTGGCAGCCTCGGCCATCAGAGCGGGTGACTGCGAATGGGCGCTGGCCGGCGCGGTCTGCGTGCTCGGCTCGCCCGCCGGATTCTTCGAATTCTCCAAGGCCAACGCCCTGTCCACCGATGGCCAGTGCAAGCCCTACTCCGCCGAGGCCACCGGCACGCTGTGGGGTGAAGGTGCGGGCATCGTCGTGCTGGAACGACGCTCGCGCGCAGTGGAACTCGGCCACCGGATCTACGGTGAACTGCTGGGCAGCCGGGTCAACCACAACGGCAAGGGCGCGCCGATCGCCGTCCCGAGCGCGCAGGCGCAGGAACAACTGATCCGCAAAACCATTGCCGCCGCCGGTATTCCGGCTTCGCACATCGGCATGATCGAGGGTCACGGCACGGGGACCGCGGTTGGCGATCCGCTGGAACTGTCGGCGCTGCAACAGGTCTACGGCGACGGCGACGCGCGCCTCGGCTCCGTCAAGTCCAATCTCGGTCACGCCCAGGCCGCTTCGGGCATGCTCGGCCTGATCAAGGTCCTGCTCAGCGGTCTGCACGGGCAGATCGCGCCGACCAGGCACGTCGAGAAACCCACCGACAAGGTGGTGTGGGAATCGACGAACCTGCGCCTGGCCGACCGCCTGCACGACTGGGCACCGATCGACGGCATCCGCTACGGCGCGGTCTCCTCCTTCGGCGTCGCCGGAACCAATGCCCACGCCATCGTGGCGATGCCCGCCCAAGAGGTGACCCATGTCTGACCATCGGCTTCCCGACGGCACCATCCCGGTGCTGCTGTCCTCCGACACCGAGGACTCCCTGCGCCGCGAAGCGGTCGCCATCCTCGCCTACTGCGAACGCCACCCCGACCTGACGCCCGAGCCGGTCGCCGAGATGCTGCTGCGCACCAGGGTCGCGCGCAAGCACCGCGCACTGGCCACCGTCACCGACCGCGCCGAGCTGCTGGCCGCATTGCACGCGATCGCCGAGGGCACCGCTCACTCCCGGGTCGTGCGCGGCACCGCCATCCCGCGCACCATCGGCTACGTCTACCCAGGTCAGGGCAGCCAGCGCCCCGGTATGGGCCGCATGTTCTACCAGCACTCCGCGGCCTTCCGCGCCGCCGTCGACGAGTGCGAGGCGGTCTTCGCCGACCTGTTCGGCATCTCGCCACTGGCCTACCTGTTGCACGAGGGCGACGAACTCGAAGACGACGTGCGCATCGTGCAGCCCGCCCTGTTCATGCAGATGATCGGCCTGTCGGCCCTGTGGCGCGCGGTCGGCGTGCACCCCGCCGCCACTGTCGGCCACTCCCAGGGCGAGATCGCCGCCGCGGTGGTCTCCGGGGTGATGCCGCTGGCCGACGGCGTGCGCGTGGTGACCATCCGCGCCGAACTGGTCGAAACCACCTGCCGCGACATCGGCGTCTACGGCGAGTACTCGATGGCCGTGCTCGGCATCGACCGCGACGAGTGCGAAGCGTTGCTGGCCGCCAACTCCGGCTGGGCCGAGCTGTCGGTGGTGAACTCCGCGCACATCCTCGCCATCTCCGGCCAGCGGTCGATGATCACCGAGGTCGTCGAAACACTCACCACGCGTGGGGCGTTCGCCAGGGAGATCCGGGTCGACTACCCGGCGCACACCTCGATCGTCAGCCCGTTCCGCGATCTGCTCTGCGAGAGCCTCGACGTCCTGGACAGCCCGACCTTCGCCGCCACCGAAATCCCTTGCTACGGCGGCGCACTCGGCAAAGCCATCACGCCTGACCTGCCGACCGGCGACTACTGGTTCTGGAACCTGCGCAACCGGGTGCGCTTCGACCTCGCCATCGCCGCCGCCGCCGAATACGGCGTCGACACGCTGCTCGAGATCGCCGACCACCCGATCCTGATGCTGGCCATCCAGGAGAACCTGGCCACCCTCGCCCCGCCCCGCGACTACCTGGTCACCGGCACCTCCCGGCGCACCGCGACCGACCTCACCGAATTCGCCCGCAGCGTCGCCCAGATCGCGGTGAGCGACACCAATTTCGACTGGGACGGACTACTGGTCCCCGGCCCGGCGGTCAAACGGCTGCCGCTGTTCGACTTCCCGAACACCCAGACCAACGACAAGCACCTGTGGGCGCCCTTCGACTACACGGGCACCTCGGCGCTGCCGGTGCCGGACGCGCCGATCGTCGAGCCCGTGCCACGGATCGTGGAGCAGTGGGTGCACCTGCCGCGTCGCACGCTGGTTCCGCCGCGCTCGATCGCCCTGGTCGATCCCACCGACAGTCAGGCCGATCTGCTGGACGCGATCCGCGCGGGCGCCAAGCGTCACGGGGCGACCATCGTCGATCTCGATGGTGGAAACAACAGTGCCACAACGGTGTACGACACCATCGCGGTGCTGCTTCCCGCTCTACCGACGGCGAATGTCGAAGCGGTGGGCGATTCCCTCCCGCTCAGCGCACCCGGGTCCATCAACGCCGCGATCGCGCAACTGGCCGAGTTCCTCGGACAGCGCTCCTGGCTGCCCGACACCGCCGGGGTCACCGACATCTGGCTGGTCACCACCGGCGGCGAACAGGTCGTCGACGGCGACCTGCCCGGCCTGTTCCCCGCCGCCGCCCAGGCCGGATTCCGCTGCCTGGCAGCCGAATACCCAGGAATCAGCTTCCGTCATCTCGACCTGCCAGCCGCCGCGGCACACCCGCCGATCACAACCGAGACCTTTGTCGGCGCGTCCGCCACCACGACTGGTCCGACGAATGCGGTCACGGCGGCGCCGGGTGCGTTCGCCGGCACGACTGATCCGGCGGCGGCCAGTGCGGCATCGGGTGCGTATACCGCCACGGTGGATCCGGCCATGGCAGCACCCGGTGGGTCCGCCGCTACCGCCTATCCGGTGACCACGGCCGGGACCGCGTTCGGTGCGTCTACCGCCATCACTGATCCGGTAGCCGCGGCGTCGGCGGCGCTCGGTGCGTCTGCCGCCATCGCTGATCCGGCGGCCGGGGCGTCGGCGGCGCTCGGTGCGTCTGCCACCGTCGCTGATCCGGCGACCACCGCCAAGGCTGTGCTCGGCGCGATGCACACCGCAGGTGAACCGGAGCTCGCCGTCCGTGAATCCGGTCTGTTCGGCAAACGCCTGATCGCCGACGAATCGGTGGTGACCACCTTGACCGCCGACGAGCTGCGCGAGGTCGTGATCGTCGGTGGCACAGGAAAACTCGGTCTCGACTTCTGCGCCGAGTTCGCCCGCGCGGGTGCGGGTCGGATCACCCTGGTCAGCCGCTCCGGCGGCTCGGCCGACGCCCAGGCGCGGATCGCCGAGATCACGGCCGCCGGGGCGCGGGTGCGCGTGCTCACCTGCGATGTCACCGATCCCGACGCCGTGCGCGCGCTGGGGGAGCAGTTCGCCGATACACCTGTCGACCTGCTCGTGCACGCTGCTGTCGACTACGCGGCCGCGGCCGACCCCACTCCGGCATCCATCACTGCCGCGGCCGCACCCAAGATCGTGGCGCTCGACCACCTGATCCGCGAGCTGCCACGCACCACCAACGGCCGTGTGCTGCTGTGCTCTTCACTTTCGGCAACCGTCGGCGGGCGCGGTCATGCGGTCTACGCGGCGGTCAACCGGATGCTCGACGCCGCCGCTGCCCGGTACCGCGCCGAAGGCATCGCCTGCACCTCGGTGCAATGGGGACTGTGGCGGGCGGTCGGTGCCGATCAGGCCGAGGCGCTCGCCGCGATCACGGGCACCGGACTGCGGCCGATGGACCCCGCGGGCGCCATCGCCGCCGGTGTCACCACCGCTGCGGAGAACGTGATCGTGGTAGCGGCGGACTGGCCACGGGTCACCGAGGTGTTCACTGCGTTCGGGCTCGGTGCGCTGTTCGCCGATCTCAAGATCACCGAAACCGTTGCCGCCGAACCTGTCACGTCCGCAGCGGTCGCGATCTCCGAACGGCAGCTCGACCCGGCTGCGCCGATCGGCGCAACCCCGGTCGGCCCGATCGCCAATGCGGCCCCGGTCGCGCCGATCGGCACCGCCAACCTCGGTGCATCGATCGGTAGGGCCAACCCTGTCGCGCCGATCGGCACCGCTAACCCCGGCCCATCGATCGGCACGGCCAATTCTGTCGCGCCGGTCGGCACCGCTAACCCCGGCCCATCGATCGGCACGGCCAATTCTGTCGCGCCGATCGGCACCGCCAACCCTGTCGCGCCGATCGGAACCGCCAATCCTCTCGCGCCGATCGCCACTGCCGACCTGGTCCGCCTCGCCCTGCGCGAGGTGATGGGCCTGGACGAGACCGACCCCATCGACGGCACCGTGCCACTGGTCGCCCTCGGTCTCGACTCACTGCAAGCCCTCGACCTACGCAAACGGGTGGAGACGGAACTGCGGCTGGAACTGCCCGTCACCGCGATCATGGGCGGCGCCTCACTCGATGAGGTGATCGGGTTGTTGCAGACGTGATGCGGCTCCCACACGGGCATCAGAATTAGGTTAGCGTTGCCAAAGTCACGTTGGGGCAAGGATTCACGGGATCGGAGAAACCGCGTTGTCAACCAATCCGGCGATCGTCGTCGAGGGAGTCGAGAAGTCCTTCGGCGACGTGCGTGCCCTGCGCGGCATCAGTTTCAGCGCGCCCGAGGGGAGCGTGCTCGGCGTCCTCGGCCCCAACGGCGCGGGCAAGACCACCACCGTGTCGGTGCTGTCCACCCTGCTCCGGCCCGACGCGGGCCGGGCGAGCGTGGCCGGCTACGACGTGGTCACCCAGGCCGACGAGGTACGCGCCTCGATCATGCTCACCGGCCAGTACGCGGCCCTGGACGAAATGCTTACCGCCAGAGAGAATCTCATCCTCTTCGGGCGGCTGATGGGGCTGGGCCGCAAGGCCGCCAAGGTCAAGGCGGGTGAACTGCTCGGCCGCTTCGATCTCGAGGAGGCGGGCGATCGCCGGGTCGGCCAGTTCTCCGGCGGCATGCGCAGGCGCATCGACATCGCCTGCGGGCTGGTGCGCCAGCCGAAGGTCGTCTTCCTCGATGAGCCGACCACCGGCCTGGATCCGGTGAGTCGGCAGGGCCTGTGGACGCTGATCCGCGAGCTCAAGGAGCAGGGCGTCACCATCCTGCTCACCACCCAGTACCTCGAGGAAGCCGACGTCCTCAGCGACAACATCATCGTCGTCGACAAGGGCACGGTGATCGCCGAGGGCACCGCCGATCAACTCAAAGCCCGCGCCGGAGCCAGCTATTGCGAGGTGGTTCCGGTCGCCGCCGGTGACGTCCCCGCCCTGGTCACCGTGCTCAGCGGCCTGGGCGAATGCGCGGTTCCCGAATCCGCGGACCGGGTCTCGCTGCCCGCACCCGATGGCGCCGCCACCCTCACCGAGGCACTGGACCGGGTGAACGCCGCGGGCATCGAACTCATCGACATCGCTTTGCGCCGCCCCTCACTCGACGAGGTATTCATCCAGCTCACCACCGAGGCCACCGCGTGATCGCCTGCGATGCAACGAGTTCCGCGTATCGGCGCGCACTCGAATGCCGACACCGACCAGGAGCAGGCGCGGCCAGTCCCGAGGGCGAACGCTGGTCGATGCTGACGGACTACATTCCGGTGCTGCACGGAACCGAGGGGGCGCGCGCATGAGCGTCGCCACCGCACCGCTGGTGCGCGTACCACCGCTCGAACAGTGGAGTGCGCTGAGCGAGCGCGGAATTCGCGCCGCCCTGCGCGAGGGCGACCTCGTGCTCACCTTCGCCTCACCGCTGGTGTTCTTCGTCTGCTTCTTCGTGCCCCTGCGCAAGTCGATGGAAGCCGTCGGCATCGACTACGCCCAGTACCTGCTGCCGCTGATCGTGGTGCAGTCGATGTTCTTCACCTCGATGTTCGCCGCCGACCGTGCCGCGCGCGAGGTCTCGGCGGGGATGGGCACCCGGCTGCGGGCCATGCCGCTGCACGCCTGGGTGCCACCGGCCGCGCGGATGTCGGCCAATCTCGTGCGCGCGGTCACCGCGCTGCTCGGCGCGCTCGTGATCGGCACCCTGTTCGGCTTCCGCTTCCACGCCGCGCTGCCCGCCCTGGTCTTCGTCGCGCTCACCCTGCTCTTCGGCGCGGCCCTTGCCATCGCCTGCGATGCGCTCGGCACCCTCACCGCCAACCCCGAACTCGGCGCGACCGTGCTGTTCGTGCCGCAGCTGCTGCTGGTGATGATCTCCACCGGATTCGTTCCGGCCGAGGGCTTCCCCGGCTGGATCCAGCCGTTCGTCCGCAATCAGCCCGTCTCCCAGGTCGCCGGCGCCCTGCGCGGCCTGGCCGAAGGGCGCTATCCCCCCGAACTCACCCTGGCGGCGATCTGGATCGGCGTCCTGCTCATCGGCGGCGCGGTGCTGTCGCTCCGGGTCGAGAGGAAGCGGCGATGACCACACTGATCGACCAGAGCCTGGTGGAGACCGGGCGGTTGCTGCGCCGCTGGAGCCGCCAGCACGAGGTGCTCACCAGCACCCTGGTGCTCCCGGTCCTGCTGCTGCTCATGTTCCAGCTCGTGCTCTCCCGCACGCTCGAGCTCGGCGGTGGCTCCGAGCCCATCTACGGCTTCGTCCCGATGATCGCCGTCGCCGGTGCCATGTATGGGGCGATGGGCACCGGGATGTCGCTGTTCGGCGAACGCGAAAGCGGTCTGCTGCGCCGGTTCTGGGTGCTGCCGATCAATCGCGGCGCGGGCCTGGTCGGCCGCCTGCTGGCCGAGTGCGTGCGCGCGCTCGCCGCCACCGTGGTCGTCGTGCTCGTCGGGATCCTGCTCGGCCTGCGCTTCGAGAGCGGCATCATCGGAGTGTTCGGCGTGCTCGCCGTGCCGGTGATCGTCATCATCGGGTTCACCCCGCTGGTGGTGCTGGTCGGCGTCAGCAAGATCGGCGGCCAGGTCGTCCAGATCTTCGCCGTCGTCGTCCTGGTCGGCATGTTCTTCAACTCCGGCTTCGTCGCCGTGAGCAACTACCCCGGCTGGCTCCAGCCCATCGTCGCCCACCAACCCATGAGCTGCGCCATCGACGCCATGCGCGGCTTCCTCCTCGGCGGCCCGATCGCCACCCCACTACTCCAGACCATCGCCTGGTCGCTCGGCCTGCTCGTGGTCTTCGGCGGGCTCGCGGTCCGCGGCTATCGCAAGGCCGCGCAGAGCTGAACCACAGCCGACCGTCTCGCTACCGTGCGGTCGACAGCCGGTTGGTGAACATCGCCAGATGGTTCGCGATGCGCCGCTCGAGTTCGGCGGGCGGGCCGGGAATCACGGTGAAATCCTCGTCGTCGTGGTGTTGCAGCAGGTAGCGGCCATCGTCCGGATAGTCGAGCCAGAGGAACGCCTTGCCGTCATCGGTCGGGCGCGCGTCCAGCTGGTAGCCGGGGAACACCGTGATCTCCCCGGTCCCGATGCGGGAGCGGCGGAAGAATCGCTGAACCTGCTCGGTGGGGGAGAGCCGGGTGGGATGCCGGGCGTAGGTCGCGGCCTCCATGTCGCGGCGACGGCCCTGGAAGCGCGGCGTCGAACCACCCGGCATGCGCGGCAGCACCGCGACGATCTCCGCCGCGAGCCCCGCCCGCGCCACGGTGCTGATCGTGACCGCGCCACCTTGGTCCCGCGTGGGACCGTGCGCCTGCGCGACCAGCGTGCACCGATCGCCGATGATTCCGGCGAACACCCGCACGACCCGCTCCTGCCCCGGCCCGTGCAGCCCCGCGATCTCGACCCGGACCTGTGGCTCGAGCACCGCCTCGAACGCCGCGTGCAGCTCCTCGTCGTACCCGTTCTGCAACCGGCGCACCGCGTCCTGGCGACGCTCGTTGTACTCCTCGAGCGTCTCGGCGAACTCCGGCTGATACCGCAGCGGATAGGGCAGCCGGTCACGGCCGTGGGCCTCGATCGCGATGGCGAACGCGTCGGCGTCGAGACGCCAACGGCCCCCGACCGGTGGCGTTCGTTCGGCGTTGTCGGACAACTCGTGGAACGAGGTGGTCATCAGCCGATCACCCCGCCCGGGGGTAGGGTCGGCGGGAGCTGGCCGATGAGCTCGCTCTCCCGATCCTGGATGAGGTAGTCGGGAATGGCGTGCTCGTTCTCGTCGTCGCGACCGTTGCCGCCGCGGCCACCGCCGCCCATCATGCCCGGCATGCCACTCATGCCACGGCCCGCGCCACCGGCACCCGCGGCCCTGGCGCCGGACCCGGCGGTGCCCGCACCGCCCTGGGTGCCCGGCAGACTGCTGCCCGCGCCCGGCACTCCCGAACCCGGAGTGCCCGAACCCGGTGCGCCCGAACCGGATCCGCCGGTTCCGGGCGAACCCGCGCCGCCGGTTCTCAGGTCGCCGGGCGTGCTCGGCGACCCGGTGCCCGCGGGCGTCGTCGCGGCCGGAGTGGTCGCGGCCGGGGTGGTGCTGCTCGGAGTGGTCGAATCGCCGGTTCCGTCGTCGCCCTGATCACCACCGGTGTCGTTCGACTGCGGCGTGGTGGTCGTCGGATTCTCCGGTGTGCCAGCGGGATTCGTGGTCGACGGGGTGCCGCCGGTGGTGCCGCCATTGGTCCCGTTGCGATTGTTGCCGCCCCCGGTGCCGTCGTCCGGGGTGCCGTCGCCGACCGTGTTCTGCGGGACGGGCAGCACCGGGGTCTGCCCGTCGACCTTCAGCGAACCCGGCTGATAGGTGCCGATCATGAACAGCCGTGCGGATTCCTCGGCCTCGTTGGCCCGATGGCTCGCCGCCTTGACCACGCCGTTCCCGGGAATGTGACCGACGAACTCGTCGAACCCCGACAGCTCCTCAGGCTTGGGAATCGCGATCTTCGCCTGTCCGAGCAGCCCTTCCATGTGGTCGATGCCATTGGCGACCATCTGGAACGTGAGCGGCAGTTTCGCCGCCTCGGCGGTATAACTCTTGATCGCATCGATCGCGGCGTTACCCGAAGCGCCCGACCACTTCTCCGACAGCACCTGCTCGAACTTGGTCCGATAATCGTTGACCGCGGTCTCGGTCCCCGTCGTGAGCCGCCGCCAACCATCGGCCCCCGCGTTCACATCGGCCGCACTCACCCCCGGCTGCCCGTCCTTGCCGTTGAGCGCGTCCCAGATCTCCTGATGCGGCCAGCTGATGAACGGCTCCGGGCTGGTGACCGCCGCCTTGGCCATCGTCACCCCCGAACCGTCCTGCAACCGCGACCATTCGTCACCGATGATCGTGCGATCGCCCTCCCACGTCCGCTTCCCCTCGTCATCCAGCCTGGACCGATCGTCCTTGGCATTGTCGGACCGGTCGTGGTTGTCCATGACCTTGAAGATCCCGAGAGTGCCCACATGGCCGAGGAATTCGCCGAGATCGCCGAGCCCCATCAGATACCCGCCCCATTCGCGGCGATATCGCCCGCGGCCTGCTGATCGACGGCCTGCAATTTGCCGATGGCGGCGAGGAAGGTGTCGCGTTGGTCGCGCGCGATGGCGATGTGCTGGTCGAGGCGTTTGACGGCGGAGTCGTCGGGGTCATCACCACCGGAGACGGCTTTGGCTTCGAGTTTCTTCTGGATGGATTGGGCGGAGGGGAGGCCGCCCCAGCCGGTCAGGCGGTTGAGGCTCCTGGCGAAGTCCTGCTGCCTCTCGAGGTCGAGGACGTACTGGTTGATGACGTTGGCGAGCGATTGACCGAGGTCTTCTTCCAGCTTGAACTCGCCGTTGATGGCTTGCTGCTTCATATTTCGCCAGTACTGGGCGTGATCCTGTGTCATCCGGGTCCCCCGATCTTCTCTCTACTTCGGCAGGTGTGGCTCGAGCGCGGCGGCGTACTTCTCTGACATCTCGCAGAGGTCACCGACTCGGGGACCTTCTGAGCTCAACCATGAGGTGCGCACTTCGAACATGCCCTGCTCGGCCTCGAACGACACGTAGCAGGCGTCGGGATCGTCCTTCTCCTTGGATACCAGGGCGGTGCGGGAGTTGACGGTGGTCTCGCGGACCACTACCGCGCTCTCCTTTTCCCTGGCTTCTGTGAGCGTGTGACTCGTGGAGAACACGCCCACCGTGCGCCGACCTGACCCGTATCGATCGTCGAGGGGTATCCAGTTGCACACCCGCCACGACGAGACACCGGTCGGCGGATCGGTCAGCACCCCCTTCGTCGCCGGATCAAGCCCCACACTGGTCAGCACCTCATCCGACAACGCCCCCCGACACGGATTGAACACCTCGATAGTGTCCAGATCCCGCACCGTCGTCGTAGCCCCCGCCGACCCATCGACAGACTCCCCACACCCGGCCAGCGCCCCCGCCGCAATCGCCCCGCAGACCACAGCCCGCATCACCGCAACGCTTCGCACAACACTCCTACCTGGTCGGACCCAGCAGCTCTCCGCCACTACAAACTTAGACGCACCCCACCCCCAACCGGTTCCACCCAATCACCCACCCCTATCCAACCATCCCACCGAACAAGCCACCACGGCACAGTGACCGACCTCGATGACGCCGCCTCGGAAAGACGGACATCTCAGCCGGGCGCGTCCTCGGCGTCGCAGTCACGGCGAACCCCTTGCGGTCTGACGTCGTCGTAGCCGGACTCGATACGTCGCGGTGGTTACGATCCGCCAGCTTGCCTCGAATTCGAGTAAACCGAACCCCTCGCTTCCGAGGAACGCCCGGGCAATCTCGCCGGCCTCTGTTTTGTCGACCCGGTCGGCACACCCATCCGTGCCTGAGTGTGACCACGTGAAGGCTTGATTCGGGAATTCTCCGCCACGTATTCCTGCACTTGCTCCGTGGCGATCAGTGGTGGCTCTGGCTCACTCAAGGTTTGTTCAGAGTCGCTCGGTTGAGAATATCGGTGTAGAGCAATCTTCCGCCCAAGAGTCGGAGGGCGGCGAGACGGGACTTGGCGCGGCCGATGTTGTCGGTGCGGGTGCCGTGCTCGTAGTAGAAGACGTCCCACCAACCGTCACCGGCTTGAATCAGGCACCAACTCTGCTCGCGCAGTTCACCTTCCGAGATCAGTGACCGCGGTGCGTCCACGTGGGAGAACCACGCGAGCTGGCCACTCGGATCCTGGGAGAAGATGCCCTCGCTTCTGGTCACTGTGCGATCTCCTCGATGAATCCGGCGCCCACCAGGTCGACGACGGGCATCACGGTGAAGTATTGGATTCCGCCACCCGGCCTGCCGAACCATGGTGCGACCGGGCCGGTCCACACCGGAGTCGGCGTGAGCACCCGCCACTGACGGTAGCCCGATTCCGCGTAGTCGATCGGCAGCGAGCGCGCACCGAAAGGCGTGCCGATGTCGTAGAGCAGTCGCGTGAAAGTGGTTCCGAACGAATCCATGATCCGTCCGGGCTCGAGTCGTCCGGGCAGACGGCTCGTGGGAGTAGCGAACCCGCTGGGGTGCAGCGTTTGGTCAGGCCAGCGGAGAAGCCTGCGACCCGCCGATGCACCCAGGTCTTCCGGAGCGACATACTCTCGTGCCCACTGGGATTCCCGCACCCCGCCGAACACGTCACCATCATCGAACAGCGCCTGGACGGCCGGGCTGGTGATCGGCGCGCCACCCACCGATCCCGCTGTGCCGTGCCCCGGTGCGAGTGGTTGTTTCCCGTCCAGGCCGCCGCCGATCAGCCCGAGAAATCCGAAGCAGGCCGATGGCTCGTTGTCGTAGACACAGAGATCGTGCTTGCCGCCACGTTCGTACCAGAATGCTTCGAAGGTGCCGCCGTCGCCCGGAACCAGGCAGAAGTGGTCATCGCGAAGTCTGCCGACCGAAGCGACGGATTCGGGGACCCCCAGCCCTCGTAGAATGACATCTAGCTCATGGAAATCCACGGTGAACCCCTGTCGTGTCCAGGTCAGTCGGACAGTATCGCTTCGAGCGCGTCATCGACCCGATCCAGCGCATCCTCATCGAGCAGGACCGGCTGAAAGCCGCGAGACTTCGCGTGCTCGATGAACTCGACGGGAACCTCGATGCCGTACTCCTTGACGAAATAGCCCCAGTAGGTAGGCCAGACCCATATTCCGTCGCTGGACAAGCCGGTTGGAACGCCGTGGTCGCGCGCCGGATCGAGGGGGTCCGCCATCGATTGGGTCGAAACCAGTGACTGGCAATCCAACAGATAGCGCGACAGGGGCTCACGAAACTCGTGGGCCAACAGGCCGACCCGATCCGCCAAGCTGACCTCTTCCCAATTTCCCTTTCCCGGCCGGGGATCCTCGATGAAATACGGAAGAAGTTTCACGATTATCAGCCTTCTCGCGCCTCGCGTGTTCTTTCCGTCGGTGACGACTATGTTTGATGTATCGAGCGCAGAGGTGGATGTACTTGCGCGCCGGGGACCGGTCTGCCCGCTTCGATCGCTTGGTCGAACTCTTCCCCGATCAGATCCGGCGGCAGACTCCGGTGCGCTGTGATCACCCCGGTGTGCTTGTTCAGCACGTAGTTTCCCAGGCCGAGTCCCATCCCGGCCGCGAGCTCGGTCGAGGACAGGATCGCCTGAGCTACCCAGCCGTGCCGGGTCTCGATCGTCAGAAACTCCCGACCCTGGCCGAAGACCTTGGCCAGCGACAGATTGGCCTGTTCCCTGGTGAGGATTGGCTCCGGCATCTGCGTACCTCCATTGGCGGTGCGATAAGGTCGGCGTTTGACGTCAGTACTTGACAAGCCATTCGGGCTGGCGGTATCGGCGAACAATGAGATCCATACCCTCGGTGAAAGTATTTCCGAGAACGAGAACCCCGGCAGTCCAGTCTCCGATGAGACGCCCATCCGCCAAGATGGAATATCCCATCTCGCCTCCGCTGCGCCCGAGTGGTGACAGAGTCTGACCAAGCCTTTCTTGAAGGCTGAAATACTGCTCGGGCAGGCCCTCGAACGGGTCCATCGGATCGAACTGGACAGGGTCGCCTGCCCATTGAGCTGATTCGATTTCTGGTGGATATATCCACAATCCGCCGAAATTACTCAGGATGTCGACGGACTCCGGTGAGAAATGGTAGCCAATCGACTCCAGTGTGCGGATGGTGGAGCTCATGTCAACCCGTCGGTCGGGACTCCATCCGCATTCCGTCAACGTTCGCTCGGTCAACGGTGATGGCCAATCATACTGCATCACTTCACCATCCAATCCCTAGAAGTCCCAACAAGTACTTGTCTCCCCGGCATGCCTCTACCCACTTGGCGTGCTGTATGTCCGAGCGGAGGGCGAACTGTTCTCTTGATCTGCGGCTACAGCTCGATTGTCCCGTGTCGGGGCCACTCTCCCGTCGTCTGGAACTGACGGACCGCCCAGTCCGTGGCCGTCGCCGACGCGCTGTCGGTCGGTTGACAGTGGAGCGGGTTCTTGGTGATCCGCAGTTGGTGCGCGGCCTCCGACTCTGTCGGTGGGTCCAGTGCCTTCACCAGGACTCGGTACTCGACCGCCGTCTGTTCCTCGCTGGTCAGAGTCAGCTGGATCCGGTGTTGGGGTGGGTGGATCCGTCGCCCAGGTGGTTTCAGACCGTTCGCTATCGCCTGGTCGTACCGGTTCCCGATCGTCGTCAGCGACAAGCTCGGATGGCGGGTGACCACTCCTGTCTTCTTGTCGATCACGTAGGCCGCCGTCCCCATCGAGTTGGCTGCTGATTCCGTGATCGGTCGGGCCACCCAACCGTGGCGGCTCTCCAGCAGGGACAGCGTTGTGTCCGGGCCCAGGATTCGCGCCAGCAGTTGTTCGGCCTGCTCCAGATTGTATACCGGTTCCGGCATTGTCGGGCCCTTCGTTGGCGTCGATCGGGATGAAGATCATCTCCGCGGCGTCGTCCAGGAGGGAGGCGGGCGGAGAGTCGGACGTTTCGGATGTCTGCGGATCCCACCACACCGGACCTTCCGCGCCCGGTGGGTAGACGATCACCGTCGCATGGCCTCCCTCGATGACCGGGGATCCGTCGTCGCATGCCACTGCGTGCCGACGACGGCCGCGGATTCTGGTCCGAGGCTGTTCACCAGATCGTGCAGCGCACGGTACTGCTGGTCGAGCGAGACGTCGGCGAACTGCTCTCAGCCTCTACCGAGCCAGTTGGTAGCGCGGTTACCGCCGTCGGATTCACCCTCGGCGACAGGAGTGCCATCCGGCCAGCGTGGTACGGCGATTCGCGGGACTCCGAAGAACGAGGAGATAGCGGACAACGCACAGTCGAGGCAATTGTTGTCCCGGCCATCCACTTCTGTGCCACCGTCATTCAAGACACCGGCGACCGTGCCGGACGCTCGGACCAGCCCATCGGCCGACCACACGCTCACCGGCTCCGCGGCCTGCTGGGCGGCCAGCAGGACCGATTTCTCGGCCGTGAACGAATCGAGCACGCCGCATCGACTCGCCACCCACCTGATCCGTTCGACCGAGGCGAGCTGTCGGCTCGGCATGCCCGCCCCGATATCGTCGTCACGATCTATGCACCGACTGGTGAGCGCTTCGGTGTCTTCTCGACCAGCGCGGAGGCCGCGGGATCCGTCGCGGCCGGGTTGTGCGTATCAAAGAGTGGGGGATCGGTGTGGTGAGCTTGCTACCTGCTGAGGTGCCGTATGTCGGACGACCGGCGGACGTACCTGCGTTGCAGGGCCGCTGGGGGCAGGCGAAGTGGCTGCTTCGTCTGGCGTTTGTGGTGATTCCGTTGATCATTGTGGCGGGGTGCGGGTACCTGGCCGGGATACCGTCCGGCCATCCGGTGGTGTTGCTCGCCGCTGTGGGCGGTGCCGCGGTGCCGGGTGTCGCCGGGGTGGTGTGGTTGCGACGCCGGGGTTTGCGGAATTGGTCGCGGTGGACGCTGTCCGCACTCGGTTTCGGGCTCTTGCAGGTGGCGGTTGGAGTCGGCGCCGGTCTCGGTGCTGACGTCATGGTCGGCGGGCCCGGGTTGTCGGCTGCGCTGTTGGTCCCCGGTGGACTCGGGCTGTCCTTGGCCGCCGCCCTTACCGCGGGGTTCGCATCGAAACGGATGCTGCGCCCACTCGTTCCCGAGCTGGGCGCGATCGACCAGGAGGTCCTGCTCGCCAGACAGACGGCCTTCCTGACGGACTTCATCCCACGCCTGGGCCGAGTCCGGCAGGTGACAACCGTCGCGATGGCAGACCGTATCCAGGTCCTGCACATCGACGGCAACACCCAGCTGGACCGGACAACCGAATCGATCCCCTACACCGAAATCGCAGCGGCACATCCGATCACACTCACCGCCGACCACCGAGCCCACCCATGGTTCATCTCGGCGAGCGGCTACCCCTGGTACCCCACCGGCGACCGCGCGATCAGAATCAACACCGGCCACCGCGCCACCAACCTCCTGATCCCCACCACCGACGCCGACGTGATCGCCGACATCATCAACACCCGAGTCCGCCGAGCGAAACAAGTTCGGCGCTGAGCCGGACGGCGCACGCGCACCGGCGGCGAAGTTCGCTGGCGGGCTATTTGGCCGCGGCGACCAGATAGGGGTCGAGTTTGTCGAGGATGTAGGGGACGGAGAGGGCGGTGGGCTGGTTGACGGCGCTGATCTCCTGGGTGGTCAGGAAGATGACCGCGTCCTTCTTGACGGCGGGGAGGTCGGAGTAGCCCGGGAGCTGGCGGTATTTCTCGTCCATGCCGGGGGAGTAGCCGGCGAGCAGGAGGTCGGCGGTGAGTTCGTCGACGCGCTCGGGGGACAGGGCGAGGCGGCCCTGGTTGGACGGTTGGGCGGTGAGGTTTGCGGGGATCGTCATGCCGAGCTGGGCGAAGACCTTGGCCGAACCGTCGTTCGGGTCGGTGAGCACCATCAGCTGGGACGGGCTGGCCAGCCAGGTGCTGGCGAAGGTCTTGCCCGCCAGGCCGGGGTTGGCCGCGGCGATGCCAGCGATCTTGTCGTCGACCTTCTTGATCACCGCGTCCGCGTCGGACTCCTTGCGCAGCACCTTGCCCAGTGCGGTGACCTGCTCCTGCCACGGCGTCACGGCATCGGCGGTGAGCGCGGGCAGCGTCGGGGCGATCTTGGACAGTTCGTCGTAGGTCTTCTGATCGGCGATGAACGGGTCGACCAGGATCAGGTCCGGCTCGAGCGCGGCCACCTGCTCGGCGACATTGCCCGTGGTGCTGAGCGCCTTGGACTGGTTGACGCTCTCGGGTTCCCACGGCGGGATGGTCTTGGACACCGCGGCGACATTGTCGATGTGGCCGACGGGCACGACGCCGAGCGCCAAGGTGGTGTCGAGCCACTGGTTACCCAGCGCGACGATCTTCTCCGGGGTCCCGTTCACCGTCGTCTCGCCCTTGGCATGGGCAATGGTGACCGCCTCGCCACTCGTCTCGGTGTCCTCGGTGGAGCCGCACGCGGTCAGGCCGACGGCGAGTGCTCCTGCCAGCACGGCGACCGCCGCTCGTCGCCACATCCGTGCGGTGCGAACAGGCGTCATGATGTCTCCTCCGGGGGTCGAATCAGCCAAGGCTAACCTCCCCGACCCGCAGTGATGTGCATCTTGGCAACAAGCTCGCCGGACCGGCATCGATCAGGTCGACTTCCCCTGAGTCGGAGCTAGTCTGGGTAGCCGGAACCGTGACCGGCCGGGTGTCCTACCGATCGTCCGGCGCCATCGCCGGACTTTTCGTCCTCGACTCCGACTTCGCCGCGAAGAACTGAACCTTTCGGTAAGCCGCTGCGGCCTCCCTGGATACGCACGCCCGGCGAACCGGCCTCCGCCGGGTTAGACTTCGCCGAATTTCGGCACGCGGCAGGTGATGAGGAGCTCGGTGGAAACATCTAGGGACTGGGCGAACGAGGTTGTAGAAACCCTGAAATGGCTGGTGATCGCGTTCTCGATCACCGTGGTCGTGTTCACGGTCATCGTCGCGCTGCTGCTGCGGTTCACCAACTGGGGTCGCCAGTTCTGGCGCATCAGTGGCGGATTCTTCAAGGGCCCGGACGCGTGGAAGACCATCGCGTTCTACGGCGTGCTGCTGCTGATGGCACTGTTCACCGTTCGGATGAACGTGCTGTTCAGCTATCAGGGCAACGATCTCTACACCGCGTTGCAGGTCGGCGGATCGGCTCTGTCGCAAGGGGATACGGCCACGCTGGAGGAGGCCAAGTCCGCCTTCTGGAACGCGGTCGTGCTGTTCGCCATCCTGGCGACCATCCATGTCGTGCGCGCGTTGACGAACTTCTTCCTCGGCGAGGCCTTCGACATCCGGTGGCGCCTGTGGTTGACCGAGCACGTCACCACCGACTACCTGCAGGGCCGGGCCTACTACCGGGGCCGCTTCATCGATGACACCATCGACAACCCGGATCAGCGTATCCAGATGGACATCACCAGCTTCGTCCAGTCGTCACGGACGTTGTCGATCGGCGCGGTGAGCGCGGTCGTCTCGGTGGTCTCGTTCACCCAGATCCTGTGGGACCTGTCCGGGCCGCTGACGCTGCTCGGCGTGGAGATCCCCCGCGCGATGATGTTCATCCTGCTGATGTTCGTGCTCGTCACCACCATCATCGCGTTCTGGATCGGCCGCCCGCTGATCCGCCTGAACTTCCTCTACGAACGCGTGACGGCCAACTTCCGCTACGCGCTGGTTCGCCTGCGGGACAACGCCGAGAACGTCGCTTTCTACAACGGTGAAGGGGTCGAGCGTCGCGGTCTGCTCGCTCGATTCGCCGCGGTGATCAGCACCTACTGGCAGTTGGTCTTCCGGAACGTGAAGTTCCTCGGCTGGAACCTGTCGGTCAACCAGACCGCGGAGATCTTCCCGCTGCTCATCCAGGCGCCGCGCTTCTTCGACGGGTCGGTGTCACTCGGCGGCATGACGCAGACGGCCTCGGCCTTCCGCGCCATCCACGATTCGCTGTCGTTCTTCCGTGAGGCCTACGACGACTTCGCCGCCTACCGCGCCTCACTGATCCGGCTCGACGGCCTGTTGATCGCGAGCGAGCAGTCCCGCGACCTGGCCAAGATCACCACGGTCGACCTCGCCGACGCGGTCTCGCTCGACAAGATCGGCGTGCGGACCCCGGACGGCACGGGCCTCATCGACGACCTGAACCTGAACCTGACCGCAGGCGACGCACTGGTCATCAAGGGGCGTTCCGGCAGTGGCAAGACCACGCTGCTGCGCGCGCTGGCCGAGATGTGGCCGTATGTCGACGGCGAGTTCGGCAGGCCGGGCGGCACCGAGAGCCTGTTCCTCTCGCAGATCCCGTACCTGCCGCTCGGCGACCTGCGCACCGCGGTCGCCTACCCGGCCCAGCCCGACGATCTCGGCGACGACGCCCTGCGCGAAGCGCTCACCAAGGTCCACCTCGGCCACCTGGTCAACCGGCTCGACGAGGAAGCCGACTGGGCGAAGATCCTGTCCCCGGGTGAGCAGCAGCGACTGGCGTTCGCCCGCATCCTGTTGATCAAGCCGAAGGCCGTGTTCCTCGACGAGGCAACCTCCGCGGTGGACGAGGGTCTCGAGTACTCGCTCTACGACCTGATCCGCACCGAGGCCGCCGACACGATCCTGGTCAGCGTCGCCCACCGCAGCACCGTCGACCAGCACCACACCCAGCGCCTGGAACTCGAGGGCGAAGGCGCCTGGAACCTCGCGCCGATCAACGCCTGATCGAAGTGTGCCCGGCGACAACCTGTCGCCGGGCACACGGCAGTGCCTCTGGCGACCGGCAGCCCTCGCAGGCACACTGGTGTGGATCAGGCCGGGGAATCAGGGGCGGCCTGCGGATCATCCGAGGGGGCCTTCGATGACGCGGATGCGGATCGTCGCAGTTCTGTCCGAATACAGTGCGGCGGCGCGTGCTGCGATGCCCGACGAGCCCGGCGCGAGGTCTCTGGCGCGGTGGCGGAGGGAGTTCGACGGCTCGCTGCACGGGACGGTCGCCGGTCCGGACGGGCGGTGGCACGAGATCTCGTTGGCGGCGATCGAGGGATTGTCCGTCGATACGCACATCGATGTGACCTTCGTCCGCTCACGGGCGGATGGATCGTTCGGCGAGTTCCCGGCCGACTGGGTGGTGCTGAAGGAAGTGGACGCCCCGCCCGGTGAGTTCCCGTTCGGGTAGGACCCCCGATTTGGGATGACCTGGGGGTTCACCTACACTAGACCGGTTGCCTGCGGTAGCTCTGCGTCCGCAATCCGGCAGTGAACCCCCAGTGGTCGTGAAAAACCGCTGGCAGGCGCGCGTCCGGAGGGTGACTGACCATGTGCGTCGGGTCGGCAATCCGGCGTACGTATACATCCAGGTCCAGGAGGTGCTGAAGTGATTCAGCAGGAGTCGCGACTGCGCGTCGCCGACAACACCGGAGCGAAGGAAATCCTTTGCATCCGCGTGCTCGGTGGCTCGTCGCGTCGCTATGCCGGTATCGGTGACATCATCGTCGCCACCGTCAAGGACGCCATCCCCGGCGCGAACGTCAAGAAGGGCGACGTCGTCAAGGCTGTCGTCGTGCGCACCGTCAAGGAGCGCCGCCGTCCGGACGGTTCCTACATCAAGTTCGACGAGAACGCTGCCGTGCTGATCAAGCCGGACAACGATCCTCGCGGCACCCGCATCTTCGGCCCCGTCGGCCGTGAGCTGCGCGACAAGCGCTTCATGAAGATCGTTTCGCTGGCCCCGGAGGTGCTCTGACCATGAAGGTGCACAAGGGTGACACCGTCCTCGTCATCTCGGGCAAGGACAAGGGCGCCAAGGGCAAGGTCATTCAGGCCTACCCGGCGACCGGCAAGGTTCTCGTCGAAGGCGTGAACCGGATCAAGAAGCACACCGCGAACTCGACGAACCAGCGTGGTGCGTCCTCGGGTGGCATCGTGACCCAGGAAGCCCCCATCCAGGTTTCCAACGTCATGGTCGTCGACTCCGATGGTAACCCGACTCGCATCGGCTACCGCACCGACGAAGAGACCGGCAAGCGGGTTCGGATCTCCCGTAAGAACGGGAAGGACATCTGACATGACCACCTCTGAGCAGACTCAGCCCCGGCTGAAGGCGCGCTACCGCGCCGAGATCAAGGACGCGCTGAACGGCGAGTTCGAGTACGCCAACGTGATGCAGATCCCGGGCGTCGTCAAGGTCGTCGTGAACATGGGTGTCGGTGACGCCGCCCGTGACGCGAAGCTGATCAACGGTGCCGTCAAGGACCTCGAGCTGATCACCGGCCAGAAGCCGGAGATCCGCAAGGCCACCAAGTCGATCGCGCAGTTCAAGCTCCGTGAGGGCATGCCGATCGGCGCCAAGGTCACCCTCCGTGGCGACCGCATGTGGGAGTTCCTCGACCGCCTGGTCTCCATCGCGCTGCCGCGTATCCGCGACTTCCGCGGCCTGTCGCCGAAGCAGTTCGACGGCAACGGCAACTACACGTTCGGCCTCAGCGAGCAGTCGATGTTCCACGAGATCGACGTGGATTCCATCGACCGCCCGCGCGGTATGGACATCACCGTGGTGACCACGGCGACCAACAACGAAGAAGGCCGCGCGCTGCTGAAGCACCTCGGCTTCCCGTTCAAGGAGAACTGAGCACATGGCTAAGAAAGCACTGCGCATCAAGGCCGAGGCCAAGCCGAAGTTCGCGGTCCGCGCCTACACCCGCTGCCAGCGTTGCGGTCGCCCGCACGCGGTCTACCGCAAGTTCGGCCTGTGCCGCATCTGCGTTCGCGAGATGGCCCACCGCGGCGAGCTGCCGGGCGTGCACAAGAGCTCCTGGTGAGCCCGCGCTCCTCGTGAGCGCTGCCGCCTAGGCGAATACCCCACGAAGACACGGACTTCCGACGGAAGTCCGTGTCTTCGTGCGTTCAGGCGGTGTGGTGTCGCCACTCCGCCCATGCCTCGTCGAGCAGGGGTGCGACGGCTTCGTAGGTGTCCCAGGTGTCCGGGGCGTGGTAGATCGTTTCGTGGCGGGCGATCTCGGGGATGTACCCGTAGGCGCGGAGGTACTGCGGGTAGGCGGCGGCGGTGAAGGCTTGGCCGCGGGGGTTGAGGTCGCTGAGGTTCAGTTCGCCGCAGCAGTGGTCGAGGAGGTAGCGGCCGGGGGTTTTGGTGCGGTTGAACAGGGCCGCCAACTCCGGTCGGGTCCGTTCCCCGGGTTCTCCCCAGATGGCCATGGTCGGTGAGTGCAGGTTGTTGGCGACGGCCCAGGCGTAGAACATGCCGATGTGGGTGGCGGCCGCGTCGCCGTCGAGGCCCAGCTCCGATGTCGTATCCGAATGCCAGCTGCAGTCGTCGTAGGTCATGTGGATCCCCCTCGTGATTCGTGTCCTCGAAGACTAGGTTCGCCCTCCGACAGAGTTACGAGCGGCGCGTGTGCGCAGGTGGTTTCGACGGGGTTTTCCACGTATTGGATGAAATGTTTGCATTTCACTCCCTGGCGGGTGGGGTGTGGTGTTCGCTGTGCGGATGAAGAAGATCGTCACCGCCGCAGTCATGTCCTGTGCGCTTCTCGGGGCGCCCGCTGTCGCCTCTGCCGCTCCCGTCGCGACCGCCCCCGTCGTGGCCGCACCCATTGCCGAGTCCGGGTCGGCACAGCTGGGCTCGTCGAAGGGTGGGTCGGGGTCGTCGGAGACGGCGCTGATCTGCTCGCCGATCGCGCAGTTGTTGTTCTCCACCGGCAGTGTGGAGAAGCCGCCGCTGTACGACCTGCTCTGCCTGTTCGTGTAAACCGTCGCGTGCTCCGCTGACGTCGATCAGTCGAACGGTGACCGGTCGATGTCGCAGCCGGTGCCCTCGGGTGGCAGTTCGCCGGTGAACAGGTAGTCGCGCTTGACGCGTTCGGCGCAGGTGCTGGCCACGTACATCGTGCTGTGGCCGGCACCCTCCACCACCACTACCCGGGCGTCGGCCAGCTGGGCGGCACCCGCGTAGGCGCCGTGCAGGGGAGTGGCCGGGTCGAATCTGCTGTTCAGGACCAGGATCGGGGCGGCGGTCGGGCGATTCCACGGGCCGGTGTAGCGGTCGGCGTCGGATGCCGGCCAGAAGGCGCAGGGGGTGGCGTTGAAGACGGCGGTGCGGCCGAACCAGGGCACGCGCACGTCCTCGATGGCCGCGACCCGGCTGTAGACGGCGGGGTCGGTGGGGACGGCGCTGTCGGCGCACTGGATGGAATAGAACGCCTCGACGCGATTGTCGACGGGTTCCTCGGGGAAGTCGGCGTCGGGGACAAGAGCGGGTGGCAGCGCGGTGGCGGCGTTGAACAGCTTCTGCAGCAGGGCGGCCAGGTCGGGATAGAACTCGGGCCGGGCCAGGCTGCCCGCCGCGGTGACGATCTGCTGGTAGGTCAGCGGTTCGCCATCGACGACGATGGGCGCGATCCGGGCTCGTTCGGCGACGGCGATCCACTTGAGCTTCGGATCACCCTCGCCGAAGGCGCAGCGGGGGCCGGCGGCCGCGCAGTCGCGCAGGAACGCCTCGAAGGTCTCGGCCATGGCGTCGGCCACGCCCTGCCTGGTGTCCAGCGGCAGGTCACCGCTGACATTGCCCGCGAAATCCAGCGAACCGTCGAACGCCATCGCTCGCACCCGGCCGGGGAACATGTTGGCGTAGATCGCGCCGAGCTGGGTGCCGTAGGAGATGCCGTGGTAGGTCAGGGCGTCGTCGCCCACCGCGCGGCGCAACAGATCGAGGTCGCGGGCGGTGTTGGCGGTGGAGGCGTGGTTCAGGATCGGGCCCGCGTGCTCTCCGCAGCGCGCGGCGATGTCGGCGGAGCGGGCGAAGAACTCCGGTTCGTCTCGTGGATCGGTCGGGATGCCGGGGAAGCTCGCCAGGTACTCGGACTGCTCTTCCGGCGAGGAGAAACAGCTGGTGGGGGCGCTGCGGGCGACCGAACGCGGGTCCCAGGACACCAGGTCGAACCGGGCGCGCAGCTCCGCGGAGAACAGCCACGGCCACTGCGCCCGCTCTCTGAGCCGGTCGACGCCGGACGGGCCGGGGCCGCCGAAGTTGACGAACAGGGTGCCGATCCGGCGATCCGGGTCGGTGGCGGGCAACTTGATCACCGCCAGGTCGATCTGGGCGTCGCGCGGGTGGTGGTAGTCGAGTGGCACCCTTGCCATGGCGCAGGAGAAGCCCTCCGAACAATCCGCCCAGCTCAGGGCCGGGGTGTCGGCGGCATCGGCGAGCTGATCGAGGTGCGGATCGGGCGCGGCCGTCGCGGGCGCGGGCGAGCCGATGACCAGTGCGCCGACGCCGAGCAGGACCGCGAACACGCTGGTCAGGCTGCGGCGAGTTCCACGGCGCGTAGTGCGCGAATACAACTGCCGAGCCTCCCGTACGGATCCGACGAACCCCGCGAAGCTACCACATCGATAGCCAGGCTCACGATCGCAAAAGGCAAGGTGCCGAACAGGATTCACAGGAACGCGGCTCGGGCGATCGACCCCGATTTTGGCGTGACCACGGGGTTGTCTACACTAGAGCGGTTGCCTGGGCACATCTGTGTCCGCCGACGCCTCGCAGTGATGCGCGGGCGGGCGGACGGTCCGGGCACCGAGAGCTCGTAACGAGAACTCATCCGGTCGGTAAGTGCCGACCGGACCAGCCGAATTGTTGTAGGCCCACGGCCGGTGCGTGAGAACGCGCCGGTGCTGCATGGGAACCGCAGCGAGAAAGGTGTCGAGGTCTAACCATGACCATGACTGATCCGATCGCGGACTTCTTGACACGTCTGCGCAACGCCAACTCGGCGTACCACGATCAGGTGAAGGCTCCCCACTCGAAGATCAAGGTGAACATCGCCGAGATCCTCAAGCGCGAGGGTTACATCGCCGATTACCGCACCGAGGACGCGACCGTGGGCAAGTCCCTCGTCGTCGATCTGAAGTACGGCCCCAGCCGTGAGCGCAGCCTGCAGGGCCTGCGTCGCGTCTCGAAGCCGGGTCTGCGTGTGTACGCGAAGTCCACCAACCTGCCCAAGGTCCTCGGCGGCCTCGGCGTGGCGATCATTTCCACGTCGACCGGTCTGCTCACCGACCGTCAGGCGGCCAAGCAGGGCGTGGGCGGCGAAGTCCTCGCCTACGTCTGGTAAGGGAGGACTACTAATGTCGCGTATTGGTAAGAAGCCCGTCGAGATTCCGGCCGGCGTCGATATCACGATCGACGGCCAGGTCGTCACCGTGAAGGGGCCCAAGGGCACCCTGTCGCACACCGTGGCCGAGCCGATCACCGTCACCAAGGGTGAAGGCAACGAGCTGGAGGTGGCCCGTCCCAACGACGAGCGCGCCAACCGTTCGCTGCACGGCCTGTCCCGCACCCTGATCGCCAACATGATCGAGGGTGTCACCAAGGGCTACGAGAAGAAGATGGAAATCTTCGGCGTCGGTTACCGCGTTGCCGCCAAGGGCTCGAACCTCGAGTTCGCCCTCGGCTACAGCCACCCGGTCCCGATCGAGGCCCCGGAAGGCATCACCTTCGCGGTGGAGTCGCCCACCAAGTTCTCTGTGTCCGGTATCGACAAGCAGAAGGTCGGCCAGATCTCCGCTGTGATCCACGGACTGCGTAAGCCCGACCCGTACAAGGGCAAGGGCATCCGCTACGCCGGCGAGGTCGTTCGCCGCAAGGTCGGAAAGACGGGTAAGTGATCATGGCGCAAACTGCAAACCAGAAGGCCAAGCGGATTCCGCTGGGCAAGGACGCATCGACGAAGCGTCGTCTGTCGAAGACTCGCCGTCACTTCCGTCTGCGCAAGAAGGTCGAAGGCACCACCACGCGTCCGCGCCTGGTGGTCAACCGCTCCTCGCGGCACCTGCACGCTCAGCTCGTCGACGATTCGGTCGGCAAGACCATCGCCGCCGCGTCCTCGATCGAGGCCGACGTGCGCGCGCTGGAGGGCGACAAGTCCGCCAAGGGTGCCAAGGTCGGTCAGCTGATCGCCGAGCGCGCCAAGGCCGCGGGCATCGACACCGTCGTGTTCGACCGTGGTGGTCACGACTACCACGGCCGTATCGCGGCGCTGGCCGATGCCGCTCGTGAAGGCGGGTTGAAGTTCTGATGACTGTTATTTCGAACGGAAGGAACGTCTGATGCCGGGACGTCAGCGGCGTGACGGCGGCAACGGACCCGCCGGACAGAACACCAACAGCAGCGGTGGCCCCGAGGGCAACCGTCGCGGCGGCGGCGATCGTCGCGGTGGCGGCGACCGTCGGGACAACGCTGCCGAGAAGAACCAGCTCGAGCGCGTGGTCGCGATCAACCGCGTCTCCAAGGTCGTGAAGGGTGGTCGTCGCTTCAGCTTCACCGCCCTCGTGATCGTCGGTGACGGCAACGGTCTGGTCGGCGTCGGCTACGGCAAGGCCAAGGAAGTTCCCGCGGCCATCCAGAAGGGTGTCGAGGAGGCTCGCAAGAGCTTCTTCCGCGTCCCGATGATCGGCTCGACCATCACCCACCCGGTTCAGGGTGAGGCGGCGGCCGGTGTCGTCATGCTGCGTCCGGCTTCGCCCGGTACCGGTGTGATCGCCGGTGGCGCGGCGCGTGCCGTGCTCGAATGCGCCGGTATTCACGACATTCTGGCCAAGTCGCTCGGTAGCGACAATGCGATCAACGTCGTTCACGCGACGGTTGCCGCGCTCAAGCTGCTCCAGCGTCCCGAAGAGGTTGCCGCGCGTCGTGGTCTCCCCATCGAGGATGTCGCTCCGGCGGGCATGCTGCGTGCGCGGGCGGGACAGGGAGCCTGACATGGCAGATCTCAAGGTGACCCAGATCAAGAGCACGATCGGCGCCAAGGCGAACCAGCGCGACAGCCTGCGGACCCTCGGCCTGCGGAAGATCCGCCAGTCGGTGGTTCGTGAGGACAACGCTCAGAACCGCGGTCTGATCAACGTCGTGCGCCACCTCGTAACAGTTGAGGAGGTCTGACATGACCATCAAATTGCACCACCTGCGTCCCGCTCCGGGTTCCAAGACCGAGAAGACCCGTGTGGGTCGCGGTGAGGGTTCCAAGGGCAAGACCGCCGGTCGTGGTACCAAGGGCACCAAGGCGCGCAAGAACGTCCCCGCGGCGTTCGAGGGTGGCCAGATGCCGCTGCACATGCGACTGCCGAAGCTGAAGGGCTTCACCAATCGCTTCCGGGTCGAGTACCAGGTCGTGAATGTGGGTCGCATCGCCGAGCTGTTCCCCGAGGGCGGCACGGTCGGTAAGGCCGAGCTCGTCGCGGCCGGCGCCGTTCGCAAGAACGAGCTGGTCAAGGTTCTCGGCGACGGCGAGATCGGTGTCGCGGTCCAGGTGACCGCCGACAAGGTGACCGGCTCCGCCAAGGAGAAGATCGCCGCCGCCGGTGGCACCGTCACCGAACTGGCCTGACGGTACTGTAGTCAACAGCGGACACCGGACGAGTCGAGAGCTCGTCCGGTGTCACTGTTAGAGTCTCACCAAGTGTTGTCTGCCAAGCCCGTCATCGGCTGACGTTTCCGCACTACCCGCTATGGGGTTAAGCCGCATGGCATGACCATGTCGTTCGCCAGGAGGATTTGTGCTTTCCGCCTTCGTATCGGCCTTCCGGACTCCGGACTTACGGCGGAAGATTCTCTTCACGCTGGGGTTGATCGCGCTGTACCGGTTGGGTGCCGCGCTGCCGTCCCCCGGCGTCGATTACCGCGCGGTCCAAGACTGCGTGAAGCTGGTCTCCGGCGGTGAGAACGCCGGTATCTACCAGCTCATCAACCTCTTCTCCGGTGGTGCGCTGCTGCAGCTGTCGGTGTTCGCGATCGGCATCATGCCGTACATCACCGCGAGCATCATCATCCAGCTGCTGACCGTCGTCATCCCGCGCTTCGAGGAGCTGCGCAAGGAAGGCCAAGCCGGCCAGACCAAGATGACGCAGTACACCCGGTACCTGTCGATCGCGCTCGCGGTCCTGCAGGCCACCGGCCTCGTCGCGCTGGCCGCGCGTGGTCAGCTGCTGCAGGGCTGCCAACAGGACATCCTCGCCGACACCAGCATCTTCGGCATGGTCATCATCGTGCTGGTGATGACCGCCGGTGCCGCGCTGGTCATGTGGTTCGGCGAGCAGATCACCGAGCGCGGTGTCGGCAACGGCATGTCGCTGCTCATCTTCGCCGGTATCGCCGCGCGCATCCCGCTCGACGGCAAGCAGATCCTCGACACCCGCGGCGGCATGGTCTTCGGCCTCGTGTGTGTCGGTGTGCTGGCGATCATCATCGCGGTGATCTTCGTCGAGCAGGGTCAGCGCCGGATCCCGGTGCAGTACGCCAAGCGGGTGGTCGGCCGCAAGATGTACGGCGGCTCGTCGACCTACCTGCCGCTGAAGGTCAACCAGGCCGGCGTCATCCCGGTGATCTTCGCGTCCTCGCTGCTCTACCTGCCCAACCTGATCGCTCAGCTGACCTCGTCGAGTACCACGACGGATCCGAGCTGGTGGCAGGAGATCATCCAGAAGTACCTGGTGAACCCGTCGAACCCGGTGTACATCGCCATCTACTTCGGTCTGATCGTTTTCTTCACCTACTTCTACGTCGCGATCACCTTCAACCCGGAGGAACGCGCGGATGAGATGAAGAAGTTCGGCGGCTTCATTCCGGGCTACCGTCCCGGCAAGCCGACCGCCGACTATCTCAACTACGTCCTGAGCCGCATCACCCTGCCTGGCTCGCTCTACCTCGGCGCGGTCGCCGTGCTCCCGAACGTGTTCCTCGACATGGGTAATTCGGGTGCGGTGGCGAACATGCCGTTCGGCGGTACCGCGGTGCTCATCATGGTCAGCGTCGGTCTCGACACGGTCAAGCAGATCGAGAGCCAGCTGATGAATCGAAATTACGAAGGGTTCCTCAAGTGAGAGTTGTTCTGCTCGGGCCGCCCGGTGCCGGTAAAGGTACTCAGGCCGTTCTGCTGTCGGAGAAGCTGGGCGTTCCGCACATCTCCACCGGAGACCTCTTCCGCGCGAACATCAGCCAGCAGACCGCTCTCGGTCGCGAGGCACAGAAGTACATGGACGCCGGCGACCTCGTGCCGAGCGATGTCACCAACCGCATGGTCGAGGCCCGCGTGGCCGAGCCCGACGCGGCCAACGGGTTCGTGCTCGACGGCTACCCGCGCACGGTCGACCAGGCCGACGCGCTGAAGAAGATCCTCGAGCACAACGGCACCGCGCTCGACGCCGTGCTGTGTTTCGTGGTCGCCGAGGACACCGTGGTCGAGCGCATGCTCGCCCGTGGGCGCGCCGACGACACCGAGGACGTCATCCGCAACCGGCTGCGGGTCTACCGTGAGGAGACCGAGCCGCTGCTCGAGTACTACGATGGTCTGGTCGTGACCGTCGACGGCATCGGTGAGGTCGACGAAGTCAACGCGCGGGCGCTTACCGCCCTCGGTCAGTAACCACCGATCGGAGTACTGAGGCCGGATGGTCTTCAACCGTAAGAAGAAGGTCGTGCCGTTCCGTTCGGCGGGCGAGCTGGATGCCATGGCGGCAGCCGGCGCGATCGTCGGACGGGCGCTCGTCGCCGTGCGCGCGGCGGCGAAGCCCGGCGTGTCGACGCTGGAGCTGGACGAGGTCGCCGAGCAGGTCATCCGTGACGCGGGCGCCGTCCCGTCGTTCAAGGGCTACCACGGCTTCCCCGGCTCGATCTGTTCTTCGGTGAACGACCGGGTGGTCCACGGGATCCCCTCGGCGAAGGACATCCTCACCGAGGGCGATCTCGTCTCCATCGACTGTGGCGCCATCCTCGACGGCTGGCACGGCGATTCCGCGTGGACGTTCGGCGTCGGCAACATCATCGAGGCCGACGCGCTGTTGAGCGAGGCGACCAAGCTGTCGATGGAGGCCGGTATCGCGGCGATGCTGCCCGGTAACCGTCTCACAGATGTCTCGCACGCCATCGAGCTCGGCACCCGCGCCGCCGAGAGCGCGCACGGTCGTGCCTACGGCATCGTCGACGGGTACGGCGGTCACGCCATCGGCCGCGAGATGCACATGGATCCGTTCCTGCCGAACGAAGGCGCTCCCGGCAAGGGGCCGCGCCTGGTGGTCGGTTCGGTGCTGGCCATCGAGCCGATGCTCACCCTCGGCACCACCGAGACCAAGACCCTCGACGACGACTGGACCGTCGTCACCACCGACGGCACTCGTGCCGCGCACTGGGAGCATAGCGTGGCCGTCACCGAGGACGGTCCGCGCATTCTCACGCTCCGCCCGGAGTAGTCCGCACGAACTTTCGGCCCGGTCAGCCTTCCAAGAGGATGGTGACCGGGCCGTCGTTCGTCAGGGTGATCTGCATGTGGGCGCCGAATCGGCCGGTGGCCACCGTGGCGCCGAGTTCGCGGAGCGCGGCGGCGTAGGCGTCGACCAGCGGTTCCGCGAGCGAGCCGGGGGCGGCGGCGTTCCAGGACGGGCGGCGGCCCTTGGCGGTGTTGGCGTAGAGGGTGAACTGGCTGACCACCAGGATCGGGGCGTTCAGATCGGCGGCCGAGCGTTCGCCGTCGAGGATGCGTAGTCGCCAGGTCTTGTCGGCCAGCGCTTTCGCGGTGGTCTCGGTGTCGGTGTGGGTCGCGCCGACCAGGGCGAGCAGGCCGTGCGGACTGCCCACCTGCGCCGGGTTGATCGCGCCGACCACCTCGTCGTCCACACTCACCTGGGCGCTGGTCACCCGCTGCAGCAGTACTCGCACAGTCACCGATCATGCCGGGTGGTGTGGCCCGGCGCCGGTCCGGGTCAGTCCTTGCCGAAGAACAGGATGTTGGCCCCGAAGTCGGTGAGCGGGCCCTTCTCCGCGGCCTGGCGGATGCCACTGCCCGGGAGTTCGGTCACCTTCGCGAACATCGAGGCATTGCCGAAGGCGGCGCGCACCTGGGTCTCGGAGGCGTAGTCGGCGCCGTAGTCGGCCAGCGTGGCGAAGTCCAGCGGAGCCAGTGGCGCGTCCAGCGGTGCCTGCCCGGCCGGACGGCCCAGCGCCGCGTACTGGGTGGCGACGCCGTTGTCGTAGAGGCACAGCTCGTAGGAGATGTTCTCGATGGTGGCGACGGTGAGCACCGGCCACTTCTCCGAAAGGCGGGTCGCCAGGGGATGTTTGGCGAGCGCGCCGATCTCCCAGTTCAGGCTCTTCACCGAAATCCAGCTGCCGGACGCCTTCTCGACGAGCACCACATCGGCACCGAGATCGATCGCCGAGTTGGTGACCGGTTCCTTGACGCCCCAGTGCTTTTCGTGCACCCCGGCGAACCGTCCCGCGTCGACCGGCTCGGCACCGTCGCGGGCGTACGCGGCGACGATGGCGGCGCGCACCTGTTCGAGCGCGTCCGGCGCCGAACAGCGCACCGCGATCGCGCCGTAGGTCGCCGAGATCTCGACCGGCCGCGACGGCGGTTCCGGCATGGCACCCGCCGCCAGCGGCTTGAGCCCGACCAGCGCGAGCCGCCAGTTGATCTCGTCGATGGTGGCCAGGTCGCCGCCCGACTGGTACAGAATCTGCTGCTGGGTCAGCCGCCCGGCCCGCTCCAGCGTCGTCGCGCCCAGCTTCACCAGCGCCTGGGTGGTCTTGAGGGTGAGATCCAGCTCCTCGACCCGGGTTTCGCGCAGCTGTGCCGTCGCGGCCGCCGAGGTCACCTCCGAGTACAACGCGCGATAGCTCGCGATCGCCTGCTTGCGCGAGCGCCCGACCATCATCGTGCGCAGCAGGGTACTGAGACTGGCCAGGTACTTGCCCGGCTGCTCGGGCGAGCGCGCGTACATCGCGGCCCGGATCCGCACCGCCGATTCGGTGGCCGCCACCGCCGCGTCGTGATCGAGCCGCATCAGCCAGACGCCACACTTGGACAGGCCGTCGGCGCACATGGCCGAGACACCGGGGTAGTCCTGGGCCACCTGCCGATACGCCGAGCAGGCACTGCGAATGGTGTTGGTCGCCAGCTGACGATGGCCGACCAGCCTGGTGGCCTGCTCGAACAGGCGCAGCGCGTCCTGCAGCGCACCGGCGTATTCGTAGCTGACCCAGCCCTCGACCAGCCAGTGCAGCCGGATCGCGACCGCCTCCTGCGCGGGTTCCAGGGACTCCGCGGTCCGGTCCCGGCCGGAGGGGTCGTCCCTGGTGGCGAGTAGTCCCTGCGCCAGCTCGGTCAGTGATCCGGCCAGCCGTAGGTAGTCCTCGGGGGTCTGGCTCCGGGTCTGGCTGCGGTCGGCCGCAACGCGCCGTTCGAGGCCGCTCAAATCGGTCATGAGCAGTTCCATCGCGACGTCAACCTGAGCCCCATCATCGTTCGTGCGTGGTCGTTGCCAGCGACCCGGTTACTGATCCACCGAGTCTGCCACAGTTGACGCGGCGGCGCGGTCGAGGTGCGAATGTGGTTGTGCACAGTAGTCAGTTCTACTGTGGGCCGGTCGTTCTCGTCCCCTGCATGCGGATCGTTAGCGTGGCATACTTGCCACGTATGCCACCGATGGTGAAGGAGGGTCGCGATGGCCAGCGATGAGGTCGAGCTCGACGAACACCTGTTTCGCAGGGCTGCTGCCAAGACCGGACACGCGCAAGACCGGATCACCGGGATCTTGGAGACGCTGGGTGGGGTCGTCGCCAGCAACGACGGTTGCTGGGGTTCCGACAAGATCGGTACCACTTTCGCCAACGGTGAAGATGGCAAGGGTGGCTACATCAAGTCGGCCAAGGCGCTGACCGAGAACGGGGACGCGATCGCCACCTCGCTGGGCAACATGTCCGAATCGCAGTCCAAATCGGCCGAGTTCATTCACAACATGGAGCTCGACAACGAAGCCGGACTTCGCTGACAAGGTATTCGGATAAATGTCGAACGAGCGTGCAAAGGCCGAGATGGCCGACATCCTCGAAGGTGTGCAGGAACAAATGCGCACCATCGCGCGATTGCAGCAGGAACGTGCCGAAATGATGGCCAGCGCCACCGTGCGCAGGCAGGTCACGGTAACGGTGAACGCCGACAACGTGGTGATCGAGACGAAGTTCGGCCCCGATATCGAGGACCTCACCCTCGCCGAGATCGCCAAGGCGGTCACCGAGGCGGCGCAGCAGGCTGCGGCGGAGATGGCGCGCAAGACCAGCCAGCTGCTCGAACCGTTGAACGACCAGCGGGCGAGGATGCCGAAGCTCTCGGATCTGGTGCCCGGCATTCCCGACATCAGTGCCCCGGAACCGGTGATGGCGCCCACGACGGCCCCGAATTCCCGTGTGCACCAGCAGGATTCGGCTGACGATCTGCCGATGGAATTCTCCGGGACAGTCGACATGAAGCCCGACCGAGGCGGTTCGGTAACCGACTCGAGCTGGTGAACTCGCGGATCTCGGGGTAACCACAGGTGGCGATCGATCCCCCGGAAGTAGTCAAGAAGCTGGGCTGGCTGGCCGGTATGGAATGGCCAGAGGGCAACGAAGACAAGATGTGGGAGCTCGGCGAGGCCTGGAAGACCGCCGCAGCTGAACTGACGAAGGCCATCAGCGATATCGAGGCAGCCAAGGGCGCCACGAAGAACGCGTATCCGGCCGGCGAGGGCATGACCAAAATGCTCGCGGCTTTCGACTCCATGTTGGTCGTCGACAGCAAAGGTCAAGACCGGACGCTGAAAAAGCTTGCCGAGTACTTTGAGCAAACCGGCGACGGCGCGTATCAGACCGGGACCGAGATCGAATACGCCAAGCTGATGTACATTTCGTCGCTGCTCTTGCTGGCGGCGGAAATGGCGGCTTCCTTCTTTGCCGGGCCGTTCAAACTCGGATTGGACGCGGCGGCCATCGCCGCCACGCGTATCGCCTGCCGATTCATCGCGGCGCGTCTGCTCGACGCGGTCCGTCGGGTCGTCGGCAACGCGGTCGTCAAGTTCATCTTCAAGCACATCCTGATCGACACCACCATCGGCACGATGCAGGACTACGGCATCCAGAAGTATCAGGTCGAGCAGGGGACCCGTAAGAAGATCGAGTGGGGCCAGGTCGGGCTGACCGCACTGAGCTCTGCGGCCGGTGGCGCCGCGGCCGGTCCGCTGGCTGATGTTCTCGGCAAGAAGCTGATGAAGGGATTCGGCCCGGACAACCCGATGTCGTTCGGGCGGCAGTTCGTGAACAATCAAATCACCGGTATCACCGCCGGGGTGACCGGTGGTCTGGCGGGCTACGCGGTGACGATCCCCTTCGGCGGCGAATTCGACTACCGGATGCTCACGGCGGGTGCCTCGAACGGTGGCCTGACGGCCGGGGCGAGGACACTCGGCGCTGGAGCGTGGCAAAGAGCTGCCCCTGGTTTGGCGGGCCGCCCCGATTTGGGGACCCGGATGAACAGTCTCTTCGGCGATCCCGCTGGGCCGCCGGTGGGCGGGGGACAAGGTCTCGCGACGGGTGCCGGCCCGGGTGCGTCGAACTCGCCGAGCCGTGCGGGCTTGGCCGGTGACGGTTCGCGGGGTGGGGGCTCGCCAGCCCAGTCCACGGCGGGTGGCGGGGGAAACCAGGCGGCATCGCAGTCCTCGACCGGTTCGAGAGACGCAGGCGCGCAGAATGGTTCGCGTTCACACGCCGGTGGTGGTGAAAGCTCGCAGACGAGTGGCCAGTCCGACAACACCTCGTCGTCGCAGGGCGGTGAGGGCGGCCGTTCACACGACAGTGGCCAGTCGTCTTCGAACGACCAGTCCTCGTCCAACGACCAGTCGTCTTCGAACGACCAGTCGTCTTCGAACGACAGGTCCTCGTCGAGTGATCGTGAATCGGGCGACAATGCCACTTCCGAGCGTGGGGCCGGTCTGGCCGATGATTCGGGTACCCAGTCCGACGGCAGTCGGACAAGGCTCGGTGATGAGCCAAATCTCGTTGCGGGACAACATGATGGTGGGCTGAACGGCGCGGCGCCGATTGGTGCCGCGGAGGGCGCACAGGCCGGGTCGAATGGCCAGCATTCCCCTGTCGCGGCGGCACCGGCCGCGGCAGGCGCGCCAGCGGCCGCGGGGGCACCGGCCGCGGCAACGGGCGCGCCGACCACCGCCGCCGCACCCGCGGCGGCCGGTGCCGGTTCGTCCGCCCCGACGCACGCCTCGCCGGGTTCCGGGGATCCCCGGACCGCTGCCGCTGGAGACCCGCGCGCGCAAGCGTCGAAACCCGAAGGGGCGGAAGGCGCGAACAGTCGCGCAGGTGTCGCCGAACCCGTGGCAGGGCAGGCCGATGGTGGTCCTGCACTGCGTGCCGGTGTCACTGATTCCGAAGCACCGCAGTCCAATACGAGGCAGAGCGACGGCGAGACTCGCCAAGCTGCCGACGGTGAGACCCGTCAGGCGACCGACGGTGAGGACGGCGTCGGCGAAGGCGCGAACCCGCTGCGTGCGGGCACACCGGACGAGGAGGGGAACAGCCAGCGGCCGAACGTCGATCCGATCATCGTGCCGGTGGTCGGTGTCGTGGGCGACGGTGGCGGTGAGCCGAGGCCTGCGCGCCGCGCCGATGCCGGTGGCGATGACGCGCCTCGTCGCGATCCCGATGCCGATCCCGCGCGGGACCCGGATTCTCCCGCCCCGCGCAACGATTCGGATGATGCGCCGGAGAACCCCGCGAAAAAGGGGTTGGAAGAGATCAAGGAAGCGACCGGAAACCGGCGGATCAAGCCGCCGAAGGGTCCGGTCGGCGAAGCCGGGATGTCGCTGCGCGATACCGAGCGGGCCGCGCGCGGGCGCATGCACGAATTCCCCGGCGGTGCAGGGGATCAGCCGCGGCATCAGGGAGTGGCCGACGAGTTGGTGCGCATCGCGGAGGGCATGGACCCGGCCGATATCGCCGACGGCAAGCTGCCGCGTGCCCTGGTCGTGGCCGAGCGCGCGGTGAACGGCCGTGGGGTCGGCGCGGATTCCTATGTCCTGACGGCCCACCCGAACGGCGACGGCGGATTCGATGTCAGGGTCTCCGGTTCGGACGGTCAGACCCGGCCCGGACCGACGCCGCACGGGCACGGCGAGGTGCGCAACGTCAATGCCGTGCTCTTCGACGGCGATGGAAAGTCGGTGCGGCCCAGCGGATCCGACACTCGTGTTCGGCCCTCGCACGAGCGGACGATCTACACCCGTGACGGTCGGATCGAAGGCAGGCGCGACGGCGAGTCCGTCAAGCAGCACAGCTGGCGGATGCGTGCCGAACGCGCCGATCAGCTCGCCGCCCGGGAAGCCGAACGGGGGCGCGCACTGCGTGATCTGATCGCCGCCGGTGGCGATCAACTCGACAAGAAGACCAGGAAGGGCTTGATTCGCGACGCCAAGCTCGCCGAGTGGCACGCCAAGGAACACCGCAAGGACGCCAATTCCCTGTGGCCGAAGGCCGGTGGACGCCCCGACGATGGTTCCCTCCCACCGCGCATCATCGGTACCGACGAAGCGTCTGCCGTTGCCCGACGCGAGGGTGAAGCTCCGCCCGAGACGAACCGCTCGCGGCCCCCGCGGAACGAGAACGAGCCGGCGGGCACCGACGACGTCACCCGCGACACGCCTGACTCGCGTGACACCTCCGAATCGCGTGACACCCCTGACTCGCCTGACACCCCCGAATCGCGCGATACCCCCGAGGTGCGCGAGCCGGACGGGTCGACGACTCCCGAAGCGGTCCGGGATCTCGCCCGTCGAGCCGAGCTGGACGAGACCCCCGACTTCCTCGCCGAATCCGACGACATCGAAGGAGACCTGGAAAACAACGTCTATCAAACCCCGGACGGCAAATGGCATCACTTCGGTGATCCGCCGAACACCTTCCGTAACATCAACTTCCGGCTGTGCAACCTCAGGGGCACCTTCATCAAGGACTGGCTGAAGGCCGAATATCGGTACCTGGCTCAGGAAGGACCCAAACAGCCCTACCAGGTGGTCGATCCCGCGATCGCGCAGCAGATCTCGGATGTCGTCACCGAGCGCCGTGGTGTACAGACACGCAGCAATACCGCACTCGGTGTCGTCAACGATCACATGGCCGAATTCGGTGTCACCAAGCTGGGTGACATCGCCAGTGCCGACAAGTTGCGGCTGGTCGCCGAGGGGCAGCGCCAGAAGATCATGGACGCGCTCACCGACGTGGACGAGCGCATGCTCGACTCGCCCGACGACAAGGCGTTGCAGAACAAGATGTCGGAGCTGATCAGGAAGCTCGAGCGGCTGGAGGCCTTCGAGTACAACGGGCACGAATTCAACGGTCTCCGAACCGAACTCGTCAAACACTCGAAGGCGCTCGGCGAACTCGCGGCCACGGCGTTCGGGCTCGATCCGGCGAAATTCCCGGGTGCGGTGCTGATGTCGCCGTACGAGGGCCTGATCCATGGCGAAAAGGCGATCGACGGTGCCGACACCCTCGATGTGGTGGTGTACGTACCCGGCGTCGACGGCGCGCCGCCGATGCTGGTGTCGCACGAGGCAAAAGGTGGCGGATCACGGCTCGGTGGCTCCAAAATCGCCAGTGCCGAGCAAGGCTCGCCCGAGTACCTGCGTCGCACGCTGCGGATCGACAACAATCTGCATCGAATTCTCAGCGAGACACCGGAAGAGATGGCCGAGCGCGGCATCGATCCGGCCAGCGCGGAGGGTCAGGCTTTGATCCGGGCACGCACCGACATTCTGGAAGCCCACCGTGCGGGCACCCTGGAGTTCGAATATCACAAGGTGCACGCTGATACGGACGGAAAGGTAGATGTCCGGCAGTTCGATCTGGTTCGCGACGGTGAGCTGGTCCGGATGGACAACATCGGCCGAATCGATTCGCCCGCGCTGCGATCGGATCTGGACTCCGCCGCCGATGACGGGGGCACCACGCGGCCGGACGACCCGGACGAGGCAGCCCGTTTCGACGCCGACCAACTCGGTGTTCCCCGCACCGACGAGTGGTCGCCACTGACCCCCGAAGAGGTGGGCGACCGTCTCCAGCAACATCTGCGCGACGTGTTCGGCAACCCCGATTTCGATGTGTCCGGGTTCGATTCGTCCAAGGTGAATCCCGAGGTGGCACGCGAATACGCCCGTGCCATGGTCGAGTTGGTCGAGCGTGCTCCGAGTGTGGATCTGCGCCGGATCGGCATCGGCCAGTTGCCCGACGGGGTGATCGGGATGTCGCAGCCCCGGATCGACCCCGCGACCGGCAGGTTGTTCACCGAGTCGATTGTGCTGAGCCAGGATCACGCGCGGGACGCGGAGTTCTTCCGGCAGCGCATGCAGCTCGGTGTCGACAACAATCGGTTCGCGGCCGAGGTGATGAACCGCCCGGTGTTCGCGGTGATCGGGCACGAATACGGTCACGCGCTCGACTACGCGGGCCAGCAGAGCGCGCGCCATCAGGCCGATGATGTTCTCGCGCAACGCTATGCCGATGACACCACCCGTGACCGCAACCAGTCCTATGACGACTGGTTGCGCCAGCTCAGCGGGTACAGCTTCGACGGAGCAGGCAGATTGCGGCCCGGTGAGGCACTGCCGGAGGCCTTCGCCGCTGATTTCCTGCGCAGCCTCGATGGCGACGACGCACGTCCCGTTCCGGTTCGTGTACTACGCGATCTCCTGGTCGACAATGCCGTGCGCCCGCCGGATTCCATCGATTGGACGCTGTCGGATCGTCCTGATCGGATCGCGGGGCCCGACGAGTCGCCGGAGGGGACACGCCGAGATCCCGACATCTTCGTCGATCCCCCGGATGAGGAGTGGTCGGGCCTGACTCCCGCCGAAGTCGGCGAACACCTGCGCGACCGTATCCGTGAGATGACGGGTTCTCGCGATTTCCAGACCTTCGGCTTCGATCAACCGGGTGTGCACCCGGCGATGGCTCGCGAAGTGGCGCGCGCGATGGTCGACATGCACCAGCGGTATCCCCAGGTGGACGTGCGCAGCGTCGGGATCGGCGAGACCGAGCCGGGCCGGGTCGCGGAATCGGCGTGGGGTCTGAACCCGGACCATACGCGGCACACGGAGTCGATCACCTTCAGCAGCAAGTACTTCGCGTTGCGCCCCGACCTGTTCGAGGCCATGGTGCGCGCAAGGAGCACGGACGGCTTCTATTCGCCGAGCTTGCGCGAGCGCGCGGTCTACGGATTCGCCGTGCGGGAATTCGGACATGCGCTCAATTTCGCGGGAGATACGGCAAAGACCAGGTCGCTCGCTGATTTGGCACTGTTCGGCCACTATCTCGACTACGAACCCGGCGCGCGGAATCGCGTCGGCTACCGCCGCTGGCTGGCCGGTGAACTCAGCGGCGACAGCGTGAATCGGGACACCGGCGTCATCGATCTCGGTGCGGCGCTCGCCGACGGCTTCCGGGAAATGGAAGCCACTCGTGATGCCGACGGTGTGCTCGACCGGGACGCGGTGAGCCCCGCGGCGGGGCTGCTGTACTACGCCCTGCTCATGCCCTTCGACGCTGGTCCGACATCGACGGCTCACCAGACCGATACCGTGGCCGACCACTCGGGCTCCGCGCGTCCGGAATCATCGGACGAGAACGGCAGGCCCGCGGCCCCCGCCGAGCCGGATGCGACCCGTCTCGGCGCACCGACCGACGACTGGTCGAGTCTGTCAGCCCGCGAAACCGGCGAATTGCTGCGCGACCGTGTTCGGGAACTGAGCGGTAACGATCGATTCGAGGTCACCGGTTTCGATCGGGCCGACCTGAATCCGGAGATGATCCGCGAATACGCGCGCGCCATCGTCGACATGTTCGAGAAGTTCCCGACTGCCGACCTGCGCAAGGTGTCCATCGGTGAGCTGCCCGCGGGCAGCTACGCAGAGACCAGGTCCTCGTTCCGTATACATGGTTGGCGTGCTGACGAGATCGTCTTCAACGCGACATTGAGCGCGGATCTCGACCTGTTCCATGCATTGCACAGTGGGAACATACGGAGCGGCTGGTACACGGCGGGCGGTGAGAGGCCCGCCTACGCGATCGCGGTGCACGAGTTCGGACATGTCATCGACAGCACCGGAAATGGTTACGCGCGACTCGACCTCGATGCCCTGTTGCATGTGCACTACATGGTGAACGAGCTGGGGGAGCGCACCATCTCCGGCTATCGCCAGTGGTTGCGCGAGAACCTGAGCGGCTACAGCATCGACGTACACGGACTACTCAATGTCGGTGAAGCTCTGCCGGAGGCGTTCCTCGCGGTGCAGACCTATGGTCGCGACAATGTCACCGAAGCGGAGCGGTTCATTTACGACCTGCTCGAGCAGGGCGTTGTGCGACAGCAGAACCGCGGTCCGATCGGCCGGTTCATCGACGGTGGCCGATGGGTCCTCGACAATGCCCGAACGGGCCTCGACAGTATCGGCGCCATGGATTCCAGGCATGACCACGTCCTGGTGCGACCCGATGACGGTCAACCCGACGGGTGGATGTACCGGCCCACCGACACGATGGCTGCCGGTGTACGGGAAGTGCTGTCCCACACCACAGTCGGGCGAGACGCGCTGGTCACCTTGCGCGATGCCGGCGCCATGGTGCGATTCACCGACGACGCAGGGGTCTCAGCCGGTTACTTCAACGATCGCACGATGGAGTTCACCATCGGCACCCACGAGCGCGACCAACTGATGCAGGCCGGAGAGGTCGTGCGCACCGCGGAACTGGTCCGCGCGGTGCTCGACGGCAGAATCGAGAACTTGCCGGTTCGGATCGGGGAGCTCGACCGGGGCGACTATGTCGCAGCCCGCGTGCAGGTGGAAGCGGAGGCGTTCGGCCGACGTGCCGAATTCCACCGGGAAGCAGCCGAACTTGGCTACGACCCGCTCAGGGGCGCACTGCACGATCCGGTCGACGCCGCGCAGCAGCGGATGCTGGAAGCCACCTACCTCCGCGGTTTCGACGCGGCGCTGCGTAACGATCCCACTGATCCAGCGGCAGCGCGTGCCGCCGGTGCGCGCGATCTGCTGGCGGATGCCCGGTTCGGCGCCGACGACGCACTGACGGGACGCTCGAACGCGGAGATGGATTGGGCTGCGTCGCAATCGACCGCGGCGACGGGCGGGGTGGCCGAATACCGGCCCGGGTCACCGGCGGCCGCACGTGAGGTGGGTCGGCTGACGCGGGCCGACGCGGCCGTGGTCCGTGAGCTGCACCGGCTGGAGGCCGATTTCGACCGGATCGCCCGTCGGCTGGCCGCCGCCTTCAACCTGCCCGCCGAGGAGATGCCCGCAACCCGGCCGCAGAAGTACGCGGTGCTGGCCGAACGTGTCGACCGGATCGATGTCCGCCACGGCGAGAGCAATATTCGGATTCTCGGTGAGCTGGTCGACCAGCACGCCAAGGCCGAGCGGGAGCGCGCCAGGATCAACGAGGAAATCAGGGCCGTGGTGGTCCGCGATCTCGCGGACCAGGCCGGTTCGGCCGAGCAAGGCCGTGTCCAGGTGCACAATGACGGATCCGGGGTCCTGCGGGTCTCTCGCAGTGCCGACGACAGCGCGACCCCGCGCGCCGAGGTCGATCACCCCCCTCACCTGGGCGACAGACAACCGACGGTCGGCGAGCTCACGCAGCAGAACCGCCGCGACGACCCCACCCGTGCCGAATTCGGCCGCGACGACATCCCGACCACGCTCGGCGCGCTCGCCGAGCGGACCCACAACCAAACTCTGCGCGCGCTGATCGATCTCGGCCACGGTGACTGGGCGAAGGCGACACTGGAACGGCTCGGCGTCGAGGTGCGCTACAGCAACGAGCCCGGCGCACGGTCGACCCCGCTGTCGGACCGGCGTTATCAACTCGGCGCCGAACAAGGCTACGACCCGGTCACCAACACCGTTGTCGTGAGCAGTGAAGGCGATCCGCGCGGGCGGGCAAGGGAACTCGTCGTGGCCGCCCGGCTGGCCGAACAGTTCAGCGAAGACGGGGCGGCGACTCGGCTCACGCTCCCGCGCGACGAATTCGTCGAGCTGATGATGGGCCGGATGGCCGAAGCGTATGCGCTGATGTACGCGAGCGACGCCGACGACAGGGGGCTGCTCGATCTGTCGTCGCCGTACGCCGACGCCGGGATGCACGTGTATGCCGAGGCATACGCTCACGGGTTGGCCTACGCCGAGAAGGCGTACTGGAAGTCGGGAGTCGTCCAGTCCTTCCCGCTCTATCACCGGGCTGCCTTCCGGGCCGGCGTGCGCGCGTTGGCCGAGCATCTCAACGACGTCGGGCCCTTGGTCGACGGCGGGCCCGAGACCGGCCGGGCGCCCGATGAACAGCGGCGCAAAAGCCTTCGGCTCGCCGAACATTTCGCGGCGACCTGGGACCGGGCGAACGGGCTGCGCCCGGGTACCCCGATCACCGGCGACGCCGTGGCAGCGAATCGGACCGATCCGCGAGCTGGGCACGACGCCCACAGCCGCCGCCTCGCCGACGAGATCGCCGAACTGCGCGAACTGCGTGATGTCGGCCGCTTCGTCCCGGAGAGCCCCGCGGAAACGGCGTACAACAAGGCTTACGACAAAGCGCACGCGAAAGCCGAACGGGCGCAACGGCGTGACCCCGACGCGCCGCCACCGGCGCAGGTCGCGCAGGAGGCAGGTCGTCGGGCGGTACACCGCTACCTCGACCGGGTCGGGCTCGAACAGGCCGAGATCGCGCTCGATGTGGTGCGGGCAGCCGGTGACAGCGACAGTTCGCGCTGGGGACACCCGAAGCCGCCCACCGATCCCGGCACGCTCGCGCACACCTCGGATTCGCCCACTCATCCGGCCGGTGACTCGGATCTCGCGCGCCAGGTTCTCGACGCCGAGTACGATTTCCCGCCGTTCCCGGAGCGGCTCAGCGACCAGGTGGCACGCTATTCGACCGAATCGGAGCAGCTCAGGCGTCCGCGGCTGGTCATCGTCGCCGAACCGGGCGGGCACATGGACGCGCTGCACGCGCTGGCCCTGACCCACCCCGAACTCAGCAATGTCCTGTGGGATCGTTCCCACACACTCGACTACCGGGCTGTCGCCGTGACACCTGGCTTCACACCCGGCGCGGACCGGCCGTCCACCGCCGACGCCGAGGGCCCGTACCGGCATCCGGATGAGGCCGAAGCCGTCGCCGAGATGCTGTCGCACTACCTGCGCTATCGCGCCGACGGCCTGGTGCGGCTCGGCTTCGACGATTGGTTGAAGCAGCTCGGGCCCGACGCGTACACCCGGCCGGAGGAAACGAGGTATGTGTCCGGCGGACGCAGGGAGCCCAGCCTGCGCCGAGGATTCATCGAGGCAGGCCATCGCCGGATCCTCGATGGGGATGTGCCGACGGACCTGACGCACCCCGCCCATGTCGCGCACCAGCTGGTGACTCGCCAGATCGCGTTGCCCGATCTCACGACCAGCCAGACATCCGCGCGCCCGCTCCATCAGAGTTCCCAGCAGATATGGCTCGACGCGACACACGTCACCGCGTTAGTCGAACCCGACGGCCGCGGGAACTGGCGCGTGTCGGCGCCCACCCTGGCCGGTGGAGACGCCGATGTCCTGGCACGGCACTTCGAGGGCATGTCCGCGCCGACCGCCCAGCAGCTGGCCGATCGGATCCTGAAGGTACTCAACGACCCGTCCCTGGATCTGGCCGATCGGACTCCGCCGCGGGGACGCTTCGGACGGTTCATCGACCGGCTGCCGTTCACCTCGACGCCGAGTTCCGCTGATCCGGCCGCCACCCAGCCGAGTCCCCGTGATCCGGGCGCTGTGCCGAGGGACACCGACCTCCTACGTGTGGACGAATCTCCCGACAGAACTCGTGACGAACCGCGGTTGCGTCCACCATCGGAAGACCTCACCGCCGATGTCGTGGACGCACGGCTCCTCGGCGCCCCCGTCGGTGACGAATGGTCGTCACTGACTCCCGCCGAAGTGGGTGCGCGACTGCAGGATCACCTGCGGGCGGCGATGGACAACCCGACGTTCGAGGTGTTCGGGTTCGACCGTGCCGGACTCAACCCCGAGGTCGTGCGTGACTATGCGCGGTCGATGGTCGAGCTCTACAACGAGTTCCCCCAGGCAGACCTGCGCGGTGTCGGCATCGGCGACCTGTCGGCCGGCGTGCTCGGCCAGACCGAGCGCTTTCACGACGGCGCGACCGGACTGCCCTACACCCGGATCACTCTCGGCTTCGACTACGCCACCAGTGCCGAGCAGCTCCGCTCGGCACTGCAGCGCGGCGTCGACAGCGGCAGATTCCATCCCGAGGTACTGCGCAGGCCCGTCTTCGCCGTGGCCGCCCACGAATACGGGCATGCTCTCGACGCGGCCGGGCGGCTGGCGGCGCGTGGCGGCGCCGACGATGCGCTCGATCAGGCCTTCCGCAACGATCCGGCCACCGATGCGGACTCCTGGCTGCGCCGGCTCAGCGGCTACAGCTTCGACGCGAACGGCGTATTGCGCCCGCACGAGGCCGTCGCGGAAGCGTTCGCCGAGGTCATGCTGGTCGGCCGGGATCAGGCCAGTGCGCCTGCCCGCGCGCTGTACGACCTGGTGACCAGGACGGCGGAGAATCCACCACTGAAATCGGCTCGCCCGCACGAGGAATCGGGCACCGACCACCTCGACCTGCCGAGCGAGGGTGATCCGGATCGGCGTTCGGAGGACGAACCCGACCAGGAGGAGGCGGATAAGCCGCTCGCCGGGCCGCCGGAGTCGAGTCCACCGCCCGACGAGCCGCCGACGGACGTGCACATCACCCTCGACATCGACGGCGAGGAGGTGAAGGTGCGATTGCGTCCGGACGGCGAAGACGGCTGGGTGATCGTGCCCGAGGACGAGACACTGTCCTCCGCCGAGGCCAAACCGTTCCTCAAACGCGCTCTCGACCGGCTGGGCGAGCACGGGTTGACGCTCAAGCCGGTCTCCGGTGCGCCCGGACAGGGCGACAGCGCAGGACTGGCCGCCATGCGTGACGGTGTGTCCGGTATCGGAGACCTGGTCGCGAACCCGCCGCACGGGCTCACGCCCGCCCCGATCCCGACACCGCAGCATCCAGTGGTCGGTCCGGCACCTGACGCGTCACCGTCCGATCCGACGTTTCTCGGGGTCGCCGCACAGGCGGCGATCTGGATCCAGAGCCGCGAGAAGATTCCGTTCTTCGGTCAGTTCGCCGGTCGGGTGCGGGCCGAGGCGGGCGAGCATGTGCCGATGTTCAACGCCGACGGCTCGGAGTATCGGCCGTGGATCAGCGATGTCGACGCCGATCTGGTGCGCCAGCAGATCCTGAGCGATCTCGACGCCGGGCGGACTACACCCGAGGAGGCGAAAGCAGACCTGCTCGATGCCTTCGACACCGCGCTCGACGGACCGCGCCGTCGGATCATCAGCGATCTGCTCGCCTACGATCTGATCTCCGACGCGGAAGCAGACGCGCTGAGCGACCGGCCAAGGGCCGACCTGCTGCCCGCCCTGCCCGCTGACATCGCGCCACCGCCAGAGGGCGGTGAGACGCTCACGGAGATGGCCAAACGGCTGCTCGGTATCGATCTCGTCGACGAGAGCCCGCTGACACTGCATCGTGTGGTCAACAGGCAGCAGTACTGGGTGATGACCGAGACCGCGGGCATAGTGGGGCTCGCCGAGGCATTCATCCGCGCCCATGCCGAGCAGACCGTCCCCTATACGTTCGGCCCGGATGGCGAGAGCCGGGCAGTCCGCTTCGGCGCCCGGGTCAGGATGACCGACCAGAATCTGCAGGGCCGATTCCTCACCGAGATCATGGCAGCCTTCGGATTCGAACCCGGAATTCTGGACTTGACACCGGTCGGCAACGGCGCCGAACCCCTGCCACTGTTCGGCGGGGTCGGAGAACTCGGCCGCGATCAAGGCCTGCGCGATTTTTTCGTGCACGGGCTGCGGCGCAATCAACTCGCCCATGAATTGGATGCCTGGGCGGGGATGCTCGATCTGTCCTCCCACCAGCTCACGCCACGAACCATCGATTTGTTCGTGCAGCGGCTCTTCGAGATCAACCAGAACCACGCCGTGCGGGTCACCGAATTCGCCGCGGCAGTGCGGGACCAGCTGCTCACCCTGGACAGCCACGACCCCGACGGTCCGCTGGTCGGTGACGCGGTGCGCGACCAGGTGGCGCAGATCCCGTTCGGTGACGGGCACCCTGATCTGCTGGTGATAGCCGATGGCCCGCGCCACCGCGACAACGTGCTCGCCGATGCGCTGGCGGCCGATCCCGACCTGGTCGCGCGGATTCGCGATGGATCGCTGAGGGTGGACTACCGGCAGGCGGTGATCGACTCCATGGGTCGCACCATTCTGCACCCGGTCGATACCCCGCAGGTGCGCCAGCACATCGAAACCGTGAACGGCCGGGACATACCGATCACCTTGCTGCGTGACGGCGAGAAACCGTGGCGTGCGGTCCACGGCTCGGCGGTGACGACAGGGGAGGGCGTGTCGATGCCGCGCACGCCCGAACGGATGCTGGCCGACATGGTGGTGCTGGCACGCGAACTCGGTCTCGGGCCAGGAGATCTGCACCCCAGCCACATTGCGGAAAGATTCGCCGAACTGAGGCTCGACAATGTCGTGCGAGCCGGACAGATCGAGGCGCTCGCCGACATCCTCCGCGCCGGACAACGCATCGAGGAATACCACGCGGTCAACGACGCGCGTTCCAGAATGGCTTCGACGCTCGGGCTCACCCAGGCGGAAATGACCGGTCGCGCGGTGGGGGCGCTGCTGGCCGATACCTCTCGCAACCGCGCGCTGCGCCGCCAGAACTTCGGCATGCTGGCCGAGTACATGAAGCAATTGCGCGGCATCGAGAAGGCAGACAAGGTCGTGAAAGCCGCGGTGGACAAGGCCCGCGAGCGGCTGGCGGAGGCGCTCGTCCCCGACGAGTACGTCCACCCGGCCCATCGCCACGACGCCCTGCCCGCCGATCAGCGTCCGGCGGCGTCGGACGACAAGCCCACCGCGCGACAGCGGCGCATGGCGGCGCACGCCGAGTTGGCCGAGGTCACCCCACGAGTCGCGGAACTGCTACCGCCGGGGCGGGTGCAGCGTCCGGGCGGGCGAGAAGGTGACCGCGTCTTCGCGGTCGATCCAGAGCAATTGAGCGCGCGCAATCTGTTCCACCTCGTACGGATGCACGAGAAGCAGGGCAATTCTGACGTGGTTCGCGCCGCACTCACCGAATTCGTCGATGCGCTGATGAACATCGACCCGTACTCCGACGTTGCCTCCGACGGCACCGGCGACCCCCGCATCGTGCGCGGGTTGCTGCGGATGGAAAGCCCTGACGAGATCAACGTGATGCGCCACGTCCTCCTCGACGCACTGGGCAGCATCGACGTCGCGAACTTCGTCAGGGTCGTCGCAGAGGCGGGTGGGCACGTGGACCTCACCCCGCCCGCGGACATCGACAACACGGATCGCCCGTCGGCGAGCCGGGATTGGGCGCGGCTGGTCGGCGTAGACCTCGCCGACGCCGACGCGGCCACCTACGCCAAGATCTACGAGGCGTTCCGCGACGGCAACCTCGACAACGACGAAATGCTGTCCCCCGCGGACCGGGACAAAGAGACCACCGCGCTACGCGACGAGATTCGCGCGCGGGCCGACAAGCTCAACGCCCTGGAAAAGCTCGTCCGTGAATACCTCGGCCTCGGCGAGAATGTGCGTGGGACCGATGGCGACGATCCCCTGACCCATCCCGAGCCGGAACCCACGTCGCCGCCGAGTGATCCACCCGAGACTCCGCGCGGTGAACCATCCGCCGACGGTGGTGCGGGTAAGCCACCCACCGATCCGCCACGACCTCCCGCCTCCCCGGACGAGCCGGAAGAGCCAGGGCGCGAACCGGATTCGCGTAGCGAGGCGATTCCGTTCGACGAGGCTGCCCGCCGTGAGGCCACAAAGGTGGATGCGGCCTTCGACCGTGACACCGAGGCCGCCGATGCACGCCTGAACGCGGCCATGGATCGATTGGCACAGATTCAGCGGGAGCTGGCCGATTCGCTCGCGTCACCCGATGAACCGGCTGTGCCATCGAGCGAGGAGCCCGCCGCGCGGCCGGAGCCTGCCCCCCTGCCCACCGCGGACGGCCGAATCCGGGCAGTGCTCGATGAGATCGCGCAGCTGCGGCGGGAACTGGCCGATTCGACTGCCGAGACCGACGCGGCGGCCGAGCAGTTGGCGGCGGATCTGCTGGCCAGGGCAGAAGCATTGCAGCTCGAGCAGCGGCTGGAGGCGAGTCGCCAGGAGATCGCGGCGAAGTTCGACGAACTCGAAGCGCGCGGCGATGACGACGGCCCGGACGAGGACGGTCCAGCGGTCGCCACCCCCGAACCAGGACCATCGACTCCGCCGTCGACACCGGGAGCGCCGCGAACTCCGTCGGCACCGACAACGTCGCCGGGAGCAGACCAGGGCGCAGGCGCCGCTGTCGCGACTTCGCCGTCGACTTCGCCCGCGGCTCAGCCTCGGCCGGGAGCGCTACCCCCGGACGCCGGCGCTCCCGACTCCCCGACCCCGTCGGGGCCGCCGCACGACCCAGCCAGTTCGGCAGCAAGCCGACCCGACGATCCGGCCGGGCGTACCGGTGACCCACTGCGTGATGTCGCCGAATTCTTCCGGGCGCAACGCGATCAGCCTGCCCAGCGCACCGAGGAACCGCTTTCCGACGGGGACGCCGAGCACGCGCACGCACTCGCCGAAGCGCTCGGACTCGGCGCACCTTTCACCTCCTTGCGGCAGCCGCTCGCGGCGTTGGCCGAACTCGCCGAACTCGCCGGGGCCCGCGGCTTCCTCGACAGTGCGGACGGACCGCCCATGCGGTACCCGGCCGACTTCGATCCGCTGACCGACACGCAGCGCTACGGCGACGAGCAGTACTGGTTGAGCGAGGCCGACGACTCGACGCTGCGTGAGGTCCAACAGGATCTACGGCGTGCGGGCCTGCCGGTGGACGAACCGGTCACCCCCACGCAGGCGTTGCCGTCCGCCCCCGAGGGCGCGCCGATCATCGCCTCGAATCCGGATCCCGCCTCGACCGTCCGAACACCTGCTCCCGAATCGATCGTTGACACCCGCGATCGACTGATCCGGCAGTTCGGTCTGACCGACGCCGACCTCGGTCGCCTCGGCGACACCGTCGCGAACCTGCGATACCGAAATCTGTTGCGCGCCGGCATGGTCGAAGCGCTGGCCGCGGCGACAGATCGCGCGTCCGCGATCAACGATCCGGCCTTGCGCGCCCAAGCCGAGACGGCACGGGACAACTGGGCACGACGACTGCGGATCGATCCCGACGCCCTGGCCCGCACCCCGGCTCTCGTGGTGGCCGACGCACGGGCAGCGGTCCGGCGTGAAGCCATCGATGTCCTCGACCTCGCCGACGCGGTCCGTACCGTCGAGACCCACGTCGACGGTGGCGATGATTCCCGCCGCTACAACTTCGACATCGACGGCGACCACGTCCCCGCGCGGCTCGTCGCCGACGGTGATTCGGGCTGGCGCGTCGAAACGGCCGAACGGCTCGCGCCGCCTCCGCCCACACCGCGCACCGAACCTGATCAGGCCGCGGGACGCCGCTCACTGCTGCGCCGCCTCTGGGATGCGGTGAGCTTCGGATTCGACGGCCACACACCCAAGTACCCGTCCGGTTCCAGCCTCGACGGCGCGGGCCAGTCGGTGCTCGGCTACGGCGCGGGACTTCCGCTGACCAGTCAGCGCGATCCCAGCCCAACCCCCGGTGACGAATACGACAGCCTGACCTACAAGTTCAATCCGGCCAGGATCATCAAGGAAACCGTCACGTTGTGGCGCAACCGCGAGTTGCTGCCGCTCGTCAAACACCTCACCGGGCGGATCGCCGACCGGGCCGCGCCGGACAACCGCCCGCCGACGACCCGCGACGGGGCCGAATACCGTTACGCGCTCGACGAAGCCGACCCGGATCTGGTGCGCCGGGAGCTCGGCGTCGAACTCGACGACCTGAAACGGCAGGCGGACGCCGCCGAAGAAGCGCGCGAACTCGCCGCGCGACGACCCGATCCGGAACTGACCGCCGCGCCGCATGTCGACCCCGCGCTGCCGCCGGGCGCCGAAATCGCCCGCAGTACCGCCGAGATCGACAGCTGGATGAGCGAACTCGCCGACGCGGTGCGAACCCGCGACGGTTTCGCCGACATCCTGATCGACGCGGCCGACGAGCTGGAGGTCACCCTCGGCGAGCCGACCCCGGAGAACGTGCGCCGGGCCCTCGACCAGATCCGCTATCAGCAGGCCCGGCGCATCGGTGCGCTGACCGGGCTCGCCGAGGCGTGCCGTCGATTCAACGCCGAGCACGCGCGCATTCCGTTCAGCGACGAGGTCAACTTCTTCGACGCCGACCCGATGAGCCGCTTCCTGAGCGAGGTCGTGCGCGCCAACGGCGGCAGCACCACGATGCTGCAATGGCAGGGCGTGAACAACGGTGGTGAGCCCGGCCGTGACTGGCGCGACCTCTCCTATACCGATCAGCCGGGCGTCGACCGCGGTATCCGCGAGTACTTCGAGAACGCATTGCGCCGCGACCAGATCCGGGACGAGCGGGCCGTGTGGGCGCAGCTGCTGCAGTCCGATCTGGAGGCGCTGGATGCGGCTCGACTGCACGACCTGCTGGCCGAGGAGGTGGCACTGATCCGTGAACACGATCAACTCGCGGCGGAGTTCGCCCGTGATGCCGAAGCCTTCCTGCGCGCGCACGGCGAGGCCGAGGAACTCACCGGTCTGATCGGTGACATGGCCGGTCGGGACTGGGTGTTGTCCCGGGGCGGGGCGATGCTCGACGACGGCACCGGAATCGGCCTCGTCCCCGGCGAATCCGAGGGGTCGATGCGGTTGGTCGTCTTCGATGACGGCCTCGGCCACGACCGGGTGATCGCCGACGCGCTGCGCCGCTACCCCGATCTCGCCGAGGCCGTCAACGACGGTGTGGTCGACGTGCAGTACGTGGGCGCCGAGGTCCGGCCCGGACGCACCCTGCCCGGCGGGCAGTTCGTGCCAGAGCGCATTCTCCTGCTCGACGGCGGCACGCAACAGGTGCGCCACTACAGTGGCGTGCTCGAAGGCCGGGCTGTCGACGTGACCGCGGTGAACGACGGCGGCGGTTGGCATGTGGTGCCGGACGAACCCCCGGCAGCGGTGCCGACAACAGTCGAGGCGCCCAGACGAGTACCAGCCGGCGAAGTCGACGCCGTCATCGGCGAACTCGTCGATCGCCTCGGCATCACCGACGCCGACCGGACATCGGCGGCGACACTCGCCGACAAGCTCGCGACGTTGCGTGCCGAGAACGCTGTGCGCGCCTGCCGGATCGAAGCGATCATCGATTACGCCCGCACCGCATGGGACATCGACACCTTCCATCAGGTCGAGGCCGCACGGCACCTGGTCGCGCACCGGCTGGGCGTGACCGCCGGGGAGATGACACCACGGCGGCTGGCCGAGGAGTTCACCGACCAGCGGGTCCGCAATGTGCGCAGACAGCAGCAGGCCGAAGCGCTCACGAGCTATGCCAAGCAGCTGCGCGGTATCGACTCCGAGGCGGCCAAGGCGATCGACTCGGCGTCCGATCGGCTCGTGCGGCGGCTCGATGCGATGAGCCGTCGGCCGGGCTCGGACGTGCCCGCGGTGACCGACCTGGGTCACCTGGGTGATGTGATCGCGGACCTGGTGCACCGCGGTGACATTCGGGAAGAACTCGTCGACGCCATGACCGACTACGCGGGCGAACTCGCCGACGTCGACCGTTTCGATCCGCGGGCGCATGGTGACAGCGCCGTCGACCCGCGCGTCGCTGACACGGAATTCCCGGTGCACGACAAGGCTGTCCGACATCTGCTCGATCTGCTCGGCGACGATGTCACCCACCTGGTCGACGTGCCGGAGCGCCTCGGCCTGCTCGACAGCCACACCGATATCGCGCCCGGGCCCGATCGCGGTCCGAGCAGCGACTTCGCCCGCACGCTCGGCGTGGACATGACCGAGGCCACCGCGCAGCGCTGGGCCGAGGTCTACGAGATCTACCGGGACGGCAAGGTCGACCAGCACGAGCGATTGACCCCCGACCAGCTCGCCGAGGTGCAGGCGGTGCTGCGCGCCGAAGTCGTTCAGCGCGCCGCCGACATCACCGAACTCACCGACCTGTTGCCCCGCGCGGCAGCGGCCGATGTGGCACGTTTGTCGGTCCATCGCGACGAGGCAGCCGGGGAACTCGCCGACGCCGAAGCAGCTCGAACGCAGGCGCTGCGAGGTCTTCCGATCAACGAGGCCGATCTGCTCGAGCCGAGCGAACGTGCTCGCGCGATCGAAGAGTTGCGGACCAGGACGTTGCCCGTCGACGAGCAATCGGCGTGGCAGGACCGTGTGTCGGAGCTGGAACGCGCGGCGGGACGTGTCGATGATGCGCGCACCGAACTGACTCGTATCGATGCCGAGGTCGACCGGGCGAACGGGTTCGCGGCGCCCGCAGCCCTGGACTCCGGCAGTTTCGCCCGGCCGACGCCTTCTGCGGGATCGCTGCCCGTGCCCGATGCGGCGGGCACACCGCCTGCTCGAGATGAGACCTCAGGTCCGGTACCGCCGGTTCGCCCCGACGGCCCATCGAATCCGGCGGCCCTGCCCAGCGGATCACAGGTCCGCTCCCATATCCCGCACCCGCCCAAGGACTACGAGTTCGACTTCCCGATCCCACCGACCTTCGACCCCGTGCCCCCGATCGACCCGGAAGTGGACCCCACCACCCCCACCGACCCACCGGCCCCGCCACAGCCCCCCGAGCCGTCGACACCCCCGCCGTCGACCCCCAACCCGACGCCGCCTCCGCCGGCGCCCACACCGACGCCCACACCGACGCCCACGCCTCCGCCTTCGCCTTCGCCTTCGCCCACGCCGACTCCTTCGCCGACTCCTTCACCGACGCCGACGCCGACTCCTTCACCGACGCCCACGCCTTCGCCGACACCGACTCCTTCGCCGACGCCGACGCCGACGCCGACGCCTTCGCCGACGCCCACGCCTTCACCGACACCGACGCCTTCGCCGACGCCCACGCCTTCACCGACGCCGACGCCGACGCCCACGCTGCCGCCGACGCCGACACCCACGCCGCCGATACCGCCGACCCCTGTTCCACCGTCGCCGACACTTCCGCCGTCACCGGACGTCCTGGTTTCGCCGGGGTCCTGGGATCCGCCGACTCAGCCGCGACTTCCGCTGCCGCCGACTCCGCCGGAGTTCCCGCAGCCGCCCGTATCGCCGAACCCCTATGCTCAGCACCCGCAGTCGGTCCAATACCAGCAGGCCCAGTACCCGAACGGCCAATACCCGACGACGTACCCGGTGGGGCACCCCAGCCATCCGACGTACCCGATGGGTGACGCGGGCCAGCAGATGTCCCCGGCGAGTCACGTCGGCCAGTACCCGGCGAACCCGACGAACCCGACCGGTCACCACCTGCCGCCCGGCTACTCTCCGCCGTCCGGCAACCGGGACGACTCCGCCACCGTCGGTGTCCCCGCGATGCCCATCCCGCCCGTGCCCCCGCCGCCCCAACCCGGCAGCGCGGCCAACGGGGGGTACACCGGACAGAACTACGGACGGACCACCCGCGAGCCCGGCCTGATCGTGCGCCCCTTCGCCGGATCCGGCGTGCGCACCGAGTTCGACCCGGTCACCGGAGCCCTGCAAGCGTCGTCGACGACCGGTCGGGACAGCGGTGTCTACGGTGAACTGAACGGTGTCAGGGTGGTGTTCTACCGCGCTGCCGACGGTCTCGCGGTACGGGTCGGCGGCCGAACGTACGACGTGGACGCCGATACCAGGGTCGACTGGGGTTCGGTCGCGTGGCGCACGAATCGGTTCGCGCTCGTGATCGGCGATACGGTCGTCTGTGAGCTGGTATATCGGGCGCTGCCGCTCGAGATGGACCTCGGTGCGTTCATCCGTTCGGTTGTGCACGACGATCAGCGCCGGGAGACGATCTTCGCCTGATGGGCGATGGCCGGAAACGATGTGAGGAGGCAGACGATGCGAGAGAGTGATCCGACCGAGGCAGAGCTTCGGCAGAATTTCGAGGAGATGCTGCATTCGGTGCTCACCGGGGGCGGCATCCACTCGGAGACCGGGCTGGACATGAAGACCGAGGACGCGCTGTGGGAGGTGGCACGCGCCTACCCGAATGTGCCGGACGCACTGGTCGACGCGGCCCGTACGGCGTTCGCCGGACAACTCGACGGTTCCACCGCCCGCGAACGCGAACAGGAAATGGCCCGCAGGTTCGCCGAGTTCGAGCGCAGGCGGCCCGGACGATGAGCGTCGCGGCCCGGCTCCGGACTGCTGATGTCATGGTGGTGACCTAGGGTGGGCGAGGTGGACCGTAGGCGTGCCCTGACCGACGATGGAATCACCGTGATCGCCACCCGCCTGCGCGCACTCGACGGCGCGCGCCCGGTGGACACCCTGTCGGAGCTGGCCACCGAATTCGGTTGGCGGGTGATCAGCACCTACGCCGAAGGGGCCCTGCTCGACATCGGCCTCGGCCCGGCCAGCGGCAGACTCTTCGCCCGCGACGGCCTGATCGTCGACATCACCTTGTGGATCACCAAGGGCGTCCCGCGCGACAGCGAGGGCCGATCCTGGACGCGCGACATGTTCGCGCGGACAACAGCGGCACTGAGCGCGATTTTCGGCGATCCGACCGAGCGGAACCCCGGCCAGGTCGCCTCGATCCGCTGGGCGGGACCGGCGAACACACTGGTCCTGCGCGATGTGAACGGCTCCCTGCAGCTGTCGCTGCTGGACAACACCTGGTTGGCCGAACAGGACCAGGCAACTGCCCTCGACGCGCAGGAGCAGCGGTGACCAGCTGGACGACGCTGGCGGACGGTTTGGCGCAGGAGCTGGCCGGATTGCCGGCAGGCGCGATCGTCACGATCGTCGAATCGCGCCCGGATCGCACCGCCAGGTTCGCGCAGTTCGTCCAATCCGAGGATGCCCTTGCCGCGGAGCTGGTCGACGACGACGCCCTCGATGTCCCGTTGCGAGCGGGCGACTCGGGCACGACCGTGATCCGCGCGCTCGGTTGGCATGAACGCGATCGCTACCACGAGAACTGGTGGCTCGAATTGCCGTGGCCCGCGACCTCTGCCGACTACCGCCGTCTCGCCGACATGGTCGTGCGCGGGTTCGGTGAAGGTTTCGGCCTGCCGGGGCCGGATACCTTCGTCTACGACGCGTGGAACGAGCGCACTGGCAACAGCCCGATCGAACTACCACTGCTCGGCCTGCGACAAGAGGGCTGAGCTGATCGATGAGAACCAGATGAGGGGACTTCCGAAGTCATGACAAGCGGAAGCGACCAGCTCCACCAGGAGTCCTCGGCACCGGATCCTCGAGTCGAAGACCTTGACACACAGCAAGATCCGGCACCTGAGGCAGATGTGACCGAAAGCTCGCCGGACACCGAGTCCGATGAGCCCGACGTCGGCTTCACTCTCGTCGGCCAGCTGCCGGAGCCCGAGGATCCCACCGAACGCGCCAGAAAGCTCGTGCATCAGGTCGCCCGGGACCTCGCCTCGCTGGCTCCGCAGGGTTGGCAGCGCCTGGATGCCGCCTTCGCCATGACGGTGCGCTCACAGCACTCGCTCGTCGTCTTCTCCGCCGACCAGCAGGAACCTGTGCAGGTCACGCCGCCGCCGGAGATCATCGAGTTGGTCTGGGAGCATCGGACGCTGTCGGCTCAACTCGGCGACGGACCCTGGTGGCGATTGCTGCTCACCCTCTCGCGCACCGGTGAGATCAACGCCGACTACGACTACGGTGACGAGCCGTTCCCCGCCGAGCAACTGTTCGCTGCCGAGGACTATCGCGCCGATCTCGAGACGTTCCCCCGGGATTCGGTGCCGGTGTGGTTGTCGGCCTATGCCGCGCACGCCGACAAACAGGTCCGTGCTCCGCGCACCGCGGCGGAGCAGGCTCGGGTGGATCGGCGAAACGACGTGCGCGCCCAGGTTTCCGAGGCCGGTCTTCCCGCGCTGCCGCTGATGGCGGCGCGCTGGGCGGTGTTGGCGGCGGCGTTCGTCGCGGTCGGCTCGGAGCTGGGGCCGAGGTCGCTGCCGGCGTTGAACTGGTTCGAAGGAGCAAGGGGCAGCGGCAGTTCGCTCTATCTGCTGCCCGGGGGCCGCGCGGTGTTGTCCGGCGGGGTCTGGGACGCACCGGAACTCGTCGCCGCGTACGCGGCAGGCGGCCCGCCCACCGCGCTGTATTCGGGTGCGCCGTCCTGGGTGGCGGCGCAGGTACTGAATCATCGTGCGGCAGGCGGGATGCTGTCGTTCTGCTACTGGTGGTCGGATGGCCGCTGGTACCAAGGGGATTCGCCTACCGCTGATCGCATCGCCGAGGCGGTGCCGGGCATCTGGAGCTCCGATGTCGTCGCGGAGATCGTGACCAGCCTGCTCGGTGCGCAGGCGACCGAGCATCAGCGCGCGAGCGTGGAGTCGCTGGTCGCCGCGGCCGAAGGCGGTGTCCTCACCCGCGACTCCGTCGTCGAAGTCTTCGCTGATGGTGATGTTTTCGATGTCGACAGCGCCTATTTCTCGCTCACCGTGGCCGGGGTGACCGCACAGGCACCGGAGCCGATGCGGCCCGATGACGCCATCGCCGCGGTTCGTGCCCACCTCGACGACACGGCAGCCGATACCTCCGCGTACCCGCCGGAGGAGTTGCACGCCGAACGGATCAGCGTCGGCTGGATGGTGTTCGTCCCGGTGGCACCCGGCGAGCTGGCGATCGGCCGGGCGATCTACTACGTCGCCGATGATGGTGTGCTGGAACGGTCTTCGTCGGCGGTCGCGCCGTCGGTGTTCGCCGAGGAGTTCGCCGAGAGCTTCTACGCACGGCATCGCTCGGTCATCTGGTCCTGATGCGACGTCGGGCAGGGAACCCTATAATCGTTAGCAAGATTTAAGAAGGATGTCGGCGTGCTGTAAGGCCCGGTCGCGAAGGTTGGCTGGAGCAGCCGTCGAAGTGCCGGCGATGAGGAGGGGCGTGCGCGGATGGGTACCCCGATGGACGACTGGAAAGGGCTCAAACAGCCCGGTTCGCTGAAGCTCGAGGACGACATCGCGACCAAGGCAGCGGGGCTGTGCGCGGACCTGCTCGACATCATCGCGCTCGTCGAAGGCAAAGCGGGCGAGGTCAGTTCGATGCCGGGAGCCGGCGGCGGGGCCCAGCTGTTCGGTAATCTCCCGTCCGGGCAGGCGCTCACCAGGGAATTCTTCAAGGTCGGTACAGAGTTCAAGGACGAGATTCTCCGGGACCACAAACAGGTGGTCAACGATATGGCGCTGTCGTTCCTGATCGCGGGGAACAACTACAAGAACGTGGACACCGACTCCAAGGCCGAGCTGACGAGAATCCGTGAGGCGGAGAAGGTCCCCGACGGAATCGCGCATGCCGAACAAAGTTGGGGCCCTATCTCCCGCACTCAGGACGGGTGGGCGGACGACACCAGAAAACCTCCGCAGAACCGATATGAGAAAGCCGAACAGAACAAAGGCGGCGAGTACGGTGGACTGCCACAGAACGTGAGCGGACTGCCAGAAGATATGCGGCAATCGGTTGTCATCACGGGTGAGGCCGGTACGTCGTTGGACTATCCAGCGCTGTACGAGTTCGGCAACTCGCTGCTCTGGTCGGAATGGATTCTGTACCAATCGTCGGACTGGCATCGCATGTCCACGCAGCTGGGGCGCGGATTCGGCGACTTCGACAACCAGATCAAGGGCCTCGTCGACAGTGAGCAGTGGACCGGCCACGGTGCCGGCGCCGCACGAGACGCGGTGCACCGCTACGCGGGCCGCGGGATGGCGCTCGTGCGCGCCATGACAGTGCTGAGCGACAACCTTCTCGACGCCTACAACTGGGCTTCGACCACCAAGGCGAACATGCCGACCAAACCCGCGTCCGAGGTCAAGGCCGAGGACCGTAAGTCCTGGGAGACCCATTCCCAGGGAGTCTTCAACAACTGGTGGCGGCCGGGCGTCGCGGCATCTGGCAGCCGGATCCCGATTCTTCCCGGTCCCGCCGGGATCCAGAAGGTCAACCCGAACGAAAAGGGTCCCGGCAACGGCCCCGGCGCCACCTCTCCAGGCAGTGGTCCCGGCGCAGGCGGTGGAGGCACCGGTGCCGGAGGTGGCGGCGCTGGCGGCGGTGCGCAGGACAAATCCGCAATGGCAGCCCAGCTCAAGGCCCAGCAGGACGCGGCGCACTCCCAGCAGATGGCCGCGCTTCGGCAGGCCGACGAACAGCGCAAGGCCCAGGAAGCGGCCCAGAAGCAGGCCGAGCAGCGAGCCATCCAGGCCGCGGCCCAGCAGAAACAGCAGCAGGCGCAGGAGAGCGCCACTTCCGCCCTGTCCCAGGCTGCCCAGCAGGCAGCCTCGCAGGCCCAGTCGATCGGTGAGCAGATCGCGAGCGCGGCGGAATCGGCAGCGGCCCAGGCGCAGCAGGCGGCGAGCCTGGCCGGATTGAGTGGAATACCCACTACCGGTGCGGCTTTAGACGAGGCGGCCAAGAAGCTCGGGCTCGCCGGTGCCAAGGGCGGTGGCGCCGGAGGTGGGGGCGGCGGTGTCGGCGGCCCGAAGGTCGATCCGGCCCAGAACATGGAGAAGGCCTCGAAGCTGTTCCCGCGCGCTTCCGCGGCGGCCGAGTTCGCCTCTGCGGCTGGTAGAGCCGGGCTGGCGGGTGCGGGTTCGGGTGCGGGCATGCCGATGGGCGGACCCATGGGCGGTGGCGGTGCCGGTGCGGGCGCCGGTGGTCAGCAGAAGGACCACAAGCGCGCCGACTTCCTGGATTCCGTCGAGCATTTGGAAGAGGCGATCGGTGAAGCGCAGACTGTGGTGAGGCCGGTCGTCGAGAAATGAACCGCACCTGGAACCTGACCGATCTGGAGTTCTTCTCGCTGTGGGAGTGGGCAACCTCCGAGGGGCCGCCGTGGCCGTTCTTCTGCGCGACCAGGGAGCTGGATTTCGACGAGCTCGCGCGGCAGAAGAACGCCGCTCTCGCCGGTCTGCGTCGAGACAACGCGGAGTTCGTCCACGTCGTGCTCGAGGCCCTGCTGCGCCCCGACATCCAGATCATCGTCCACGCCCACGACGGTGTGGACGACATGAAGGTCGATTCGCTGGTCCGGATCATGGCCTGCAGGCGCGGCGACAATGGCTATGTGGTGCGCCAGTTGCCGGACGAAAGTTACTGGCACAGCGGTGGTTACGTGATAACCGAGTGTGACGCGGTGAGCCTGGCGAACGTGCTCATCGAGCAGATCCCGGCCAATGAGGCAGGCCGCCATGCCGACTATGTCCTCGGCGCCGAGGACAAGTCGCACGAACTGGACTACTCGTATGCCGTGTCGGCGGTGCACGATTCCTTCGACGACCCCGCTCCGCTGCGGGCCAAGCAGTTCGAATCCGCGCCGGTGGAACGCATCGGGTCGGTGGAGATCATCCAGGGACAGTCGCGGTTCGGCCCGCGTGGGGTCACCCGGCACAAGCTGACCTGGCGTGATCTGACCGACGACGGGCGGTACGTGATCGCCGAGGAAGTCCCGCGCGTGGCGACCGGTGCCGATGCCAAGCGCTTCACCGAGATGCTCAACCGGCGCATCGCGGCCGTGGTCAGAGCGATCAAAGACGAACGAGTCCAAGGGGTTTGACATGGGTGAGAATCTGAGAGGGATGCCGACGACACCGCCGACGGCGGAATTTCCCGCCGAGTTCACCGCCACGTCATTGACCGGTTCGATTTCGGTCCGTACAACAGAGAACGGTCTGCCGCTCGGTCTCGTGGTCGACGCCGACCAATTGCGTCGTGACCCGGCAGCTCTGGCCGCCGAGATTCTACGACTGTGCAAACAGTCCGCGAACCGAGCCGGGCTGGCTCGGCGAGAACAATTGCGGCAGGCGGGGTTTACTTCGGAGATGCTCGCGCTCACCGGACTGCCCACCGAGGAGCAGGTGGCGGCCAAGGAGATCCTCGACGAGCAGGATTACGACACGGAACCGCAGAGCTGGCTGCGATCGGTCTGAGCGGTAACGGATTCGGGAGGCGACATGGTCGAAACGATGGACGAGCTCATCGCTCGGGTGCAGAGCCAGCTGTACCGGCTCACCGATCTCCAGGACGCGACGAACGGGATCCTGGTCACCGAGACCTCGCCCGACGGTGCGGTGACCGCGCAGGTGGACGGGAACGCGGCACTGGTCGGCCTGAGTTTCACCCCGGCGATCGCGAAGCTCTCGCCGGCCGAGTTCGAGCGGACGCTGGTCGATACGGCCCGCACCGCCGCGCATCGGGCATTCGCGCAACGCGGTGGGCTGATCACCGCATTCAACGAAGGAATGGATTGACATGAGCCACTTCGAAGTTGTTCCGGAAGCTCTGCGCGCGTATGGCGGGGAATCGGCGGCCATGGCGGCCGGTGTCGCCGCGACCGCCGCAGTGGACCAGGCCGTGACGATGGCGGCGGTGGTGCCGGTCTTCGGCCTCATCGGGCAGGAGTTCCTCGCTTCCTTCGCCTTCGCGCAGGCGAATCACCTGCAGTCGGTGGGGGAATTGGCCGCGGTGCACGCCGGTACCGCGTTGACCGCCGTGCAAGGCGCCGCCCACTACGAGGGTGTCGACGGTGCGTCCGGGGCGGACATCGGAACGGTTCGCACACAGTCATGACGACGCCAGGAGCCATTCCGCCGCTCGGCGCGGATCCCTTGGATTCCTCGGTTCTGGAATTGCTGCGCGGCAGTTCGCTGGCCCCCATGCTCGACATGCCGGTCAACGACGTGCTGCACTCGATGGGATTACCGAATCTCCCGGAGGTCCCGGCCTTCATCCAGTTGCCGGAACTGCCGCCGTTGCCGACGATCGATCTCAGCGCGCTGATGAGTCCGCTGACCGAATTGGCGTCGGCGTTCGGCACCGGTCAGCTCGGCACCGGTGCGGCGACAACGAACGGTGACGGCACCACCTCCCAGGCGATGGATCCGACCGAGCTGCTGTCCAATGTCGGCACGGTCATGCAGACGGTGATGCAGGTCGGCTCCTCGGCACTGCAGACGGTGATGTCGTTGTGGCAGGGCATGGCGGCGATGGAGGCCGCGCAGAAGGCGGGCGAGGCGCAGAAGGACGCGGGCGCGCTCGCGGCCCAGAGCACCCAGGAGAAGGCCGTGCTGGCCGGTGGCGCGGCCAGTGTGGCCACCGGTGCCGCGCTGATGGCGGGAGTCCTGGCGAAGTTCTCGACCACGATGGCGATGGCACCGCTGTTGCTCGCCACCCCGATGGGCGCGAGTTTCCTCGTGGCGTCGGCCGTTTCCTCGACGACCGAAGCGTTGGCGGTCACCGCCAAGACCAAGACCGAATTGCTCGGGCACAGCGGCAACATGACCGCCGCGGGCCAGAAGGTGCCGATCACCAACGCACCCGACGGTGTGCAGTCGATGGAACAGTTGTCGCAATTGATCAGCATGATCACCCCGCTGATCTCGACGGCCTCCACCGCCGCTCAGTCGCTCGGCCAACTGGCCGCGGCGAACCCGTCGCTGCTGTCGCCGCAGCCGATCGCCGAGGTCGGTGAATCCGGCGAAGCCAAGAGCGCCGACGGTGTGGGGACCGGCGGCTCGGGTGGCGGCGGTGGCGGAGCCGGGGGTCCGGTGGGAAGTTTCGGTGCGGGCGCCGCGCCGTTGAGCCCATTCCCCGGAACCCGTGCTGCCGGTGGTGCGCTCGGCTCGTTGAGCGGCCTCGCCGGCTCGAGCGGTTCGAGCGCGTCAGCGGCATCGGGCGCCGCGGTCGCGACCGGTGGCACCACCGCGACGGGCACCGGGGGCGGTCCGATGCCGATGGGTGGCATGGCAGGCGCCGCGGGCCTGGCCCGCGACGGCGAATCCGCGACCGACGACGCGGTGCGCGGTCAGCTGGTCACCGGCCACCACGGTGACGAGGTGGTCGGGCAGATCGAGGGTGTGTCGCTGCCGGTGGTCGGCGCGGCCGAAGCGGCTCCGGAGCCCCCGCCGGACAAGGAACTCACGCTATGACGCAGGTTTCGGACAGCACACAGGAGACTCCCATGGACGAGGCAACACCCGAGATGTACGACGGCGTGCAGTTCGACGCCGCGATCGCAGGTCAGGCGTCATCCGGTCTGGACGCGCTCGCCGAACGGCTGGCGGCCGACCTGCACGCGGCCGAGCAGGCGCTCACCATCGCGCCCGCCGGTGCCGACGAAGTGTCGGCCCGTTCCGCGCAGACCGCGAACGAGGTGGCGTCGTCGTATCTGACGAGCGCGCAGGCGAGCGTGGAAGAGATGCGCAAGCTGTCGGCCACGCTGCGTCTGCAGTCGAATCGATTCGGCGCCATGGAGAGCGACAACGCGGCCGGTTTCGGCGGCACGGGTGCGCAATCGGCCTGACTCGTCGGATCCGCGCAACGCGAAAGGTGTTCTACTGCAATGATCGAGCCGCCGCAGCCTGGGTTCACCGGCGTGGTGTGGTCGGCGCGCCCGCCGGAGAAGCTGGCGCGCGACCTCACCTCGGGTGCCGGTTCTGTGCCCATGGCGGAGGCGATCGGCGCGTGGACGCGACTGGCCGCGTCGTTCGGCGCCGCGGTGCTGGAATACGAGAAGGTGCTCGCCGACCTGCGTGGCGCCTGGCAGTCCGGACGCAGTGACGATGTCGTGCAACGGGTGACGGCGTTGCGTGACTGGCTGCTCGAGACCGCCACTGCCGCGGCCTCGAACGCTGCGCGGCTGCAAGCGCAGGTCGCCGCGTACGAGGTGGCGCGGTTGTCGATGCCCAATACCGCCGATATCGCAGCCATACAACAGGTCCAGCGCATGCTCGAGTCGATGACCGGCGCGCTCGGCGCACCGATCCAGGCGGTCGCCGCGGACTCCGATGCCGAGTCCGATGTCGCCAAGGCCGTCGCATCGCGGGTGATGGAGAACTACGAGAAGGCCACCGAACCATTGGCCTCGCCGTGGCAACACCAACCGCCGCCGGTCATCGCGCCCGCACAGGCACTGACGGCCGAGCGAGCGCTCGTCTCGCCGGAATCGGCCGCCGCGGCCGCACGGGGGGCGACGGGCATCGGCGCGATCCCCGGCATGCCGGTCATGCGGGCGATGCCCCGAGTGCTCACCGCCTACAACACCCCCGTGTACGCGCAGTCGGCCACGACCGCGGAGGTCACCCGGCCCACCCCCGTGGTCGCGCCGGGTGCGGGCGGTCACGCGGCGCCGATCGCACCGGGGATGATGGGCCAGAACGCGGGCGCGCAGGACGCCCCACGGTTCCCGCGCGCGAGCCTGCCCGAGGGCAGTGATCAGTTCGGTCTCGAAGGTGAGATCCGTGCGGCACCAGCTGTTTTGGGCGACACCGGCCACGCCGCGCGCGCCACCACCGAGCAGACCGGAGCGCAGTCGGGGGAGAACTCGTGACCACGCTGACCAACGATGCGCTGCTCGCGGTCGCCGACCGGCTCGGCGTGCAGACCCTGCCGCTGGCGTTGGAGGTCGGGCACCGGCAGGATTCCTACGACGCGTGGCGCCGCGCCCAGGAACAGGCGGTCGCGGGCCTGGTCGAGGACGGCCTGCTCGCCGCCGACGGCGAAGTCGACCCCGATCTCGCCGCCGCCATGTTCGTGCTGTCCCAACCGGATCGCGAACTGACCGCGCGCGTCTACACCGAGCAGGACCGGCGACGGGTGTGTGTGACCCGGCGCGGCGACGCGCACGCGGTGGCCGTCCGTTCCGGTGACAGCTTCGATGTCACGACGGTGTGGTGCGACGGTTCCGCCGAGGAACTGGTCCGGCCACTGCTGTCGGCGCTCGGCCGGCACGAGCCTGCCCAGGTGGCCGGATTCAGCGCGCCCGCGGACGAATTGGCGCAGCGACTGAACTCGCCGGGGACCTCGTCGGAGTTCGCGGACTCGCTGTACGCGATGGGCGTGGCCGATCGGGACGCCACCGTCCTCGGCCTGGCCTTCGCGTCCTGTACGGCCTATACCGAGATCGTCGCCTACACCCATCTCGACGGAGCGACGACCCGCGCGCCGGGCGCCGTCGCCGTCTACGACACGGGCCGCGGCCGTATCGTCGCCGCACCCATGGTCTCGCCGGATCGCCGGATCTGGTCGACGGTCACCACGGGTACCGATCATCGGGTGACCCAGGCGGTCGCGACGCTGATCGAGGGACTACCCGGGGGGAGGTGGATGCCTCCGTAGTTCCGTCTCGCAGTATCGGTTGCTGCTCTACCTCAGCGCGAAATCGTCCGTGATCCGCGCGTGCACACAAGTCTGATGAAAGGTTTCACTATGTCTTACACCACTCTCGGCGGCGGCTCGGGCGACACCTTCGGTGTCGACGAGGCGGGCGTCGACAATGTCGTCAGCCGCATGGAGGACTCGATCTCCACGATCAAGACCTCGATCAACCAGATCGATGAGTCCGTGCAGGCCGTTGCCGCGGGCTGGCAGGGTGAGGCGCACGGCCAGTTCAAGACGGCTGCTGCCGACTGGCATCAGGAGGTGATCGATCTCAACGAGAAGCTGGATCGGCTTTCGCAGGCAGTCACTTCCGGCAAGAAGACGATCGTCGGCTCCGATGGCGAAGGCCTGTAGATCCCCGAGACGCCATTCACGACAGCCCATTCACCAAAGACTGAGGAATAGATCATGACGATCCAGTACAACTCCCCGAAGATCACCGAAATGGTGGGCGACCTCAATCGCTACGGCTCGAACATGAAGGAGCAGATCGGCGAGCTCCATGGCGCTGCTGCCGCGTTCCGCGACAGCCTGCAGGGTCAGCAGGCGATCGACAACTTCGACAACGCGCACAAGAAGCTCACGGGCGAGCTCGAAGATACGCTGACGAAGCTGGACAACCTCGGTAAGAAGGTCGAGAACGCGCTCGGTCGCGCGATCGAGGCCGACGGCAAGGTCGGCGACGGCTTCGCCGACTTCTGATCAGCACCGCGTCGCCTACGACGAAACGGTCCGGCCGGAATCGGTGAGATTCCGGCCGGACCGTTGTCGCGTCCGGCCTACCGCGCCGCGAGCGATTCGCCGATGTAGTGCATCTCCTCTGGCGTGGTCACCATGTTCACCGTCGCGCTGGCCGCCGCGGTGCGCACCGTGATCCGGTTGGGCGCGTGCGGATCCTGGATGAGCGTGACATCGGCATCCACCGAACCGGCCGGGTCATGGGGGGCGCGCACGTGCACGATCGTCGCGCCACCGGCATGGGCAGTCGGTTCGATGCCGTCGAACACCAGCACCGTGGTGCTCGGGTACGGCGCCTTGGGCGCGGGCGGCGGTCCGGGCGGGTGATAGCTCGCACCCGCCGAGCGTGGGGCGAGCGAAAGTACCTGGGGTGAGTCGAGATTGACCACCATCGAATGCCAGGCCTCGGGCCGGGCGGTGTGCACGATGGCGTGTGCGCCCAGTGCCGTGGCCCGCAGGATCACCTGCTGGGCGAGGTCGAGGTTGCCGATCACCTCGAGGTGGCGGGTTCCCGCGCCGATCAGGGACACCGCGATGCCCTGCCCGCGTTCGTCCGCGCCGATCAGCTGTCCGCAGCCCGCCGTCGGTACCGCGATGTCGGTGAGCGCTGCCGTGGTGCCCCGATAGCCCTGTCCGCCTGCCCATTTGCCGTCGGATCCGACCGGCAGGGTGTCGAGCAGCATCCGCAGGTGTCCGCCGGGGATGTCGCGCAGGCCGCGCAGCGGTATCTCGGTGGGCTCGATGTCGGTGTCGAAGCGCACCACCGCGTTGAGCACCACGGTGCCCGCGTGATCGCTGCGCTGATCGTGCCGCTCGGCGCCGGGACGCAAGCGCAGCGTGACCGTGGTCGACAAGCTGGGCACCGCCCAGATATCGGCGAGACCGCGCGTCGCGACCAGTTCGGCACCGATCTGGAACTGGGTCAGGCAGCGACCGGTGCCGGACAGCAGTGCGGTCGGTGTTTCCTCGAGCTGGTCGATCTCGAAACCGTGCGTGAGTTGTCTTACCGCACTGTTTATTTCGGTCGAGGTGAGCACCGAGGCCGAGATGTCGCGGGCGGCCAGCCGGTTGGCCACCCGTCTGGTGGCGATGATGGCGGTGCGCAACGCGCCCTCGGCGCCGCCGCCGCGCTTTTCCACCGCCTCGGCATTGGCCAGCGGATCCATCCGCAGTACCAACCAGAGGGTGCGGTGCGCGATCGCGGGCAGCGGGCCGAGGATCCGGTCGTAGAGGTGCGAGGCGATCCCGGTGCCCGCGGTTCGCGCGCCGGTGGACAGTACATCGATGCCCGCGAGGGTGATGTCGAATTGATCGAGGCAGCGGGCGATTTCGGTGAGCGGCAGCAGTTGGTCGGTGCTGAGCGAACCACTGCGCAGCAGGGTCAGGGTGTCCGGCGGCGGGTCGATCCGCAGCATGGTCAGCAGCAGATCGCCGTCCCAGCGCACGCCGCAACTACCGCCCTCGGCGAGGGGCACATCGAAGGCGGGTGCCAGCGCCAACCGTTCGGCGGCGGCCGCCGAACTCCGGTTGCCGGCGAACCCGGCGGCCATCCGGCCCGCCGTGGTCGCGCCCCGAACCGGGACGAGGCCGATCAGACCGATGCCGACACCGGTGCCGACCGCCCCCCAGACCGAATCGGTCAGCACGAGCACGATCCAGGCGACGGCCGCGGCGAGCAGGCCGACCGCGACCACCACTCGCAGCGGAAATATCCGGAACAACCAGAACTCCGGATCGCGCAGAGTGTCATAGGGGGAGGGCCGGTCGCGGCTCTCCCCGGCACCGGTTTCCCGGCCGTTCATCGTGTTGTTCACCATCGTTGTCCCTGCTCGGTGTGCACTCGAAAGTTGGTTCAGGGCAATCCCGAATTTAAGGTACCGTGTCGGCAGAGATGGTGATGGATAGCTCGATGGAGGCCGCGTGCCAGCACAGCTGACTACCCGCGCCCAGGTCAATGGCTACCGATTCCTGTTGCGCCGCCTCGACCACGCACTGGTGCGTCGAGATGTCCGAATGCTGCACGATCCGATGCGTTCGCAGGTGCGCTCACTGTGGGTGGGGGTGGCACTGGGGTTGCTGATCGTGGCGGGTGCCGCGATTCTGGGTCTGCTTCGTCCGCAGGGTGCGATCGGCGATTCGCTGATCGTTTCCGGCAAGGACTCCGGTGCCCTGTATGTCGTGCGCCAGACCGAGGACGGCGGCAAAGTGCTGCATCCGGTCCTGAACCTCGCCTCGGCTCGGTTGATCACCCAGAGCGATGCCGCACCGCACGCGGTGAAGGACAACAAGCTCAACGATCTGCCGCGTGGTCCGATGGTCGGCATTCCCGGTGCGCCGAGTGCCCTGCCCGGTTCCGGACAGGGCGGCAGTTCCACCTGGACACTGTGCGAGACGATCCAGCTCTCGCAAGGCGGCAGCGCGGCCTCGGCCTCGGGCGCCACCACCGCCGCCGTGGCAGGCGCCCCCGCCCTGGGCGACCGCATTCGCGAAGCACACTCCAACGACGCGCTGTTGGTGCGCCGCGAGGACAAGACCTACCTCATCTACGACGGCAAACGTGCCGAAGTGGATCCGGGGAACTCGGTCATCGCGCGCTCCCTCGATCTGCCTGCGCACCGTGCCCGGCCGATCGGCACGGGGCTGCTCGGTGTCACCACCGAGGTGCCACCGCTGGCGGCACCGACCGTGCCCGGTGCCGGTGAGCCGGGCCCCGGTCCCTTGTCCAGGATTCCCGTCGGCGGCATCGTCGCGGTGGCGAGCGCGGACCGTTCGGCGCGGGCCCAGTCCTATGTCGTGCTCGCCGAGGGCGTGCAACCGGTGAGCCCCTTCGCCGCGCAGGTCATCCGCAACGCCGATTCCCATGGCATGAACGATATTCCGATGCTGCCACCGGATGTGCTCGACGATGTCGCGGTGGTGCGCACACTGCCGGTGGATGATTTCCCGGTGGAGACACCGGCGATCCTCGACGCGGAGGACGCGCCGGTCGCCTGTGTCTCCTGGTCGAAGACACCGGGAACCAGTCCCACGCAGCGCACATCGGAGGCGGGCGACGGCCCGAACGAGCGGGCCGCGGTGAAACTGCTGGCGGGTACCCGGTTGCCGATCCCCGATTCGGCCAAGGTGGTGGATCTCTCGGGCGCCGACGGCACCGGCGATCGGGTGGACGGGGTGTACGTGCCTCCCGGCACCGGCGAATTGGTTCAGGTGACCGGGATGGAACCGGGCAGTCCGCGACTGGGCAGCCTGTTCTATGTGGCCGACAACGGCGTCCGGTACGGCGTGCCCGACCTGGCGGTGGCGGCGGCCATCGGATTGGGCCAGAGCCCGCGGCTCGCGCCGTGGGCGGTCATCGGTCAACTCGTTCCCGGTCCGACATTGTCGCCCGCCGAGGCCCTTTCCGCCTACGACTCCCTGCCCACCGGGCACTGAATCCAGCACCGGCCATGGTGCGCCGGTGCTGGATTCGCGGTGGTGAGATCAGGCGGGCCAGTTCACATTCAATGTGCTGAGCAACCCGGACAGCGCGGTCCGCATATCGGGTTCCTCGATCCGCATCAGCACCGACTCGTCGACGGTGGACAGGTCGATCGAGTCATCGTTGGCGAGCCGGAATTCGCGCTCCTCCTCCGCGGCTTCGATGACATTGCGAATGAAGCGGCCGTTACCGGCGAGGTCGACCCCACGTCGCGGTTGACCGCTCTGATCGGTGCTCTCGTGCGCGTACAGGTGCGCGCAGGCCTCGACCAGCAGCGCCGCCGCGTCGTCGGACAGTTCGGAGTCCCGCTTGCTCGCGATCACCAGACCGATCTGCCCGAGTTCCTCGGGGGTGTAGGAAGGGAACTGCAGACGCTTCGAAAATCGTGATGCCAGACCGTCGTTGGCGGTGAGCAGGCGGTCTATCTCACCGTCGTATCCGGCGATGATCACCACCAGTCGATCGCGATCGTTCTCCATCCTGGCCAGCAGGGTGTCCACCGCTTCGCGACCGAAGGCGTCACCGCCGGAGAGCCCGGTCTGGATCAGGGTGTACGCCTCGTCGATGAACAGCACACCGTCCATCGCCGTATCGATCAGTTTCTCGGTCTTGATGGCGGTGCCACCGAGGTTCTGGCTGACGAAGTCGACGCGCTTGGCCTCGACCACCTTGTCGGTCTTCAGCAGTCCGACACCGCAATAGATCTTGGCCACCACCCGGGCGATGGTGGTCTTGCCGGTGCCAGGCGGTCCGGTGAAGGCCAGGTGCTGACCGCGGGCGGCGCTGGCGAGGCCCTTCTCGGCGCGGATCTTGGCCAGCTGTGCCGACGACTGCAACTTGGCCACCTGGGTCTTCACCGAGGTGAGGCCGATCTGGCTGTCGAGCTCGGCGCGCGCCTCGGCCAATACCTTCTTCGCCCGGTCCTCGGACTCGGCCTGCTCGAGTTGCTGTAGCGACGGTGCGGATTCGGGATCCCACTTGTCGGTGCGGGCGTCGATCGATTCGCGGCTGGTGACCGTGATGCGATACGTGCGATCACGCATTGCGGCGGTGTTGGCACCGAAATCCGGTGCCTGCGAATAGACCTTCTCGAACAGCGACTGCGCCTCGTCCTCGCTGCCGGTCTCGCGCAAGCACAGGCCACGACAGAACATCGCGGTGGAACGAGCCATCGGAATCGGCCCGTTCTCGGCGGCCTGCATCCGCCGGATGGCCTCGCCGAACAGGCCGAGCTGGGCGCATGCGGTGCCGACCATCACGTGCGCGCCCGCCGCGAGATACGGATCGTCCCACTCGGCCGAGCCGGCGAGCACGGTCATCACATCGGGCCAGCGCTGGGTGTTGTAGTGCAGCACTCCGCGGATGTACGCGCTGATCCGGTTGTCGGCCTCGCGGTCGGGATCCGACGCGAGTCCCGCTCGATGGGTGGCGAGCTCGTCGAGTGCGCGCTCGGCCTCGTCGTACTCCTTGTCCGCGATCAGGTGCGCGGCCCAGGCCAGTGCGATCTCGGTGTAGCCGGCCAGCGGGTAATCGATGTAGAGGCCGGGCAGGAAGCGGCCCGCCAATGCCCTTGGGGCCAAACCGAGCCGGCGTTGCTCGCGATAGAGGCTGGTCGGCGCGGTCTTGTACAGGTTGAACAAGACTTCCTTGGTCGATTCGCCCGCGGCGGCGCGGCCGAGCCACGCGTCGCACATGGTGGGATCCCACTCGGTGGCGCGTTGGAAGGCGAGTTTCGCGTACTCGACGTCGCGCGCGGATTCCTGTCCCTCGATGGACAGGCCCAGTGACAGGATTCCGGCGTCGAATGCGCGCTGAGCTTGGCGGTTGCCGGTCATTACTGTCGAGTCCCCGAAGTCTTGGTAGCGGAATGTGCAGCGTTGCGCTTGTTACCCAGACTACCGATCTGCGGGGGCCTGGTCTGTCCGTTACATTAGGTTCAGCTGCCGAGAGGTTGCAACGCAAGTGTCTTCTACGTGTGAGAGATCTGCGCTGGTGCGAGAGTTGTTCACTCAGGGGGTGTTCCGCCGAGTGCGGTATTTCGGGATCCAACGGTCGAACGGCACTTCGTGGTCGGGAGGGCGAACCTCGTGATCGAGGCACCGGCGACCAGCTCACGAATCGCCGAACCCGACCTGTGTCGGGTGTCGGTGATCGGCGGGAACACACAGGTGGACGTTGGTCTGCCCGCGACCGTGCCGATCGCTGGATTCATCGGTGACCTGGTCGAGCTGATCAATTCACGCAACCCCGCTCCCATCGAGGGCGAGGAAGATTCGGCCGCCGTGCAGGCCAGGCATTGGACCTTGGCCCGACTCGGCCGCGACGCCATCGCGCCGAGCCGCACGCTCACCGAGGCCGAGGTCTACGACGGTGAACTGCTGGTGCTGCGTTCGGTGTCGGCCAAGGAAGCGCCCGCGCTCTTCGACGACGTCATCGACGCGGTCTCGCGCCTGACCACCGAGGAATTCCACGGCTGGACCGGCAAGGCCGCCCGCTGGATGGGCCTGGTCGCCGCCACGCTCACCGTGCTGACCGTGCTCGTGTTGCTGGCGATCTCGCGTGCGCACGGTGATCCGCTCGCCCCCGCCTTCGCCCTCAGTGGCCTCGGCATGCTGGCCCTCGCGGTCGCGGGCATCTCTTCGCGCAAGTATCAGGACTTCGTGACCGCAGATTGGTTGTCACTGAACGCGCTGCTGTTGTTGTTCGGTGGTGCGGCACTGTTCGTGCCGGGTTCGCTCGGTGGACCGAACCTGCTGCTCGGCGCGGCCGTGACGGTTGTCGTCGCGGTCGTCGGATATCGGGTGACCGCGAGCGGGGCGACACTGTTCACCGCAGCGGCCGCCCTCGGCATCGTCGCCTGTGTGGTCGGCGTGGTCTACCTCATCTGGCATCCCGCGCTGCCCAAGATCTCGGCGGGACTGTTGGTGGCGGGCATCACGATTCTGTCGATGGTGCCGCGCATCGCCGCGCTGCTCGCCCGGCTGCCGGTTCCGCCGGTGCCCACCGCGGGCGCGGCGATCGATCCGGCCGATCACGAACCACGTCCGACGATCGAGGGCATCGGCGCGATCGGTGCCACGGCACTGCCCTCGGCCAGCGGCCTCGGCGAGCGTGCGCGCGCGGCCAACCAGTACCAGTCCGGGCTGATCATCGCGTGCGCGATCACCGCGGCTTTCGGTGCCTTCGGTGCCGCCGATCCACTCGGTTCGCCCCGCTGGCAGGGCATTGTGCTCGCCATCGCGACAGCCATCATCCTGTGCCTGCGCGGTCGCTCCTTCGCCGACCTCACCCAGGCGGCCACCCTGATCGCGGGCGGCTGCGTGGCGTTCGTCGCGCTGGTCGTCGGAATGGCTTCCAGTGACACCGATGCCGATATCGTCGCCATCGGCATCCTGCTCGCCTTCGCCGCGGGGACAGTGGGATTCGGTGTCATCGGCCCCCAGATCGAAGTCACCCCGGTGACCAGGCGTGCCATCGAGATCTTCGAGTACATCCTCATCATCTCCCTGATACCGCTCGTACTGTGGATCATGGGGGTGTACTCCATGGCCAGAAACATATGAGCGGCAGCGACTTCGGCCGACGGGTCATCCGCGTGGTCTGTGCCACGGCCGTGCTGGGTGCCGGAATGGGCCTTGGTGGTCCGGCCGGCGCCATCGGACCACCACAGATCGATCCGGGCGCACTCGGCACGGCGCAGGCGCTCAGCGGGCGCCCGGCCCCGCTGGAACCGACCGAGCCGTCGGCGCTGTGCGCCGAGCCGCTGCTGACCGGGTCGGCGCCCTCGGAACCGCCCATTTCCCAGCAGGTTCTCAACCTCGCCTCGGCGTGGAAGTTCAGCCGGGGCGCGGGCCAGAAGGTTGCGGTGATCGATACCGGCGTTCAACGGCATCCCCGCTTGCCCGACCTGGAAGCGGGCGGTGATTACGTCTCCGGCTCCGACGGCACCGAAGACTGTGACGGGCACGGCACGCTGGTCGCGGGCATCATCGGCGCCAAGCCGAGTCCCGACGACGCGTTCGTCGGCGTGGCGCCCGACGCGCGGATCCTGTCGATTCGACAGCTCAGCCTCACCTTCGAGGCGGTCGACAAGCAGGGCGGTCAGGAACCGGGCGAGATCAGCAACGACGGATACGGCAGTGTGCTCACCCTCGCCGCCGCCGTCGTTCGTGCGGTCGACATGGGCGCCACGGTGATCAATATTTCCGAAGTCGCCTGCAGCCCAGCGGGTTCCGGCAGTGCAGACGCATCCCTCGGCGCGGCGGTGAAGTATGCCTACGAACGCAATGTGGTGGTGGTCGCGGCGGCGGGAAATGTACAGACCGACGGTGCCTGCAAGGAACAGAACAAGGTGCCCGGATGGTCGTCGGTCAGCACGATCGCCAGTCCCGCCTGGTTCGCGCCCTATGTGCTGAGCGTCGGCTCGGTGGACGCCGACGGCAAGGTCTCCGAGCTGTCGCTGCGCGGGCCGTGGGTCAGTGTCGCTGCCATCGGCCGCAACATCGTGTCGCTGGACAGCAAACCGGGTGGCGTCGGGCTGGTCGACGGCGTGCAGACCAACGAGGGCGTGCGTCCCATCGAGGGAACGAGCTTCGCCGCGCCCTATGTGGCGGGTCTGGCGGCGCTGGTGCGTTCGCGTTTCCCCGACCTGACCGCCCAGCAGGTGATGGACCGGATCACCCGGACCGCGCACGCACCGGGTAGCGGTCACGACGACGGCATCGGACACGGTCTGATCGATCCGCTCGCCGCACTCACCGCGCAGCTACCGGATCAACCCATCGCGGTCGGCGCCGATGTCCCGCACCCGGTTGCGGCGCCGGTATTCCCACCGGGGCCCGATCCACGCGCCCGCCGAGTCGCGGTGATCGGGACGACCGTCGTGCTCGGTGGCCTGGCGATCGGGCTCGGGCTCGCCTATCCATTCCGCCGAAAACGGGCACCCGTCGACCTCGATCCGTGATCTGAACCACGCGAGGAAGATTCACCCGCTCGAAGATCGATAGAGGGAACCATGGCTACCGAAGGATTCGTCCGTCGCCCACGGATCGCGCCACCGCGTGCGCCGGGTGGCGAAGTGGCGCTCACCGCGCCGCCCGAGGTGCCACGGGCACTGCCCGCGCCGCTGATGATGAAAATCATGCCGGTGATCATGATCGTCGCCGTGGTCGGCATGATCGCGATGATGGCCACCATGGGCCGCAATCTGCTGGCGAACCCGATGTCGATGATGTTCCCGATGATGATGATCATGTCGATGGCGGGCATGATGACCGGCATGCGCGGCGGTGGCGGCAAACGCGCCGTCGAGCTCAACGAAGAGCGCAAGGACTACTTCCGCTATCTGGACCAGGTCCGAAAAGATGTGCGCCGCACGGGTGGCAAGCAGTGGGAGACCCTGGGCTGGAGTCATCCCGAACCCGCCGATCTGCCGTCGTTGATCGGTGGCCGCCGGATGTGGGAACGCAGGCCGAACGACCCCGACTTCGGGCACGTCCGCGTCGGCGTGGGCAGCCATCGCCTCGCCACCAAGCTGGCTCGCCCGGAGACCGGTCCCCTCGAAGACCTCGAACCCGTCTCGACCGTGGCGTTGCGTCGATTCGTGCGTACCCATTCCGTGGTGCACCAACTGCCGACCGCGGTCTCCTTACGGGCGTTTCCCGCCATCAACATCGCGGGTCCGCAAGAGGATTCGCGAATGCTGGTGCGCTCGATGCTGATGGAGCTGGTCACCTTTCACGGTCCCGACCACCTGGCCGTCGCCATCGTGTGCGCCGACCCCGACGGCCCGTGGGCCTGGGCGAAATGGCTTCCACACCTGCAGCATCCGAACCAGCGCGACGGCATGGGCACGGCCAGAATGCTGTACACCTCGCTCGGCGAGCTGGAGACCGCGCTGGGCGCCGAACTGATGGAACGCGGCCGCTTCATGCGCAATCCGCAGCCGACGCCGGGCAGAGTGCATCTGGTCGTGATCATCGACGACGGCTACGTCAGTGGCAGTGAACGGTTGATCAGCGAATCCGGCCTCGATTCGGTCACCGTCCTCGATCTCACCGCGCCCGAGAACGGCCTGGCCGCCCGGCGCGGTCTGCAACTGGTCGCCGCCGCCGGGGAGGTCTCGGCGCGCAGCGCCGCCGGAGTCGAGAAGTTCGCCACCGCCGACACCGTGAGCGTCGCCGAATCCGAATCCTTCGCCCGCTCGCTGGCCAGATATCGGCTGGCCACCGCGGCGCAGATCGTCAGCCTGGGGGAGGGCAGCGCCGCCGACCCCGGTCTGATGGCGTTGCTGAAGATCCCCGATGCCGCCCAGATCGATCCGTCGCGAGTGTGGCGGCCGCGGACCGCGCGCGAGCGGCTGCGGGTGCCGATCGGTATCACTCCCGACGGCAATCCGGTCGAGATCGATATCAAGGAATCGGCCGAGAACGGGATGGGACCCCACGGTCTCTGCATCGGCGCGACCGGTTCGGGCAAATCGGAATTCCTTCGCACGCTGGTACTTTCGATGGTGACCACGCATTCACCGGATGCTTTGAACCTGGTACTCGTCGACTTCAAGGGCGGCGCCACCTTCCTCGGGCTCGATTCGCTCCCGCACGTCGCGGCGGTCATCACCAACCTCGAGGACGAACTGTCGTTGGTCGATCGGATGAAGGACGCGCTGGCCGGCGAGCTGAACCGTCGTCAGGAACTGCTGCGCTCGGCGGGCAACTACGCCAATGTCAACGACTACGAAAAGGCCCGCGCCGCGGGCGTTCCGCTCGACCCACTGCCCGCGTTGTTCGTGGTGGTCGACGAGTTCTCCGAATTGCTCTCGCAGAAGCCTGATTTCGCCGAGCTGTTCGTGATGATCGGCCGGCTGGGCCGCTCGCTGCACGTGCACCTGCTGTTGGCCTCGCAGCGGTTGGAAGAGAACAAACTGCGCGGCCTGGAATCGCATCTGTCCTATCGGATCGGCTTGCGCACCTTCTCCGCCAACGAATCTCGTGCGGTCCTCGGCATCACCGATGCCTACCACCTGCCGAGCGTGCCCGGTTCCGGCTACCTCAAGAGCGATGCCTCCGAGCCCCTGCGATTCACCGCGAGCTACGTCTCCGGTCAGTACGAGGCACCCAAGGGCGGACCGGTCACCGAGGACGGAACTCCCGTGGTCGGCCAGCGCCTTGCCGTGTTCACCGCTGGTCCGGTGGAGCTGCCGGAACAGCCCGACATCGAACCCGCAGGCGATGCCGCACCCCTTGGCCTGGATCCTCGGCTCGAACTCCCGCCGCCACCGTCGGCCGCAGGCGCCGCGGCAGGTGGTGAAGAGGGAATCCCCGACAGCCTGCTCGACGTGGTGGTGAAGCGACTCACCGGACACGGCCGCCCCGCCCACGAAGTGTGGCTGCCGCCGCTGGAGGAATCGCCCACCGTCGACATGCTGCTGCCCGATCCCGACTGGCGTTCACCGGTGAATCGGCACGGTCAGCTGTGGATGCCCATCGGTGTCATCGACAAGCCCTATGAGCAGCGCCGTGACGTGCTCACCACCAATCTCGCCGGGGCACAGGGCAATATCGCTGTCGTCGGTGGTCCACAATCGGGCAAGTCGACGACGATGCGCACGATCGTGCTGGCCGCCGCCGCGACCCATACTCCCGAACAGGTGCAGTTCTACTGCCTCGACTTCGGCGGCGGCAGTATGGCCGGACTCGCCGGCGTGCCGCACGTCGGCTCGGTGGCCGGTCGACTCGACGGCGATCGCGTGCGCCGCACCATCGCCGAGCTCACCACCCTCCTGCGTCAGCGCGAAGAGCGCTTCGCCGAACTCGGCATCGAATCCATGGCCGAGTTCCGGCGTCGCAAGTTCGGCGGAGCGGGCCACGAAGGCGGTGACCCGCGACTGGCCGCGGATCGCTTCGGCGATGTGTTCCTCGTGATCGACGGTTGGCTGGTGATCCGCGAAGAGTTCGACATGCTCGAAGGGGCGATCAACGCGATCGCCGCCCAGGGGCTGTCCTTCGGCATCCACCTCATCATCGGCGCGTCCCGGTGGGCGGAGATCCGTCCCGTGGTCAAGGACCAGATCGGCACCCGCCTGGAGCTGCGCCTCGGTGACCCTTCGGACTCGGAGATGGGCAGGCGTACCGCTCACCAGGTGCCGGTCGGTAGGCCCGGTCGCGGTATGACACCGGATCAGCTGCACATGCTCATCGCCCTGCCCAGGTTGGACTCCGATTCCGATCCGCAGACCCTGGCCGACGGTGCCCACCGGGCCCGCACCGAGCTGGAAGAGCTGTACCCCGGCCGCCGCGCACCCGAGGTACGTATGCTGCCGCTGAGGTTCCCGCGCGAGCAGGTGCTCGCCGCCGCGCGCGCCGCCGACATCGAGCTCGATCACAACCGGGTGGTCGTCGGCCTCGGTGAGTCCGAATTGCAGCCGCTGGTCTTGGATTTCGCGACCGAGCCGCACTTGATGGCATTCGCCGACGTGGAGTGCGGCAAGACAACGCTGCTGCGCAATATCGTGATGGGCATCGCCGAACAGTCGACCGTCGACGAGGCGCGGATGATCCTCGTCGACTACCGGCGCACGATGCTCGGCGTGCTCGAAGGTGACCAACTCGCCGGCTACTCCACGTCATCGCAGACGTGTGGGCCGATGATCGCCGAGGTCGCGGGCTACCTGTCCAAACGATTGCCCGGCGCCGACATCACCCAGCAGCAACTCCGCGATCGCAGTTGGTGGACGGGTCCGGAGATCTATGTCGTGGTCGACGATTACGACATGGTCGTCACGGGCTCGAGCAACCCCTTCGCCCCGCTGCTGGAATACCTGCCCCAGGCCCGCGACATCGGCATGCACCTCATCATCGCCCGGCGGATCGGCGGCGCCTCCCGTGCCCTCTACGACCCGATCCTCGGCGCCATGAAGAACATGTCGGTGCAGGCGCTGATCATGAGTGGTTCGCGCGACGAGGGCAAGCTCATCGGCGAAGTACGTCCGAGCAAGATGCCGCCGGGGCGTGGCACGTTGGTCTCGCGCAGCCAGGGTACGGAGATGGTGCACATCGCGGATCTGCCTGTGTTGGTTTGAGCGCTGTGTTTGTTGGAGCGCTGGCGCGCTCGAGTTCGCGCCCCTGGAGGTCCCGACGATCAGGCACCGTGGCTTGCTCCTTCGTCGCCTACGCCACGGCGCCTGATCGTCGGGACGGGCGCGAACCGCCGACTGCGTCGGCGATCCCTCCTCGAGGTCGGGATGTGCGGGGCTGCGAGTGTGGGAAGTCTGTGGTGGAGACGGTGACTCAATCCCGTAGTAAGGCCGCGGAGACTGAGCGGTGGGTGGTGCCGGTGCGGCGGGGCGGTAGTCGCGGTGGCCAGCTGCTCGTCGGGCGTTCGAACAGGGCCCTTGACGGGCCGCTGGCGACGGGGCCCGCGATGCGGGCCAGGACGAAGCCCTCGCGGCGGTAGTAGTCGTGCAGGTCGGTGTTGGTGGTCCAGGCGTCGAGGCGGACCCAGGGGCGGTGTTTGCGGGTGGCGAGGTCGGCGGCGTGGGCGAGCATGTGGTGGCCGACCTTTCGGCCGGCGAAGCGCAGGTCGACGATCATGAAGTGGACGATGACGGATTCGGCCAGTTCCCACGGTGACCAGAGGTCGGGGTCGGCGCGGTGGTTGACGGTGATCGTGCCCGCCGGTTCGCCTTCGACCTCGGCGATCCAGGTCTCGCCACGGTCCAGTGCCCGGCCGACGGCGGCGGCGAAGGTCTCGATCGCGCGGCCGCGACCGGCGACGGTCCACTGGTCGGAGCCGCGTGCGGTCAGCCAGGAGGTGCGCTGCACGCGCAGTCGGCAGATCAGCGCCAGGTCACCCAGGGTGGCCGGACGTATGCACACCGTCATGGCAAGGCGACGGCAGGCCCGGTCGCGATGCCGAGGGTTCGGGCGATGACGTCGGTGCCCGTCGCGTCGCCGAGTTGGTAGGCCAGCCGGTTGCGGCCGGCCAGGGACCGATGCCGGGTCGCCCGGGTGACCCGTTCGTGATTGGCGCCGATGCGCAGGTGGTCGAGCAGGACGGTGCCGGTGGCGACGCCGAGGACGGCGGCTTCGGCCGCGGTGGCGGCGCGGGCCAGCACGGTGTCGCGGTGCGCGGTCTCGCCGTAGCCGCGGTCGGCCAGGCGACGGGTGGTGCCCTCGGGGATGTCGTGCGGCGAGTCGATGCCTGCCGCCTCGGCGAGATCGCGTGGGTAGAAACTCACCTCCCACGACCACGGTTCGTTGTCGAGGTGCTGCACCACGGTGCGGGCGAGCACCCAGGAGTCGACCGGCACGCCGAGCCAGTGCGCGACCTGCGCGTCGGCGGGTTCCATCTTGGTGCTGAATTCCTTGGACGGTTCCCGATTCGCCGAGCGCGCGATCTCCTCGAAGATGTCGTGCGAGGACCGGGGGCGATCGCGGCGGATGTGGTCGGTGACCACCGATTCCAGCACTTCCTGGTTTCGCACGATGGTCCCGCGGGAAGTCGCTGTGTAGACCAGGTTTTCGGCGACCAGCACCTGAATCGCGTTGCGCGCGGTGGTGATCGAGACCTGCATCTGCTCGGCCAGCTCGGAATGGCTGGGCAGCCGGTCGGCCGGTTTCCACGTGCCCGCGCGGATCTCCTCGCGGAGGAGGTTCGCGATCCGGAGGTAGGTCGGACCGTCCGCCATCATGCTCCTCGGTAGGTCGTGCAGGTAACGAAGTGTACTCGTCTGGGTTACCTACGGCCGAGTAATGCTTGACAGGAAGCTTGCGAGGTTTATTGTAATGAACGTCCTGATCCGGTGCTGTGCGGCGATGACGGCGAGGCAACGTGGCTGGTTCGGAGAGTTCAACGGTCGTAATGGCTTTCCCCGACACACTGCGGTGTGTCGATCCCGCCGGGCCACCGGCGAGCACGGGTCTGCTGCCGCTCTCCGATCTCCTCGTCCGGGCGTGTCGCGGCCACCGTGTGGTCGGCGGACCTCTGCTGTGGTTCGCGCGCGATCTGGCGGTTCTGCACGAGAAGCGGGTCGTCGGGCGCGGCGGATTCGTCGACACCGATCCCGTGGTCATGCGGGAGACCGATTGCCGCCGAAGTGAACTCGTGCTCGCGATCGACGACTGGGTACTGCGCGGAGTGCCCCAGCACCGGCTCGGCGCCACCCTGCACACCGAGACCATCGGCGCGGTCATCGACCGGCTCGCCGAGTCCTCGGTGCGCGCCCACCACGCCCTGATGACCATGCCCGCCAACGACGAGATGCTGCACTGCGCCTGGCATCACCTCGCCGAACTCGCCGACGCCTACGACGACCTGGTGCGCGACGTGGTCGCCGGGCGCAGGCGGCTCCCCGAGTGGTGAAGGGCGCCGCCGGGCCTCAGCCGAACCGGTGGTGGCGCACGCTGAATTCGTCGGCCACCGTCGCGGCCAGCTCCACGTAGGCGCGCTTGGTCGTCTTGTGCAGGCGGTGCAGGTCGATCTCGGCGCCCTCGGACAGATGCTCGTCATAGGGGATGATGTGCACGGCGCGGCAGCGCGAGAGGAAGTACTCGCGCAGCTGCTGGACGCCGACATTCGGTGAACCCTCGCGCGGCAGATTGATCACCACCACCGCATTGCGGACCAGGTGGTCGTGCCCGTGCAGCGACAGCCAGTCCAGGGTGGCCGCGGCGCTGCGCGCGCCGTCGATCGCCGCCGAGGAGATCAGCACCAGCGAATGCGCCAGGTCGAGCACGCCGCTCATCGCCGAGTGCATCAGGCCGGTGCCGCAGTCGGTGAGGATGATGTTGTAGAACCGCTGCAGGATGCGGGCCACCGCCCGGTATTCCTCGTCGTTGAACGACTCGGACGCGGCCGGATCCCGTTCGCTGGCAAGCACTTCCAGGCGGCTCGAACTCTGCGAGGTGTGCCTGCGCACATCGGAGTAGCGCTCGATCGACGGATCGAGCAGCAGGTCGCGCACGGTGGATCGGGTCTGCAGCGCCACGCGCTGGGACAGGGTGCCGAAGTCGGGGTTGGCGTCGACCGCGATCACCCGGTCGCCACGGATCGAGGCGAAGATGGAGCCCAGACCGGTGGTGGTCGTCGTCTTGCCGACACCGCCCTTGAGCGAGAGCACCGCGATCCGGTAGTCACCGCGCACGGGCTGGCGGATGCGCGCCACCAGTTCCTGCAGGCGCCGCTCCTCCGCGGACATACCCGGGTTGATCGCGCCACCCGAAACATGGTGCACCGCTTTACGCCAGCCACTGCCCGGCGTCTTCTTGGCCCGCTTGACGGGGACATTGTCGAGTGAGGGCGGCTGGTATCCCGCACCCCACTGACCTTGGTTCGCGGGCGGTTGGCCGGGAGCCTGTTGACCGGGCTGCTGGTACTGCTGCGCCGGAGCTCCGGAGTTCTGCGCCCAGGGGCCATCGGGTCGCTGGTTCGGCTGGGCGAAGGTACCGTCGGGCTGCTGGTAGGGCTGGCCCGAAGCGCCGTCGGCCTGGGGGAACTGCTGCGCGGGGCTGCCATCCGGGCGGAATTGCTGCGCTGCAGTGCCGTCCGGCCGCTGGAACGGTTGGCCTACGGCACCGTCGGGCTGCTGATAGGGCTGGCCGACGGGGCTTTCGGTCTGAGAGAACTGCTGTGCCGGGGAGCCATCCGGCCGGAATGGTTGGCCGATGGCGCCATCGGGCTGGCCCGCGGGGCCGTCGGCCGGTGGGAACAGGTGTGTCGGGGTGCCATCCGGGCGGAACTGTTGCGCTGCAGGGTTGTCCGGCTGGAACTGTTGCGGGGCGACGCCGTCCGGCCGCTGGAACGGCTGGCCGTCGTTGCGCTGATAGGGGGCGTTCGGGTCCGCCGATCCACTATCGGGTCGTTGGGTGAGGGCGTCGCCGGTCCGCTGCTGCTGCGCTGCGGCATGCTGCTGCGCCGGGTCGGTCGGCTGCGCGAATTCGCCGGAGCGATAACCGGTTTGCGCGTGCTGCCCGCTACCCGGCCGGGACGGATCGAAGCCGACCGGTCCGTTCGCGGGGCCGGGATCGCTCGCGGGCGCCCGGTGCTGAGCGGCCTGGACGCGCGGATCATCCGACCGGAACACCTCGGTCCGGCCCTCGGCGGGGTCGCCCGGGATCGCGTCGTACCGCGGCGTCGCCGGATACGCGGGCGTCTGAGCGCTGTCACCAGAGGCGTACGGCGATGCGCTGCTCGGCGCCCGCTGCCCCTGCGGAGCAGCCCCGGACCCGTAGGGCGAAGCGTGCTCCGGCGCGAATCCTCCCGCGCCGTGCGGGGATCGAGGATCGGCCGACGGCTGGGGTCGCGTGCCGCGTGCGTCCGCCGATCCCGCGGAGGGGTCGATGCTCTGCGCGTCGGCGGTGTTGTTCTGCCCCGGAACGGAGGGTGCGCCGCTCGCGGACGCACCCGGACGACCAGAACCTTGGCCGCCGTGGCTCGCGGGAGTACCGGGCGCGTTGGCCCCGCTCAGTGCGGAGCTGCCGGTATCCGGTCGGGGCGTCTGAGCTCCGATGGCAGAAGCGGTTGCCTGGTGGCCGGTGCCCAGGGCGGACTGATCCGCGGCACCGGGTTGACCGTGCGCGCTTCCCGCTGGGGTCGACTCCTCGGCGTTGGACCTGGCTGCCCGGCGGCCCGTGCTGTGGGCGGGGTCGCCTGTCGAGGTGGAGTGCTCCCGCGGTGTGGAGGTGCCGGTGGTGGATGCGCCATCGGCGTCCGACAGTGCGGAGGTAGCGGAGGCGTCTGCGGAAGGTGAGTGTTGCTGGGGCGTGGGGGCGGTGCGGGGTGTCCCGGTCTGGGCAGTTGCCGTGGGGGCGGTCCCGCTGTTCGTGTCCGGCGTACCGGATTGCGGTGCCGCAGTGTCCGGGCGGCCGTTGATGGCGGATGTCGTTGTGCCGGGGACTGTCCCACGGGGGGCCGAGTCGGTGGCGGGAGCGCTGACTTCGGAGTCAGCGGGTGCCGCGGCGGTGGGGGCGTTCGGCGCACCGGTGGATTCGGCGGTTGCCGGATCGGTGCCCAGCTGTGCTGACGTTGCGGCCTGTGCGGGCGAGGAGCTCGGGCTCGACGCGTCGGCGGGGGCGTTCGCATCGGGGGTCGGCTGCTCTGGGGCTGAGTGGCGGGGGCCTGGAGTCGACGGGCGGGCGGTCTCGCTCGAGGGAGCGGAGATCGGGGTCGACGGGTGGGCAGTCTCGCTCGGGGGAGCGGAGATCGGCTCGGGGGCAGCGGTTTCGGGGCGCTCCGGTGTGGGGCGCGGAGAAACCTGCTGTGGGGGAGCAGCAGTGGGGTCGGCTGGTGCCGTCAGGCGGGGTGGGGCCTGGCGTTGTGGCTCGGGGGACTGTGCGGGCTCGCTCGGGGTGGGCGGGTCCGGGAGGGGCGGTGGGGGTGGCAGGTCGGGGCGGCGGGTTGGGCCGAGGGGAGTGAAGCCGGTCGAGGGCGGGCCCGGCCTGCGGGTGGGCAGGCCGGTGCCTGCGGATGCCTCGGCCGCCGGTGCGCCGGACTGCGGCGGCACCTGGCCGCCGGCCGCGGGACCGAGCTGTGCGGGCGGCATCGTGCCGGGGCCGACGGGAGCCGGACCACGCTGAGCGGGCGACGGCGTACCGGTCGGAGGCTGACCGGGCGCGCCGATCTGACCGCTCTCCCACGGTGTACCGGGCTGTCCCGGTGTGGGCGCGCCCTGTCGAGGTGCGTGCTCGCCCGCGGTGGGACCGGACGCAGTCGCGCCGCCTTCCCAAGGTGCGTGGCCGCCGATGCTCGACTGCGGGGTCGCATGGGTGTCCCGCAGTGCGTGATCGCCGGTGGTCGGGGCGGGGCCGGTCCGTGCGGGGGTCGCGCCGCTTTCCCATGGGGCCTGGCCGCTGGTGCTCGACTGCGGGGTCGCATGGGTGTCCCGCAGTGCGTGATCGCCGGTGGTCGGGGCAGGACTGGTCCGTGCGGGGGGCGCACCGCTTTCCCAAGGTGTCTGGCCGGGGGCCGGGGCTGGCCCCGTCTGCGGGTTCGCGTGAGTGTTCTGCAGTGGCTGATCGCCGGTGGTCGGCGTGGGATGCGGGTTGACGCCGCTCTGCCACGGGCCGCCCTGTGATGCGGGCGAGCCCTGCGGTGGGGTCGGGCCGCCTTCTCGTGGCAGGTGGTCGTTCGCTGTCGGCGCGGGACCTGGCTGTGGCGGGAGGCTGTTGTCCCAGGGAGCGCGGTCGTTCGCCGACGGGCCGCCCTGCCAAGGTGCGGGGCTGCCGGAGTTGGCGCCGCCTTCCCAAGGTGCGGGGCTGCCGGAGTTGGCGCCGCCTTCCCAAGGTGCGGGGCCGTTCGCCGAGGTGCCGCCGCCCTGCCAAGGTGCGGCGTCGTTCGCCGGAGTGCTGCCGCTCTGCCAAGGTGCGGCGTCGTTCGCCGCGGTGCTGCCGCCTTGCCACGGCGCGGCATCGTTCGCCGGAGTGCCCGTGTTCGGGCCCGACTGCTGCCAACCGGGACCCTGCGGACCAGGGCGAGGGGCGGCTTCGGGTGTACCGGTCGACCAGTCGCCGCCGGACTGCGCGGGGGCGCTCTCGGCCGCGGCCTCGTCGGCCTGCTTGTCCTTGCGCTTGCCCCGGCGCTTGTCCTTACGACCATCGTCACCACCGCCACGGCCCATGAAGCGGCGGCGTTTGGGTGCCTCGTCGATCTCGTCGTCCTGGGGCAGGTTCTCGACCGGAGCCTCGTAACCGACCTGAGTGACTTCGCTCTCCGACAGCCACGGCGGCAACATGGGAAGGCTCTCGTTGCTGCGGCTCACCGGTGCGCTCCGCTCACCAGGGTCCCCCGATCTGCTCGACCCACTTCTGGACGCCGGTGAGTTTACGCGACAACCCCGGGGTCGTGGCGGGTGGTCCGGGCGGGCGAGACGGCCGGTCCGGGTGTACGGTTCGGGGCATTTTTGCCTCTGGACACCCGGCCCGGTAAGCTTGAGCGGCGGTGCACCTATGCGCCGACTGTTCGCATGCATACCGACGAGTCCGTCGGGCCTGCGAGTGAGCAGCTATGAGGTAATCCACTTCAAGGTTGAGCATAACCGGGATCGCGGAGGATATGGCGAAGAAAGACGGGGCCATCGAGGTCGAGGGTCGAGTTGTCGAGCCGCTGCCCAATGCGATGTTCCGGATCGAGCTCGAGAACGGTCACAAGGTTCTCGCGCACATCAGCGGAAAGATGCGGCAGCACTACATTCGCATCCTTCCGGAAGACCGTGTGGTCGTCGAGCTGTCGCCCTACGACCTCTCCCGCGGCCGGATCGTCTACCGCTACAAGTGAGACCTGCCTGACGTCGCGAGCCCGAGGGCACGCGACGTCGCATGGTGTTCCGGGTCCGCCCGGAACGCGCAACAAGACTTCCCCAGTCGTCGGCTGGGGAAAAACTGTGTTCACGAGACCTTCGTGAACCAAGAAAAGATTGGACGGACGTGAAGGTTCAGCCGAGCGTCAAGAAGATCTGCGAGAAGTGCAAGGTGATCCGCCGTCACGGTCGGGTCATGGTGATCTGCGACAACCTGCGCCACAAGCAGCGTCAGGGCTGAGCAAGCCTCACCACCGGGCACCGATCGTCTGATCGGACTGACCGAAAAAGAAGAACTCCCAGCTCCAGCACGCACGTACTTGTGCGCGCCAACCACCGGCACGGAGGCCGGTGCCCCCACCAGAAAGACGGGGGGACGGACAGGGAGCAGACCTCCGCAACCATTAAGGAACCTGCCACATGGCACGTCTGATGGGCGTCGATCTCCCGCGCGAAAAGCGCATGGAGATCGCGCTGACCTACATTTTCGGAATCGGGCGCACCCGCGCCACCCAGATCCTGGCCGAGACGGGCGTGAGCCCCGATCTGCGCTCGAAGGATCTGAGCGACGACGACCTGTCGAAGCTTCGCGATTACATCGAGGCCTCGGACTACAAGGTCGAAGGTGACCTGCGCCGCGAGGTTCAGGCCGATATTCGCCGCAAGATCGAGATCGGCTGCTACCAGGGCATCCGCCACCGTCGTGGCCTGCCCGTTCGTGGTCAGCGCACCAAGACCAACGCGCGTACGCGCAAGGGTCCGAAGAAGACCGTCGCCGGCAAGAAGAAGTAGGGATAGCGTATGCCTCCGAAGAGCCGGGCCGCTGGCCCGAAGAAGACTCAGAAGTCGCGTCGCCGGGATAAGAAGAACATCCCGCACGGCCACGCGCACATCAAGAGCACGTTCAACAACACCATCGTCTCGATCACCGACCCCGAGGGCAATGTCATCTCGTGGGCGTCGTCGGGCCACGTCGGCTTCAAGGGTTCGCGTAAGAGCACCCCGTTCGCCGCGCAGCTCGCCGCCGAGAACGCTGCCCGCAAGGCGCAGGAGAACGGTGTCAAGAAGGTCGACGTGTTCGTGAAGGGCCCGGGTTCGGGCCGCGAGACCGCGATCCGTTCGCTGCAGGCCGCAGGCCTGGAAGTGGGCTCGATCTCCGATGTCACCCCGCAGCCGCACAACGGCTGCCGTCCGCCCAAGCGGCGTCGCGTCTAAGCGGGAAAGGAACAGATAACAAATGGCACGTTATACAGGCCCCATCACCCGCAAGTCGCGTCGTCTGCGCGTCGACCTCGTCGGAGGCGACCAGGCGTTCGAGCGTCGTCCTTACCCGCCCGGCCAGCACGGCCGCGCGCGGATCAAGGAATCCGAGTACCTGATGCAGCTGCAGGAGAAGCAGAAGGCTCGCTTCTCCTACGGCGTCATGGAGAAGCAGTTCCGTCGCTACTACGAAGAGGCCAACCGCCTCAAGGGTAAGACCGGCGACAACCTGCTCCGCCTGCTCGAGGCTCGTCTGGACAACGTCGTGTACCGCGCCGGTCTGGCTCGTACCCGTCGTCAGGCCCGTCAGCTGGTCAGCCACGGTCACTTCATCGTCAACGGTGTCAAGGTGGACGTCCCCAGCTACCAGGTCTCCCAGTACGACATCATCGATGTCAAGGAGAAGTCGCTGCCGACGCTGCCGTTCCAGGTGGCGCGCGAGACCGTCGGCGACCGTCCGGTCCCCGGTTGGCTGCAGGTCGTCCCCGGCCGCCTGCGCATCCTGGTGCACCAGCTGCCCGAGCGCGCGCAGATCGATGTGCCGCTGCAGGAACAGCTCATCGTCGAGTACTACTCGAAGTAATCGCTTTTGGTGGGGGTCGTTCACACGACGGCCCCCGCAATCACTGACCAGGCGTCAAATAGCGGACGCCCTGAACAGGAAGTAGATCCTCATGCTGATTTCCCAGCGTCCGACACTGACCGAAGAGGTCGTTGCCGAGAACCGCTCGAAGTTCACCATCGAACCGCTCGAGCCGGGCTTCGGTTACACCCTCGGCAACTCGCTGCGTCGTACCCTGCTGTCCTCGATCCCGGGGGCCGCGGTCACGAGCATCCGCATCGACGGCGTCCTGCACGAGTTCACCACCGTTCCCGGCGTGAAGGAGGATGTCACCGACATCATCCTGAATCTCAAGGGTCTGGTCGTGTCCTCCGAAGAGGACGAGCCGGTCACCATGTACGTGCGCAAGCAGGGCCCCGGCACCGTCACCGCTGGTGACATCGTGCCGCCTGCCGGTGTCATCGTGCACAACCCGGACATGCACATCGCCACCCTGAACGACAAGGGCAAGCTCGAGATCGAGCTCGTCGTCGAGCGGGGCCGCGGTTACGTGCCCGCCGTGCAGAACAAGGCGACCGGTGCGGAAATCGGCCGGATCCCGGTGGATTCGATCTACTCCCCGGTGCTCAAGGTGACCTACAAGGTCGAGGCCACCCGTGTCGAGCAGCGCACCGACTTCGACCGTCTCATCCTCGACGTGGAGACCAAGAACTCCATCACGGCCCGGGACGCGCTGGCTTCGGCCGGTAAGACCCTGGTCGAGCTCTTCGGGCTGGCCCGTGAGCTCAACGTCGAAGCCGAGGGCATCGAGATCGGCCCCAGCCCGGCCGAGGCGGATCACATCGCCTCCTTCGGGCTGCCGATCGAGGATCTGGACCTCACCGTCCGGTCCTACAACTGCCTCAAGCGCGAGGGTGTGCACACGGTGGGCGAGCTCGTCGCCCGTACCGAGTCGGATCTGCTCGACATCCGCAACTTCGGCCAGAAGTCCATCGACGAGGTGAAGGTCAAGCTCCACGCGCTCGGCCTCTCGCTCAAGGACAGCCCGGCGTCGTTCGACCCGTCCTCCGTGGTGGGTTACGACGCGAGCACCGGAACGTGGAGCGACAGCGGCACGTTCAGTGATACCGACGGTGGCGAGCAGGACTACGCCGAGACCGAACAGCTCTAGGCCGCAGGGGGGCACCCCGGCGCAGCCTTTCACAAGGAGAATCCAATGCCCAAGCCCAAGAAGGGTGCCCGCTTCGGCGGGTCGGCGTCGCACCAGAAGGCGATCTTCGCCAATCTGGCCACGGCGCTCTTCGAGCACGGTCGTATCACGACCACCGAGTCCAAGGCCAAGGCGGTTCGCCCCTACGCCGAGAAGATCATCACCAAGGCGAAGGGCGGCACCCTCGCCGACCGTCGCGAGGTGCTGAAGGTCATCCGCAACAAGGACGTCGTGCACGCCCTGTTCGCGGAGATCGGCCCCTCCTTCGAGGGTCGCGATGGCGGCTACACCCGCATCACCAAGGCGCTGCCGCGCAAGGGTGACAACGCGCCGATGGCCGTCATCGAGCTCGTCCGCGAGAAGACCGTGACCAACGAGGCCGATCGGGCTCGTCGCGTCGCCGCTTCGCAGAAGACCGAAGAGGCCGCTCCGGCCGCCGAGGTCGTCGAGGAGAAGACCGAAGAGGTCGTCGCCGAGGCTCCGGCCGCCGACGAGACCGCCGAGGTCACCGAGGACAAGAAGGACGCCTGATCTCAGGAGTTCGGCCGAGCCCGTCACCCCGTGTGGGTGGCGGGCTCGGTTCATTCATCCGGGAGGAATCGATGGACGAGATCGGCACCGAGCGAGAGTCGATCCGGGTGCGGCTCGGGATCAGCTATGACGGCACCGATTTCACCGGCTGGGCGCGTCAGCCGGGGTTGCGCACCGTGCAGGGGGTGCTGGAGGAGTCGCTGTCGAAGGTGTTCCGCGCGCCCATCGTGCTGACCGTCGCCGGGCGCACCGATGCGGGCGTGCACGCGGAGGGCCAGGTCGCGCACTTCGACACCACCGCCGAACTCGACCCGGCCAGGCTGCTGCATCGGATGGCCAGGTTCCTGCCCAAGGATGTGCGGATCACCGATATCCGCCCGGTTCCCGCCGACTTCGACGCGCGCTTCTCGGCGATGCGCCGCCACTACGCCTACCGGCTCACCACCGCCCCCTACGGCGCTGACCCGCTGCGGGCGCGCAGCGTGGTGGCCTGCAAGCCGGGCGTCGACCTCGACGCCATGCGCGCGGCCTCGCGAAACCTGTTGGGGCTGCACGACTTCGCCGCGTTCTGCCGCCGCCGCGAGGGCGCGACCACGGTGCGCGAATTGCAGCGTTTCGACTGGGAGCGCGAGGGCGATCTGCTCACTGCCCATGTCAGCGCCGACGCGTTCTGCTGGTCGATGGTGCGCAGCCTGGTCGGCGCGGTGCTCGCCGTCGGCGAGGGCAGGCGGTCACCGGAGTGGGTGGCGAGCCTGCTCACCGAGACCCAGCGGTCGAGCTCGGTGACCGTCGCGCCCGCGCACGGCCTGAGCCTGATCGCGGTCGACTATCCCGCCGACGCCGATCTGGCGGCGCGCAACGCGCAGACCCGAGAGGTTCGGACCGTCCCCGCGTCCGAGGGCTGCTGCGGCGAGTGAATACCGCGTTGTTGCTCGCGGCGGAAGCGGCTGCGGCGTAGAGTCTCCCCCACGGTAAGCAGAAGTGATGTGCATCACATTATGTTTACCGACGCGTGTGGGTACCTGGCGGTCAATACCGTGATCGCCGGTGCTAGTTGAAGAATTGATGAAGGTGGACCATTCCACTTGGAAGCATTAGGTGGAAACGAATCGGGGAATCTGGCAGGCTCGGCGGCCAGGCGCGCCCAATGATTCGTGCGACGCCCGTTGTTTGCTGATCGGTTCGTATGGGGAGCGAGGTGGTTGGTGTGGGGGAAAGTGAATCCTTGGCACGCTGGGAGTCATTCCTGTCGGAGAGCTATGTCCCGCTGGTGGTTGACCCGGATCGGGGGCGGCCGTGTCACGGCGAGATCCAGCGCGAGCGACTGCCCGGCTTCGACCTGTCGACCATCAGCGTGAGTTCCCAGCGCATTCGGCGCACCAGAAGTGGCATCGCCAGAACCGATGGCGAGTTCTGGGTGGCCTCCGTCCTCACCGAGGGCTTCGGCGTCCTCCGCCAGGATGACCGGATCGCGGCCGTGCGACCGGGTGAGATGGTCTTCTACGACACCACGCGGCCCTACCAGTGGGACATCGACGATTCCTGCACGCAGGTGATCGTGATGGCGCCACTGGACGCGGTTCGTGAGCAATTGGGTGGCGAGAACACCACCTTGCCGACCGCCGTCACCGTGGCGGCCGACAGCGCGGGCGGGGTGGTCGCCGGGTTCTTCCGTGATCTGGCCAGGGTCACCCAAGCGGCACCGACACGGGCGAGCGTGCTGGCCGACAGCGGGGTCGCCCTGTTCGCCTCCGCGGTGAAGCTGGCCGCGGGCGAACTCCCGGTCGGCCAACCCGCGCAGACTCTCACGCGGGAACAGGTGCTCACCTTCATGCGGGCCCGATGTACCGATCCGGCGCTCACGGTCGACGAGATCGCCCGGGCGTGCCTGGTCTCGCGGCGCAGCCTCTATCGCCTGTTCGACGAGGTGGGCGAGGGCCTGAGCACCGTGCTGCGCCGGATGCGGGTCGAACGCGCGCAATCGATGCTGGTCGGCGACCCCACCCGCTCGACGGCATCGATCGGGGTCGCGGCGGGATTTTCCTCCGAACGGCACTTCTTCCGTGCCTTCCGGGTGGAAACGGGTATGACCCCCGGTGAGTACCGGCAGGGCGCGGCGCCCGCCGGGGAGTTCCGCCGATTCAGTGCCTGATCTGGCACAGACGGTCAGTCGGCTGGCACGGTTTGACAGTTTGAGTCGCCGCTTTCTGCGAGAGAGTGAACTGAACACATTTCACGGATATGAGCGACAAGGGGACACGATGAGTCGGGTACGCGTTGCCGCGGTACAGGCCGAGCCCAAGTGGCTGAACCTGTCGGCCGGAGTCGAGCAGACCATTGGATTCATCGAGGACGCGGCGGCCGGTGGCGCGGAGCTGGTGGCATTCCCGGAGACCTTCCTGCCAGGGTTTCCGTGGTGGATGTGGCTGAATTCGGTGGACTGGGGTGAGGAGTTCCTGGCCAGGTACCTGGCCAACGCGATGACCACCGACGGTGCCGAGCTCAGGGCGATCGTCTACGCCGCCCGGCGCAAGGGAGTGCACGTCTCGCTCGGTTTCGCCGAGCGCGCGGGGCGCGAGGTGTTCATGTCCCAGGCCCTGATCGACCCGGCGGGCTCGATCGTGACCGCCCGCAAGGCCGAACCGACCGGCCTCGAGCAGACGGTGTTCAGCACCGCCGAGGGCACCGCCCTGGTGCGCGACACCGCGCTCGGCCGGATCGGCGTCCTCGGCGGTGCTGACCATCTGCGCCCCGCCGAACGGGGACGACTGCAGGAGGAACGCGAGCAGATCCACATCGCGGCCTGGTCGGGGTTCACCGTGTCCTACGGCGAGGACAAGGACTCCGGCCTCGAACTCACCACCGCGGCGAGCGTGCGCTACGCGATGGACAGCGCCGCCCACGTCCTCGCCCCGGTCGCCGTGGTGCCGGTGGCGGGCTGGGAAGTGGTCGACGCCAGGGTGCCCGACCGCAGGCTCCTGCGCAGCGGCGGCGGCGTCTCCCGGATCTTCGGCCCCAGCGGCCTCGAACTCGCCACACCACTGCCCGAAGGCGCCGAGGGCCTGCTGTTCGCCGACCTCGAGATCACCCCCGCCCGCCCCACCTCCCGGCTCGACCGCTCGCCCGCGTTCCGGGTACCCGCCGGCCGCATCGCTCGCCGAGAACCGGTGCGCGCCACCTATTCCGAGGCCTGAGCGCCTGCGCGACCCGGCCTTTCAGCGCTATTCTCGGCTGATGCCGTAGAGACGGCTATGCCTGATGTCGCTGTTTCGGAGGTTGGCCGCGCATGGCACACGAACCGACCACGGTCGAGTTCTCTTCGAAGACTGCCCGCAGTGAGGAGTGGGAGCAGTGGGAAGCGCTGATGTCGCAGACCTATGTTCCGCTCACGATCGATTCCTTTCATCCCGAGCGGCCGTTCTATGGTCGGGTCACCACGACGCCGCTGGCGGCGCCGGAGGAATTCAGTCTGACGACGGTCGCGGGCAGCAATCAGGAATTCCGGCGCTCCAAGACCCAGGTCGCGCGGACCAGCGACGAGTTTCTGCTGGCCAGCATCCACTTCGGGGGAGAGGCCTGTCTGACGCAGGGTGGTAGGTCGGCGCACCTCGCCCCGGGTGACATGGTCTTCTACGACACGTCCAAGCCCTACAACTGGGCGAGTAGCTCGGAATTCGAGCAGGTGGTCGTGCAGGTGCCGATCCGGCTGCTGCGCGAGCGTCCCGGTCTGGGCCGGCTCGAGTTGCCGACCGCGGTGACCGTGCCCGCGGCCAGTGCGGCGGGGGTGGTCGCCGGGTTCTTCTGCAATCTCGCGAGAATTCACCAGGAGTCGCCCGACCAGGCGGATGTGCTGGCGCGCAACGCGCTCGACCTGTTCGGTTCCGCGGTTCTGCTCACCGCACGGGAGCGTCCGATCGATACGCCCGCCGACTCGCTCAGCCGCGAACACGTCATGACCTACCTGCGTGATCACTACACCGATCCCGACCTGACCGTCGACGAGGTCGCCCATGCCTGTCACATCTCACGGCGCACGCTGTTCCGGATCTTCGACGACACCAGCGGCAGTCTCAACACCACCGTGCGCCGAATGCGGGTGCGGCACGCGAAGATTCTGCTCGCCCGCGACCGTGCGCGTCCGCCGGCCGTCGTCGCCTTCGATGCGGGTTTCGCCTCCGAACGCCACTTCTACCGTGTGTTCCACCAGGAGACCGGAATGACGCCCGGCGAGTACCGCCAGACCCACATAGGCTGACCGCGCATGGCAAACGAACCGATGACCCTGGAGCTCTCCTCGGCGACAGGTCGGAGCGAGGCCTGCGAACAGTGGGAAGACCGGATGGTGCAGACCTATGTTCCGCTCTCCGTCGACATCGACGCCGAGCAGGCCTTCTACGGCCGGGTCACCACCAGTTCGCTGGCCGGGACGGAGGATTTCCGGCTGACGGTCCTCGCCGGCCGGAATCAGGAATTCCGCCGCTCCAAGAGCCATATCGCCCGGTCCGACGAGCACTATCTGCTGGCGGGCATCCAGACCCAGGGCCGTGCGCGGCTGCACCAGGACGGTCGTTCGGCTCTGATCCTGCCCGGCGAGATGACCTTCTTCGACACCTCACGGCCCTACAACTGGACCGAGGGCGCGAGTTTCGGCATGGTCCTGGTACAGGTGCCGATCCGCCTGCTGCGCGAACAACCGGGACTCGAACAGGTCGAGTTCCCGACGGCGATCACGGTGCCCGCCGCCAGCGCGGCAGGTGTGGTCGCTGGGTTCTTCCGCAATCTCGCCAGGATCCGGGATGTCTCGCCCGAGCAGGCGGATGTGTTGTCGGGCAGCGCGCTCGATCTCATCGGCAGTGCGGTCACACTGGCGGCCGGGGATCGTCCGGTCGACGTTCCCGCCGACACGCTCAATCGCGAGCGCGTACTGGCGTTCCTGCGCGACCACTACACCGATCCGGAGCTGACCGTCGACGAGGTAGCGCACGCCTGCCACATCTCCCGGCGCACGCTGTTCCGGATCTTCGACGGCACCGGCGAAACCCTCAACACCACCCTGCGCCGAATGCGCGTGCGGCACGCAAAGATCCTGCTGTCCCGCGATCGCTCGAACCTCCCCGCGGCGGTGGCCTTCGATTCGGGCTTCGCCTCGGAACGCAATTTCTATCGGGTGTTCCATGAGGAGACGGGAATGACGCCGGGGGAGTACCGGCAGGCACACCTCGGCTGACAGTGAACAGCTGCAGTGCTCGAAAAGTGTTTCGCACAGCGAGTATTCGCTGGTAGTCGGATTGAGCAGGGTTCCAGGCGCCGCTATTCTGGACGATGCCGGAGGGGCTACGGTGGCGGAATCTGACGGAGGTCGGCTGCGATGGCACACGCTCTGACGACGTGGGCGTTCCCCTCGGCGACTCCGGGGAGCGAGGCGTTCGAGGAATGGGAAGCTCGGATGCAGCAGTCGTACTTTCCGCTCGCCGTCATGCCCCATCACGACGCCGCGGTCTCGGGGCGACTCACCTTCGGCTCGCTCCCGGGCCCGGTCGGTCTCGGCCTCACCGACATCTATGTCGCCAATCAGGAGATCCGGCGCTCCAAGGGGCACGTCGCGGCGGCCGACGACGAGTACCTACTGGTGAGCATGCAGACCGTGGGCCGAGCCCGCCTGGATCAGAACGGCCGATCGGTCCTCCTCGCGCCTGGCGAGATGACATTCCTCGACAGCAGTCGGCCCTCGTGCTGGACCGTCGAGGGGGAGTGCGAGCAGGTGCTCGTTCAAGTGCCGATCCGCCGGTTGCGTGAGCTGCCCGGGCTGGGTCGGCTGAGGATGCCGACAGCGATCGCGATGCCTGCCGACAGCGCGGCGGCGGTGGTGTCGAACTTCTTCCACGGTCTGTCTCGCGTCCGGCGGGAATCGCCTGAACAGGCCGACATCCTGGCACACAACGCCCTCGATCTACTCGCCTCCGCGGTCCTGCTGGCCGCGGGCGAACGGCCGGTCGACACCTCCGCCGACGCACTCCGCCGCGAACAGGTCATCACCCACCTCCGTCGGCGCTGTGCGGACCCGGACCTGACCTTCGACGAGGTCGCGCGCGCCTGCCACATCTCCCGGCGGACCCTGTTCCGGATCTTCGGTGGCACCGGCGAAAGCCTCAACACCACCCTGCGCCGAATGCGCGTGCGCCGCGCGAAGGACCTGCTGGCCCGCGACCACGCCCGCCCTCCCACGGCGGTGGCGTTCGATTCTGGTTTCGCCACGGAACGTAATTTCTATCGGGCGTTCCATCAGGAGACCGGGATGACCCCCGGCGAATACCGCCAGACACACCTCGGCTGAGGATCAGGGTTCCCGTGGAAATCGAACCGTCCGGGTGCCCATCGGCAGCGCGGCGGGGGTGGTGGGCGAGTTCTTCCGCAACCTTGTCAGGATTCAGCGCGAATCACGCGAGCAAGCCGATGTGCTGGCCGGCAGCGCGCTCGACCTGATCGGATCGGCTGTCGTGCTGGCATCGGGCCGGCGGCCGGTCGACACCGGCACCGTCCAGGGCTACAACGCCACCCCGCGCGGACTGCGCCCGGCGAGTATCGGCAGGCGCAGTTGCGCTGAGGTGGCACTGATTGTCACCGATCGTGGCGCTGGACGACTGTGACCGCCGGTCGGGCTGTTCGACACTGGGTTTCAGTGATCGAGGGAGTACGAGGGGTGGCCGGGATGTCGATTCGGGTTCGGGCGGCGGCGGTGCAGGCCGAGCCGATGTGGCTGGATCTGGCCGCCGGTGTCGAGCAGACGATCGGCCTGATCGAGGACGCGGCGGCGGGTGGGGCGGAGCTGGTGGCGTTTCCGGAGACTTTTCTGCCGGGTTATCCCTGGTGGTTGTGGCTGGAATCGGTCGACTGGGGTACGGAGTTCCGTAGTCGCTATCTGGCCAACGCCATGAGCCGGGACAGTGCCGAACTGTCGGCCATCGCGCGGACCGCCCGGCGGGTCGGGATCCGGGTGGTGCTCGGATTCGCCGAGCGGGCCGAGCGGAACCTGTACATGGCGCAGGCGATGGTGAGTCCGGATGGGCAGGTGGACATCTCGCGGAAGGCCTGGCCGACGCCGCTCGAACGCGCCGTCTTCGCCGCCGGTGCGCGGACCCCGACCGTGTACTACACCGAACTGGGCCGGATCGGGATGCTCGGGGGAGCCGACCATCTGTGCCCGCAGCGGCGCATGGACCTGTGGCGGGAGCAAATCCATGTCGCCGCGTGGTCGGGATTCACCATCTACCACGAGGTCAGCGAGGAGATCGTCATGGCGGTGAACAGCGATGTCAGCGAGCAGTACGCCAGAGCCGCGGGCGTGGTGGTGATCGCGCCGACGGCACTGGTCCCGATGATCGGCTGGCACGCCGTCGACGCGCGCACGCCGGGACAGCGGCTGCTCGGCGTCGGTGGCCTCGCGCGGATCCTCGGGCCCGACGGCCGCGATCTCGCGCCGCCGCTGCCGCCGGGCAGCACGGGCCTGCTGTTCGCCGATGTCGTTCTCGGCGGATCGGCTCGGCCGGACGCGGACGAGCACCCGTCCGCGCGCTGGGTCGGCTAGGAGCGGACCAGCCGCGCGATGGCGTCGGTGGCCTCCTTGATCTTGGCCTCGGCCTCGGGTCCACCGGCCACGGCGGCGTCGACCACGCAGTGGCTGATGTGGTCCTCGAGCAGGCCCATCGCGACGGCCTGCAGTGCCTTGGTCATCGCCGAGACCTGGGTGAGGATGTCGATGCAGTATTTTTCCTCTTCGACCATGCGCTGCAGGCCGCGCGACTGGCCCTCGATGCGGCGCAGGCGCTTGAGGTAGTCGTCCTTGGCGGTGATGTAGCCGTGGCCATGGCCTTCGTGGCCCGCGTGCTCGCCGCCGGTCGCGGTGTCGGGGGTGGGTGCTGTCACCGAAGGTCTCCTCGCCTACCTGGATGCTCGTGTTGACGAGCTGATACCCCCCTAGGGTACAGTTTCCGGTCGGAATTGTCAGATGGGGCGCGCTGCCAGGTCCCGGATGTGCGCGAGACCTGCTCGGACGGGACAATCACCGGTATGAGTTCGCTTCCCCGGCCCGCACTCGCCGTCATCGGCGGCAGCGGTTTCTACGACTTCTTCGATGCCGACGCCACCCACGTCGAGGTCGACACACCGTACGGCGCGCCGAGTGCCCCGATCGCGATCGGCGAGGTCGACGGGCGTCCCGTCGCCTTCCTGCCGCGCCACGGCAAACAGCACGAGTTCGCCCCGCACACCCTGCCCTACCAGGCCAATCTGTGGGCGCTGCGCTCGCTGGGCGTGCGCCGGGTGTTCGCGCCGTGCGCGGTCGGCAGCCTGCGCGCCGACTGGGGGCCGGGCACCGTCGCGGTGCCCGATCAGCTCGTCGACCGGACCTCGGGCCGTCCGCAGACCTACTTCGACGGCGGCGGCATCCATGTCTCCTTCGCCGACCCCTACTGCGATGACCTGCGAACCGCCGCGGTCAAGTCCGCGGGCGAGGATCTGCGGGTCGAAGACTCCGGCACGATGGTCGTCGTGCAGGGCCCGCGCTTCTCCACCAGGGCCGAGAGCCGCTGGTTCGCGGGGCAGGGCTGGGACCTGGTCAACATGACCGGTCATCCCGAAGCGGTCCTCGCCCGGGAACTCGAAATGTGCTACGCCGCCGTCGCGCTCGTCACCGACCTCGACGCGGGCCTGGAAGAGGGCGACGGCGTGCACGCGGTGGACGTGTTCGCCGAGTTCAAGAAGAATCTCGGCCCGTTCAAGGAACTCATGCGCCGCGCGGTCTCGGCGGTCGACGGCACCGACACCTGCGAACGCTGCCGCGTGCACGCCGGGGTGTCGCTGCCCTTCGAACTGCCCTGATCACTCCGGCGCGCCGGAAACCGGTGCGGTGACCTGCAATTGGGCCAGGACGAACGCGGGCGCGCCGAGCGCGGCACCACCGGGCAGCGGCGACACCTCGACATCGGCGACGAGCCAGCCACCCGACTCGGCCGCCAGCCGCAGTCCGGTCAGCCCGGCGCGGGCGGCGCCGGCCAGGATCTGCGCGCGCGCCGCGACGATCCTGGCCCGGTCCTCGGGATGCGGGATGGTCCGATCGTCGATGCCGCGCCAGCGCAGTCCCGGCACCGGCTCGGTCACCCAGCGCACCGCCCGCACCTGTGCGGTGTCGAGGATGACCAGGTAGAGGCCGGGCCGGGAGTCGCGCAGCAGGTCGAGTGTGGTCGCCTCGAACGACTTGGGTTGCGGGGCAACGCTGTCGGTGACGTCGACGGCGAGACCGCGCCAGGCGAACCGTCGCGGGTGCGGTCCGTTGCGGGCGGCCAGCAGCAGCGAACGCGGGCCCGTCGCCGCGCGGACGGTCGCGACGCCGGACCAGCGGCCCGCGGGTTCCGAACGGGTGAGGGCGGCGACGATCTCGAGCGCCCGGTCGAAGCGCTCGATCCGGCGGAACGTCTCGGCACCCACGTATTCGGCGGGGGCCGAACCGAACTGGGCCCCGAGTCCGGCGGGCCTGGTGTGCACCACCCTGGTGCGCGCGTCGATCTCGAACGGCGCGACACCGAGCTCATGGTCGGGATCGCCGCCCACCCACACCTTCACCCCGTGCGTCCCCACGCCGGGCCAGACCACGGGGACGGCCCGGAATCGCCGCTGCGACCACGGATTCCGCGATTTCGGCAGAATGAGGTCGACCGGTTCACCGGTGTCGTGGGCGGCCGCGATCATCGGTTGCAGCCGGGTCGGGATCGCCCGCTGATACGACGCCCACTCCCGCGGGCTCGTCCCCGCGGTCAGCATCGACCACGTCTCCGGTGCGCCGAGCGTCTCCACCAGCTGCCATCGCCCGATGATCAAGTGCTACCCCCTTCACCCCACGCCGACGAACCCGATGCCGATCATCGTGCCTGATCAGTTCCACCGCGCCGGTGCCGGGGAGCCCGGACAGCCGCGACGGCGTCGGTGACCGGGGATAGGCTCGGCGCATGGACACACCGTTGCGGTTGGAGGTCATCGTCGCCAGTCCCCGTCCCGAGCGGTTCGCGCCGGTGGTGGCGGACTGGTTTCTCGCGGCGGTGGCCCAGCGGCCGGAATTCGCGGTGGGCGTGCTGGATCTGCGCGATCTCGCCCTGCCGGTCGAGCTCACCGAGTCACCGGCGGTCGACGAATTCCGCGCCCGGATCGCGGCCGCCGACGCGTTCGTCGCCGTCACCTCGGAGTACAACCACGGCTACCCGGCCTCGCTGAAGATCGCGTTGGACAGCGCCAAACGGGAATGGCGGGCCAAACCGATCGGGTTCGTGTCCTATGGCGGACTGTCCGGCGGCCTGCGCGCGGTCGAACAACTGCGACAGGTGGTCGCCGAGCTGCACATGGTCTCGGTGCGCGAATCGGTGAGTTTCGCCCAGGCCAAGCGCCGCTTCGACGCGACGGGCGCGACCGATGACCGGGCCGCGGTCGACGCCTCGGCGCGGATGATCGACCAATTGGCCTGGTGGGGACGGACTTTGCGCGCCGCCCGCGGCGCCGACCCCTATCCCGGCTGACCGGTCAGGCGTTGGCCATCTGGCGCTGTCCGCGCGGCTGACCGATGTAGGTCGATTCGCGCGGGATGGACACCAGGGTCAGGTTCACCCTCGTCGTCCCGGTGCGCAGCACGACCCGGTTGCCGATCGCGCCCGGCTGGAAGATCTCCAGATCGGGACGGGAGGCGGGCCAGCCGTTCGGGTCGCCGGTGAGATAGATCGTGGTGACACCGGCGTGCGGGGCCGGGGCGAGCACACCGTCGACGACGGTGGCGGTGAAACCCGCGTCGGACTGGTGGGTCTCGACCGCGATGGTCAACCGCTCCGGGTTGCCGACGGTGGTCACCAGCTGCTCCCAGGCGTGCGCCCGGTCGGTGCGCACGAGCACGCGCTCACCGACGGCCAGCGCCCGGAACACCAACTGCTGGGCCAGATACAGCTCACCGGCCACATAGACCGAGGAGATACCGGAACCGATGATCCTGGTGGCGACGCCGTTGCCCTCGTCGTCGGAGCCGAGCAGCTGACCGCAGCCCGCCGAGGGCAGGTGCAGCGCCCCGATGACATCGATCGGGTACTCGGTGGTCGGCACGGTGTCGTCCACGCCGGGCACCGCGATCGGCAGGTGCGCCAGCAGGGCGTCGCGGTGGCGGCCGTTCATCGACACCATGCCCTTGGTCTTGGCCTTCTCCGGCAGCTCACGGGCGGTCAGGCGCCACGCGGCGCCGACGCTCACCGACTCGGCATCGCTGCCGGGACGCAGCCGCACCGCGACCGTGGTGCCGCGCGAGGGCGCGACCCACAGCTGCGCGAGCAGATCGGAGCCGAGTTGCTTGGGATCGACCGCGCTGCCGATGTTCACCGCGTTGCCGATCTCGGCGTACTTCCACTTCTGGCTGAGTGTGCGCGGATCCAGCCCGGCGGTGATCTGCTGGACGGCCTTGCGGATCTCGGGCGCGGTGAGGATGCGGGCGTTGCAGTCGGCGTCCTCGAGCGTGCGCATGATCCGCTGGGTGGCGATGGTGACCGCGCGCGAGGCGCCGTCGGTGCCGCCACCGCGGCGGGCGGTCGCGTCGGGGCAGCGGACCGCGTCGAAGCTGATCGCCAGCCAGACCGTGCGGTGCGCGGTGGCGGGCAGCGGGCCGAGCAGCGATTCGTAGATCGCGCCCGCAGGCGTGCCGGAGCGGCTGCGGTGGCCGTGGCTGATGATGTCGATACCGCTGAGCAGGATGTCGTGCTGGTTGAGGCAGGCGGCCAGCTCGGGCAGCGGGAGCAGGTGCGAGGCGTGCACGGTGGTGCGCGCGATCCTGGTCAGCCCGCCCTTGGGCGGCAGCACCTCGACCACGGTGACCACGCGACTGCCGTCCCAGTACAGGCCGAGCGAGCGGCCGTCGGTGTCGCGGAAGTCGACGGTGTCGCCGAGGGTGTACTCGCGCTTGCCGAAAGACCGGCGGATGGTGACGATCCAGTCGAGCAGCGTGCGCTTGCCGATCGGGATCAGCGGCACCAGCGCCACCACGAGGGCGATGCCGAGCGCAGGCAGCGGATCGAGTCCGGCCACCAGCGCGACGACCCCGGCGAGCAGGCCCATGACCTGCACGATGAGCAGCTGCGGCAGTGAGATCCGGCCGAAGAGTGGACGCGGACCCGCACCGGTGAACTCGGCCATTCGTTTCCTCCCCCAGGTACCCGTTTTGTCGATCGGCCGTGGCCGAATGCGAGCAAGTCTTGCGGGGAACTGTACTGTGTTGCCCGGACAAGAGCACTGTTCGGGGGAGGAACCATGCCTTCAAAACCCACTACTCGCTGGCAGGTCAGCGGCTACCGCTTCCTGGTGCGGCGGATGGAGCACGCCCTGGTACGCCGGGACGTGCGCATGTTGCACGATCCGATGCGCGCCCAGACCCGTGCCTACGTGGTCGGTCTCGTGCTCGGCATCGTCGTGCTGGCAGGCTGTGGCGTTCTCGCGCTGCTCAAGCCGCAGGACAAGATCGGTGACAGCAAGATCCTGATCGCCAAGGAATCGGGCGGCGTCTACGTGGTGATCGACAATGTCGTGCACCCCGCGCTCAACCTCGCCTCGGCCCGGCTGGCCGCCGGTGAGGCGGCGAAGGCGGGCATCGTCAAGGAATCCGAGCTGGGCAAGCGGCCACGCGGCCAGCTCATCGGCATTCCCGGCGCCCCGTCCTCGCTGATCTACGACAAGGACGGCAAGGGTCGTCCGTGGTCGGTGTGCGACCAGCTCAAGTCCGACGGCAGCACCGACCACACCACCTCGGTGCTGGCGGGTTCGCCCGAACTCGGAACCAAGGCCGAGAAGCTGGACGGCGACAAGGCACTGCTGGTGCAGGGCAAGGACTCCGCCTACCTGGTCTACGACAACAAGCGGGCCAGGGTCAACATGGACGACCCCGCGGTGACCCAGGCGCTCGGCATCATCGGCGAGACCCCGCGCCCGATCAGCGAGGGACTGCTCAACGCGATTCCCGAAGTGCTGCCGATCATCTCGCCGGTGATCGCGAATCCGGGTGGCGAGCCGTCCTACAAGGTCAGCGGCCATCGCATCGGTGACATCGTCCAGGTGTTCAACGAGCCGAACCAGAACTATGTGGTGCTGCAGGACGGCCTGCAGTCGGTCTCGCCGCTGACCGCCCAGATCGTGCGCAACTCCAACGACACGACCATGCAGGGCACCACGATTCAGGCCACCGAGCGTGCCTACGGCGGTGTCTCGAACGCGCTGCAGGTGCACTCCTACCCGCAGCACGCGCCGCAGCTGATCACCGCCAAGAACCAGCCGGTCAGCTGCATCAACTGGCGCCCCATCGAGGGTGCCGCCGATGCCGCCGACGGGACTGCGCGGGCGGAACTGTCGCTGCTGACCGGCATCGCGCTGCCGATCCCCGACGACGCCAAGCTGGTCGCGCTCGCCCAGGCCGACGCGTCGGGCCCCAATGCCGACTCGGTCTACATTCCGCCGGCCAGTGGCGCGTACGTGCAGTCCACCGGGATCGAGCCCGACAGCCGCCGCAAGGGCAGCCTGTTCTACGTCGCCGACACCGGCGTCCGCTTCGGGATCAAGAACGCCGACGCGGTGAAGGCGCTGGGGCTGGAAGAGGCGAAGGCCGAACCGGCACCGTGGCCGATCGTCGGGCTGCTCGCGGGTGGTCCCAGCCTCGGACGTGAGGACGCGATGGTCGCCCATGACGGCATCGCGCCGGATCCGTCACCGGCCAAGCAGCTGGTCGCGGATGTGAAGTAGCTCGACCCGAACCGAAGAACCCTGCCGCCCTGGATATTTCGATCCGGGGTGGCAGGGTTCTTTTCGTCGCAGGGGGCTCAGATGTCGTCGTCGCGCATGCCGAAGCGACGGCGGATCGGGAACGAGGCGAGCAGGCCGAGCACGAACAGTAGACCGACCGTGGAGCCACCGATCAGCGCCACATTGCGGGCCGTGTTGTCCGGGGCGGGTTCGGGCGCCGGAACGGCGAGCTGGACCTGCTTGGCCGGTGACGGGCGCTTGGGCGGCAGCGGTCCGGTGACCTCGGCGGTGAGCGCGGCGATCGGGTCGACCGCGCCGTAGCCGATGTACTGGTTCCAGCCCTCGGCGGGCGCGTGCGCCGTCGCCTGGATGCGCTTCATCACGTCCTTGGCGCTGAGCTCGGGGAACCGCGCGCGCACCAGTGCGACCACGCCGGACACCAGCGGTGTCGCGAAACTGGTTCCGCTGATCGGACTGTCGTTGCCCTGCTGATCGACCGAGGACGTCGCGGTCCCCGGCGCACGCGGATTCAGCGACACCATGTTCTCGCCGGGCGCCGCGACGCTGAGCCACGGGCCCGCCACGGTGAACGTCGACGGTGCGCCGTTGGTGTCGATCGAGCCGACCGCGAGCACGTACTCGTCCCAGCGCGCCGGCGCCACGTTCATCGTCGTCTTCGACCACGGATCCGCGGTGGGATCGAGCGGATCGATCACCGTGTTGGTGGTCTTGCAGGTGTCGGTATTGCCCGCCGCCACAACGGGAACCGCGTTCTTGACCTCCACGGCGTACTGCAGCGCCGCGCCGATCGCCCCGTCGACGGTGTTGGACGTACCGCACCACACTTCGGAGACATTGATCACAGTCGCGCCCATGTCGGCGGCCCGGCGGATCGCCGAGGCCATCGTGCGCACATCGCCGTAGGCGTCGGGCATCTCCTCCGGCGCCTTCTCCTGCGACCTGCCCTCTTTCTGATAGAAGCGGCTGGTCTGGCGGATGGTGAGAATGCGCGCCTCGGGCGCGACGCCGGAGAAGCCCTGGCCCGGTACCTGGGAGGCCGCGATCAGGCCGGCGACGAAGGTGCCGTGCGCGTCGCAGTCCTCGGTGCCGTCGCCGGTGTTGCCGACGAAATCACCGCCCGCGATCAGGTCAGGCAGGCGTTCGTGCCTGGTCACGCCCGTATCGATCACCGCGACGGTCTGGCCCGCGCCGCGCGAGAACTGCCAGGCGCGTTCCAGATCGAGCGAGCGCTGCGCGGTCGGGATCGTCGGTCCCTCGCCACCGGAGCGCACCGCGGCGCAGACGGTGTTCGGCGGGACCTCGGTCTTCTCCGGCGGTGCGGCCGGGTCGCCCGCGGGTAGGAGTCCCGGGTCGACCACGGGCGGACGCTCGGCAGAGGCGGGTGGTGCCCCGACGCCGAAGGACGCGCCGACACCGAGCGCCACGGCCGCGGCCATGACGCGCAGGTTCGTGTTCACAGCCCGCGGACGAGGCTGTAGAGATCGGCGACCCAGAACACCAGCGGCAGCACCGCGGCGACGAAGGCGTATTCGAGCAGTTCGACCGCCCGGCGCATCGGCGGGGTGGCCGACTGGTTCGGCACGATCAGGCCGATGACCAGCGCGGACACCAGGATCACCAGCGCGGCACCGAAGACCACCAGCGGCTGGCGCATCTCGACCGCGACACCGATCAGCATGATCAGCACGATCGCCGCGCCGCCCGCGATGAGCACGATGGCCTGCTCGGCGCCCGCGTAGGTGCGGCTGCGGAACATCAGCACCGCGGCGCACACCAGCGCCAGCGCGATGCCGGGCCAGTAGGCGCCCTCGGCGGTCGCGTTCACCGACAGCAGCGCGCCGACGACGGTGACCAGCGTGGTCGCGGTGACCAGGCCGGCGAGGTAGTTGCGGGCCCGCTCCGACCTGGCGCGCAGCGCGTCGAGCGTGGGCAGCGCGCGATGGTCGTCGGGATCGTCCTCGGTGGGATCGATCGGGGTGCCGGGGGAGGGGACCGGCGGCAGCGGCAGCTTGGCCAGCAGCATCGAGATCCGCGGCGAGAGCGAAAGACCCGCGAGTCCGGCCGCGGCGGCGATCGCGCCGATGGCCTTGACCGGCTGATCGGTGAGCAGGCCCACCAGCGCGGCCGGAACGGTGAACACCGAGATCGTCGCCGCGCCGATGAACAGCGCGAGGCCGACACCGGTGACCCGCCAGGCCAGCACCGCGACGGCGCCGAACAGCGCCGAGCCGAGCAGCAGATGGGCCCAGCCGTAGTGATCGGGGACGATCAGCATGCCGCCGGTGAAGGCGGCGGGCAGCGCGCAGCCACCGAGGACGAGCGCCGCGGAGGTGTCGCCGTACATCCGGCTCAGCACGGTGCCGGCGACCACGCACAGGATCGCGACGAACAGCGCGAGCGACCCGGTCGCCCAGAACGGCAGCGCGTCGGGCGCGGTGAGCAGACCGAAGCAGCCGACCAGCATGGTGAGCGCGGCGAGCACCGAACCGGTGATGCGCGCGGTCTTGGGCGTCCAGCTGCGGTAGTGCTCGGCGTCGGCGATCGCGACGTTGTACATGATGTCGTCGAACAGCGGGGTCGGCGCGGTGTGCGAGGCACTCTCGAGCATCAACAGCTCGCCGTCGCGGACACCGTGCTCACCCAGGCTCAACGAGTTCGAGAACGGCGGGTGGCCGATCCGCGCGAGCACCCATTCGGCAGGCTCGTAGCGTTCCCCGTCGTTGTCGAACTCATTGGACCGACTGTGCTGTGCGACCATGTCGACCACACTCGGAATGACCAGGGCCACCGGCACATCGACCGGGATCGCCATGTCCACCTGGGTGTGCTTGGCCAGGATCGTCACCCGGGCAAGATCCGGTGCGCGAACGATGCCGCGCGCGGAATCCTCTTCCACATGATCGAGTCGCGCGTGCGTCAAAACTCCCCCAACTCCGTCTCTACCTCGTGTTTCCGCTCGACCGCGCGGGCGATCGACAGTTTGCGGAACTCACCGTTCGGACAGCAGAATGCTCGACGAACCATACGACATGTCGGCCGCGACCTCTACACTGAGCCCGTCGCGAGGCCAGACAGCGAGTAGTCAAGCAGGGGGAGTCTTCGACCATGAGCACAGTCCGGTTCCAGCGCCGTGCCCGGCGCGAGATGCCGCGTACGCCCGGTGGCGAGGTCACCCTGCAGCCGCCGCCCGAGATCCCGCGGATCACCCCGGCCAACCTGCTGATGAAGCTGATGCCCGTCGTGATGGTGGTCGGCATGGTCGGCATGATGGCGCTGATGTTCACCACCGGTGGGCGCAACCTCACATCGAATCCGATGATGATGATGTTCCCGATGATGATGATCATGTCGATGGTCACCATGTTCGCCGGTCAGGGCGGGGGCAAGGGCGCCAAGGCCGCCGAGGCCAACGAGGACCGCAAGGACTACCTGCGCTACCTCGACCAGGTGCGCAAGGACGTCGACGAGACCGCCACCCAGCAGCGCGCCGCCGTCGAGTGGAGCCACCCCGAACCCGGCCTGATCTGGATGCTCGCGGGCACCAGCCGGATGTGGGAGCGCCGCTCCGGCGACAAGGACTTCTGCCACGCCCGCATCGGCCTGGGCGGTCAGCGGCTGGCGACCAGGCTGGTCGCCCCGGAGACCGGTCCGGTCGAGGAGCTGGAGCCGATCGCCGCGGTCTCGCTGCGCCGCTTCGTGCGCGCGCATTCCACGGTGCCCGATCTGCCGACCGCGATCGCGGTGAAGGGCTTCGGCACCGTCGCCCTCGACGGCGACCGCGTCCAGGCCCGCGACATGACGCGCGCGATGCTGTTGCAGCTGTGCATGTTCCAGGCGCCCGACCAGGTGCTCGTCGCCGTGGTCTGTGGCCCGGACACCGCCCGCGAATGGGAGTGGACCAAGTGGCTCCCGCACACCCAGCACCCCGATTCCCAGGACGGCATCGGCACCCAGCGCATGTTCTACGGCTCGATTCGCGAGGCGATGACCGGCCTGCATCCGCTGCTCGGCAACCGGGTGCGCTACTCGCGTAACCAGCCGAACAACCCGAACATGGTGCACGTGGTGATCGTGGTCGACGGCGGCCTGCTCGAGGCCGAGGACGACCAGCTGCGTGAGTCCGGTTTCGAGGGCGTCACCATCATCGACCTGTGCAATTACGCACCGCGCCTTGCTGTTTCGCGTGGCATCAAGATGGTCGTCGAGGACGGCGAGTGCCTCGGTCGCGGCGCCACCGGCAACCAGGAACGCTTCGCCACCATCGACCGGGTCAGCGTCGAGCAGGCCCAGCAGGCCGCGCGCAGGCTCGCGCCCTACCGCGCGGCGACCCAGCGCAGCAGCGATGTGGAGACCGACGAGACCGAGACCATCACCAGCTGGGCGCAGATGATGCACCTCGGCGACATCGGCAACTTCAACCCCGCCAGCGCCTGGCGCCCCCGCTACGGCCGCGAACGGCTGCGCGTGGCCTTCGGTCTCGGCGCCGACGGTGCCCCGGTGGAACTCGACATCAAGGAAGCCGCCGAGAACGGCATGGGCCCGCACGGCCTGTGCATCGGCGCGACCGGTTCCGGTAAGTCGGAATTCCTGCGCACCCTGGTGCTCAGCCTGCTCGCCACCCACTCGCCCGACCAGCTCAACCTGGTCCTGGTCGACTTCAAGGGTGGCGCGACCTTCCTCGGCCTCGACAACGTCCCGCACGTCGCCGCGGTCATCACCAACCTCGAGGACGAGGCCGACCTCGTCGACCGTATGAAGGACGCCCTGGCCGGTGAGATGAACCGCCGCCAGGAAGTCCTGCGGCAGGCGGGCAACTTCGCCAACGTCTCCGAGTACGAGAAGGCGCGCGCCGCCGGCGCCGACCTCGACCCGCTGCCCGCGCTGTTCGTGGTGCTCGACGAGTTCTCCGAACTGCTCACCCAGCACCCTGATTTCGCGGAACTGTTCGTGATGATCGGCCGCCTCGGCCGCTCGCTGCACGTACACCTGCTGCTGGCCTCGCAGCGCCTGGAAGAGGGCAAGCTCAAGGGCCTGGAATCGCACCTGTCCTACCGGATCGGCCTGAAGACCTTCTCCGCCAACGAATCCCGCCAGGTCCTCGGCGTCCCCGACGCCTACAACCTGCCGAACACCCCCGGTGGCGGCTACCTGAAGGCCGACTCCGGCGAGATCCAGCGTTTCCAGGCCTCCTACGTCTCCGGCACCTACGTCGGTGGCGGCTCCCAGCGCGAGGTCACCAGCGCGGGCATCGTCGGTGGCGAGATTGACGTGAACGCCCGCCCGTTCAACGCCACCCACATCGGCTTCCGCACCTCCGACCGGGTTCCGGTGGCCGCCGAGCCCACCTTCGAGCCCGAGCCGACCAGCGATGGCGACGGCGAGCAGACCTCCAACCTCGACATGCTGGTCTCCCGGATCGCCGGGCACGGCCGCCCCGCGCACGCGATCTGGCTGCCGCCGCTCGACGAGGCACCCACCCTCGATCAGCTGGTGCCGCGCTCGATCCTCACCGGCGAGTACCCGGCGGTCGCCACGCTGCGCGCGCCGATGGGCATCGTCGACCGCCCCTACGATCAGCGCCGCGATCCGTTCGTCGTCGACCTGTCGGGTTCGCGCGGCAACGTGGCCGTGGTCGGTGGTCCGCAGTCGGGCAAGTCGACCGCGCTGCGCACCATGATCATGGCGATGGCGCTGAGCCACACCGCCGAGCAGGTGCAGTTCTACTGCCTCGACTTCGGTGGCGGCACGCTGACCGGTCTGCAGGGCCTGCCGCACGTCGGTTCGGTGGCCAGCCGTCTCGACGAGGATCAGGTGCGCCGCACCATCTCCGAGATGACCACCATCGTGCGCACGCGTGAGGCGCGCTTCCGTCAGCTCGGCATCGAGTCGATGACCGAGTTCCGGCGGCTGCGGTCGACGGACCCGGCGTCGAGCCCGGCCGCCCAGGGCGCCCACGAGGACCCCTTCGGTGACGTGTTCCTGGTGATCGACGGCTTCGGCTCGATCCGCCAGGATTTCGACGTGCTCGAGCAGACCATCATGAACCTGGCTGTGCAGGGTCTGTCCTACGGCGTGCACGTGGTGATCGCGCTCAACCGCTGGGCCGAGGCGCGGCCCGCGCTCAAGGATCAGATCGGTACCCGCATCGAGCTGCGTCTCGGCGATCCGATGGACTCCGACCTGGGTCGCAAGTTCGCCACGCTGGTGCCGCAGGGCCGTCCGGGCCGCGGCATGACGCCCGAGTGCCTGCACATGCTCACCGGCCTGCCCCGCGTCGACGGTTCCTCGGATCCGTCGAATCTCGGTCAGGCGGTGGCCGCGGCGGTCGAGGCGATCGCGCAGGCGACCCCGGGACGCCCGGCGCCGCAGGTCCGGATGCTGCCCGATCAGCTGCCGCGTGAGCAGCTGCTGTACCTGGCGGGCAACTGGCCGTCCCGGCTCGACCCGGCGGCGGCCAGGTGCACCCGCATCCCGATCGGCATCAACGAGGCCGAACTCGCGCCGGTCTACATCGATTTCGCGGAGAGCCCGCACTTCATCATCATCGGTGACGCCGAGTCCGGTAAGACGACGCTGCTGCGCTCGATCATCGACGGCATCGCGGCGTCGAACACGCCGAACCAGGCGAGGTTCATCGTCGGTGACTACCGCCGCACCATGCTCGGCCTCATCCCCGAGGGGTACCAGGCCGGATACGGTTCCACCGCACCGCAGTTCACCAAGAACATGAACGATCTCGCGGCCTATGTCGCCCAACGGACCCCCGGTCCGGACGTGACACCGCAGCAGCTGCGCGAGCGGTCCTGGTGGCAGGGTCCCGAGCTGTATGTGATCGTCGACGACTACGACCTGGTCGCCACCTCGTCGGGTAACCCGGTCGCCGCGCTGGTCGAACATCTGCCGCACGCCCGCGATCTCGGTTTCCACCTCATCATCGCCCGCCGCTCCGGTGGCGCCAGCCGCGCCATGTACGAGGCGACGCTGGCGCGGATGAAGGACCTCGGAACAGCCGCGCTGGTGATGAGCTGCAGCAAGGACGAGGGCGTGATGGTCGGTACCACCCGGCCCGGCCCCAAGCCCCCGGGCCGCGGTACCTACGTCACCCGCAACACCGAGGGCCTCATCCAGACCGCCTGGATGCCGCAGCCGGAATGACCGTCGTCGAGCTGGTCGTCAGCGAAGCCAAGATCTGGGCGCGTGGCACCACCACGCACTGGGACGTCCCGCCGTCGATCGTGCTCGGCAGCAACGGTTCCGATCTCGTCGTGGGCGAACCGCTGACCCCACCCACCCAGGTGGTGTCGGCGGTCCAGTACCTCGCCGGTGACCGGATCGCGTTGCCGCCGCGCATGCCGACGCTGGGCCAGGCACTGTCCGCGGTGCTGGGCGCGATCATGGACACCCTTCGGGTCGCCGTGCCGTGTGAGCGGCTCGTCGTGGTCCATCCGACCGCGTGGGGTCCCCGCGCGCTGGACCTGTTCGCCACCGCGGCAGCGCGATTCACCCACGAGATCGTGTTCGAGACGTGCGCGGTGCGTGCCTCCGATGTCGACGAGGCGACTCGCCGCAGCCGTCGCACCGCCGTGGTCGAGTTCGGCATGCTCTCCACCACGGTGTCCTCGGTCGGCTACGACGCCGACGGCACCCATGTCGAAGCCGTCGAGGCCGAACCCACCCTGGCCGCGGCGGAACTCGACACCGAGGACGGCTGGCGGCAGTTCGAGGCGCTGCTCACGCGATTGCTCGCCGACCGGCCCGCCGATGTGGTGCAGGTCTTCGGCGCCACCGATCCGAAGGTGCTGGAGGCGGTCACCGCCGCGGTGGAGAACATCTGTGGCGCAGCGGTTCCGGTGAGCCCGCTGACCGGAACCGACCTGGCGCGCCCCGCCACACACGCGCCCGCCTACACCCCGTCCATCCCACCGCCCGCCGCCGAGTGGATGCAGCCGCTGCGCGAGCGCGCCGCGGCGACCAAGCCGGTCGACCACCGCCCGCTCTACTTCGGCGCCGCCGCGCTGGCCGCCGTCATCGCGGCCGCGGCGGTCGGCGGGTTCTTCTTCCTCGGCGGATCGGGCGACCAGCAGGCCGCGGCCACCGTCGAAACCACCACGGTCGCCGGAACTTCGGCCACCGCACCGTCCACGTCGAAACCCGCGCCGCGCCCCGGCACCGAGGCCGTCGGCCGGGTCGCCGTCGAGGTCCCCGTCGGCTGGCACCGCTCGTCCACCACCGACCCGACCACCCGCGCCGACCTCGTCCCCGACGACGCCACCCGCCACCGCATCACCATCACCCAGAAACCGGTCAGCCCCGGCGCGGGCTACGACGAGGTCGCCGCCGACCTCGCCGCCCAGATCGCCACCAAGCCCGCCGGAACCGTCACCGAGGTCCGCCGCGACGTCGTCTTCGCCGGCCGCCCCGGCCTGTCCTACGAAGAACACCCCGCCGACGGCTCCACCGTCCGCTGGCAGGTCCTCGTCGAACGAGGAGTCCAGGTCAGCGTCGGCTGCCAGTACCTCGAGGGCGGCTGGCCCGCCCTCACCCCTTCCTGCGAACAGGTCGTGGGCGCGGTTCAGGTGAGCCAGTAGCCCGCCGGTCCGCACCGCCGACCACCCGCGGACCCCGACACTCGCCCTCACCACACAAACAAGTCAGGCCCCAGCGTGAGCCGGGGCCTGACTTGTGTACTTCTGCGATCGGTACGAGAGCGGGCAGCTGCCCGCTGGTCGCCCGGCCCCGAGGGGGAGCGAGGTACGGATCGTGAAGTGGGTTCCGAAACCTGTTCCGGGTCTCAGCGAAGCGCTGAGACCCGGCATCCAGCCGTTCGGAGCGGCTCAGAACAGGCCGGCGAGGCCGGTGTCGGTCGCCTTCAGCTCGTCGTTGCCGGAGCGCACGGTGGTCGCGGCCTTCTCGAGCGTGGTCGCCAGCTCCTGGGAGCTGGTGTGCCACAGGTTCTGCATCTCTGTGAAGGAGTCGTTCGCCGCACCTTCCCAGTTGTTGGTGACGAAGTCCGTCACGTACTTGTGAAAGTCTTCGAGCAACGTGTTGATCTGGCGGGCATTGGCCAGGATGGCCGCAGCTCCATCGTCAACGCTGCCGAAGTTCGACGAAATCGTTCCAGGATTGGTCACAGGAATCTCCTCGATATAGTTCGTTTGTGCGACGTGTCAGTTAGGGAAGATCGAGGCTCGAGGCCTGGGCCTGGACCTTGGACGCGAACTCCTGATCCTGGCTCTCGTAGTTCGTGCCGACCTTGGCCAGCTTCTCGGCGGTGTCGCCCAGCTTGTCGTTCATCTTGTGCGCCTGGACGTAGTACGCCTCCATGAAGGTGTCGAACGCCGCGCGTGCCTGGCCGCCCCACGTGGCGGTCGTCGCATCCTCCTGAGCCTTCAGCGCGACGATCCGGTCCCGCAGGTCCTGCTCCTTGGACTCGGTCTCCTTCGCGAACGTCGCGATCTCTTCGGGGCTCGCCTTCAACTGACCTGACATGAAAGCTCCTATCGTTTCTCAGTCACTTGTTTCGTGATCTGGCTGGATCTAGGTCCGTACATATTCTTTGACGCACTGCGGATGCCATCGGTTCCATCGAATCTCGATGTCTTTTCGCGGCCGCCGCGGATACTGATCGAGCTGGTCGTGGGATGCATCGCGCGGACACTCGCGCCACCCCCGTCCACGGCGCGAAGATCGCGCCGACCCCCTCGTTCGATCACCGCGCATCGCGGCTGGCTGTTGACTCCCCCCTTCCCCTGCTCGCTGTCGTAGCCGCGCGTCGCTCGACACCTTACCTGCCGGTCGCCGTCGAGGCTATTGGCTGTTGGCCATCACCCCGTACGCAGCGGCGGCGCGCTGGTGCGCGTCACCGATCTGATGGGCATGCACGACCGTGACGTATCGGCGGTACTGGACGGCACAGGAGAACCGCTTGGTGTAGAAATCCGCACCCTCGTTCTCGACGCACTGCGCGGAAGGAACAGCACTCGGCGGCGCCTCGGCCGGCTGGGTCCCCGGCCAGTCCAGGACGGTCGTTCGCAGGGTCTCGGCAGCCTCGGCATCGCGGGCACGGAAGATCTGACTGCCCCAGACGATGCCGATTCGATCGACCCCGGCTTGCTCGTACGCGGCTCGCCGGGAGGCGTGGTCACGATGCGTGTGTACGTAACCCTGGAGTCCGTAGGTGGCGTAGTGCTCGGCGCTCGGACTGTTGAACTGGTCGGGATTCAGCACGCGGCGAAGGATCTGATCCGGATCATTGCTGAGTCGCAGCACCTCCTCCGGCGACTTGGGGGTGAGCCGCTCGAGGCGGGGTATCTGCGCGTCGAGCACCTTCTCGGTGAGCGCGATCAGTTCAGGTAGCTCGGGTTTCGGCACACCGACCTGGAGGTTGATCACATAGCTGCCGGTGGCGACGGTGGTGAGCATCGACGCGACGCCGGGCCGCCAGTGCGCATGGGCATTGGCGTACTTGTCGAGCTGGACCTTTTGGTTCAGGTCCGGAGCGACGTCGAAGTCGGCCTGCTCGAGTTCGGTGGCGGCCCGGCTCGCGGCGTCGGCACCGGGGAACTGGAAGACGGTCACGCCGAAATAGGTCGGCTCGAGTTCACGCTGAAGATCGGCGAGCGTATGGTCGCCGGCGGAGAGCGCCAGGCTCGAGAACTGTCGCTGGTCGGTGCTGGACGATCCGAAACCGTAGATCATGCGGTTGGTTTCGAGTACCGGGCGCACCTGTTCGCTGACACTCGTCGCGACGTTCGGCCGTTTGATCGTCATCCAGTAGCCTTCGGCCAACTTCTCGTCGATCTCCGGGCCGAGGACGAGGTGCTCCGCGAGCAGTATCGCCGCGAGCTCTCTGCCGAGGTCGTAGGTGGGTGCGTACTCGCCGGTGAAGTCCACCGGCAAGATCGGATACGTGCCGGCATCGAGTTCCCGGACATCGATCTCGCCCGCGATGCCAGAGCCGGACATCACCGAACCGCACCCGGTGGCCAACAAGGCGAGTATCGCGACCGACGCGGCTGTCACGGTGCGGGCGGCACGCCGCCGCGCGAAGGCAATCTTCTTCATGCGCCTGTCTCCTACTTGCTGTTGATCAGCATTGCGTACTGGGAGGAGATTCGTTGGTGGGCGTCCGCGAGCTGTTCGGCCGAGATATCCGCGGTGAATCGCCCGGCAGCCACGGTGCACCTGAATCGAGCTCCGGATTGGTACTTTCCGCGAGCCTCGTTGCAGTGCGCTATGGGCAAGCCCTCGGGTGCCGGTGCGGGCTTGAACAGCTTTCCGAGCTGCGCGCGAGCCACCGCCAGCCCTTCGGCGGCCTTCTCGTCGCGTGCTCGATACAGCGCGCCGCCGTTGAACGCGGCCTGATCGACGCCGAACTCGTCGAGGTATTCGCCGTCCTTACCGGAGTTCCGTGAACCGTGCAGCGTCGCTCGGCCCGAGTACGCGATCGGCGTGATGTCCTCGGGGCTCAGGTTGTTCGCAGAGGTGACGGTCTTGCCGATCATGCCGTCGACGTCGCGCTGCAGGGTGGACCACTGCTCGCGCGGCGTCGGGGTGAACTTGTCCAGCGACCCCGAGACTTTCGTCAGCGACTGCTCGACGGTCCGCACGAGTGCGGGAAGATCGTTCGTCTCCAGTTCGTTGGAGAGGTGATCGGTGGACGCCGTGTGAATGACGAATCGTCCGTGTGCGTACCAGGAAACAAGTTTTGCCCACTCCGGATGCCAATACGAACGTGCTGTCAGGAAGTTCGGCAGCTCGGCGTTCTGGTATTCGTCGGCATAGTACTGTCGGTGCTGGTCGCCGAGTGCGATGGATGCTGCCTGTGCCGACGATTCGTTGTCGAAAAGGAGGACGTAATTCTCCAGCGTATGAGACAGTCGGAAATTGTCGTCCGATTGGGCATTGGAATAGAATCCGGCGATGAATCCGGCGGCTTTCGAATCGAAATCGGCCGGCTGCATGGACATGACCCGTGTGACGATGACGCTGTCACCGGTGATGAAAGTCCTGGTGGTGTTGTTGTTCCGGGTGAACTGGAGCGCCGGATCGATATCGGAGGGCAGCGGAACGAACTCGGCGAGACGCATCGCTTCGGCGGTACGTGCTTCGTCGTCATTGTTCGCGGTACCCAGAATCGTCGGTTCCGAGGGGTAGTTGCCCACCTGGAGCGTGCTCACGTCCACCGGGGGCGGAGGTGGTGCCGAGGACTCCGGCGGATCGTCGGACCCGCACGCCCCGACACTTGCCACCAGTAGTGCGGCAGACAGTGCCGCGATGGTCCGAAAAGCGGCGCGAGACGACGCGCGTCGGCGCAGTGCCATCTAGAGAATTCCCCCCTTGAAACAGTGACAGATGTCTAACGGATTCGGGCCTTGAGTGTCGGGATCAACTTCTCCAACAAGACCGCCTCCGAATTGTCGGACCAGTTCCGGAGGGCCGATACGGTTTCCGGATCGTCCACGGGAATGACGATCGCCCTGGTGCCGGTGATCCCGTACGGCAAACCGAGAAGTCCGCCGCCGCCGGCCTTCTCATCACTGCGGAAGACGATGACGTAGCTGTCATCGGGCACCTTCAGCGCTGCCGCGCTGTCGTTGACCTGTTTGGGTGAGGGGATTCCCTCGGTATTGGTGTACTCGTAGTTGTAGACGAAGCCGAGCTTGTCCATGAACTGGGTTTGGGGGCTGCCGGTCAGATAGATCCCGAACTTGCTCGGCTGGCTGACGTCGAGCAGCGTGACGGTCTTGCCCGCGAACGCCGGGTTGTCCTTGCGTGCCTGCTCGAGCGGGGACGCCGCCGATGCCGATGTCGATGTCGTCGCGCCACCACCCTCGGAAGCCTCGGATCCGCTGGTGGCCCAGATGCCGATACCCGCGCCGAGTCCGACGACGAGCACTGCCGCGCCGACGATCGCCGCGACGCGCTTGGTCTTCTTGGGTGCGGCGGGCGCCATGGCGTGCGGCATCGAGGCGGTGAGCCTCGGGTCGGTGTGCTCGCGCGGCGCCATCACCTGGATCGGATACGTCGGCGAGGTGTTGTGCCCGGTGGGGTTGAAACCCGGGACGAGCGCGTTCGCGGCGGCGTCGGTGAACTCCCGGCAGGTCGCGAACCGTTCGGCGGGGTTCTTGGCCATGGCGCGGGCGAAGACGTGGTCGATCGCGTAGGGCAGGCCCGGGTTGATCTTGGTGGCCAGGGGCGGTGGTTCGTGCAGGTGACCCATCATGACCATGGCGGGTTGTGCTGCGGGATAGGGGTTCTGGCCGGTGAGGAGCTTGAAGAAGGCGCAGGCGAGGCTGTAGATGTCGGCGCGGTGGTCGAGCGCGGCGCCGCTGAGCTGCTCGGGCGGGGCGTAGGCGATGGTGGCGAGGAAGCTACCGGTCTGGGTGAGTTCGGTGGCGTCGTCGGTGGACTTCGCGACACCGAAGTCGGTGAGGAAGATGCGCTCGTCCTCGCCGGGGTCCTCGGCCTTGGCGAGCAGGAAGTTCGCGGGTTTCACGTCGCGGTGCAGCAGACCGCGCCGGTGCGCGTAGTCCAAGCCCTTGCCGACCTCGGTGGTGATGCGCAGCGCGCGCAGCGGTGGCATGGCGTGGCGGTCACGGGCGAGTTCCGCGGCGGCGTCGGTGCCGTCCACGTACTGCATGGCGATCCACAGCTGACCGTGCTCTTCACCCCGGTTGTAGACCGAGACGATATTGGGGTGATCGAGCCCGGCGGCGAGATTGGCCTCGCGCTCGAAGCGAGCACGGAACTCGGGGTCGCGGCTGAGTTCGGCGCTGAGGATCTTCAGCGCGTCCATTCGCGGCAGACTCGGGTGTTTGGCCAGGTAGACAGTGCCCATTCCGCCAGCACCGAGTTGCCGCTCCACGCGGTACCCGCCGACGATGGTGCCGGGGCTCATCGCCATCTTTCACGATCTCCTGATTCGGTGCCGCACTGCCTGGTTCCCGGCAGGAGCATATCGGACCCGGCGATTGCGGGCTGGTCTGGGATTATCGGCTGTTGGCGAAGATCGCATACTGCGCGGCCGCACGTTGTTGGGCGTCGAGGAGCTGGTCGCTGCTGACGATTCCGACGTATTCGTTGTAGGCGACGACGCAGCTGAAGCGTTTCGGCGCGTCTTGTCCCCGGTTTTCCACACAGGCCGAATCAGGGAGATTCTGTGGCGCGGCGGCCTCGGATTCGAATCGCCAGGGGAACAGTTTCTCGGTGACCGCGCGGCGGGCGGCGGCGGGGCCGGCGGTGCGGATGCCGATCGAACCCTCCGACTGGGCGACCTGTTGGGCGTCCATCTTGGTCAGCTGTTCGGCGATGTAGTTGCGATCCGTGGACAGAAGATTGCCGGAGTAGTGCAGGATGCCGACCTTGCCAGTGAGCACGTAGGACCCGTCGCCTGAGGGTATGTGGAACTGCGGCGGGTTCAGTGTGCGCATCAAGAGGTGGTCTGGGTCCCAGGGCAGGGTCATGACCTCTTCGTCGGAGAGTGGTGTCGTCTTGTCCAGTGCCTCGATCTGTTTGGCGTAGGCGGTCTGGGCCATGGTGACGAGTGCCTGCTGGTCGGGGGTGTTCACCGAGAGCAGGAAGGCGATCACGTAGGGGCCGTGGGGGAGCAGGGTGCGCAGGAACGGGGAGTCGGGTCGCCAATGTGATTTGGCCGCAGGGTAATCGGGCAGATCGACCGGCTGGTTGCGGCCCTCCTGCTCTGCCAGGTCGGCATCGTGGAACTCCTGTGCTGCAGCGGTGGCCTGTTCGGTGGTGGGGAACTGGAAGACCATCGTGCTGGCGGTGAGTTCGTTGGTGTCATCCTTTATCGGCCATTTGGTGTAGGTGATGAGGCTGTTGTTCTGTGACGCGCCGCTGGACTCGAAACCATAGAGCAGTTTGTGTTTCTCGGCGATCGCCGGTATTTCGGTGCCGATGCTGAGTGCTCGCGGCATCGTGGTGCCAGCGTATGTGCCCGCACGTTGGCCGAACTTCATCTGCGGATCGATGTCGCCAGAGTTGATTACATGGTCGGCAATACGCATCGCCGCGACCACGTGCATCGAGTGGAGGCCCGGGACTGGATCTTCGTCGTGGGCGTTGAGTGGCTTGGTGGGGTAGGAGCCGACGTCGAGGGCGCTGATGTCGGTCTCGCCGGGCTGGGCCGTGCCGGAGAGGGTGGCGCCGCAGGCCGTCAGTACGGTGGTCATGGTGACCGCGAGCAGGATGGTCGCGGTGGATGTGGACAGTCTCATCGGGCGTTCACCAGCAATGCGTATTGGGCGGAGATGCGTTGTTGTGCGTCGAGTAGCTGGTGTGACCACACGTAGGCGGCGTAGCGGTCGAAGGAGACCGAGCAGTAGAAGCGGATCGCGATGGTCTTCCTGCCTATGTACTCCTTGCACTTGGCGGTCGGTAGGTTTCTCGGCGCGTCGGATGCCGTGAAACTGCGGGTCAGGCCACCGAGTTCGTCGCGGATCAGCTGGGCGCCGGCAATGTCGCGGGCACGGTAGACCTCGCCACCGTCATTGGAGTACAGGTCAACTCCGGCGTCATCGATGAATTTCGCCGTGTCCACCGGGTCCGATACGAAATGCGGGGCGGTACGCGCCGCGTATACGCCGGGAGGATTGAGCCAAGAGTCTTCACGCGGGCGCGGCAGAGTACGGCCCAGCATTCCCTCGCGGTCGCGCTGCAGCGTGGTCAGCTGGTCGACAGGTGTCGGCGTGAACTTCTCGACGGACGGGACGATCGTGTCGAGGCTCTTGCGAGTCAGATCGAGCAGTGCTTGTCGGTCAACCTTGCCCAGGTGGATCTTGAGGTAGTCGTAGATCCAGGTGTAGATGACAAGGTGTCCGGTGGCGTACCAGGAGCCGATCGACTGCTCCTGTGGTTGCCAGTGTGCCTTGGCCTCGGGGTAGCCGGGGATCTCGATCGGTTCGTTGCGGTCGACGTACTCGAAATCGGTGCGTTCCAGCGCGGCCGCGGCGGCGGTGGCCTTGTCCGCGTCGGGGAAGATCATGACGGCGTTGACCATATCGATGCCCCGGCTGTTCGCGTCATTTTCGGCCGAGCTGACGAAGCCGCCGATGAAATCGGGCACCGTCTCGGTGAACCGGTCGATGGCCATGATCTTGCCGAGGGAAGCCTCTGGGAAGACGAACACCGAGGCGATCCCGGGATTTTGGTGAACGAACCGTGGATCGATATCCGAAGGCAGCGGCACGAAGTCGCCCAGCCGTTCCGCCTCGATGAACCGCGCCTGATCGTAGCTGGAAACCAGCCCGATCTCGCGTGGTTGCGTCGGGTAACCGCCCACATCGAGCGTCGCCAGGTCCACCGGCACGTCGACGGGCGCGGGCGGATCATCAGACCCGCAGGCGGCCGTCGCCAGCAGCGCCGTCGCCACCAGCACACCGCCGACCCTCGTCGATACCTTCACAGCGATCTCCCTCCCCAATTACAGCTGGCCGAACTCTAGCCGGTGGCGGCCCGGCGATGCCGACTACCTCGTGTTGGCGAAGAGCGCGTACTGCGCGGCCGCGCGTTGCTGGGCGTCGAGAAGCTGGTTACCGCTGACGATTCCGACGTATTCGTTGTAGGCGAGGATGCAGCTGAAGCGTTTCGGTGCGGCCAGGCGTCTGTTCTCCACGCAGGACGAATCGGGGAGATTCGGTGGGGCGTCGGCGTCGGCTTCTACTTTCCAGGGGAACAGTTGTTCGGTGACCGCGCGGCGGGCGGTGGCGGCGTCGGGGGTGCGGATGCCGATCGAGCCCCAGGACAGGGCGACCTGCTGGGCGTCCATCTTGGTGAGTTGTTCGGTGATGTAGCCGCGGTCGGTGGGCAGGGGGTCGCCGGAGTAGTGCAGGACGCCGTGCGGGCCGGTCACCAGGTAGAAGCCGGAGCCCTCGGGCGAGGCCAGGTCGTCCGGGTTCAGGGTGCGCATGGCCAGGTGGTCGGGGTCCCAGGGCAGGGTCATCACCTCCTTGTCCGACAGTGGTGTCGTCCTGTCCAGTGCCTCGATCTGTTTGGCGTAGGCGGTCTGGGCCATGGTGACGAGTGCCTGCTGGTCGGGGGTGTTCACCGAGAGCAGGAAGGCGATCACGTAGGGGCCGTGGGGGAGCAGGGTGCGCAGGAACGGGGAGTCGGGTCGCCAATGTGATTTGGCCGCAGGGTAATCGGGCAGATCGACCGGCTGGTTGGTGGCCTCGCGCGGGACGAAGTCGGCGTCGTGGAACTCCTGCGCCGCGGCGGCGGCCTGCTCCTCGGTGGGGAACTGGAACACCATCGTCGAGGCGGTGAGTTCGTTGCCGTCGCGCTTGCTCGGCCAGTCGCCGAGGGTGTTGACGCTGGTGTCCTGCGACGCGCCGTTGGACTCGAAACCGTAGAGCAGCTTGTGCTGCTTGGCGATCGGCGACATCACGCCGTCGTCGCCGAGTGCCCACGGCATCACCCCGGCGGATACCGTGCGCGCTCGTTTGCCGTACTTCATCGCCGGATCGATGTCACCGGAGTGGATCACGAAGTCGGCCAGGCGCAGCGCCGCGACCTCGTACATCTCGTAGAAGGGCGGGACCGGATCGTCGTCGTGGGCGTTGAGCGGCTCGGTGGGGTAGGAGCCGACGTCGAGGGTGCTGATGTCGGTCTCGCCGGGGAGCGGGGCGCCGGAGAGCGTCGAGCCGCAGGCGGTGAGCACGGTGGTCAGGGTGGCCGCGAGCAGGATGCGCGTCGTGAGTCTCATCGGGCGTTCACCAACAGGGCGTATTGGGCGGAGATGCGTTGTTGTGCGTCGAGTAGCTGGTGTGACCACACGTAGGCGGCGTAGCGGTCGAAGGAGACGGCGCAGTAGAAGCGGATCGCCAGGCGCTGGCGGCCGATGTATTCCTTGCACTTCGCGCTCGGCAGATTCCGCGGTGCCTCGGAGCCGGTGAACTTGCGGGTCAGGCCGCCGAGTTCGTCGCGGATCAGCTGGGCGCCGGCGATGTCGCGGGCGCGGTAGACCTCGGCGCCGTCATTGGCGTACAGATCGGCTCCCGACGCCTCGATGAACTCCGCGGTGCTGACCGGGTCGGAGGTGAAGTGGCGGGCGGTACTCGCGCTGTAGACACCGGGCGGATTGATCCAGGAGTCCTCGAGCGGGCGCGGTGCGGTGCGGCCGAGCATTCCCTCGCGGTCGCGTTGCAGGGTCATCAGCTGGTCGACGGGCGTCGGTGTGAACTGCTGCAACGCCGGGACGATGGTGTCGAGGCTCTTGCGGGTCAGGTCGAGCAGGGCGTCGCGATCGACCGTCTCCAGCCAGATGTTGAGGTAGTCGTAGATCCAGGTGTAGATGACGAGATGCCCGGTGGCGTACCAGGAGCCGATCGACTGCTCCTGCGGTTGCCAGTGTGCCTTGGCCTCGGGATAGCCGGGGATCTCGATCGGTTCGTTGCGGTCGACGTACTCGAAATCGGTGCGTTCCAGCGCGGCCGCGGCGGCGGTGGCCTTGTCCGCGTCGGGGAAGATCATGACGGCGTTGACCAGGTCGATGCCGCGATTGTTCGGTTCGGTCTGGGCCGAGCTGACGAAGCCGCCGATGAAATCGGGCGCGGTCTCGGCGAACCGGTCGACGGCCATGATCTTGCCAAGCGACGCCTCGGGATCGAGGAACACCGAGGCGATCGAGGGGTTGGTGTGGATGAAGCGCGCGTCGATGTCGGCGGGCGTCGGCACCACATCGCCGAGCCGCTCGGCCTCGATGAACCGTGCCTGATCCATGTTGGCGACCACGCCCACCTCGCGGGGCTGGGTCGGATAATTGCCGACATCGAGCGAGGCCAGGTCCACCGGTATCTCGACGACGATCGGCGGATCGTCGGACCCGCAGGCCGCTGTCGACAGCAGCACGGCGGCCAGCAGCGCACCGGTCACCCTCGTTGACGCTTTCACGGCGATGTCCCTCCCGGAAACGACTCGCGACCCTCCCCGGCCGATCATGATCGGCCGAAGCTTACGTCATCGAACGATCCAGGTGTAGGGCTGCCGAGCTACCGAATCGGTCCGGCAGGGCTCACAAACTGTTGGCCAGCAGGGCGTACTGGGCGGAGATCTTCTGGCGCACATCGGGTTCCTGGTCGGAGCTGACGATGCCGAGGTAGCGCTTGTAGGGGATGTAGCAGCGGTACTTGTATTCCTGCTCGGCGTTGCCCTGGTCGTTGAGTTGCAGGCATTTCGCGCCGGGGACGTCGGTGGGCGCGGGCAGGGTGTCGTAGGTGCCCGCGCTGTCGACGAGGCCGGTCAGCAGGGCCTCGGCGGCGGCCTGATCCCGGACGAGGGTGATGGAGCCGCCGTCGACCATGGCGATCCGCTCGGCGCCGGTGGCGTCGATAAGTGCCTGGCGGGTGGTCTGGTCGGCGGTGTTGTTGACCAGGTGCGCGGTGGAGTAGACGGAGAAGGAATGCTGGTCGGGGCCGAGGACGTCGCGGTTCTCCACCACGGCGCGCGCGAGCAAGCGGTCGGGGTCGACCGGCAGGTCGGCCAGCTTGTCGTACGGGGTGGCGGTGAAGGTGTCGAGCACGGGGAGTTCGGCGTCGAGGGCCTGCTCCACCCAGGCGGTGAGGTCGGCGGAATCGGCGCGCGGACGCTGGATGAACAGCGAGATCACGAAATCCTTGTGCGCGAGGAACGCGCCGATCGTCGGCACGCCGGGACGCCAGTGCAGGTAGGCCTGGGGATATTCGGTGGAGGCGAGCTTGCGGTTCTCGGGGGAGACCGCCAGGTCGACGTCTTCGAGTTCGCGGGCGGCGAGGGTGGCCGCGGTGGCGTCGGGGAAGCGGAGCAGGACCGTGGTGACGGCCGTCGTGTCGGGTGATGGCCTGGTCCGGCCCTCGGGATCGGGACGGTCGGCGCCGAGCGCGGCGTATCCGACGACGAACCCGCGGTTCTCCAGCACCGGCCGGGAGACATTGGCGACGAAGTCCAGCGCCCTGCTCACATCGGTGATCACCGTGCCGCCGCGGCCGTGCGACAGCGACGGATCGATCCGCATCGCCGGGACGACGGCCGCCGACATCCTGGTGCCCTCGACGAGAGCGCCGTCCTCGCCCGCGGTGTCGTCGTAGCGGTGGTGGTCGGTGGCGTAGGCGCCCGTCTCCAGGCCGCGCACGTCGGGTTCGGCGGGGACGGGCGTCCCGCTGACCGCGCACCCGGTGACGGTCGCGAGCGCGATGGCAGAGCAGATCGCGGACGCGATCCGGATCCTGGTCGACGAGATCATCACATGCCCCTCGGTGTTCCCCGCTGTCGCACTGAAGTTACCGGACCAACGGCGGCCAGGGGGACCTAAGTCGGCGGGTTTGCCATAGTCTGGATGACATGGCGACGACCCTGCTGCGCAGTTCCGGTGGAGGCCGATACCGGTGAGGGATCGGCAGGTCGAAGTTGTGCTCGGTACCCATGCGGTCGCGCGCGTCGCGGGCGCGGTGATCGTGGTGGCCCATCGTGGGCCCGGCAGGCTCGCGCCCGACGACACCGCCGCGATCGCCCTCGAGTCGCTGGCCGAGCTGGTGCGTGCCGCCGCCGAGGAACAACCGAACGGGCCGGGCGCGCTGGTGGCGCGGGAGGCCACGCGCTGGCTGATGAAATACGCCGAGCAGATCTCGCCCGGTACGCCGATCGATTTCGGGGTGCTCTCGGCCGCCGACAACGGTGGCGTCGCGATCTTCCTGCACGGCGCGGTGACCGCGGCGCTCGCCGGTGACGGCAGCGTGGAGTACTACCGGGGCAGCGATGCGGCGTTCACCGTCGACCGGGTGGCCTCGGAACCGGCGAAGGCGGTCGCGCTGTTCGCCGACGACGCCAAGGGCCGCATCCCCGATCTGCCGCCGGAACGCGGAATCGGCTGGCTGGTCGAGGGAATCGCGCAGGCCGGTGGCGCCGTCATGTGGTCCAACGACGTCCGCAGCCGGGTCCGCACCGCCGATCCCGCCGGGCACGGCCGCAGGCCACCGCCGCCCACCGCGCGCATCGATCGGGAACCGCCGCCCGCGCAGCCGGATTCACGCCCGGCCGAGCCGCCCGCGACCGGGATGCAGCCCGCCACGTCGTTGATGGACGCCGTCACCAGCTCCACCGGCCCGGCACACGCCGCGGTCGACCCCTACACCGCCGACCCGCACCATGCCGAAACCCGGCTCGCCGGAACCAATCCGGCGCCCGAACCCGATCCCGACCTGCAGCGCAGGCTCGAATCCACCGCCAAGGCGACGGTGCTCACCGTGAAGGTGATGGGATTCAAGTGCGCGCGTGCGCATCCCAGTGATCCGCGCGCGGCCTTCTGCACGGTGTGCGGCATGCCGGTCGATCAGACCCAGGCGCTCGCCGAGGTCATCCGTCCGCCGCTGGGGATGCTCGTCCTCGACGACGGGATGACCTACCTGCTGGCGGCCGACGCGGTGATCGGCCGCGATCCGGAGCACTCCGAGGCGGCCCAGCGCGGACTCGTCCCGTTGCGCATCGACGACACCTCCGGCGGTATGTCACGCGCGCACGCCGAAGTGCACCTGGTGAATTGGGATGTCCAGCTCATCGACCGCGGCTCCACCAACGGCACCCGCAGCCGCCTGCCCGGCTACCGCGACTGGATCCGCCTCACCCCGAACCAGCCGATGGTGCTCGTGCCCGGCACCGAGGTGATGATCGGCAACCGCGTCCTGCGCTACGAACCCGCCGCCCCGCCGCCGTTCGGTTAGGAATACCGGGACAGGCAGGTGGTCTCGCCGTAGAGGACGCCCGCGCGGAAGGCGTCGACCCGGGAGAAGCCGCTCGGCACGGTGTTGCCCTCGGCGTCGCTGGCGGCGAGACCGTCGGTGAGCAGGCCCGAGACCGCCTCGTCGAGATCGCCCGCCGACAGCTGGATGTCGCCCTGCTCGACCGGGCGGCCGGATTCGGCGAGCTTGCCGGTGACCACACCGGACAGGCAGGCCGCGCGCAGGCCGGTCTTGGCGCCGGTCAGTTCCTGGCCGTGGCTGCGCTGCACGGCCAGGGTGTAGCGGGAGATGAACACGACGTAGCCGTTGTAGTCGCCGCTGACCTTCACCGGCAGCGGGCCGTCGTCGTCGTTGTCGACGGCGCCGCGTTCGGCCAGGCCCGGGACGTTGGTGGCGATGACGTTCTTGTCGGGGCAGTAGGTGACCGGGTCGGTGACCGCGCCGTCGGCACAGTCGATGCCGGCGCCGGTGTAGTCGTAGGCCGGAGCCTGCCGCACGGGCAGGATCGCCTCGAGTGCCTTGCTCAGTTCGACGAGATTGTCCTGGGTGATGGGGTACTCGCCGCGGCCGTAGTCGCCGGAGAAGCTCTGCGGCAGGCTGCCGCGCCGCTGGTCGATCTCGTCGGAGTCGATGACCTTGCAGCCGCGCGGGCCGTCGGTGAAACCGATCTGCACGGCGGTGACGCGCTCGAAGGCCGAACCGTGCACGCTCTCGGGGTCGTCCGGGTCGGAGTCGCGAATCGAAACCGTCGCCGCCAGCACGGAATTCAGGCCGTCGGAAGTGTTGATCGTGAAGTGCTTCGACTTGCCCTCGGCGACATGGCGGATGAACGCGCCCGCGAAGCAGTCGGCCTGCTGTTCCTTGACCAGGACCGGGGTCTTCTTGGGGGCGATGCCCGCCATGGTCTGGATGGCGTGGCCGTACTCGTGGGCGAGCACCATCACCACCGACATCTTGCCGAAGGTCTCGCTCATGGTCGGCAACAGCATCGCCCGGTCCCAGCCGATCGAGTTGTCGGTGCGGCAGTACGCGGCGTTGACCAGGTGATAGGTGGTCTCCTTGCAGAACTCGACCGCCTGGCTGCGCGCCGCGCGCGCGTTCCAGGAGATCAGTTTCACCACCGGATCGAACTCCTGGCCGGGGAATTCGGCGGGAAACGCGCTCTGCCAGTAGCTCTGGATGTCCTCGATCGCGTTGAGCGCCAGCGCGTCGACCTCGCCGCCGTCGCCATTGGTCGCGGTCAGCTCCGAATCGGCCACCCCCGGCCGCGGCCCGTTCGGCCCGCCGGTGGTCGGCAGCCCGGCCACCTGGAACGGGTCGTCGTAGATCGAGACCCCGTGGCCGTCGATCGCCCGCGTGCAGGCCGCGAGCGACAGCGCGACCGCGAGTGCGATGAGAAGCGCCCGAACCGTTTTCGCGCGCGGCGAACGGTCGCTGGCTGGCACTGGCACGTTGATCCCCCTCGGTCGTGGCCGTGACACCGGTTGTCGTCCCTGGTCGCGCGGGTGGGCAGTGGGTTCGCGCGCCGCGGCGACCGGGTGCGGATCGGTCGCCGGATCGGGACAACGGCCATCTCGGGGCAGCGCCGATGTCCGAGCGATGGCATAGTATCCGCTCCATGTCTTCACCGGGGGCGCAGACCATCACCGTGCGCCATGATGGAACCGAACGAGTCTTCGAAGCGAGCCAGCAGATCACCATGGGCCGTGCGCCCGAGGTGACGCTGTTCGTGGACAGCCCGCTGGTCTCGCGCGTGCACGCCACCCTGCGCTTCCAGAACGGCGCCTGGATACTCGCCGACAATGGTAGTACCAATGGCGTCTTCGTCGACGCGCGCAGGCTGAACCAGCCCGTGTCGATCGACCGGCCCACCCAGGTGCGCCTCGGCGACGCCGTCACCGGGCCGCTGCTGCACCTGGTGCCGGCCGCGCCGTCGGCCCGGCACGCCGCGACCATGCTCGCGCCGCCGTCGCAGCCGCAACAGCCGCAGCACCGCCCGCCGCAACGGCCGCAGTTCCCGCCGCCGTCCCGCTCGCAACCGCACGTCCAGCAGCCGCAATACGTCCCGACCTCGCAGCAGCCCGCGCAGCCCGTGGCGCCGCAGGACAACATCAACATGACCCGCCGCGCCGACTCCTCGATGCTGCCGCCGGTGCGCAAGGCGGCCTCGACCGAACCGGTCGCCCGTGGCGATCGCATCCCGCCCGGCGGGCTGAGCATCGGCCGTACCTCCGACAACCAGATCGTGGTCAACGATCCGCTGGCCTCGCGCCGGCACGCCCAGCTGATCTCGACCGCGGAGGGGCTGGTCGTCGAGGATCTCGGCTCGGCCAACGGCACCTTCGTCAACGGTCACCGCCAGCAGCGCACGGTGCTGCGCGAGCGCGACATCGTCACCATCGGCAACATCGACTTCGTCGTCGCCCAGGGCACGCTGGCGCATCGGCAGAAGCCGGTCGCCGAGCTGGGCCTGTCGGTGCACGGGGTCGGGTTCACCGTCGAGAACAACAAGCAGCTGCTCGTCGATGTCAACGTGCAGGCCGGTCGCGGCACGCTGACCGCGCTGATCGGCCCCTCCGGCGCGGGCAAGTCGACGCTGGCGAAACTGGTGGCGGGCAGTACCCACCCCTCGGCCGGTGTGGTCACCTTCGAGGGCCACAACCTGCACGCCGAGTACGAGGCGCTGCGCTCCCGCATCGGCATGGTCCCGCAGGACGACGTGCTGCACCGCCAGCTCACCGTCCGCCAGGCACTCGGCTTCGCCGCCGAACTGCGCCTGCCCCCCGACAGCACCAAGGCCGATCGGCAGCAGGTGATCGACGGTGTGCTGAAGGAACTCTCGCTCACCGCGCACGCCGACACCAGGGTCGACCGGCTCTCCGGTGGTCAGCGCAAGCGCGCGTCGGTGGCGATGGAGCTGCTCACCGGCCCGTCGCTGCTGATCCTGGACGAACCGACCTCGGGTCTCGACCCGGCGCTGGACCGGCAGGTCATGCAGATGCTGCGCGAACTGGCCGATGCCGGTCGCGTGGTGATCGTGGTGACCCACTCGGTGGCCTGCCTGGACATGTGTGACCAGGTGGTGCTGCTCGCGCCCGGCGGCAAGACCGCTTTCGCGGGCAACCCCGGCGGCGTCGGCGCCGCGATGGGCACCGCGGACTGGGCCGAGATCTTCGCCCAGGTCGCGGCCGAACCCGACAAGGCCTTCGCGGCCTACCGGTCCAGACAGGCGTTCGTGCCACCGCCGCCACCGCCCGCGCCGCGGCGCAACGGCAGCAGCGGCGCGCCACCGCAATCGAACGCGACGCGCCAGTTCAGCACGCTGGTGCGCAGGCAGCTGCGGCTGATCCTCGCCGACCGCGGCTATCTGGTGTTCCTGGTGGTGCTGCCGTTCATCCTCGGCGCGTTGTCGCTGGTGGTGCCGGGCAGCGACGGTTTCACCGAGGGGCCGCTGATCGCCCAGCCCGACGGCTCGTTCATGCGTGCCAGCGGTGGTGAGGCCCAACAGCTGCTGGTGGTGCTCATTCTCGGCGCCTGCTTCATGGGTGCCACGCTCACCGTGCGTGACCTGGTCGGCGAGCGCTCGATCTTCCATCGGGAACGCGCGGTCGGCCTGCTGCCCTCGGCGTATCTGCTGGCCAAGATCGCCGTGTTCAGCGTGACCGCGTTCCTGCAGTCGGCGGTGCTGGTCGGCATCACCTTCCTGGGCAAGAAGGCACCGGCCGAGGGTGCGCTGATCCCCAACGGCGGCGTCGAGCTGTATTTCGACATCGCGATGACCGCGGTGTGCTGTGTGGTGTTCGGCCTGCTGATGTCGAGCCTGGCCAAGTCCAACGAGCAGGTCATGCCGATGCTCGTGGTGATGATCATGGTGCAGCTGGTGATGGCGGGCGGCCTGATCCCGGTCACCGACCGCGTCGGCCTCGAACAGATCTCGTACCTGTTCCCCTCCCGCTGGGGTTATGCGGCGGGCGCCTCGACGGTGGACCTGCGCGAGCTGGTCCTCGGTGCGCAGGAGGACGCGCTGTGGGTGCATTCGCCGGGGATCTGGATCTTCAACATCGTGATGGTCATCGTGATCACCTCGATCCTCGCCGTGATCACCTGGACCCGCCTGCGTCTGAAGAAGGCGCAGGCATGATGAATCGGCAGGTCAGGGCCATATCGGTGGGCAAGATGCGCGTGTCGCCCATCGACCGGGCACACTTGAGCCTGTGACCGTTCGAGTTGGGGCCCTGCATCTGGGGTGGGACGTGGTGTCCGTTGCCGCGGGGGGCGATGGCACCCCGATCCGCCCGGTCCAGGTCGAGGGCACCTATACCCCGCCCGCCTACCTGCTCGCCGACGCGGCGGGCAGGCTGCACACCGCCGGTGTCGACCGGCAGCGACCGGACCTGGGGATGGCGATCGCCGATGTGCGCGACATCCTCGGGCACCCGCAGATCGTGATCGCCGGGGCGACCTGGCCCGCCGAACTGGTGTTCCGGGCCCGGCTCTACAACCCGCTGGCCGCCGTCGGCAAGTACCTGCGCGGCAAGCCGCGATTGGTGGCGCTGCCGTATCCGGACAGCTGGCCCGACGACAAGGTGGAGGTGTACGCGGCGCTGGTCGAGCAGCTCGACGTGGTGGTCGAACCGCTGCCGGAGTCCGTCGCGCTCTCGGGTTACGTGCGCGCGCTCGGACTGGTGTCACCGCCGAGCGAGCGGCATCGCACCGGCATCGGCGCCACCGGCGTTTACTCCGACGGCCGGATGCTGCTGGTGGTCGCGGTGCACGGGGACGACGAGCAGCCGACCGAGTCGGTCGAGGTGCCGGTGAGCGCCGAGTCGCTGCGCGATGCCCGCTCGGCCGACAATGTGGTGATCGAGGCGATGGCGGCGGCCCGTTCGATCGGCGCCGACACCTCGACGGTGCTGCTCGCGGGCAATGTCTGTTTCAACGACGCCCTGCGGCTGGCCTTCCAGAACCACCTCGGTCAGCGCCTGCACGTGGCCGACCACCCCATGCACGCACTCGTGCTCGGCGCCTCGCACCTGCTGGTCAACGATCCCGGCCTCGACGACGAGGACTACGCCGAGCCGCAGCATCCCGGACAGGCCTACGCCGCCCAGGTCGGCTGGGGTGCGCCGCCGCAGGCGCCGCCGGGCGCGCAACCACCCGGCCCGTCCGGGTTCGTCGCCGGACCGGCCACGCAGTCCTCGGGTCCGCCCGCGCAGTCCGGCGGATCGCCGCGGCACGCGCTCGCCGACGACGACGAGGAGGACGACGAGCGCCGGGGCAAACTGCTCGGCAAGGTGAAGAAGGGCTTCTTCGGCGCACCGGCCGTGGTCGGCGCGCTCGCGCTGGCCGCGACCGCCTGGTCCGCCGAGCCCGCCGTCGCGCTGGCCGACGATCGCGGCAGCTGCGCGTTCACCCCGTACGCGAACACGGTCCCGCCCGAGGGCATCGCCAGTGTGCGCGGTGGCCTGGTCGTCGACGATCGCACCTGTGTCACTCCCGGCATCGAAACCCTGCGCTACCGCATCCCCGGAACGACGGGTACGACCGACCCCGGTCCGCCGGTGGTGATCTAGCGCCCGATTGCGGGTCGGTGATACCCGGCTGGTATCGTGGCTCGCTGGCGTGTGGAACGTCGAACCGTTCGCGGATCGGCGTCTCCTCGAAGTCCCGGGTCTCCACCAGCCGCCGGGACAGTGTCGATCCACACCCGTGGCTGGCAACACCGACGACAGACAGGGAACGACTGTGCCTACGTACAGCCCCAAGGCGGGTGACGTCACCCGTAAGTGGTACGTCATCGACGCCACTGACGTAGTCCTCGGCCGTCTCGCCGTGCAGGCCGCTGGCCTGCTGCGCGGCAAGGGCAAGCCGACCTACGCACCGCACGTCGATGGTGGCGACTTCGTCATCATCATCAACGCGGACAAGGTTGCCATCTCCGGCAACAAGAAGCAGGACAAGCTCATCCACCACCACAGCGGACACCCGGGCGGCCTCAAGTCGCGCACTGTCGGCGAGGTGTTGGCGACCCGTCCCGATCGTCTCGTGGAGAAGGCCGTCAAGGGCATGATCCCGAAGAACAAGCTGGGTAACGCGATCGCGGGCAAGCTGAAGGTCTACGCAGGCCCGAACCACCCCCACGCCGCGCAGCAGCCGGTTCCGTTCGAGATCAAGCAGGTGGCCCAGTGACCGCTCCTGAAGAGTTCACCAACGAAGAGTTCGAGGCGACCGAAGAGGCCGTCGTCGAGATCGTCGAAGACGGCGAAGGCTACGAGGCCGAGTACGTCGAAGAGACCGAGTTCGCGCCGATCGTGATCGATCGCCCGGTGCAGACCGTCGGCCGCCGTAAGGAAGCCGTCGTCCGCGTGCGCCTGGTTCCCGGTTCGGGCAACTTCGAGCTCAACGGCCGCACCATCGAGGATTACTTCCCGAACAAGGTGCACCAGCAGCTCGTGAAGTCCCCGCTGGTCACCGTCGAGCGGGTCGAGAACTTCGACATCTACGCTCGCCTGGTCGGTGGCGGCCCGTCGGGTCAGGCAGGCGCCCTGCGTCTGGCCATCGCCCGCGCGCTGATCGAGGTCACCCCGGAGGATCGCCCCGCGCTCAAGCGTGCCGGCTTCCTGACGCGTGACCCGCGTGCCACCGAGCGCAAGAAGTACGGCCTGAAGAAGGCCCGTAAGGCGCCTCAGTACTCGAAGCGCTGATTTACGCACTGTCGACCACAGTCTTTCGCATACGCTATGTATGCTCCCCGCGACAGCGGGGATGAGCCCGGTCGGCGGAGCACGTGTGCGAGAGCAGGCTTCCAGCACGGCTGGTCGCCTGCTCTCGTGCTGTATTCGGGGACCTACGACAAGTAGAGGGTTTTATGGGACGGCTGTTCGGCACCGACGGTGTTCGAGGACTCGCCAACGAGTCGTTGAGCCCGGAACTGGCGATGCGCGTGGCGGGTGCGGCCGCACAGGTGCTCTCGCGTGGCAAGAAGCGCCCGGTCGCGGTGCTCGGCCGTGATCCGCGCGCCAGCGGCGAGATGCTGGAAGCGGCGGTGACCGCCGGCCTCACCTCGGCCGGTGTCGATGTCCTCTCGGTGGGCGTGCTGCCCACCCCGGCCGTGGCGTATCTGACCGGCCTCTACGACGCGTGCTTCGGCGTGATGATCTCCGCCTCGCACAACCCCATGCCCGACAACGGCATCAAGATCTTCGCGGCCGGCGGGCACAAGCTCGACGACGCCGTGGAACAGCGGATCGAAGCCCTGATCGCCGACGGCGTCACCGTGCGCCCGACCGGCGCCGGCATCGGCCGGGTGCGCGGCGACTACACCGTCGAGGGCACCCACGAACGCTATGTCGAGCACCTGCTCGAATCCACCGGCCAGGACCTGTCCGGGCTGACCGTCGTCGTCGACTGCGCGCACGGCGCGGCCGCCGAGGTGGCCCCGCAGGTGTACCGGGAGGCGGGCGCGACGGTGATCGCGATCAACGCCGACCCCAACGGCCTCAATATCAACGACGGGTGCGGCTCGACCCATCTGGACGCGGTGCGCAGCGCCGTCCTCGACCATCACGCCGACCTGGGTATCGCCCTCGACGGCGACGCCGATCGCTGCCTGGCGGTGGATGCCAAGGGCAACACCGTCGACGGTGACGCGATCATGGCGGTCCTCGCGCTGGCCATGCGCGATGCGGGCGAACTCGTCGACGACACCCTGGTCGCCACCGTGATGAGCAATCTCGGCCTGCACATCGCCATGCGCGCCGCCCGGATCACCGTGCTCACCGCCGCCGTCGGCGACCGCTACGTGCTCGAGGAACTGCGTCGCGGTGGCTACAGCCTCGGTGGCGAGCAGTCCGGGCACGTGGTGTTCCCGCGCTTCGGCACCACCGGTGACGGCGTGCTGACCGGCCTGCGGCTGATGGCGCGGATGGCGCAGACCGGGCGCTCACTGGGCGAGCTGGCCGCGGTGATGTCGACCGTGCCGCAGGTGCTGGTGAACGTCGCGGTCAGCGACAAGGCCGCCGTGGCCGCCGCGCCCGAGGTGCGCGAGGCCGTCGCCGAGGCGGAGCGGATTCTCGGCGAGACCGGGCGGGTGCTGTTGCGGCCCAGTGGAACCGAGCAGCTGGTGCGGGTGATGGTGGAGGCCACCGACCCCGCGCAGGCGCGTCAGCTCGCCGACGATCTGGCCAAGCGGGTCGCGGCGGTCTGAGTCCGCGGGTCAACGCCGGATCGTCCCTGTGGCGTGTCAGGCCGGGTCCATCTACTATCGGCATACGCCATCAGGACCTGTGTGCCCGTGGCGCGTGTGCTGCTCGGCGCACCGGATGATTTGGCGCGCAGCACGATTCGAAGGGGGCCGCTCATGGTGTCGCCGCTGCCTGCGCACAATTATCGCGATCAGAACCAGTATCCGTACGAATACGGCGAGCAGCATCCGCCGCATCGCTGTGGCGGAGCCTGCGGTCGCCCGGGTTGCCGTGATGTGCCGCAGGGGTATTCGCACACCGTCCCGATCCGCGACGAGGGCTACGGCCAGCCCGTCGACGCCTACGAGCCGATCGCCGAACCGGCCTCGTCGTTCGGACCGCCGCGGACCCGGCGGGGGCGCTCGCTGGTCGCGGTACTGCTCGTCCTCGGTGTCACCGGGGCGGCCGGGCTGATCGGGGCCAAACTCGGCTCCGACATCGACCTGTTCGGTGCGCCGCGAACGGCCGTCGTGCAGTCGTACTGATCAGAACTGGCCGACGACGAAACCGCTGAACAGGACGAGGAAACCGCCGACCTCTCCGGCGATCAACCCGTACATCGACAGGCGCAGCGAGCCGGGGATCTTGCCGCGGAACTGGTTGGTGGTGTCGCGGCGCGCGCCGTGCAGGACATAGCTGGCGATCGCGCCGACGAAGAACGCGAGGATCACCAGATCGGCGATCAGATTGACCGCCGTCGGCCACGCGCTGAGTTCGGTGAACACCGCGAGCAGTACCCCGGCGAAGGCGTACAGCAGCGCGGCGCGGTGGGCGATGTCGACGTAGACGTGCGCGGCGCCCCTGGGCGAGGTGCGGATGCCGTGGTATTTCCACGCGCCGAGCAGCAGGGCGCTCAGGAAGATCAGGCCCGTGCCGAGCAGGGTGATCCGCGTATCGATGCCCAGGGTGAAGTCCATGGTGTCCTAGCTCTCGGTGAGTAGCCCGGCCGCCATGTGCCAGCGGCGCGTCGCCCGGACAGAATCCAGCATCCGGCGGTCATGTGTGACCAGAATCAATGTGCCGGTGAAGGATTCGACCGCCTGCTCGAGCTGTTCGATGGCGGGCAGGTCGAGGTGGTTGGTCGGCTCGTCGAGCACGAGCAGGTTCACCCCGCGGGCTTGCAGCAGGGCCAGCGCTGCGCGGGTGCGCTCGCCGGGGGACAGGGTGTCGCAGGCACGGTTCACGTGCGGGCCGCGCAGGCCGAATTTGGCCAGGAGCGTGCGGATCTCGGCGTCGGGCCAGTCGGGCATCGCCGCGCCGAAGGTGTCGGCCAGCGGGGCGGCACCGCGGAACAGTCCGCGCGCCTGGTCGACCTCGCCGATGTGCACGCCCGAACCCAGTGCGGCCGAACCGGAATCGGGTGCGATCTTGCCGAGCAGCAGCCCGAGCAGGGTGGACTTGCCCGAGCCGTTGGCGCCGGTGAGCACGATCCGGTCGGCCCAGTCGATCTGGGTGGTGACCGGGCCCAGGGTGAACTCGCCGCGGCGCACCGTCGCGTTCACCGCCGTCGCCACCACCGCGCCGCTGCGCGGGGCGGTGGCGATCTGCATCCGCAGCTCCCACTCCTTGCGCGGTTCCTCGACCACGTCGAGGCGTTCGATGCGCCGCTGGGTCTGGCGGGCCTTGGCCGCCTGCTTCTCGGTGGATTCGGCGCGGGTCTTGCGGCCCATCTTGTCGGAATCGTTCTTGCCCTTGCGGCGGGCATTGCGCACGCCGTGCTCGAGCCAGTTGCGCTGCATCTGTGCGCGCGCCTCCAAACCCGCCTTGGTGTCGGCGAATTCGTCGTAGGCCTCGCGGGCGTGCCTGCGCGCGATCTCGCGTTCGGCCAGGTACGCCTCGTACCCGCCGTCGTAGAGACCCACCTGCTGCTGGGCCAGATCCAGTTCCAGGATCCGGTTCACGGTGCGCGCCAGGAACTCCCGGTCGTGGCTGATCACCATCAGCGGCACCCTGATGCCGGTGACGAAGCGTTCCAGCCGGTCGAGGCCGTCGAGGTCGAGATCGTTGGTCGGCTCGTCGAGCAGCAGGATGTCGAAGCGGGACAGCAGCACCGAGGCCAGCCCCGCGCGGGCGGCCTGGCCGCCGGACAGGCCGGTCATCGGCGTGTCGAGGCCGCCGGGCAGGCCGTCGGTGAGCCCGAGATCGGCGGCCACCTCCTCGGCGCGCTGGTCCAGATCGGCGCCGCCGAGGGCGAGCCAGTGTTCGAGCGCGGGGGAGTAGTCGTCGTCACCGCCCTCGCCGAGGCGCTCGGCCGCGGCGTCCATCACCTGCTGCGCGTGCGCGACTCCCGTTCGCCGGGTGAGGAATTCGAGCACCGTCTCACCCTCGATGCGCTCGGGTTCCTGTGCGAGGTAGCCCACGGTGGCGTCCGGCGGGCTCAGCGTGATCGTGCCCTCGCCCGGCGCGCGCTCGGCCAGCATCCGCAACAGCGTCGACTTGCCCGCGCCGTTCACCCCGACCAGCCCGATCACGTCGCCGGGGGCGAGGGTGAAGTCGAGGTCGGCGAACAGGGTCCGTTCGGCGTGCCCGGCGGACAGACCGGTCGCTTGCAATGTCGTGCTCACCTCGAAGAGTCTGCCCTTCTCGGGGTCCGACCCTGAGGCCGGGCCCTGGCGAAATCAGGGTGCGGATGGGTCTGTCGACCGATGCGGGCCGGGTGCCCGGACCGGCACAGTGGAGATATCACCGCCCGACAGGAAGGCACCCAACCATGACTGCCCCCGCTCGCCGCCTCACCCGTTCGACCAGCGACAAGTGGATCGCCGGCGTCTGCGGCGGCCTGGCCGAGTACTTCGGCTGGAACGCCAACATCGTCCGCCTGGTCTTCGTCGCCTCCTGCCTGCTGCCCGGCCCCCAGTTCCTGGTCTACCTGGTGCTCTGGCTGGTCATCCCGAAGAAGTAACGCCCGAGGGCCCCGACGATCACTCGCGGATGACAAGATGGTGGAGACCGCCGCCGTCATCCGCGAGTTTCCGTTTCAGGAGGAGCCATGGTCACCTCGGGCGACATCCCCGGCCTCGGCCTGCCCGACATCGACGCCAACACCCCGCTCGGCGGCCTCGGCCCGGTCGAACTGCACCATCCGTCCCAGGACATCGACGGTGACGGCATCCTCGACACCATCACCAGCAGTGACGCCGAGGGCACCAGCATCTGGACCGACTACGACAACGACGGCCTGGCCGATCACGTGACCGTGGTCGAGGAGGACGGGGACTACGCGGCGTGGGAGTACCGCCGTCATCCCGACGGGACCTCGGAGTGGGTCCGGACCGACAAGGGCTCGCTGGGAAAGTAGCGAACGGGACTGTCGCTGTGATCGAATCCGATCGCGGCGATATTCGTCGTGTGGCCGGTGGAACCGATTCGGCGTCGCGCGCGTCCAAACAGACAGGCGGTCTTCCGGGCGGTGGAGGGCGGCAGGATCCGGAACGGAGGGGACGGACATGGGGTACTCGAACACGCTGGGCGTGCAGACGGGTGAGCTCGGGCAACTGGGCAACGACTTGAAGATCTCGGGCGCCACGGTGGGGAACACGGTGAAGCGGATCACCGACAACTCGTTCGGTGGTGGGGATGCGGGGCGCAACTACGAGATGGAGGGGAAGAGCATCGCGGCGGGGCTCGAGATCGCGGTCGCGTGGCTGAACAACTGGAGCTCGGCGACCAAGGCGATCGGGGACGGGGTCGGGGCGTCGTCGCTGGCGTACTCCAACACCGACGCCGAGAACAAGAAGCAGACCGACAATGTCGCGGCGGCCGTGAAGTGAGCGAGCGTATGCACAACGTGATCGGAGTCCGCTGATGGCCGGGACAACGTCGCCGACTCTGCACGGTACGAACGCCGATGCTCTTCTGGACGAGGGGGCTACGGGGCTGCAGTACTTCATTCAGTTGCTTCCCCGCTACGAGAAGCTCTTCAAAGGTTGCGGGGAGACCGAGAGTTCCATCTGCTTCAAGTACGACGAGCAGCGTGGGATGAATCTGGACAAGCTGGCCAGTACCACCGAGGCGCTCTACGCCGCGCTCCAGACGACTGATGCCGAACTGGCTGTCCAGCAGGGTCTTTCGCAGCGGATGTCGCAGGTCTGGAGCAGTGGTGCCGGCGCTGACGCGGCATCCAAGATGCTCGGGCAGCAGTTGGCCCTGGCTGCGGAGGACCGCACGAAGCTGCACACCGCGGTGACGGCATTCGCCACTGCGACAGTGCATCTGCGTGATGCGGTGTCGAAGAAGGCCGACCACGTCAAGGCGCTGGTCAGCGGTGCGCAGGTGAAGGTCGGCGGAAAGACCGTCGAGGAAATCGACGAGATGATCGACGCGTGCGACCTGATGACCGTGGAGAACGGCGTGAAGTACGCACTGTCGTCGGTCATTCCCGGTGGTGGCGGCCTCTTCGGCGCTTATACCGTGTACCAGAAGCAGCAGGCCGAGGCGTGGCTCAACGGGACCTTCAAGCCCGATTTCGACGCCAAACTCAACAACTTCAGGTCGATGTGCACGAACACCGACACCACCGCCAAGCAGGCTTACGCGGCACTGAAGACGGCGGTCATGGCCCTCGACCGCGACCCCTACCCGCGGCCCGCCGGTGTCGTCACCACCGACAACAAGGGCAACGGCAACAACGGCGACGGCAACAATGGGAGCAATGGAAATACCGGCGGCAGCACCGGGGGCACGCCGGCCACGACCACACCGGCCGCGACGACTCCGGCCGCCACCACGCCGGCGGCCACGACCCCGACCACCAATACCGACGACACCCTGAGCAAGGCGATCAGCGCCGCCACCACCGCCGCCTCATCGCTGCTGACCACCGCCGCCAGCACGCTCAGCGAGAACATGGACACGATCACGTCCGCGATCAACGACGGGATCGAGAACGCGGTCGAGCAGGCGGAGTCGCTGCTCGACGCCGATGGTGACGGTCAGCTCGACGCACTGCAGGCCGTGCAGAACGCCTCGGCGGAGTTCGATCTCGCGGGCAACAACGTCAAGTTCGAGATGGGTGAGGACGGCACTCTGAAGATGGTCGTCACCGGAGCCGACGGCCAATCGCAGGAGTACGGCGTGACCATCGGTGAGGACGGCAAGCCGGTGATCCAGTCCGATGGCGCCGACGAGCCGGCGGAGGCCGAGGAGCCCGACAAGCCCGAGGAGCCCGCCGCGGCCACCGGTGACGGGGCGTCGACGGGTGGCGGCACCGGCGGCGGTGCGCCTGCCACCGGTGGCGAGACGCCGCAGGGCACCGGGGGAACGGGTGTGCCGTCCGTGCCGGGTGGCGGCAAGCGCGCCGAGGACGGCGAGCACACGCCGCAGCCGCTGCCGACCGACGGCCCCGAGGAGCCGGTCGTCGACACCGGTGCCGAGCTGGCCGAGGCGGGCCCGCTGTGATCGACCGTTCACCTGTTGAGGAGTTGTGCCGATGAGTGTCCTGCGCGATCTCGAGCAGATCTTCCACGAACACGATCGCCGTGCGTCGTTGCTGCGCTACGAACTCGACGAGATCAATCACGCCACCGCCGAACGCGACCGCTTACACGACGAGGAGACCGGTCCGCGCCTGGAGGAACTGCGGCTGGCGGCCGAGGCGGAAGCCGAGCGCGAACGTTTGGCCGCCGAACAGGCGCAGGCCGAACGCGACCGCCTGGCGGCCGAGGCACAGGAACAGCGCGACGCCATCGCCCGCGCCGCGGCGGCCCGGCGCGCGCAGAACGTCGTCTCGGCGTACGACGACGATGACGACGACCCGGAGTCGGAGTACTACCGCCGCAAGAGCTGGCTGGTCTGAGTCAGCCCTTGATCAGCTTGGCGACCGTGCCGATCGAGAGTTTCGGGGTTTCGACCCCGACCTCGGCGGTGGGGTCGACCACGGTGGACTGGGGGATTTCGGCCTCGGGGTCGGCGAAGGGGGCGTAGGTCTTGTCGCCGAGGAGGGTGTTGAGCAGGTAGCCGGTGAGCAGGGCTCGGGTGGCGCGCTCGGTTTTGTGTTCGTAGCGGCCGGCGCCGAGGGCGGCGAAGAGGCGGCGACCTTCGATGATGCCGTTGTTGGAGGCGCCGTCGACGCGGCGCAGGATCGACGGGCCAGCCCAGGCGGTCGCGAGGTCGCGGGCGTTGGAGTTGGCGGAGTCGAGTTCGGAGCCGGTCAGGATCAGGGCGGGGATGTCGAGTTGCGGGGCGATGTTCTCCGCGGCGGGCGCGGTGGGGGCCGGGTAGAGCGCGGCGACCGCGCCGACTCGGCGTTGCGCGGCCGCGATGACGGCCGCACCGGCGCCCATACCGTGCCCGGCCAGCGCCAGCCGGTCGGGATGCACGCTGATCGTGCCGTCCCCGAGCCGGACCTTACTGACGATGTCGAGCGTGGTGAGCAGATCCGCGGCGAGGTCCAGATGTGACGGAATCGGACCCCGCTCGGTATCCGGCGCAGCCACCACGAACCCCCACGACGCCACGTGCTCGAGCAGGCTCTTGTAGTTCTCGGCGCTGGTCAGCCAGCCGTGCGCGAACGCGACAGCGGGCAGGTTCAGCCCGGATTCGGGCGTGTACACCACACCTGGCTGCCCTGCGATCCCCAGATTTCCCCGTAGGACCCGATGGGGTCCGCGCGCGGACAGGGTGCTCACGAGCGACTTCACCGACACCGACACGGGGAGAAGAGTATCCGATCCGCGAGACCGACGAAGAAGCCCTGGCTCAGTTGCGGGACACGATCCTGGGTGCCGGGTAGCTGAACCCGATCGGTAAAGCCGTCGGCATCGGTGATTCGAGCGTTGCGTTCGGAACAGACCTCGCGGACGATCTCCACAGGCCTCGTATAGTCGTCGCTATGGGGGAGGTGGTGCGGTACAACTTCCGATTGCGGCCGGGCAAAGCCGCTGAACGTGCTCTGATGGCTGAATGGCACCGCTGTCGATTCCTGTGGAATGAAGCCGTGCACCAGCAGCGTGTGGGGCGTAAACCCACCAGGACGAAGCTCGGGAAGCTGCTGACCGCGGCGCGGGCGGCAAACGCTTGGCTGCGGGCAGGATCGCAGAATGCGCAATCCGGCGTTCTGAACACCTACGCGGTTTCACTCGAACAGTCGTTCAAGGTCAAAGATCGCGGCAAACCTGGCCTGAAGAAGCGCAGCAAGGCGCAACCGTCATTGGAGTACAGCCGCAATGGGTTCCGGATCGTCGACACGCGATTGCAACTGGCAAAAGGGATAACGGTCCCTGTTGTCTGGTCTCGTGAGCTGCCTTCCGATCCGACCTCTGTTCGTGTCTATCTGGACAGCCTCGGGCATTGGTATGCGTCGTTCGTTGTGCGTCGCGACGTCGGACATCATTCCACCGCGAACGGCCGGATCGGCATCGACTGGGGTGTTGCGACGACGGCGACGGCAACGGACCCCGTGCACGATCTGCCGTACGGCGGGCACCGGCGTCGCTGCGCGGGCGAGCTTGCGAAGCAACAGCGCCGCTTGTCCCGACGGCGTCGTCCTCGGGGCACGGCGCCGTCGAAAGGTTATCGACGCACGCGCCGTGATGTTGCGAAGCTGCACAAGAAGGCGGCCCGGCAGAACGCTCACTGCGCACGTGTGTGGGCCAAGCAGGTCGTGGCCGAAAACCAGCTGATCGCCATCGAGGACTTCAAGCCGAAGTTCCTGGCCACGTCGACGATGGCACGTAGGGCTGCGGACGCCGCGATCGGTGTGGCCAAGCGGGAACTGATCGAACGTGCCGAGCGGGCCGGACGAACGGTGGTGATCGTCGTGCCCGCCTACACGACGATGACGTGCCACCGTTGTTTCGCAAGAACCACGCAACGACTGGGGCTCGCCGAAAGGACCTTCTCGTGTCGATCCTGCGGCTTGATCTGCGGACGAGACCTGAACGCTGCCAGGACGATCCTGGCTGTGGCAGAACGAGGCCACACCAGTGTTGACGATGTAAGACGCGATTCCGCGCCTCCTTCGGGTGATGCGGTCTCCGTGCGGTCTGAGCTGGAGATCTCTCGGCTCGAAGCCTAGAGAGTCGTTAAAGACACCGACACGGCGATGAGGGCCTCCTATCGCCTAAGGTGGGGGACCATGTGCGGAATCGTGGGCTACGTGGGGTATCGGGATGCGCTCGGCGTTGTCGTCGACGCGTTGCGTCGCATGGAGTATCGCGGTTACGACTCGGCGGGGGTGGCGATTCTCGACGGGAACGGGGCGGTGGCGGTCGAGCGCAAGGCTGGGCGACTGGCCAATCTGGAGGCCGAGCTGGCGGAGGCGGGGGCCGAGCGTTTCGCCGGGACCAGTGGCATGGGGCACACGCGGTGGGCCACCCACGGTGCGCCGACCGATCGCAACGCGCATCCGCATCGGGATGTCTCCGGCAAGTTCGCCGTCGTGCACAACGGGATCATCGAGAACTTCGCGCCGCTGCGGCATGAGCTGGAGGCCGCGGGGGTCGAGTTGCTCAGCGACACCGATACCGAGGTCGCGGTGCATCTGGTCGCGCGCGCGTACGCCGACGGGCCGACGGCGGGCGATTTCACCGCGAGCGCGCTGGCGGTGCTGCGGCGGCTGGAGGGCGCGTTCACGCTGGTCTTCACCCATGCCGATCATCCGGGCACGATCGTGGCGGCGCGGCAGTCGACGCCGCTGGTGGTCGGGGTGGGCCAGGGGGAGATGTTCATCGCCTCCGATGTCACCGCGTTCATCGAGCACACCCGCGAGGCGGTCGAGCTCGGGCAGAACCAGGCCGTGGTGATCACCGCCGACGGGTACACCGTCACCGATTTCGCGGGCGATACCGAGGGCGTGGTCAGCAGGCCGTTCACCATCGACTGGGATCTGGCCGCCGCCGAGAAGGGCGGCCACGACTACTTCATGCTCAAGGAGATCGAGGAGCAGCCGACCGCCGTCGCCGATACGCTGATAGGCCATTTCGTCGTCGACGAGAAGGGCGGGCACATCGTCCTCGACGAGCAGCGCCTCACCGATCAGGAACTGCGCGAGTTCGACAAGGTCTTCGTCGTCGCCTGCGGCAGTTCCTACCACGCGGGCCTGCTGGCCAAGTACGCGATCGAGCACTGGACCAGGGTGCCGGTGGAGGTCGAGCTGGCCAGCGAGTTCCGCTACCGCGACCCGGTGCTGGACCGGTCGACGCTGGTCGTGGCGATCTCGCAGTCCGGCGAAACCGCAGACACGCTCGAGGCGGTGCGCCACGCCAAGGAGCAGAAGGCGCGCGTGCTCGCCATCTGCAACACCAACGGTGCGCAGATCCCGCGTGAGTCCGACGCCGTCATCTACACGCGCACCGGTCCCGAGATCGGTGTCGCCTCGACCAAGGCGTTCCTGGCGCAGGTCGCGGCCAACTACCTGGTCGGCCTGGCGCTGGCGCAGGCGCGCGGCACCAAGTACCCCGACGAGGTCGCGCGCGAGTTCGCCCAGCTCGAGCAGATGCCGAAGCTGATCGCCCAGGTGCTCGAAACCGCGCCGCAGGTCCGGGCCATCGCGCGCGAGCTCGCGCACGTGCCGACCGTGCTGTTCCTCGGTCGCCACGTCGGCTACCCGGTGGCGCTCGAGGGCGCGCTCAAGCTCAAGGAACTCGCCTACATGCACGCCGAGGGCTTCGCCGCCGGTGAGCTCAAGCACGGCCCGATCGCCCTGATCGAAGAGGGCCTGCCGGTGATCGTGGTGATGCCGTCCCCCAAGGGCCGCGCGGTCCTGCACTCCAAGCTGCTCAGCAACATTCGCGAGATCCAGGCCCGCGGCGCCCGCACCATCGTGATCGCCGAGGAGGGCGACGACACCGTCCGCCCCTTCGCCGACGACCTCATCGAAATCCCCGCCGCCCCCACCCTCTTCCAGCCCCTGCTCTCGACCGTGCCGCTCCAGGTCTTCGCCGCCGAGATCGCCCAGGCCCGAGGCTACGACGTAGACAAGCCCCGCAACCTGGCCAAGTCCGTCACGGTCGAGTAGGCCTACCCGCCGCGAATCGTCTGGTGTGAGGGGAATCGCCATGAGCCGTCACGAATTCACCCTGGTGCTCGATCGCACGCCGACCGGGGACGAACTGGACTCGCTGTACGAGGCTGGGTTCGATGACTCGACACCCGAATTCGGACCGTGCACTGCCCCGGTGCTGCATCTGCGCCGCGACGATGACTCCTTGGCCTCAGCCATCATCAGTGCGGTTGGCCAGGCTGAGGATGCGGGATTCTCTGTCGTCGGTGTACGTACTGAGAACTAGTGACGTTGAAGAAGATCGCGGCCAGAACTCCCCGAGGCTACGACGTGGACAAGCCCCGCAACCTGGCCAAGCTCACCGTCGAGTAGCCGAATTTCCCGACGCTGACCGCCCAACCCAGCCCCGCACGACCCGACCTCGAGGAGGGTCCGCCGACGCAGTCGGCGGTTCGCGCCCGTCCCGACGATCAGGCGCCGTGGCGTAGGCGACGAAGGAGCAAGCCACGGCGCCTGATCGTCGGGACCTCCAGGGGCGCGAACTCGAGCGCGCCAGCGCTCAATCCAACACAGTGATGGTGCCGCGCATGTCGGGGTGGAGGGTGCACATGTAGCGGTAGGTGCCGGGTTGGGTGAAGGTGTAGGACCATTCGCCGCGGTCGATGATGGGGCTGTTGAGGCCCATGGCCTTGTCGCCGATGCCCTGGACGTTGTGGGGGGCCTTGTCGGAGAACTTCCAGGTGACGGTGTCGCCGACCTTGACGGTGGCGTCGGCGGGGGAGTACTTCATGTTGCTGACGTCGACGGTCAGGGCGATGGGGCCGGTGTGGGTCTGGGTGGTCGTGGTGGTGACCGGGCGGGGCGTGCGGGTGGTGGACGCGGAGTCGCCGGAGTCGCCGGAGCAACCGGCGGTGAACAGGGTGGCGGCCACGACGAATCCGGTGAGGACCCGGGCGGAAGCGGCGCGGTGACGAACCATCGACATGGGTGTGCAGCGTAGTCTGCGAACGATCGCGGACCGGTCGTGGCCCGCGCGGGCGGCCGGGAGGCGACGATGTCGGATCGGCGTGGCTATTTCACCGCCGACGAGGTGCGGGCGGCGGAGGCGGAGCTGTTCACCCGCGTGCCTGCGGGGATGCCGATGCGGCGGGCCGCGTATGGGCTGGCCACGATCGTTGCCGAGGAATTGCGGGAGCTGACCGGGGGTGTGGCGGGCCGGACGGTGGGGTTGCTGGTCGGGTCGGGTGACAACGGGGGTGACGCGCTGTGGGCGGGGGCGTTCCTGCGACGTCGCGGGGTGGCTGTGCATGCCGTGCTGCTGAATCCTGAACGCGCGCACCGGGAAGGGCTCGCCGCTTTGCGTGCGGCCGGTGGTCGTGTGGTCGACCGGCTCGACAACCCGGATCTGGTGATCGACGGGATCGTCGGTATCTCCGGGCGGGGTCCGTTGCGGCCCAAGGCTGCAGAAATAGTTGCGGCGCTGGATGTTCCGATCATCGCTGCCGACCTGCCCAGCGGCGTCGATCCCGACACCGGCGCCGTCGACGGACCCGCGGTACACGCGACGGTGACAGTGGCCTTCGGCGCCTACAAACCGGTACACGCGCTCGCCGTACCGCACTGCGGACGAATCGTGTTGGTACCGATCGGATTGGCTCTACCGGAGCCGAGGTTGGCGCAGCTCGATCCGGCGGGGATCGGCGCGCGCTGGCCGGTGCCGGAACCCGATGACGACAAGTACAGCCAGGGCGTGACGGGCGTGTGCGCGGGCAGCGCGAAGTATCCGGGAGCGGGAGTGCTGTGCGCGGGGGCCGCGGTGGCGGCGACCTCGGGAATGGTGCGATATGTCGGCAGCGACACCGAGGTCGTCGAGAAGTTCCCGGAAGTGATTGCCAGCCAGGATCTTTCGGAAGCCGGACGGGTGCAGGCCTGGGTGTTCGGGCCGGGGGCCGGTACCGATGCCGACGCCAGGGATCGGCTCGCGCAGGTACTGGCCACTGATCTGCCGGTGCTCGTCGACGCCGACGGACTCACCCTGCTGGCCGCCGAGCCCGCGCTGGTGCGCGACCGGTCGGCCGCGACGGTGCTGACCCCCCACGCCGGAGAGTTCGCCCGTCTCACCGGCGCCGCGCCAGGCGAGGACCGGGTGGCCTCGGTGCGGGCACTCGCCGAGCAGTGGGGGGTGACGGTGCTGCTCAAGGGCCGCGCGACGATCATCGCCGCACCGGGTGAGGCGACGCTGGTCAACGACGCGGGCGGATCATGGGCGTCGACCGCCGGAGCGGGGGACGTGCTCTCCGGGATCCTCGGGGCACTGCTCGCCGCCGGGCGACCAGCGGCATGGTCGGCCGCGGCCGCGGCCAGAGTGCACGCGCTGGCGGCGAACCTCGCCGCACACGCCGATGAGCCCGCGGCCGCGCCCATCTCGGCGTCGCCATTGTTGAGGCATGTTCGCCCCGCCGTGCGGGTACTCCGTGCGCTGGGGGACGAAGGCTGACTCCGGTGCCAGGCCGGGGGATCGCTTCGAGACAGATCCGGGCGTCGGAGCCGCCGCCCCCCGGTGCCGTGAACAGGTCGAGTCCTGGCAGGATCGGGAGCGTGAATGCGCAAGTGGAGACTGTCATCGATCTGGATGCCATCGCCCACAACGTGCGCGTGCTGCGTGAGTACGCGCAGGGCGCTGCCGTGATGGTGGTGGTGAAAGCCGACGGTTACAACCACGGTGCGGTCGAGGTGGCGCGGGCCGCACTGGGCGCCGGGGCCGCCGAGCTGGGCGTCACCACCGTCGCCGAGGCACTGACCCTGCGGGCGGCGGGGATCACCGCGCCGATCCTGTGCTGGCTCAACACCCTCGACGCCGACTACGCGGCCGCCATCGCCGCCGACATCGAGATCGGCGTGTCCTCGCTGGCGCAGCTGCGGGCGGTGGAGCGCGCGGCGACGGTGACCAGGAGCACCGCGACGGTGACGCTCAAGGTCGACACCGGCCTCAACCGCAACGGTGTGTCGACCGCGGAGTATCCGCAGGTCCTCACGGCCCTGCGGGCCCTCGTCGACGCGCGCGTGGTGCGATTCCGCGCCATCTTCTCCCACCTCGCGCACGCCGACGAACCAGGCCATCCGATGCTGGACCGGCAGCGCGAGCGCTTCGTCGAGGCGATCGCGCAGGCCAAGGAGCACGGACTCGAACCCGAGCAGGTGCATCTGGCGAACTCGGCGGCCACGCTGACCAGGCCCGATCTGCATTTCGACCTCGTCCGCCCCGGCATCTCGGTCTACGGGCTCTCGCCGATCCCCGAGCTCGGCGATTTCGGGCTGCGGCCCGCGATGACGCTGCAGGCCGAGGTGACCCTGGTGAAGCGGGTGGCCGCGGGCGAGGGCGTGTCCTACGGGCATCGCTGGATCGCCCCGCGCGACACCACGGTCGCGCTGATCCCGGCGGGCTACGCCGATGGCGTATTCCGTTCGCTGAGCGGGCGTTTCGATGTCTGGTTGGGCGGGGGCAGGCACCGTAACGTCGGCCGGGTGTGCATGGACCAGTTCATGGTCGACCTCGGCGACAACCCGGGCGGCGTGCGAGCGGGCGATCGGGCGGTGCTGTTCGGCGGCGGCGCCGGACACCCGCACGCCCTCGACTGGGCCAGACTGCTCGACACGATCGACTACGAGATCGTGTGCTCGCCGCGCGGCCGGGCCTCGCGCCGCTACGTGGGTACCGGCCGATGACCCGGCGCACGGTGATCCGGCGCGGCGGGCTGGCGACCGCGGGAGTGCTCGGCGCGCTGGCCGTGGCGCACACGCTGCGCCGCATCGGCGCGCGCGTGCTGTGGCCCGCCGAACGCGACGAGTTCCGCGACGAGAACTTCGCCCTGATCGATGAGGACGAACCCGGCGTCGTGCTCGCCGACGACGGAGTGTCGCTGGCCACCAGGACCTTCGGCGACGACACCGCCGAGGTCACCGTCATCTTCGTGCACGGCTTCTGCAACAGCATGGAGTCGTTCCACTTCCAGCGCCGCGACCTGGCCCAGCAGTGGGGCACCAGGGTGCGGATGGTGTTCTTCGATCTGCGCGGGCACGGCCGCTCCGGCACGCCGAGCACCGACAGCTGCACCATCGACCAGCTCGGCCGTGATGTGGCCGCCGTGCTGCGCGAGTGCGCGCCGAGCGGTCCGGTGGTGCTGGTCGGGCATTCGCTGGGCGGGATGGCGGTGCTTGCGGCGGCCGCGCAGTTCCCCGATCTGTTCGCCACCAGGGTGGTCGGGGTCGGGCTGCTGTGTACGGCCGCGGCCGAGGTGACCGCGACGGGCCTGCCGCAGCTGCTGCGCCATCCCGCGATCGACGGGTTCCGGGTGGCGGTGCGGACCGCGCCCGCCCTCGTACAGCTCAGCCGCAGCGCGAGCAAGCAGCTGGTGACGCCGGTGCTGCACGTCACATCGTTCCACGGTCAGGTGAGCCCGACACTGTCGCGGTTCACCACGATGATGATCGACCGCACGCCGGTCGGGACCATCGAGAAGTTCCTCAAAGCGATTGAACTGCACGACGAGTCGGCCGCGCTGCCGGTGCTGGCCGAGCTGCCGGTCCTGGTCCTCGGCGGCGCGCACGACGCGGTGATCCCGTTCGGCAACTCCCGTGCGCTGGCCGGGGAACTGCCCGGCGCCGAGCTGGTCCGGGTCGGCCCCGGCGCGCACATGCCACACCTGCAATTCCCCGAGGTGACTCTCGCGGCCCTCGACCGGCTGCTGGCCGCCGCGGGTATCACCGCCGTCAGCGACGAGGAGGCCGTCGGTGGCTGACCCACAGCAGCGCACCCTCGACACCGTCGAGGACACCGAGGCCTTCGGCCGCGAGCTGGCCGCCACCCTCCGCCCGGGCGACCTGGTGGTCCTCGACGGGCCGCTCGGCGCCGGGAAGACCGCGCTGACCAGGGGAATCGCCGCGGGACTCGGAGTCGTCGGCCGGGTCAGCTCGCCGACCTTCATCATCGCGCGGGCGCACCGGGCGGGCACGCGCCCGGACGGCACACCCGGCGTGGCGATGGTGCACGTCGACGCCTATCGGCTCGCCGGGGATCTCGACGAACTGGATTCGCTCGATCTCGACACCGACCTGCATCACGCGGTCGTCGTCGTGGAGTGGGGCAAGGGTGTCGTCGAACACCTCGCCGAGCGGCACCTGCGCGTGCAACTCGCCCGGGAACCGGAATCCGATGTGCGCACGGCGATCTGGGAATGGATCGAATAACCGGCCCTCGACCGTGTACAGCTGCGCGCCGGGCGCCGATACCACCCGGTATTGTTGAGACAATCATGCTCGTACTAGCAGTCGACACCGCGACACCCGCCGTTACAGCGGGATTGGTGCACCTGTCACCTGCCGCCGACGCCGGCGCCCGGCCCGCCGTGGCGACGCTCGCTGCCCGCGTGAAGGTCGACGCCCGCGCCCACGCCGAAGTCCTCACCCCGCAGATCCTGGAATGCCTGACCGAAGCCGGGGTGAGCCGCGACGAACTGGACGCGGTCGTGGTCGGGATCGGACCCGGCCCGTTCACCGGCCTGCGCGTCGGGATGGCCACCGCCGCCGCCTTCGGTGACGCGCTCGGCCTGCCGGTGCACGGGGTGTGCAGTCTGGACGCCATCGCCGCCGACACCGTGGGTGAGCAGCGCGATCCCGGCGAACTGCTGGTCGTCACCGACGCGCGCAGGCGCGAGGTGTACTGGGCGAAGTACCTCAACGGCGCGCGGGTGGCCGGGCCCGAGGTGAACGCCCCGGTCGACGTGCCGGTGGGCGATGCCGCCGCGATCGCAGGCTCGGCCGCGCACGTGGACTACTTCGATCTGCCGGTCCTGCCCAGCGAGACGCCCTCGCCCGCCGGACTGGTGACCGTCGCCGCGCCCGCGCTGCTGGCCGGGACCGTGCCCGAGGCGCTGGTGCCGCTGTATCTGCGCAGGCCCGATGCCGTCGAGAACAGCTTCCGCACCCTCGACCGGACCGGGGCGTGAGCACCGTGGCCGACTACCGGATCGAACCGATGACCCCGCCCGACATCGACCGCTGCGTCGAACTCGAGCACCTGCTGTTCCCCGAGGACGATCCGTGGCAGGCGGTCTCGTTCCGCTCGGAGCTGGCAGGCGCGCACAACCGCTACATCACCGCGCGCGACGAGCACGGCGTCATGGTCGGCTACGCGGGTATCGCGCTGCTCGGCGACGCCGCCCATCCCGAGGCCGAGGTGCACACGATCGGCGTCGACCCGGACTGCCATCGTGGCGGGATCGGCACCCTGCTGCTGGAGGCGCTGCTGGCGACCGCGGCCGAACGCGGCGGGCCGGTGTTCCTCGAGGTCCGCACCGACAACGCGCCCGCCATCGCGCTCTACGCCAAGCACGGCTTCCACATCATCGGGCTGCGCAAGAACTACTACCACCCCAGTGGCGCCGACGCGTACACCATGCGCCGCCCCGAACTCACCGCCGCGGCCGACGAATGGGCGGCGCGCGGGCGAACCGACGAGGTGTTGTCGTGACCGTGGGCATCGACTGCGCCGCGTGCGGAAGCTGGAACGAGGCATCGCTGTGATCGTCATGGGCATCGAAAGCTCCTGCGACGAAACCGGAGTCGGCATCGTGCGCAGGCACGAGGACGGTTCGGTCGAGTTGCTCGCCGACGAGGTGGCCTCGAGCGTCGACCAGCACGCGCGCTTCGGCGGCGTGGTCCCCGAGATCGCCTCGCGCGCGCATCTCGAGGCGATCGTGCCCGCCATGCGCCGGGCCCTGGCCACGGCCGGGATCAGCAAGCCCGACGCGCTCGCCGTCACCATCGGTCCCGGCCTGGCCGGTGCGCTGCTGGTCGGTGTGGCCGCGGCGAAGGCGTACGCGGCGGCCTGGGACGTGCCGTTCTACGCGCTCAACCATCTCGGTGGGCACGTCGCGGTCGACACGCTCGAACACGGGCCGATGCCGCCCGCGGTGGCGCTGCTGGTCTCCGGCGGACACACCCACCTGTTGCAGGTCACCGACCTGGGCGAACCGATCACCGAACTCGGCTCCACCGTCGACGACGCCGCGGGCGAGGCCTTCGACAAGGTCGCCCGGCTGCTCGGCCTCGGCTACCCCGGCGGACCCGCCCTCGACGCCGCGGCGACCGAGGGCGATCCGCGCGCGATCGCGTTCCCGCGCGGCATGACCGGCCCCCGCGACGCCCGCTACGACTTCTCCTTCTCCGGCCTCAAGACCGCCGTCGCCCGCCACGTCGAGGCCGCGCAGCGTCAGGGCATCACGCCCGATCAGCTGCCCATCCCCGATATCGCCGCGTCCTTCCAGGAGGCGGTGGCCGACGTGCTCACCATGAAGGCGGTGCGCGCGGCCACCGACATCGGCGTCGACACGATCGTCCTCGGCGGCGGCGCCACGGCCAACTCCCGCATCCGCTCCCTCGCCGAAGAACGCTGCGCGACAGCGGGCTTGACCCTGCGCGTGCCCAAGCCGCGACTGTGCACCGACAACGGCGTGATGATCGCGGCCCTCGGCGCGCACGTCATCGCGGCGGGCGCGCAACCGGCGGAGCTCACGGTGGCCACCGATCCCGGGCTGCCGGTGTCGGTGAGCGCGCTGCGCGGCTAGCGCGGGCCGCCGGCGAGGTGCTAGTCGGCCGGGGGGAGTGGTGTCGCGTCCGGCGTGCTCGCCGCGGGCGGGACCGGGAGAACACCCTGCGCGGGGCGCTGGGTGGGGGTGGTGGTGTTCGGGGTGGACGGGCGCTGCTGCTGGCCGCCGGAGGAGCCGCTGTTGAGCGGGCCGAGCGGCGATTCCGGGTAGGGGATCGCCGGCAGGTTCGGGTCGGGGCGGAGCGAGGGGGCCGTCGGGCCGGGCGGGCTGGTCGGCGGTGCCGTGGTCGGCTGCTGGGTGGTGGTCGGGTCGACCGTGGTCGGGGCGGGCGCCTCGGTGACCGGCGGCACGTTGCTCACGCCGGGACGGTCGTTGCTCTCGCGGTTCTCGGGAGACGGTGCCTGCGGCGGCACCACGGGTAACGAGGGCTGGCGCACGGTGCTGCTGGTGCCCGCCGGGGTCACGTCCGGGGTGTCGGGGGAGATGGCCTGCACGCCGTAGCCGATCACCAGGCCCACCACCACGACCGCGCCCGCCAGCGTGCCCGCCACCTTGGTGAACGTGCCGCTCGGCGAATCGGCCAGCGCGGCGGCCTGCAGCGCCGAGGGCGCGGCGGCGTCGGCGACCAGCGCGGCGCCCTTGGCGATCACGGCCTCCGGATCGGGCACGGTGAGCACCGCGACGTCGAGCCGGGACCGGAGGGTGTCGATGACGCACGGGATGTTGGCGCAGCCGCCGATCACCGCGACCGCCTCCGGGTACTTCGGCGCCCGGGTGAACACCGAGGAGGAGAACAGCGCGATGTTGCGCAGCAGCCCGCCGATGAGCTCCTCGAAATCGGAGCGGGTGAGCTTGAGCGGCTGCCCGGCCACGTGATCGATGGTGACCGCGGGTGCGATCGACAGGTGTTCCTTGGCGGCGCGGCCGCGATTGGTCAGCGTGCTGCGATTGGGCCTGGTGCCGCGGCGGGCGTAGTGCAGGTCGACGAGATGGTGATAGATCAGCTCGTCGATGGCGTTGCCGCTCAGGCTCGGCGTGCGTTCGCTGTGCAGCACGGTGCCGTCGGCGTGGTCGGCCACGGTGACGCTGAGTCCGGTCGCGCCGAGGTCGATCACGGCGACGGTGGCGTATCGGGCGAGCAGTCCGGTCTCGCGTAAGTAGGCCAGGGCCGCGGTGCCCTCGGAGACCAGTTGCAGATCACGGTGGCGGGTGGTGGCCGCGCGAATGGCCTGCGCCTGTTCCTTGTCGCGGTAGGCGACGGCGACGCTGGTCGGTGGCCGTGACCGGATCGACTCGGCACGGCGGTGCGCCGAGGAGTACCGGCCGAGGGGTTCGCCGCCGAAACCGGCGGCCTGGGAGACGGGCAGCTGGGTGGTCATCAACTCGATCGAGGACGACACGAGATCGCCCAGATCCGAATGGGCGGCATCGGCGGACACGACCCGGTAGTCGAAGGCCCGCTCCCCGGCGGGACCGGTGGTGACCAGCGCTGAGCACACCACCTCGTTCCCGGCGGAGATGCCGAGGGATGTTCGCATGTTCACCTCCCTTCGAGCGGATGGTTCCACGACGGCCGACCATCTCGAATGGAACGATATGCAAATAGTGTCACAGCCTGTTATGCGAACGTTACAGATTGTGGCAAGGGATGTGAAGATCACTGGCCAGTGTGGGCGTGTCGAAAACGCGACATTGGCAGAGCCCGCCCTTGAGCGCTGGCACTCTCGCGTATAGAGTGCTAGTCGGCACGGTGCAGCTGTGCTCGTGCCAAGTCGACTACTGAGCTCGGAGTCCGGCACCCGCGACGACGGGGTCTGTGCGCAGAGTCGCAAGCTGACCGAAAACCGGTCCGGGACAACAGTTCCGGACGACCGAATTTTCCCGAAAGTGGAGGGCTCAACGTGGCGAGCGTGAACATCAAGCCGCTCGAGGACAAGATCCTCGTCCAGGCCAACGAGGCCGAGACGACGACGGCCTCCGGCCTGGTCATCCCGGACACTGCCAAGGAGAAGCCGCAGGAAGGCACCGTTGTCGCGGTCGGCCCCGGCCGCTGGGACGAAGACGGCGACAAGCGGATCCCGCTGGATGTCCAGGAAGGCGACGTCGTCATCTACAGCAAGTACGGCGGCACCGAGATCAAGTACCAGGGTGGGGAATACCTCATCCTCTCGGCGCGCGACATCCTGGCCGTCGTCACCAAGTAAGGCCAAACGCCGCACCAGCGTTCCGCCCCGGCGTCGTTCACCGACCCGGGGCGGAGTGCGTTCACACACAGGAGCGAATCCTCTATGCCCAAGCAGATCGAGTTCGACGAGAAGGCTCGCCGGGCTCTGGAACGCGGTGTCGACAAGCTGGCCGACGCCGTCAAGGTGACCCTCGGCCCCCGTGGCCGCCACGTGGTGCTGGCCAAGGCCTTCGGTGGCCCGACCGTGACCAACGACGGTGTCACCATCGCGCGTGACATCGACCTCGAGGACCCCTTCGAGAACCTCGGCGCCCAGCTCGTCAAGAGCGTCGCCACCAAGACCAACGACGTCGCCGGTGACGGCACCACCACCGCCACCGTGCTGGCCCAGGCCTTCGTGCGCGGCGGCCTGAAGAACGTCGCCGCGGGTGCCAACCCGATCTCGCTCGGCCAGGGCATCGCGCTGGCCGCCGAGAAGGTGTCGGAGGCGCTGCTCGCCGCGGCCACCCCCGTCTCCGGCGACAAGGCCATCGCCCAGGTCGCCACCGTCTCCTCGCGTGACTCCGAAATCGGTGAGATGGTCGGCAAGGCGCTCACCACCGTCGGCAAGGACGGCGTCGTGACCGTCGAGGAGTCCTCGACCACGCAGACCGAACTCGTCATCACCGAGGGCGTGCAGTTCGACAAGGGCTACCTCTCGCCCTACTTCGTCAGCGACCCCGAGACCCAGCAGGCCGTGCTCGAGGATGCCTACATCCTGCTGCACCGCGACAAGATCAGCTCGCTGCCCGATCTGCTGCCGCTGCTGGAGAAGATCGCCGAGTCCGGCAAGGCCGTGCTGATCATCGCCGAGGACGTCGAGGGCGAGGCACTGTCCACCCTGGTGGTCAACTCCATCCGCAAGACGATCAAGGCCGTCGCGGTCAAGGCGCCGTTCTTCGGTGACCGCCGCAAGGCGTTCCTCGACGACCTGGCCGTCGTCACCGGTGGCACCGTGATCAACCCCGATCTCGGTGTGACCCTGCGCGAGGCCACCGTCGAGCAGCTCGGGCAGGCGCGGCGCGTCGTCGTCACCAAGGACGAGACCGTCCTGATCGACGGTGCGGGCACCGAGGCCGACATCGCCGCCCGTGGCGCGCAGCTGCGTCGCGAGATCGAGGCCACCGACTCCGACTGGGATCGCGAGAAGCTCGAGGAGCGCCTGGCGAAGCTGGCCGGTGGCGTCGCGGTGATCAAGGTCGGCGCGGCCACCGAGACCGCGCTCAAGGAGCGCAAGTACCGCGTCGACGACGCGGTGGCGGCGGCCAAGGCCGCGGTCGAGGAGGGCATCGTCCCCGGCGGCGGTTCGGCGCTGGTGCAGGCCGCGCGCGAGCTCGTCGAGCTGCGTGACTCGCTGACCGGTGACAAGGCCGTCGGTGTCGAGGTGGTTCGCAAGGGCCTCGAGGCGCCGCTGTTCTGGATCGCCACCAACGCCGGCCTCGACGGGGCCGTCGTGGTCAGCAAGGTCTCCGAGGGCAAGGAGGGCTTCAACGCCGCCACCCTCACCTACGGTGACCTGCTCACCGACGGTGTCGTCGACCCGGTCAAGGTGACCCGCTCCGCCGTGGTGAACGCCGCCTCGGTCGCGCGGATGATCCTCACCACCGAGAGCGCCATCGTGGAGAAGCCGGTCGAGGAAGAAGACGACCACGGCCACCACGGTCACGCGCACTGAGTGACGCACGACGAAGGCCCCCGGATCCGGTTGGATCTGGGGGCCTTTCGTTGTGCCTAGCTGGCGACCGGGGGCTCTTCGGCGGCCACGGCGGCCAGCAGTCGAGTGCGCAGGGACGGCGGCGGTGCGGTGGCGGTGATCTCCGAGAGCAGCGCGAGAGTGCCGCGGGTGTCGCGGATCTCTCGCAGGAACTCGGTACAGAGGGTCGGGTCTTCGGTATCGATGATGGTCTGGATCGCGTGATGGTCTTCGTCGTCGATCAATCCGAGCGCGACGGTGTGCGCGAGATCGATCTGGGCTTCGTTCATCTCACGTCACCCCCAAACTTTTCTTCAGTCGTGTCAGTCCGTCCCGAATCCGGGACTTGACGGTCGGTAAACCGATGCCGAGGTGCTGAGCTACCTCCGCGTAGGTGCGCCCGCCGTAGTAGGCGAGCGAGATGGCCTCGCGTTGGGTCTCGGTCAATGTCGAGAGCCCGCGCTGGACGGCCTGCTGTTCGAGTCTGCGTTCCACCTCCTCGGTGACCTCGTCGAACTCGTTGCCGAGAACCCGGATCCCGTAGGCGACTTCGCGCTGGGTGTGGGCCTGTTCGGCACGAACCCGGTCGACCGCTCGCCGGTGCGCCAACGTCATCAGCCAGGTCACCGCCGACCCCTTGGCGGGGTCGAAACTCGTTGCGGTGCGCCAGATCTGGAGATAGACCTCTTGCGTGGTCTCCTCCGCGTACCCGGGGTCGTGGAGCACCCGCAGGACCAGGCCGAAGACGCGCGCCGACGTCCGGTCGTACAGTTCGGCAAAGGCTTGTTGATCGGACTCGCCACATCGTTCGAGTAATGCGGCGAGCTCGGCTCCTTCGGCCGCGCGTGCGGTAACCGCAGAATCCACGCTCGGTGGGAAGGCTTCGCTTCGGAACCCATTCTGTGTCATCGGTCACGAATGTAGCCCGCGGCTATGACCTCCCTCCGCCGGGGGTGCCTTATTTCGCGTGCCAGCTGTTTGCTAGAGATTCGGCACGCCACGCCGGGCGGATGGGAACGGATTTGCCGAGCAGGTCAGACGGCCATGCGCCGCCGGTTGCGGCGGGCGTGCATCTCGCGCTCGGTCTCGGACATGCCACCCCAGATGCCGTAGGGCTCACTGACCTTGAGGGCGTGGGTGCGGCACTGCATGAGCACGGGGCAGGCCCGGCAGATCTCCTTGGCGCGCATCTCGCGTGCGGTGCGGGCGCGGCCACGCTCGCCGTCGGGATGGAAGAAGACGGCGGAGTCCTGACCGCGGCACGAGCCACGCATCTGCCAATCCCAGACGTCGGCGTTCGGACCGGGGAGGTGGGTGGGCATGGGCATGGTGAACTCCTAGTGGTGCGAGCTCGTCAGCGTTGTCGAGCGACGTGGTGCGGCAGGTCTTCGCGTCACCTCGCTGAGGTGACCGGCTCGACGGTGCCTGACTGTGCCGTGCGGATGGTCGCTGCAATTTCGCGCGGCGCCGACCGTGGCGATGAGCTACGTTAGGTGCACGCGGGAATTTCCGTCAATAGTTCGGCGCATGGGTTCCGCAAATCTGCAACGCTGAAATTTAACCTGCGCACTGTTTACATTTCACGCCCGATCCGTTCATACTATCCGGTTGGCTATGGATCGGGTTCGCTCCGCTGTCCCGAGCATCCGGTGTTTTCCCAGGTCGCGCCATCGGTCGCCGCATTCGGCCTGGTCGGCTCGCGCGTCGCGCAGTGTGCTGGATCACAACGACCGCCGCGAGCGGACGGTGCCGAGATGGCGGAATCGGGGCGCGAAGGTTAATTGCGCGAAACGCATGTGAATTCGAGAGTTTGCCCCCGGCGCATCCCCGGTCGGAGATTTACCTGATGGCAACATCGGCGCCCGAAAGAAAAGCTGCCCGGTTGCTGACGCGGGGGTCGCCGGCATATATCACGGGAACCGCGGGGGCCGGTGACGGCTAGAGTCTCGCCGTGCAGACAACGGCTTCACCCGCGGATATCGGTTCCGAAATACTCGTTTCGACAGCGTTCGGCGCCACGCCCGGCCTGGCCGCTGCGGAGTTGCCCGAGCCGACCGGTCCGTTGGCACGGTGGCATCGCGCGGTCGCCCTCGGCGGCCAGGGCCGCTACGCCGCCGCACGGGCGGACCTGGACGTACTCGCCCGAACCCGGATCGATCCCGCCCTGCGCTCGCTGGTCGAGAGCACGCGCGGATCGCTGTTGCGCCAACTCGGCGGCCACACCGCCGCCGCGGCCTTCGACGGTCGCGCCGCGGCGACCGCGCTCGCGGCCACCGGCCCGGCACGCGCCGAGGCACTCGCCGACGCGTTAACGGGGCTTGCCGCCGACGCGCTCGGCACCGGCCGCCTCGCCCTGGCCCACCGGCTGCTCGCCAGGGTCGAACCACTGCTGTCCGAAGCGCCTCCCCGCGCCGAGGTGCGCTGGCACTGGGTGCGCGCCGAGACCGCGCTCGCCGGCGGCGCCGCGACCGCCGCGCTGCGCGACGCGCGTAGCGCCGTCGAGCTCGCCGCGGCCCTGCCGTCGGTGCGCCATCAGGTGAAGTCGGCTCTGCTCGTCGCGGCCGCCACCGCGGCCACCGGCGACACCGCCGCCTCGGCCGAACTCGCTAGTCAGGTCGATTCCGACTGCCGCGAGCACGCGCTGCTCCCACTGCGCTGGGCCACCGCGATGCTGCGCGCCGGCGTCGCCACGCCCGCCGAGGCGGCGGCCGCCGGCGGGGAAGCGGCTGATCATGCCGCGCGAATCCAGGCGTGGGGCGGGGATTTCCTCGGCCCCCGTGCGTGACTCGTCGCGGGTGATCTTCCTGAGAGCTCGCACAGAAGGGTGCAGGGTCGCTGGCGGTCGTTCGACGGGTCGCTATTGTTAGTGCCGTTCCGCCACATCGGTGGAAGCTCGGTCACATCTGACCGCGCCACTCGTAACGCCAGGAAAATCTCTGACGATGACGCATATGGGCGAAGAGTTGGACCTCGCCGTCGCTGCGGCTGCGCAGGGCGACAGGACCGCTTTAGCCCGGGTACTGGAACTGATCCGGCCGTTGGTAGTCCGCTACTGCCGAGCCAGGATCGGGGCCGCGGAGCGCGGGCAGCTCTCCGCGGACGACGTTGCGCAAGAGGTCTGTTTGGCTGTGATGACCGCCCTGCCCCGCTATCAGGATCAGGGTCGGCCCTTCATGGCCTTCGTCTACGGGATCGCTTCGCACAAGGTCGCCGACGCCCATCGCAACGCCGCCCGTAACAAGGCGGAGGCGATGGCCGAAGTACCAGATGTCATATCCACCGACCAGGGACCGGAGCAGCGAGCTCTCGACTCGGAGACGAGCAGGCAGATGAACACTCTGCTGGCCACGCTCCCCGAGAAACATCGGGAAATCCTGATCCTGCGTCTGGTCATGGGTCTGTCAGCAGAGGAAACCGCAGTCGCCGTGGGCAGCACGGCGGGGGCGATACGAGTAGCCCAGCACAGGGCACTCGCGAAACTGAAGTCACAAGTGGCGAGGGCAGGTGAAATGTATGGCTAGGGATGGCGAGCGCGGTCGAGGCGACCGGAAGGTTTGGCGTGGGTCGCACGACAGCGGTCCCTCAGCCGCCGAGGATGCCGGTGATTCCGGTCCGGTCGACATTGCGGCGGTGCGCAGAGATGACGCGCTGATCGACGCGATCGCGAGCGACGGACCGGTGCGTACCGACAGCCCCGAGGAGTTCCAGCTGGCGTCGCTGCTCGCGGATTGGCGGGCCGACCTGTTGGCCGAGCCGATGCCCGCGGGTCCTGATCTGGACACCGTGTTCGCGGCGGTCAATCAGGAGATCGGCGCCCGGCAGGTTCGCGTCGGCGCTTCCTCGCGCGGACGTCTCCGGCTGGTCCGCCCCATTCTCGGGGCCGCCGCGGCATTGGCCGTGGTGTTCGGCGGTATCACGGCGTTCTCCTACAGTGCGGCACCCGGCGATCCGCTGTGGCGGGTCAAGGAGGTCGTGTTCAGCGAACAGGCCCAGTCGACGGTCGTGCAGCATGCCGACGACGATCTGGTCGCCGCGCAGAACCTGATCGCCGCCGGCGACAACGAGCAGGCACGGATCCGGCTGGAGAAGGCCTCGGCCACCGCCAGCCAGGTCAACGACTCGGACAAGCGGGAAGACCTGGTCGCACGCTGGAACCTGCTGCGTGACGAGCTGGTCCGGGTCGCGCCCGAACTGGGCACGCATCTGCCGTCGCCCAGCCCGGAGCCGGGCAAGCCCACCGAGCCCAAGCCCGATCCGGCCGCGCCCTCGCAGGCGCCGGTTCCCGGACCGGACCCGCGGACCTCCGATCCCACCGCGCCGACCTCCCCGGACGGCTCGACCTCGGAACCGCCGGTGATCATGCAGACGCCGGGCCCGGAGACCAAGCCGGTCGTGCCGCCGACCGAGGAACCGACCGGTCCGCCGGTCACCCCCGCGCCGACGACACCGCCGCCGGTCACAGTGAAGCCGACCGCGCCGGCGCCGACGACCATCGTCGAGCCGCCGCCGGTCGTCACTGTGCCGACGGTGGTGCCGACGTCGCAGCAGCTGCCGACGGTGCCCCCGACCCTGCCCGTACCGCCGACCCTCCTGCCCGCCCCCGGCGTGCCGACCCCCTGATCTTTCGAAGCAACGACGAAGGCCCCGAACCGGATCGGTTCGGGGCCTTCGTCGTTGCTGCTCGGTAGTGCTCGGGTTTTTCGGCCGTGCGATCTCACCCGCGCATGCGTGACGTGGCGGGTGGAGCGCACCGAGCCGGTGGGCTCAGCTGTCGAAGCCGTCGAATCCGTCGCCGTGGAACGCCTCGTTCATCGAGGCGTCCGCGTAGCCGCGGCAGTAGTCCCAGGTGACGTACGCCTCGGGCGTCGGATCGTAGGCGGGCTCGTGCGGACGGACGGTGCCGTCGACGAGTAGCTGGAGCAGGTTCGCTCGTAGCATGTCCCAGTCGTGGTAGTGATCTTGCCGACAATCCTCACAGCTGACGACGAGCCCGCGGATCCCGCGATGGGCCAGCAGGGCTTCGTAGACGGCGAGGTCGGCGAGATCTTCCTCGACCGCGAGGCGCTCATGAGGATCCAGCGGCTCACCGGGCTCGATCGCATCGAGCGCGGCAGACGGGTCGGAGGGGTCTCCGGCGAAGGGATCCGGCGGCAGGCCAGGTGGTAGATGGTCACGCACATCCCCACGGTACGCAGTACTAGGTGGTCTGCGCCAGCGATGCACCGGGCAAGTTTTGCCGAAGGGCTCACTTCACAGGCCCGCATCGCCGCCGGATACCATGGAATGCAGGCGTCGGCGAGCTTGTTCTCACCGACCATCAATCTTTTCCGCTCAGCACCGTCGCGCTGCATCTTTCGGCGTCGGTTGCTACCGACGACCAGGAGGGGTCGATCCGAATGAGTAATCCCGTGTCGGGCGAACGAATCGCGGTGCGCCCTCCTACGGGTGGCGACGATCCGACCAAGATCGCCATGCTCGGCCTCACGTTCGACGACGTGCTGTTGCTGCCTGCCGCCTCGGATCTCATCCCCAGTTCCGTCGAGACCTCGAGCAGGCTCACCAGGGAGATCACCCTGCGCACGCCGCTGGTGAGTTCGGCCATGGACACCGTCACCGAGGCGCGCATGGCCATCGCCATGGCGCGGGCGGGCGGCATGGGCGTGCTGCATCGCAACCTCGCCGCCGCCGATCAGGCCGCCCAGGTGGAGACCGTGAAGCGCTCGGAGGCGGGCATGGTGACCGACCCGGTCACCTGTCGTCCCACCGATACCCTCGCCGAGGTCGACGCGATGTGCGCCCGCTTCCGGATCTCGGGTCTGCCGGTAGTGGACGAGACCGGTTCGCTGGTGGGCATCATCACCAACCGCGACATGCGCTTCGAGGTCGACCAGGACCGTCGCGTCGACGAGGTGATGACCAAGGCACCGCTGATCACCGCGCGTGAGGGCGTCACCGCCGAGGCCGCGCTGGGCCTGCTGCGTCGGCACAAGATCGAGAAGCTGCCGATCGTGGACGGCAACGGCAGGCTGCGCGGCCTGATCACGGTCAAGGACTTCGTCAAGACCGATCAGTACCCCAATGCCACCAAGGACCGCGACGGCCGCCTGCTGGTCGGTGCCGCGATCGGTGTCGGCGAGGATTCGTGGTCGCGGGCGATGACGCTGGCCGACGCCGGGGTCGACGTGCTGATCGTCGACACCGCGCACGGGCATCAGTCGCAGGTGCTGCAGATGGTCGCCAAGGTCAAGGCCGAGGTGGGCGACCGCATCCAGATCGTCGGCGGCAATGTCGCCACCCGCGCGGGCGCCGCGGCGCTCGTCGAGGCGGGCGTGGACGCTGTCAAGGTGGGTGTCGGTCCCGGCTCCATCTGTACCACCCGCGTGGTCGCCGGTGTCGGCGCGCCGCAGATCACCGCGATCCTCGAGGCCGTCGCCGCGTGCCACCCCGCCGGGGTGCCGGTGATCGCCGACGGTGGCGTGCAGTACTCCGGTGACGTCGCCAAGGCCATCGCCGCGGGCGCCTCCACCGTGATGCTCGGCTCGCTGCTCGCGGGCACCGCCGAGGCACCCGGTGACCTGATCCTGGTCAACGGCAAGCAGTTCAAGAGCTACCGCGGCATGGGCTCGCTCGGTGCCATGCAGGGCCGCGGCCAGGCCAAGTCCTACTCCAAGGACCGCTACTTCCAGGACGACGTGCTCGCCGAGGACAAGCTCGTCCCCGAGGGGATCGAGGGCCGCGTCCCGTTCCGCGGTCCGGTCAACCAGGTGATCCACCAGCTCGTCGGCGGCCTGCGCGCCGCGATGGGCTACACGGGTTCGCAGAACATCGAGCACCTCCAGGGCGCCCAGTTCGTGCAGATCACCGCGGCGGGCCTCAAGGAGAGCCACCCGCACGACATCACCATGACGGTCGAGGCCCCGAACTACACCGGACGCGGCTGAGTACAATAGATGCGTTTGTGCGCCGGGAGGTACGCTCCCGGCGCACATGGGCAATGCAGGCAGGCTCCGAGTCCGCCGCCTACCGCACTCCCAGCCACGCACGCCCCGACCTCGAGGAGGGGCCCGCCGCGCAGCGGCGGTTCGCGGCCGGGTCGCCGGTCAGGCGCCGCGGCGTAGGCGACGGAGGAGCAAGCCGCGGTGCCTGACCGG